>NZ_JBMSEC010000002.1:0-1303486 GCF_049446115.1 Caulobacter sp. KR2-114
ACCACCGCCTCCTTCCAGTACTACAAGGTCAAGGTGGCCCTGGAAGGCCGCGTCTGGGACGAGTTCGACGGCAAGACCAACACCGCCCTCTCCGCGGGCGGCATCTTCAACAACTTCAACGACATCAACGGCGTCTACGGCGAGATCAAGGGCGAAGCCAACCTGTTCGCGGTCGGCAACAACCTCTCCGCCTTCCTCAACTCCGGTGTGAAGTGGAAGTCCCGCTACCAGGACACCTCCGTCACCCTCGGCGTTCGTTACCAGTGGTAGGCTGACGGACCCCGGAAATCAGCGCTGTGTCCCCGCCCGATCAAACCGGATCGGGCGGGGCTCCGCCCTCAACGGGCGTGCTGGAAGAAGTTGGACGCAAGTGATGTCCCTGCCGCATTGCAAGATCCCGGAAGCCGACGCTCCGCCTGCCGGTGAAGGCCGGGGCAAGCGCATCACCTATGGGCGCATCCAGGTCTACTGCCGTCGGGAGTACGGCTTCGTGCCGCCGACCAGCTGGATCGCGAGTGTTCTGGCCGAGCAGGGCATGACGCACCGCATGGCGCCCAATCGCAAGAACCCCTCCGTCGTGGCCCGTCCCTGTCCCCCGCACCGCCGCGAGCAGGTCCGCGACGCGATCCTGCAACTCGGCCAATCGAGCTGACGCAAGCGCCGGACTGATCCGGCGTCGGGCCGGGCCCCGGCCCTGGACTTAGGCCTGCCGAGCCTTCTCAGCCGCGAGGCGCGCCAGGACGGACGCCGGGCCAGGGCCGTCGCCGTCCACGGACTGACCGCGCAACTCCGCCAGGCTCAGGCCCGTGGCCAGCTTCAGCGCGCGGCGGAAGCTGCGGGCGTCCGAATAGCCCAGGCTCTCGGCGAGGTCGTCGGCCCTGTCGCCGGCGTTCAGACCGGGCGCCGCCCGACGCACGAGCGCCGCCCGGCGGATACTGCGGAAGCTCGCGCCTTCCTGCGTGAGGCCACGGCGCAGCTCGGACGACGCCAGGCCCAGTCGCCGCGAGGCCGTCTCGAAGTCGGCGTCGCCTTCGCTGAGACAGCGGAACAGGCTGCCGGACAGGCTGTCCTCGCCGCTCGCGTCATAGGCGACGCTGCGCGCCCGGGCCAGGTAGTTGAGCCAGGCCATCTCGCCTTCAAGCAGCGGATTGCCCAGCACCTTGGGTTTCGGCGGCCGGGCCAGGTAGGCGGCGGGGAAGCGCACGGCGGTGGTGTTGCGCAGCGCCACCGGGCTCAGGAAATAGGGGTGCGTCGCGCCGAGCAGCGGATGGTCGGGCGCGGTGGTGTCGAAGCGGCTCAGCGGCAGCAGGAAGCCGAGATAGAACGACATCTGGATGTGCAGGAAGGTGGCCAGCATCTCCTCCACGACCTGCTGCGCGCGCAGGTCGAGGCTGTCGGCGCGAAAGGCCAGCCGCGCCTCGTCGCCGCTGGTCTCCAGACTCAGGCGGCAGAAGGTTCCGGCGACGACGAAGAAGCGGCTGAAGGTGTCGATGGCGCCGGCCAGATCTCGGGTTGCGGCCACGGCCTGGACCATCAGGTTGGCGGTGCCGCGGTTCATTCGCCCGCGCGAGACGCCATGCATCTCGTCATCGACGGCGTTGATGATCAGGGCGCACATCAGCAGGTACTCGGCCGCGCCGAGCGGCGACGTCCCGTCCAGCCGCGCCGCCGCGCCGGCCGCCTCCAGGTCCGGCCGCACGTCGTAGCCCTGCCGCGCCGCGAGGCTGGCGGTATGGCCGATCCAGCCGAGCGGCATGGCGGCCGGACGCGCGGCGGAGTGGTCGGCCGCGAGGATCATGCCGCGCTCGGATCCTTCCCTGGCTTCGACATCGTCCGTCCCCGTTCGATGGGGTGAAACTGGGGCGGCCAGCCCGCGCCGTCAAGCAAGCGCGGCCAACGCGTCCTCCCCGGGCGGGCCGGCGCAAAAACCTGTCCCCCGGCGCCGTGAGAACCTGTCCTCGACGAGTCCTGGGCGCTGCCGCAGATATCGCCTCAACCCCCGGCGCTGAGACCGGCGGGACCACTCTTCCCAGGGGGGATGCGATGCGATCTGGAACCACCGCGGGGCTGGCCGCCCTGCTGACCCTGCCCATGGCCCCAGCCTGCGCCGCCGCGGCAACGGACGGGCCGGCGGCCGGCCAGGCGCAGATCGGCGAGGTGGTGGTCACCGCCGCCAAGCGCGAGACCACCGTCCAGCGGCTGCCGCAGGCGATCTCGGTGCTGAACGGCGGCGTGCAGCGCGACCGCGGCCAGCAGCGGCTGGAGGACCTGCAGACCAGCGTGCCGAACATCACCTTCGCCAGCACCAGCGACAACGCCCAGCTCTATATCCGTGGCGTCGGCAACACCTTCATCAACGCCGGCGGCGACCCCGGCGTGGCCTTCTATCAGGATGGCGCCTACGTCTCCGACCAGCGCACCACCAACACCTCGATGTTCGACGTCGAGCGGGTGGAGGTGCTGCGCGGGCCGCAGGGCGCCCTCTATGGCCGCAACGCGGTGGGCGGGGCGCTGAACATCATCTCCGCGCGGCCCACCGACAGTTTCCAGGGCCGGGTCGACGCCATCGTCGGCGACTACGGCCGGCGCGAGAGCGAGGGCTTCGTCTCCGGTCCCCTGATCGCCGGCGCGGCGGGGGAGGGGGGCGTCGATGCGCGGCTCTCGTACCAGGTGCGCCACCTGGACGGGTACACGCGCAACCTGCTGGCCGGACAGGCGGGCGCTCCGGCGCGGCTCGACGACCTCGACGCCCAGGCGGTGCGCGGCCAGATCAGCGCGAAGCTGCCCGGTGGCGGACGGCTGAATCTGCTCGCCTCCTACTACCACCAGGACGACGCCGGACCTGCGCTGGCGGTGGTTCCTGTGGCCGGGTTCACCTATCCGACGCAGCTGATTTTCGGCCTGGCGCCGAGCACGGACCCGCGAGCGGTCTACGCCGATGTCGGCATCGACCGGCTGAAGGTCGCCACCGTGCAGCTGAGCTACGTGCAGCCGATCGGCGAGGCCAGCCTGACGGCGCTGGTGAACTATCGCCATGGCCGCCAGTATTTCCTGAACGACTGCGACGGCACGGCGGCGGAAGGGTGCCGCTATTCCACGGCCACACACAGCGACGACGTCTATGCCGAGACCTATCTGACCTCGCCCGGCGGCGGACGCCTGCGCTGGACGCTCGGCGCCACCGGCCTGCGGTTCGACCAGGGCCAGTCGGTGGAGGTTCCCTGGCAGACGTCGGCCGCCTGGCTCGGCGCAGGCGGCGCGTCCGATCCCTTCTTCATCGACTACATCGGCGGCGGGACCCTGGCGGTGCGTTCGGCCGCGATCTACGCCGATCTGCGCTACCAGCTGACCCCCGTATGGGCGGTCTCGGCCCAGGCCCGGTACAGCGAGACGACCAAGCGGGCCGTGGAGTTCCAGACCATCGCCTCGTTCGGCGTGGACGTCTCGGGCTTCCGCAACAGGCTGAAGAACACCAGCGCCCCGTTCAAGGTCGCCATCGAGGGGCGCCTCGCGCCGGACGTGCTGGTCTACGCCAGCTACGCCACCGCCTACAAGGATGGGGCGATCAACATCGGCGCGCTGCAGACCACGGCCGTGCGCCCCGAGCAGGTGCGCAGCTGGGAGATCGGCGAGAAGGCGTCCTTCCTCGACCGTCGCCTGCAGGTCAACGCCGCGATCTTCGACAGCCGCTATCGCGACCTGCAGATCGCCCAGGTGGTGGGCACGATCGCCACCCTGGCCAACGCGCCGCGCTCGCGGATCCGCGGCGGGGAGATCGAGGCGGTGGCGCTGCCCGCGCGGGGCCTGCGACTGAGCGCGAGCCTGGGCTATCTCGACGCCCGCTTCGAACAGTTCTCGAACAGCCAGACCATTCCCGGCGCCGTCTCGGGGCCGCTGCAGAACCTGGCGGGCAACCGGCTGCCCTATGTGCCGTCGACCACCGTCAACCTCGACGTCCAGTACGGCTTCACCCTGGGCGCCGGGCTCAGGAGCACGCTCGACGCGCAGTACGCGTGGCGCTCACGCACCTACTTCAACGAATTCGACGACCCGGCCAACGCGGCGCCGGCCGGCGGGGTGCTGAACCTGGCGGCCTCGATCGGCCCCGAACGCGGCCCGTGGCGGCTCTACGGCTATGTGCACAACCTCGCCGACCGCACCTACCAGACCGGTTCGACCATCTACTCCGGGCTGCTGGGCGGGGAGAAGGCGGTGAACTACGCGCCGCCCCGCAACTTCGCCCTGGGCATTTCCTACAGCTTCTGACCGAGGAGACGGTGCGTGAGTTCTGGACAGTCCAACCCTGTGGTGACGCATGGCTTCTGTGCGCCCCCTTTCGAACAGGTGGCCGCCGAGTTCGCCCTGAACTTCGCCGAACGGGGCGAGGTGGGCGCGGCGGTGGCGATCTTCCACGAGGGAAGGCTGGTGGTCGACCTCTGGGCGGGCGTGGCTGACGCTGCGACCCACCGCCCCTGGGAGGAGGACACCCTGGCGGTGATGTTCTCGGCCACCAAGGGCCTGGCCGCCACCTGCCTGCACATCCTGGCGGACCGGGGGCTGATCGCCTTCGACCGGCCGATGGCGGACTACTGGCCGCAGTTCGCGGCCAACGGCAAGGCGGGCGTCACCGTGGCCATGATCCTCAGCCATCAGGCGGGGCTGCCGGTGTGGCAGGCCCCGTTGCCGGAAGGCGCGCTGTACGACTGGGATCTCGCCGCCTCACGTCTCGCCGCGGAGGCGCCCCTGTGGGAGCCCGGGACAGCCCACGGCTACCACGGCGTGACCATAGGCTGGCTCGAGGGCGAACTGGTCCGGCGCGTGACCGGCAAGAGCATCGGTCAGTTCTTTCGCGAAGACGTCGCGGGGCCGCTGGGCGCGGACGCCTGGATCGGCCTGCCCGAGGCCGAGCACCACCGCGCCGCGGATCTCATCCTGCCGCAGGCCGACCCCGGCTCAGCGTTCTTCCGCAAGATCGCCGACGAGCCGGACTGGTATGGCGCGAAGATGATGAGCAACAGCGGCGGGGACATCGGTCCCGACACGGTCAACTCGGCCCGCCGCCGGTCCATGGAGCACCCCTCCGCCGGCGGCGCCGCCAGCGCCCGGGGCCTGGCGCGGGTCTATGCGCCGCTGAGCCTCGACGGATCGGTGGACGGCGTCCGCCTGGTGCGGGAGGAAGCGCTGGTGGGGATGCGCCTGTGCCGCTCCGCCTCGGACTGCGATCTGCTGCTGCGCCTGCCGACCACCTTCACCCTCGGCTTCTCGAAGACCTGGGGCGATCGCAGGCTGGGGGCCGGCAACCATGTGATCCTCGGCGAGCAGGCGTTCGGAACGCCCGGTATGGGCGGCAGCCTCGGCTTCGCGGACGGCGAGGCGCGGCTGTCCTTCGGTTACGTCATGAACCGGCTGGGCGGCGGCGTAGGTCTGAACGATCGCGGCCAGAGCCTGGTGGACGCCGCCTACCGCGCCGTGGGCTTCAGACCTTCGCCCGCGGGACCGTGGACCCGGTAGCGTGGGCCGCCGGCTCAGCCGCCCGTCGGGGGGGGCAGGCCAGGGTCGTCGCGGACGAAACTCCCGGGCGTGGGGGGAGAGCGGGCGCCTTGGAGGGGGATCATGTCGCCCCTCGCCGGTCCCGCCCTCCCGGGCCGTCGCCTACGGCGCCTCGTTCGAGAAGATCACCGTGCCCGACGCGGCGAACATGCCGCCGACGCCGTGGCAGACCGAGATCTTCGCGCCGTCCACCTGGGCCGGAGCGATGCCGCGCATCTGCCGCACGCTCTCCTGCAGGGCGTACATGCCGTACATCCCCGAGTGCATGTAGCTGAGGCCGCCGCCGTTGGTGTTGAGGGGCAGCTTGCCGCCGATGGCGGTGTTCCGTTCACGGATGAACGCGGCGGCTTCGCCCGGCTTGCAGAAGCCGAGGTCTTCCAGGCCGTACAGCGGCAGGTGGGCGAAGGCGTCGTAGATCATCAGGTGATCGACGTCGCTGTGCTTGATGCCGGCTTCGTCGAAGGCCTTCTTGCCGGAGACGCGGAACGCCTTGGAGGAGGTGAAGTCCTCCATCTGGCTGACCATCGGCGTCTCGACGCTCTCGCCCGTGCCCAGGACGTATACCGGCTTGCGCGGGAAGTCCTTGGCGCGGTCGGCGCTGGTCAGGATCAGGGCGCCGCCGCCGTCGGTGACCAGGCAGCACATCAGCATGCGGAAGGGCCAGGCGATCATCGGCGAGTTCAGCACGTCATCGACGGTGATCGGGTCCTTGAAGCTGGCGCGCGGGTTCTTGGCCGCCCACTCGCGCTGGATCACCGACACCCAGGCCAGATCCTCTTCCGTCAGGCCGTAGGTCTTCAGGTAGCGCAGCACCGGGATGGTGAACATGGTGGGCGGGGAGGTGACGCCGTAGGGCATCTCGAACTGGCCCATCAGGCTGGACGGGTTGCGCCCGAAGCCGCCGGCGCCGACGCGCGACCGCCCGCTTTCGCCGTGGGTGATCAGGATGGTCTTGGCCAGACCCTCGTTGATTGCCGCCGCCGCGTGGCGCACGTGCAGCATGAACGAGCAACCGCCCACGCTGGTGCCGTCGGCATAGGTGGGGGTGATGCCCAGGTAGTGGGCCAGTTCCACCGGGCTGGCCCCGGCGGTGGCGACACCGTCGATGTCGGACGGCTTCAGGCCCGCGTCGGCCATCGCGTTGAGCGCGGCGTCGGCGTGCAGCTGAATGACGGACTGATCGGGGATCTTGCCCATCTTGGTGGTCTCGGCGGCGCCGACCACGGCGACTGATTTCGGCTTCATGGTCGGATCACCCCTTCGCCGGCTGGAACATGGGAAGGGCGGTCTCGCCGAAGGTCTCGAAGGTGACCTCGACCGGCATGTCGAGCTGCAGCGCCTCGGGCGTCTGCGGACAGCCGACGATGTTGGTCATCATCTTCGGGCCTTCCTCCAGCTTCACCACGGCGATGGAGTGCGGGTCCTTGCCCATGTCGGGGCGCGGGCGGTGGTTGATGACGTAGCTCCAGAGCACGCCCTTGCCGCTGGCGGCGAACACTTCCACCGAGCGCGAGCCGCAGCCCGGGCAGAACGGACGGGGCGGGAAATAGGTGTTGCTGCATTCGGTGCAGCGCTGCAGGCGAAGCTCGCCCGCCTTGCAGCCGTCCCAGAAATGCTGGGTCTCCGGCGTAGGGGATGGAAGGGCTCTATCCATAGGTGACGTTATCCTCGAAACGATGTTTTGAAAGGCGCACTAGAAAGACTACCCGGCCGCGCTTGTCGATGCGGTTCCGCACCGGAAGGCAAGCGCCCGCGCGCGAGGGGCGGTGCGGCGGCGAACAGCCTTGACCGCCGGGCGAGGGCGTGGCGAGTGTCCCGACCTTGAGAGTCCCCCAGCAGAGTTCCCCAGCGCGTTCCGAGCCGTGACCCCAATCGCTTCCATCGCCGTCAACACCGTCCTGCTGACGCTGATCATCGCCGTCCGCTACGTGCTGATCGCCTGGACCACCCACGCGCTGATCTGGCGCAAGGGGCGGACCGCCTCGGCTGGCGCGCAGCTGAACCGCGACTGGCCGCGCGCGGCCACCATCCGTCACGAGCTGAAGCTGTCGCTGCTGTCGTCGTGGATCTACGCCCTGCCGGCGGCCGTCGGCTACGAGGCCTGGAAGCACGGCGGCACGATGGTCTACCTCGACCCCCTGCAGTACGGCGTCCCCTGGCTGGTCCTGAGCGGTCTGATCTACCTGCTGGTCCAGGACGCCTATTACTATTGGCTGCACAGGGTGATGCACCACCCGGCGCTGTTCCGCTGGACCCATGCGGGCCACCACCGCTCGCGCCAGCCCACCGCCTTCGCCTCGTTCTCGTTCGACTGGAGCGAGGCGGCGCTCAACGCCTGGCTGCTGCCCGCGCTGACCTTCGTGCTGCCGATCCATCCGGCGGTGATTCTGCTGCTGCTGACGCTGGCGACCATCGCCGCGGTGCTGAACCACTCGGGCGCCGAGGTGCTGCCGCCGTGGATAGTGCGCGGGCCGGTGGGCGACTGGCTGATCACCGCCAGCCACCACTCGATCCATCACAACCACTACAACAAGAACTTCGGCCTCTATTTCCGGTTCTGGGACCGGCTGATGCGGACCGACACGCTGTAGCCGGCCCATCAAGCGGCGCCGTTGAACCAAAGCCCGTGGCGCCCGTTAGGCAATGTCTGAGCCGGGCGTGGGGCGCCCGGCGCGTCCGCTGCGGCGGGCGTTGCCGTGAGTGGGAGGGGTGTGTTGGGCGCTGGCGCCTCGGGGGAGTGGCTGTTCGAGTCCGGCGGCGAGGCGGGCGCCCTGATGGCGCGCCTCGACTGGAGCGCCACGCCGCTCGGCCCGCCGCAGACCTGGTCCGAGACCCTGAGGTCCGCCGTTCGGATGCTGCTGCCGTCGCGCGCCCAGATCGTGGTGTTCTGGGGACCTGAATACGTCGCGCTCTACAACGACGCCTACGCCCCGGCCATCGGCGAACACCATCCACGGGCGCTGGGGCGGCCGGCCCAGGAGAACTGGAGCGAGCTGTGGGACGACCTGGAGCCGATGCTCCGCCGCGTGCGGGAGCGCGGCGAGACGGTCGAGGCGCGGGACCGCCCGTTCTACGTCGAGCGCAAGGGCTACGGCGAACAGGTCAACTTCGACATCTCCTATTCCGCGGTGCGCGGGCCCGATGGTGCGGTGGAGGGGGTGCTGTGCATCGTCAGCGAGACCACCGAACGCCTCCGGGCGCAGGAGACGGCGGAGGAGGAGCGCCGCAGGCTGGCCGGCCTGTTCGAGCAGGCGCCGGGCTTCATGGCCATCCTGCGCGAGCCGGGCCACGTGTTCGAGCTGACCAATCGCGCCTACCAGCAGCTGATCGGCCATCGCGACGTGATCGGCCGCAGCCTGGCCGACGCCCTGCCGGAAGTGCAGGGCCAGGGGTTCGTCGATCTGATGACCCAGGTCGTCGCCACCGGCGAGGCCTTCCGCGGCGAAGCGGTGACGGTGGACCTGCAGCGCACGCCTGGCGCCCCGCTGGAGCCGCGAATCCTGGACTTCCTGTACCAGCCGATCCTCGGCGAGGACGGCGCGGTCTCCGCGGTGTTCGTGCAAGGCCACGACGTCACCGACCGGGTCAGCTCCGAACGCGCGCGGCGCGAGAGCGAGGGACGGCTGCGCCTGGCGGCCGAGGCGGCGGACATCGGCACCTGGGACCTCGATCCGGTGACCGGCGAACTGCGCTGGGACGACCGCTGCCGGCGGATGTTCGGCCTGCCGCCCGGCGCGCCGGTGACCTACGAGGAAACGTTCCTCGGCGGGCTGCACCCGCAGGATCGGGGCTGGGTGTCCGCGGCCGTGGATGCGGCGCTCGCGACCGGCGGCTCCGGCGGATACGACGTCGAGTACCGCACGGTCGGCCTCGTCGACCGGGTCGAGCGCTGGGTGGCCGCCAAGGGGCGGGCGATCTTCGACGACGGACGGGCGGTCCGCTTCATCGGCACGGTGGTCGACATCTCCGAGCGCAAGCGCGCCGCCGCGGCCCTTGCGGCCTCGGAACTTGCCTTGCGCGAGGAAGGCCACGCGCTGGAGATCCTCAACCGCACCGCGGCCAATGTCGCCGCCGAGCTGAACCTCGACCGGCTGGTGCAGACGGTGGTGGACGCCGGCGTCGAACTGACCGGCGCGCGCTTCGGCGCCTTCTTCTACAACGTCGTCGACGACGCCGGCGAAAGCTACATGCTCTACGCCCTGTCGGGGGCGCCGCGCTCGGCGTTCGAGCGGTTTCCGATGCCGCGCAACACCGCGGTGTTCGCCCCGACCTTCGCGGGCGAGGGCGTGGTGCGGTCGGACGACATCCTGGCTGACCCCCGCTACGGCCACAGCGAACCCTACCGCGGCATGCCCAAGGGTCATCTTCCGGTGCGCAGCTACCTGGCCGTGCCCGTGACCTCGCGGTCCGGCGAGGTGATCGGCGGCTTCTTCTTCGGCCACGAGGAGACCGGCGTTTTCGACGAACGCGCCGAGCGGCTGGTGGAGGGGCTGGCCGGCCAGGCGGCGATCGGCATCGACAACGCCCGGCTCTATCAGGCCGAGCTGCGCCTGAACCGGACCCTGGAAGCTCAGGTCGCCGAGCGGACCCAGGAACGCGACCGCATCTGGCAGGTCAGCCAGGACCTGCTCGGCGTGACCGACGCCCGCGGCGTCTGGCGCAGCGTCAATCCTGCCTGGACCCGGATCCTGGGGCGCGAGCCGGAAGAGATTCTGGGGCGCGGCGTCGAATGGCTGCAGGACGGCGCCGATCTGAGCCGGGCCGACACCCTGTTCGCCCTGGCCGCCGCCGGCGATCGCGCCTCGACCTTCGAGACCCGGCTGCTCACCCGCCAGGGCGAGGTCCGCACTATCGCCTGGACGGCCGTCCCCTCGCATGGCGAGCTTTACTGCGTGGGCCGCGACGTCACCGAAGAGCGGCGGCAGGCCGACGCGCTGGCCGAGGCCGAGGCGGCGCTGCGCCAGTCGCAGAAGATGGAGACCGTGGGCCAGCTCACCGGCGGCGTGGCGCACGACTTCAACAACCTGCTGCAGATCGTCACCGGCAACCTCGACACCCTCTTGCGACGGCTGCCCGAGGACTCGCCCCGCCTGCGCCGGGCCGCCGAGAACGCCATGACCGGCGCCCAGCGCGCGGTGACCCTGACCCAGCGGCTGCTGGCCTTCTCGCGCCGCCAGCCGCTCGCGCCCAAGCCCACGGACCTGAACCGGCTGGTCTCCAGCATGTCTGAGCTGCTGCACCGCACGCTGGGCGAGACCATCGACGTCGAGACGGTGCTGGCCGCCGGGGCGTGGCCGGTGGAGATCGACGCCAACCAGCTGGAGAACGCCATCCTCAACCTGGCGCTCAACGCCCGCGACGCCATGGACGACGGCGGCAAGCTGACCATCGAGACCGGCAACACCTACCTCGACCGCGAGTACGCCGGCTCGAACATGGAGGTCGCGCCCGGGCAGTACGCGATGATCTCGGTGTCCGACACCGGCTCGGGGATGAGCCCGGAGACCTTGCTGAGGGTGTTCGAGCCGTTCTTCACCACCAAGGAGGTGGGGCGCGGCACCGGGCTTGGCCTGTCCATGGTGTACGGCTTCGTCAAGCAGTCCGGCGGCCACGTGAAGGTCTATTCGGAGGTCGGCGTCGGCACGACGGTGAAGATCTATCTGCCTCGACTGGTCGGCGCCGAGGCTGTCGCGGACGAGGTCCAGGCGCCCCTCGCGCCGGAGGGCACGCGTGACGAGACCATCCTGGTCTGCGAGGACGACGACGACGTGCGCGCCTATTCCGTCGAGATGCTGCGCGAGCTCGGCTACCGCGTGCTGGAGGCGCACGACGGTCCCTCGGCGCTGCGGCTGCTGCAACGGCAGGAGGGGCGGGTGGACCTCCTGTTCACCGACGTGGTGCTGCCCGGCGGCATGACTGGGGCGGTCCTGGCGCGCGAAGCCCGGGCCTTGCGGCCGGACGTGAAGGTGCTGTTCACCACCGGCTATGCGCGCAACGCCATCGTGCACCACGGACGGCTCGACCCGGGCGTGGAGCTGCTCACCAAGCCGTTCGCCTATGCCGATCTGGCCGCCCGCGTGCGCGACCTGCTGGATGGGGCCTGACCCCCGGCCGGATTACGATTGTTTCACCCGCCAACCGGTTGCCGACCGCAAAGGCGTCACCAGATTCTGGCACACGTCGTTTCCCCATCGGAGCGGATCAACCCAGCCATGACTCCCGACGAACGCACCCTGCTGCAGCGCTTCCTGCAGGACCTGGTCCAGACCCCCGCCGGGGTGAAGGACGCCGAGGCCAACGACCTGATCGCCGCGACCCTGCGCGATCATCCCGACGCGGCCTATGTGCTGGTGCAGCACGCCATCCTGTCGGACCAGGCGCTGCACGCCGCGCAGGGCCAGATCGCCGACCTGCGCCGGCAGCTCGAGGCGGCGCAGTCGCAGACCGGCCGCGGCTTCCTCGGACAGGCGCAGCCGTCTCAGGGCGGCTCGCCTTGGGGCGCCCAGCCCGGCCCGTCCTACGGCCAGTCCCCGTCCTACGCCCAGCCGGCCTACGCGCCGGCGCCGCAATACCCGCCGCAGGGCCAGGGCTATCCGGGGCCCGGACCGTTCAACAGCGGCGGCGGCCTTGGGACCTTCCTGCGTGATGCGGGCACGACCGCGGCCGGCGTGGCGGGCGGCGCCTTCCTGTTCGAGGGCCTGTCCAGCATGTTCGGCGGCCACCGCGGCGGCGGCTTCGGCGGCTGGGGCAATGGCGGCGGCGGATACGGCGGCAACGAGACCGTCGTCGAGAACGTGACCAACAACTACTACGACGACAGCAGCGACGACCGCGACGACAGCGACGACAGCGACTGGTCGGACGACGGCTGAGTTGGGCGCGGCCCGGCGGGGCGCTTGCCATCCTGCGCGAACCGCCGCCAGATCGGCGGCTCTCGGAGGCTCGCCCATGTCCCGCTGGTTCGCCCTGGCGCTTGCGCCGCTGATGATCGCCGCCTGTTCCCAGGCGCAGCCCTCGTCGCCGGCGAAGCCGACGCCCACACCTTCGGCGAGCGACATCCTGGCCGGGTCGCCAGCCTCGGACTGGCGCCCCATCGATCCGGAGAACACCGTCTATCTGGACCTGCCCAAAGGGCGGGTGATCATCGAGCTGGCCCCGGCCTTTGCGCCCAACCACGTGGCCAACATCAAGGCCCTGGCCCGGGCGCACTATTTCGACCACGCCTTTGTCGTGCGGGTGCAGGACAACTACGTCGTGCAGTGGTCGCAGCCCGACAGCAAGACGCCCCTGGGCGCGGGCAAGGCGACCCTGCCGGCGGAGTTCGACCGGCCCGCCGCCGGCGCGCCCTTCGACCCTCTGCCCGATCCGGACACCTATGCGCCGCAGGTGGGCTTCTCGGACGGCTTTCCGGCGGCCCGCGATCCGGGCGCGGGCCGGGCCTGGCTGACCCATTGCTACGGCATGGTGGGGGCCGGTCGCGACAACGACGCCGACTCCGGCGGCGGGGCGGAGCTCTATGCGGTGATCGGCAATGCGCCGCGGCCGCTGGACCGCAACGTCACCCTGGTCGGGCGGGTGGTGCAGGGGATCGAGCTGATGTCGGCCATGCCGCGTGGCACGGGCGACCTGGGCTTCTATGAGCATCCCGAGCAGCGCATTCCGATCGCCGCGATCACCGTTGCCGCCGACCTGCCGCCGGCGCAGCGCGTGGCGCTGGAGAGCCTGAGGACCGACAGCGCCACCTTCGCCCGGCTGGTCGACGCCCGGCGCAACCGTCACGACGCCTGGTACAAGTACGCCTCCGGCCACGTCGACGTCTGCAATGTGAAGGTCCCGGTGCGGGCGCACGCCGCCCGCTAGGCTTCAACGCTTGTTGATCGCCGCGGCGGCCGAACCAGAGCTTGTTCCCCCGGTTCATCGGCGCATAGTGGCGCCCGCGGCAGGCAATCAGCCCGTCGCCTAACGAGACTTCGTGCGCCGGCAGGGCGACCAAGTCCGCGGCCGTCCTCCTGGCCTTCGGAAGACTAGGGAGGATCAGCCATGACCCGCACTCACGACGGCAAGGTGCGCGCCTTGGGGCTTGTAGGCCCCACGGGCGGCGGCAAGACGACGCTGCTCGAAGCGCTCCTGCAGGCGGCCAGCCTCAGCGACAAGCGCGGCGACAGGGTGGGCGACACCAGCCCCGAGGCCAAGGCCCGCGGCCACTCGGTGGAGCTCAATCTGGCCGGCTTCGACTTCATGGGCGACCGCTACGCCGTGGTCGACTGTCCCGGTGCGCTGGAGTTCTCGGCCGAGGCCGATGCGGCCCTGGCGGCGCTCGACTTCGCCATCGTCGTCGCCGAGCCCGAGGCGGCCAAGGCGGTGCTGCTGCAGCCGATGCTGCGCGAGCTCGAGCGCCTCGGCGTGCCCCGCGCGCTGTTCGTCAACAAGATGGATCAGGCCAAGGGAGCGCTGCAGGACCTGCTGGACGCTCTGGCGCCGATCAGCGCCACGCCGCTGGTGGCGCGCCAGCTGCCGATCCACGACCGCGACAAGGTCACCGGCTTCATCGACCTGGCGCTCGAGCGCGCCTTCGTCTGGCGCCCCGGCCAGCCCTCCGAGCGGGTCGAGATCGGGCCCGACATGGCCGACGCGGAGGCGCAGGCCCGCTTCCACATGCTCGAACAGCTGGCCGATTTCGACGACGCGCTGATGGAGCAGCTGCTGTCCGACATCATCCCCAGCCAGGACCTGGTCTTCGCCGACCTGGTGCAGGACATGAACCAGGGCCTGATCACGCCGGTGTTCTTCGGCTCGGCGCTGAACGGCTTCGGCGTGCGCCGGCTGCTGAAGGCGCTGCGGCACGAGACGCCGCCGCCGGATCGGGCCGCCGCGCGCCTCGGCGTGGAGGGCGTGGCCGCCTATGTGCTGAAGACCTCTTACGCCGGCCAGGCCGGCAAGCTGGCCCTTGCCCGGGTGTTCGGCGGCCGGCTGGCGGATGGCGCCGAACTGACCCTGCAGAACGGCGAGAAGAGCCGGGTGGGCGGCCTGTCCGCCGTGCAGGGCGCGGCGCTGAAGAAGCTGGCGGCGGCCGAACCGGGAGACGTCGTCGCCATCGGCAAGGTCGACACCGCCTCCGCCGGGCAGATCCTCTCCGCCAACGGCAAGGCGCAGGTCCCCCGCATCGCTGTCGCCCGCCGCCCGCCGCTGTACGCGGTCGCCGTGTCGGCGCGAAACCGCAACGACGACGTGCGCCTGTCCGGCGCACTGCTGCGGCTGGTCGACGAGGACCCGGGCCTGTCGCTGCATCACGACGCCGAGGCGCGGCAGGTGTTGTTGCAGGGCCAGGGCGAGGGGCATGTGCGCCTGGCGCTGGAACGTCTGAAGCGGCGCTTTGGCGTCGACGTCGCCACCGACCGGCCCAAGACCCCCTACCGCGAGACCATCAGCAAGGGCGCCACCCAGCGCGGCCGGCACAAGAAGCAGAGCGGCGGACACGGCCAGTTCGGCGACGTGACCATCGAGATCAAGCCGCTGCCGCGCGGTTCGGGGTTCGTCTTCGACCAGAAGGTCACCGGCGGGGCTGTGCCCAAGCAGTGGATCCCGGCGGTGGAGCAGGGGGTGCGCGACGGCCTTGCCAAGGGGCCGCTGGGTTTTCCGGTGATCGATGTGCACGTGACCTTGCTGGACGGCGCCTGGCACAGCGTCGACTCCTCGGAGATGGCGTTCCGCACGGCGGGCCGCATCGCCATCGAGGAGGGGCTCAAGGCCTGCGGCTCGGTGATGCTCGAGCCGATCGAGAAGCTGAAGGTGTTCACCCCGGCGTCGGCGATGTCGAACATCAATTCGGCGCTCTCGGCGCACCGCGGCCAGATCCTGGGATTCGGTCCGCGGGAGGACTGGCCGGGCTGGGAAGCCATCGAGGCCTACCTGCCGCAGGACGAGTGCGTCGAGCTGATCGGCGAGCTGCGCTCGCTGACCCAGGGGCTGGGGGCGTTCGAGGCGCGGTTCGACCACATGGCCGAGAGCCGCAAGGGGGTCGAGGCAGGCGCCTAGGCGTCAGGCGCCAGGGGCGGGGGTCGGGCGAGCGCCGCCCGGCCCCTACACCCCGGCGGTGCGCTTCAGCAGGTTCTGGAAGGCGTCGAACAGGCGGCGGACGACGGCGGACTTGTAGGGAAAGATGTCCGGCGGATCCATGTCGTGGATGATCAGGGCGTTGTCGGCCTCGAACACCAGCAGCCGGCCGTCCGGCGTCTCGGCGCAGTCGACGCCGAAGTAGTCCAGGGCGAAACGATCGTTGAGCGCCTCGAAGGCCTCGGCGTGGCGGGCGGCGAAGCCGTCGTCGAAGGTGGCCATGGCCTGGGCCTCCTCCATGCGCTTGGCGGGGTCCTCCAGCATGCCGGCGTTGAGGTAGTGCACCATCCAGTGCTGCGAGATCGCCAGGTGGGCCAGGAACGGCTGGCCGGCGACGAACACCACGCGGTACTTGCGATAGAGCCCGTCTACGCTGCGATAGTCGATGAACGGCGCCAGATAGAAGGCGTCAGCCTCCTGGCCCGCCAGGTACTCGGCCAGGGCCGCCGCGTCGTCGATGCGTTCCAGGCCGCCGCCGGCGTGGGAGCCGACCGGGCGGACGATGATCGGGAAGTCCTGGCCGGGCAGCAGGTCCCCGACCGCGCCGAGCCCGGCGGCGATGGCGAACACGCTCTCGCGCGGCGCGCGCGTAGTGGCGGGGGCGAGGATCGAGGGCTCGTCCGCCAGCAGCTCGGCGGCGGCGTCGCGGCGCATGTTGAGGATGCCGGAAGTGCGACGGTTGAGGGCCGGCCGGGGCCAGGCGCCACGCGCCTCGTTCAGCGCCTTCAGCACCGCGGTGCTCTGGTCGGACTCGCCGATCGCCACCAGGGCCACGTGATGGCCGGGGAGGGTCGCCGGGAGCGGCTCGTCCAGGCCGATGTACAGCAGGTCGAGGGTGATGTCTGACCCTTGCAGCAGAAAGTCCACCGGCGTGTTGGCCATGAAGTCGCCGGGCGCGCAGACCGCGAGCAGATGCAGGCCCGAGCCGTCGCCGTGCACGGTGCGGAAGTGGCGCTGGGCGCGCAGGACATCCGCCTGCAGCGCCAGTCCGGTCTCCTTCTGGCCGACCAGCTGTAGCAGACAGGCGAGGTCGAGGGCGGCGCCGAGGTCCGGCTCGGCCGCGGCGGCGCGGGCCTGCAGGTCGGCGGCCAGGGGGCCGAGATCCTCGCGGCGGAACACCCGACCGGCGAGGTCGGCCAGGCCCAGGCTGATCGCGGGGGCCGGTCCGTCCGGGGCGTCGGGCTCTGAAGGAAACATCGGATCGGCCAGCGACATGCACGCGCCCTCTGGAGAGGCGTCGGACTCAGGGTGAGCGACGCCTGTTCAGTTGCGAGGAACGTGGTTAATGCCGCGATAACCAGAGTGCGGCGGGGCGCCGCAGACCGTCTGGCTGGAGCATGGGTCTTGTGCCTGTTCGAGGCTATGTAAGGGGAACAGGCGCCGTCCTGGTCGGTTCCGACCGGGCGGCTGCTTGAGGCCGGCTGCGGAAAGAGCGGGGCATGAGTGTCAGCACGAGCGAGCGGCAGCCACCGCGATGGGCCGGGCGCGCGGCGCGCGACGGCGGCTCTCTGCGGGTCATCCTGGCGGCCCTGGCCACCAACCTCGCCATCGCGGTCATCAAGCTCGCGGCGTTCTTCCTGACACGCTCCAGCGCCATGCTCAGCGAGGCGGCGCATTCGGCGGTGGATTCCATCGATCAGGTGCTGCTGGTGGTCGGCGAGCGGCGCGGCCGACGCGAGGCGGACGAGACCCATCCGCTGGGCTACGGCATGGAGGTGTATTTCTGGTCGTTCATCGTCGCGCTGATGGTGTTCACCCTGGGCGGCGGCGCGGCGATCTGGGAGGGGGTGCTGCGCATCCTCCATCCCGAGCCTCTGATCCGGCCGTGGATCAACTACCTTGTCCTGGCGATCTCGGGCCTGCTCGACGGGACCAGCTTCCTGGTAGGCCTTCGGGAGTTCCGGCGGATCACCCGCGGCCGCCTGACCCTTGTGCAGTTCCTGGGCGTTTCCAAGGATCCGCCGCTGTTCGCCACCCTGATCGAGGACGCCGCGGCCCTGATCGGCCTGGTGGTGGCGACGGCCGGGATCACCGCCTCGGCCTACTTCGGCGTCGTGTGGGCGGATGGGGCGGCATCGGTGGCGATCGGCGTGCTGCTGGTGGCCAGCGCCGGCTTCATCGCCAACGAGACGCGCAGCCTGATCGCGGGCGAATCCGCCGCCGCCGTGGTGGTGCAACGGGCCCGCGCCGTGGTGGAGGCCGACCATCGCGTGGTCCGCATCGACCAATTCCTGACCTTCCACCTCGGGCCCAGCCGGATCCTGGTGGCGGCCACGGTGCACTTCATCGCACCGCTGGACCGCGCAGAGGTGGAGACCGCCGTCACAAACATGTGCGCGGCGATCCGCGGCACGGACGAGCGCATCCACGACGTGTTCATCCGCGCCATGGGTGGCTGCGAGACCTGAGCGGGTCAGCGGCCGATCGGCTCGCAGGTCTCCACGGCGGCGTTCAGTTCGGCGCCGAACATCACCACCATCACCGACAGCCAGATCCAGGTCATGAAGCCGGCGACGCCGCCCAGGGAGCCGAAGGTGCGGTCGAACTGGCCGAAGTGGGCCACGTACCAGGAAAAGCCCACCGACATCGCCGTCCAGCCCAGGGCGCCGACGATATTTCCGGGGGCCACCAGCCGCCAGCGCGAACGCCGGTCCGGACCGAGCGCATAGAGCAGCGACAGGCTGACCACGAGCAGCAGCAGCAGCACCGGCCAGCGCAGCAGGCCCAGCAGCGCCGCGCTGCGCAGGCCGAGCCGGGCCAGCAGTTCGGGTGCGCCGACGACGCAGGCCATGGTCAGAACCGCGAACGCTGCGCCAGCCCCGGTGAAGGCCAGGGACACCAGGTTCAGCTTCACGAAGCCGCGCCGCTCGTCCTGTTCGTAGGCGCGGCTCAGCGCCCGCAGCAGCGCCTTCATGCCGGCGTTGGCGCTGTAGAGCGAGATCGCCACGCTGAGGATCAGGGTCACGGTCAGACCGCCATGCTGAGCCAGCGACAGCCGCAGCATGGCGTCGTCCAGCACCCGCACGGCGCCTTCCGGAATCACGCCCGCCAGGTGGCCGACCTGGCGGCGCGCGCCGTCCACATCGGCGAACAGGCCGTAGAGCGAGACGATGGCGCTGAGGGCGGGGAAGAGCGCCAGCAGGCTGTAGAAGGTCACGCCGGCGCTCACCGACGGCATGTCGTCGCGCACGAACTCCTGAACGGCGAAGATGATCAGCCGGGGCCAGTGGCCGGGGTGGGCCAGCGTCCGGGCCCCATCGACATTGGCTTGCAGCTGACGTTCCAGACGGCTTGAGAACACGTGTGCGGCCCTGCTTTCGCCACAGGAATTCCCCGGCGCGGTCCAGGTTCCTGCGTCGCGGCGCGGCGATCAGGCCAGGGTGCGGAAGGTCACCGAATAGCGCAGCCGATCCATCGGCGTGATCGAATGCTCCCACTGGCTGCGCGCGGGGCCGCTCAGCAGGTAGGCCGACCGCGGGGCGAGGGGGACGCTCAGGCGCTCGAACCCGCCATCCGGCAGGCGACGCCGCAGGCGCATGGCGCACGGCGCCAGCAGGGAGACGCCGACCACCTCACCGAACTGCGGCTTGTCACGGTGCCAGCCGATCCCGGCGCCCTCGCGGTACTCGTTCACCAGGCACTGCACGAAGTCCTCGGCCGGCCGGCCGGCGAAGGCGCCGACCCGCCTGCGCAGCGCGGCCAGGGCGTCGGGCAGGGGCGCGGCCGTCTCCACCGCCCGCCGGCCATAGTCGTAGCGCAGGCCGAACGCGACGACGCGGCGGTTGCCGAGATAGCCGTGAAACTCGAACGGGGCGAAGGGCAGGGCGGCGAGGTCGCGCGCCAGGGCGGCCTCTTCCTGCGGGTTGAGGAGATCGGCCTGGTAGCGCCATCCGTCGGGAACGGCGGGCAGGGCGGGGGTGAGGTCGCCGGCGAACAGGTCTCCCTGGCCGCTGGCCGAAGCTTTGGGCATGGCTGCCCATGTCGTGGTCGTGCGCTGACGGCGCAAGCCTTTCGGCCTGCCGGTGGCGACGCGCCGCATGGGCTAATCGCCCGAGGCGGCCTATGCCAACCCTGGGCGAGCACGAAACGAGGGCGACATGAGCCTGGAATTCCTTGTCGGGGCGATCATCGGCTCCGGTCTCTTCATCTTCGCCGGCCGTGCGCCGGCCGAAAAGCTGCTGGCGCTGGTGCAGCAGCGCCTGGGCCGGGGCCGCTAGGGCCGTCCAAGGGCGCAAAGGGCGGGCAAGATCGTTTGAGTCGCCCTGATCAAGACCATCGGCGCGCGCTAGGGTGATCCGGTCGCGTCCGGGATCACCCGGGCGATCAGTGAGAGTCCCATGACCGCCAGCGCCCACGCCGCCTGCGACGCCGCCATCGCCCGCGCGCGCGCCGTCACCGCCGCGCCGAAGCACCCGCGGCTCGTGCTGGCGACGACCATTCTCGCCTCCAGCCTGGCCTTCGTGGACGGCTCGGTGGTCAGCGTCGGGCTCCCCGCGATCGGCCGCGCCCTTGGGGCGGATGCGGCCGACCTGCAGTGGGTGGTCAACGCCTACCTGCTGCCGCTCAGCGCCCTGCTGCTGCTGGGCGGCGCACTGGGGGACCGCTACGGCGAGCGGCGGATGCTGATCGCCGGGGTGGCGGTGTTCGCCGTGGCCTCCGCCGGCTGCGCCTGGGCGCCGACCCTGGGCTGGCTGCTGGCCGCGCGCATGCTGCAGGGCGCCGGCGCGGCCCTGCTGATGCCCAACAGCCTGGCGATCCTGGGGGCGGCCTTCGACGGCGAGGCGCGCGGGCAGGCGGTGGGCGCCTGGGCGGCGGCGGCGGCCATCGCCGGGGCGGTCGCCCCGCTGCTCGGGGGATGGCTGATCGACGGCGCAGGCTGGCGCTGGATCTTCCTGATCAACCTGCCGGTGGCCGCCGGGGCGATCGCCCTGGCGCTGGCGGTGGTGCGCGACGCCGCGCCCGGCGCCGCGACAGCGCCGCTGGACGCCGGCGGCGCGGCCCTCGCCAGCCTAGCCCTCGGCGCCCTGACCTGGGGCCTGACCCTGGTTTCCGGACCCGCCGGGGCGAGCGGCGCCAGCCTCGGGCTGCTGGCCCTTGGCGCGCTGGCCGGGGCAGGGTTCGTGGGGCTCGAGGCGCGACGCGGCGACCGGGCGATGACCCCGCCGGCCCTGTTCGCCTCGCCGAGCTTCATCGGCCTCAGCCTGCTGACCTTCCTGCTGTACGGCGCCTTGGGCGGACTGATGGTGCTGCTGCCCTATGTGCTGATCCAGGCGGCGCACTATTCGGCGACGGCGGCCGGCGCGGCGTTGCTGCCGTTCCCGCTGGTCATCGCCATCGCCTCGCCGCCGATGGGGCGCCTGGCGGGGCGGATCGGCGGACGGCTGCCGCTCAGCATCGGACCGATGGTGGTGGCGGCGGGCTTCTTGCTGGGCCTGCGCATCGGTCCGCAGGCCGACTACTGGCGCGAGGTGCTGCCGGCGATCCTGCTGATCTCGATCGGCATGGCCGGCGCCGTCGCGCCGCTCACCACCGCGGTGCTGGCTTCGGTGGACGCGCGGCATGCCGGCTCGGCCTCCGGCTTCAACAGCGCCGTGGCGCGCACCGGCAGCCTGGTCGTCACGGCTCTGCTGGGCCTGGCGCTCGCCGCCCAGGGGGCGGCGCTCGAGACGGCCTTCCGCGCGGCGGCCGTGGGCGGCGCGGCGCTGTCGCTGGCCGCGGGCGCCTGCGCCTGGGCGCTCGTGCGGGACCCGCCACGCGCACCCTGACGGCGCCGCTTTCGGGCAACCGCGCTCGGTCAGCGACAATCCGGCCGGCGCGCTGCGCGGCTAGGCTCGGCCCCTTGTCGAGTTCGTGGGGCGCGCCCGTGTCAACGCCATCGTCCGACCCCTCCGCCGCGTCGCCCCCGCTGGACCCGCTGGTCCTGCTGGCGGAGATGGGCCACCGGGTGGCCAACGAGTACAGTCTGGCGATCGCCTCGATCTCGCTGGCGGCGCATCGCACGCATCATCCCCAGGCGCGCACCGCCCTGGACGCCGCCGCCGAACGTCTGCGCCGCTACGCCAGCGCCCATCGCGCCCTGCAGGCGCCGCTGGGCGGTGGGGCGATGGATCTGTCGGCCTATCTGCGCGAGCTGTGCCGCGCCCAGGTGCAGGCCTGGCTGGCCGAACGCAACATCGCCGTCACCCTGGTGGAGTCGCCCGTCGAACTGGATGCGGAGCGCTGCTGGCGGGTGGGGATGATCGTCGCCGAGCTGGTCACCAACGCCGCGCGCCACGCCTTCGACGTGAATGGCGGCCGGGTCCTGGTTGAGGTCCATATGTCGGACGACGAGGTGACGTGCCGGGTCAGCGACGACGGAGGCGGCTGGCTCGCCGGCGCGGGGAGCGCCGCGCCGATCCCGGGCATGGGCACGCGCATCATCGACGCCCTGGCCCTGGACCTCGGCGGCAGGATCGAGCGGCGGTTCACCGCGGCGGGGGCGCGTGTGCGGCTGAGCTTCCCGTGGCGCGGGCCGGGGACCTCACCGACCGCCACCGCCGGCCGCGGACCTCGCTGACCTGCGCAGTCAACTTCGTTCGTCAGGCGAGTTTACTCTACTGATGAAAGATTCCGCGCAGGTATGGTTAATAAAACCCTAATTCTTCTGGACAGGCGCCAGCAGTTGCCGGCAAGGTTGCGCCATGTCCGACGTCGCCGTCAGCAACAGGTCAGGGTGGAAGGCGTACCTCAAGCGGGTCGCGCCCTTCCTGCTGATCGGCCCGATCTCCGGGCCGCTGCTGGAGCGCATCGTGTTCAACCTGCAGGAAGGCCGGCCCGTGCGCGCCGGCCTCTATGGCGTGGCGCTGGCGGAGTACGTGGTCCTGCTGCCGGCGGTCACCGCGCATCTCACCGCCCAGCTCGGACACAAGCTGTTCTTCTGAACGGATAGACCGTCGCCGCAGACGTCCGATCGCCGGCCTCGCAGGCCCGGCATTAAAACAGCTGTTTGATTTTTTGCGCGGCTGGTCCAAAGATGCGCGCCGACATCGACGCGCGGGCCCGACCTGCGCACAGCGCCCAAAGGGAGAAAACCGCATGAGCGAGACGACCACAGCCCCCACCGCAGGATCGTCCTTCACCCTCAATCCGATGGACGAGCTGAACGACCTGCGGATGTCGGCCAAGGCCATGCCGCTGCTGGAGCACGTCAAGCGCTTCATCCGGGAAACCGTCGAGCCGATGAGCGAGGAATTCCATCGGCTTGGCGAGGGTCGCCCCGACCCGTGGCAGTACGCCCCCGGCCAGCTCGAAGCGCTGGAGCGGGCCAAGGACAAGGCCAAGGCCGAGGGCCTGTGGAACTTCTTCCTGCCCAACGCCGAGACCGGCGAGGGCCTGTCGAACCTCGACTACGCCTACATCGCCGTCGAACTGGGCAAGAACCGGCTGGCGTCCGAGACGATGAACTGCGCGGCGCCCGACACCGGCAACATGGAAGTGCTGGAACGGGTCGGCACGCCGGAACAGAAGGAAAAGTGGCTCAAGCCGCTGCTGGAAGGCAAGATCCGCTCGGCCTTCGCCATGACCGAGCCGGACCGCGCGTCGTCCGACGCCAAGAACGTCTCCATGCGCGCCACCCTGGTGGGCGACGAGTACGTCATCAACGGCGAGAAGTACTACATCTCCGGCGCCGGCGATCCGCGCTGCAAGATCATGATCACCATGGTGCAGACCGATCCGGACGCGCCGGTGCAGCACCGCCAGTCGCAGATCCTGGTGCCGATGGACACCCCCGGGGTGCAGGTGCTGGGACCGATGTGCGTGTTCGGCAATGACGACTCGCCGCACGGCCACATGCACATCCGCTTCGACAACGTGCGCGTGCCCAAGGAGAACATGCTGCTGGGCGAAGGCCGCGGCTTCGAGATCTCGCAGCTTCGCCTCGGCCCGGGCCGCATCCACCACTGCATGCGCGCCATCGGCCAGGCCGAGAAGGCGCTGGAGCTGATGGTCACCCGCGGCCTGACCCGCGAAGCCTTCGGCAAGCCGCTGGTGCAGCTGGGCGGCAACCTGGAGATCATCTCCCGCGCCCGCATCGACATCGAGGCCATGCGCCTGATGGTGCTCAAGGCGGCCAAGGCGATGGACGTGCTGGGCAACCAGGAAGCGCGCGTGTGGATCCACATGGTCAAGGCCATGGTGCCGGTGCGCGTGTGCGAGATCATCGACCAGGCGATCCAGATGCACGGCGCCACCGGCGTGTCGCAATGGACGCCGCTGGCCGGCATGTACACCAGCCAGCGCACCCTGCGCATCGCCGACGGCCCGGACGAGGTGCACCACATGGTGGTGGGCCGCAACGAGCTGCGCCAGTACCGCGCCCAGCCCAGCGATCCGTCGCTGGCGGCGGTGTTCCGCCACTAGACCAGGCAGGCGCGCCTGACCTGATCGGGGACCCGTCGGCCTGGCTGGCGGGTCCCTAATCATGTGCGTAGAAATTCTGCGGTCGCGCGCTGCGGTCAGGCTTCCTACCTGTGCGGCTGGTTTTCTCCCCCAGAAGGGCCCTTCTTCGATGCCTTCCCTGTTCGAACCCCTGACCGTCGGCGCCGTCACGCTGAAGAACCGCATCGTCATGGCGCCGCTGACCCGCGCACGCTCCGGCGTCGAGCGGGTTCCCGGCCCGCTGGTGGCCGAGTACTACGCCCAGCGCGCCGGCGCCGGCCTGATCATCAGCGAGGCCACCTCGGTGACGCCGCTCGGCGTAGGCTACGCCGACACCCCCGGCATCTGGTCGGACGAACAGGTCGAGGGCTGGAAGCTGGTCACCGAGGCCGTGCACAAGGCCGGCGGGCTGATCTTCATGCAGCTGTGGCATGTCGGCCGGATCTCCGACCCCAGCTTCCTGGGCGGCGAGCCGCCGGTGGCCCCCAGCGCCATCGCCGCGCGCGGCGACGTCAGCCTGCTGCGCCCCAAGCGTCCGTACCCAGTGCCGCGCGCCCTCACGCTGGACGAGATCGCCGAGATTGTGGAGGCCTATCGCAAGGGCGCCGAGAACGCCAAGCGCGCCGGCTTCGACGGCGTCGAGCTGCACGGCGCCAATGGCTACCTGCTGGACCAGTTCCTGCAGGACGGCTCGAACACCCGCACCGACGCCTATGGCGGCTCGATCGAGAACCGCGCCCGGCTGATGCTCGAGGCGGTGGACGCGGCGATCTCGGCGTTCGGCGCCGACCGGGTCGGCCTGCACATCGCCCCGCGGGGCGACGCCCACGACATGGGCGACAGCGACCTGGAGGCGGTGTTCACCTACGTGGCCCGCGCCGCGCGTGAGCGTGGCCTGGCCTTCCTGATGGCCCGCGAACACCAGGGCGAGGGCCGGCTGGGCCCGAAGCTGAAGGCCGAGTTCGGCGGCGTGTACATCGCCAACGAAGGCCTCGACCTGGCCGCGGCCGAGCGGCTGGTCGCCAGTGGCGAGGCCGACGCGGTCGGCTTCGGCAAGCTGTTCATCTCCAACCCGGACCTCGTCGCCCGGTTGAAGACCGGCGCGCCGCTGAACCCCTGGAAGCTGGAGACCTTCTATTCTCCGGGTCCTGAGGGGTACACGGACTATCCGGCGCTGGAGACGGCAGAGGCCTGACCTGGCGCCAACGGGTCAGGCCGCCGCCGCGAGCGCTTCGCGCACCCGCGCCAGGGCGGCCTGTTCCGGGGCGGTCTCGCCCAGCATGTCGAAGGTGCGATAGATCGCGAAGGCGCAGTGGCCGTGCACGGTCGCCACCAGCGAGCGCGCCAGCGCCGCCGCCGTGTCGGGCCGAGCGTGGGGCAGGGCGGCGGCGATCTCGCCGGCGACGATGCCCATCAGGTCGCCGACGTCCTGGGCGTACCAGTCCGGCGCCGGGGCGTCGTCCGCCATGTGATGCTCGTAGACCGCGATCCAGGTCCGGGGATTGCCCGTGGCGAAATCGAAATAGCCGCGCACCAGGGCGCCGATCCGGTCGTCGCCCGCCGCCGCCAGCGCCTGGCGCAGGTGAGCCGACCAGAGCCGGAGGGTCCTGGCGTTGATCGCCAGCATCAGGCCGTCGTAGCTGCCGAACACATTGTACAGGGTGCCGATCGAATAGCCGACGCGCTTGGCGACGTCGCGCGCCGAGAACCGCGCCAGGCCCACCTCGGCCAGTTGCCGCCAGCCCTCGTCGACGCACAGCGCCTGGAGTTCCGCGCGTGTGTGGTCCGAACGTCGACCCATGAAAGGCTCCGGCAGAATTGAACACTGTTCAAAATAGATATTGAACACCGCTCAATTTCATGATCCCTTGCTCGGCGTCAAGGCGTCGCGAAGTAACGGCGCCCGCAGGGGACGGAGCGGACCATGGCCTGGCTGGCGATCCTGGGACTGGGTGTCTGGCTGTTCATCGAACACGCCGAGCGTCGAAATCTTGGCCGGGAGGTGGAGCGGCTGCGCGCCGCGCTGCAGTCGCTGATGGCCCGCGCCGCGCCCGTGCAGCCCGAGGCCACACTCCCGCCGGAGGTCGCGCCGCCAGAGCCGGCGTCCACGGCGACGCCCCGGACCGACTGGGCGGCTGCGCAGCCAGCGCCGATGTCGTTGCCGCCTGCCGAGCCCGCGCGAGCCGCTGATCCCGCGCCCGCGGCGGCGACTCGGGGCGGGCCGAGCCCGGCCTTGCTGGAGATCCGGGCGCGCGCCGCCGACACGCTTCCGCAGGCGGAATCCCGGCCGCCGCCGTCCCCGGCCGCGCCCCGTCCTGCGCCCGCGGTGTCCCGCGAGAGCCTCGAGCGCTGGCTGTCGGAAAAGGGGCTGGCCTGGATCGGCGGCGTGGCCCTGGTGGCCGGCGGCGCCTTCCTGGTCGGCTACGCCGTGCAGCATGGAATCCTGACGCCCCTGGTGCGCATCGTCGCCGCCTGCCTGCTGGGCGGGCTGATGCTGGCGGCCGGCGAGGCGATTCGGCGTGGCCGCCTGGCCGGCTTCGGCGGGCACAGCCTGGCCGCGGCGATCATCTCCGGCGCCGGCGCGGCGGTGCTGTACGGGGCGGTGTGGGCCGCGCACGGCCTCTACGGCTTCATCGGCGCGGGGACCTGCGCGATGCTGCTGGCGTCGATCTCGGCCGGCCTGATGGGGCTGGCCTTCCTGCATGGCGAGGCCCTCGGGCTGCTGGCCCTGGGCGGCGCCTTCGCCGCGCCGCTGATCGCCAGCCGGGGCGGCTGGGGCGTCGAGGCCATGACCCTCTATCTGGGGCTGTTGATCGCGGTCGGGATGACGATCGGCTGGCTGCGCCGCTGGGGCCGGGCCGCCGGCGCGGTGCTGCTGGGGGCCGGCGCCTGGGCGCTTCTCGCGGCGTTCGGCCAGGACAGCCTCAAGTGCCTGCTGCTGGGCCTGGAGCCGCTGGCCGCCCTGGCCCTGCTGGCGCATCTGCGCCCACGTCCGGCGGCCAGGGGCGTCACCGGCGGCGCCATGGCGCTGGCCACCCTGGCCGGCTTCCTGGCGCTGGCTTGGGCCTATGCCGGCGCCCGGCCCGAGCGCGAGGCGCTGATCGCGGCGGCCGCCCTGCCGCTGCTCGTCGCCGGGCTGCAACGTCGCGGCCACGCCGGCGTCTGGGGCCTGGGCGCGGTGGCCGGGACGTTCGCCCTGGCCGCTGCGGTCGCGCGCGTCGAGACCCATCCGTCGCTGTTGCTGGCGGCGCTCTGGGCGGTGCAGATCCTGGCCCTGGCCGGCGCGGCGCTGTGGAGCGCCGCGGGCCCGCAGGCCGGGAGCGAGGCGATGGCGGCGGGGGCGACCGGCGCGATCGGCGCCGTCGCCGTGGGACTGGCCGGCGCCGTGGGCTACCCGGCCGACGACCTGGCGCCGATCGGCCCGGCCGCGGCCTGCATTGCGCTGGCGTTCGGCGCCTGGCGCCTGGCGCTGCGCCGGCGTGAGCCGCTGGAGCTGGACTACTGGAGCGGTGGCGCGGCCGCCGCGCTGCTGACCGCGCTGGCGGTGGCGCTGTCGTGGCGCTGGGGACCGATGGGTTTCACCGCCGCGACGCTGGGTCTGGCCATGCTGGGCCGTCGCCTGGGGTGGCGGGCGGTGATGGGCGCGGCGGCGGCGAGCGCGGCCCTGGCCTTCCTGGCCCTGCTCGGACCGGACCTGCTGGTCTACGGCGTCTCCGGCCCGGTGGGCGCCGGCTGGGTGCTGGCGGCCGGCCTGGCGCTGGCGGCGGCGAGCTTCGCGGCGGCGCGGATCGTTCGGGCCCAGCGGGCGGCGGCGGAGGCTCTGCGCACCCTGTCGCCCCTGGCCGCCCTGGCGGGCGCCTTCGTCTTCCTGCGTTGGCTGGCGGGCGGCGGTCACGCGCCCGGAGCGTCCGCGGCCCTGGACCTGCTGACGGAGGCCTCGCTACGCACCGTGCTGATTGCGGTCGCCGGCCTGGTCAGCCTGGCGCGACGGCCGGACGAGACCACCGCCTTTGGCCGCTGGCGTGGGCATCTGCTGCTGGGCGCGGCCGGACTGCACGCGGCGCTGCTGCAGGTCATCGCCTTCAATCCGCGCTGGAGCCCGCTCGGCGACGTCGTCGCCGGCGTGCCGGTCATCGACGCCCTGGCTCTGGCCTATCTGGCGCCGGCGGCCCTGTTCGCGGCGGCGGCGTGGCGGATCTACCCCGCCGCCCGCCGGGCCGGACGCGCCTACCTGCTGGTCGCCCTGGGCTTCGGCCTGCTGTGGATCGGTCTGGAGGTCCGCCGCCTGTTCCACGGGCCGCACCTGGGCGGCGGCATCGCGGACATCGGCGCGGGCGAGGGCCTTGCGGCCTCGCTGGCGCTGTTCGCCGTGGCGGCGCTGGCCGGTCGGGCGCGTGGCCTGGCGGCGCGGGCGGGGGCGCATCCGGCGTGGGCGGACGTGGCCGCCGGCCTGCCGGCGGTGCGGCTGACGGCGACCGCCTTTGCGGTGCTGGTGGCCGGATTGTGGGCGAACCCGTGCTGGGGCGCTCCGCGTGCGCCCCTGGGCGGGGCCGTCCCCCTGGCCGGCGTGCTGGGCGGCTACGCCCTGGCGACGGTCCTGGCGGCCTGGCTGGCGGGGGCCGCCCGGCGCGGCGGCCACCCGCGCGAAGCCGACGCCGAGACGCTGGCGGCCATGGGCCTGGGGCTGACGCTGGCCACGCTCGGCGTGCGCGCCGCCTTCCAGGGGCCGGCGCTGGGGCTGGGCCATCCGGCCGGTGAGATGGAGATGTGGACCTATTCGGCCGTCTGGGCGGCCGTGGGCCTGGGCTTCATCGGCGCCAGCCGGCGCGGCGGCGGACTGTTCCTGCGGGCCGGCGTGGCGGTGCTGCTGGGCGCTGCGGCCAAGGTGTTCCTGGTCGACACCGCCAGCCTGTCGGGCGTCGTCCGGGCCGGCTCGTTCCTGGCCCTGGGCGTGCTGTTGCTGGCCGCAGCGCTCACCGCGCGGCGTCTTGGCCGGCCGCTCGGCGAGGACCCGGCGGCGAACGCGCCCTGAGCGCCTCGCCGGCCTTGACGGGCCCGGGCGAGGCGCAGAGCTTGCGCGGCCATCCGCCCGACCGGGTCCCGCGCAGCACACAGGGAAGACGCCATGAAACACATCACCCTCGGCAAGACCGGCCTGCGGGTCTCACGCCTGTGTCTGGGCACCATGCCGTTCGGCCTGCAGACGGACGAGGCCACCGGCCATGCGGTTATGGATGCAGCGGCGGAGGGCGGCGTCGACTTCCTGGACACGGCGGACGTCTATCCGCTGGGCGGCGACACCTCGACCGCCGGGCGCACCGAGGAGATCGTCGGCGCCTGGCTGAAGGGCAAGCGACAAAACTTCATCCTGGCCACCAAGTGCGTCGGCCAGATGGGCCCCAACCCCTGGGACCAGGGCATGTCGCGCAAGCACATCCTCGACGCCATCGACGCCTCCCTGAAGCGCCTGCAGACCGACTACGTCGACCTCTACCAGCTGCACAGCTACGACCCGGCCACGCCGCTGGATGAGGCGCTCGAGGCGCTGGACGCGGTGGTGAGGTCCGGCAAGGCGCGCTACGTCGGGGTCTCCAACTGGCCGGCGTTCCGGGTCGCGCGCGGCATCGGCCGCACCGAGTTGAAGAGCCTGTCGCGGATCGCCAGCGTGCAGCCGCGCTACAACCTGCTGTTCCGCACCTTCGAGCGCGACCTGCTGCCGCTGTGCCAGGAGGAGGGGGTGGCGGTGATCCCGTACAACCCGCTGGCCGGCGGGCTGCTGACCGGCAAGCACAACCATGCGGCCGCGCCCCCCAACGGCGGGCGCTTCACCCTGGGCCGGGCCGGGGCGATGTACCAGCAGCGCTACTGGCACGAGGCGGAGTTCGAGACCATCGAGGCGCTGAAGGGCCTGGCCGCCGAGGCGGGCATGAGCCTGACGACGCTCGCCGTGCGCTGGGTGCTGTCGAACCCGGCGATCACCGCCCCGATCATCGGCGCCAGCCGGCCCGAACAGCTCGCCGACAACCTGGCGGCGGCCGAACAGGGGCCGCTTCCCGCCGACCTGAAGGCGAAGCTGGACGAGCTGACCCACGGCTGGCGCGCGGTGGACGCCGAGCGCTGATAGCCGCCGGGGCCGGCCGCGCCGGCTCCGTTCGTCAGTCGAAGAAGGCGATGGTGCGGAACTCGATGCTCTCGCGCGGCGGGGTCCCGGCCGGAGTCGTGGGGTCCTCGAAGCCGGTGTGAGGCGTGAAGCGCGCCACCGAGGGATCGGAGTCCCAGCACTTGATCAGGATCGCCTCGTCGGGCGCCAGGTCGGGGACATACAGCCAGCGCTGCGCGGGGTTCGGCAGCACGTTGTAGATCTCGCCCCGGCGGTGCTCGAAGATCAGGTCCGAAGCGACCAGGTCTTCGGCCGCCACGCTGCGGGCGTCGGCGAACGCCAGGGGCCAGTCGCGCGCCACGCGGGCGATCGGCCGCCAGACGTTGATGATCGCCGCCCGCCGCTGCAGCAGGGCTTCGGCCTGGTCGCCCATCAGGTCGCGCACCCGCTGCGGACCGGAGGCGACGGTCTGGTCGACGTGGGCGCGGCCGGCTGGCGGTTCACCCCGGGGGCGCGGTCGGCGGCGCCGTCGATGCGGCGGCGCAGGGTATGGTCGAACACCACCACGCGACTGGCGCCCGTGGCGGCCCGGACGATCTCCGCGGCTTCCGGATGACCCAGGGCCAGGGTCTGGGCTTCGTCCCAGAAGTCACGCACCGCCGTGCGGTGGCGCACCACCTGGAAGCCCTCGACATCGACGCTGAGGCGACCCGCCAGCGGCCGGGCGTCGTGCACGCGCACGCTGGCGGCGCGCGGGCGCACGTTGGTCGCCGCTACCCCTTCCGGGGGCTTGTACGCGAACGTGTACGGCTTTTCGGGCGTGGCCTCGATGAAGGTCAGGCTGGCCTCGATGGAGGCGAGGGGCGGCTCGTCGCTGGCGGCGGCGGGCGAACGGGCGGCGGTGGCGAGGGTGGTCATCGTGACGGCTCCTGGTTGGAGGCGGCTCCCACGACATATCTTGGGGCGTACGCCCGCGACGGCCAGGGCCGGTGCGTCTGCCGGGCTTCGAATAATCCTACCGATCTTGAGAGGATTGCTCGGGGGGCAGGTCGTCGAGCAGGGCGGCGCGCTCCTGCGGCGTGTTGGCGCCGCGCACCCGCGGTTGCAGGTCCGCAGGGCAGGGCAGCCGCACCACGCCCGCCGCCGCCAGCAATCGGTGCAGCGGCGCGTCGCCGGCCATGCCGGCGTCGAGGGCTGCCAGGTCGACGGCCACCGGCAGATGGAAGCCGTCATACGCCGCGCCCGGCGCCGGCGCCGCCAGCAGGGGCGCCACGTCCGCGGGCCGCAGCGTCGGGGCGTCCACCGCCAGCACCAGCGCCCGTGTCGCGCCGGCCTCGCGCAGGGCAAGGGCCGCAGCCAGCACCCCGGCCACGGGCCCGGCCTGCGGCGCCGGGTCGGGGACGAACGGCAGGCCGTAGTCGCCGCCGGAGACGATCACCGGCGCGGCGCCCAGCGCCCGGGCGAGGTCGGCGACCCTGTCCACCGCGCGCCGCCCGCCCCAGTCCTGCAGCGCCTTGTCGGCGCCCATGCGGCTGGAGCCACCGCCGGCGAGGATGATCGCGCCGAGTCCTGGAACGGTGCTCATGCCGCCGCCCTCACCAGCAGGTGTAGCCGCCGTCGACCACCACCACCGAACCAGTCATCAGGCTGGCGGCGTCGGAGGCCAGGAAGTGCACGACGGAGGCCACTTCCTCGGGCTCGCCCAGCCGGCCCATCGGCGTGCCGTCGATCCAGCGGCGGTACATCTCGCTGGTCTGGTCGGCGAAGGCGTTCAGCGGGGTGCGAATATAGGTCGGGGCCACGGCGTTCACCCGCACGCCGCGCGAGGCCCACTCCGCGGCCAGCGACTTCGTCAGCTGATGCACGGCCGCCTTCGAGGCGTTGTAATAGCTCTGCCCCTGCGGGCGGTTGACGATGAAGCCGCTCATCGAGCCGACATTGACGATCGCCCCGGAGCCCCGCGCCAGCATGTGACGGCCGGCTGCGCGGGCGCACCAGAAGGTCCCGTTCAGGTTGACGTCCAGCACGTTCAGCCAATGCTCGTCGGCCACCGTCTCGGCGGCGGTCTCGCTGCGGGCGATGCCGGCGTTGTTCACCAGGATGTCGACGCGGCCGGCGCGCTCCTCAAGGCCGTCGATCTCGGCGGTCACCTGGGCGGAGTCGGTGACGTCCATCACCATCGGTTCGACCACATGACCCTTGTCGGCCAGGGCGGCGACGCCCGCGGCGAGGGCGGCTTCGGAGCGGTCGGCCATGGTCACGCGAGCGCCGGCCTCGGCCAGCGCCTCGACGATGGCCAGGCCGATGCCCTGCGCCCCGCCGGTCACCAGGGCGACGCGGTCGGTCAGCTTCAGACGTTCGAGGTACATGGAGAAAACTCCGGGGTCAGGCTGTCGGCGACGCGCGAGGCGCTCATCGAACAGGCTTAGTCCCGGCAAGCGCCTTTGTCACAAGCGGCCGCGGAGCCCGCGGCCGCTTGGCGCGGCGCAAAGGCGGCCGGCCGGACCCTTCGGCCCGGCCGGCGTCGCCAGAGGTCTCGGAGAAGGCTCCGAGAGAACCCGTCAGCGCCTAGCCCAGGGCGTCCTTCAGGGCCTTCGCGGGCTGGAAGGAGACCTTGCGGCTGGCGGCGACCTGCATGGTCTCGCCCGTGCGCGGGTTGCGGGCGGTGCGCGCCGGCTTGTTCTGCACCTTGAACTTGCCGAAGCCCGGCAGGGACACTTCCTCGCCCTTGACCGCCGCGTCGCGGATGTGGGCGAAGACGGAGTCCACCAGGGTCTTGGCCTGGGCCTTGGTCAGGCCGGCGTTGTTCGAGGCGAGTTGGTCGACGATGTCGTTGAGGGTCACGAGTTGCTCCAAAGAGAATCAGCTTGGTCGAGCCTGCCAAACGATTTCACGGCCGTCACCCGCGCGCGGCCTCCGAAACAGCCCAATCCACAGGCTGGGAAGGAAAAAACGCCCCTGCTAGGGTTGAGTCCCGGCCTCCCGGCCTCACGGTGAACGTCCTGACCCTGTTCCACGCCCCCTCGAAGGCCGACTGATGGCCCCGCGCGCGCCGCGGCCGCTGGACCGCATCGACCTGAAAATCCTGGCCGCGCTGCAGGCCGACGGGCGGATTTCCAACCGCGACCTGGCCGACGCCGTGGCCCTGTCGCCCAGCGCCTGCCTGGCGCGGGTGAAGAAGCTGGAGGAGACAGGCGTCATCACCGGCTACCACGCCGCCGTGCGCACCGAGCTGTTCCGGCCGACCATGTTCGTGTTCGTCGAGATCACCGTGAAGCGCCACCTGATGGCGGCCTTCGACGGCTTCGACGCGGCCCTGAAGGACATCCCGCAGATCGTCGAGGCGGCCCGGGTCAGCGGGGCGGTGGACTACATCCTCAAGATCCTGGTCGCCGACATCCAGGAGTGGCGGGCCGTGGCCGAGCTGCTGCTGCGCGAGGACCTCGGCGTGGAGAAGATGTCGTCGCACATCGTCGTGGTCGAGGCGAAGCGCTTCGAAGGCTACCCCATCACCGTGGGCAAGTCCGTCCGCTGACGGCCGCGGTCTGACCCTTCGCCGACCAGCTTCCGCCCGAATTGCGGGCGCCGGGCCGGGACAGGGACGCCGGCGGTCCCGGGGGCATGGCGGTTGTGACGGAATTTGCAGGCATGCGCCGCATATCGTGCGGCGAAAATCGGGAGTCGCGCTAACGACGTGCGGTGAAGATGAGAATAGATTAGATAAAACAATGACATAATGATATTGAAATCGCCACTGGACATGCAGTGAAACCCGCGATGACAGTCCCGGGACAGTTCTTCGGGCCGCCAGACGGGGGCCGGTGGAACGGGCGCAACGCACGGAATGCGGCGAAAACGCCGGGCCGGCGCGGGCGTCTTCGACCTTGAGACCTGACCTGAGGGGGCTGGATCCATGACACGCAAATTCGGGCGCATCACCGCCTTGCTGACGAGCGCCGCCACTCTGGGCCTGCTGGCCGCGGCGCCGGCCATGGCCGCGGACGCCGCGACGTCCGGCGACGTCGCCAGCCCGGCGGTGGACGAGGTGATCGTCACCGCCACCAAGCGGCCGGAGAAGGTGCGCCAGGTGGTCGGCGCCGTCAGCGCCCTGAGCGGCGACCAGCTGCAGCAGCTGGGGGCGCAGAGCCTGCAGGACTACATTGGCCGCGTCCCGGGCGTGGTGTTCAACAACTACCAGCCGGGCAATTCGCCGATCGTCATCCGCGGCGTCTCGACCACCACCTACCAGGAGCAGGGCCAGACGGTCACCGGCTACTACATCAACGAGATTCCGCTGGCCGAGCCGGGCTTCTCGATCCTGATCCCGGACGTCGACACCTTCGACCTGCAGAACGTGCAGGTGCTGCGCGGGCCGCAGGGCACCCTGTTCGGCTCGTCCAGCCTGGGGGGCCTGATCGACTATGTGACCAATCCCGCCGACGCCAACGGCTACCACGCCGCCGTCGAGGGCGGGGTCAACGGCACGGTGCACGCCCAGGAGGCGGGCTACGCCTTCAAGGGGATGATCAACATCCCGCTGATCAGCGACAAGCTGGCGGTGCGCGCCGTCGGCCTCTACCGCTCCGACCCTGGCTATATCGACAACACCGCCACCGGGGTGAAGGGCGCCAACGGCGAGGTCACCGACGGCGGGCGCCTGTCGATCGTCTGGACCCCGACCGACCGGACCCGGCTGACCTGGCTCAGCCTGTACCAGAAGATCGCCATCGACGACGGCAACTACCTGGTTCCCGGCACCCTGACCCGCACCACGGCGATCCCCGAGGCGCAGCGCGGCGCGCTCGACATGCACAGCCTGAAGCTGGAGCAGGACGTCGGCTTCGCCAACTTCACCGGCATCGCCGCCTATGCGCACAAGGACAAGTACGTCACCTTCGACGACGGGGTCTACTTCCCGGGCTATCTCGGCGGGACGCTGTTCCCCTCGCCGGAAGCCTCGCGCAGCCGCAGCGAATACATCGAGGCGCGCCTGGCCTCCAAGCCGGGGGCCAACCGGTTCATCGACTGGATCGTCGGCGCCAACTACTACGTCACCCGCAAGAGCGACCTGTCGACGATCAGCACGGCCGGCGCGGCCGACTATATCAACGCCCACCCGGGCGACTTCGGCGGGCCCAACATGGGCCAGGTGCTGGCCCCGGACGACGTCTTCTATCGCTACTCCACCAAGACCAAGGGCGAGGAGGCGGCGGTCTTCGGCGAGGTGAACCTGCACTTCACGCCGCAATGGACCCTGACGGCGGGCGGCCGCTATTTCCGCACCCACAGCGACGACACCCTGGTGCAGTCGCCGGGCACGCTGGGCGCCGCCTTCGACTTCCGCCAGCAGAGCACCGAGACCGGGTTCGCGCCCAAGGCCTCGCTGTCGTTCAAGCCGAACGACAACCTGATGTTCTACGGGCTGGTGTCCAAGGGCTACCGCTTCGGCGGGCCGAACCCGGTGGCGCCGTCGGCTCTGTACAACACGCCGCTGACCTACGGCACGGACTCGGTGGTGAACTACGAGCTGGGCGCGCGCACCACCTGGCTAGATCACCGGCTGGAGCTCGACGCCACCGTGTTCCACATCAACTGGACGAACATCCAGGTGCGGCTGTTCCGGCCGGACGGCTTCGCCTACGTGCTGAACGCCGGCGGCGCACACAACGACGGGGTCGAGTTCACCGGCCTGTTCCACGTCACCCACGCCATCGACCTGTCCAGCAACCTGACCTACCTCGACGCGCGCCTGTCGCAGGACCTGCCGCAATGCCAGGGCTGCGGCGGCCTGGTGTTCCCCAAGGGGACCCAGCTGCCGGGCGCCTCCAAGTGGCAGGTGACCAACACCGCGACGGTGCGGTTCGGCGGGCGATGGACGCCGACCCTGACCCTGACCCACCACTATGTCTCCGCCGCGCCGGTGGCGCTGGAGTCGGTCAGCACCCAGGGCGGCTACAACACCTTCGCGGCGCGGATCGCCGTGCCCGTACGCAAGGACCTCGAGGTCTCGCTGTGGGCCAACAACATCACCGACACCCGCGGGGTCACCGCCGGGCCGTTCGCCGACTCCGTGCCGGCGGTGGTGATCGTGCGGCCCAGGACGGTCGGGCTGACGCTGGACTGGCGGCAGTAGGCTGAAGGGGCATCCGGTGTTCGAGTTGCGTACCCTGACAACGAGGCAGGCGGACCGCGCCTGGGCGAGCGGCCGCTGTCGCGGCGGCGTCCAGGCGTGGCGGCAGCGGCGGGGGGCGCCCGCATGATGCCGGTGTTCCGCACCGCGGCCTCGTTCGCCCACGACCCCGCGCTGTTCTTCCGCCGGGGACGGATGATCCAGCATCCGGAGAGCGCAGAGCGCTTCCGCGTGCTGGAGGGCGCCCTGGCCGGCGCCGGCTACGCCCTGGCGGAGCCCGCCGACCGCGGCGAGACGATCCTCGAGGGGGTGCACGCGGACGACTACGTGCAGTTCCTCAAGCACGCCTGGGCGCGCCGCGCAGAGGTGGACGCGGACGCCGAGGAACTGCTCACCACCCAGTTCTCGCGGGTGCAGATGAACCGCCGGCCGGGCGGGCTGGCCGGCCAGCTCGGCTTCTACACCGCCGACACCTCGACGCCGATCCGGCACGGCACCTGGTCCGCGGTCTACGGCACGGCGCAAGCCGCGGCCGCCGCGGCCGATGCGGCGGGCGCCGCCGGCTTCGCCTACGCCCTCTGCCGGCCCCCGGGGCACCACGCCTTCGCCGACTGCGCCGGCGGCTTCTGCTATGTGAACAACACCGCCGTCGCCGCCCAGCGCCTGCGGGCGACGGGCGCCCGGCGCGTGGCGGTGCTGGACGTGGACGTGCACCACGGCAACGGCACCCAGGGCGTGTTCTATCGCCGCGCCGATGTGCTCACCGTGTCGCTCCACGCCGACACCAGCAACTACTTCCCGTGGTTCAGCGGCTACGCCGACGAGACCGGGGAGGGGGCGGGGGAGGGGTTCAACCTCAACCTGCCAATCGCGCACGGCCGCGGCGATGAGGACTTCCTGGCCGCGGTGCGGACCGGCCTCGACCGCATCGCCGCCGCCTCGCCGGACGCCCTGGTGGTGGCCCTGGGCCTGGACGCCGCCGAAGACGACCCGCTGGGGGTGCTGAACGTCACCACCGACGGCTTCGCGCGCGCGGCGGAGGCGATCGCCGCCTACGGCCTGCCTACCGCCATCGTGCAGGAGGGCGGCTATCTGTGCGAGGCGCTGCCCAGGAACCTGCTGGCCTTCCTGGGCGCCTTCGAGGGCCGCCATCCGGGGCTGCGCCGTGGCTGAGCCCATCGCCGGGCCGGTCGCCCCGATCCCGTCGAAGCGTCCGGAGACGTTCGAGAAGTTCGGCGTGGCCCTGGTCGACGACTATGCCTGGGTGCGCAATCCGGACTGGTTCAACCGCCTGCGCACGCCGGAGCGGCTCGAGCCGGAGATCCGCGCCGTCCTGGACGCCGAGAACGCCTATGCCGACGCCGTGCTGGCGCCGACGCAGGACCTGCAGCGCCAGATGGTCGCCGAGATGCTGGCCAGGTCCGGGGCCGGGGAGGGTGCGCCGCCGCAGGTCAGCGGCGGCTGGCGCTATGCCTGGAGCCTCCCGCCTGGCGCCGAACACCCCGCGCTCAGCCGCCAGCCGCTTGATGGGGGCCTGGCGCAGATGGTGCTGGACGTCCAGGCGGAGTCCGCGGGCAAGCCTTACTACCGGCTGTCGGACTTCAGCGATCCGACGCCGAGCCCGGACCACCGCCTGTTCGCCTGGGCCGCCGACGAGGCCGGCGACCAGCACTTCCGCCTGTACGTGCGGGAGATCGAGACCGGCCGCCTGGCGTCCCCGGTGATCGAGAGCTGCTATGGCGAGTTCTGCTTCTCGCCGGACTCGCGCTGGCTCTACTGGGTGTGGCGCGACCCGGTCAGCCGGCCGACCAAGGTGTTCCGCCGCCCGGCGATGGGCGGCGAGGACGTGCTGATCTACGAGGAGACCGACCCGCGGTTCTTCATCGCCCTCGAAAAGTCCCGCGCCGACGCCTGGGTGTTCATCCGCCTGTCCGACGGCGAGAGTTCGGAAACCTGGGCGATCCCCGGCGACGATCCCACCGCGCCGCCGCGCCTGATCGAGCCGCGCACGCCGCAGCTGCTCTACGACGTCGACGCGTGGCGGGGGCGCTTCGTGATCCGCACCAACGCCGACGGGGCCACCGACTACAAGCTGGTGACCGCCGATCCGACCGCGCCCGGCCGGGCGCACTGGCAGGCCTGGATAGACCACCAGCCGGGGCGGTTCATCGCCGAGACCCGCAGCTTTCGCGGCCATTATGTGCTGCTCGCGTGGGTGGACGCCAATCCGACGCTCGTGGTGCTGGACGGCGAGGGCGGCGAGCGGGGCGTGGCCATGGCCGACGAGGCCTATGCGCTGGCCTTCGCCGGCGGCGACTTCGACAGCCCCACGGTGACGTTCGCCTACGAGTCGCCCAGGACCCCACCGCGCTGGATCGCCTGCGACCTGGCCAGCGGCGACCAGACCGTGGTCGGGCAACGGACGGCGGGCGACTTCGACGCGGCCGACTATGTCGTGCGCCGCCTGTTCGCGACCGCCGAGGACGGCGCCAGCGTGCCGATCACCGTGCTGCGCCACCGCGACACGCCGATCGACGGAACCGCGCCGCTCTACCTCTATGCCTACGGCTCGTACGGCTACTCGATCCCGCCGGACTTCTCTCCGCAGCGCCTGGCCCTGGCCGACCGCGGCGTGGTCTGCGCCATCGCCCACGTGCGCGGCGGTGGCGAGCGCGGCCCCGGCTGGTTCGCCCAGGCCCGGCGGACCGGCAAGCGGCTCTCGATCAGCGACTTCATCGCCTGCGCCGAACACCTGATCGCCACCCGCCACACCGGGGTCGGGCGCGTCGTCGCGCACAGCTTCTCGGCCGGCGGCATCATCGTCGGCGCCGCCGCCAACTGGCGGCCGGAACTGTGGGCGGGGCTGATCAACCAGGTCCCGTTCGTCGATGTTGTCCGCTCGTGCCACGACACCAGCAATCCGCTGATCCCCGGGGCCCTGGCGGTGTGGGGTGACCCGGCCGACGAGGCGGTGTTCCGCTACCTGGCCAGCTATTCGCCCTATGACAACATCACTGAACAGGCTTATCCGGCGGCCCTGGCGCTGGGCGGGCTGCTGGACAACCGGGTCGGCTACTGGGAGCCGGCCAAGTGGGCCATGCGCCTGCGCGAGAAGTCCACCAGCGGCCGGCCGGTGCTGCTGAAGATCGACATGACCGCCGGCCACCAGGGGCACGCCGGCCTGATGCCGGAGCTGGAGCGCGCCGCCCTGGTCAACGCCTTCACCTTGTGGGCCACGGGCAGGGCCTGAGATGGACGGCGACGCCAGGCCCGCCGCGGCGTCGGGCGCCGCGATCGCCAACCAGCGGGCCGCCCACGCGCGGGGCCAAAGGCTGGGGTTCTGGACCAAGTCGGCCTATGGCGCCGGGGCGATGGTCGACGGGCTTGTCTCCACGGCGACCAACCTCTTCCTGTTCTTCTACCTGACGGCGGTGTGCGGCCTCTCCGGATCCCTGACCGGCCTGTCGCTGTTCGCCGCCCTGGTGGCCGACGCCGTGATCGACCCGCTGGTCGGCTCGCTGTCCGACAACACCCACAGCCGCTGGGGCCGGCGCCATCCGTTCCTGATCTGGAGCGCGCCGCCCCTGGCGCTGGCGTTCGGTCTGCTGTTCTCGCTGCCCGCCGGCCTGACCGGCCTGGCGGCGTTCTGCTACGTGACCCTGTTCTCGATCGTCCTGCGTGCGGCGCTGTCGGGCTTCAACGTGCCGCACTTCGCGCTCGGGGCCGAGCTGAGCGACGATTACGTCGAGCGCTCCAGCCTGGTCTCCTACCGCCTGTTCCTCGGCTCGGCCGGCAGCATCGCCTGCATGGCCCTGGGACCGCTGCTGTTCTTCCGCGGCGCGGACGGCATGCTGCGGCGCGCCGCCTATCCGCCGTTCGCCTGGACGGTGGCGGGGCTGGCGCTGCTGGCCGCCGCGGTGTGCGTGGCCACCACCCTGGGCCTGCGCCACCGCCTGCACCAGACGCCGCCCGGCGCCGTGCGCCCGGCGCGCCAGTTCGTCGCCGGCCTGCTGGAGCTGTTCCGCAACCCGACCTTCATCTTCCTGTTCATCTGCGAAGTGATCTATTTCGTGGCGCTGGGGGTCAGCAACACCCTGACCTTCCACGTCTACATCTTCTTCTGGCACATCCCGCAGCGCCTCAACCAAAGCATCATCATCGCCGGCATTCTGGGAACGCCGGCAGGGGTTTGGCTCAACAGCTTCACGTCGAGACGGTTCGAGAAGCGCACGGTCGCGGCGGCCGGCGTGCTGATCAGCGCCGCCTGCCAGGCGGCGTTCCCGCTGCTGAAGTTCGCCGGCCTGATGCCCGGTCCGGGGCCCTGGCTCTACGGCCTGATGATCGCCAACAGCGCCTTCGTCGGCGCGGTGATCACCACCGAGACGGTGGCCTTCTATTCGATGATCGCCGACGCCGCGGACGAGCACGAGCACCGCTTCGCCACCCGCCGCGAGGGGCTGTACTTCGCGGGCCTGTCGTTCGCCATCAAGGCCTCCAGCGGCCTGGGCTCGCTGATCGCCGGCGTGGCGCTGGATGCGATCCATTTCCCGACCGGCCTGGCCGCCCGAGGCGCGGCGGCGCCGGCGATCGCCCCGGAGGTGCTGACCCGGCTGGCGGTGATCTATGGCCCGGGCGTGGCGCTGGTCAGCGCCCTGTCGGCGGTGTCCCTGCTGGGCTACCGCCTGAACCGCCGCGCGCACGCCCAGGTGCTGGCGGACCTCGCCGAGCGGCGTCAGGCCCTCGCCGCCGCCACGGCCAGCGCCGTCTGAAGGCGCCCGACATGGCCCAGCTGACCCTGCAGGACCTCGATCGCGACCTGTTGCCGCCAGCGGGGCTGATCTCCGCGCCGACTGCGGGGAGAATCTCTGAAGACCTCGCCGAACGTTGACGGCCGCCCGGCATGGAACGACGCCGTCGGCCGGGCATTGCGCCTGCGATCCCCTTGCGAGCGAGGGATACGAGGCGTCGGCGGCGGTGGCGGTCGAACGGTCCCTGGGTTCTCGATCCCCGAGACGCCCATGCGGACAGGGCCGGCCTTCTGGCTGGCGGAAGGCGGCGATACATGAAGCGAGCGCGTGGCAATCCCTGGCTGGGCATCGGCTTGGACGCCTGGAGCCTGGGCCTGGAGGCGTCGGCCGTGATCGGGCTGCGGACCCTGAAGCTCGCCCAGGGCGGCGCCGACGGCCGGGCGGAGGCGGAGCGGATGGTCAGCGAGAAGGTCGCCGCCGCCGCGAGCCTGCAGATGCGGGCGCTGACAGGCGGGCTGGGCGGCACGCCGGCCAGCGTCTCGGCGCGGACGATCGCCCACTATCGGCGCAAGGTGCGGGCCAACCGGCGCCGGCTGAGCAAGGGCTAGGCCGCGGCGGGGCCGCGCAGCTGCGGCGTGGCGGCGGCAAGGTCGTTGCGCAGGGTGGTCGCGGCGACCCCGGCCTCGCCCATGGCGTGGCTGATCTGGTCCAGCCCGATCACCACGTCGCCGGCCGCGTAGACGCCGGGCACGCTGGTGCGCTGGTGCGTGTCGACCCGGATGCAGCCGTCCGCGGTCAGGCTGGCGCCGAGGCCGGCCGCCAGCGCCGAATGCACTGTCGACCCCAGCGCGGGGTAGACCGTGTCGAACCATAGGCGCCGACCCGCCGCCTCGAGGCTGATCGCCGTCGCCTCGACGCGGATGTCGCTGGCCGGTCCGTCGGCGACGGTGATCCCCAAGGCGGCCAGCTCGGCGCGTTGCGCCGCCCCGAACGCCGGCGCGGCGGTCGGGCCGATCACCGTCACGCGGTCGGTATAGGCGCGCAGAAAGCTGGCCTCCCTGACGGCGTGGGCGCCGGCGCCGATCACACCGACGTTGCGGTCGGTGACCTCGTAGCCATCGCAGACCGGGCAATAGCGCAGCAGGCCGCGGGCGAGCGCCTGGGCGTGCGCCGCTTCGCCGATCTCCGGGCGATGGTTGGAAACGCCGGTGGCCAGGATCACCGCCCGGGTCCGCACAGGCTCGCCCTGGGTGAGCCAGGCGGTGAAGTCGCCGGCCGAGCCGCCGATGGCGTCGACCCGCCCGGCCCTGAGGTCGACGCCGAAGCTGACGGCCTGGGTGCGCATGCGGTCGAGCAGCGCCTCGCCGGAGATCCCGCCGGGAAAGCCGGCGTGGTTGCGGGTGCGGGGAATCTGCGCCGCGCGCCCGCCGCCGGCGTCGACCACCACGGTCGTCAGCCGGAACCGCGCGGCATAGATCGCCGCCGTCAGGCCCGCCGGGCCGCCCCCGACGATCAGGCAGTCGGCGGCCATCGCGGTCATGGCTAGAAGACCTTGCGCACCTGCGGCTCGCGCGCCCAGATCCGCCCTTCCGCGGCCACCCGCACGAAGTCGTCCACCGAGCGGGCCGGCAGCACGATCAGGCCCGGATCGCTGCCCGGACCGACGCCGGAGAGCCCGCCCTTGACGAACAGTGGCTCGGCCGCGGGCAGGTAGGCGATCACCTTGAGGTGGGCGAAGGCGTCGCGCACGAAGTTCACCGCCGCCGCCTCGGTGGCCAGCTCGAAGCCGCCTTCCGGCGAGGGCAGCAGGGCGACGGCGTCGAACAGCACCGACGGGCCCCCGTCGAGCCGGTGGTCTGCCGCCAGCCGCTTGCCGTCGGCGGTGACGACGCCGGCGATGGTCGGGGCGACCAGTTCCAGGCTGGCGCCGGCCGCAGCCAGCGCGGTCTTCAGCGCCGCGACCAGGGCCCCGTCGGTTCCGTCGGTGACCAGGGCGCCCACCTTCCGGCCCTGCAGGGTCGGCTGGGCCTTGGCCAGGATGCTGAGCATCGGCGAGGGCGCGGGCTCCGCGGCGCGCCTGGCGCCCTTCGGCGGCGACTGCGGTTCGGCCAGGCCAAGGCCCGCGGCGACACGGGCGGCGAGGCGGTCGTCGACCGCCGCCAGCCGCGCGAGCACCGCCTCGCGCACGCGGGGCAGGAAGCACTTGCTGAGCTCGAAGATCAGGGCGGCGACGATGTGGCCCTGTTCGGGCTCGGTCTGGCTGAGGAAGAACAGCCGCGCCTGGCTGTAGTGGTCGGCGAAGCTTTCGGGCCGGATGCGCAGCTGCTCGCCGGCCTCTGGCGCGGGGAACGTCCGGTAGCCGAAGTCCGCCGAGGCGCGGGCCACGTCGGGACCGAGGCTGGAGGGCTCGTAGTTCACCTGGCCGACGGGAACGTCCATCCGCATGTGGCCATCGCGCTGCAGGTTGTGGAACGGGCACTTCGGCTGGTTGATCGGGATCTGATGGAAGTTGGGTCCGCCGAGGCGCTTCAGTTGGGTGTCGAGATAGGAAAACAGCCGGCCCTGCAGCAGCGGGTCGTTGGTGAAGTCGATGCCGGGCACGACGTTGGCCGTGCAATAGGCCACCTGTTCGGTCTCGGCGAAGAAGTTGGCCGGGTTGCGATCGAGCACCATGCGGCCGACGACCCTAAGCGGCGCGAGCTCCTCGGGAACCAGCTTGGTGGCGTCCAGCACGTCGAAGTCGAAGCCGTCGGCCTCGTCCTGGGTGAAGGTCTGCAGGCAGAACTCCCACTCCGGGAAGTCGCCCGCCTCGATGGCGTTCCACAGGTCGCGGCGATGGAAGTCCGGATCGGCGCCGTTGATCTTCACCGCCTCGTCCCAGACCACCGACTGCATGCCAAGCTTGGGCCGCCAGTGGAACTTGACGAAGGTCGAGCGGCCCTCGGCGTCGACGAGGCGGAAGGTGTGCACGCCGAAGCCTTCCATCATCCGCAGCGAGCGCGGAATGGCCCGGTCGGACATGATCCACATGACCATGTGCAGGCTCTCGGGCGTCAGCGAGATGTAGTCCCAGAAGGTGTCGTGCGCGGTCTGCGCCTGCGGAAACTCGCGGTCGGGGTCCTGCTTGGCGGCGTGGATCAGGTCGGGAAACTTGATGGCGTCCTGGATGAAGAACACCGGCATGTTGTTGCCCACCAGATCGAAGTTGCCCTGCTGGGTGTAGAACTTCACCGCAAAGCCTCGCACGTCGCGGGCGAGATCGGACGAGCCCTTGTTGCCGGCGACGGTGGAAAAGCGGGTGAACACCGGGATCTTCTCGCCCGGCCGCTGCAGAAAGTCGGCCATGGTGACATCGGCGCAGCTCTCCAGGCACTCAAAATAACCGTGCGCCGCCGATCCGCGGGCGTGGACCACCCGTTCGGGAATGCGCTCGTGGTCGAAGTGCATGAGCTTTTCGCGCAGGATGAAGTCCTGCAGCAGCACCGGCCCGCGCGGGCCGGCCTTCAGCGAATTCTGGTTGTCGCCGATCGGAACGCCCTGGTTGGTGGTCAGCTGCTCGGCGGCGTCGCCGGCCTGCAGCTGCAGCTCGCCGCCGGGCGGCGTCAGGGTGTCGGCGGCGGCGGTGGTGTCGTGATCGGCGGCCTGGGCGCGCTCGGCGGGGCTAAGCGGCGCGGACGATCGCGGCGCGGACGATCGCGGCGTGGACTTGGGCATGCACTGTCTCTCCGGCCGTCACGGCCGCTGGGGTGGGATCGGGGTAGGGCAGGGAAGCTGGGGTCGCTCGCCGCCTCGGCCCGCAAGGCGTTGCGCCTGGCGAGCCGTCAGCCGGACGAGGCCGGGCCGCGGGGTCAGATCGACCGGCGGCGGAACACCATGTGATAGAGCAGGAGCACGATCACCGCGCCGATCACGGCGACGAACATGCTGTAGAGGTTCAGCCCGGTGACGCCTGTCGCGCCGAAGAAGTGGCTGAACACGAAGCCGCCGACAAAGGCGCCGACGACGCCCAGCACGATATCCATCACCAGGCCTTCACCGGTCTTGTTGACCAGCTTGCTGGCGATGAAGCCCGATATGAGGCCCAGTATGAGCCATGCGATGATACCCAATTCGGCCTCCCGTTCGATTGCCGACACGTCGTCGGCAGAAGCCGTAAATCTTGGATGAGCATTCCGTTCCGCAGGCGGGATCAGATCTCGCGTTTCACGTCAAAATTATCTCGGGATCGTGGCGCCGCGTAACATTCTCCGGTGATGAGCCGGTCTGTGGCGAATACTTCAGGTTAGGAGGGAGAAGCTACGAATACAGGGACGGTGGGAGACTAAAGAATTTTTCAGACCCGCAACGATCACGCCCGTCGCGGCTTACTGGGGGATGAGTAACCGTGCCCCCCGACAGACGATCCTCGTGGTTGAAGACGAAGGGCTCGTGCGCCTCGCCACCGTCCAGGAACTGCTCGACGCCGGCTACGAGGTGCTCGAGGCCGCGAGCGCCGAGCAGGCGCTGGAGATCCTGGAATCCGGCGCGACGGTCGCGGTGCTGTTCACCGACGTCAACATGCCGGGCGAGCGCGACGGCCTTGGCCTGGCGCGCCTGGTGCACGAGCGCTGGCCCGCCGTCCGGTTGATCGTCACCTCCGGCGGCGGACAGATCTCCAAACGCGACGTGCCGGACGACGGCCGCTTCCTCGCCAAGCCCTATCGCCTCAGCCACCTGACCAACCTGGTGGAAGAACTGGCCGCCTCGCAGGCGCCCGGCCGGCCCGCCGGCGGCTGAACCTACGGCTCAGGCTGTCGGCAGCCAGCTGCGATAGAGCGGGTGGTCCTGGTCCAGCGGCAGGCTGACCGGGCGGTTGGTCCGGGCCGAGTGATAGGCCGCCGTCACCAGCTCCAGGGACCGGCGGGCGTCAGTCGTCGTCACCGGCAGCTCGGCGCCCTGGGTGACGGCCGCGTGGAACAGCTCGAACTGGCGGGTGTAGCTGTCCTCGTGGTGCGGATGCGCCGCCAGGGCGGCGTCGACCCTGGCCTGGTGCGCCTCGTCCTCGGCGATGAAGGTCCACGGGTCGCGGTACATGGTGTAGGGCTCGGTTTGGCTCTCGGCGACCAGGTCGCGGAAGGCGAAGCGCAGGCGCGAGATTTCGCGGCGCGACCCCAGGGTCATCGACAGGCTGGCCAGCGAGCCATTGGCCAGGCGCACGCTCAGGGCGGCGGTGTCCTCCACCTCGATCGGGTTCACCAGGGTCGCCGTCATGGCGAACACCTCGGTCGAGGGGCCGTGCACGTAGTTCAGCATGTCATGCGCGTGGATCGCATGCCCCAGCAGGCCGCCGCCCAGCTCGCTGGCCCACTTTCCGCGCCAGGGGACGGCGTAGTAGTCGGCGTCGCGCCACCAGTGGGTCTCGATGGTGGTCATGAAGGCCGGGCCGGTCAGGCCGGCGGCGATCAGCGCCTTCAGCTTCTGCAGGCCGGCCCCGAAACGGTACTGGAAGATCGGCATCAGCAGCCGGCCGGCGCGCGCCACGTCGGCCTCGATCTCGTCCACCTCGGCGATCGAGCCGAACAGGGGCTTCTCGCAGATCACGTGCTTGCCCGCCGCCAGGGCGGCGCGAACCATGGGAAAGTGCAGGTCGGGCGGGGTGCAGATGTCGACCACGTCGATGTCCGGCCGGGCGATCGTCGCGGCGAAGTCCAGGCTGAACTCGGGGATCTGGTAGCGGGCGCAGACCTTGCGCGAGCGCGGCTCATCCAGCGCGCACAGCACCGGCACGTCGAACAGCTGCGGCAGCCAGCGATAGCCCTTGGCGTGCATGGCGCCGATGCCGGAGCCGATGATGGCGACGCGAAGAGGGCTCATTCGGCGGCTCCGGAAACGGGCGGGACGGGGGTGAGAATCTGGGCGCGATCCTGCGCCTCGATCGCCAGGCGGCTGACCTCGAACACATGCGCCTGCGGCATGGCGGTCTCGGTGCGATCGCGCACGTCGGCCAGGAAGTCGCGAAAATAGACCAGCGGCTCGCCGGCGCAGTCGATGTGGCGCACGCTCTGGCCGTCCACCAGGAACAGATGGTCGCCGCCGGGCCTGCCGTCGATGTCGACGTACTTGCGCAGCTCGATGTAGCCCTCGGTTCCCAGCAGCGTCAGCCGTCCGTCGCCCCAGGTGGGCAGGCCGTCAGGGGTGAACCAGTCGACCCGGATATAGCCGGTGGCGCGGTCGCTCTTCAGCATGATCTGGCCGAAGTCCTGCAGCCCGGGGTCGTCAGGGTTGCCGTAGTTGCCGATCGTGCTGGCGATCACCTCGCCCGTGGCCGAGCCGGTGTAGAACAGGAACTGGTCGATCTGGTGCGAGGCGATGTCCACCAGGATGCCGCCGTAGCGCTCGGGCTCGAAGAACCACGATGGCCGCCGCGCCCGGTTCAGGCGGTGCGGCCCCATGCCCAGCGTCTGCACCACCCGGCCGATGGCGCCGGCCTGGACCAGTTCCCCCGCCTTCTGCGCCGCCCGCACCGCCAGGCGCTCGGAGAAGCAGATCGAGAAGATGCGCCCTGTCTCGGCCACCGCCTGGCGCAGGTCGGCCAGCTGCGCGGCGGTGGTGGCCCCCGGCTTGTCGCACATGACGTCCTTGCCGTGGCGCATGGCCTGGACGGCCATCGCCGCCCGGTCCGCGGGAACGGCGGCGTTGCACACCACCTGGATGCTGGGGTCTTCGAGGATCTGCTGCGGCGTCAGCACCGGCGCGTCCGGCCAGGTCCGTGCGATGCCCTTGGCGATCGCAGGGACGGTGGTCTCCTCCGCATAGCCCGCGAACTCGGCGCCCGCGGCCAGCAGGCCCTGGATGTGGTCGAAGATGTGCATGTGGTCGATGCCGAGCGCGGCGAAGCGGATGGCCATGACAGCGGAGACTCCTGCGCGACGGGGCGCCGCCGGAGAGGTCCGCGGGGCCTTGCGGCGCAACCCTAGGGGACGGGTGCGGCGGCCGCCAAGCGAGGCCGGCGAAAAACAATTGCCGCAGCCGCTTGCCAACCCCGGCTTTTTGAGTATGTTCCGCGCCCTCGCGCCGGGGCCTGGAAGGGCCTCAGCTGCCGAGCGGGTGTATAGCTCAGTTGGTAGAGCAGCTGACTCTTAATCAGCGGGTCGTAGGTTCGAGCCCTACTACACCCACCATATCTTTCAGGAACTTAGGCCGGATCTGAGGGGGCCTCGGCCCCGGTCGGGGCCGCGCCTGCCGTCCCGCCGGCTCAGGCCGCGAGGATCGCCACGCCCTGCGGACACAGCAGGGTCTCCACCCGCCGTCGCGGTTCCGGCGCCAGGGCCTGGAAGGCGGCCTTCAGCGCGGCCAGGCACTTGGCCTGGTAGCCGAACGGGGCCTGGGCGTAGGGATGGCCGGCCAGGGTGATGTGCAGCTCGCTGCGGCCGTCGGCCAGGGCGCGGGCGTTCTCGGCCAGGAACGGCAGGTAGACGTCGCTGGCCATGGCCAGCAGGCCCTGCAGGGCCGCGGAAGGCGGGGCGGCCGGATCGCGCCATGGGCCGGGTTCCAGGCCTGAGGCGTCGTCCAGGGTCTCGACCCAGGTGAAGGCCGCCGGATAGCGCTCGCGCATCAGCCGGCGTGGGGTCGGGTCGCGGGCCAGCTGCGACAGCTGGCCGTACCAGCCGAAGTCGGCGATCGACGGCCGCTGGCCGAACAGCCACAGGCCCTGGTCGGGGCTCTTGGCGTCGAGATGGGCGTCGATCAGGGCCAGCACCCGGTGCGCGTTTTCCTCGATCAGCGGCGCGTTGGCCGGGGTGCAGCCCACCAGGGGCATGCGGCCCACCTGGCGATCGCGGATGCTCGCGGCGGCGGCGTCGATCTCGGCCCGTGGGCGGCCCAGCATCGACTGCTGCACCAGGGTGAAGGCGTTGACGTCGACGTCTTCCGGGTAGGCCCAGCGGTAGTGGAACATCGCCTTGGTCCCCCATTCGTCGGCCATGTCCTCGATCAGGAAGGCCAGGAAGGCGTCGGCGGGATCGTCCGGGACCAGGCCCCGATCGGCGTGGGCGGCCTCGAGCGCCGCGATCACGGGGGTGGAATCGTTGCGCCACGAACCGTCGGGAAAGCGGATCACCGGAATCACCGGGACCTTGACGTTGTCGCGCACGGAACTGGTCAGCCCGGTCGAGCGCCAGATGTGCGGCAGCCGGCGGTAGCGCAGCACCGCGCGCACCTTCAGCGAGTACGGTGAGCCCAGGGCGCCGTGAATCTCGTAGACGCCGTCCATGTGCGCCTCCCATGTTATGCGCGTGGCCGGATTCGTCATGGCCAAGCTTTGTGGCGTCGAGGATGCCACAACCGTCGCGGCTGGGGGAGCGGCAAACGATGGCCAAGCGGGACATCAAGGGTGTGGTGGACTTCGGCTACCTGGAAGACTTCGCCGCCGGCGACGCCCAGGTGATCGACGAGGTGCTGGCCCTGTTCCGTGAACAGGCCGGGATCTGGTCGACCATGCTCGACCCGGCCAACGAAGGCTGGCGCGATGCGGTGCACACCATCAAGGGCGCGGCCCGCGGTGTCGGCGCCTTCGCCCTGGGCGAGGCGTGCGCATGGGCGGAGGCCAAGGGGTCGGTGGGCCTGCCGAAGGTGCGCGACGCCCTGGACGAAGCGCTGGCGGACGTGGCGGCCTACGCCCACGAACAGGCGCTGAAGTCGCTGAAGACCAAGCGTTAAGCTGCGGATATTCCGCCGAATAGTCGCCAGGCGCCGACGCCCTATATGCCGGCGCCGTTGTCCATCGTGGCCAGGGCCGCCTCGTGCGCGGCCGCCTCGGCGGTGATCCAGGAGACGAAGGCCTTCACCTGGGGCAGGCGGCCTTTCGCCTTGGGGTGCACCACGTGATAGGCGAAGTCCACGGCGGTGGCGATCTGCAGCGGCGCCACCAGGCGGCCGGCGTCCAGGTCGTCCTGCGCCAGGGTGCGCTTGGCCAGCGCCACGCCGCGACCGCCGACCGCTGCCTCGATCACCAGGCTGGACTGATTGAAACGCGGACCCCGGTTGCCGTCGACGCCCTTCACGTTGCGCGCCGCCAGCCACATCGACCAGTCCGGACAGCTGTCGTCAGCGTCGGGTGAGCCGTCGTGCAGCAGGATGTGGTGCGACAGGTCCGAGGGGTCGGCCAGGGGGTTGGCGGCGACCAGGTCGGGGCTGGCGACGGGGATCACGGTCTCGTTCATCAGCCGCACCGACTCCAGGCCCGGATAGCGTCCCGAGCCGTAGCGGATGGCCAGGTCCACCTCGCCGGCGGCGAAGTCCACCAACTCCATGTCGGCCGACAGCCAGACGTCGACGTGCGGGTGCGCCTCCTCGAAGCGGCCGAGGCGCGGCACCAGCCACTTGGCGGCGAACGACGGGGCGGCGGTCAGGGTCAGGCGCCGGCCGTCGACGGCGGCGGTGAGCAGGGAGGCGGCCTCAGCCAGGCGGTCGAAGGCCTCGCGCAGGGCGGGCAGGGCGGTCTGCGCCGCGTCGGTGAGCAGCAGCCCCTTGGGCGTGCGCTTGAACAGCGAGGCCCCCACATAGTCTTCCAGGTTCTGGATCTGCTGCGACACGGCCCCTGGCGTGACGGACAATTCGTCCGCGGCCCGGCTGAAATTCAGGTGCCTGGCGGCGGCTTCGAAAGCCCGCAAGGCGTTGAGCGGTGGAAGACGGCGCCTAGACTCCATAGAAATCCTGATACCCCCGGCAGAAGTCCTTGGTTGCGAAATGGGGCCGTGGACACCAGTTTGCAACTGTCCGGCGGCGCATCGGCCCTTTTCGCCGACGGATGTCGGCGGGGCGAGCCTTTCAGGTTCGCCCCGTCCTGTCTTTAGCCTAGCCTTTTAGAGTTCCTGAAACATATACGGGCCCCTAGGTGGCGTTGAGGGCCAATGACCAAGCTGACCATGACAGCCAAATCCACGAAAAGCCTGGTGCTGCTGGGCGGGGGCAAGCCCGCCGCCCCAGCGCGCGCCGGTCGCGTGTGGCTGGTGGGCGCCGGCCCGGGCGACCCAGATCTGCTGACCATCAAGGCGCTGAAGGCGCTGTCGGCCGCCGACGTGGTGGTGCACGACGGCCTGGTGTCGGACGAGATTCTGGCCCTGGCGCCGGCCATGGCGCGCCGGATCTCGGTGGCCAAGCGCAAGTCGCGCCATTCCTACGCCCAGGACGAGATCAACCGTATGCTGGTGGCGTTCGCCCAGGACGGCCTGCAGGTCGTGCGGCTGAAGGGCGGCGATCCGTTCATCTTCGGCCGGGGCGGCGAGGAGCTGGAAGCCTGTCGCGCGGCGGGCGTCGAGTGCCTGGTGGCGCCGGGCGTGACCGCGGCCCTGGCGGCCAGCGCCGCGGCGGGCGCGCCGCTGACCCATCGCGGGGCGGCGCAGGCGGTGACCTTCGTCACCGGCCACGCGGCCAAGGGCGCGGAGCCGGACCTCGACTGGGAACACCTGGCCAGGGCCAACCACACGGTGGTGATCTACATGGGCGTCTCCACGGCCGGGCCGATCGCCGGGCGGCTGATGGACGCCGGCCGCGATCCGGCCACGCCGGCGCTGATCGTCGAGAACGCCAGCCGCGCCGACGAGGCGCGCATCGTCACCACCCTGGGCGATCTCGCCAGCGCCGCCGCGGGCCTGGCCGGTCCGGCGCTGCTGATCGTCGGCGAGGCGATGGCGCTGGCCCAGGCCTCGACGCCGATGATCGCTGATCTTGTCTCCACCGCCCAAGCCGCGAGGGCCTGACCGATGAAAGCCCTGACCGCCAACCGCCTGGACGATGGCGAAGTGGTGTTCTGGAACGCCGGCCGCTGGGTCGAGCGCTTCGCCGACGCCCAGCTTTGGGACGAGGGCGACGCCACCGCCGAGGAGGCCGAGGGCCACGGCAAGGCGCAGCCCACCCGCGTGGTCGACGTCTACCTGATCGACGTGATCCCCTCGGAAGGGGGCTGGGCGCCGCTGAGCTATCGCGAGCGCATCCGCGCGCTGGGGCCGACCAACAAGCCCGAGCACGGCAAGCAGGCCGAAGGCGGGGCGGCGGTCGACGCCCTGACCCACGCCGCCGGCGCCGCGCGGTCCACCGGCCGCGTCAACCTGATCAAGCGCAAGTAAGGGCCGCGCCATGTACCGCTACGACGACATCGACCGGGAGATGCTGGCCGACCGCGCCGCGGAGTTCCGCGAGCAGGCCGCCCGGCGTCTGGCCGGCGAGATCACCGAGGACCAGTTCAAGTCGATCCGGCTGATGAACGGCCTGTACCTGCAGCTGCACGCCTACATGCTGCGCATCGCGGTGCCCTACGGCTCGCTGAATTCGACCCAGCTGCGCCGCCTGGCGCACGTGGCGCGCAAGTACGACCGCGGCTACGGCCACTTCACAACCCGCACCAACCTGCAGTTCCACTGGATCAAGCTGCGCGACGCGCCGGACATCCTGGACGAGCTGGCCGAGGTGGGGATGCACGCCATCCAGACCAGCGGCAACTGCATCCGCAACACCACCGCCGACCCCTATTCGGGGGCCACGGCCGAGGAGCTGGACGATGCGCGGGTGTGGTGCGAGGCGATCCGCCAGTGGTCGACCTTCCACCCGGAATTCGCCTTCCTGCCGCGCAAGTTCAAGATCGCGGTCAGCGCCTCGCTGCACGACCGGGCGGCGGTGAAGGCGCACGACATCGGCCTGTACCTGCGCCGCTCGCCCGAGGGCGAGCTGGGCTTCGAGGTGCTGGTGGGCGGCGGCCTGGGTCGCACGCCCTATATCGGCCAGACCATCAAGCCGTTCCTGCCGGCCTCGCGCCTGTTCTCGTATCTCGAGGCGGTGCTGCGCACGTACAACCGCCAGGGCCGGCGCGACAACGCCTACAAGGCCCGCATCAAGATCCTGGTGGCCTCGCTGGGCGCCGAGGCGTTCGGCGCGCTGGTCGAGGAAGAGTGGGAGAAGATCGGCGTCGCCGGCGACTTGCCCGACACCGAGCTGGCCCGCATCCGCGGCGCGTTCGCGCCGGTGGCGTTCGAGACCCTGCCGGCCCGTTCGGAAGCCTTCGAGGCGGCCAAGCGCGGCGGCGCGGCCTTCGCCCGCTGGGCGCGCAACGTGGTGCGGCCGCACAAGAAGCCGGGCTACGCCATCGTCGAGGTGCCGCTGAAGGCCATCGGCGAGACCCCTGGCGACGCCAGCGCCGAACAGATGGAGGTCATGGCCGACCTCGCCGAGCGCTATTCGTTCGACGACGTGCGCGTGACCCACGAGCAGAACCTGGTGCTGCCGCACGTCAAGCTCGACGACCTGCCGGCGGTGCACGCGGCCCTGGCCGCGGCGGGGCTGGCCACGCCGAACTCCAACCTGATCAGCGACATCATCGCCTGCCCGGGGCTGGACTACTGCGCCCTGGCCAACGCCCGGGCGATCCCCATCGCCCAGCAGATCCAGGCCCGCTTCGCCGACCAGGACCGGGCGGAGAAGGTGGGCGAGCTGAAGATCAAGATCAGCGGCTGCATCAACGCCTGTGGCCACCACCACATCGCGCACATCGGCATCCTGGGCGTCGATAAGAAGGGTGAGGAGTTCTACCAGCTGACCCTGGGCGGCTCGGGCGCCGAGGACGCCGAGGTCGGCAAGATCCTGGGCCCGGCGCTGCCGGCCGACCGGGTGGCCGTCGCCGTCGACCAGCTGGTCGAGGTCTATCTGCGCGAACGCCAGGGCGAGGAGCGCTTCCTCGACACCTATCGCCGTACGGGCCTGGCCCCGTTCAAGGAGGCCGTCTATGCCGAAGCTCATTAGGTGGCTGGGCGCGGCGAGCGGCGGCGCCAACGCCCCCCACGCCGAGGACCACGACGATCCGTTCACCAGCGTGGCCGACGACGAGCCGGTTCCGCGCGGCGACGTGATCATCTCGCTGAGCCGCTTCCAGGCCGAGGGCGAGACCCTGCTGGCCGAGGGGCGAAGCGTCGGCGTGCGCATCGAGCCGGCCGAGGCGGTCGAGGCCCTGGCCTATGACCTGCCGCGCCTGGCGCTGGTGGCGCTGGCGATCCCCAAGTATCGCGACGGCCGCGCCTATTCCGGCGCCCGGCTGCTGCGCGAACGGTTCGGCTACGGCGGCGAGATCCGCGCCGTGGGCGAGGTCCTGCGCGAGCAGGCGCATTTCATGATCCGCTGCGGGTTCGACGCCTTCGTCCCCGCCGACGGGTCGACGGCGGCCGATTGGGCCCACGTGGCCGCCCGTTTCCGGCATGTGTACCAGCGCGCGGCGGACAACCGCGCGCCGGCCTTCGAGGAAAGGCAAGCGTGATGGCCCTGGCCTACGATCAGTCCGAGTTCGACGTCGCCCAGCCGCCGGCCGAGGCGCTCACGCCGGCGCAGTTGCTGGCCCGGCGCCTCAACGCCGAGCTGCGTGACGCCCACCCGTCGACGATCCTGCGGGCGGCGGTGGATCATTTCGGCGACCGCCTGGCGCTGGTCTCGTCGTTCGGCGCGGAATCGGCGGTGCTGCTGCACATGGCGGCCCAGGTCGATCCGCAGATCGCCGTGCTGTTCCTCGACACCGGCATGCTGTTCGGCCAGACCCTGGACTACCGCAAGAGCCTGGCCGCGAAGCTCGGGCTGACCGGCGTGCGCGACCTGCGTCCGAGCTTCGAGGACCTGGCCACCGGCGATCCCAACGCCGACCTGTACAAGACCGATACCGACGCCTGCTGCCACATCCGCAAGGTGGTCCCGCTGGACACCGCTCTGGACGGCTTCGACGCCTGGGTCACCGGCCGCAAGCGCTTCCATGGCGGCGACCGCCTGCGCCTGGCGGTGGTGGAGGAGTCCGAAGGCAAGCTGAAGTTCAATCCGCTGGCCAATTGGTCGAAGGAAGAGCTCGACGCCTACGCCGCCGAGCACGCCCTGCCGGCACACCCGCTGGTCGCCGCCGGCTTTCCCTCGATCGGCTGCTGGCCGTGCACCAATCCGGTGGAGGAGGGCGAGGATGTGCGCGCCGGCCGCTGGGCGGGTTCCCAAAAGACCGAGTGCGGCATACATACCGCCCGCGCGCCCGGCGCCGCCCCATTCATGGGTGGTGACATTTAGCGCGCTTCCGCGCTCCCCCGCGATTCAGGTAGACGACCCTTCATGACCGACGCCCCGCTTGCCGCCCCGCCGCCCCCGAAGGCCCGCGGCGCCTTCTACGTCGAGACGGTGACGCATGTGCACCACTGGACGGAGAGCCTGTTCACCCTGCGCACCACCCGCGATCCGGGCCTGCGCTTCGAGAACGGCCAGTTCGTGATGCTGGGCCTGGAGATCAACGGCAAGCCGCTTCTGCGCGCCTATTCGATCGCCAGCGCCAACTATGCCGACGAGCTGGAGTTCTACTCGATCAAGGTCCAGGACGGCCCGCTGACCTCGATCCTGCAGAACATCAAGGTCGGCGACGAGATCCTGGTCGGCAAGAAGCCCACCGGCACCCTGGTGCTGGACGGCCTGCGCCCCGGCAGGAACCTGTACCTGATGGGCACCGGCACGGGCCTGGCCCCGTTCCTCAGCCTGGCGCGCGACCCGGAAGTCTACGAACGCTTCGAGAAGGTGATCATCACCCACACCGTGCGCGAGGTCGCCGACCTCAGCTACCGCCAGTTCCTGGAGCACGACCTGCCGAACGACCCGGACCTGGGCGAGATGGTTGCGCCCAAGCTGATCTACTATCCGACGGTGACCCGCGAGGACTTCAAGACCCGCGGCCGCATTACCGACCTGATCCAGTCGGGCAAGCTGTTCGAGGACATCGGCCTGCCGCCGCTGGACCCGGCGCGCGACCGGGTGATGCTGTGCGGCGGCCCCTCGGTGCTCGCCGACCTGAAGCAGCTGCTGCTGGACCGCGGCTACGAGGAGGGCTCGGTGGCCAACCCGGGCGACTTCGTGCTGGAGCGGGCGTTCGTCGAGACCTGAGGTCAGGGCGGCGGACATCCTGTCGCCGAATTCACATTAGCCAAGCTTACGCACCGGCCGGCGGCGACGTATCTAGTCGCCACGGAACGGAGTTCGTCGGGCCATGTCGCTGATCCTCAACATCCTCTGGTTCATCTTCGGGGGCTTCCTGGCGGGCCTGGCCTGGCTGTTCGGGGGCCTGCTGCTGGCCATCACCATCGTCGGCCTGCCGTGGGCGGGCGCGGCCTGGCGCATCGCCGGCTTCAGCTTCGCCCCGTTCGGCCGGCAGGTCGTGGACCGTCAGTGGATCACCGGCCGCGGAGACCTGGGCACCGGTCCGCTGGGGTTCGTGCTGAACGTGATCTGGTTCGTGCTGGCCGGCTGGTACATCGCGCTGGGCCACCTGGTGCTGGCCGTGACCCTGTTCGTCAGCATCATCGGCATCCCGTTCGCCATCCAGCACGTCAAGCTGGCGATGATCGCCCTGGCGCCGATCGGCAAGGAAGTCGTGCCGGTCTGACCGGCAGGCGGCAAGCCGCTATTTCGGGCAACCGACGAACTTGCCCACCTTGGCCACGGTCAGGGTGGCGAGGTTCAGCGGCAGCAGGGGCTGCATGGAATGCGCCCCGGAGCCGGTGAACAGGTCGATGCGGCCCTGGTGGATCGCGCCGCCCACGTCGGAGGCGTACCAGTAGCCGTCGTGCTTGCTGCCGTCGGGCATCGGCATGCCGACGGTCTCCTTGATGAACAGCACCGTGTGCCGCGGCACCGCCACCCCGTCGACGGCGGCCGTGCGCATCGGCACCACCTTGCAGCCCAGCGAGTCGAAGCCGCGGATGCCGCCGCCGCTGTGGTACAGGGTCGCCTTCAGCTTGAAGAAGTCCATCATCGGCGCCGCGGTGCGGAGCGCCTGCTGGACCAGATCCCCGAGCGGGTCGGTGAAGTCGGTGATCATCCCGCTGGTCAGCGCCGGCTTGGCCGGCGCGGCGGGATTCGGGGCGTTGGGGGAATCCGCTTGGGCGCCCGAGGCCGCAAGGCCCACGGTCAGCGCAGCGAGGCATGCCAGGAGGCGCTTCATCAGCGTAGCCCTGTTGTTTCTCGATGACGGTGCGCCGCGAGTCGTACAGACGACGGTCCAGCGTGGCAACCCGGAGGCGGCGATATGTCCCTGACGATCTTTGGTGACTCGATTTCAGGCAACTGCCTGAAGGTGAAGTGGACGGCCGAGCGCCTGAACCTGCCGTTCACGTGGGTGGAGGTGGATATTCTCAAGGGCGAGAGCCGTACGCCCGAATTCCTCGCGCGAAACCCTGCGGGCCAGGTGCCGATGGTCATCCTGGGCGACGGCCGCGCGCTGGCCCAGTCGAACGCCATCATCGTCCACCTGGCGGAGGGCTCGGCGCTGATCCCGGCCGACCCGTACGACCGCGCGCGGATGTTCGAATGGCTGTTCTGGGAACAGTACAGCCATGAGCCCTATGTCGCCGTGGCCCGCTTCCAGGTGAAGTACCTGGGCAGGCCGGTGTCCGAGCTGGAGCCTCGCATCGTCGAGCGCGGCGCGGCCGCCCTGGCCCGCCTGGAGGCCGCTCTGGCGGTCTCGCCGTTCCTGGTCGGCAACGCCCTGACCCTGGCCGACATCGCCCTTGTCGCCTACACGCGGATGGCTCATGACGGCGGCTTCAACCTGGCCGACTACCCGGCCACCCAGGCCTGGGTGGCGCGGGTGGAGGCCGCCCTGCCGATCAAGGATCCCGCATGAGCCAGTCGTCTCGCGTCGCCGGCCTCCTGGCCCTGGCGGTCGCCACCGCCATCGCCGGTCAGGCCCTCGCCTGGGGCGCCTCCGGCCACCGGCTGGTGGGGCAGGCGGCGATGCTGGGCCTGCCGGACGAGGTTCCGGCCTTCCTGCGCAGCCCGGTCTCGGTGGCCAAGGTCGGCGAGCTGGCGCGCGAGCCCGACCGCTGGAAGAACGCCGGCAAGACGCACGACAGCGACCTGGATCCCGGCCACTTCACCAGCCTGGACGACGCCGGCAAGATCGTCGGCGGGCCGCCGCTGTCGGCCCTGCCGCCGACCCGCGGCGAGTACGAGACCTCCCTTCGCGCCGCCGGCGGCGACAGCTGGAAGGCCGGCTATCTGCCCTATTCGATCATCGAGGGCTGGCAGCAGATCGCCAAGGATTTCACCTATCTCCGCGCCGACGAGAGCGCGGCGACCTCCCCCGCGACCAGCGCCGAGCACAAGGCCTGGTTCGTCACCGACGCCGCCGAGCGTCGCGAGCTGCTGCTGCGCGACATCGGCGTTCTGGCGCACTATGTCGGCGACGGCAGCCAGCCGCTGCACGTGTCGATCCACTACAACGGCTGGGGGCCGTTCCCGAACCCCAACAACTACACCCAGGACCACATCCACGCCCCGTTCGAGGGCGAGTTGGTGCATCGTTCGGTCACCCTGGAGGCCGTGCGCGCGAAGATGGCGCCGGTGAAGGACTGCGAGTGCGCCATCGAGGCGCGGACGGCGGACTACTTGGCCACCACCGGCGCCCAGGCCATTCCTCTCTACGACCTGCAGAAGGCCGGCGGCCTGTCGGCCGGCGATCCGCGCGGAGCCGCCTTCGCCACTCAGCGGCTGGCCGCGGGCGCGGACGAGCTGCGCGACCTGATCGTGATGGCGTGGCGCGCCAGCGAGCAGGGCGAGGTGGGCTGGAAGCCCGCGTACAAGGTCAGCGACATTGAGGCCGGCAAGGTCGATCCCTACGAATCGATGTTCGGCGTGGACTAGCCCGGACGGCGCCGGACGCTCCGCCGGGGGCGGCGACCGGCCCGGCCCTGATCAAATGTTGATCATATTCCGGCCCGCCCCGGGGGCTTCGAGCCCGCGCGGCCGGGGCCCGGCAGGGCTCCCACGGCGCGGCGCGGCCGGGCCGCCGGCCGCCTGCGGCGACAGGCCCTGGGGCAGGGCGCCGTCGCCGCCGCGAGCGGCGCGGGACGGGCCAGGGCCTTGTGGCATGGGGTTTTGGCGCCCTTGGCGCCGGCAGGCCGCCGGTCGGTCGCAAGGGGCGTCGCGGCAGCGCCTGTTTGCTCCGTAGGCTGTGCTTTGCGCAGGGGGCGCAGGGCCTGCCCGGGCCGTCCGGCGACGCGCAAACCGCGACTGCGGCAAGGCGGCGCGCCACGCTTAGAGTTGACCTTGGCTCCCAAGCCCTTCAAATGGCCCAAGGAGTCGCGGGCGCAGGCCCGCCGCGGCGGATCGGGGGCGATGGACGACAACGCCGTTTTTCTCCAGAGCGTAGAAGCTCTGCGTGTGAGTATCGATCGCCGGCTTGCGGAGTTGATCCCCTCGCCGAGTCGCGAGCCCACGAGTCTCAACGGGGCGACCTTCTATGCCCTGCTGGCGCCCGGTAAACGCTTCCGGCCGATGCTTACGCTGTTGTGCGCCGAGGCGTTCGGGGCCCCTCCGGGCAAGGCGATGGACGTCGCCTGCGCCATGGAGATGGTGCACGCCGCCTCGCTGATCCTGGACGATCTGCCGTCGATGGATGACGCGCGGATGCGCCGGGGCCGGCCGACCACCCACCGCGAATTCGGCGAGGCGCAGGCGATCCTGGCCTCCGTCGGCCTCCTGAACCAGGCGTTTGCCTCGATCGCGGGGGCCGAGGCCCTGCCGCTTGCCCTGCGCGCCCAGATCAGCGGCGCCCTGGCGCAGGCCGTCGGCTTCCACGGTCTCGTCGCCGGCCAGGCCCTGGACCTGCAGGACCGCGACCGCCAGCGCACGCCTGAAGAGATCGACGCCCTGAACCACCAGAAGACCGGCGTGCTGATGATCGCCGCGGCCGAGTCGGGCGCGCTGATCGGCGGCGCTTCGCCGGCCGCCTGCGCCGAGATCGGCGAGTTCGCCCGCCGCCTGGGCCTGGCGTTCCAGATCCGTGACGACCTGATCGACGCCGAGGACTCCACGGAACTCGCCGGCAAGGACACCGGCAAGGATGCGGCGATGACCACCTGGGTCTCCGCGGTCGGCGCGCGCAAGGCGGCGGCGGCCATGGAAGGCCACCTGGACGAGGCCGAGGCGGCGCTTGTGCGCGCCGGCTGTGACGGCCGCCTGGGACGCTTCGCCCGCAGCCTGTTCATGGGGCGCAAGGCGGCGGCGTGACGCCCGACCCTCAGGTCCCGATTCTACAAGTCGAACAGGTGGTCCACGCCTACGGCGGGACACCGGTGCTGCGCGGCGTCGACCTGACCATCCGCGCCGGCGAGATCTACGCCCTGCTGGGCCCGAACGGGGCCGGCAAGACCACCCTGATCCGCGCCATCTGTGGCCGGCTGAAGCCCAGCGGCGGCCGGGTGCGGCTGGCTGGCGGCGATCCGCAGGCCGAACCCGCCGTGCGCGCCTGCCTGGGCCTGGCGCCCCAGGAGCTGGCGCTCTATGCGCACCTGACCGTGCGCGAGAACCTGGAAGTCTTCGCCAGCCTGTCCGGCCTGAAGCGCGCCGAGGTGGCCCCGGCGGTCGAGGCGGCGATGGCCGTGACCCGCACCGCCGACCGGGCGCACGTGCCGGTGCGGCATCTCTCGGGCGGCTACCAGCGGCGGGTGAACATCGCCGCCGCCGTGCTGCACCATCCGCGGCTGCTGATCCTGGACGAGCCCACCGTGGGCGTGGACATCAACGCCCGCGAGGCGGTGGACGCGGTGATCCGCGCCCTGGCCGAACAGGGCGTGGCGGTGCTGCTGATCACCCACGACCTGGAGCAGGCCGGGGGGCTGGCCACCCGGGTCGGCTTCCTCAGCGAGGGGCGCAAGGTGCTCGAGGGCGAGCCCGCCGCGCTGATCGCCGACGCCTTCGGCGAGCACGTCGAGGTTCTGGTGGTGGTGGCCGCCGACCTGGCCGCACACGAGGAGGAGCGGGTGCGCGCGCTGGGCCTGGAACGGGGCCGGGCGACCGACGTGTGGACGTGCCTGGCGGACGACGGCTATGCCGCCGCCGCGCGGCTGGACAAGGCGCTGAAGGCGGTCGGCCTGCCGGCCCGGGAAATCCGCGTGCGCCAGCCGTCGCTGCAGAACCTGTTCTCCCTGATCTCGGAAGACAGGCGGGCGGCATGACGCTGGCCATGTTCCGCGTCATGGCCCTGGAGCTGTGGCGCGACCGCGGGGCCCTGGTGATGGCCTTCTTCCTGCCGCCGCTGGTGTTCCTCATCTTCTCGGCGGTGTTTTCCGGCACCACGGGCGAGAACATCAAGCTGCGCATCGCCGTGGCCGACGCCGCCCATACCGAGGGCTCGCGGCGGCTGCTGGCGGCCCTGACCGCCGATCCGAGCCTGCGCGCCGAGCCGGTCACGCCGCAGACCTACGCCGAGGTGCGCCGCCAGGTGCGCTCCAGCCAGGCCGACGCCGGCCTGGTGATCCGCGCCGACCCGGGCGCGGAGGGCTCGCCGATCGTGATCCTGGCCGATCAGACCCGCCAGGTGGCCGCGCCGCTGGTGCAGGCGCGCACCCAGCAGGTGATGGCCAGGGCCATGCCGGACGTGCTGCTGGCGCGCACGGTGCGCGACATCGGCCCGGCGCTGGGCGACCTGACCGCCGAGCAGCAGGACACACTGAAGATGGCGCAGAAGGAGGCGCGGGACGACGCCGCCCAGGGCAAGCCCACCGACGCCCAACAGAGCATGTTCGCCCGCGAGGACGTCGCCGGCGCGAAGAAGGGCGGCGGCACGATCGTCTACTACGCCGGGGCCGTGACCGTGCTGTTCGCCCTGTTCTCGGCCATGCACGGGGCGCTGAGCCTGATCGACGAACGCCGCTCCGGGATCGCCGACCGGATCATGGCCGGCCGCGCGGGCATGGGGCCGGTGGTCACCGGCAAGTTCCTGTTCCTGGGGCTGCAGGCGGCCGTGCAGGCCGGCGCCATCTTCCTGACTGCCACACTCGTCTACGGCACGCCGCTGCTGGCGCACCTGCCGCTGTGGTGCGTGACCACCGCGGCAGTGTCGGTCTGCTCGGGCGGTCTGGCGCTGGGCCTGGTGTCGGTGTGCCGCACGCGCGACCAGGCGCAGATGCTGTCGACCTTCGTGATCCTGGTGCTGGCCGCGATCGGCGGCAGCATGGTGCCGCGCTTCCTGATGCCGCCGTGGTTGCAGGCGGTGGGCTGGGCTACCCCTCACGCCTGGGTGATCGATGCTTACCAGGCGGTGCTGTGGCGAGACGAGGGACCCGACACCCTCTATAAGGCGTGGCTGGTGCTCGGACTCACCGGGGCGATCGGCCTCATGGTGGCCCAGATCACCACCCGTTATGCCCGCCGCTAGACATCATGCTGACCCTCGCCCTCGACATCGCCCTGTTCCTGGCCGCCTTCGTGTTCATGGAAGGCTTCGCCTGGTTCACCCACAAGTACGTCATGCATGGCTTCGGCTGGGTCTGGCACAAGTCGCATCATGAGCCGCGCACCGGGGTGTTCGAGCTGAACGACCTGTTCGCCGTGGTGTTCGCGGCGCCGGCGATCGCCTGCATCTATCTCGGCGTGCACGGGCTGCCGCTGCTGCTGCCGATCGGCCTGGGGATCACCGCCTACGGGGCGGTGTACTTCATGTTCCACGACGGGCTGGTGCACCGGCGCTATCCGGTGCCGATGAACGGCCGCTCGAAGTTCTGGAAGCGGCTGATCCAGGCGCACCGCATCCACCACGCGGTGGGCACCAAGCACGGCTGCGTCTCGTTCGGCTTCCTGATCGCCCAACCGGTGCGCGACCTGAAGGCTCAGCTGGCCGAGCTGGAGGCCCAGGGCCAGGGCGGCGAACTCAGATCTTCGTCCACAGGTCCGGCCGCGGGCTAGGCCGTCCGGCCAGGCGCGAGCCCAGGGCCATGACCATCCCTTCGATCGCGAAGCCCACCTTTTGCGCTGTGCTGGTGGAGACCCGTTCGTCCCACGCCTTCGCGCCCAGGCGGCCGACTTCCACGCCGATCTGGCGGTAGACGCCGCGCGCCGCGCCGATCGCCCAGGCGCAGCGGAAGGGCAGGGAGGGCAGGCCGGCCACCGCCGAGGCGTAGTAGGGCTCTGCGCGCTCCAGCAGCCGCGCCGTGACCTTGAATACCGCCGCGCGGTTGGCCGGATCGCGCACCGTCGCCGGATCGTCCTTCAGCCCCGCTTCCGCCAGCCAGGCCGAGGGCAGGTACACGCGGTCGTTCTGCGCGTCCTCGACCACGTCGCGGGAGATGTTGGTCAGCTGGAAGGCCAGCCCCAGGTCCTGCGCCCGGCGCAGGGTGGCCAGGTCGCCCGGCTTGACCCCCATCACCAGGGCCATCATCACCCCGACCACGCCGGCCACGTGGTAGCAGTAGTCCAGGGTGTCCTCGATCGTCCGGTACTGGCGTGCGGCCACGTCCATGGCGAAGCCGTCGATCAGGTCGATGGCGTAGCGCTCGGGGATCTGGCGGCGCTGGGCCACCTTCTGGAAGGCGGCGAACTCGGGGTCGTCGACCGGCTGGCCGGCCAGGGCGGCGCGGGTCTTGGCGTAGAGGCTCTCCAGCCGCCGCTGGGACTCCTCCGGGGCCAGCACGGTCATGCCGTGGCCCAGGTCCTGGCCGTCCACCACGTCGTCGCAGTAGCGGCACCAGGCGTAGAGCATCTCGGCGTCGGCGCGGGTCTGGGCGTCGAACAGGGCCGCGGCCGCGGCGAAGCTTTTCGAGCCCTTCTGGATGGTCTCGCGGCTGGACTGTTCGAGGCTGAGATCCGTCACGCGGCGCCTCCCAGCAGGTCGGACAGCATCAGGCCGCTGGTGGCCTTGGCCGAGCCGATCACGCCAGGCACCCCTGCGCCCGGATGGGTCCCGGCGCCGACAAAGTACAGGTTGGGGATCACGTCGTCGCGATTGTGCGTGCGGAACCAGGCGCTCTGGGTCAGCACCGGCTCCAGCGAGAAGGCCGAGCCCTGCCAGGCGTTCAGCTCGGTCTCGAAGTCCTTCGGCGTGAAGATCCGCGTGGTGACAAGGTTGTCGCGCAGGTGCGGGATGTAGTGCGCCTCGAGGTAGTCGAGGATGCGGTCGCGGTAGCGCGGCCCCTCGACCGCCCAGTCGATGTCCGCCGTGCCCAGGTGCGGCACGGGCGACAGCGCATAGTGCGCCGAGCAGCCCGGCGGGGCCAGGTCGGGGTCGGTGGCGCAGGGCGAGTGCAGGTAGAGCGAGAAGTCGTCGGCCAGGGCGTTCTTGCCGTAGATCTCGTCGATCAGGCCCCGGTAGCGCGGCCCGAAGCAGATGGTGTGGTGGCGCAGGTGCGGCTGCGGCTGGTTGAGGCCGAAGTGCAGCACGAACAGCGAGGGGCTGAACCGCTTGCGCTTCAGGGCCTTGCCCACCGAGCGGCCGCGCGGGTCGTTCTTCAGCAGGCTGGCGTAGGTGTGCATGACGTCGGCGTTGGAGGCGACGGCGTCGAACGCCTCGAAGCTCCCGTCCGCATGCACCACGCCGCTGGCGCGACCGCGCTCGGTGCGGATCTCCTGCACCGGATCGGACAGGCGCAGCGTCCCCCCGAGGTCCTGGAACAGCCTGGCCAGGCCGCTGACCAGGGCGTTGGTCCCGCCCTTGGCGAACCACACCCCGCCGCGCCGCTCCAGGGCGTGGATCAGGGCGTAGATCGACGACGCCGCGAACGGGCTGCCGCCCACCAGCAGGGTGTGGAACGACAGCGCCTGGCGCAGGTGGTCGTCCTTCACGAAGCCGCAGACCTTGTCGTAGACGCTGCGGTAGGCCTCCAGCTTGATCAACTGCGGGGCCGAGGCCAGCATCGAGCCCACCTGTTGGAACGGCACGTGGCCAAGCTTGATGTAGCCTTCCTGGTAGAGCTCCTCGGAGTACTTCAGGAAGCGCTTGTAACCGGCGACGTCGGCGGGATTTTTCCGGGCGATCTGCGCGTCGAGCTCCGCCTGGTCGTTGACGTAGTCGAACACGTCGCCGTCTTCCCAGCACAGCCGGTAGAAGGGCGCCACCGGCAGCAGGGTCACATAGTCGGACGACTTGCGGCCGGAGAGGGCGAACAGCTCCTCGATGCAGTCGGGGTCGGTGATCACCGTCGGGCCGGCGTCGAAGGTGAAGCCCTGGTCGCGGTAGACGTAGGCGCGGCCGCCCGGCTTGTCGCGGCCCTCGATCAGGGTGACGTCGCATCCGCCCGACTGCAGGCGGATGGCCAGGGCCAGGCCGCCGAACCCGGCGCCGACGACGGCGATCTTCTTGGCGGAGGTCTCGGTCATGCGGCGACTCCGGCGAAGGCGGACTGTTCGGTCAGGCAGGCCATGGCGCGGCTGACGGGTACGGGCGGTTTGCCGGTCAGAATACGGATCTTGTCCCCCAGTGTGGCGTCGCCGGCGTAGAACCGCTCGATCAGCGGCTGCGGCAGGCGGTAGAAGCGCTCCAGGACCCGGTAGCGCTGGTTCGGTTCGCAGGCGCGGAACATCATGCGATTCAGCAGCCTGTAGTAGCCTCGACGGGTCCAGGCCGCCTTCGATACGGACTGGGTGAGCTCCCGGATCACCGCGCTGGTCAGTTGCGGCGCGGCGGCGATCGCCTCGGCCATGCGGGCGGCGTCGGGAAGGGCATAGCCGGTGGTCGGCTGGAAGAGGGCGCTGCGCAGGCCCACCTCGGGCACGCCGGGCGTGGCCTCGGCCCAGTAGGCGTCGATGTCGCCGGCCAGGGCGATCGGCAGCACCCCGTCCTCCTGCCGGATCAGCTCGGCCACCGGCCAGCCGTTCGCGGCGGCGTAGGCGTCGATCTCCTGGCCGATGGCGGCGTGATCCAGGGCCGGGCCGTCGCTGTAGCGGGTGTCCTCGATCAGCAGCCGGTCGGGCGACAGCGGCAGAACATAGAGGAACCGGTAGCCGTCCAGCTGCGGCACCGTGGCGTCCATCACGATCGGCCGGGTCAGGCCGTGCGGCGAGGCCAGCCGCACCTCGCGGCCGATGAACTTCTGCCAGCCCAGCGCCAGCCGCGTGCTGCGGCGGGGGCCCCGGCCATCGATCACCAGCGGCGCCTCGAGAACCCGGCCGTCGGCCAGGCGCACCCGCTCGGGGCCGACCTCGGCGATGTCGACGCCCAACCAGGCGTCTTCGCCCATGATCGGCGCCACGACCTCGTGCAGCCGCTCGGAACTGATCGCGCGATAGACGGTCGACAGGCTGCGGCGGTGGGCGGGGAAGCGGATGTCGTAGCCGTCCGCCCATTCGGCGACGAATAGCGGGCGCAGCCAGGCGCCGATCGCCGGGGAAACGTCGCTGGCGAAGTGGCACCAGGTATGCTGGCCGCCCAGGCTGGTCTCGCGCTCCAGCAGGATCACGCGCAGTTCCGGGCGGGTCGCCTTCAGGCGCATGGCGATCAGGCTGTTGGCGAGGCCGCCGCCCGCCAGGACGACGTCGGCGCGGATCGGCGCGGTGGTCATGCGCCCGCTCTAGCACGCGCGGGCCGGCGATGGACCAGCCCCGATTGCGCGCGGCGCTTCAAAGCTTTAGGCGAGGGCCATCCACACACGGCGGAGCCATCCATGACCGAATCGCACGGCGGCGAGGCGAGGATCATCGATTTCAAGGCGGCGGCCGAGCGGGTGCGGCTGGAGGCGGCGGCCGACGCCGGCCGGCTGAAGGCCGACCACGGGGTGACGCCGGGCCTGGCGGTGGTGCTGGTGGGCGACGATCCGGCCAGCCAGATCTACGTCAACTCCAAGGGCGAGAAGAGCCGCGAGGCCGGCTTCCATTCGGTGACCCACCTGCTGCCGGCGTCGACGCCGCAGGATCAGCTGATCGCCCTCGTGCACACCCTCAACGCCGATCCGAAGATCCACGGCATCCTGGTGCAGATGCCGCTGCCCAGGGGGCTGGACGAACAGGCGGTGATCGCGGCGATCGACCCGCGCAAGGACGTGGACGGCCTGCACCCGATCAACGCCGGCCTGCTGGGCAGCGGACGGCCGAACCTGATCCCCTGCACGCCGCTGGGCTGCATCCTGATGCTGCGCGAGACCCTGGGCGACCTGTCCGGCCTGAACGCGGTGGTGATCGGCCGCTCGGTGCTGGTGGGCCGGCCGATGGCCCAGCTGCTGCTCAACGACAGCTGCACCGTGACCATCGCCCATTCGAAGACCCGCGACCTGCCGGCGGTCTGCCGCCAGGCCGACATCCTGGTGGCGGCGGTCGGCCGGCCGCAGATGGTCAAGGCCGACTGGATCAAGCCGGGCGCCGCGGTGATCGACGTGGGCATCAACCGCGTGCCGTTCCGAGATCCGGTCAAGGCGGCGGCCGGCAAGACCAAGGTGGTGGGCGACGTCGACTTCAAGCCGGCCAGCAAGGTGGCCGGCTGGATCACCCCGGTGCCGGGGGGCGTCGGCCTGATGACCGTGGCCTGTCTGCTGCGCAACACCATCACCGCGGCGTCGCGGATTGAGGGAATCTACGCAGACGCGCTGAAATCCGGCTGAAACGAACGAACTCCACGGCTGGCGCGGTTCATCGCGGCGCCCCCGCGCCCAACCCTGGAGACGTTCCCGTGAAAGCTCTCTTCGCCACCGCGCTCGCCCTGTCGCTGCTGACGGCCGGCGCGGCGTCCGCCCGTCCGCACCATCACCATCCGCACAAGGTCTGCACCGTGCGCCACCATCACCGCGTGTGCCGCTGGGTCGGCTGAGGTCACCCATTTAGCATGACGAGCGGCGCCCGATCCCTGCGGAGCGGGCGCCGTTTTCGTTAGGCTGACCGTACGGCGCCGGCGCAAGCTGTCGGCAGGATCAGCAGCTCCAGGATCGGCCCATGCTCACCGTGCACCACCTCGGCGTCTCGCAGTCCGAGCGCATCGTCTGGCTCTGCGAGGAACTGGGCCTCGCGTACGACCTGAAGCGCTATGACCGCGTGCCGCCCGGCCGCGGCATGGGGCCGCCGGACTACAAGGCGCTGCATCCGCTGGGCACCGCGCCGATCATCACCGACGGCGACGTGGTGCTGCCCGAGAGCGGGGCGATCATCGAATACATCCTGGGCCGCTACGGCGACGGCCGGCTGTCGGTTCCGCCCACGGCGGCGAACTTCGCCGACTATCTGTTCTGGCTGCATTTCGCCAACGCCTCGTTCCTGCCGGCCCAGGGGCCCGCCGCCCAGGCCAGGGACGACGACAGTCCGCGCGGAAAGTTCATGCGCGCCCGCGGCGAGCGCACCTGGGAGCTGACCGAGGCGCGGCTGGGCGAGGCGCCGTACTTCGCCGGCGACGACTTCACGGCGGCCGACATCATCATGGTGTTCAACCTGACCACCATGCGCGCCTTCGCGCCGCGCGATCTGTCGCCCTATCCCAACATCCTGGCCTATCTGCAGCGCATTGGCGCCCGCCCGGCCTACCAGCGGGCAATGGCCAAGGCCGACCCGCAGATGGCGCCGATGCTCACCTGAACGGCAGCGATTGCGCGTCAGCCCTGGCCGCGGGCGTCGACCCAGAGCACCAGGTCGCCCAGCACCTTGGTCACCGCCTGGTCGAAGGCGGCGGCGATGGCGCTGACGCGATTGTCGCCGGCGGGAACCTCGGCGGTGAAGGTGCGGCTGCCGACGGCGGCGCGGTCGTTGACCCGGTCGAGGTCGGCGTGCAGCACCACGACGACGGTGGGCGCGGCCTTGGCGCCGTGGTCGTAGCGGGCCTCGAAGCTGCGCACGTCGAGCTTGAGCACATAGTCCGCCCGCACCACCTCGCCGCGCCCGATCAGGCGCGCCGGGCCACCGGAGCCGTCGAAGGCCCGCGTGACCGCCTCGTCGAACAGCACGCTGGCCCCGCTGACCCAGCGCGAGCCCTTGATGTAGGCCGCCTCGGGGCCGTCGACCGTCAGGATCCGCTCGCTGGCCGCCGCGCGGTCGAAGCTGGTGACGGCCCTGATCACACCGAACGGCTGGCCGCCGCCCGCCGGCGCGGGCGGCGGGGTGGTGACGCCGAAGCGGAACATGGTCGCCGGCGCCTGCTTGGGGAACACGGAGACACAGGCCGACAGGGCCAGGGCGGCGGCGGCGAGGCTCGCCGCGCGGCCGAGCGACTTCATCTTGCTCACGGCTTCACCTCGACTTCCTTGGACGGGGGCTTGCTGACCAGCCCTTGCGGGCTCTGCTGCAGCTCGTCGATCACCTGGTCGAGGTGCTCGGTGGCCTGCTGCAGGCTGGTCACGGCGGACTGGATCTGCGGCAGGCCGGTCTTGGCGAAGTCGCCGGTCGGACCCTGCAGCTGGCCCAGCAGCGTGCGGACGTCCTTGGCCGCGGCCTCGATCTGCTCGGCCGCATCGCCCAGCTTGCGCACCGAGCGCGTGCCGTCGCCCTCCACCAGCACCTGGCTGGAGTGGGCCAGGGTCTTGATCTGCTGCGCCGCCTGGTCGGCGCTCTGCAGCGCCTTGTCGGCGTCGGCGATGATCTGTTTGCGCGCGCGCAGTTCCGCGGTGACGGCCTGGACGTCGCTCAGGGTGGCCGAGAAGGTCTTGATGTTGTCGTCCGAGAGCACGCGGTTGACCCGGTTCAGGCTCTCGACGGCCTTGGCCACCACGGCGCTGCCGCCCGACAGCAGGTCCGAGAAGGCGTCCCGCTGGCTCTGGATCACCGGGTACTTGAACCCCGGCGGCGGCGGCAGGTCGCGCAGCAGCGGCTTCGACGGGGTGCCCGCGCCGATCTGCACGTAGTTCACGCCGGTGATCCCCTGCGGCTCCAGCATGGCCACCGAGTCCTGCCGGATCGGCACGTCGGAGGTCACCTTGATCTCGGCGTCGACCATGGTCGGGTCGTGCGCGTCCAGGGCGATGCGCGAGATCTCGCCCACCTTGATGCCGTTGAAGTGCACCTCGCCGCCGTTGGAGATGCCCCGGACGGGGCCCTTGAACGAGATGATGTAGGTGTCGAACTTCTGGTGCAGGTTGAACTGCGCCAGCCAGACCACGAACACGATCGTCGCCACCAGCAGGATCGTCGAGACGACGCCCACCAGGAAGTAGTTGGCGTTGCGCTCCATCAGCTTGCTCCCCCGTGAGCCTGGGCCTCAGCGGAGCGCGCCCCGGCCGAGGCGCGTCCCCGTGGTCCCAGGAAATACTCGCGGATCCAGGGATGGTCGGATTGTTCCAGTTCGTGCACCGGCGCCACGGCGACCACGCGCTTGTCGGCCAGCACGGCGACCTTGTCGGTGATGGCGTAGAGGCTGTCGAGGTCGTGGGTGATCATGAACACCGTCAGGTCCAGGCTGTCGGAAAGGTCCTCGATCAGCGTGTCGAACGCGGCCGAACTGATCGGGTCGAGGCCCGAGGTCGGCTCGTCCAGGAACAGCAGCTCGGGGTCGAGGGCGAGGGCGCGGGCCAGGCCGGCGCGCTTGATCATCCCGCCCGACAGCTCCGAGGGCTTGAGCGCCCCGGCGCCGGGCGGCAGGCCCACCAGGGCGATCTTCAGGTCGGCCAGCTCGCCGATTTCCTTGCGGCCCATGTCGGTGTGCTCGAACAGCGGCGCGCAGACGTTCTCCTTGACCGTCAGGTTCGACCACAGGGCGCCCTGCTGGAACAGTACGCCCCAGCGCCGCTCGATCGCGGTCCACTGGCGGCGGCGGGCGTAGCGGATGTCCTGGCCGAAGATCTTCACCGAGCCGGCTTCGGGCTGCTTGAGGCCGATGATGGTGTTGAGCAGCACCGACTTGCCGGTGCCGGACCCGCCGACCACGCCGACCACGTCGCCGCGGGTGATGGTCAGGTCGAGGTTGTCGTGGATGACATGGTCGCCAAAGCGCGACACCAGTCCGCGCACCTCGATCGGCGGCGCGTTGGGGTCCAGCAGGGCTTCGGGCGCGATGCTCATATGTGCAGCTTCATGTAGATCAGGGCGAAGACCGCATCGATCAGGATGGTGGCGAAGATGGCGTGCACCACCGAGGCGGTGACGCGCCGGCCCAGGGACTCCACGTCGCCGCCCACCTCCATGCCCTGGCGGCAGCCGATCGCCGCGATCACCACGGCCAGCACGGGCGCCTTCGACATGCCGACCCAGAAGTGCTTGGCGCCGACATGCTCGAGCAGACGGCTGAGGAACATGGTCGGGCCGATGTCGAGCTGCGACCAGACCACCACCAGCCCGCCCACCAGGCCGGCGAGGGTGGCCACGAAGGTCAGCAGCGGGATGGTCACCAGCAGCGCCAGGAACCGCGGGAACACCAGGGCGTCGAACGGGTCGACACCCAGCACCTGCATGGCGTCGATCTCCTGCTTCATCTTCATCGCGCCGATCTCGGCGGCGAAGGCCGAGGCCGAGCGCCCGGCCAGCAGCAGGGCGGTGATCAGGATGTTGAATTCGCGCAGCACCGCGATGCCCACCAGGTCGACGGCGAACACCTGGGCGCCGAAGGTGGTCAGCATGTCCGCGCCCAGCAGGCCGACCACGGCGCCGATGAAGAAGGTGGTGGTGGCGACGATCGGCAAGGCGTCCAGCCCGGCGCGCTCGGCCAGGGAGAACACCGGCGCCCAGCGGATCCGGCGCGGCGCGGCGATCGCCCGACCCACGGCCACCAGCAGGTGCCCGTTGAAGACGAACAGGTCGAACACGTCGAGGCCGAGGTTGACCACCCCTTTGCCGATCCGTTCGAACAGCTCGTAGAACGGCCGCCGCCTGGTGGTCGGGGTGGGTTCGGCCTTGATGGCGGCGCCGACCAGGTCGATCAGCCGCTGCACCTCCGGCCGCGCGATCACCTGGCCCTGCTCCGTGGCCACCGCCATCGCCTGCAGCACGCCGTAGGCGCCCGAAGTGTCCAGACGCCCCACGCCGGAAAGATCGACGGTGATCTGCCGGGTGCCGCGCAGAACCTCGGTCAGCCGCTCGTTGGCTTCGCCCATGCGCACGGCCGTCCAGTCGCCCACCAGGGTGGCGACGGATCCGCTGTCGGTGCTCTTCAGGTCGAAGTCGGCAGGCTCGTTCATTTCGGCGCTTGACGCGCGCACCCCAATCCGCGCCGCCCCTCAACGAGTCGGCCCCCAGTCGCTGCGAAACCTAACAGAGGTTTCCCAAACGCCTAGCAGGAACGCGGCACGGCTTGTTCAGCTCCCGCGGGTGCGCGGCGCGTGGGCGATGCGCAGCAGATTGGCCGCGCCCGGCGCCCCCATCGGCGGCCCGGCGATGATCAGCACCCGCGCGCCGGCGGCCGCGAGGCCCAGCTCGGCGGCCATGTGCGCCGCCTCGTCGGTCATGGCGGCGATGCCGCGAGGCTGCGTCGCGACCCGGGGCTCCAGGCCCCAGACGAGGCCCAGCTGGCGCGCCACCTTCTCGTTCGGGGCGATGGCCAGCACCGGCAGGATCGGCCGCTCGCGGGCCACGCGCCGGGCGGTCGAGCCGGTGGTGGTATAGGCCACGAGGCAGGCGGTGGAGCGGGCCTGGGCCGCGCGGGTGGCCGCGGCGATCAGGGCGTCCACGTCCTCGTCGGCGTCCGCCCCATGCTCGGCGCGCATCAGGCTGGGCCAGTTGGGATCGGCCTCGACCCGGCGGATGATGGCGTCCATCACCGTCACGGCCTCGCGTGGATAGGCCCCGCTGGCGCTTTCGGCCGACAGCATCAGGGCGTCGGCGCCCTCATAGACCCCGTTGGCCACGTCGGAGGCCTCGGCCCGGGTGGGCGAGGGGCTGGCGGTCATCGATTCCAGCATCTGGGTGGCGATGATCACCGGGGCGCCGCGGCGGCGGGCGGCGCGGACGATGGTCTTCTGCGCCACCGGCACCTCCTCGGTGGCCATCTCCACCCCGAGGTCGCCGCGGGCCACCATCAGGCCGTCGGAGACGTCGAGGATCGCCTCCAGGTGTTCGATGGCGGCGGGCTTCTCGATCTTCGAGAGGATCTGCGCCCGGCCGTTCACCAGCCGCCGCAGCTCGGCCACGTCGCCGGCGTGCTGCACGAACGACAGGGCGATCCAGTCGACGCCGATGCGCAGGGCGAAGTCCAGGTCCTTGCGGTCCTTGGCGGTGAGCGCCGGCACCGGGATCGTCGCGCCGGGGACCGAGACGCCCTTGCGGTCGGACAGGGCGTCGCCGCACACCACCTCGGTGTCCACGTGGCCGTCGGCGACGTCGGTGACCCGCAGGCGCACCTTGCCGTCGTCGAGCACCACCTCCATGCCCCGGCGCAGCACCTTCAGCACTTCCGGATGCGGCAGGGGCGCCCGGCGGCCGTCGCCGGGCGCGGCGTCGCCGTCGAGGCGGATGGCCTGGCCCGGGGCGATGGCGATCCTGCCCTTGGCGAAGGCGCCCAGGCGGAACTTGGGTCCCTGCAGGTCGGCGAGCGCGGCCAGCGGCCGGCCGACGTGCGCCTCGGCCGCGCGCACGGCGTTCAGCGCCGCCTGGTGGTCGTCGTGCGTCCCGTGGCTGAAGTTCAGCCGGAACACGTCGACGCCGGCCTGGGCGAGGGTGCGCACCATGTCGGGGGCGCGGCTGGCGGGCCCCAGGGTGGCGACAATACGCGTGCGTCGATTTCGGATCATGGGGGCCGGGATTCGCCTGAAGCCGGCCCCTAACTTAGAGGCGTCGGCCGGCAAGCGCGAGGCCCGCCGGCCACATAAGGCCTATCCCTTCAGCAGGGCCGTCGCCTTGTCGAGCCGGTCGCTGGCCGCCTGCAGCACCGCGGCGGTGCGGCCGACGAACTCGCCGGCCTCGCTCCAGCGCCGGGATTCGAGGGCCTCGCGCACCCCCGGCAGGGTCTTGGAGCCGTAGCCGGTCAGCAGGCCCGGGGCGTAGATCAGGTGCCGGTACCACGGCCGGCCGGGCAGGCCGCGGGCGTCGGTCAGGCTCTGCTCGACGCCCTGCAGCAGGGCGTTGACCTGGTTGCGCCGGTCGGGCTTCAGCGCGCCCGCCGCGGCGGCGGCCTGGTCATAGGCGCTGGCGCTGGCCTTCAGCCGCTGGGCGGCCGCGTCCAGCGCCTTGAAGTCGATCTCCGGCACGACGTCCTCACGCTCGGGCGGCGCGGAAGTGAGCGTCGGGTCCGCGGCCAGGCCGTAGGCGCGGCCGTCCAGCAGCTTGTCCACCGCCGCCGAACGCTCGCGCAGGGTGCGGGTCAGCGTCTTCAGCTCCTCGACCTGGCCGCCGATGGTGTCGGCCAGGTTGCCGAAGCGCAGCGGGTCGATGTCGGCGTCGGCGGTGCGCAGCACCAGCCGGCCGGTGGTCTGGGCCAGGGCCACGCCATAGTGGAAGCCAGGATCGCCGAAGCGGTCGTAGTGTTCGAAGGTGTCGTAGGCCGAGTGGTAGACGCCGCCGGACGAGCCTTCGCCGCCGAAGCCCAGATTGATCGAAGCCAGGCCCAGGTGCTGCACGAACGGCGTGTAGTCCGAGCCCGAGCCCAGGTCGCCGATCGGCAGCACGCCGCTGGACGCCTCCTTGGCCCGCTTCTTCTCCTCTTCCCCGGCGCCGGCCTCCGCGGCGCGCACGCTCATCGCGGCCAGGGCGCGGTCGCGAACGCTGACGCCGGTCTCCGGGTCCTTCACGTCGGCCGCCGCCTGGTCCAGCAGGGCGCGCAGGGAATAGCTCGCTTCGGCGCCCAGGAAGCCGCGGCCGTTGCCGTCGGAGTTGATGTACAGCACCGCCTTGGCCTGCAGCTCGGCGGCATGCTGCTCGGCCCATTCGGTGGACCCCAGCAGGCCAGGCTCCTCGCCGTCCCAGCTGGCGTAGACGATGGTGCGCTTGGGCCGCCAGCCGGTCTTGGCCAGGGCGCCGAGAGACTTGGCCTCGTCCATCAGCGCGATCTGGCCGGACAGCGGGTCCTCGGCGCCGTAGACCCAGCCGTCGCGGTGGTTGCCGCGCACCACCCATTCGTCCGGCCGCTCGGAGCCCTTCATCACCGCGATCACGTCGTAGAGCGGCTTCTGGCTCCAGTCGGCCTGCACCACCATGTGGACCTTGGCGCCGGGCCCGACGTGGTAGGTGAGGGGCAGGGCGCCCCGCCAGCCCTTGGGCGCCACCGGGCCGTCCAGCGCGGCCAGGAAGTGCTGCGCCTGGCCATAGGAGATCGGCAGGGTGGGGATCTTCAGGATGGTGCTGGCGTCCGCCAGCGCGATGCGCTTGGCGTCCTTGGTGGCGCCGACGTCGGGCGTGAGCGGATCGCCGGCGCGCACCGGCATGTCCAGCACCGAGCCGCGCTGGATGCCGTTCTCGTTGCGCCAGGCGCCCTTGGGATAGGGATCGCCGGGGCCGTAGCCATCGTCGGCCGGGTCGGAATAGATGATGCAGCCGACCGCGCCGTGTTCCTGCGCCAGCTTGGGCTTCAGACCCCGCCAGCCGGCGCCGTAGCGCACGATGACGATCTTGCCCTTCACGTCCACGCCCATGCGGGCGAGCGCCTTGTAGTCGTCGGGCATGCCGTAGTTGACGTAGACCAGCGGCGCGGTGACGTCGCCGTCGCCGCCGTAGGCCACCCAGGCGGGCAGGGCGCCGTCGGTATGGGTCGAGGTGACGTCGCCCGGGACCGGCGGCTCGGTGAGCACGGCCTTGTACGGCGCATCGCCCAGCAGCTCGAGGCTCTCGGCCTTCGGCGTCGGATACAGCACGCTGAACTCTTCGATGCGTGCGTCCCAGCCCCAGGCCTTGAACTGGGCCAGCTCGAACTCGGCATTGGCCCTGTCGTGCGGCGAACCCACGTGGTTCGGCTCGGCCGCCATCTGCTGCAGGCGCGCGCGCATGGCGTCGGCGGAGAGGCTGGAGTCGAACCTGGCCTCCAGGGCGCGTTCGGCGTCCGACCCCTGGGGCGTGAATCCCAGCAGCGGCTGGCCCTCCGCGCCGGCCACGCCGAACACGGCAAGGCTCATCGCGCCGCCCAGCAGCGCGCACTTCAACGACCTCATGCGTGAATCTCCCCTCACGGAACTGGCCGCAGCCAAGGCCCGCGCGCCTTTGAGGTCAAGGGGCGGCAGGTGATCCGTGTTCGGCGAGCCGGCGCCGCCCCCTGGCGCCGGCCGGGCAAAGCGCCTAGATACGCCACGGGCATGACTTTTGCTCAAGATGAGACTAAGGTGGCGAGGCGGCGCCGGTCGGGCCACTAGAGACCCGGCGGCGCGGGGCGGCGGAGCGGGATTCGACACGTGACCTATGATTTCCACTCGCTCTACAGCCACGGCTTCCTGCGCGTGGCGGCGGCCGCGCCCAAGGTGGTGGTCGCCGATCCGAGGTCCAATCTCGCCGAGACCCTGAAGCTGGCCCGGCAGGCGCATGCCCGTCACGCCGCGCTGGTGGTGTTCCCGGAACTGGGTCTGTCGGCCTACGCCATCGACGATCTGCTGCTGCAGGACGCCCTGCTGGACGAAGTCGAGGCGGCGATCGGCGAGTTGGCTGAAGCGTCCCGCGCCCTGTGGCCGGTGGTCATCGTCGGCGCCCCGCTGCGCCATCGCGGGCGGCTCTACAACTGCGCCGTGGCGATCCATGCCGGGCGGATCCTGGGCGTGGTGCCCAAGGCCTACCTGCCGAACTATCGCGAGTTCTACGAACGCCGGCACTTCACCGCCGGCGCGGCGGTGACCGGGCAGGCGATCGACGTGGCCGGCCAGACCGCGCCGTTCGGCGTCGACCAGATCTTCCGCTCCACCGGCAGTACGCCGTTCACCTTCCACATCGAGATCTGCGAGGACATCTGGGTCCCGGTCCCGCCGTCCAGCGCCGGCGCCCTGGCGGGCGCCGAGGTGCTGGTGAACCTCTCGGCCAGCAACATCACCATCGGCAAGGCCGAGACCCGCAAGCGGCTGTGCGCCAGCCAGTCGGACCGCACCTTCTCGGCCTATGTCTACACCGCCGCCGGTCCCGGCGAATCCACCACGGATCTGGCCTGGGATGGCCAGACCGGCGTGTTCGAGTGCGGCCAGCTGCTGGCGGAATCCGAGCGGTTCGTCGGCGACCTTGTAACCTATGCCGACGTCGACCTGGACCGCATCCGCCAGGATCGCATGCGCGCCAACACCTTCGGCGACAACGCCCAGCACCTGGCCGGCCAGGTCGCCGCCTTCCGCTGGCAGGACTTCGTGCTCGACGCCCCGGCCGAGACCGTGCCCCTGGAGCGGCGGCTGGAGCGCTTTCCGTTCGTGCCCTCCGACCCGGCGCGGCTGCGCGAGGACTGCTACGAGGCCTACAACATCCAGGTCGAGGGCCTGGCCAAGCGGCTGCAGGCGTCACACTCTAAGTTCGCGGTGATCGGCGTCTCGGGCGGCCTCGACTCCACCCACGCCCTGATCGTCGCCGCCCGGGCGATGGACAAGCTGGGGCTGCCGCGCGCCAACGTGCTGGCCTACACCCTGCCGGGCTTCGCCACGTCGGAAGGCACCAAGTCGAACGCCTGGAAGCTGATGAAGGCGATCGGGGCCACCGCCGCCGAGATCGACATCCGCCCCGCCGCCGAGCGCATGCTGCACGACCTGGGTCACCCGTTCTCCGGCGGCAAGCCGGTGTACGACGTGACCTTCGAGAACGTGCAGGCGGGCCTGCGCACCGACTACCTGTTCCGCCTGGCCAACCACAACGGCGGCATCGTCGTGGGCACCGGCGACCTGTCGGAGCTGGCGCTGGGCTGGTGCACCTACGGCGTCGGCGACCAGATGAGCCACTACAACGTCAACGCCGGCGTCTCCAAGACCCTGATCCAGCACTTGATCCGCTTCGTCGCCCGCTCCGGCGACGTCGACGCGGCGACCGCGCAGGTGCTGCTGGCGGTGCTGGATACCGAGATCTCGCCCGAGCTGGTGCCCGCCGACGCCAGCGGCGCCATCCAGTCCACCGAATCGCTGATCGGGCCCTACGCCCTGCACGACTTCACCCTGCACCACGTGGCCCGCTACGGCTTCCGCCCGTCGAAGATCGCCTTCCTGGCGCTGAACGCCTGGGGCGACGCCGACCGTGGCGACTGGCCGGCGGACGTTGGTGAGCGCAAGGCCTACGACCTCGCCGAGATCCGGCGCTGGATGGTGGTGTTCCTCAGGCGCTTCTTCGAGACCAGCCAGTTCAAGCGCTCGGCGCTGCCGAACGGCCCGAAGATCTCCTCGGCCGGCGCCCTGTCGCCGCGGGGCGACTGGCGCGCGCCGTCGGACAGCGTGGCGCGGGTGTGGCTGGACGAGCTGGAGCGGCGCGTCCCGGTCGCCTGACGGCCGTTGCGGTCCGCTCGCGCCCAATCGTTTCGCAGTCGGGCGCCCACGACTTGACCACAAGCTCCGCAGGCGCCGCCTTCCTGGGCGATGGCGGCCGACGGGCCCCTGGCGGTCTTGGCGACGCGCGGTCGGCCGGACAAGCCTAGTCGGGACAGAGGCCATGCCCTCTGCGCCCTTTGCGGACCGTCGGCCCCGGCCGCCGGCCGGGCGCGTTTGGTCGATCTGCGTCAGTGGCCAAGCGGCGATGTCGTCTATAAACTAATCATGACAATCGGATTTGCGCGTTCGTAAAGCAAACAAACCGGACGGGCCGGGATTTGCGTCGCGGTGGTGAAATATCACTTCCCGGATCGATGACCGGATTGCACGCTAGGACTCAATGAAATTGCGATGTTATCGCAAAAGACAGGGGAAACTCTTCCTCTGCTTTTGGCGACGCGGAGGGTCTGTGACTCTCAGCGCGCCATCGTGTGGTCGGATACTTGAATGCGGCGGAACGGCCGCCGGCAGGGGGTGACGTTCACACGGCGGCGCGGGGGCCTTGGTTGGGGCCCCCTTTGCCGGGGGCGGGAGGCGGCGCCGGGACGGGTCCACTTAATCAAGAAGGGGATCTGGACAATGAAGTCACAGTTCGGGAAGTCGAAACTGCTGGGGGCCAGCGCGCTCGCGCTTGGCGCGGCCCTGGCCTCCAACGCGGCCCAGGCCGCGGACGCCGCCGCGGCCGCGACCGACAGCTCCACCGTCGGCGAACTGATCGTCACCGGCACCCGCCAGACCGGCGTCAAGGCCGAGGACAGCGCCGCGCCGATCCAGGTGGTCGGCGGCACGGCGCTGGCGCACGTCGGCCAGCCGGACGTGATCCAGGCGCTGGCCCAGAACCTGCCGTCGTTCAACGCGGAGGCCACCGGCGGCGACACCGCCAATCTGACCCTGGCCGCCGCGCTGCGCGGCCTCAACCCCAACGACACCCTGGTGCTGATCAACGGCAAGCGCCGACATCCCACCGGCAACCTGCACGTCGACCCCAGCAACTTCCAGGGCGCGGCGACCGCCGACCTCAGCCTGATCCCGGTCAGCGCCATCGACCACATCGAAGTGCTGCAGGACGGCGCGGCCGCCCAGTACGGCACCGACGCCATCGCCGGCGTGATCAACATCATCCTGAAGGACAAGGACCACGGCGGCGTGCTGACCGGCACCGGCGGCCAGTACTACGCCGGCGACGGCACCACCGGCGCGGGCTCGTTCAACCTCGGCCTGCCGCTCACCTCCAAGGGCTTCATGAGCCTGACCGGCGAAGTCCGCTTCCATGACTTCAGCCACCGCGGCGGCGCCGACCGGCGGGTGCAGAACCTGGACGGCTCGCTGAAGTCCAGCGACAACGCCACCGACGCGGCCGGCGTGCCCCACGCCGCGCAGTTCCCGAACATCAACCTGATCAACGGCGACGCCCAGTCGACGGTGTACAACGGCTTCTACAACGCCGGCTACGACATCACCGACGACATCCAGCTCTACAGCTACGGCAGCTACAGCCACCGGACCGCCTCGTCGTATGAAAACTACCGCGTGCCCAGCAAGGTCTCGCGCACCGTGGGGCTGGTGACCACCTATCCGTTCCCGAACGGGTTCGACCCGCGCGAGGCCCTGGTGGAGGACGACTTCGCCGTCACCGGCGGCGCCAAGGGCAAGCTGGCCGGCTGGGCCTGGGATCTGGCCACCACCTACGGCCACGACAAGGACCGCATCTCGACCGTCGACACCGCCAACGCCTCGCTCTACGCCGACACCGGCGTGACGCCGACCAACTTCTACGACGGCTCCTTCACCAGCTCGGAGTGGACCACCAACCTCGACGTCTCGCGGGACTTCGCGGTGGGCCTGGCCTCGCCACTGAACGTGGCGTTCGGGGCCGAAGGCCGCTGGAGCAAGTACCAGATCGGCGCCGGCGATCCGCTGTCGATCTACAAGGAAGGCGGCCAGTCGTTCCCCGGCTTCCAGCTGACCGACGCCGGCGCCCACACGCGCACCAACTACGCGGGCTACATCGATCTGGCCGCCGACGTGGTGAAGGGCCTGCACGTCGACCTGGCCGGGCGGGTCGAGCACTACAGCGACTTCGGCGCCACCGCCGTCGGCAAGCTGACCGCGCGCTACGACTTCAACCCGATGTTCGCCATCCGCGGCACCATCGCCAACGGCTTCCGCGCCCCGACCCTGGCCGAGGAATACTATTCGGCCACCAACGTGGCGCCGACCTTCGCCGTGGTGCAGCTGCCGGCCAACTCGCCCGCCGCGGCCCTGGCCGGGTTCTCGCCGCTGAAGCCCGAGGAATCCACCAACTACAGCGTCGGCTTCGTCGCCCACCCGATCAGCAACATGCAGGTGACGCTGGACCTCTACCAGATCAGCATCAAGGACCGGATCGTCGCCACCGGCACCCTGCTGGGGCTGGTGGGCACCACGACGGTGTCGCAGGGGGTGCTGAACGCCATCGCCGCGCACGGCAACGTGCTCGACCCGGGCGTCAGCTACGTCGGCATCAGCGTGTTCACCAACGGCGCCAACACCCGCACCCGCGGGGTCGAGCTGACCGCCACCTATGCTTCCGACTTCGGCGACTTCGGTCACGTCGACTGGTCGGTGGCCTTCAACTACAACTCGACCGCCGTCACCAAGCAGTTCGCCCTGCCGGCCATCGTCAGCGCGCCGGCCTTTGGCCAGACGACCCTCCTCGGACCGACGGCGCTCAGCCTGCTGACCACCGCCGCGCCGAAGACCAAGGTCGTGCTCGGGGCCTACTGGTCCTACCACCGCTGGAGCGTGAACCTGCGGGAGAACATCTACGGCCCCAGCGCCGAGATCGTCAGCACCGACGGCACCGGCAACAACGGCGTCTGGGAGCGGATCGGCACGACCGGGATCACCGATCTCGACGTCGGCTTCAAGATCAACGACCAGCTGAAGATCGACGTGGGGGCCAACAACCTGTTCAACCAGAAGCCGCCCACGACGCCCAACATTCCGGACGGCTCGGGCGGCGTGCGCCCGGCCGACGGCGCCAACGTCTACAATGCGCCGGTGGGCTTCTCACCGTTCGGCATCAACGGCGGCTACTACTACGGACGGGTGACCTACACCTTCTGACGGCTGGGGCCGACGCCCCGCCAGTGCTAGTGACGTAGCGGGACGGTCGCTTCCGGAGCGGGGGCGGCCGTCTCGGTATTGGAGATGCTGAGCGTATGGTTGGACCGCCCCCGGGCGCCCTGAACGCCGTGATCGACCGGGCGGCCGCCCTGCTGGCCACCGACCCCCCCGGCGCCGAGCGGGCCGCCCGCAGCGTGCTGGCGCAGGCGCCCACCGATCCCAGGGCGATGCTGATCCTGGCCTCGGCGCGCCGCCGGCAGGGCGACGCGCAAGGCGCCCTGGCGCCGCTTGAGCGCCTGGCGTCGGCGTTCCCTCGGGCCGCCCGCACGCGCTACGAACTGGGCCTGTGCCTGGCCGCCATCGGCCGCAACGCCGACGGGATCGCCGCCCTTCGCCAAGCCGTGTCGCTCGACGCCGAGCTGGCCGAGGCCTGGAAGGCGCTGGGCGACCTGCTGTTCCTGGCGGGGGATACGCCCGGCTCGGAAGCCGCCTTCGCCAACTTCAGCCGCGCCTCGGTGCGGGACCCGCGGCTCAAGGGGGTGGCGCAGGCGCTGTTCGCGGGACGGACGAACGACGCCGAGCGCGCCGTGCAGGCGCACCTGCGGGCCAACCCGACGGACCCGGAGGCGATCGCCCTGCTGGCCGACATCTTCGTGCGCCAGTCGCGGCGTGGCGACGCCGAGCAGGTTCTCGCGCGGTGCCTGGAACTGGCCCCCGATTTCCACGGCGCGCGCTTCACCTATGCGCAGATCCTGTTCCAGCGGCAGAAGGCGCCGCAGGCCGCCCCGCACCTGGAGCAGCTGCTGGCGCGCGATCCGGCCGACGCGGCCAGCCGCAACCTGCTGGCCGCCTGCCTGAGCCAGATGGGCGACTACGAGCGGGCCGGCGCCCTCTACGAGGGCCTGCTGCGCGACTATCCGAGCCAGCCGCGCATCTGGCTGAACTACGGCCACGCCCTGCGCACCATCGGCCGGCAGGACGAGGCCATCGCCGCCTACAAGCGCTGCATCGCCCTGGCCCCCGGCCTGGGCGACGCCTACTGGAGCCTGGCCAACCTGAAGGTCGCCAGCTTCTCCGGCGACGAGGTTCAGGCGATGGCCGCCCAGCTGCGCCGGCCGGAGCTGGGCGCCGAGGACCGGCTGCACCTGCTGTTCGCGCGCGGCAAGGCGATGGAGGACGCCGGCGACGCCGAGACCTCGTTCGCCAGCTATGCCGAGGGGGCGGCCCTGCGGCGGGCGCAGTATCCGTACAGCGCCGACGAGACCACGGCGCTCACCCGACGACTGCAGGCGACCTTCACCGCCCAGGCGCTGGCGGCGCGGGCGGGCGCAGGCCATCCGTCCACGGCGCCCATCTTCATCCTGGGCCTGCCGCGGGCCGGTTCGACCCTGGTGGAGCAGATCCTCGCCAGCCACTCGGCGATGGAGGGCACCATGGAGCTGCCCGACATCGGTCACATCGCCTACGACCTGGACGTGGAGGCGCGGCGTCGCGCGGCGCGCTATCCCGCGGGCGCTACGGACCTCGGCCCCGAGGCGCTGCAGGCGCTCGGCCAGCGCTATCTGGACGGAACGGCGGTCTACCGCCGGCTGGGGCGGGCGCATTTCATCGACAAGATGCCCAACAACTTCCAGCATGTGGGGCTGATCAGCCTGATCCTGCCGGGCGCGAAGATCATCGACGTGCGCCGCCATCCGATGGCGTCGTGCTTCTCGGCCTTCAAGCAACACTTCGCCGAGGGGCACGACTTCAGCTACGACCTGACCGATGTGGGCCGCTACTACCGCGACTATGTGGACCTTATGGCGCACTTCGACCGGGTGGCGCCCGGACGCGTCCACCGGGTGATCTACGAGGACCTGGTCGAGGACACCGAGGGGCAGATCCGCCGGCTGCTGGACTATTGCGGCCTGCCGTTCGAACCGGGGTGCCTGACCTTTTACGAGAACGACCGCGCGGTGCGCACGGTCAGTTCCGAGCAGGTGCGGCGGCCGATCTTCCGCGAGGGGCTGGAGCAGTGGAAGCGGTACGAGCCGTGGCTGGAGCCCCTCAAGGCGGCCCTCGGCCCGGCGCTGGAGGCCTGGCGCGGCTGAAGCGCCGTCAGGCCTGGAAGCTGCGCGGTTCGTGGATCAGGATCGAATGTTCCTGGCGCAGCAGATCGCCGAGCCAGCCGCGCATGTCGCCCTGGGTGCGGGCCGGGCGTCCGCGCCAGGCCTTGGCCACGGTGGCGCGCACCAGCCGGCGGGCGGCCTCGGGCTCGGCCGTCAGATGTTCGGCTTCCCGCCGCAGGGCGGGGATGTGGGCGATCAGGCTTTCGCCGAAGGCCAGGACGTCCAGTTCCATCACCTAAGTCTCTCCCGTGACGGTGTGGTCCGGGGATTTTCACGAGCTATACCACACCTTGCGCCGGCCGCCGCACGCAAGTTGGTGATCGCGCCGTTGCGCGCCGCCGCGTCAGGCGCCTAAGCCTTGATCGAAGACAGGGCGGCGACAAGGCCGTCTGCTCAAGGAAGGGAACCTGGACCATGGCGGGCAGTGGACTGAAGGACGGGATTCTGGCGGGCAAGACGGCGTTCGTGGCCGGCGCCTCCAGCGGCATCAACCTGGGCGTCGCCCAGGCGTTCGCCCGCGCCGGGGCCAAGGTGGCCCTGATCAGCCGCAGCGCGGAGAAGATCGAGGCCGCGGCCCGGACCATCACCGACGAGGGCTTCGAGGCCATCGGCATGGCGGCGGACGTGCGCGACTATGCGGCGGTGGAAGAGGCCATGCGCCAGGCCGAAGGCAAACTGGGCAAGTTCGACATCGTGCTCTCGGGCGCGGCGGGCAACTTCGTGGCGCCGGCCCTGGGCATGAGCGCCAACGGCTTCAAGACCGTGGTCGACATCGACCTGATCGGCACCTTCAACGTGCTGCGCGCCAGCTACCAGTTCCTGAACCGGCCGGGCGCGTCGCTGATCTCGATCACGGCGGGGCAGGGGGCGCGGCCCTCGATGTACCAGGCCCACGTCTGCGCCGCCAAGGCCGGCATCAACATGCTGACCAAGTGCCTGGCCATGGAATGGGGGCCGGCGGGCGTGCGGGTGAACGCGATCTCGCCGGGACCGATCGAGGATACCGAAGGCATGCGCCGGCTGGCGCCGTCGGACGAGGCCGAGCAGCGGATCAAGGCCCGCATCGCCCTGCGCGACTATGGGACCAAGACCGACATCGCCGAGGCGGCGATCTTCCTGTCCACCGAGAGCGCCAAGTACATCACTGGCACGATCATGAACGTGGATGGTGGCTCGGAGCTGGGCGACGCGGGGGGCAGCGCCATCCCCGACGGCTTCTAGCCGGGGGGCGGGCGCATGGAGCGTTTCGCCGGCGGCTGCCTGTGCGGGGACGTACGCTTCGTCGCCGCGGGCCGGCCCTATCGCGTCGGCGTGTGCCACTGCCTTGACTGCCGCAAGCACCACGGGGCGCTGTTCCACGCCTCGGCGATCTTCCCCGCGGCGGCGGTGACGGTCGACGGCGAGACCCGCGAGTATGCGGGGCGGCATTTCTGCCCGCGCTGCGGCGGATCGGTGTTCGGGCGCAGCGGCGACGAGGTTGAGGTGAACCTCGGCGCGCTGGACCAGACGGACCAGTTCACGCCGACCTACGAGCTGTGGACCGTGCGCCGGGAGGCGTGGCTGCCGCCCTTTCCCGTGAGCCGGCGGTACGCGGGCGACCGCGACCCGCAGGACCGCTCGGAGGACTGACGGCGCTAGAACCGCTTGGAGAGGCCGACGTAGCCCTGCACGTCCGGCGTCTGGCGGTTGAGGCCGAAGTTGAAGCCGCCGTCCAGCTGGATGTCGCTGCGGCTGGCCGGGATCCAGGCCGCGCCGATATCGAAGGAGACCTGGGTCACCCGGCCGGCCGGGTCCCAGTTGACGTCGGACCACAGCTCGCCGGAGAGGGTCACCCCGCCGCCGACCCCCTTGCCGACGCTGACCAGGGCGGCGGCGTTGGCGTGATGGCCGTCGCCGGCGCCGTTCTCCAGGGCGTCGATCTCCGGATCGACGGTGACCGACCAGTTGTCCGGCAGGTTGTAGACCATCGGCACGATCAGTCCGGCCTCCACGGCGCCGTTGCCGAGATTGTGGCTGGCGGTCGGCGCCTTGATGTAGGGGGCAAGGCCGATATCGAACGCCCCCTTGCCGGCCAGCAGGTCGGCCTTGGCCTTGAAGTACAGGTCGCCGAAGCCCGAGGTCGTGCTGGTGACGCCGGCGCTGCGCACCGACTGGCGCTCATACGGCGTGAAGTTCAGCTCGAGGTCGAGGTTGCGGGCGATGCCGTACTTCAGGGTCGGGCTGGCGAAGATCTGGGTGGTGGCGGTGACCCCGCCCTCCCGGCCGTAGGTCTCGTCGAACAGGTCCGCCTCGACCTGCAGATGACCTTGCGGCGCGGCGCATGGGCCGGTCGACTTGGTGGGCCGGTCGGTGCAGATGGCGTCGTCCGCCAGGGCGCGCATCGGGCCCAGCAGGGCCAGGGCGCAGATCAGCAGCGGGGGCAGGGCGCGGCGCATCGATTCCTCCGTGACATCCGACCGTCGACCCCGGCGGTATAGTCCGCAATCCTTTCCGCAGCCTGAGGCCGGCCATGCGCAATATCGAACCCGTCATGCACCCGCTGCCGATCGCCGCCCTGCGGCCCACCCAGATGACCGTCGGCCTCGGCGAGGTGGCCGAGAAACGCCGGGCATGGGGCCGGCGCGCAGCCGAGCAGGACGCCGACTACCTGGGACGGCACACCCTGCCGACGGTGATCGGGCCCAAGGGGCGCCATTATGTGATCGACCACCATCACCTGGCCCGTGCGCTGCACGACGAGGGACAGAGGCACGTGCTGGTGAGCGTCCAGGCCGATCTGTCCGGCCTGTCGAAGCGCGCGTTCTGGGCGGTGATGGACAGCCGGGGCTGGAGCCATCCGTACGACGCCGAGGGCCGGCTGCGGCCGGTCGACGACCTGCCGAAGAGCGTGGCCCGGCTTGCCGACGACCCCTATCGCAGCCTGGCCGGCGCGCTTCGCCGGGCGGGCGGCTACGCCAAGGTCGCGGTTCCGTTCGCCGAGTTCCTGTGGGCCGACTTCCTGCGCGAACGGATCGCGCTCAAGCGGCTCAAGGCCGACCCCGGCGGCGCCCTGAAGCGCGCGCTGGTGCTGGCCGAAAGCCTGGACGCCAGCTACCTGCCGGGCTGGTCGGGGCCGGATCCGGGGTAGGCCATCTCTCTCTCAACCGTCACCCTCGGGCGTCAGTCCCGAGGGTCAATGCGCACGCGAGAACGAATGGCGCGCTTCGAAGGGCGCGCCACGACGGGGCGGCGGCCGCTCCAGCAACGCTCCGCTGCCGCTCGCGAATGCCTCTCACGCGTTCATGGATCCCCGGGACTGACGCCCGGGGATGACGGTGGGACGCGCGCGGCGCGCGCTACACCAGCCGCAGGTCCTTCGGCGCCGCTGACGGGAACACGGTCGCCAGACGGGCCTGGTCCAGGCCGTAGACCCGCTGGAACACCCCGCCCAGCAGGGCGCGGTAGTCGGTGAGCACAGGATAGTCGCGGTTCTGGTTGAGGCTGGCCTGCTCGACGCGCACCTGCTCGCCGGCGATGCGGCCGCCCTTCACCGCCCCGCCCATCACCCAGTAGGCGCTGCCGTGGCCATGGTCGGTGCCGCGGTCGCCGTTCTCGCGGAAGGTGCGGCCGAACTCGGAGATCACCAGCACCACCGTGTCGCTCCAGGCCGGGCCCATCTCGTCGGCATAGCCGGCCAGCCCGCGGCCCAGCTCGCCCAGCCTCCCGGCGAGATAGCCGGTGGCGCCGCCCTGGTTGACGTGCGTGTCCCAGCCGCCGACGTCGACGAAGCCCAGGTTGAACTGGCTTTGCATCAGCCGGCCGATGCGCCTGGCCGACAGCTCGAAGCCCTTGGGCGAGGCGGCGCCGCGGTTGGCGGCCTTCATCTCGGCCGAGACGGTCTCATAGACCTCGTCGCGCACCTTGAAGCCCTCGGCCACCGAGGCCGCCAGCGGCGTGCCGGCGTACATCGACTGGATCAGCCTGGCCTGCCGCTGGTCGACGCCGGGCTTGCCGACGTTGGCGATGCCCATGTTGGGCGTCTGCGCCCCGCCGCGGAAGGTCAGCGGCAGCTGGTCGGTGAAGGCGATCGGCTGCACGCCAGCGGCCTGGCGGCCGTCGGAGAGGGCGGAAGCCAGCCGGCTCATGAAGCCCGAGCCGTAGTTGCGGCTGCCCTGGATAGGTTGGCCGAGCTCGATGGTGTCCTGGGTCTCGAAGTGCGAGCGCGAGAGGTCGTCCGTACCGGCGAACGGCACGAACGCCACCTGGCCCTTGCTCCACAGCGGCAGGATGCTGTCCTTCAGCGCCGGGTGCAGGCTCCAGTCGGCGTCGAGCGGCAGGGCGGCGTTTGCATCGGCCGGGTTCGGCCGCGGCACGGCGATGCTGGGGCGCGACTGGTAGTAGAAGTCGCTGCCCGTGGGGATCACCACATTGGCTGCGTCGTAGGCGCCGCGCAGGAACACCACCAGCACCCGGGTGCGCGCCAGCGGCGTGGCGTAGAGGCGGCCTGCCATGGTCAGCGGGACGGCGGCGGTGGCGGCGGCGAGAAACTGGCGGCGGTGCATGGGACTCTCCCGGCGCTTCAGCGGCGCATGAACTCGGGCGACGACAGGAACAGGGTGTTCCAGTCCTGCGGCGAGACCGCCTGGCCCAGCGCCGCCACGGACTTCGGCCCCATCGTCGGCGCGATGGCGTTGAAATAGAGCGCGTTCTCGATCTGCGGAAAGGCCGGCGCTTCCGTGGCGCCCGGCGTGTCAGGCTTGAAAAGCCCGGCGGCGCCGGCGCCGATCTGGCGGGCGATCTCGAAGCGCATGGCCATCTGTCCCGGCCCGTCCCAGGCCGCCGCGGCCACCGGATAGCCGTCCGGAGTCTCGTGGTTGTACAGCCCCTCGGCCATGCGGTTCAGCCAGCCCTGGATCGGCTGGGCGTTGAGGATCACCCGGTCGTTGTAGGCCAGCCGCACGGCGGAGACCGCATAGTGGGCGGGATCCTTGAAGGCGGTTCCCAGCGAGGCGTTGAACTCCGGCGACTGGAACAGGGTCGCCAGCACCTTGGCGATGTCGCCATCGCTGTGCTGGAAGGTCTCGGCCATGCGGCCGACGAGCGCCGGCGGCGGGTTGTCGCCCATGAAGTAGCTGGCGATCTGGCCGGACACGTGGCGGGCGGTGGCGGGCTGGCGGGCGATGATGTCCAGCGCCTCCTCGACCTCGGCGAAGCCGCGACCCTTGATGGTGTGGCCCAGGAGCACCTTGTCGCCGTAGTCGTGGCGGTTGGGATTGAACTCGAACAGGCCGTCGCGGATCAGCTGGTCCTGCATCTGCGGGCGGACCTTCGGATCTTCGGCGCGCGCATCGATGCCGACGCCGGTAAGGATGCGCGCCAGCTCCTGCACGTCCTTCTGGCTGTAGCCGGAGCCGACGCCCATCGTGTGCAGCTCCAGCAGCTCGCGGGCGTAGTTCTCGTTGATATGGCCGGCGGCGTTGTCGGCGTTGTCGAGGTAGCGCAGCATCGCCGGGTGGCGCAGCGTGGCCTCCAGCAGGTCGCGGAAGCGCCCCAGCGCATGGGGGCGGATGGCGCTGTCCTCGTAGTCGCCGACCATCGCCCGGATGTTGGCCTTGGCCGCATGGACGTTGAAGTGGTTGAACCAGAACCACGTCATCTGCTCGCGCACCTGATCGGGCGCATAGAGGTCGCGCAGCAGGTCGCGGGTGGCGGCCTGCCTGGCCAGGTCGTTCATCGCCTGCTGGTAGGCCTGCTGGGCGGCCTTCTTCTGGTCCGGGTCGGTAAGCTGGTTCGCCGCCTTGTTCTGCGCCTCCAGCGCCTGGACCTCGTCCTTCAGCTTCAGGTGACTGATCGCCAGGCCGTCCAGCTGCGCCTGGGCGGCGGCGGGCAGGGCGTCGTCGGCGGCCGGCTGCAACTGGCGCGCCAGCCAGCGGCTGCGGCCGTCGCGCACCAGAGCCTCGGCGTCGGCCTGGTTCGCGCCCCAGGTCACGCGATTGAGGAACGCCAGGTCGCGGGCGCTGATCATGCCGGGCGGCGGGGGCGCCGCCGCCGATGCACCGGCGGGCGCCGCCGCCAGGGCGGTCGCGATCAGCAGGAGAGGCAGGGGACGGTATGACGGCATGGCGCTCCAACCGTGGCCGGGGATCGACCGGGCGATCGTGCCGCCCGCCTGCTGAACGCCCCCTGAACGCCCTCTCAGGGTCTGCGTTCCGACGCGGATCAGCGCTTCGGCGGGTCGCTCCGCGCCAGGGTCAGGAGGTGATCCAGCCGCTCGGGGCCGGGCTCCAGGTTGGCCAGGATGGTCCGCTGGGCGCGCACCATCGCGCGCAGCTCGTCGTTCGGCACCCCGGTGAGGATCCGGCGATTGTGCCTGCCGACGACGTCGCGGGCGAGGGCGGCCGCGCCGCGACCCGAGGGGGTGAGGCTCAGCACGACCTGCCGGCGATCGCCCGGCTGGCCGCTGCGGACGACGTGGCCCTCGCGCACGAGCTGATCGACGGTTCGGGTCAGGGTGGTGCGGTCGACCGCGCTGTTGTCGGCCAGCTCGGTCATCGTGCAGGGGCCGAAACGCGAGATCACGGTCAGCGCCCGGTGCTGCGCCAGGCTGACGCCGGCGGCCTTCAGTTCGCGCTCCAACTGGTTGTCGCGCAGGCGGTTCACAGCGACCGACAGGTGGAACACATACAGGGTCGGGTCGAATGGGAACTCGCCGGCGGCGTCCCGGTCGATCAGCTCGATGTCGTGGTCGTCCATCAGCCCAGAGTGAAGCATTGCGGGCGGCTGCGAAAGGGAGCGGTCGCAGGCCGCAATGGCGCGGCAAGGAATCTGTAGTAAAGGCCCGCCTGTCCGTACACGCTCGCGGACGGGCCATCTGGAAACGCCGCGTGCCACAAGACAAGGTTCATCGCCTGGCCGATCGCGACACCCCTGCCGTCCAGGCTCCGTTCGGCGGCGCCCGCATCGCCGTGGTGGTGCCCTGCCTCAACGAGGCGGCGGCGATCGCCGCCGTGGTGCGCGACTTCAAGGCGGCCCTGCCCAGCGCGGACGTTTACGTGTTCGACAACGCCTCCACCGACGACACCGGCGCCGTCGCCGCGGCGGCCGGCGCGATGGTCCGCCGTGAGCCGCGGCCCGGCAAGGGGCACGTGGTGCGCCGCATGTTCGCCGACATCGACGCCGACGTCTTCATCATGGTCGACGGCGACGACACCTACGACGCCGCCGTGGCCCCGCAGATGGTGCAGATGCTGCTCACCGAGCGCCTCGACATGGTCATCGGCCTGCGAGACGACCTGTCGGAAGAGACCTCCCGCGCCGGGCACGAGTTCGGCAACATCCTGATCACCGGCTTCCTGAACCGCTTCTTCGGCGCGCGGTTCGGCGACACCCTGTCCGGCTACCGGGTGATGTCGCGGCGGTTCGTGAAGACCTTCCCGTGCCTGTCGGACGGCTTCGAGATCGAGACCGAGATGGCGGTGCACATCGTCACCCTGTCGCTGCCGTTCGGCGAGGTGCGCACCAGCTACAAGGCCCGGCCCGAGGGCTCGGCCAGCAAGCTGCGCACCTTCCGCGACGGCTCGCGCATCCTGCGCACCATGCTCAACCTGCTGCGCCAGGAAAAGCCGGCCTTCTTCTTCGGCTGCATCGGCGCGGCGATGGCGCTGCTGGCGGTCGTGCTCGCCTGGCCGTTGGCGGTCACCTACCTGCACACCGGCCTGGTGCCGCGCCTGCCCACCGCGGTGCTGTGCACCGGCCTGATGATCATGGCGCTGCTGACCTTCTGCTGCGGCGTGATCCTGGATTCCACCGCCCGGGGGCGGCTGGAGACCCGGCGGCTGGCCTATCTGAACTGGCGCGCCTCGGAATAGAGGCGCGGCCGTCCCGCGTTCAGACGAAGAACACCGTTTCGTGAAACACGCCTGACACGTTCTGGCGTCTAGATCGCCGCCATCCGCGGGCATGCCCGCTCTTTGGAGGCGCCACCCCATGGCGATCACCCGTCAGGTCATCACCTCGCTGCAACGCGACGGCACGGACATGCTCGGCACCAAGACCCTGGCCGTGAAGATCATCGACGAAAGCATCGTCTCCGGATCGCTGCTGACGGTCGAGAGCAACCACTTCTGCGTGCTGAAGTCGCGCGGCGCGGTGCTGAACGTCTACGAGACCGGCCAGTACGCCCTGACCACGCCCGACAAGCCGATCATGGGCTCCATCGCCCAGGGCTTCTTCGGCGGGGCCTCGCCGTGGGTGTTCGAGGTGATCTACATCAACCGCTCCAAGCTGCTGGTGCGCAGCCAGGGCGTGGCCACCAGCGCCGAGATGGCCGAGATGGCCTATCAGGTCGACTATTACATCCACGTCGACTCCAAGGAGGCGGCGCTCGACCTGATCACCCACCTGCCGTTCAACGGCTACCAGATCGACGTGTCCGAGGTGGCCGACTACGCCGGCCCGGCCATCGAGCAGGCGATCAACCAGATCGTCCAGGTCACCAAGATGGAAAACATCAACGAGCACATCAACGAGATCCGCGAATCCGTGAAGGCTCACCTGACCGACTTCCTGCGGGTCTACGGCATCATGCTGAACGACCTGAAGGTGCTGATCATGCCCAAGGACGAGCGCATGCGTGAGCTGATCTCGCTGCAGGCCATCGGCCTGACGCCTCTGGAGGCGGTGCGCTACTATCTGGCGCTGAGGATGGCCGACAAGGGCCTTGTCTCGGCGCCGAACGCGGCGGCGGGCGTGCCCTTCCAGATCGGGGGGCAGCCGCAGGGGTTCTATCCGGTGGGCGCCGAGACCGGAATGCAGTCAGGGAGCTGAGGATGGCCGATCAGGGCGCTTTCTACGACGCGGGCGCCCTGCGCCATCTGGCGATCAACCTGTTCTACGGCTGGGGCTACAACTTCTACCGCGTGGAAAACCAGCTGCGCGCCGACGACCAGCTGGTGCGCCGCCAGGCGGAGGCGTTGCTGGCCGCGGCGGTCTCCGCCCTGGCCGAGGCCGAGGCCGGCTGGCGGCGCGAGAAGCTGCCGCCGCCCTCGCGCGCCCAGCCGCTGCCGGATCCCGGAGCGGTCGCCGGGGCCAGGGCCCTTGAGGCGCTCGTCGGCGACGTCGGACGCCTGAAGAGCCGCCTGGCGTCGCAGCCGGTCCCTGAGAACGACCGCATGACCCAGCGCTACCGCAACGAGGCCGACACCCTGCAGCGCCTGCTGGCGGCGGACGAACAGCTGATCGGCCAGGGCGAGCTGCTGCGCAGCCTGGTGGCCGGCAGGGACGGCGCCTGGGTGCTGGCGAACACCGCCGAACTCAAGGCCGGCCTGGCGGCGATCCGCGAGACGCTGGAGCGCCGGGCCGCTCTGGTCGCCTAGCGCTCAGGTCACGGAGGCTTGGAGCCAGGCCGTCGTCGCCGCGGCGTCGAACGGCGCCGGGGGCTGCGGCATGGCGGGCAGCGGGGTCAGATCCAGGCCCCACCAGCCGACGTCGCGCCAGGCGCCCAGCTTGTAGCCCACCCCGCGATAGACCCCGATCGGCGAAAACCCCATCGCCTCGTGCAGGCCGACGCTGGCGTCGTTGGGCAAGGCGATGCCACCGTAGGCTCGATAGAAGCCCTGCCGGCGGACGACCTCGAGCAGGGCGCGGTACAGCCTGCGCCCCAGGCCGCGCCGCTGCAGGCCATGGCACAGGTAGATGGTGGTGTCGACGGACCAGGCGTAGGCGGCGCGCGCCTTGGGCCGGTGGCCGCCGGCATAGGCATAGCCGATCACCTCGCCCGCCTGGTCGGCCACCAGCCAGGGGTGGCCGCTCAGCACGTCGGCGAGGCGGCCGCGCATTGTCTCGGCGTCCGGCGGCTCCAGCTCGAACGAGATCGCGGTGTTGCGCACATAGTGCCCATAGATGTCGGCGATCGCCGGCGCGTCGGCCAGCGTGGCGACGCGCAGCCTCGGTTCACCCATCCCGGCCCCTTTGCGTATTCAGGTTTGCGGTGGCGCTGGCGGCCTCGGCGACAAGGTCGAAGCCGCAGCGAGATGACACCATCGGGCGGCGCCCGCCAAGCGCCGCGGTCAGTCTGAAGCTCGACCGGTCCGGTCGGTATCGCGGCAGGGGAGGGGAAGAATGGTGGATGCGACAGGGATTGAACCTGTGACCCCCTCGGTGTGAACGAGGTGCTCTCCCGCTGAGCTACGCATCCGGCCAATCGGGGAGGGCGGGCTATAGCGCCTTGATCGAGGGCGGGCAAGAGGCCAGCAGCGACGAACATGCATCGACCAGCTGGTCGTAGTGGTCGATCAGGATGTCGGCCCCCAGTTCGGCCGCCGAGGTCTCGGTGTAGCCGAAGCTGACCAGCACCAGGGCCGCCTGGGCGGCCCGCGCGGCGCCGGCGTCGGAGATGGAGTCGCCGACCATCACCGCCCGGGCCGGATCGCCGCCGGCCGCGGCGATGGCGGCGGTCAGGTGGCGCGGGTCCGGCTTGGGGGCCGGCGCGCTGTCGGCGCCGATGATGGCGTCGAAGCGGTCGGCGAAGCCCAGCGCCTGCAGCAGCTGCACCGAAAGGCCGGTGCGCTTGTTGGTGCACACCGCCAGTCGCGCGCCGGCGGACCGCAGGGTGTCGAGGGCCGGCAGCACACCCGGGAAGATGGTGCTCTCGTCGGCGATGCGGCCTTCGTAGTGGGCGATGAAGCGATCGAACAGCTGGTCCAGCCGGCCGTCGCTGACCGGCGCCCCGGCGGCGAGGAACCCCTGCACCAGCAGGGCGCGGGCCCCGCGGCCGATCATGTCGCGGGCCTGGCTCATCGGCAGGGGCGCGACCCCTTCCTCCTGCAGCAGGAAGTTCAGCGTGCCGACCAGGTCGGGCGCCGAGTCGACCAGCGTGCCGTCGAGGTCGAAGACGATGGTGGCGCCGGAGAGGGCGGCCAGGTCGGCGGGAGCGGACTGGGTCAAGCGGGCAGGCCTCGCAACTTGGGTCGAAACGCCCCGCCGTTTCGGCTAAAGGCCCGGGGATGGCAAGAGCGCGACTCGTCCTGGCCCCAGCCAAGCTTTCCCCACCGCCCCGGAGAGACCCATGACCGCAAGAGCCGCCGTGATCCTGGCCGCCGGCGAAGGCACCCGCATGAGGTCGCCCACGCCCAAGGTGCTGCACAAGGTGGCCGGCCGGGCGATGCTCGACCTGGCGATCGACACCGCCGAGCAGTTGGGGTGCGAGCGCGTGGTGGTGGTGGTCGGAAACCACTCGCCGGCGGTGCGCGCCCACGTCGAGAAGCGCCTGGGCCCGTCGGCCGTCGCGGTTCAGGACCCGCCGCAGGGCACCGGCCATGCCGTGCTGGCGGCCAGGGAGGCCCTGGCCGGCTTCGTCGGGGACGTGGTGGTCACCTATGCCGACGTGCCGCTGCTGACCGCCGAGGCGGTCGCGCCGCTGTTCGACCTGCGGGCGCAGGGGGCGGCGGTGGCCGTGCTGGGCTTCGAGGCGGCCGACCCGGGCGCCTACGGACGGCTGATCCTGGGTGGCGGCGGGCTGCTGGAACGCATCGTCGAGGCCAAGGACGCCCCGCAGGCGGTGCTCAAGATCAAGGCCTGCAATTCCGGGGTGCTGGCGGCCGACGCCGGCGTGCTGTTTGAGCTGCTGGGCAAGGTGCGCAACGACAACGGCAAGCACGAATACTACCTGACCGACGTGGTCGGGCTGGCCACCGAGAGCGCCCGCGCGGTGCGGGTCGCCTTCGCCGGCGAGGACCTGGTCGCCGGGGTCAACTCCCAGGCCGAGCTGGCCGCCGCCGAGGCCGCCTTCCAGACCCGCCGCCGCCGCCAGCTGCTGGCCGAGGGGGTGACCATGCCGGCGCCCGAGACGGTGTGGTTCGCCTGGGACACGGTGGTCCAGCCCGGCGCGACCATCGAGCAGAACGTGGTGTTCGCCGGCGGGGTGACGGTGGAGGGCGGGGCGGTGATCCGCGCCTTCAGCCACCTGGAGGGTGCGGTGGTGCGCGCCGGCGCCCTGATCGGCCCCTATGCGCGCCTGCGCCCCGGCGCCGACATCGGCGAGGACGCCCACATCGGCAACTTCGTCGAGGTGAAGAAGGTCAAGGTGGGCAAGGGGGCCAAGGCCAACCACCTGAGCTATCTGGGCGACGGCACGGTGGGGGCGGGGGCCAACATCGGCGCCGGCACGATCTTCTGCAACTACGACGGCTTCGACAAGTTCGACACCCACGTGGGCGAGGGGGCGTTCATCGGCTCAAACACCGCCCTGGTGGCGCCGGTGACGGTGGGGCCGGGGGCCTTTACCGGCTCGGGCTCGGTGATCACCCGCGACGTGGCGGCCGACGCCCTGGCGCTGGGCCGGGGCGTGCAGACCGAGAAGGCCGGGTGGGCCGCGGCCTTCCGCGCCCGCAAGCTGAGGGAAAAGGGGAAGTCGTGAGCGCCGAAGACCAGAAACGCGCGGCCGGCGAGGCCGCGGTCCGGCTGATCGAGCCGGGGATGATCGTCGGCCTGGGCACGGGCTCGACGGCGGCGCACTTCGTGCGCGCCCTGGCGATCCATCGGGTGGACGTACGCGGCGTCGCCACCAGCGAGGCCACCGCCGACCTGGCGCGGCTGCTGAAGATCCCGCTGCTGGAGCTGGACGAGGCCAAGGACATCGACGTCACCGTCGATGGCGCGGACGAGATCGGGCCCGGCCTGTCGCTGATCAAGGGCGGCGGCGGGGCGCTGCTGCGCGAGAAGCTGGTGTGGGAATGTTCGCGCCGCTGCGTGGTGATCGCCGACGCCGCCAAGCGCGTGCCCGTGCTGGGCGCCTTCCCGCTGCCGATCGAGGTGGTGGCGTTCGGCCACGCCACGACGCTGCGCCGCATCGAGGCGGTGTTCGAGCGCTTCGGCATGCCGGTCTTCCCGCACCTGCGCCTGCGCGACGGGGCGGTGGTGCGGACCGACAACGGCAACCTTATCTATGACGCGGCCTGCGGCGCGATCGAGGACCCGGCGGGTCTGGCGACGGCGCTGAAGGCCGTCACCGGCGTGGTCGAGCACGGCCTGTTCCTGAACCTGGCGACGACGGCGCTGGTGGGGACGGACGGGGGTGTCGACACCGTCGGCGTCTGACAGCGCCATCATCTGAGGAGCCTGGCTTGGCCAAGTACGACTACGATCTCTTCGTCATCGGCGCCGGCTCCGGGGGCGTGCGCGCGGCCCGCCTGGCGGCCATGTCCGGCGCCCGGGTGGCGGTGGCCGAGGAGCACCGGGTGGGCGGCACCTGCGTGATCCGCGGCTGCGTGCCCAAGAAGTTCATGGTCTACGCCAGCGAATTCTCGCAGGCCTTCAAGGCGGCCGAGGGCTTCGGCTGGTCGCACTGCGAGATGACCTTCGACTGGGGCAGGTTCCTCGAGGCCAAGGACATCGAGATCGCCCGCCTGTCGGGGATCTATGTCAGCAACCTGCAGAACGCCGGCGCCGACATCGTCCACGAACGCGCCGAGCTGGTCGACGCCCACACGGTGAAGCTGGCCAAGAGCGGCCGCACCATCACCACCGACAAGGTGCTGATCGCCACCGGCGGGCGGCCCACCACCCCCGAGATCCCGGGCATAGAGCACGCCATCACCTCCAACGAGGCGTTCCATCTCGAGAGCCTGCCCAAGCGGATCATGATCGTCGGCGGCGGCTATATCGCCGTCGAGTTCGCCGGCATCTTCAATGGCCTCGGCGTCGAGACCTGCCTGATGTACCGCGGGGCCAACATCCTGCGCGGCTTCGACAACGACGTGCGCAGCCACCTGACCGGCGAGATCGAGAAGCGCGGCATCAAGGTGATCCTGGGCACGGAGCACAGCAAGATCGAGAAGACCCCGTCGGGCGCCTTCCTGAACCACCTGACCAACGGCCATGCCGAGGAGACCGACGTGGTGATGTACGCCACCGGCCGCGAGCCGTACACGGCCGGCCTGGGGCTGGAAAACGTCGGCGTGGCGCTGAACGAGCGCGGCGCGGTGGTGGTGGACGAGTTCTCGAAGACCAGCGTCGACAACATCTGGGCCGTGGGCGACGTCACCGACCGCATCAACCTGACCCCGGTGGCGATCCGCGAGGGCGCCGCCTTCGCCGAGACGGTGTTCCGCGACAATCCCACCAGCTTCGACCACGACACCGTGGCCAGCGCGGTCTTTTCCCAGCCGCCGATCGGCTCTGTGGGCCTGACCGAGGCCGAGGCCCGGCACAAGGTCGGCAAGGTCGACATCTACCGCGCCGTCTTCCGGCCGATGAAGGTGACCTTCTACGGCGGCGAGGAACGCATGCTGATGAAGCTGGTGGTGGACGCCGCCACCCAGAAGGTGCTGGGCTGCCACGTGGTCGGCCCCGACGCCCCGGAGATGATCCAGATGGCCGCCATTGCCATCAAGATGGGCGTCACCAAGCAGCAGTGGGACTCCACCTGCGCCGTGCACCCCACGGCGGCCGAGGAACTGGTGACCATGCGCGACAAGTACGTGCCGATGGGGATGTCGGCGGCGTAGGGGGAGCACGCTCTCGCAGCCACCCATGTGCTGTCATCCCGGAATCCGCGCAGCGGATATCCGGGACCGCGGCACGAGCCGGCGCCCGCTACGGCCTCCACGCATCAGCGCTTCTGGCGGTCCCGGAAAAGCCGCCCTCGCGGCTTTCCGGGATGACAGATCGTAGGTGGTCTACAGCAGGTCCCCGCCGCACATCGAGGCGGTGGTGCCGGTCTGCTGGAAGGCCTTGATCACGTTGCGGCCGATGGTCCAGCGGTGCACCTCGTCCGGGCCGTCGACCAGCCGCTGGCTGCGGATGTGGGTGTACCAGCGGGCCAGGGGGGTATCCATGGAATAGCCCAGGGCGCCGTGCAGCTGGATGGCGGTGTCGACCACCTGGTGCACCATGTTGGCCAGGAAGATCTTGGCCATGGAGTTCTCCTGGCGCAGGTCCATGCCCTTCTCGGCCTTGTAGGCGATGTGCAGCAGCATCAGCCGCGCCTTGTAGATCTCGGTGGCGCAGTCGGCGATCATCCACTGCACGCCCTGGCGCTTGTGCAGCGGCTCGCCGAAGGTCGAGCGGCTGGTGATGTGGCCGACGGCCAGGTCCAGCGCCCGCTGGGCCATGGCCACGTTGTGCATGCCGTGGCGCAGGCGTCCGTAGGCCAGGCGATGCTGGCCCATGTTGAAGCCGTTGCCTTCCCCGCCCAGCAGGTTCTCGGCCGGCACCACCAGGTCCTTGATCTCGACCTCGGAGTGGCCGCCGCCCAGGATGTGGCTCAGCGGGCCTTCGGCGGCCATGGTCTCGATGTCGCGCTTGATCCTGTAGCCCGGGTTCGGCAGCTCGACGATGAAGGTCGAGAATTGCTGGTGGCGCGGGGCGTCCGGGTCGGTCTTGGCCATCACCAGGGCGATGTCGGCGACGCTGGCCGCCGACGAGAACCACTTCTCGCCGTTCAGCACATAGTTCTCGTTGCCGTCCTTTTCCGCGCGGGTCTGCATGCCGGTGGCGTCGGCGCCGGCGGCCTTCTCGGTCATCGAGTAGCAGATGCGCTTCTCGCCGTTCAGCAGCGGCTTGAGGAACTTCTCCTTCTGGTACGGCGTGCCGTGGGTCAGCAGGGTCAGCATGGTGGCGTCGTCGGGGCCCTGGGTGTTCATCGACAGGGCGCCGAGGTAGCTCTCGCCGAGCTCCATCTGCACCAGGGCGTTGGCCAGCGGACCCAGCGCCATGCCGCCGTATTCCTTGGGGATGAAGGGGCACCACAGGCCCTGGGCGCGGGCCTTGGTCCGCAGCTCGCCGAGGATGGTCTTGTAGTCGCCGCCGTCGATCAGCTTCTTCTCGGCGGGGATGCATTCGTCGTGCACCCACTGGCGGACCTTCTCGCGGATGGCCTTGGCCTCCGCCGGGATCTCGAAATCAATGGCCATGGTGTTTCCTGCCTCTGCGTCTTCTGTCGTTTGCCAAGCGGAACTAGGGGTGGTCACGCGTGGGCAGGCAACCCCCCGTTCTCTTCCCCCTCTGGGGGAAGTCCCCGCGGAGCGGGGAAAGGGGGCTCCAGCGGCGAACCGCCGTCCGCGCCTGGCTGGAACCCCCATCGTCTCGTCGCTTCGCGCCGATCCACTTCCCCCAGTGGGGGAAGAGATATCTAGGCCGGCAGGTCCAGGCGATAGACCCTGGTCGCCGTGCCGCTGAACAGGGCGGTCTTCTCGGCGACCGAGAAGTCCCGGGCGTAGACCTTGAAGGCGTTCCACAGCACGTCGTAGTCGCAGCTGCCCAGGTCCACGGGGAAGTTGCTCTCGAACATGCACCGCTCGGGCCCGAAGGCCTCGATGCAGGCGTCGAGATAGGGCTTCCATTCGGCCGCCAGCTGGGTGGAGGGCGCCGGCGGGTCGGCCAGGAACGAGGGGAAGTTGCAGAACGCCATGGCCAGGCCGCCCAGCTTCACCGACACGTTGGCCGACTTGGACAGCTCCTTGATGTTCTTCAGCCAGGTCGGGAAGCGCTCTTCGCGCCGGCCTTCGTAGCTGGCGATGCCCAGCGGCGTGCCGACGTGGTCGAGCACCACCGGGATGTTCGGATGGCGCCGCACCAGGTCGATCAGGTCCGGCAGCTGGGGCTCCAGCAGCCAGGCGTCGAACGACAGGCCGTAGTCGGCCAGGTGCTTGTAGCCCGAGCGGAAGGCGTCGGAGGCGTAGAGGCCCGGCGGGGTGCGGTTCAGCGGGCCCAGCACGCCGGGATCGGGGTCGGCCGAGGCGCTGTGGCGGATGCCGCGGAAGCGCCCGCCGCCGGCCACCAGATGCGCCTCCAGCGTCTCCTTGATCCTGTCGCCGATCGTGCAGTCGGCGTTGCCGACGATGCCGGCGCAGGCGCGGATCGGGCCGTAGACGCCACTGGCGGTCATCGCCGCCACGCCGTTGACGAACTCGGTCTCGCCCACGGGCCTCAGGTGCTCGGGCCCGTCCGCCTTGTGGAAGGCGCCGCATTGCACGAACACGGTGGCGGTCACGTTGTGGCCGCTGCGCAGGTCGGCCAGCAGCTCGTGCAGCAGATAGCGCGGCCGGCGCGCCACAACGGTGGTGAAGGGGTGCGGCGGGGGCGCCGGCGCGCCCGGGGCCGGCGGCGGCAGGATCCGGTCCCACAGGTGGTGGTGCGGATCGACGATCGGCAGATCCGGTTCCAGGATGGCTTCGCGGCTCATGGCAATCTCCTCGGCGCCTCTGGCGGGCGGTGTCGAGAGGTCATGCCCGCCCGCCGCGCCTTAGGCAACCGCGGCCGTCTCAGACCTCGTCGTAGATCGGCCCCGCGCTCATCGCCAGCACGCGGCTGAGCTCGGTCAGATTGCGGCCGGTCTGGGCGGACCAGGCGTTGAAGGCGTCCTGCACCGCCTGCAGGTCCTTGCGCGAGGTCGGCGCCCTGGCGATCACCCCGGCCTCGATCAGCGCGGCGGTGACGTCGCGGCTGGTGATGAACGACGGGCGGCCCATGAAGCGGAAGAACCGGGCGGCGGTCTCGCCGGACAGGCGCGCGGCGCGCTTCTTCATCACCTCCAGCAGGCCGACGAAGTCGTCGTCCGGCCACTCGGCGAAGAACCTTGCCGCGCTGCCGTGCTCGCGCTGCAGGTCGACGACGAACTGGGCGTTGGCCCGCACGCTCATCACCTTCTGGGCGTTGCGGACGATGCGCGTGTCCTTCAGGTGGCCGTCGAATTCCTCTTCCGTCATCGCCGCGTTGAGCGCCGGGTCGAAGGCGTGGAAGGCGGCCTCGAAGCCCGGCCACTTGTTGTCGATGACCTTCCAGTTGAAGCCGGCCTGGAACACGCACTTGGTCATCTGCGCCAGCCAGCGATCGTCGGGGATGGCGGCCAGCTCGGCCCGGGTCCTGGGGCGGTGTTGCGCCACCAGCGCGTCCAGGCGGTCGGATCCGCCCTTGCGCTCGGCTGCGAGGGCATAGATTTCCTCGAAATCGCGCATCTTGCCGCCCCTCCCGGGCCGTTTTGCCTTCGCGCCCTATCTGAGCTAGAAACCGCGCCCTTCGAAAGAGGCTCGTCATGTCTGAACGCTGGACGCCTGCGTCCTGGAGAAACCTGCCCGCCAAGCACATCCCGACCGACTATCCCGACGAGGGCAAGGTCGCGGCGGTGGAGGCGGAGCTGCGCCGCATGCCGCCGCTGGTGTTCGCCGGCGAGGCGCGGCGCCTGAAGAGCCTGCTGGGCGACGTGGCCGCCGGCAAGGCCTTCCTGCTGCAGGGCGGCGACTGCGCCGAGAGCTTCAAGGAATTCGCCGCGGACAACATCCGCGACACCTTCCGCCTGATCCTGCAGATGGCGGTGGTGCTGACCTTCGCCGGCGGCAAACCGGTGGTGAAGGTCGGCCGCATGGCCGGCCAGTTCGCCAAGCCGCGCTCCTCGCCGATCGAGACGGTGAACGGCATGACCCTGCCGTCCTACCGGGGCGACAACATCAACGGCATGGAATTCGACGAGGCGTCGCGCCGGCCGGATCCGGAGCGGTTGCTGCGCGCCTACGGCCAGTCGTCGGCGACCCTGAACCTGCTGCGCGCCTTCGCCGGCGGCGGCTATGCCGACCTCTACAACATCCACCGCTGGACCCTGGGGTTCGTCGAAGGCAGCCCGCAGGGCGAGCGCTACCGCGAACTGTCGGAGAAGATCAGCGAGGCGCTGAGCTTCATGGCCGCCATCGGCGTGACGCCGGAGAGCCAGCCCGATCTGCACCGGGTGGAGTTCTTCACCGCCCACGAAGCCCTGCTGCTGGGCTACGAAGAGGCGATGACCCGGGTCGATAGCACCTCGGGCGACTGGTACGACACCTCTGCCCACCTGCTGTGGATCGGCGAGCGGACCCGCCAGCTGGACCACGCCCACGTCGAGTTCATGCGCGGCATCAAGAATCCGATCGGCCTGAAGGTCGGCCCGACCCTGGAGCCGGACGAGCTGATCCGGCTGATCGACGCCCTGAACCCCGAGGACGAACCGGGCCGGCTGACCCTCTACGGCCGCTTCGGCTCCGACAAGATCGCCGGCCGCCTGCCGATGCTGATGCGCACCACCCGCGACGAAGGCCGCAATGTGGTGTGGGCCATCGACCCGATGCACGGCAACACCCTGACCGCCAACAACGGCTACAAGACCCGGCCGTTCGACCGCATCCTGGCCGAGGTGAAGAGCTTCATCGAGATCGCCGAGGCCGAGGGCGTGCATCCGGGCGGCGTGCACCTGGAGATGACCGGCCAGAACGTCACCGAGTGCCTGGGCGGCGCGCGGGCCCTTACCGAGGGCGACCTGGCGGACCGCTACCACACCCACTGCGACCCGCGGCTGAACGGCGAGCAGGCGCTGGAGCTGGCCTTCCTGGTGGCCGAGAAGCTGAAGGCCGAGCGCCTGGCGGGCCTCAGCCACCAGGCCGCGGAATAGCCGCGGGCGCGGGCGCGATCCGGCGACGATGGCCGACATCGACCGCGCCTTCGGCCGGCGCGCCTTCGGCGACGATCCGGCCAACTACGACCGCAGCCGGCCGCCGTATCCGGACTGGGTGTTCGACACCCTGTGCGAGCGCTGCGGGCTGAAGCCGGGCGCGGCGGTGTTCGAGGTAGGGGCGGGGACCGGGGTCGCGACCCGCCCGCTGACCCTGCGCGGCGCCTGGCCGCTGGTCGCCGTCGAGCCGGATCCCCGGATGGCGGCCTATCTGCGGCGCAACAGCGCCTTCGAGGTGCAGGTCATCGAGCAGCCGTTCGAGGACGCGTCGTTTCCCCGCGCCGACTTCGACCTCGGCGTCTGCGCCACCGCCTTCCACTGGCTGGACGAACAGCGCGCCCTGGGCCGGGTCGCGGCGCTGCTGCGCCCGGGCGGCTGGTGGGCGATGGTCTGGAACGTGTTCGGCGACCCGGACCGTGCCGATCCCTTTCATGAGGCCACGTTTGCGCTGCTGAACGACGGCCCGCGCAGCATCAGCCATGGCGGCCCGTCGGGCGTGCCCTTCGCCCTGAACGTCAACGATCGCCGCAGCGCCTTCGGCCGGCGCCCGGAGTTCGTCGACCTGGCCGTGCAGAAGCGCGCCTGGGAGCTGGTGCTCGATCCCGACCAGGTGGTGTCGCTCTACGCCACCTATTCCGACATGACCGCCCGCCCGCCGGACGAGCAGCGCCATGTGCTGGCCGAGCTGCGCCGCATCGCCGCCGAACAGTTCGACGGCCGGGTGGTGCGCAACATGATCACCATCCTGTACACGGCCCGCCGGCGCTGACCCCTCACCCAACCCTCTCCCCGCAAGCGGGGCGAGGGCTATGCCTGGCCGCGTCCTCTGGCTTGAAGCCCTCGCCCCCGGAGGGGGAGAGGGTTGGGTGAGGGGGCGGTCGCACTTGGCGCAGGGCCAGCCCTTCCGCTAGGCTCGCCCCAAACACGGGGAGAAGACCATGGCCGACGGTTCGGTGGGCGGGTTCGCGACGGACCGGTTCGGCGCGGTGCGCGAGGCCTTCCAGGCCAATCTGGAGAACGGGACGGACTCCGGCGCGAGCTTCGCCGCGACGCTGGAGGGCGAGACGGTGATCGACCTGTGGGGCGGCTGGGCGGATGACGCCCACACCCGGCCCTGGGAGAAGGACACCATCGTCAACGTCTATTCCACCACCAAGACGATGACGGCGCTGACCGCCCTGCTGCTGGCCGACCGCGGCGAGCTCGACTTCGACGCCCCGGTGGCGACGTACTGGCCGGAGTTCGCGGCCAACGGCAAGGACCGGGTCAAGGTCAGCCACCTGATGAGCCATTCCGCCGGCCTGTCGGGCTGGAAGGAGACGCTCACCACCGCCGACCTCTACGACTGGGACAAGGTGACCTCGCTGCTGGCGGCCCAGGCGCCGTTCTGGGAGCCCGGCACGGCCAGCGGCTACCACGCGCTGACCCAGGGCTATCTGGTGGGCGAGGTGGTGCGGCGCATCACCGGCCGCAGCCTGGGGACGGTGTTCCGCCAGGAGATCGCCGAGCCGCTGGGCGCCGACTTCTGGATCGGCCTGCCGGCCAGCGAGGACGCCAGGGTGGCCGACCTGATCCCGCCGCCGCCGGGGTCGGCGATCGGCGACGCGCCCAACCAGTCGGAGCTGGTGCGCAACATGTCGTCCAATCCCGGCATCGACGTCAGCGAGACCCGCACGCGGGCCTGGCGGGGCGCCGAGATCCCCGCGGCCGGCGGCCAAGGCAACGCCCGTTCGATCGCCGAGATCCACGCCATCCTGGCCAACGGCGGCGTCGCCAAGGGCAAGCGGTTCATGTCGGAGGCGGGGTGCCGCAAGGCGCTGGAACTGCAGATCGAGGGCACAGACCTGATCTTCGGCCAGCCGGCGAAGTTCGGCCTGGGCTTCGGCCTGCCGGGCGCCATGGCGCCGCTGACCAATCCCAACTCGATGTTCTGGGGCGGCTACGGCGGCTCGCTGGCGATCATCGACATGGATGCCCGCACCACCTTCGGCTACGCCATGACCCGCATGGCCCCGACCACCACCGGCGACCTGCGCGCCCTGGGCCTGGTGATGGCCGCCTGGCAGGCGCTGGAAGCCTGAGGGGCCGGCCAGCTTCCCCATCTTCGGCAACCTGCATTCTGGGCATTCTGGGGACATGATACCTATCCCCCCGCACAGCGAACCAGTGACTTCAGGTCAGTGGGAGGGGGATAGGTATAGTGTCCCCAGAAACCCAGAACCCGACGACGAAGAGCGGGATTTACCCTCTCGCCGCCGCCTTGATCCGCTGGCGCGCCTCGTTGCGGTGGCCGACGGCGTCGGTCAGGGTTCCGGCGGCGCCCAGGCCATGCGGCGGCATGTTGTTGTAGATGTTCTCGTAGGCGCCCGGCTGGATCAGGTAGGTCTCGTGCCAGATGCCGATGTCGCCGTTGGAGCCGAACCGCTTGTTGAACCAGGCCCAGACAGGCTGGTGGGTCAGGCTGCGCTCGCGGGCGTAGGCCTCCAGCGCCTCGAAGCTGCGCCAGTATTGCACCACCATCAGGCCGCCGGGGCCGAAGTGGCCGCGGGCGTGCAGCAGGCCGAGCTCCGGGCGCGCGCCCAGTTCCGCCAGCATCCGCGGCATGGTGGTGATGAATGGAAACAGGATCCACGGCTTCCACCAGCGGTTGATCCGCGCGCCGATCAGGAACAGCACGAACGGCCCGTCGAGCTCCGCGCAGACCCTGCGGTCAATGGTCCTGGGCATGGGCGTCTCCCCGTGACGACGCATGTGGCCATGCTGCCACGGCCTTGTTACGTCATGACATAAGCCCCGGATCAGCGGACCGCCACGCTTGCGCTTCGGCGCCGGCTCGGTCAGTTTCCGCGCCTCTTTGAAAAGATGAAGCCCCATGGCCGGCGAAGCCCTCGCCGCGACCTCCCGCGCGGGAGGCGCGGCTCATCCTGTCCGTCACGACCTGGTCGAGCTGCTGAAGCTCGCCGGGCCGCTGGTGCCCGCGCGCCTGGGCATCATGATCATGGGCTTCACCGACGCGGTGGTGGTGGGGCGCTATTCGGCGGTGCAACTGGGCTACCACGCCCTGGGCTGGGCGGTGACCAGCGTGGTGATGGGCTCGGCCATCGGCCTTCTGTCCGGCGTCCAGGTGATGGGCTCACGCGCGCTGGGCGAGGGGCGCCCGCGTGAAGCGGGGGCGGCGCTGCGGCGGGGGCTGAGCTACGCCCTGTGGATCGGATTCGGCTCGACGGCCCTGGTGGTCATCGGCGGCCCCACGGTGCTGCAAAGTCTGGGCCTGGCCGGCGACCTCGCCGCCGGGGCCAGCCGGCCGCTGATCGTGTTCGCCCTGTCGATGCCGGTGTTCATGCTGTCGGTGGCCTCCAGCTCGTGGCTGGAGGGGATCAAGCGGCCGGTGCCGCCGCTGGTGATCATGTGGATCGCCAACCTGGTCAATCTGGCGGTCGACCTGGTGCTGGTGCCGGGCGCGTTCGGCCTGCCCGCGCTGGGGGCGGTGGGCGGCGGCATCGCCACCTTCACGGCGCGCACCGTCATCGCCGGGGGCAACCTGGCCTACATCTGGCGGATGAAGGACGCCCGCGAGCTGGGCGTGTTCGACAAGCCGCCGCGCGACCGGGCGCGCGAACGTGAGCAGCGGCGCGTCGGCTATGGCGCGGGGTCGTCCAGCTTCTTCGAGATCATGGCCTTCTCGGGCATGAACGTGGTCGCCGGCTGGATCGGCGGCCTGGCGGTGGCCGCCTGGGCGGTGGTGCTGAACGTCATCGCCATCGTGTTCATGATCCCGCTGGGCCTGGCGACGGCCACCGCGGTGCTGGTGGCGCGCGCCCACGGCGCGCGCGACGAGGCCGGCATCGATCGCGCGGCCCTGGTCGGCTACGGCGTGACGGCGGTGTTCGCCGCCGTCGCCACGGTCATCGTCTGGGCCTTCGCGCGCCAGATCGCCCAGGTCTACACCAGTGAGCCGAGCACGGTGGCCATGGCCACTGCGGCCCTGCTGCTGAGCTGCGTGTTCCTCATTCCCGACGCCCTGCAGGTCGTGGTGGCCCAGTCGCTGCGGGCCCGCGGCGACGTGCTGGTCCCCACGATCACCCACATGGCCAGCTATCTGCTGGTCATGCTGCCACTGGCCTGGTGGCTGTCGATCCCCCGGCACATGGGCCTGCAGGGCATCGTCTGGGCCAGCGTGGTGGCGACCTTCGTCGCCGCCGGCCTGCTGCTCGGCCGGTTCTGGATGCTGGCCCGCCGCGGCGAGGGGTAGGGCGGTCGCCGGCGCCGGGTCAGGCGCCGAACAACTCGTCGATGCTGGTCGCCAGCGCCTGAAGCTCGAAGCGGTCGTTGTCCGCCTCCTCGAGCGCGTTGCGCAATTCCCAGTGGCTGCGGCCGACATGCACCCCCCAGCCGCGCAGCACGGCGGCGATGGCGTCGCGGTCGGCCGGCGGGACGGCCTGGTTGCGCGGGCCGCGCGCCTGCTCCAGCCGCCAGCCGAACAGCGGGTCGCGGGCGATCTGCACCACCGCCCCCGGCTCGGCCGTCCACTCGTAGAAGGCGCTGTCGCCGGTCGAGGCCTGGTACAGATAGCTGGCCAGGCAGTTGTTGTAGCGGCTCGCGGCCTCCACCAGGGCCGCCGCGCTCGCCAGGGGGCGAAGATCGGCGGACCCCGGGAAGGGCGGCGCCTTTGTTGGCGGATCCAGGCTGCTGGTGGCCCGCTGCAGCAGGTCGCGCACGGAAGACGCCGCGCTCCAGAGGCGTGCTTGCGCCAGGGCCGCCTCGGGACCGTCGCGGGCCGCGAGCGCCGCGTGCACTTCGATCAGGGTCGCCGCCTGCGCGGGCGTGAGCGTGTGGCCGGCCAGGCCGGCGTCCCGCAGTTCGGCTGGCAGAAGCCGCAGCGTCGCCAGGCTGGCCGGCGTGATCGCCTCGGCATGGCGCAAGCGCGCGGAGACGCCGAACGTGCGCAGGCCCACGGCCAGATGGCGATAGTCCTCCGCCGTCCAGGCGACTTCGCCCAGCCGGGCCAGGGCGCGCGCCAGGCCGGGGGGCGCCGCCTCGCCCAGTTCTCGGATCAGGATGCGCATGGGCTCTTCCAGCAGCGCCCGCGCGCCGGTCCGGTCGAGGCGCTCGCCCGGTTGGGACAGGACGAAGCAGGTCAGGTGCCGACGGTCGGCGGGCGCGGAGATGAAGTCGGTGTGTGGCGACGACCACAGGCCGGCGATCCGCGCGGCGTGTTCGCCGGCGAGGTGGGTGAGCAACGGGGTGGGCGCGCTCCTTTGCAGAGCGGCCAGGTCCTGGGACCAGACGGTCATGATCGGCTCCATGCGCCCTGCGGCGCATCGGGCCGGGGCGTCAGATGGTCGTGGGGTCTAGGCGCGGACCGTTCGAGGCGGACGGCGCGCGCGGACAGGCCTTGCGGCTGTCGGGGGGCTGCATCGTCTCGCAAATCATTCGAACGGGGTCTCCGTCAGGCCAGGAAAGGGCGCGGCGTTTCTCATGAAGAACGGCGTTCCGCAAGCGTCTTTCTCAGGCGCCCAGGATCCAGCCTTCCTCGTGTTGCGCATCGACCACGGTGTCGGGCGCGGCGTCCTTGTCGGGGCCGAACACGGCGCCCAGCTTGCCGGCCTCGTCGAGCTTGGCGAAATGCTCGGCGGTGAGGCGCACCTGGGTGGCGTCCTTGATCTCGCCGGCCAGCGGCGCGCCCTTGATCAGCGAGGGATAGACTTCGGCCGCCACCACGTCGACGCCCGCCAGATCGCCTTCGGAAAGCGGCTTGAAGCCGGTCTCGAATGGCCAGACCTTGAAGGCGTCGCCGCGCGCCAGCTTCAGGCGGCGCACCATCGGGATGCCGAGGATCGCCTGACCACCCACCGAGCCGTTGTAATACAGCTTCCAGATCGACGCCGCGCCCTTGGCGGCCAGGTCGGTGTGGCGGAACTCCGGCAGGTCGTCCGGGCCGTGCTCGCGACTGCGCTTGGGCTGCAGGGTGGTCAGGGTGTCGCGCGGCGGGCAGCCCCAGAACGGGAACGGGCCGCCGGTCAGGCGCCGGTTGATCTCCGAGCCCACGCCGAAGCGGTTGTTGGTGTTGTCGGCCTTGTCCTTGACCATGCGGTCCAGCTGGTTCCACACCGCCAGCCACGGCTCGCCGGCCGGCAGGTTGAGGGCCGCCGAGAAGCCGCGCGGAAAGCCCAGCGGGAAGTCGAGGCCCAGCAACGTGCGCTCGTGCCGCTTGGCCCGGTCGTCGAGGATCGAGGCGATCAGCTTCTCGGCCTCGCCCCGGGTCGGCGGGTTGTGCGCCTCGTAGGTGAAGCGGAAGCGCACGTCGCGCTTGAGCACGCCGATCCACACGGAATCCGCCCCGGTGGTCGGCTTGGCGGCCGCGCTCCAGTCGACGATCACATAGGCGTTGAACAGACGGGCCACACGGGCCTCCCAACCAGACGGACGCGGGCTTTTAGACCCTGGCGCGCGCGGGGCCAACGCGCCCGCCGATCAATTCTGGCGCCGGCGGGCGGTTTAAGCCCTCCCGCCGGCCCAGGCCCTAGTCTACCACCTTCAGTCGCCGCAGCAGCGGCAGCCGCTCCTCGGCGAGGGCCTTGGCCTGGGCGTCGAGCTCCTCGAGGTTGGATTCGGCGGTGCGCAGGACCTCGTTGTTCTTGACGATCAGCTGGTTCTGCTTGGCCATAAGGTCCCAGGCGTCCTTGGCCCACTCGGTCGGCGTCTTCAGGCCCTTGGCGCGGGCGCCGAGGAACATCTGCTCGAAGCGGCCGATGTTGACCCCGGCGCCGATCACCGGCGAGGCGAGCACCTGGATGTCGTTGCCGATGCGCGCGCGCTCGATGAAGTGGGCGTTCAGCTTCTTGCACCGGGGCGCCACCGCTGCGGCGTCGGCGTCGCTGAGGGCGGGGTGGGCGTGTCCCGCGCCGACCAGCACCGCCAGCGCCTCCAGCACCGAGGCGCCGCCGATGGGGGTGAGCTTGGGGTGTTCGAGCAGGTCGCCGATCCGCTTGGGCGCGCCCTTGTCGGCCTCAAGCGCCTCGATCACCGCCTCGTAGATGTCGCGGCGCAGCCCGACCTTGCCGATGTTGGCGTCGACCTCGAACGGGAAGCTCGAGGACGGCGCACAGAGCACCAGACGCACGTCGTTGAGCCGTTCGGCCCGCTCCAGGGGCGTCAGGCGCCGCGCGCCGCGGGTGTAGAGATCGCGGCGGAACTGGGTGTTCAGCATGTAGTCACGCACGGTCTCGCGCAGCACCCCGGCCGGCAGGGTGTTCATCAGGTCGCGCTGCGGCGTGGTGAAGTTGAAGCCATCGAGCTGCTCGAGCAGGCTGGAGGCCGTCGCGTAGCTCAGCTTGGCCTCGGAGAGCCAGTCGTTGACCTCCGAGAAGTACATCGGCGTCCAGGTCTCGTTGAAGTACTCGTGCGCCAGGTAGTTGCGGTTCTGACCGGCGATGGCGTCGAGGCGCCCCTTGGCCAGCGGATTGTGCTGGAAGTATCGCGCATTGACGTCGGACAGCTTGTTGCCGAAGGCGATGGCGCCGTCGATGCGGCTGGCCATGCCCTGGGCGTCCGAGCCCATGGCCTCGGAGTGCAGCGACATGATGTGCCGCAGCGGCATCGCCGTGGTCCAGCCGGGCAGGGTGTTGTAGCTGAAATAGACCGCGCCGCCGACCTTCAGCCGCTTGCGGATGGTGTCGACGATGACCTTGCGATTCTCGTCCGACACCCAGCTCCAGATGCCGTGCAGCACGATGTAGTCCATCGGCGGCATGTCGTCCCGCGCCAGCATGTCGGCGAAGCTCTCGTCGGAGAAGTGCGCCGGAGCGCCGGAGATCCGGGCCAGGGACTGGGCGTGGTTGGCGTGCACCGGGTTGAAGTCCGCGCCCCAGAAGTCGCCGACTCCGGCGGCGGCCTGGATGTTGGCGCTGACGCCCTGGCCATAGCCGAGTTCGAGATAGTTCATCGACGACGAGCGTTGCGGCGGCTCATAGCCGCTCATCAGCAGGGCGAAGTCGATCAGGCCGGGCGCGAGCTCACGATAGTAGCCGTAGGTGTAGTCGATGTCGGCGCGATAGCCTGACGTCCAGTCCATGTGCGTTCCCCAGCGATGCGAGGCGCGGAGTGCAGCCTGGGGCGCAGCGGATTGTCAACGGCGCTCGCGATGCGACGGTGGGCGCCGCCGCCCGCGCCATGCTAGGCGCGAGCCAGCGGTCGGGGGCGGCCAGGGCGGCGGCCATGGAAGCGGCCATGGAGGCGGAATGAGCCAGGTGTTGCGCGTGGGCGTGGTCGGCGCGGGGGTGTTCGGCGGCTATCACGCCGCGAAGTACGCGGCCATGCCCGGCGTCGTCCTGGCCGGGGTGTTCGATCCGCACCCGGAGCGCGCCGAGGCGCTGGCGACGCGGCGCGGGGGCGCCGCCTTCGACAGCCTGGAGGCCCTGCTGGAGGCCAGCGACGCCGTCTCCATCGCCTCGCCGGCCAGCGCCCACGCCGGGGCCGCCCTGGCCGCGCTCAGAGCGGGACGGCACGTCTATGTGGAAAAGCCGATCGCCACCGATCTGGCCGACGCCGACGCCATCCTCGGCGAGGCGGCGCGGCGCGGCCGCGTGGTCGCCTGCGGCTTCCTGGAGCGGGCGATGTTCCGCGGCATGGGCCTGTTTAGCATCCGCGAGCGGCCGCTGCGGCTGGAGGCCGTGCGCCTGGGGCCCACCTCGCCGCGCAACCTCGACGTCTCGGTGGTGCTCGACCTGATGATCCACGACCTGGACCTGGCGCTGGCGGTCACCGACGCCGAGCCGCTGGCGGTCGAGGCCGACGGGCGCTCGCCGGTCCATGATCGGCTGGACGAGGCCGAGGCCGAGGTGAATTTCGACGATGGCTTCATCGCCGTGCTGCGCGCCTCGCGCATCGCCGCCGAGCGCGAGCGGCGCATGACCCTGGTCTATCCGTCGGGCGAGATCAGCGTCGACTTCGTGGCCAGGACGTTCAGCAACACCACCGGCCATCCGCTGACCCCGGCCTTCCGCGACCCGCGGGCCGATCCGCTGGGCGAGAGCCTGGCGGCCTTCGTGGCCGCCGTCCGGGGTGAGGCGCCGTCGCCCCTCGCCAACGCCCTGGATGGCGCAAAAGCCCTGGACCTGGCGCTCGCGGTGGAACAGGCTGTGGGTCGATAGCCATTCGCAACCGACCTGACCCGGGAGCCGCCCATGTCCGACGCCTACGCCTTCGACTTCACCGCGATCGACGGCTCGCCGCTGCCGCTGTCCACCTTCAAGGGCAAGGCGGTGCTGGTGGTGAACACGGCCTCCAAGTGCGGCCTGACCCCGCAGTACGACGGCCTTGAGAAGCTCTACACCGACTACAAGGACAAGGGGCTGGTGGTGCTGGGCGTGCCCTGCAACCAGTTCGCCGGCCAGGAGCCGGGGACCGAGGCCGAGATCAAGGAATTCTGCGACGTGCGCTTCCACGTCGACTTCCCGATGACCTCCAAGGTCGACGTCAAGGACGACAGCCGCCATCCGTTCTACGCCTGGGCGCAGGACCAGCTGGGCGAGGCCGCGGTGCCGGTGTGGAACTTCCACAAGATCCTGATCGGCCCCCACGGCGAGGCCCTCGCCGCCTTCGGCCCCCGCACGGACCCGCTGGATCCGTCCATCATCGCGGCGGTGGAGCAGGCGGTCTGAGGCAATTGCGGCGAGGCGCCTGAGCCCCTCACCCTCCCAGGCTCGCCGCTGCCGCGCCGACCCCGGGCCCCTCCCTCTCCCTGCGGGAGAGGTGTCTTGCTGATCATCGCGAGCTCTTGAGACTCCTCTCCCGGAGGGAGAGGAAGGGGCCCGCGGGCCTTGCGCGAGCAAGGGACGTGGGAAGGTGAGGGGGTTCGCCCTCGCCGGTCGGTCAGACGACGACGGCCGCCGGCTCCTCCTTCGCCGCCGCCCGGGCGTACGCCGGGCGGCCGGTCACGCGGTCCACGTAGCCGCGCAGGAGCGGCGTCTCGGGCAGCATCGGGCCGCCCATGAACAGGGCGAAGGTGGTTCCCACCAGGATGTCGGCCGCGGAGAACCGGTCGCCGAGCAGGTAGGGGCCGGCTTCCAGCGCCTGGGTGATGTGCGCCATCGACTCCGCCACCGGCGGCCAGCCGGCCATCGGGCGCGGCAGCTCGACGTTGGCGAACTGCATCATCCAGCCGGGCTCCAGCACGCCGCAATAATAGGCCAGCCAGGTGAGGTAGGCGCCGCGGCCTGCCTCGCCGACCTGAGGCCCCAGGCCGTTGTTGGGAAATTTGTCGGTCAGGTAGAGGGCGACGGCCGAGGACTCGAACACCGTCTCGTCGCCGTCCCGGATCGCCGGCACCTTGCCGTGCGGATGCGGGTTGGCCGCATCGGGTCCGCCCGTGCCGTCGCCGCGCTGGATGCCGACGTAGTGGATCTCATAGGGCGCGCCGAGCTCTTCCAGCAGGAAGATGAACCGCGACGATCGGGTTCTGGGGCTGTGGAACAGGGTGATCATTGGGCGTCTCCCGCTTTGAGGGGACAGCCTAGATCACCGTTGCGCCAGCTTCGTGTCAGCAGGGCCGCGATCGCGGCTCGGAGCTTGTCAGGCCGACTTGGCGGCCTTGGCCCGCTCGATGCCCTCCAGCACCATGTTCCGCGCCTCGCCGGCGTCGCCCCAGCGGACGATCTTCACCCACTTGCCCGGCTCCAGGTCCTTGTAGTGGCTGAAGAAGTGCTCGATCTGCTCGCGGGTGATCTCCGGCAGGTCGGTGTAGTTCTTCACGCTGTCGTAGCGCTTGGTCAGCTTGGAGCTGGGCACGGCGATCAGCTTCTCGTCGCCGCCGGCCTCGTCCTCCATCACCAGTACGCCGACGATGCGGCAGCTCATCACCGCGCCCGGGGCGATGGCGCGGGTGTTGGCGACGATCACGTCGCAGGGATCGCCGTCGCCCGACAGGGTGTGCGGGATGAAGCCGTAGTTCCCCGGATAGCGCATCGCCGTATACAGGAACCGGTCGACGACCAGGGCGCCGGACGCCTTGTCCATCTCGTACTTGATCGGCTCGCCGCCGATCGGCACCTCGATCACCACGTTGACGTCTTCCGGCGGATTGACGCCGATGGAGAGGGCTTCGAGGCGCATGGGGAGATTCCTTTGTCGAGCGCGCCTCTCTAGTGACGCCCGCCGGCTCGGGCAACCGGCTTTGGCCGATCAACGGTCGCCGCGCCGGGGCGGCGCCGCAGGACCGGGCAGCCGAGGGCCGGCGGCGGCGCGTGCGCTAGGCTGCGCCCGCTTGTCAGGCTAGGCTTGGCCATGCCCAGCGAGTCCGCCGCCCTGACCGAAAACCCCCTCTCCGGCGCGCCCTTCGAGCGTCTCTACGAAACCGGCATCAAGGGGGAGCTGGAAAAGCGCGAGGTCGAGCGCAAGGGCGCCATGCAGACCTTCCGCGCCATCATCGGCGCCGGGATCGCCGTGCTGGTGATGGAATCCGGCCTGACCTTCCAGCTGAGCCACGGCGCCAGCTTCATGCCGGACATCCGGCTGGCGGTGGCCACCCTGGCCATCGCCGCGGTGCTCGCCTACCTGCCGCTGCGGGGCGTCGCCGCCAAGACCAAGCGCGACGTGATCGACGCCCTCTGCGCGCCCCTGGGCCTGACCTACGACCCGGCCGGAACCGCGCCGATGTTCGACGCCTTCAAAGCGCTGCGCCTGGTCGAGAAGCCGGACGACAGCAGCTTCGAGGACCATTTCGCCGGCGTCCGCTCCGGCTGCGGCTTCGCACTGTGCGAGGCGCGCCTGACCTGCGGCTCGGGCAAGGAACAGCGCACGGTGTTTTCCGGCCAGCTGATCCAGATCGACTTTCCGCGCAAGTTCCTGGGGACCACCGTCGTGCTGCGCGACTCCGGCTGGCTGAATCGGTTCGAATGCCCGCCGCACCTGTCCAAGGTGGGACTGGAGGACCCGCACTTCGAGAAGCTGTTCGAGGTGTTCGGCGACGACCAGGTGGAGGCGCGGGCGATCCTCACGCCGGCGTTCATGCAGCAGCTGGTCGACCTGGAACAGGCGTTCAACGGCAACCACATCCGCTGCGCCTTCACCGACGGCAGCCTGCTGATCGCTTTCGAAGCCCCCGACCGGTTCGAGATCGGCGGCATGTTCTCGACCCTGGTGGACCGCAAGCGGGTGGAGTCGATCGCCGGGGACATCGGCGCTGTGTTCCGCCTGATCGACAGCGTGATCCCGGCATGAGCGGCGCCGCGCCGCGCCACCTGCGCAAGCTCGGCCTGCTGGGGGGCATGAGCTGGGAGAGCACGACCCTCTACTACCAGTGGCTCAATCGGCTGGCGCGCGAGCGCCTGGGGGGCCAGCACTCGGCGCGGCTGGTGATCTGGTCAGACGACTTCGGCCCCATCGCCGCGGCCCAGGCGGCCGGGGACTGGGACGCCCTGGGGCGGCTGCTGGCGACGGCGGCGCGCGAGCTGGAGGCGGCGGGCGCCGAGGCGATCCTGATCGGCGCCAACACCATGCACAAGCTGGCCCCGCAGGTGTCCGGAGCGGTCGGCGTGCCGGTGGTCCACGTCGCCGACGCCACGGCCCGGGCGCTGAGGGCCGCCGGCGTTCGCCGGCCGCTGCTGCTGGCCACGCGGTTCACCATGGAGGGCGACTTCTATCGCGGCCGCCTGGCCGAGCTGGGAGTCGAGGCGTCGATCCCCTCGGCCGACGAGCGGACGGCGCTGCACGCCATCATCTACGACGAGCTGATCCAGGGCCGGTTCGAGGCGGCCTCCCGCGCCGTGGTGGTCGCCATGACCGAGCGCGCGGCCGCCGAGGGCGCGGATGGCGTGATCTTCGGCTGCACCGAGATCGGCCTGCTGGTCGCGCCGGACGACGTCAGCCTGCCGGTGTTCGAGACCACCGAGATCCACGCCCGGGCGGCGATGGCCTTCGCCTTCGGGGACTAGGGGGGCCAGGCGGCGCTCCAGGCGGCTGGGCTAGGGCAGGGGGCTGACCCCGAACATCAGCTGATGGGCGAAGATCGTCCCCGCCCACAGGGCCACGGCCAGGGCCAGGCGCCACCAGCCGATCTCGCCGACCTTCAGGCTCTGGCGCCCGGCGGCGATGGCCGCGAACGGCACGTTCGAGGTCTGGGCGGCGAAGTTGTCCCAGGTCGCGCCCAGGGCGCGCTTGCGCTTGGCGTCGATGCTGACGGTGCCAAACACCGCCAGGGCCAGCATCGCCCCGAACAGCACCAGGCTGGCGAGGTCGCCGTTGACCAGCAGGTGTCCCGCCGCCCAGACGGCCACGCCCCACAGGAACGGATGGCGGGTGATGCGCAGCATGCCCTTGATCACGTCCGGCTTCTCCAGCGCGCCTTCCTGGCGCACGCTGGTCGGGTTGGGCGTGGTCAGCCCGGGGACCACCAGCAGGAAGGCGACCAGCATCAGCCCCAGCTGGATCCACTTCGTCGCCGGCGTGGCGCCCCACCAGACCGTGTTGAGGGCGTCGGCCCTGGCCGGTCCGTAGCTCATGCTCAGCCAGACGATCAGGCCGACCGAGGCCAGGGAAAACAGCCCCATGTACGGTCCGGACCCGATGGTTCCGGTCAGCGCGTCCCTCAGGCGGGTGCCAGAGACCAGCAGGTGCAGCAGGACGAAGGCGAGGGCGGCGGCGACCAGCAGGGCCATGTGAATTTCCCTTACATTGTAAATAATAGTCGCGCCGTGAACTGCCGGTGTCAAGGCGTGGCCAGGATCGGCTGGCGGGCCTGAGGCTAGAGGAGCCGCCCCTGACCGCCCCCGTCCTCGAGACCTTCGTCGTCGAGAGCCTCGTCTTCCAAGGCCTCGTCGGGATCGTCCTCCCAGGGCGGGATATCGAGGGCGGAGGGGGGCGGGGGTTCCGGCGGCGGCGCGGGCGGGGGTGCGACGGCGGCCGGGATCGGTGCGGGGCGCGGCGTCGCGGGCGCCTGGCGGCGCAGCACGGCTTCCACGCGGGCCAGCCAGCGATTGGCGTCCTGAATCACGGCCCCGGCCGTCTGTGGCGCGCGGCGATGGTTGGGCGGCGGCGGCCACAGGGGCAGGTCGAAGTCCGGGTGCTGGGCGTCGTCGAACACCAGCCGCAGCGCCACCGATCCGGCGTCGCGCGGCCGCTGGTCCAGCGGCCGGCGCGCCTCGCCGCGGAACGCCCGGGCCGCGACCTGGCCATCGATCGCCAATTCCGCCCCGACCAGCTCCTCAAGGCGGTAGACTAGGCACCACGCGCCGTTGTCCCAGGCCACCGCGATCACGTTGCGCGCCAGGCTGAAGGCCACGCCGCGACCCTGGCCGTGGGCGATCAGTTCGGTGTCCGGCGGACCGCCCAGCACCTTGCGGAAGGCGCGGCCCAGCCGGCGGTGTTCCTCGGCGTACCAGGCGAACAGCGCGGCCAGCGCGGTCAGCGCCGATCCGGCCAGGACAAGCAACAGGGCGAGACGCAGCATCTCGAGCATCCGGCGATGCTAGCCGGAGTCCGCCGTCGGGTCAGTGCGCTTGATGCGCGTCGACGATTCAGCCCGCCTCGAGGTCGAGGTCGGCCACCACCGGCACGTGGTCCGAGGGCTTTTCCCAGTCGCGCACGTCACGGTGGATGAACACGCTGCGCAGCCGGTCGGCGGCCTGAGGCGAAAGCAGCAGGTGGTCGATGCGGATGCCGTGGTTCCGCTGCCAGGCGCCGGCCTGGTAGTCCCAGAAGGTGTAGCCGCCCGGCGCGCCGTCGGCCTGCATGTAGGCGTCGGTCAGGCCCAGGTTCTTCAGCGCCCTGAACGCGCGCCGGGTCTCCGGCTGGAACAGGGCGTCGCCGGCCCAGGAGGCGGGGTTGTCGGCGTCTTCCGGTTCGGGGATCACGTTGTAGTCGCCAGCCAGCACCAGGGGCTCCTCGTAGGCCATCAGCTCCCGGGCGCGGGCCTTCAGCCGGTCCATCCAACGCAGCTTGTAGGGAAACTTCTCGCTGGCCACCGGATTGCCGTTGGGCAGGTAGATCGCCGCCACCCGCACGGGCCTTGGGCCCGACACCAGCGCCTCGATGTAGCGGGCGTGGTCGTCGGAATCCTCACCGGGCAGGCCCTTGCGGACGTCCTCCAGCGGGGTTTTCGAGAGCAGGGCCACGCCGTTGTAGGTCTTCTGGCCATGGACGGCGATGTTGTAGCCGAGCCGCTCGAACTCGGCGGCGGGGAACTTCTCGTCGACGCACTTGATCTCCTGCAGACAGGCGACGTCGGGCTGTTCCATCTCGAACCAGCGCAGCACCGTGGGCAGGCGGGCGTTGACCGAGTTCACGTTCCAGGTGGCGATGCGCATGGCCCGGTTATGCCGGCCCGGCGCCGCTCTGTCATCCGCCCCGGCGTCTCGGCGAGGGATCCGGCGACGGATCAGGGTTGCGGCCACGTTTACCCTGCGACGAATGATCGTCCTTTGCCGTAAGGGCTTGTCGTGAGACGATCAGCCTCGGGAACGGGTCTTGGTTCGGGGTCTCTTGGGGAACCCCGGCGCTCGCGCCTGCACGTCGGGGCGCCGCCGGGGGGCGGAGGGACCTTAAGTATGCCTCAGCCGGCGAATCCCCCGCCCGCGAGCGATCCGGATGCATTCGCCACCGCCCTGGGCGCGGCCTTCATCACGGCAAACCTGGAGGGCCTGCTGGTCTGCGAGCGTGACTGGCGGGTGAGCTTCTGCAACGACGCCGCCGCCAAGGCGCTGGGCTTCGAGGGCGAATCCTGGTCGGCGGCCACGCTGTGGGATCTGCAGCCGGCGTTGCGCGACGCGACCCTGGAGCTGCAGCTGCGCAGCGCCATGGCCGGCCGCGAGGTGGTCGAGTTCGTCGCCGCCCGGCCGCTGTCCGACGATGAGTGGTTCGAGATCCGCGCCCTGCCGCTGGATGGGCGCACGGCCTTCCTGCTGCGCGACGTCACCGGGCGCGAGCGGACCGAGCGCCACCTGCGCTCGACCAACGCCAGCCTGCGCCTGGCGCACAAGGCGGCCAAGGCGGCCACCTGGGAGTGGCGGGCGGGCCGGAACCTGCGCTGGATCGATCCCGCCGCGGCGCGCGAACTCGTCGGCCTGCCGGCCAGCTGGAACGACGAGGCGGTGATCCGCGACTGGCGGCGGATGGTCGACCCGCGCGACCTGGCGGCGGTGGGCGACGGCATGGCCGAGATCGCCCTGAACGGCGAGGGGCGGTTCGAATTCCGCGTGTCCGGCGGCGATCGCGAGGTGCGCTGGCTGGAATCCAGCGGGTATGTCGCCGAGAAGGACCCGGGCGGCGGGCCACGGCGGGTGATCGGCATCACCGTCGACGTCACCGAGCACAAGGCGGTGGAGGAGGCCCTGCGCCAGGAGATCGCCGAGCGCGAGCGCGCCCAGGCCCACCAGCGCCTGCTGATCCACGAGCTGAACCACCGGGTGAAGAACACCCTGGCGACGGTGCAGTCGATCGCCATGCAGTCGCTGCGCTCGGTGGCGAGTCCCGAGGCGTTCGATATCTTCACCTCGCGCCTGATGGCGCTGGGCGGGGCGCACGACCTGCTGAACCAGCAGAACTGGGAGGGGGCCAACCTCGACGAGGTGATCGAGCGGATGGTGTCGGTGCACGACCGGCTGGAGAACGGGCGCTTCACGCTGAAGGGGCCGCGCGTGCGCCTGCAGCCGAACAAGGCCGTGGCCATGGCCATGGCGCTGCACGAGCTGGCCACCAACGCCACCAAGTATGGCGCGCTCTCCCGGCCTCAGGGACGCGTGGCGATCCGCTGGGGGCTGGACCGCGGCGGCCATGAACTGAGCCTCAGCTGGCGCGAGGAAGGCGGGCCGCCGGTGCATGCGCCGGACCGCCGTGGCTTCGGCTCGCGGCTGATCGAGCGCAGTCTGGCGGCGGAACTGGGTGGCAAGGCCGCGCTGGTGTTCGCGCCGGGCGGCGTGAGATGCGATCTCACCGCAACCCTGGAATCCGCTGTAAAATAGGGCTGTTAGATCGAGAAACTGACACCGCACCCGCAGCTTGAGCGGGCGTTCGGGTTGCGCACGCGGAACTCGGCCGCGGCCAGTTCGTCGGCGAAGTCGATCTCCGACCCGCGCAGCAGGTCGAGAGAAACCAGGTCGACCAGGGCTGCGGCGCCGTCGCGTTCCACCTTGAGGTCGTCGTCCTCGGCGGTCTCGACCAGGTCGAACACGTATTGAAAGCCGGAGCAGCCGCCGCCTTCCACCGCCACGCGCAGCATCAGCGGCCGGCCCTCGGCCGCGGCGATCGCCTTCAGGCGCGCTGCGGCGGCCGCCGACAGGGTGACGGCGGGCGTCTTGGTGCGGGGGGCGATTTCGAGTGTGGTCATGGCCGGGCGATACCTTCTGCCCCTATATGAGGGCGACTTCGCCATTCGCAAAGAGGCCAGGATGCTCCGCCGCCGCGCAAGGACCCTTCAGACATGAGCGCCGACGACCGTCGCCGGGCGCCCTATGCCGAGGATCCGAAGAGCTCGCTGGGGCGCCGTTTCGGCGGGCCGGAGAGCCTCACCCGCACGCCCTTCGCCCGCGACCGCGACCGCATCATCCACACCTCCGCCTTCCGCCGCCTGAAGGAAAAGACCCAGGTGTTCGTGGCGCACGAGGGCGACCACTATCGCACCCGGCTGACCCACTCGCTGGAGGTGGCGCAGATCGCCCGGTCTCTGGCCACGGCCCTGAGGCTCGACGCCGACCTCGCCGAGACCATCGCCCTGGCGCACGACCTGGGCCACCCGCCGTTCGGCCACGCCGGCGAGGACGAGTTGGAGCGGCAGATGACGCCCTGGGGCGGCTTCGACCACAACGTGCAGACCTTCCGCGTGGTGACCGAGCTGGAGCGCCGCTACCCGGACTTCGTCGGCCTCAACCTGACCTGGGAGACCCTGGAGGGGGTAATCAAGCACAACGGTCCGGTGACCGACAAGCTGGTGCGCCCCTCGTGGCAGGCGGTGTCCGACTACGACGCCGACTATCCCCTGCGGCTCGGCACCTGGGCGTCCGCCGAGGCGCAGGTGGCGGCCCTGGCCGACGACATCGCCTACAACAATCACGACGTCGACGATGGCGTGGAAGCGGGCGTATTCGGCCTGTGGGAGCTGCTGGACATCCCGCTGATCGGCCCGATCCTGGCCCAGGTGCGACAGGACTACCCCAGCCTGGACGACCGGCTGATCCGGCTGGAGGCGGTGCGGCGGATGATCGGGGCCATGGTCGACGACGTGCTGACCGAGACCGGCAAGCGGGTCGCGTCCAGCGGCGTGGATTCGCCTGAGGGCGTGCGCATGCTGGACGGCGCCCTGGTCGTCTTCTCGCACGAGATGATCGAACAGCTCTCGCGGCTGCGCGCCTTCCTCTACGAGCGCATGTATCGGCACTGGCGTGTCAATCGGACACGTAGCCAGGCGCGCCGTATTCTGGCCGACATGTTCACCTTGTTCATCGCCGAACCGGATGTTCTGCCGTCGGAATGGTTCGCCCGCCTCCAGAACCTGGAGCAGGCGGGCCGCGCCAGGGTGGTGTGCGACTACATCGCCGGCATGACCGACCGGTTCGCGATCGAGGAGCACCGGCGGCTCTTCCAGCTCGACGTCTGGAGTTAGGACGTCTGGGGGTAAACTGGAGCGGCGCTGATTCGGACCCCTCGCCATCGTCCGTTCAGGCTGTTCTGGAGCTTTGATCCCTTCGATGTCCGATCACGACCGCGGGCCCTATACGCCGCCTTCCGAGCCGCCCCTGGCCTTCGATCCACGCCGCCCGGTGCGCGGCGCCGGGCCTGCGCCGGTGACCCTGATCGTCAGCGTGGTGATCCTGGTGGCGGCGGCCGGCGCGGCGTTCTTCGTCTATCGCGGCGGCGTTCGCGGAGCCAACGATGCGCCGCAGCCCGTGGGCGCGCCGGTGCGCGACGTGAAGTCCGCGCCGCCGCCGGAGGCCAAGGTGCAGGACCCGGCCCAGGGGCTGTCGGTCTACAAGGACAATACGCCCGGGGCCACGACCGCCGCCCCGACCTTCGCCCCGCCGCCGGAACAGCCCGGCCCGCGCCCTGCGCCCCAGGTCGCCGCGCATCCGACGACGCCGGTCGGCAGCCAGGCCCTGCCGCCGCCGCCCCCGCCGCCGCCCGTGGCCCAGGCGAAGCCCGAGCCGGTCGCGCCGGCGGCCAGCCCGGCAAAGCCGGCGACGCCGCCCAAGTCGATCGCCGCGATCCTCGATCAGAAGTCCGTGCGCGACGCGCCCGTGCCGCCGGCGCGCCCGCACGCCGTGGTCGCCGCGGCCAAGCCGACGCCTTCCGGCGCGGCCTTCGTGCAGATCGGGGCCTTCTCGTCCCAGGCCCTGGCCGAAAAGGGCTGGAACGACGCCGCGCGGATCGCCCCCGGGGCCATGGCCGGCAAGGGCAAGCACGTCGAGCCGGTGACCAAGGACGGCGCCACCCTCTACCGCACCGCCATCACCGGCTTTGCCTCCAAGGACGAGGCCAACGCCCTGTGCGACAAGCTCAAGGCGGCCGGCAAAACCTGCTTCGTCCGGTGACCCAGGCCAGCATCTATGGCTGCTCCGGGCCGCGGCTGACCGCCGAGGAGGCCGCGTTCTTCCGCGATGCGCAGCCCTGGGGCTTCATCCTGTTCAGGCGCAACGTCGAGGATCCCGACCAGGTCCGCGCCCTGGTCGCCGACCTGCGCGCCATGGTCGGCCGCGCCGATGCGCCGGTGCTGATCGACCAGGAGGGCGGGCGGGTGCAGCGGCTGGGGCCGCCGCACTGGCCGCGCTATCCCAACGGCGGCGCCTATGGCCGGGTGGCCGGGGGCGGGGCGCGCCGGCGGGCGATCACCTGGCTTGGCGCGCGGCTGATGGCGCACGATCTGGCCGCGCTGGGCATCAACGTCGACTGCGTCCCCGTGCTGGACGTGCCCCAGCCGGGCGCCCACGACGTGATCGGCGACCGGGCCTACGGGGCCACGGTGCAGATCGTCTCCAGCCTGGGCCGGGCCGCGTCCGAGGGTCTGATCGCCGGCGGGGTGCTGCCGGTGATCAAGCACATTCCAGGGCACGGCCGGGCCGGCGCCGACAGCCACCTCAGCCTGCCGGTGGTCGACGCCGATCTGGCGACGCTGCAGGCCGTGGACTTCGCCCCTTTCCGGGCCCTGTCGGACATGCCCCTGGCGATGACCGCGCACGTGGTCTACCGCGCCGTCGACCCGGATGCGCCGGCCACCACCTCGCGCAAGGCGATCGCCGAGGTGATCCGCGGGAGCATCGGCTTCGACGGCCTGCTGATGAGCGACGACCTGTCGATGGAGGCGCTGAGCGGGACCCTGACCGAGCGCGCCGAGCGGTCGATGGCCGCCGGCTGCGACCTGGTCCTGCACTGCAACGGGCGGATGGACGAGATGGCCGCGGTGGCCGCCGGGGCCCGGACGCTGGAGGGCAGGGGGGCGGAACGCGCCTGCGCCGCTCTCGCGCGCCTGCCGAAGGTGGCCGAGCCTTTCGACGCCGCCGCCGGCCGGGCGGAGCTCGAGGCGGCGCTGGCCGGGATCTGGCCCGCATGAGCGACGCCTTCCAGCCGAACCTCGATTTCGAGGCCGCCAACACGGCCGCCGAGGACGGCGAGGCGCTGATCGTCGACATCGACGGCTACGAAGGCCCGCTGCACGTGCTGCTGGCCCTGGCCCGCAGCCAGAAGGTCGACCTGCTGAAGCTGTCGGTGACCAAGCTGACCGACCAGTACCTGGCCTTCGTGCGCGAGGCCCGCAAGCGCCGCTTTTCCCTGGCCGCGGACTATCTGGTGATGGCCGCCTGGCTGGCGTTCCTGAAGTCGCGCCTGCTGCTGCCCAAGCCCGAGCGGCCGCAGGCCGAGGAGCCGCCGGCGGAGGAGGTGGCCGCCCACCTGGCCTTCCGGCTGGCCAAGCTGGACGCCATGCGCCGCGCGGCCGAGACCTTGCAGAACGGGCCGATCCTGAAGCGCGACGTGTTCACCCGGGGCGATCCGGATCAGGTGCGCATCGTCTCGTCGAGCCGCTTCGAGGGCGATCTCTATGCCCTGATGGGCGCCTACATCGACCAGCGCCGCAAGGAACAGTCGCGGCACTACCAGCCGCGCCCACCGCAGGCCTACCCGCTGGACGACGCCCGCGAGCGCCTGCGCGGCCTGCTGCCCGAACTCGACCGCTGGACCCCGCTGACCGGCGTGGCGCCGATGCGCGGCGCCTTCGGGCGCGGAACCGAGGGGCCGTCGCGGGCCTCCTATGTCGCCTCCACCCTGTCGGCCACGCTGGAGCTGGTGAAGGAAGGCGACCTGGAGGCGCGGCAACTGGAACACTTCGCCGAAATCTATCTGCGCAAGCGCAGGCCGCAGGCGTGAGCATGGACGCCGCCGAGACCGAACGCATGCTGGAGGCGCTGCTGTTCGCCGCCGCCGAGCCGCTGACCGAGCAGGACCTTGCGGGCCGGCTGCCGGACGGCGCGGACGTGGCCGCGGGGCTGCAAGCGCTGGCCGCGCGCTATGCCGGGCGCGGCGTCGAGCTGGCGCGGGTCGCCGGCGCCTGGCGCTTCCAGACCGCCGCGGATCTGGCGTTCCTGATGACCAAGGAGCGCGAGGAGCCCCGCAAGCTGTCGCGCGCCGCCCAGGAGACCCTGGCGATCATCGCCTACCACCAGCCGGTCACCCGGGCGGAGATCGAATCGGTGCGTGGCGTCCAGGCCAGCCGCGGCACCCTGGACGTGCTGCTGGAGCTGGGCCTGGTGCGCATGCGCGGGCGCCGCCGCACCCCTGGCCGGCCGGTGACCTTTGGCACCACCGACGCCTTCCTGGAACATTTCGGGCTTTCCAGCCTGGTCGACCTTCCGGGCGCCGCGGAGATGAAGGCGGCAGGGCTGCTGAGCCTCGACCTGCCGGCCGACTTCACCGTGCCGGACCCGGCCGCGGCAGCGCCGGACGAGGATCCGCTGGACGACGGCGAGGCGCCGCAATTCCATCAGGACTTCCTGGAGGACGACGCCGATCCGGCGGGCGCCGCCCCGGAAGATCGCGGTCTGTGACAACCCTTCCTTGGCGCTTGGGCCCGAGGCGGCCTATATAGCCCTCAAGCGACGGACGTCGTCGCCGCGGGCGTATCTTCGGCGGCGACTGGTTTGGAGAGATATCGATGGGCTCATTCGGCCCCGTGCACTGGTTGATCGTTGCGGTCGTGGTGCTGCTGTTGTTCGGCGGCCGCGGCAAGCTGTCGGGCCTGATGGGCGACGCCGCCAAGGGCATCCGCGCCTTCCAGGACGGCCTGAAGGGCGAGGACAAGCCTGCCGCCGCCGAGCCGGCCAAGCCCCTGCCGCCGGTGCAGCCGGAGAAGGACCCGATCGTCCGCTAGGGCGGCGCCGCTGCGGCGATCTGAAAACCACCCGGACGGGCCGCCGGCGCCCGCCGCCTGACCTGCATTGGATCCGGGACCCGAATGTTCCCAGAAGGCCGGTTCTTCGACTTCGCGATCGTCGCCGTCCTGGCCCTGATCATCATCGGGCCCAAGGACCTGCCGGTGGTGATGCGCAAGGTGGGCCAGTTCCTGGCCCGCATGCGCGGCATGGCGGCCGAATTCCGCGCCAGCTTCGACGAGATGGCCCGCCAGTCGGAGCTCGACGAGTTGCGCAAGGAGGTCGAGGCGTTGCGCAACCTGCGGCCCAGCGCCGTGGCGGCCAACGCCATCGGCCTTGGCGACGTGCATGCCGACGTCAGCCAGACGATCGATGATATCCAGGCGGGCCTTTCGACCAGCGGCGCCCAGCTGCATCCGATGGGCGGCTATCAGCATCCCGAGGAGCCGGAAGCCGGCGGGGAGGCGGAACCGGTGATGCGCCCGCTTGCCGCGGACGCGCCGGCGAAGGAAAACCCGCCCGCCGACGACCACCATCCGGACCGCCCCGCTTGAGCCACCTGGACGACGAATCCGAGATCGAGGGCTCTCGCGCGCCGTTGCTCGATCACCTGATCGAGCTGCGCAAGCGGCTGATCATCTGTTCGGCGGCCCTGATGCTCGGCTTCCTGGGCTGTTTCGTCTTCTCGCAGCAGATCGCCACCTTCCTGCTTCACCCCTACGCCGTCGCCCAGAGCCTGGTGGCGACGCAGAAGGCCAGCGGCGGCAAGGAAGACGGGCTGAAGCTGCTGCTGGCGCTGATCGGCAAGGGCACGGTCTCAACCGAGGCCTCCAAGTTCGTCACCACCGGACCGCTGGAATTCTTCTTCGCCAAGGTGCGCCTGGCCTTCTTCGGCGCGATCGGCATCACCTTCCCGGTGCTGGCGTGGCAGCTGTACCGGTTCGTGGCGCCCGGCCTGTACCGGCGCGAGCGGGCGGCCTTCCTGCCGTTCCTGATCGCCTCGCCGGTGCTGTTCGTGATGGGCGCGGCGCTGGTCTACTACGTGATGCTGCCGTTCGTGCTGTGGTTCTCGCTCAAGCAGCAGATCTTCGGCGGCGCCGGCCAGATCTCGGTGCAGCTGCTGCCCAAGATCGAGGACTACATGGGGCTGGTGGAGACGCTGATGCTGGCGTTCGGGCTGTGCTTCCAGCTGCCCGTGGTGGTGACGCTGCTGGGCCTGGCCGGTCTGGTGGACGCCAAGATGCTGTCCCAGGGTCGTCGCTACGCCATCGTCGGCGTGTTCGTGGTGGCGGCCGTGGTCACCCCGCCGGACCCGATCAGCATGATCAGCCTCGCCCTGCCGATCTGCCTGCTCTACGAAATCTCCATCTGGTGCGTGGCGTTGATCGACCTGCGCCGCAAGCGCGAGGACCGGGCGAACGCCATCGTTCCGTCGCCCTGACCGCCGCCCGACCCGCCCCGGCGCTTGGCGCCCCTGCCGACGCGCCTTAAGGGGAGGGGTTCCTTAAATCGGCGCCACATTCGAGACATGCACGACATCCGGGCCATCCGCGACAACCCCGAGGCTTACGACACGGCGTGGGCTCGGCGGGGGCTGTCCGCCCAGACGCCGGCGATCCTGGCGCTGGACGGCGAGCTGCGCGCGGCCCAGACCGCGCTGCAGGCGGCGCAGAGCCGTCGCAACGACGCCTCCAAGCTGATCGGCATGGCCAAGGCCAAGAAGGACGAGGCCGAGGCCTCGCGCCTGATGGCCGAGGTCGAGGCGCTGAAGGGCGAGATGGCGGCGCAGTCCGAGGTCGAGGCGCGCGTGGCGCCGCAGCTGCGCGACCTGCTGTCGGCCTTGCCGAACCTGCCGGCGGACGGGGTTCCCGACGGCGCCGACGAACACGACAACGTCGAGGTCCGCCGCTACGGCGAGCCTTACGCGCTTGAGCGGGTGCAGGACCACGTGGACCTGGGCGTCGGCATGGGCATGGCCGACTTCGAGGCCGCCGCGCGGATGAGCGGCGCGCGCTTCACGGTGCTGAAGAGCCAGCTCGCTAGGCTGGAGCGGGCGCTCGGCCAGTTCATGCTGGACGTGCAGACCCAGGAGCACGGCTACACCGAGATCTCGCCGCCGCTGCTGGTGCGCGACGAGGCGGTGTACGGCACGGGCCAGCTGCCGAAGTTCGCCGAGGATCTGTTCCACACCACCGACGGCCGCTGGCTGATCCCCACCGCCGAGGTCTCGCTGACCAACCTGGTGCGCGAGCAGATCACCCCGGAGGAAGAGCTGCCGCTGCGGCTCACCGCCCTGACCCCGTGCTTCCGCTCGGAGGCCGGCGCGTCGGGCAAGGACACCCGCGGCATGATCCGCCAGCACCAGTTCTGGAAGGTCGAACTGGTGGCGATCACCACGCCCGACGACAGCGACGCCGAGCACGAGCGCATGGTGCAGTCGGCGGAGTCGATCCTGAAGCGCCTGGAGCTGCCGTTCCGCACCATGGCCCTGTGCACGGGCGACATGGGCTTCTCGGCGCGCCGCACCTTCGACCTGGAGGTCTGGCTGCCCTCGCAGGCCACCTATCGCGAGATCAGTTCGATCTCCAACTGCGGCGACTTCCAGGCCCGGCGCATGGACGCCCGCTGCAAGAAGGCCGGCGAGAAGGGCACACGGTTCGTGCATACCCTGAACGGTTCGGGCCTCGCCGTCGGCCGCACCCTGGTGGCGGTGATGGAGAACTATCAGGACGAGAAGGGCCGCATCGCCATCCCGCAGGCCCTGCATCCGTACATGCGGGGGATGACCCACGTCGGCGGTGAAGGGTGAGGATCCTCGTCACCAACGATGACGGCATCCACGCCGAGGGGCTGGCGTGCCTCGAGCGCATCGCCCGCGCCCTGTCCGACGACGTCTGGATCTCGGCGCCCGAGAGCGAGCAGTCCGGCGTCGGCCGCGCCCTGACCTTGTCGGAGCCGCTGCGGGTCCGCATCGTCGACGAGCGCCGTTTCGCCGTGGTCGGCACGCCCACCGACTGCGTGATGCTGGCGATCCAGTACCTGATCCCGGGGCCGAGGCCCGATCTGGTGCTGTCGGGCGTGAACCGCGGCCTCAACGCCGCCGAGGATGTCAGCCTGTCCGGCACGGTGGCCGGCGCCATCGAGGGCATGGCCCTGGGGGTGCCCTCGATCGCCCTGTCGCAGATGGTGCGGGTGTTCCACGATTCCGAGCGCGCCCTGTTCGAGACGGCGGAGGCCTACGGGCCCGGCCTGATCCAGCAGCTGGTCAAGGCCGGATGGCCCGACGACGTGGTGCTGAACGTGAATTTCCCGGCCCGCCCTCCGGAAGAGGTCAGCCAGGTGGAGGTCACCCGCCAGGGCTTCCGCGACGTGCGCACGCGCTATGCCGAGAAGCGCACCGACCTGCGCGGGCGCGACTACTACTGGCTGGGCTTCCGCAACGAGCCCTCGCGGCCGCCGGAGGGCACCGACCTGCGCGCGGCGTACGAGGGTCGCATCTCGGTCACGCCGCTGCACATCGACCTGACGCACATGCAGACGGTGCACGACCTGAAATCCGTGATCGGCGGCGCGCCGCCCAAGCTGCACGCCGCGCCATGAAGCCGCCGGCCAAGCCTCCCGCGAAGCCCGTGACCGAGCCCCACGACGGCGGGGCGCCGATGCGCCGGCTGCTGCTGGCGCTGCAGGCCCAGGGGGTCACCGACCCGGGGGTCCTGGCGGCGATCGAGAAGACCCCGCGGGACCTGTTCACGCCGGACCTGTTCAAGGAGCGGTCGTTCGAGGACTCGGCCCTGCCGATCGCCTGCGGCCAGACCATCAGCCAGCCGTACATCGTCGGCCTGATGACCCAGGCGCTGACCCTGGAGCCCCGGGCGCGGGTGCTGGAGATCGGCACCGGCTCGGGCTACCAGACCGCGGTGCTGGCCCGCCTGTCGCGGCTGGTCTACACCGTCGAGCGCTATCGCACGCTGATGCGGGAGGCCGAGGCGCGGTTCAAGACCCTGCAGCTGACCAACATCATCACCAAGTTCGGCGACGGCGGCCTCGGCTGGCCCGAGCAGGCGCCTTTCGACCGCATTATGGTCACGGCGGCGGCGCCGGCCGAGCCTACAGCCCTGCTGACCCAGCTCAAGCCGTCGGGCGTCCTCGTGGCGCCGATCGGCAAGGGGCCTGTCCAGCAGCTCTGCCGCTACGCCGGGGACGGCAAAGGGGGCTTTTCCAAGGACGTTCTGTGCGAAGTGCGTTTCGTGCCGCTGTTGGACGGCGTGGCGCGCGAACCTTGAGGGGCGACTTCACAGCTTAGTGGAGTGCGCGCCCGGATCGGATTAACCAATGCTTTACCACCCCGCCACGACTCATTTCCGCGCGAAAAAGGGAGCGGCGATGCACCGATTCTTGTTCCAGTCGGCGATGGCCGCCGTCTGCGTGACGGGCCTGAGCGCCTGCGCCACGCCCTCGTACCCCGTGCGCGATACCGGCGGGGGCCTGGCGGCGCAAAGCGCGCCGGCGTCCGGCCGGCTGGCCAGCGCCGAGGCGCGCGGCAGCGTCCGCGACGCCGGCTACCAGGTGGCGCAGAACGACACGGCGCCGGTCACCCGCGCGCCGCCCGCCGGGTCGGTGCAGAGTTCGGCGCTGGCGCCGCTGCCGGCCGCCGACCAGGGCGCGGCGACGAGCGCGCCGTCGTCCAGTTCGCCGCCGACCTCCAGCCTGACTCCCGGGGCCGCCGAGCACCCCGCCCTTGGCGGCGAACGGGCTGGGGTCCTGGAGCATCCCGCCGCGCCCGAGCATATGGCCGCGCCCGCTGCCACCGCGCCGGCCCCGCCGCCGGTTCCGGCCACCCAGCCCGCGGCGGCGCCGGCGCGCGCCTACACGCCGCCGCCGCAGACCGTCGCCGCGCGTCCGGAGCGCCGCGCGCCGGAAGCGCCGAAGTACGCGGTCAACGGCAAGGTCGTCGCCTCGAGCGGTGTCTTCATGGAGTACGAGGTGTCCAAGGGCGACCACGTGGACGCCCTGGCGCGCGAGTTCTCCACCACCCGCAAGGCCATCGTCGAGGCCAACCGGCTGCGCCCGCCCTATGCGGTCAAGCCGGGGCAGATCATCAAGATCCCGGTGTCCAAGGCCTATGTGGTCGAGGCCGGCGACACCCTGAACCTGATCGCCAAGCGCTTCGAGGTCGAGGTGGCCGAGCTTACCGAGCTGAACCACGTCTCGCGCCGCAGCCTCGAGCCCGGCCAGAAGATCGCCCTCCCGGCCACCGCCCACGACCGCGGCCCGATCCGCGTGGCCGGCCCCAGCGAGTACGCCGAGGCGCCGCCGCCGCGCCGCCAGACCTACACCCCGCCGCCGCAGGCCTACACGCCGCCCTCGCAGAACCCCTACGGCGGGCACACCTACACCCCCGGCGGCGAGACCAATCTGCCGGCCAGCGGCGGTCAGGTGGCCACCAATCTGCCGCCGCGGGCGATGCCGCCCGGACGGCCGCAGATCCCGGACACCTCGCCGACCCTGAGCGACGCCGAAATCAGCAAGGCCGCCCGCGGCCGGTTCATCTGGCCGGTGCGCGGCGACCTGCTGGGCCGCTTCGGCCCAACCGGCGTCGGCCGGCGCAACGACGGCCTCGACATCAAGGCGGCGCAGGGCACGGTGGTGCGCGCCGCCGCGGACGGCGACGTGGTCTACGCCGGCGACCAGGTGCCGGGCTTCGGCAACCTGGTGCTGGTCAAGCACGCCGACGGCTGGGTCACGGCCTACGCCCACCTGGACCGGCTGAGCGTGCAGATGCGCCAGACGGTCACCCAGGGCCAGGAGATCGGCCAGGTCGGCATTTCGGGCGGGGTCACCGAGCCGCAGCTGCACTTCGAGGTGCGCTACGCCCCCAACCCGGCGGACAAGGCCAAGCCGGTCGATCCGACCCTGGTGCTGCCGCGCTAGGGCTGCGGTGGGGGTTTCGTGGCTAGGCGCCGGTGAATGCTAGCCCACACGGGCTCCACCCAACGGTTCCCCCACAACTGTTGATCCCGGCGAAGGCCGGGACCCAGGCAAGATTCGCCTCCGGCAGGATGCTTCTCGAGCCAAACACGGGCTCCAATCCAGTGATCCGCGGGCTTTTGCCTGGGTCCCGGCCTTCGCCGGGATGAGCTGGTGGGGGGATTGGCGCTCGGCCGTTCGCGGGGTTGAGAACCTAGACTCCGCTACCCCTCCGCGGCCTCCACCTCTTCTGCCAGGGCGATCCAGGCCGATTCGGCGGTGGCGACGCGGGCGGCCAGGCGCTCGCGCCTGACGTTCAGCTCGGCGACCTTGGCCGGGGTCTTCACGTACAGCGCCGGATCGGCGAGGGCCTGGTCGATCTCGGCCAGGGCGGCGGTCTCGCGCGCCAGCACCTGCTCGGCCGCCTCCAGCTTGCGCTTCAGCGGGGCCAGCGCCGGCCGTGGCCTTGGCGGCGCCGGCGGCGGAGGGGACTCGGCCTCCGGCGCGACCTTGGCGGCGGTCTGCGAGGCGACGCGGGCCGCCCGGCGGGCGCGGTCGAGCACGAACTTGGCGTAGTCGTCCATGTCGCCGTCGAACGGTTTCACGTGGCCATCGCTGACCAGCCACAGCCGGTCCGCCGCCAGCTCCATCAGCGAGCGGTCGTGGGTGATCAGGATCACCGCCCCCTCGTAGTCGTTCAGCGCCTCGGTCAGCGCCCGGCGGCTGTCGATATCCAGGTGGTTGGTGGGCTCGTCGAGGATCAGCAGGTGCGGCCGATCCATGGCGATCATGTTCAGCAGCAGGCGCGCGCGCTCGCCGCCGGACAGGCTCTCGACCCGCGTCTCGACCTTTTCGAAGCCCAGGCCGAACTGCGCCAGCTTGGAGCGTCTCTGGGCCTCGCTGGCCTCGGGGAGCGCCCGGCGGATGATCATCAGCGGGGTGTCGTCCGGATCCATCGCCTCGATCTGGTGCTGGTGGAACCAGGCCACCTTCATGCGCCGGTCGCGCTGGATGTGGCCGGCGCTGAGCTTCAGGTCGTCGGCCAGCATGCGGGCGAAGGTCGACTTGCCGGCGCCGTTGACGCCCAGCAGGCCGATGCGGTCGTCCAGGTCCAGCCGCAGGTTCATGCCCTTCAGGATCGGCGGCCCGCCATAGCCGACCGCCGCGCCCTCCAGCCGGATCAGCGGGGGCGGCAGGGGCTTTTCCGGCGAGGGCAGCAGGAACGGCGCCACGTGCTCCTCGATCGAGGGAGCGATGTCCTGCAGCTTGGCGATGGCCTTCATCCGCGACTGCGCCTGGCGGGCCTTGGAGGCCTTGGCGCGGAAGCGGTCCACGAACGACTGCATGTGCGCCCGCTTGGCCTCGATCTTCACCCGGGTGGCTTCCTGCAGCCGCTGCTTCTCGCCGCGCAGGCGCTCGAACTCGGTGAAGTTGCCGGTGTAGAACTCCAGCTTGCCCTCCGTGAGGTGCAGGATGGCGTCCACCGAGTGGTCCAACAGTTCTCGGTCGTGGCTGATGATCAGGGCGGTGTGCGGATATTTCTTCAGCCGCGCCTCGAGCCACAGGGCGCCTTCCAGGTCCAGGTAGTTGGTCGGCTCGTCCAGCAGCAGCAGGTCGGGCTCGGCGAACAGGGCCGCGGCCATGGCCACGCGCATGCGCCAGCCGCCCGAGAACTCGGCCATCGGCCGGGCCAGGTCCTCGTTGGAGAAGCCGAGGCCGGCGAGGATCTCGGCCGCCCTGGCGGGCGCGCGGTCGGCGTCGATGGCGGCCAGCTGGTGGTAGATCTCGCCCAGGTGCTCGGGCTCTGCGGTCTCCAGCTCGGCCATCAGCCGGGCGCGGCGCTCGTCGGCCTCCAGCACGGTGTCCAGCAGCGAGACCGGCGTGGCGGGATGCTCCTGCGCCACCGCGCCGATGCGGGCGTCGCGGGGCATTGAGATGTCGCCGTCGCCCGGCGTGAGTTCGCCGAGGATGATCTTGAACAGGGTGGACTTGCCGGCGCCGTTGCGCCCGACCAGCCCCACCTTGGCCCCGGGCGGCAGGCTGACGCTGGCGTGGTCGAAGAACCGGCGCCCCCAGGCGTCGAAAACGAGGTCGTTGATGCGAAGCATGATGGAAAGGACCGTTTAGGAGAGAGCAAACAGAATCAGGGCGTCGTCCGCCGCGCGGCGGGATGCGGGGTCAGTCCTGTCTCTCGGTCCTGATGCTGGTCACGACGGGTCCTTTCGCGCGCACCGCCTTGGCGGACGCGACGGGCGTCGTTATAAGCGCCCACCCAACAAAATCCAAACCTTCAGCGGGCCTTTTCAAAGACCATGACCGAACGCACTTTCTCGATCATCAAGCCGGATGCCACCAAGCGGAACCTGACCGGCAAGGTCAACGCGGTGATCGAAGACGCCGGACTGCGCATCGTCGCGCAACGCCGCATCCAGATGTCCAAGGCCCAGGCCGAAAAGTTCTACGAAGTCCACAAGGAGCGCCCGTTCTACGGCGAGCTGGTGGAATTCATGACCTCCGAGCCGGTGGTGGTGCAGGTGCTGGAAGGCGACAACGCCGTCGCCCGCTACCGCGAGGTGATGGGCGCCACCAACCCCGAGAACGCCGCCGAGGGCACCATCCGCAAGCTCTACGCCCTGTCCGTGGGCGAGAACTCGGTGCACGGCTCCGACAGCCTGGAGAACGCAGCGATCGAGATCGCCCAGTTCTTCACCGAGGCCGACATCCCGGGCTGATTTCAGCCGCGTCGATCGTTTGAGAAGCGCCGCCGGTCCCTCAGGTCCGGCGGCGTTTTTCGTTTCAGGCGGCGGCTTCGAGCTGGCCGCAGATGAAGGCGTCCTCGCCGGCGTTCAACAGGGCGGCCAGCACCGGCTCGGCCTTGTCCTTGGCCACCACCAGCACCAGGCCGACGCCGCAGTTGAAGGTGCGCCGCATCTCGGCGTCGGCGACGCCGCCTTCGGCCTGCAGCCAGGCGAACACCGGCGGCAGCGACCAGCTGGCCCAGTCGAACGCCGCGACCAGGCCTTCGGCGATCACCCGCGGCGGATTTTCGATCAGCCCGCCGCCGGTGATGTGCGCCGCGGCCTTGATCAGGCCGCCCTTGGCCAGGGGCAGGACGCTCTGCACATAGATGCGGGTGGGGGCCATCAGCGCCTGGGCCAGGGTCTGGCCCTCGGCGAACGGGCAGGGGGCGTCCCAGGCCAGGCCCGACTGGGCGACGATCCGACGCACCAGGGAATAGCCGTTGGAATGCGGGCCGGACGAGCCGAGGCCGATCAGCAGGTCGCCGGGCCGCTGGGCGTCCAGCGCCGGCAGCACCGCGCCACGGTTCACCGCCCCGACCGAGAAGCCGGCCAGGTCGTAGTCGCCCTCGCCATACATCCCGGGCATCTCGGCGGTCTCGCCGCCCACCAGGGCCGCGCCGGCCTGGCGGCAGCCTTCGGCGATCCCCGCCACCACGCGCGCGGCGATCTCCACGTCCAGCTTGCCGGTGGCGTAATAGTCCAGGAACATCAGCGGCTCGGCGCCCTGCGCCAGCAGGTCGTTGACGCACATGGCCACCAGGTCGATGCCCACGGTGTCGGCCAGGCCCGTCTCGATGGCGATCTTCAGCTTGGTGCCGACGCCGTCGGTGGTGGTCACCAGCAGCGGATCGTCGTAGCCGGCGGCCTTCAAATCGAACAGGGCGCCGAAGCCGCCCAGACTGGCGTCGGCCCCAGGCCGGCGGGTCGCCTTGGCCAGCGGCTTGATCTTCTCGACGAGGGCGGCGCCCGCATCGATGTCGACGCCGGCCTCAGCATAGGTCAGGCCATTGCGGCGTTCGGTCATGGTCGTAGGGTGTTCCGGGACAAAAGCGTGAAGGAAATGACGTGGCGACAACGGTTCGCGCTTGCAGACTCGACCGCTGGCGGCGCTATAGCTAGCCGATGACGCCGATTACGACCACCGCCGAACTGGCGGCGTTTTGCGAGAAACTGAAAGGCCAGCCCTTCGTCGCCGTGGACACCGAGTTCATGCGCGAGACCACATACTGGCCCAAACTGTGTCTGATCCAGGCCGCGGCCCCCAGCGCCGAGGCGGTGATCGACCCCCTGGCGGACGGCATCGACCTGGAGCCGTTCCTGGAAATTCTGCGCGACGAGCGCATCGAGAAGGTGTTCCACGCCGCCCGCCAGGACGTCGAGATCTTCAACAACCTGTCGGCGATGCCGCGGCCGCTGTTCGACACCCAGATCGCCGGCATGGCGGCGGGCTTCGGTGAGCAGATCGCCTACGACGCCCTGGTGCGGCAGATGCTGAAGATCGAGATCGACAAGTCGAGCCGCTTCACCGACTGGGCGCGGCGGCCGCTGACCGACGCCCAGCTGACCTACGCCCTGGCCGACGTCACCCACCTGGCGGCCCTCTATCCGATGCTGCGCCAGCGGCTGGAAAAGGCCGGCCGGATCGCCTGGGTGACCGAGGAGATGCAGGCCATGGCCGACCCGGCGCTGTACGACGTCGAGCCGGAGAACGCCTGGAAGCGGCTGAAGCCGCGCCGACACGCGGCCAAGTACCTGTCGGTGTTCCGCGCCGTCGCCGCCTGGCGCGAGCGCACCGCCCAGACCCGCGACCAGCCGCGCGGCCGCATCCTCAAGGACGAGGCGATCGACGAGCTGGCCACCCAGGCGCCCACGGACGCCGACGGCCTGAACCGGCTGCGCTCGGTGCCCAAGGGCTTCTCCGGCTCGAAGTTCGGGCCCGAGCTGCTGGAGGCGATCCGCGCGGCCCTGAAGGACCCCGAGGCCTACGCCCCGGTGATCGAGCGCAACCATGCGCCGTCCTCGCCCGCCGCCGGCGCGGTGGTCGAGCTGCTGAAGGTGCTGCTCAAGGCCCGGGCCGAGGACGCCGGCGTCGCCTCCAAGCTGATCGCCACGGTTTCGGACCTCGAGAAGATCGCCAACGACGACGAGGCCGACAGCGCCGCCCTGCACGGCTGGCGGCGCGAGGCGTTCGGCGAGGACGCCCTGAAGCTCAAGCGCGGCGAACTGGCCCTGGTGCTGGACGGCGCGCGGGTGCGGGTGGTGCCGGTGCGCCGGGCGCAGAAGGCCTGAACCTGTCTTCGCCCGCGCGCGCAGGAAGCGTGCGAACTATTCCGCGGCCACGACCTTGCGGGCGAAGACGCCCTTGACCGGGCGCAGCTTGGCTTCGCGGTCCAGAAGGGTGGCCAGGGCGGCGGCGCGCTTGGCGGTCTGTTCGCCCAGCAGCATGCCCGCCCAGTCCTCCTCGGCCTGCACCAGCACCGTGTTCGGCTTGAACTCCAGGCGGGCGTGGCCCAGCAGTTCGGCGCTGCGGCCCGACAGGTCGCAGCCCAGCCGCATGGCGCTGCCGAGGGCGCGGGCGCGGCGATAGCGGTCGTGGCTGAGCAGCCGCGCCACCAGCTCGGGCTCGGGAATGGTCATCGCCGCCGTGTGCCGGCCGAAGGCGGCGCAGGCCAGGAACACGCGCTCGGCGTGGTCCATGCCGGCGATCGGCGCGCGCAGCACCTGTTCGAACAGCAGGTCGGCCCGGTGATCGGGGTGCAGCCTGGCTCCCAGGTCCGCCAGCCGGCAGGCGGCGGCCAGCAGCACCGGGTCGCGCTGGCCGAACACCGGGTCCAGGGTGGCGAAGGCCGGGGCCAGCCAGGCCTCCAGCGCCGGGGCCAGGTCCTCGTTGACCCCCTGCCGCGCCCCCAGGGCGGCGCACCCGGCGATCAGCGGGTTCTGGGCGCGCAGCGCCGGCGCCATGCCGTCGTACAGCAGCCCCTCGCGCAGGCCGTAGGCCGACATCACCACCCGCTGGATGTCCAGGCTCTCGACCACCGCCTCCATCACCGCCGCGGCGTGCGGCAGGGTTTCCAGGCGGCGGCGGGAAATGCCCTCGATGCGGTCGAGCGAGGACTTCGACTGGCGGGCGATGATCCGGGCGGCGTCCAGCGCCTCGCGGCGGGTCATCTCGTATTGATGAACGATTTCAAGAGGATAGTCCGTCATCCTCATGTGCAGGATGGCGAGGCTGCGCCAGGCGCCGCCGACCGCGTTCAGGGTGTCGGCCTTGAGCCGCGCGGTCACCGGGGCGATCGCCTTCATCGCCACCGCCTTGACCCGATCAGGGTCGAACCGGCCCTGGTCGATCATCGCGAACGGGCCCAGCGGCAGGGTCAGGCCGTCGCCGGGTTCACCGTCCTCCAGGCGGATCAGCTCCAGGCTGGCGCCGCCCAGGTCGCCGACGATGCCGCCGCCGCGCGGGCAGCCGGCGGCCACGCCGTAGGCTGCGAACCTGGCCTCTTCCTTGCCCGACAGCACCCTGAGCGTCAGCCCGGTCTCCGCCTTGACCCGCCGGCAGAACGCCTCGCCGTCCTTGGCGTCACGCACCGCGGCGGTGGCGGCGGCATAGATCTGCGCCGGCCGGCCGGCGTCCAGCAGCGCCTTGAACCGGGTCAGGGCGGCGATGGCGGCCTCGACCCCCTCGGGCGACAGCCGGCCGGTGACGGCCAGGTCGCGACCCAGGCCGGCGAGCACCTTTTCGTTGAAGACGGTCCACACCGCCCGGCCTTCCAGCCGGTAGAGCACAAGGCGCACGGAGTTGGAGCCGACGTCGATGACGGCGGCGTCGTTCATCCGGGATCTATCGTCTTGCGCCCACATGATCGAACGCGCGCGGCAGGTCCTTCACCTTGTGACCCCGCCCTGAGAGGCTGGGGTTGGTCATGAAATAGTCGTGGGCCGAGAAGGCGCCCTTCCGGTTCCAGCCGGACGCCCGATGGTATGCCCCTTCCGGGTCGAGAAACCAACTCTGCGCTTCATCATTCAGGTTCGCGACCATGATCTGCTGAAGCACCTGCTGGTGGACGGTGGGGTTCTCCACCGGGACCAGAACCTCTACCCGGCGGTCGAGGTTCCGCGGCATCCAGTCGGCCGAGGAGATGAACACCCGCGCCTCGGTGGAGGGCATGGCCTTGCCGTTGGCGAAGGCGACGATGCGGGCGTGCTCCAGGAAGCGGCCGACGATGCTCTTCACCCGGATGGTCTCCGAGACGCCGGCGATGCCCGGGCGCAGGCAGCAGATGCCGCGCACCACCAGGTCGATCGGCACCCCGGCGCCGCTGGCGGCGTAGAGGGCGTCGATGATCTCCGGATCCACCAGGGCGTTCAGCTTGGCCCAGATGCCCGACGGCTTGCCCTCGCGGGCGTTGTCGGCCTCCGCGGCGATCATCCGCAGCAGGTCGCCCTTCATCATCAGCGGCGAAACCGACAGCTTCTCCAGCCGCTCGGGCTGGGCGTAGCCGGTGATGTAGTTGAACACCCGCCCTGAATCGCGGCCCATGGCCGGGTCGGTCGTGAACAGGCTGAGGTCGGTGTACACCTTGGCGGTGACCGGATGGTAGTTGCCGGTGCCGTAGTGGCAATAGGTGCGCAGGGAATCGCCCTCGCGGCGCACCACCAGGCTCAGCTTGGCGTGGGTCTTGTACTCGACGAAGCCGAAGACCACGTGCACGCCCGCCCGCTCAAGGTCGCGCGCCCATTTCAGGTTGGCCTCCTCGTCGAAGCGCGCCTTGATCTCCACCAGGGCCACGACATTCTTGCCGTTGTCGGCCGCCTCGATCAGGGCGGCGACGATCGGGCTGTCCTTGGAGGTGCGATAGAGGGTCTGCTTGATCGCCAGCACGTTCGGGTCGCGGGCGGCCTGGCGAAGGAACTGCACCACCACGTCGAAGCTCTCGAACGGGTGGTGGACCAGGATGTCCTTCTCGCGGATCGCGGCGAAACAGTCGCCACCGTGGTCGCGGATCCGCTCGGGGAAGCGGGGCTGGAAGGCGCGGAACTTCAGGTCGGGGTGGTCGGAGGGGATCAGCTCCGACAGCTGCGCCAGGCCCAGCTTGCCGTCCAGGCGCACCACGTCCTGCGGCTCGGCCCCCAGGCCCTCGAGGATGAACTCGCGCAGGTCGTCGGGCATGGAGGTCTGCACCTTCACGCGGACCACCGAGCCCAGGCGGCGCAGCTTCAGCCGCTGCTCGAACTCACGCACCAGGTCCTCGGCCTCTTCCTCGACCTCGATGTCACTGTCGCGGATCAGCCGGAACAGGCCGCGCCCCTCGACCTTGCAGCCGGGAAACAGCTTGTCGAGGAACAGGATCAGGAAGCTCTCCAGGGCCACGAACTTGCGGTTGGCCTTGCGACGGCCGTGGCCGTGCACGGGAATCTCCCAGAACCGCGAGACCTGGCTGGGCACCGGCACCATGGCGTAGAGCTGGCGGTTGTCGGACAGGCGGCGCAGCTTCAGCGCCAGGGCGAACCCCAGGTTCGGGATGAACGGGAAGGGGTGGGCCGGGTCGATCGCCAGCGGCGTCAGGATCGGGAAGATGTGGTTGAGGAAGATCTCCTCGGCCGCGGGGCGGTCGGCCGCCGTGACGTCCTTGGCGTCGAGCAGCCGCAGGCCTTCCTTGTCCAGCTCGGCGCGCAGGTTGCGCCAGATCCGCTGCTGGTCCTCCATCAGGTCGTTGGCCTCGGCGTTGACCTTGCGCAGCTGCTGGTGCGGCGTCAGGCCGTCCTGGCTGACCACACGCACCCCTTCGCGCACCTGGGCGCGCAGGCCGGCGACGCGGACCATGTAGAATTCGTCGAGGTTGTTGGCCGAGATCGACAGGAAGCGCAGCCGCTCCAGCAGCGGGTGGCGCGGATTTTCCGCCTCCTCGAGCACCCGGTGGTTGAAGGCCAGCCAGGAGATCTCGCGGTTGAAGAACCGCTCCGGCTCGTCCAGCAGCGGGGCGCGCGGCGTGGCGGGGAGGGCGGGCGTCGACGGCGTGGAACTTGTGGCGGCGCGCGCCACGGTCGTATCGGTCATGGACTAGCCTGGCTTGCGCCGCGCACGCGGCGCGCGACGCCTGGGATCGAATTTGAACGCGAAGGGTGGCGCCCGCGTGTGGCAGCGGCAAGACATCAATCGAACAGGTTGAGGGTTTCGTCGTCACTTTCAAGAATCTGTCGCGCGAGCGCCCGGGTGATGTCGCGATGTTCGGCGTCGGCCACTTCATCCAGACGGCTGACGATATCCAGCGCCGCCGGCACAGAGCGTTCTATGCGCCGCAACAGGTAGGGATAGACATCCTCCGCCGGGCGAATATTCCGCTCACGGAAGAATTTCCGCAGCACGCCCTCCAGCACGACGTCGTCCGGCGGGGTGATCTCCGCCACGTACAGCGCGTTCAGCCGCGAGCGCAGGTCGGGCAGGGCGGCGGGCCACTGCCCCGGCAGGGTGCGCGCGGTGAGCAGCACGCCGCCGCTGGCGCCGGCCATGTTGAGCAGATGGAACAGGGTCTCGTCGGTCGGGCCGCGGTCGGCGTCCTCCAGCAGCACCGGCCGGCTGCCGGCGGCCGAAAAGTCCGTCTGCGCCGGATCCAGGCGCAGGGCGCCGGCCCGTCCGGCCCATTCGCCCGCCAGATGCGACTTGCCGACGCCCTCCGCGCCCACCAGCACAAGGGTCGCCCCCGGCCAATCGGGCCAGGCGTCCAGGGCGTCGATGGCCTGGGCGTTGGTCGGCGAACGGACGAAGTCGGCCCTGGCGAAGGAGGCGGGACGCTTCAACTTCAGCCTGAGCTGCTTCGGCCGGGAACTTGATCCGTTGGCAGTCACTATGACTCGAATCTATCAGGAGAACGCCGGCCCCACGAGACCCTGAGGGCGCGCGCCCCCAGCCGCCCCCCGCGACGCGCGATCTTGTCCCCAGGGCGCCCCCAGAACCCTCATGAGGACAGGGCCGCCTGTGGACGGCCGGCGATGTCCTCCATGCTCGGCCGCCGGCGCAGGTCCTGGACCGGGGTGGTCAGCCGGTCGAGCGCGGCGAAGGTGGCGGCGCGGCCGGCGGCGACGGCGGGGTCGTAGGCCTTCCAGTTGCGGATCTCGACCTTGTCCAGGGTGGGCAGGATCAGCACGTCGGTGGCCTCGCGCGCGGCGGCGAGGTCGCGGCCACTGGTCACCGTGGCCGCCCGCATCAGCAGCGAGACGATCGGCGGCCCGCGCCGCCAGTCGCCGGACAGGAACCAGCGCCAGACCGAGGGCGGGGTGGTGACGTCCTCCGCCTCGATCGAGCGCCCACGGCTGACGTCGACGCCGACGATCGGCCCCAGCTGCACCGTGCGCATGATGTCGGCCGGGAAGTTCTTCATCACCGCGCCGTCCACCAGAACCTCGTGGTTGAACAGGCTGGGCGGCAGGATGCCGGGCAGGGCGATGCTGGCGCGAAGGGCCTCGGCCAGGGGCCCGCGCCGGTGCAGCTGGTAGGCTCCGGTCGTCAGGTTGGAGGACAGGCAGAAGAACGGCAGCCACAGGTCCTCGATGCGCCGCTCGCCGAAATGCTCGGCCAGCCGGTCGCGCACCTTCCAGCCGTGGGTCATGGCGATCAGCGGGAAGGCGATGTCGTCCAGCGGGCTGGTGTCGACGAAGGCCCGGCGGATGCGGTCGTCCAGTTCGGCGTCGTCCCAGCCCATGGCCAGTCCCGCGCCGACGATGGCCCCCATGGAGACGCCGCAGACGAAGTCGATCGGCACGCGCCGCTCGTGCAGGGCCTGGATCGCGCCCACGTGGGCGTAGGCCCGCGCGCCGCCGCCCGACAGCACCAGGCCCACCGACTGGCCGGTGATCACCCGGGCCAGGCGCTCGGTGTCCGGCGCGTGGCCCAGCCGGATCTGGAACAGCCGCGCCGGCTGCAGCAGGTCGCACCAGGCCGCCGAGCCGGCCGGGGCGGCGCAGTCCGGCTCCTGCAGCAGCACGAGGTCGACCAGCCCCTGCTTCTGCAGCGGCTCGCCGGCGTGCAGGTCGGGCGCGGGGGGCGGCGACGCGGCCCCGCGGCCCAGCCGGAACAGCCGGTCGACCTGGCGTCCCACCAGGGTCATCCAGCCGGCCTCGTCCGACTCGGCGGCGTACAGCACGAAGTCGTGGGCGTGCTCGACGTTGGAGAACCATTCGGTGGGGGCGTGCTGCGCCTCGGCGCCGACCACGGTGACCGAATAGTCCAGCCGGCCGATGGCGGCGGCCACGGCCTCGGCCAAGTCGCGGGCCCGGGCGTCCGGCGCGGCGGCCATGAAGCCGAACACCGAAGGCTCGCCGATCGGCGCCCGGCGCACCGTCTGGCGGGCGCGCAGGATCATCAGCCGCGCCAGCTGGGTCATCACCTCGGGGTCGGTCTCGGCGGCGTGGAAGAACTCGCCCCGGGGCAGGGCGAGGATTTCCGAATCGCGCAGCGCCAGCACGTTGGCCGAGTGCACGGCGCCGGCGATCAGCGCCATCTCCCCGGCCGGCTCCCCCGGCCGGATCACGCCGAGGAACTGCGGTTCGTGGCCTTCCTCGCGCCGCACCGCCCCCAGGCGGCCGGTGCGCAGCAGGTACAGCTGGTCGGCGGGTTCCCCAGCCAAGAACAGCGGGCTGCCCCCGGGCACGGAGAACCACACGGCCTCGCCGGACCGGATCTTCTGCTCGAAGAGGCGGGTGAGGGCGGTTTCGGGCAGGGAGTCGGTGAGGCTCGCCACCGGTGCAGGTTATCCGGGCCACAAAGGTGCGCAAGGCTGGGCGAGGGCCGGCGGCTGGGGGTGCAAAATGCCCCGACTTCCGACCGCGGAGGGAACAGGCTATTCGTCCGGCCATGCCGCAACTGAGCTCCAGCATCGACACCCAGGGCGAGGCCTTCCGCCGGACCGCCGCCGTCAACCGCGCCCTGGTCGAGGAACTGCGCGGGCGGGTGGCCCAGGCGGCCCTGGGCGGGCCGGCGCCGTCGCGCGAGCGCCACGTGGCCCGCGGCAAGCTGCTGCCGCGCGAGCGGGTCGAGCGGCTGCTGGACCTGGGCTCGCCGTTCCTGGAGGTGGGGCAGCTGGCCGCCTTCGACCTGTACGACGGCGAGGCGCCGGGCGCAGGGATCATCACCGGCATCGGCCGGGTGTCCGGGCGCGAGGTGATGATCGTCTGCAACGATCCCACGGTGAAGGGCGGCGCCTATTTCCCGATGACGGTGAAGAAGCACCTGCGGGCCCAGGAGATCGCCCTGCAGAACCGGCTGCCGTGCGTCTATCTGGTCGACTCCGGCGGGGCGAACCTGCCGCACCAGGCCGAGGTGTTTCCCGACCGCGAGCACTTCGGGCGGATCTTCTTCAACCAGGCGCGGATGAGCGCAGCCGGGATCAGCCAGATCGCCTGCGTGATGGGCTCTTGCACGGCGGGCGGGGCCTATGTGCCGGCGATGAGCGACGAGACGGTGATCGTCCGCGGCCAGGGCACCATCTTCCTGGGCGGCCCGCCGCTGGTGAAGGCGGCGACGGGCGAGGTGATCTCGGCTGAGGAACTGGGTGGCGCGGAGACCCACGGCCGGCGCTCCGGCGTGGTCGACCACGTGGCCGCCGACGACGAGGACGCCCTGCGCATCGTCCGCTCGATCGTCGCCAACCTGAACACGGTCAAGCGCGTCGACCTGGACGTGAGCGACGAGGCCCCGCCGCCGGCGTTCGATCCGCAGGAGCTGTACGGCATCGTCCCCACCGACGTGCGCGCGCCCTATGACGTGCGCGAGGTGATCGCGCGGATCGTCGACGGCTCCGAGTTCGACGAGTTCAAGGCCCTCTACGGGACCACCCTGGTGACCGGCTTCGCCCGCATCTGGGGCTATCCGGTGGCGATCCTGGCCAACAACGGCGTGCTGTTCTCCGAGAGCGCGCTGAAGGGCGCGCACTTCATCGAGCTGGCCTGCCAGCGCGGCATTCCGCTGGTGTTCCTGCAGAACATCTCGGGCTTCATGGTCGGCGGCAAGTACGAGGCCGGCGGCATCGCCAAGGACGGGGCCAAGCTGGTCACCGCCGTGGCCAGCGCCGAGGTCCCCAAGTTCACGGTGCTGATCGGCGGCAGCTTCGGCGCCGGCAACTACGGCATGTGCGGCCGCGCCTTCAGCCCGCGGTTCCTGTTCACCTGGCCCAACAGCCGCATCAGCGTGATGGGCGGCGAACAGGCCGCCAGCGTGCTGGCCACCATCCGTCGCGACGGCATGGAGGCGCGCGGCGAGACCTGGCCGCTCGCCGAGGAAGAGGCGTTCAAGGCGCCGATCCGCGAGCGCTACGAGGCCGAGGGCAGCCCCTACCACGCCACCGCCAATCTCTGGGACGACGGGATCATTGATCCGGCCCAGACCAGGGACGTTCTGGGCCTGGCCATATCGGCCTCGCTCAACGCGCCGATCCCCAAGACGCGCTTCGGCGTGTTCCGGATGTAGCCCCAAGGAAGGACTGCCGATGCCCAACCCGATCGCCGACCCCCTGGTCGAAGGCAAGGACACCGACGCTCAGTCGGACCTGGTGCTGCTCGACGCCTCGCCGGACGGGGTGGCCACCGTCACCATCAACCGCGCGGCGCGCAAGAACGCCTTCAACGAGGAGGTGATCGCCGCTCTGAGCCAGGTGTTCGAGACCCTGGAAGGCGCCGACGGGGTGCGGGTGGTGTTCCTGCGCGGCGCCGGCGGCAGCTTCTCGGCCGGCGCGGACCTGGAGTGGATGCGCGACGCGGCCGAGCGCACCGAGCACGACAACCGCGACGACGCCATGAAGATGGCCGAGATGCTGAAGCGGCTCTACGACCTGCCGGCCCTGACGGTGGCCCTGGTCGAGGGCTCCGCATTCGGCGGCGGCGCGGGCCTGGTCGCCGCCTGCGATCTGGCCATCGCCATGAACGACGCCCGGTTCGCCTTCTCGGAGGTCAAGCTCGGCCTGATCGCCGCGACCATCAGCCCGTACGTCGTCGCCGCCATCGGCCCGCGCAAGTCGCGCAGCCTGTTCGCCACCGGCCGGGTGTTCGATGCGCCCTTCGCCCGCGAGATCGGCCTGGTGGACGAGGTGGTCGACGGCCATGAGGGCCTGCAGGCGGCCATGGAGCGGATCGCCGACGAGATGACCGCCTGCGCGCCGCAGGCGGTGGCGGAGTCCAAGCGGCTGGTGGAGCACATCGTCGGCCGCCACATCGACCACGCCCTGCTGGAGGAGACCGCCCGGCGGATCGCCGTCAAGCGGGTGGGCGCAGAGGGCCAGGAGGGCGTGCGCGCCTTTCTCGAGCGCCGCAAGCCGACCTGGGCCGGCGGCTGAACCCGGCGCCGGGCGGAGCGGGGGCGGATGGCGAGCGAGGTCGAGGCGGGCGCGGCGGACGGGGCGATCGCCTTCCTGCGGCGGCGGCCGAAGCACGCCCTGCCGGTGGGCTCGCCCTGCCCGAACTGCGCGACCGCGCTGCAGGGGCCGTGGTGCCACGCCTGCGGCCAGGCGGCGGAGGACTATCACCGCTCGCTGGCGCGCCTGGCGGGGGAGGCGATCGAGGGGCTGTTCGAGCTCGACGGCCGGCTGTGGCGAACCCTGCCGGATCTGCTGCTGCGGCCGGCGCGGCTGACGCGGCAGTATCTCGACGGCCATCGCGCGCCGCAGGCCCCGCCGTTTCGCACCTTCCTGATCGTGGTGGTGCTGGTGTTCTTCACCGCGGGCCTCGGGCCGCCGCTGAATCTCCATCTCCAGCGCCCGGACGGCAAGCCGTTCACCGTGCACAGCGACCTTGCCTTCAGCGCCAGTCCGGCGGGCTCGCAGCGGCTGAACAAGTGGATGGAGCAGAAGGCCAACTATGCCCTGGCCCACCCGGACGCCTTCCAGAGCCAGCTGACCACCTGGGCGCAGCGGCTTTCCATTCTCGCCCTGCCGATCAGCGCGGTCCTGCTGGGCCTGCTGTTCGTGTTCCGGCGCGGCGTCTACATGTTCGACCACCTGATCTTCTCGATGCACTCGCTGTCGTTCCAGGGACTGCTCCTGGCGACCGTTCTGGCGCTCGAACAGCTCTGGTCGGGGTTCGCCTGGCTGATGCTCGCCTCGCCCGTGCATCTCTTCTTCCACCTGAAGGGCGCCTATGGACTGGGGGTGATCGGCACCCTCGTCCGGATGCTGCTGCTCTTCGTCGGCTCGCTGATCGGATTCACCGTGATCCTCGTTGGACTGCTGCTCATCGGCCTCTATGAGGTCGGCCCATGATCGCCTCTCTCCTGATCGCCAATCGCGGCGAGATCGCCCGGCGCATCATCCGCACCGCGCGGCGCCTGGGCGTGCGCACCATCGCCGTCTGTTCGCAGGCCGATGTCGACGCGCCGCACGCACGCGAGGCGGATGAGGTGGTGCTGATCGGCCCCGCGCCGGCGGGGGAGAGCTACCTGGTGGCCGGGAAGATCCTGGCCGCGGCGCGGGACACCGGCGCCGAGGCGATCCACCCGGGCTATGGCTTCCTCTCCGAGAACGCCGACTTCGCCGAGGCCGTGGCGGCCGCGGGCCTGGTGTGGGTCGGGCCGCCGCCGGCGGCGATCCGCGCCATGGGCCTGAAGGACGCCGCCAAGCGGCTCATGGCGGAAGCCGGCGTGCCGGTGACGCCCGGCTATCTCGGCGAGGACCAGAGCGCCGATCGGTTGGCGGCGGAGGCCGCGGCGATCGGCTGGCCGGTGCTGATCAAGGCGGTGGCCGGCGGCGGCGGCAAGGGCATGCGCAAGGTCGAGGCGGCGGGCGAGTTCGATGCCGCCCTGGCGGCGGCGCGGCGCGAGGCCAAGGCGGCGTTCGGCGACGACCGGGTGCTGCTGGAGAAGTACGTCACCCGCCCGCGGCACATCGAGGTGCAGGTGTTCGGCGACACGCACGGCCATGTCGTGCACCTGTTCGAACGCGACTGCTCCCTGCAGCGCCGCCATCAGAAGGTGATCGAGGAGGCGCCGGCCCCCGGCATGGACGAGGCCACCCGCCAGGCGCTGTGCGCCGCGGCGGTGAAGGCCGCCCAGGCGGTGAACTATGTCGGCGCGGGCACCGTGGAGTTCATCGCCGACGCGTCCGAGGGTCTCTCGGCCGACCGCATCTGGTTCATGGAGATGAACACCCGGCTGCAGGTCGAGCATCCGGTGACGGAGGCGATCACCGGCCAGGACCTGGTGGAATGGCAGCTGCGCGTCGCCTCGGGCGAGCCCCTGCCGCTCACCCAGGACCAGCTGGGGATCGCCGGTCACGCCATCGAGGCGCGGCTCTACGCCGAGGATCCGGCCACGGGGTTCCTGCCCTCGACGGGACCGCTGACCTGTTTCCGCCTGCCGGACGAGGTGCGCGTCGACGCCGGCGTGACCGAGGGCGGCGAGATCTCGCCGTACTACGACCCGATGATCGCCAAGCTGATCGCCCACGCGCCGACGCGGGACGGGGCGGCCCGCCGGCTGGCGGAGGCCTGTCGCGCGGTGGAGATCTGGCCGGTGCGGGCCAACGCCTATTTCCTGGCCAACTGCGCCGCGCATCCCGACTTCCTGGCCGCCAGGCTCGATACCGACTTCATCAACGCCCGCCTGGAGGCGCTGACGGCCAAGCCCGAAGCCACCGTTCCGGCGGCGGCGGTCGCGGCGCTGGCGCGGCGCGACGCGGGCCGCGAGCCGGAGCCGGCCTCGCCCTGGGCCGCCGCCACGGGCCTGCGCCTGAACCGCCCCCCGGTGCGCGAGGCGACGGTGTTCGTCGATGGCGTGCGGCGGGCCGCGGCGTTCGATCCCGCCGCCATCGGGGCCGTCGATTTCGGCGCGCCGGGCGAGGCGGTGGTGTTCGGCGGCGGCGCCGCCTTCACCCTGACCCTGCGGCCCCGCGCGGGCTTGCAGGGCGGCCCGGAGGGCGGCGACGGCGCGATCCGCTCGCCCATGCCGGGCAGGATCGTCACCCTGGCGGCCCAGGCGGGCGCCCAGGTGGCCAAGGGCGCGCCGCTGGTCACCCTGGAGGCCATGAAGATGGAGCACGCCATGACCGCGCCGTTCGACGGCGTGGTGGCCGAGGTGTCGGTCGCGGTGGGCGACCAGGTGACGGAAGGGGCGGTGCTGGTGCGCCTTGAGCCGGCGTGACGCTGAACCTGGTGAAGCTGTGCGTCGGCTGCGACACCGTCGAGGAGCTGATCGCCTGGTGGAAGGCCGAGATCGGCGAAGACCAGCCCTGGAAGATGCGCACCCGCCAGACGCCGAAGCGGGCGGCGGAGCTGGTCGACGGCGGTTCGCTCTACCGGGTGTACAAGGGCTTCATCCTGTCGCGGCAGCGGATCTGGGCGGTGGACACCGTGGGAACCGGCCCCGCGTCCCGCTGCGAGGTGACCCTGGATCCCAAGGTGATCCTGACCGTCCCGACCCCTCGCCGGGCCTTCCAGGGCTGGCGCTACCTGGACGCCAAGGACGCCCCGCCGGACCTCGCCGGCGCCGTGGGCGCCGAGGACGTCCCCTCCGAACTGGCGCGGCAGTTGCGCGAGATCGGGGCGTGGTGAGGGGTGAGAGGGGGGGCAGGGCGGGCGTTCCACCCATCACTCACCGTCATCCCCGGGCGTCAGTCCCGGGGATCCATGAACGCGTGCGAGGCAGTCGCGAGCGGCAGCGGAGCGTTGCGGGAAACGGCAACGCCCCGTCGTGGCGCGCCCTTCGAAGCGCGCCATTCATTCTCACGTGTGCATGGACCCTCGGGACTGACGCCCGAGGGTGACGGTGAGTGAGTGGGCTACATGGGCCTGGGACGAAGGTGCGCGGTCAGATGCGCCAGCGGGCCCGTCTCGGGAGCGCCCATGAGCGTTGGATAAAGATCCACCCACTCGGGATTGATCGTCTCGATCAGGTTCAGCTTCCAATCCCGCAGGTAACGCTTGAGCGCCTTCTCCCGCTTGATGGCGTCTATGATCAGGTCGTGCCGCTCGTACCAGACGAGACGCTGCAGGCCGTATCGTTTGGTGAAGCCGTCGAGTTCGCCGCTCCGATGCTGTTGCACCCGCGCCTCCAAATTGGCGGTCACGCCGATGTACAGCGTCCCGTGCGGCCGGTTGCTCATGATGTAGCAGGCGATGAGGGGGCGTTGCTCACCCATGGGTCGAGCATCGCTCGATCTCCACCCGACGACAACGCCAAGTTGACTAGATCGCCACGTTGTCCAGCAGCCGGGTGCGGCCCAGGCGGGCGGCGGTGAGGATGCGGGCGGGGCTGTCGATGGGGCCCGGGCCGAGGCGCTCCAGGTATTCGGCGGAGCGCACCTCCAGGTAGTCGACGCTGTCGAAGCCGGCCTCGAGCACGCTGTCGATCGCCGCCGCCTCGGCGACGTCCACCGCCGAACCCCGGGCGACAGCCTGGGCGCAGGCGCGCAGGGCGCGGTTCAGGGCTGGCGCGATCGCCCGCTGCTCGGGGGTGAGGTAGGCGTTGCGGCTGGAGAGGGCCAGGCCGTCCTCGGCGCGCACCGTGGGCCCGCCGACGATCTCCACCGGCAGATCCAGGTCGCGCGCCAGGCGGCGGATCACCTGCAGCTGCTGATAGTCCTTCTCGCCGAAGACGGCGACGTCGGGCGCGGCCTGGGTCAGCAGCTTGGTCACCACGGTGGCGACGCCGCCGAAATGGTGCGGCCGCGCGGCGCCCTCCATGCCCTCTGAGACATGGGCGACCGCCACGCTGGTGGCGAACCCCGGCGGGTACATCTCCTCGGCCGAGGGGGCATAGAGCAGGTCGCAACCGGCCGCCGCCAGCAGACCGGCGTCGCGCCCCTCGTCGCGGGGGTAGGCCTCGAAGTCCTCGGCCGGCGAGAACTGGGTCGGATTGACGAACAGCGTCGCCACCACGCGGTCGGCGCGCTGGCGGCCGATCCCCACGAGGGACAGGTGGCCCTCGTGCAGCGCGCCCATGGTCGGGACCAGCGCCACCCGCTCGCCGGCGGCGCGCCAGGCTGCGACACGCGCGCGCAGATCGGCCTTGGTGCGAACCGTGGGGAGATCGGTCATGCGGCGGCGGCTCCTTGTGCGCCGGGGCTTATGGCCCGAGGGCGGCGACGGGTCCAGGCGTCCGGTTGATTAACGTCGCGTTGACGTGGCGGCGGGGCGCGGTATCCACTGGCGCGAAAACTGATTTGCGGCAACTTCAGGGGCTGGGCCGTGTCCGACAGGCGCGTGATCGTCATTGGCAATGAGAAGGGCGGGGCGGGCAAGTCCACCGTCGCCGTCCACCTGGCCACCGCCCTGCTGCACGAGGGGGCGCGGGTGGCCGTGGTCGACCTCGACCTGCGCCAGCAGTCGTTCGGCCACTTCTTCGCCAACCGCAAGGCCTGGGCGCAGGCGCAGGGCGCGAACCTGCCGCAGCCGCAGGTCATCGGCCCGATCGCCGGCGAGTCGGATCTCGACGCCGCCATCGCCAGCGACGCGGACTTCGTGGTGATCGACACGCCCGGGGCCGACACAGAGCTGTCCCGCGCCGCGCACCAGCGGGCGGACCTGGTGGTCACGCCGATGAACGACAGCTTCGTCGACTTCGACGTGCTGGGCGTGGTCGATCCGGTGACCCTCAACCTGGTGCGGCCCAGCCTCTACGCCGAGAGCGTCTGGGAGGCGCGCAAGCTGCGCGCCGCGGCGCGTGGCCGGTCGATCGACTGGGTGGTGCTGCGCAACCGCCTGGCCAGCGTCGAGGCGCGCAACCGCAAGCGGGTGGACGAGCGGCTGGCGGCCCTGTCGCGGCGCGTGGGCTTCCGCTGCATCGCCGGCCTGCGTGACCGGGTGATCTACCGCGAGCTGTTCCCGTTCGGCCTGACCGTGGCCGACCTCGGCCCGGGCGTGCGGCCGGTGCAGGTGTCGCTGACGCACGTGGCGGCGCGCCAGGAGCTGCGGGCCCTGATGCATGAACTGGGCGTGCTCGGCGTCAGCGCCCATGCCGCGGAGTAGCGGCGAGGGCCGATGATCTGGCTGGCGCTGGGGGCGGCGATCCTCGCCCTCCTGGTGGCCGTCGGGCGCGGCCGGCTGACGGCCAGGTCGGTGAGCCGGCTGGCGGTGGCCGCCCTGGCCACGGCCGCCGCGGGCGGGGCCTTGTTCGAGGCGCTGCGGGCGCAATGGATCGGCAGCGTGATTCTGGCCGGGCTGGCGATCTATGTCGGCCAGGCGGCCCGGCCGCCGGCGCCGCGCGGCGCGGCGCCGCCACAGCGCCACGGCATGAGCCCGGCAGAGGCGCGCGCGATCCTGGGGGTCGACGAGGCCGCTACGGTCGACGACATCAAGGCCGCCTACACCCGGCTGATGAAGCGCGTGCACCCCGACGCCGGCGGCGCGCCGGGCCTGGCCGCGCAGCTCAACGCCGCCCGGGCGACGCTGCTGGGCTGAGGTCGCAGGCTTGCGGTGAGCGTGGGCGGCGTCAGGACGCGAGATCGTAGGGGAGCGGGGCCGCATGATCAGGATCGGACCGGTTTGAGCGGGCGCCGGGCGAAGGTCATCCTGCTGGGCGGAAGCTCGCACGCGGGCAAGTCGTCGGTGGCCGCCGTGCTGGCCGCGCGGCTGGGCTGGGAGGCGCGATCCACCGACTATCTGGCGCGGCACCCTGGACGCCCGTGGCCCGTCGGCGATCGTCCGGTCCCGCCGCATGTGGTCGAGTACTACCGGGACCTGAGCGATGCGGCGCGGATGGACTCGGTGCTGGCCCACTACCGCCGGCTGGCGCCGCAGATCGTCGAGATCGTGCGCGCGCATCTGGCGCCGGCGGCGCCGGGGCTGGTGTTCGAGGGCTCGGCCCTGCTGCCGGAGACGGTTGCGGAGGTTCTGGGGCCCGGGGTGGCGGCGTTCTGGGTGACCGCCGATCCGGCGCTGGTCGCGCGGCGGATGCAGCGCGAGAGCGGCCATGCGGCGGCGGATGCCGAGGCGCGCGCCCTGATCGACGCCTTCCTGCGGCGCTCGCTCGATTTCGACCGGCTGTTCGCAGACGAGGCGCGGGCTGCCGGCCTGTCCGTGTTGCGCGTGGTCGACGGGGAGACGGTAGAGGCGGCAGCCGAGCGGGTGCTCGCCCTGACGGCCTGACCGCGGCGGCCGACCGGTGTTATGCTGCGCCGACCCCAGCCAGGGAGAGGGCCATGCGATTCGAGGTTTCCGGGACGGTGATGCAGACCGTGGGCGTCGACCTGAATCCCGGCGAGACGATCTACAGCCAGACGGCCAGCATGGCCTGGATGACCGACGGGGTGCGCATGCACACCAACACCGGCGGCGGCCTGTTCGCCGGGCTGAAGCGCAGCCTGACCGGGGGCAGCTTCTTCGTCACCGACTTCACCGCCGAGGGCCGCCCGGGGCACATCGCCTTCGCCCCGCGCTTCCCGGGCTCGATCCTGGCCCGCACGCTGGGACCGGGGGAATCGCTGATCTGCCGCAAGGAGACCTTCCTGTGCGCCGAAAAGAGCGTGACCCTGGAACTGGCCTGGCAGCAACGCATCGGCTCCGGCTTCTTCGGCGGGGCCGGCTTCATCCTGCAGAAGGTCACCGGCCCGGGCACGGTGTTCCTCGACCTGTCTGGCGAGGTGGTCACCAAGCGCCTGGCGCCGGGCGAGCGGCTGCTGGTGCATGCCGGCCACGTGGGCGTGCATGAGCCGTCGGTGGCGTTCGACATCCAGATGGTGCCGGGGTTCCGCAACATCCTGTTCGGCGGCGAGGGGCTGTTCCTGGCCAGCCTGACCGGACCTGGCGAGGTGCACCTGCAGTCGATGCCGATCCTGAACCTGGCCGAGGAGATCGCCCGCTACCTGCCGGGCGGTGAATCGCAGGGCAGCGGCAACGTCGTGGGCGCAGGCCTGGCGGCGGCCGGCGTGGGCGGCATCCTGGGCGCGATCCTGGGCGGCGACAGCTAGAGCCGTCAGAGGTCGCGAAGCGACACCCCCTCCATGCAGTAGCGGGCGTAGCGGAAGTCGCGGATGCGCGCGAGCCGGCCATCGTCCTCCTCGAAGAAGGCGACGTAGTCAGCCCCGTCGGCCGGATCGTGGAACGCCAGCGCCGGGCGGCCATCGGCCAGGCACGGGCGGGCGACGTAGGCCGCGTTGGCGGCGTAGCGGGTGAAATAGACGCCGACGTCCTGGCGGCCTTTCAGGCGCAGGCGGTCCACCAGTTCAAGGCGGACATCCTCCGCCAGCAAAGCCCGGAGCGCCTCGAAGTCGCGGGCGTTGAAGCGGTCGGCGTAGGCGGCCAGGCGCGCGCGTTCGGCCGGCGACAGCGGCGGCGGGTCGGCAGGGTCGGCGGCGTGGTCGCGCAGTCGCCTGCGGCCGCGATGCAAGGCGGCCTTGGCGGCCGCCGGCGTGACCCCCAGGGTCTCGACCACCTCGTCCAGGGAGTGCCCCAGCACGTCGGTCATCACCACCGCGGCGCGGGCGGCGGGCGGCAGCGCCAGGAAATGCGCCAGGCCGGCGGCGGCGGCCACGCGGGCGTCGGCCGCGCCCGCCGGGTCGGGCAGGGCGGCGGCGTCGGCCTCGCCCCGGCGCGCCTCGCGCCGCCGGCGGGCGCGCAGAGCGTCCAGGGCGGTGTTGTGGGCGATGCGGAACAGCCAGCGCTCGGGATGGTCGACCCCCGCCATGCCGGCCGCCGCGGCCTTGGCCAGAGCGTCCTGCAGCACGTCCTCGCCGTCCAGCGCCGAACCCACCATGCGCGCGCAATAGCGGTGCAGCCGCGGGCGCAGTTCGCCCATCAGCTGGCCCAGATCGGGGGCGGCGGCGCCGTCGGCCATGGCAGGTCTCCCTCGCGGCGGGCGGGTGGCCCCCCAGCTTAGGACGCCGCAGCCGCCCCCAGGGATGCGCCCTGCGAAAAAGATTCTCCCGCCGCATCCCGGCGGCGTTGGCGGCCGTCGATGTCCTCAGGCGGCGCGCAGGGTGCGGCCGCTCTCAGGAGAGACAACATGCAACGAGTGACCCTGGTGCGCTATGCCGCCAAGCCGGAGCGCGCCGACGAGAACGAGGCGCTGTCGCGCAAGGTGTTCGCGGAACTGCGGCGCGTGCGCCCGCACGGCGTCGCCTATGCTCTGTTCCGCAGCGGCGACGAGTTCGTGCACCTGTTCGTCAACTTCGAGGACGACAGCTCCGACGCGGTGACCGAGCTGCCGAGCTTCAAGGCGTTTTCGGCGGCGTCGGGCGAGCGGATGGTCGAGCCGCCGCAGCCGCTGCGCATCGCCACGGATCTGGTGGAAAGCTACGGCTTCGAGGGGGCGGAAGCCCGCGTCTAGCCCTGGCTTGTGCTGCAGGGGATGTTGCGGGCCTTGACGGCTTCGCAGGCATCCTTGGCGGCGCCTTCGGTGAAGCCGGAGAAGCGGGCGCGATAGTTGCGCCCGCCGCCGTCCACCGCGCCCTCGGCGTTGTCGAACAGCCGGCTGAAGCGGTTGGCCACGCTCTCCAGCTGGCGCCGGGCGTCGCGCTCGGAGCGGAATGCGCCGACCTGGACGACCCAGTTGTGCGCCTCCTTCTTCGGCCGCGCCCGGGGCGCCGGGGGCGTCGCGCTGGCCATCGGCGCGGGGCGGGCGGCGTAGCCATAGTCGGGCGTAACGCCGCTGCGCGGCGCCCCCGCGGTTGCGCCGGCCATGGTGCTGGACACCGTCAGGCTGGGCGGGGCGTTGGTCGAACGGGTCAGCACCACGTCGATCGGATCGGAGGCGGCGTCCTGGGCATGCGGCGCGGCCGGCGCCGGGCGGGCCGAGGCGAGCATGACGGTCGGCGCGGCCGTCGGGGCCTCGAACATGTTCTGCGTGTACTGGATGTTCTCGCCGCGGGCGCGGCGGTCCATGATGTCGAAACCGGTCAGCAGCAGGCCTTCGACGGTCTCGTTGCGGGTCCTGGGCGAGGGGCCGCCAAGTTCCACGGCGATCAGGCGGGTGTTGTTGCGCACGGCCGAGGCGGCCAGGTTCCAGCCGGCGGCGTTGGTGAAGCCGGTCTTCAGCCCGTCGACGCCGGGCATCTTGCCCAGCAGGCCGTTGTGGTTGTTCATCGAGCGGCCGCGGAAGACGAAGGTCTCCTGGCTGAAGAAGGAATAGTACTGCGGGTAGTCGCGCATCACCGCGCGCGACAGCAGGGCGATGTCGCGGGCCGTCGAGATCTGGCGGCTGTCGGGCAGGCCGGAGGCGTTGACGAAGTGGGAATTGCTCATCCCCAGTTCGTGCGCGCGCAGGGTCATCATCGCCGCGAACCGCGGCTCGGAGCCGCCGATGTGCTCGGCCATGGCCACGGCCATGTCGTTGGCCGACTTCACGGCGATCGCGTGCAGGGCGTCTTCCACCGTGATCTGGTCGCCGGGGCGCAGGCCGAGCTTGGTCGGCGACTGGGCGGCGGCGTGGGCCGAGACGGTGATCAGGTCGGTCGGCTTCATCTTGCCGGAGGCCAGCTGCTCGAACGCCAGGTACATGGTCAGGATCTTGGTGATCGAGGCCGGGTAGCGCGGGCTGTCGGCGCGCTTGGCGTAGAGCACTTCGCCGGTGCGCGCGTCGACCACGATCGCCGCGTACTTGGGCTCGGCGGTGTTGACCCGCATCGGCGTGGAGGCGCTGTAGGCGGAATCGTCTTCTTCCTGGGCGAGGGCCAGGGCGGGCAGGGCTGCGGCGGAGACGCCGACGGCCAGGGCGGCGAGGAGCTTCGTAATCCGCCGGGCGCGCTGGTTCATTCCGAACTCCGATATGGACTCATACTGGGCGACTATGGCGCCGCCAGGGTGATCCCTAGCATGAGTTCATCTTCCTTGCGGCACGGTAAACGATTGTTGAGCAATTGGGTCGCAGGCGCCGCACTCGCGGCTTTGTGACATCATTGTGCAGTGCACAAAAATGTCGTTGACTTTCGCACTGCAACATGAGATCAACCCCCTGGATGCGCTGGGAAGCTATGCCTTGGCGCGCCACCCATTTTGCAGATGCGAAACGTCATGCCCCGCGCTAAACCCCAAGGAGCCCCCCAAATGGCCACCGGCCCCGAGACCCTCAAGTCCACCGTCGAGCAGTTCACCACCGCCGGCAACAAGGCATTCAAGGATCAGGTCGAGAAGTCCATGGCCGCCATGGGCGAACTCAACACCCACTCCAAGAAGAACCTGGAAGCCGTCGTGGCCTCCGTGACCGCCGCCACCAAGGGCGTCGAGACCCTGGGCGCCCAGGCCGTGGCCTATTCCAAGTCCTCGATGGAAGCCAACGTGGCCGCCGCCAAGACCCTCGCCTCCGCCAAGAGCGTGCAGGAAGTGGTCGAGCTGCAGACCGCCTTCGCCAAGTCGGCCTTCGAGACCTACATGGCCGAGATGAACAAGATGACCGAGACGGTCGCCGCCTCGCTGAAGGACTCCATGTCCCCGATCAACGAACGCGTCACCGCCTTCGTCGAACGCGTGCAGGCCGCCCGCTAAGGGCGCCCTCCGGCCCCAGGGCCGGAAGCGAAAATCAGGAGCCCGGACCTTGGCTGGTCCGGGCTTCTTGCATTTTGGGTGTTTGGCTTTTCCGCGGGCGAGGGACGCGCTAACAAGGCGCCATGTCGACGCCCGAAGATCGCCTTGCCGCCCTTGGTATCACGCTGCCCCAGCCGGTGGCGCCGGTGGCCAACTATGTCCCGTTCACCCGCGCCGGATCGCTGATCCACATCTCCGGCCAGGTCTCGGTGGATGCGAGCGGCGGCGTCCGCGGCGTCGTTGGCGAGGACGTGAGCCTGGAGCAGGCGCAGGCGGCCGCGCGGCTGTGCGCCATCAACCTGATCACCCAGATGAAGGCGGCCTGTGACGGCGACCTGTCGCGGGTGAAGCGGGTGCTGAAGCTGGGCGGCTTCGTCCAGGCCGGTCCGCAGTTCTTCGACATCCCCAAGGTGGTCAACGGCTGCTCGGACCTGATCGTCGAGGTGTTCGGCGACCTGGGGCGGCATGCGCGCTCGGCCGTGGGCGTCTACCGCCTGCCGATGAACTTCGCCGTCGAGGTCGACGCCGTGGTGGAAGCGCCATGATCGAGGCTGACGGCAGGCAGCAGTTCGGCGAACTGTGGGAGATGCTGTTCCAGCCGGCCATCGCCCACCGTGGCCTGTGGTCGCCGGACGGGCCGCCGGAGAACTCCCTGGGCGCCTTCCAGGCCGCCTGCCAGGCCGGCTACGGCATCGAGCTCGACGTACAGCTGACCGCCGACGGCGAGGCGGTGGTGTTCCATGACAGCAAGCTGGAGCGGATGTGCGGCCGGGAAGGGCGCATTTCCGACTATTCCGCCGCCGATCTCGGCCAGATGAAGCTGAACGGTTCGGACGAGACCATCCCGACCCTGGCCGACACCCTGACCCTGATCGGCCACCGGGCCATGGTGCACATCGAGATCAAGACGCCGTACGGCGAGGTCGGTCCGCTGGAGCGGCGCGTGCACGACATCCTGATCGACCACAACGGCCCGACCTGCGTGATCGGCTTCAATCCCTATTCCCACGCCTGGTTCGCCGACCATCATCCGAAGGTGCTGCGCGGGCTGGACAGCTACGACTATTCCAAGGGCCAGTCGCCGCTGGCCCCGGATCTGCGCAAGGCCTTCGCCGACCTGCAACACGTCTCGTTCGCCCGGCCGCATTTCCTGGCGCTCAGCACCGACATGCTGCCCGGGTCCAAGGCCGAGGAGTTCCGCGCCAAGGGCTATCCGATCATCGCCTGGACCCTGCGCAGTCCGCAGGAATGGGACGCGATCAAGGACGGCTGCGACAACCTGATCTTCGAGGGGTTCGCTGCGTGACAGGCCTGCAGGCCGCTGTTCGCGTACACCGCAGAATCAACGAGATCGGCCGGGCGGCGTGGGACGCCTGCGCCGGCGCGCCCGCCCACCACGGCAATCCGTTCGTCGCCTACGACTTCCTCGACATCCTGGAAGAGAGCGGCTGCGCCGTCGAGCGCACCGGCTGGGGGCCGCAGCACCTGACCGTCGAGGACGAGGCCGGCCAGGTGGCCGCCGTCGCGCCGATGTATCTGAAGTCGCACAGCCAGGGCGAATACATCTTCGACCACAGCTGGGCCGACGCCTACGAGCGCGCGGGCGGGCGCTACTATCCGAAGCTGCTGTGCGCCTCGCCGTTCTCGCCGGTGACCGGCCCCCGGCTGCTGGTGCGGGGCGACGTCGATGTCGACGAGGGCCGGCGCTACCTGCTGGGCGGGGCGCTGGCGCTGTGCGACCGGTTCGAGGTCTCGAACCTGGGGGTGAACTTCCCCACCGAGGACGAGTGGGTGTTCATGGGCGAGCAAGGCCTGCTGCTGCGCCAGAACCAGCAGTACCACTGGCACAACGCCGGCTACGGCGGCTTTGACGACTTCCTGGGCGCGCTGTCCTCGGGCCGGCGCAAGACCATCCGCCGCGAGCGGCGCGACGCCAACGCCGGGCTCGAGATCGAGATGCTCACCGGCGCGGCGCTCAGCGAAGAGCATTGGGACGCCTTCTACCAGTTCTACATGGACACCGGCTCGCGCAAGTGGGGCCGGCCGTACCTGAACCGGCTGTTCTTCTCGCTGCTGGGCGAGCGCATGGCCGACCGGGTGCTGCTGGTGATGGCTAGGCGCGGTGGGCGCTACATCGCCGGGGCGCTGAACCTGATCGGCGGCGACTGCCTGTTCGGCCGCAACTGGGGCTGCCTGGAAGACGTGCCCTTCCTGCACTTCGAGCTCTGCTACTACCGGGCCATCGACTTCGCCATCGAGCGCGGCCTGGCGCGGGTGGAGGCGGGGGCGCAGGGGCAGCACAAGATCGCCCGCGGCTATCTGCCGAGCGCCGTCTATTCGGCGCATTACATCGCCGATCGCGGCCTGAGGAACGCCGTTGGACGGTTCCTGGAGGAGGAGCGGCGCGCGGTGCAGGGCGAGATGGACTGGCTGGCCGAAGAGTATTCTCCCTTCCGCCACGCCGAGTGATCGCCCGCCGGATCCTTGCTAGGAGAAGGGCGCATCAGGGAAGGAAGAGCGGCCATGAGCCTCGATGGGACCTACGATCCAGACAACATCTTCGCCAAGATCGTGCGCGGCGAGGCGCCGTCGGCGAAGGTGTATGAGGACGCCGACACCCTGGCCTTCATGGACGTGTTCCCCCAGGCCAGCGGCCATGTTCTGGTGATCCACAAGCGCTCGACGGCGCGCAACCTGCTGGAGGTGGACGACGCCGACCTGGCGGCGGTGATGCGCACAACGCGGAAGGTGGCCCGGGCGGTGCGCCAGGCGCTGAAGCCGGACGCCATCGCCATCATGCAGTTCAACGGCGCGGCGTCCGGCCAGACCGTCTATCACCTGCACGTGCACGTCATCCCCCGCACCGAGGGCGTTCCGCTCGGCCGGCACGCCAGCGGCGGCATGGCCGATCCCAAGGTGCTGGCCGAACAGGCGGCGGCGATCGCCGCGGCCATCCGCTGACATGAGCGGGCTGGAGGTCAGCTTCACCCGCATCTCGCCCACCCATCACCGCTTCGCCTACCGGCGTCCCGACGGCAGCGGCGAGACGGTGGAGATGGAGACCCGCAGCCTGCTGCAGCACGACCTGCTGCACTTCGCGGTGGAGAGCGAGGCGGGCCTGCGCGGTTCGTTCTACGGCATCCTGGCCAAGATCGGCGGCTACGAGGAGCTGCGGGTCGCCGGCGGCATGGCCCTGGGCGGCGAGATCGCCATCACCGAGCGGGTGGTCGGGGCCCTGACCGGAGCGCTCGCGCAGCCCGAGCTCGACGACGAGGCTTTCGTGGCCCAGGTGCGCGAATTCCTCGAGGTCTACGACGAGGGCGCTCCGCGCTGGCTGACGCCCGGTTTCATGACCGCCGTGCGCGAGCGGATGCGCCAGCTCGAGGGACGCTGGAAGGCGACGCCGTTCGGCGAGACGATGACCCTGACGCTTGATCTCTAGCGCCACGCCATCGCTGTGATCGTCACTTGACGAATTGGAAAGTCGCTCGCATACTTTCCACATTGGAAAGTGAAGGTGAACCGATGTCTCTCTCATCCGCGGAAGCTACCGAAGCGCTGGAAGCCCTGCGGCGCTCGCGCGCCGAACTGGCGGCAGCCGCCAACTGCCCTCCCGCGCGGCATCTCGCCTTCGCAGGCCTGCTGGGCGGGCTCATCGCCGGCCAGGCTGCGCCCTTGCCCTGGCCGCTATTCGTCGAGGCCCTGATGCTGGCGGGGGTCGCCCTGGTGGTCATCTGGGATCGCCGGCGCACGGGCATGTTCATCAACGGCTACCGCGCCGGGCGCACGCGCCCGCTGACCTTCACCCTGCTGGGTCTGACCCTGGGCCTGCTAGCGCTGGCCCTCTGGCTCAGGGACGCCCTGGGGATCGTCTGGGCGCCGATCGGGTGCGGCGCCGTCGCCTCGGTGCTCGCCTATTTCGCCAGCGCCTGGTGGCAGCGGATCTATCGCCGCGAACTGGAACAGCTGCCGTGAGCGAGGGCGGCTTCGACCCGACGATCCACCCGCCCGCCCGACTGCAGATCATGGCGGTGCTGGCGGGGGTGCATGACGCCGAATTCGCCCTGCTCAAGAAGATCGTGAAGGTCAGCGATTCCCTGCTGTCGAAGCACCTGTCTGCCCTGGTCGATGCGGGGTACGTCAATCTGCGCAAGGCGGCCCTCGACGGACGCCAGCGCACCTGGGCCCAGATCACCAAGGCCGGGAGGCGGGCTTTCGCCGATCACGTCAAGGCGCTCGAGGCGCTGGCGGCGGTCGTGGACCGGATGGCCGCCGAGTAGGGTCAGCGGGCGGTCCACGGCGGCTGGCCGACGCCGGCCACCCGGGTCCAGCGGCCGTGCAGCGCCACCTCGCGAAACTGGTAGAGGAAGGCGGCGGTCGGCGGATTGATCCACTGGCCGTTGGCGAACATGCGCAGGATCGGCTCGCCGCCGTCCGGGTGCGCTTCGGCGCGGGGCGACTGCGGGTGATCCAGGTGCTCCAGCGGGATCAGCCAGGCGTCGTGCACCTCGGTGGGATCGGGCTTCAGGGTCAGCGGCGCATCGGACCAGGCCACCACGGGGGTCACCATGTGCCCGCCCAGGGTGACGAAGTCGTCCAGCCGCCCGAGGGCCGCATGGGCGGGCAGGGCGACGCCCAGCTCCTCCCAGGTCTCGCGCAAGGCGCCGTCCTCCGGGCTCTCGCCGGCGTCGAGGTTGCCGCCGGGCAGGGCGTAGTTGCCGGCGCCCCGGCGCATGGTCAGCGCCCGGCGGGTGAGGGCGAAGGTCGGCGCGCCGTCCACGGGCGAGATCAGCACGGTCACGGCGGCCGGGCGCAGGTCGGGCCGCTGCAGCGCCAAGCGCGGGAACGCCGCCAGGTTGGCCATGACCGTCTGTTTCAGGGCGTCCATCGCCCGACTATGGGCCGCCTGGCGTCGATTCCCACAGCGCAAAACGAAACGCCCCGCCGGCAACGGCGGGGCGCTCGCTGGTCGTGGATGGGGCGCGGCCTATTCGGCCAGCGCCGGCTCCTCGGCGTCGGAGTCGTCGACCGTCTCGGCCGTGGAGGGCGGGGCGGTCTTCTCGTCGAACTCGAAGGCCAGCTTGCCGTCCTGCAGCACCACCTTGACGTGGCCGCCCTTGGAGAGGCGTCCGAACAGGATGTCGTCGGCCAGGGGGCGCTTGATCTGCTCCTGGATCACCCGGCCCAGGGGGCGGGCGCCGTAGAGCTCGTCGTAGCCGTTCTTGGCCAGCCAATCGAGCGCCTCTTCCGAGGCTTCGATGGTGACGTGCCGGTCGGCCAGCTGGGCTTCCAGCTGCAGGACGAACTTCTGCACCACCATGCGGATGACGTCCTGGTTCAGCGGCTTGAAGGCCACCACGGCGTCGAGGCGGTTGCGGAATTCCGGGGTGAACAGGCGCTTGATCGCCTCTTCGTCCTGGCCTTCCACCTTGCCGCGGCCGAAGCCGATGGAGTTGCGCTGGCTGTCGGAGGCCCCGGCGTTGGTGGTCATGATCAGGATCACGTTCCTGAAGTCGACCTTCTTGCCGTTGGCGTCCGTCAGGGTGCCGTGGTCCATCACCTGCAGCAGGATGTTGTAGACGTCCTGGTGCGCCTTCTCGATTTCGTCGAGCAGCACCACCGCGTGCGGATGCTGGTCGACGGCGTCGGTCAGCAGGCCGCCCTGGTCGAAGCCGACATAGCCGGGAGGCGCGCCGATCAGGCGGCTGACCGTGTGCCGCTCCATGTACTCCGACATGTCGAAGCGCAGGAGCTCGATGCCCAGGGTCGAGGCCAGCTGGCGGGCGGTCTCGGTCTTGCCGGTGCCGGTGGGACCGGAGAACAGGTAGCAGCCGATCGGCTTGTTGGCGTCGCGCAGGCCCGCCCGCGCCATCTTCATGGCGCTGGAGAGCTGCAGGATCGCCTCGTCCTGGCCGAACACCGCCCCCTTCAGGTCGACTTCAAGCTGCTTGAGGGCCTCGGTGTCGGACTTGGAGACCGACTTGGGCGGGATGCGGGCGATCTTGGCGACCACCGCCTCCACTTCCTTCAGACCGATGATCTTCTTGCGCTTGGATTCCGGCAGCAGCATCTGGCTGGCCCCGGCCTCGTCGATGATGTCGATGGCCTTGTCGGGCAGCTTGCGGTCGTTGATGTACTTGGCCGACAGCTCCACCGAGGCGCGAATGGCCTCGTTGGTGTACTTCAGCTTGTGGAACTCCTCGTAGTAGGTCTTCAGACCCTTGAGGATCTTGATGGTGTCCTCGACCGTCGGCTCGTTGACGTCGATCTTCTGGAACCGGCGCACCAGGGCGCGGTCCTTCTCGAAGTGTTGGCGGAACTCCTTGTAGGTGGTGGAGCCCATGCACTTCAGGGTGCCCGAGGCCAGGGCCGGCTTCAGCAGGTTCGAGGCGTCCATGGCCCCGCCGCTGGTGGCGCCGGCGCCGATGACGGTGTGGATCTCGTCGATGAACAGGATCGCGCCGTCGTGGTTCTCGAGTTCCTTGATGACCTGCTTGACCCGCTCCTCGAAGTCGCCGCGGTAGCGGGTGCCGGCCAGCAGCGAACCCATGTCCAGGCTGAAGATGGTCGCCTTGGCCAGCACGTCCGGCACCTGGTGGGTGACGATCTTGCGGGCCAGCCCTTCGGCGATGGCCGTCTTGCCGACGCCGGGGTCGCCCACCAGCAGCGGATTGTTCTTGGTGCGCCGGCAGAGGATCTGGATGCAGCGCTCGACCTCGGCCGTCCGCCCGATCAGCGGGTCGACCTTGCCCTGGCGGGCCTTCTCATTGAGGTTGATGCAATAGGCTTCCAGGGCCTCGCCGCCGGTCTTGACGGCTGGCTTCTCCTCCTCCTCGCCCGCGCCCTTGGTGGGGCGCGCCTCGGAGGCGCCGGCCTTCTTGGCGATGCCATGCGCGATGAAGTTGACCGCGTCGTAACGGGTCATCTCCTGCTGCTGCAGGAAATACGCCGCGTGGCTTTCCCGCTCGGAGAAGATCGCCACCAGCACGTTCGCGCCGGTGACGTCGTCACGGCCCGAGGACTGAACGTGGATCACCGCGCGCTGGATCACGCGCTGGAAGCCCGCCGTGGGCTTGGCGTCCTCGCCGTCGTCCACGACCAGGGACTTCAGCTCGTTGTCGACGTAGGCGGTGAGGTTCTTCTTCAGCTCGGCCAGGTCCACGTCGCAGGCGCGCATCACATTGGAGGCGTCGGCGTCGTCGATGAGGGAGAGCAGCAGGTGCTCGAGGGTCGCGTATTCGTGTTTGCGCTGGTTCGCAAAGGCGACCGCGCGGTGAAGGGATTCTTCCAGGTTACGCGAGAATGATGGCAAGCTGGGCCTCTCAGTCCTTTTCCATGGTGCATTGCAGCGGGTGCTGATGACGGCGAGCCGTCTCAATCACCTGCGCAACTTTGGTTTCAGCCACTTCGTACGTAAAAACGCCGCAGACGCCGACGCCGTTCTGGTGGACGTGGAGCATGATACGCGTCGCGCTTTCGCGCGATTTATTGAAGAAGCGCTCCAGAACGTAGACCACAAATTCCATGGGCGTGTAGTCATCGTTGAGAATCAACACGCGATACATGGACGGCTTTTGGGTCTTGGTCTTCGTCTGGGTGACGATGGCCGTTCCCGTGCCGATAGTCTCGTTCCCTTGCTGCTTCTCCGCCACGACGGGTCTCCAACGCGGGAGGCTTAAGGGCCTCCCCTCCAATTAGATATGAGAACTAGGCCGCATTGGAAGGGGCGTTTCAAGACCGACGTTCGACCGGCGGCTCTGCGGTCAATTTGCACGCGGTCCGTTCTTGAGGGTCCGTGCGGAGACCACGGCGTCGGCGCCGAAGCGCTGTCTGAGGGCGTCCAAGGCTTTTTCGCTTTGCAGGGCGCGCGATTCCGCGGCTGCGAAAAAATCCGAAACGGCCAGATCGCCATCCACCAGCTCCGACATGCCAATCCCGATAAGGCGATAAGCCGCAGCCCCCACCTCGGGTTTCAACAGCTCGCGACCGATCTGGAACAGGGTCTTGGCCGTCTGGGTGGCGATCGGCAGCGTTCTGCGCCGCGTGGTGATGCGGAAAACCGAGTCGCGCAGCTTCAGGACCACCACCCTGCCGGCGATGGTTTCGGCGCGCGCGTGGCGGGCCACCTTCTCGCACAGCGGCCACAGCTGGTCCTCCAGGTCGGCCAGCCGGGTGAGGTCCTCATTGAAGGTGGTCTCGGCGCTGATGCTCTTGCGCGCCTGGTCGGGATCGACGGCGCGCGTGTCGCGACCGCGGGAAAGATCGGCCAGCCGCAGGCCGCCCGCCCCGAACCGCTCGGCCAGCACCCGGGGATCCTCTCGGGCCAGGTCGCCCACCGTACGGTAGCCGGCCTTCTCCAGGCTGCGGGCGAAGGCGGGGCCGACCCCGGGGATGACGCCCACCGGCCGCGGGGCCAGGAAGGCCTCCGCCTCGGCGGCGCCGATCACCGCAAAGCCGCGCGGCTTGTCCAGGTCGGAGGCGATCTTGGCCAGGAACTTGTTGGGCGCCAGGCCGATGGAGACGGTGATGCCCACCTCGCGCTCGATCTCGGCCTGCAGCCGGGCCAGGGTGAGGGCCGGCGGGGCGCCGTGCAGGCGCTCGGTGCCGGACAGGTCCATCCAGGCCTCGTCCAGCGACAGGCCCTGCACCAGCGGCGTCAGGTGGCGCACCTTCTCGAAAATCCGCCGGCTCTCGGTGCGGTACTTCGTGAAGTCAGGCTTGATGATCACGGCCTGGGGGCACAGCCGGCGGGCCTGGAACATCGGCATGGCCGAGCGCACGCCGCTGATGCGGGCGATGTAGCAGCAGGTGGTCACCACCCCGCGCACGCCCCCGCCGACGATCACCGGCAGATCGCGCAGCTCCGGGCGGTCGCGCTTCTCCACCGAGGCGTAGAAGGCGTCGCAGTCCATGTGCGCGATCGAGAGAAGGTCCAGCTCTGCATGCGCCAGAATGCGCGGCGAGCCGCACGTCGGGCACCGCTTCACCGCAGCCTCGCCGGTCCAGAAGCAGTCGCGGCAGAAGGCTTTCAAGGCCGCAGCCCTCCTGCCTAGTCGAGTGGCCACAGCCAGGCCGCCCCGCGCACGCCGGACGAATCGCCGTGGGCGGCCTGCACGATGCGGGTGGTGAAGACGTCGGAGAAGGCGTAGCGCGCGATCACCGGCGGCACGCGATCGTAGAGCTCGGTGGTGTTCGACATGCCGCCACCGAACACGATCACGTCCGGATCGAGGATGTCGCAGATCACCGCCAGGGCGCGCCCCAGCCGGTTCACGTAGCGGTCGAACGCGGACCGGGCCTCCGGTTCGCCCTGGCGCATGGCGGCGATGATCTGGTCGCCGGGCAGCTTGCGCCCCGTCGCGGCCAGGTAGTCCTCGCCGAAGGCGCTGCCGGAGATCCAGGTCTCCAGGCAGTCGGTGCGACCGCACCAGCAATGGTGCGTGGCTCGTTCGTCGGCGCTGGGCCAGGGCAGGGGGGTGTGGCCCCATTCGCCGCCGATGCGGTTTCGGCCCTCCACCGTGCGACCGCGCACCACCACGCCGCCGCCGCAGCCGGTGCCCAGGATGGCGCCGAACACGCCGTCGGCGCCGGCCGCCGCGCCGTCCGTGGCCTCGGACAGGGCGAAGCAGTTGGCGTCGTTCTCCACCCGGATGGTCTGGCCCAGAGCCCGCTCCAGGTCCTCCTTGAACGGCTTGTCGTTCAGCCAGACGCTGTTGGCGTTGCGCATGCGGCCGGTCTTCGGCGAGATCGAGCCGGGCATGCCCATGCCGATGGTCGCCTCGCTGATCCCGGCCTCGCGACGGGCCTCCTTGACCAGCCGGACCACGGTCTCGACGGCCGCGCCGTACTCGCCGGGGTTCGGCTGGCGCACGCGCGCGACATAGGTCCCCCGCTCGTCGAGGGCGGCCGCTTCGATCTTGGTGCCCCCGAAGTCGATACCGATACGGATCATGAAAGAATCGCCTCCAGCACTGCGGCCTGGAGGTCCGCCCAGTCGTCATAGCGTGGATGCCGGTCGGGCGCCGAGTAGGCATGTGGCCGAAGCCGCTCGTCGGCCACCAGCTGGAACCGCCGCACGCGCGGCGCGGCCTCGGCGACGGAGTCGAGGTTCGGCATCAGGTCGTCGATGAAGGCCACCGGGCCGGTGGTCTTGGCGGCGATGGCGGCTACGCTGGCCCCCTTGGGTCCCGAGTTGATCACCAGCGGGAAGTGCAGCTCGTTGCGCACCAGCCAGCGGGTGCGCGGGTCGCGGCCCTGCGGCGGGGCGTTGGTCAGGATCACCACACTGGCCACCTCGGCGAAGGCGTTCAGCGCCGCCGCCGCGCCGGGCGTCAGCTCCATGTGCTCCACCTCGCCGGCGAAGTACTCGTCGAACAGCATCCGCCCCACGGCGATATCAAGGTGCTGGTCGGAGCCGGGCTCGTAGATGCTCTGGAACAGGGCGAAGCGGGTGATGCGCATCTCGTAGCCGCGCTTGACGACGAACGTTTCGAAGCTGCGCATGAACAGGCCCAGGACTTCGTCCACGTCGACGATGACCATCGGCGCCTCGGGATCCACCGCAAGGCTTGCAATTTCAGGGGGAAGGACGATTTCGGACAGGGGGCGTTACCTGAAGGGCTAACCGGAAGGTAAGGATATTGTTGTGTCTTGCGCATTGAAACACAGACCCCACGAGTCGCGTGAGGGTCGATGGGGTTTGGGAAGTCGGGTTCCTGATGGCGAAGAGAGTCCTCATCGTCGAGGATAACGAGCTGAACATGAAGCTGTTTCATGATCTGCTCGACGCTCAGGGTTATGAGACCTTGCAGACCCGGGAGGGGCTGCAGGCGCTCAAGCTCGCCCGCGAATATCATCCCGACCTGATCCTGATGGACATCCAGCTGCCCGAGATTTCCGGCCTGGAGGTCACCAAGTGGCTGAAGGAAGACGAGGCGCTGAGCCACATTCCGGTGGTCGCGGTCACGGCCTTCGCCATGAAGGGTGACGAGGAGCGCATCCGCGAAGGCGGGTGCGAGGCCTATATCGCCAAGCCCATTTCCGTGGCCTACTTCCTCGACACCATCCGCCGTTTCCTGGACTAGGCACGATGACCGCCCGGATCCTGGTCGTAGACGACATCGACGCAAACGTCCGGCTGCTGCAGGCCAAGCTGCAGGCGGAATACTACGATGTGCTGACGGCCTACGACGGGGTCACGGCGCTGGCGATCGCCGCCGCCGAGAAGCCGGACATCGTGCTGCTGGACGTGATGATGCCGGGCATGGACGGCTTCCAGGTCTGCAAGCGGCTGAAGGAAGACCCCGAGACCCGGCATATCCCGGTGGTGCTGGTCACCGCCCTCGACGGACGTGCGGACCGCATCACCGGCCTGGAGGCGGGCGCCGACGAGTTCCTGACCAAGCCGATCGACGACCTGATGCTGTTCGCCCGGGTCAAGAGCCTGACCCGGCTGAAGGTGGTGATCGACGAACTGCGCCAGCGCGAGGCCTCCGGCCGTCGCATCGGCGTGATCGCCGGCGCCGCGGCGCGCCTGGGCGGGCAGGGCGGCCGGGTGCTGATCGTCGACGACCAGGAACGCCAGGCCCAGCGCATCGCCGGCGAACTCTCCATCGACCATCGGCCGGTGGTGGAGTCCGACCCCGAGAAGGCGGCGCTGACCGCCCGCGGCCCGGTCGACCTGGTGATCGTCAACGCCAACGCCAAGGGCTTCGACGGCCTGCGCTTCGCCGCCCAGCTGCGCTCGGACGAGCACACCCGGCACCTGCCGATCCTGGGCGTGGTCGATCCGGACGAGCGCCCGCGCCTGGTCAAGGCGCTGGAGATCGGCTTCAACGACATCCTGACCCGGCCGATCGATCCCCAGGAGCTGGCCGCCCGGGTGAAGAGCCAGATCCGCGGCAAGCGCTACACCGACTTCCTGCGCAACAACCTGGATCACTCGCTGGAGCTGGCGGTCACCGACCAGCTCACCGGCCTGCACAACCGGCGCTACATGACCGGCCAGCTGGGGGCCCTGGTCAACCGGGCGGTGCGCGGCGGCGATCCGGTCGCGGCGCTGATGATCGACATCGACCACTTCAAGAAGATCAACGACAGCTTCGGCCACGACATCGGCGACGAGGTGCTGCGCGAGTTCGCGGTGCGCCTGGCCTCGAACGTGCGCGCCGTGGACCTGCCGTGCCGCTACGGCGGCGAGGAGTTCATGGTGATCATGCCGGACACCCGCCTGTCGGACGCCGAGCGCATCGCCGAGCGCATCCGCCGCAACGTCGCCGGCTCACCGTTCCGCGTGGCGGGCGGCGCCGAGCAGCTGACCGTCACCATCTCCATCGGCGTCGCCGCCACCCTCGGCGACGGCGATCACGCCGAGGCCCTGCTCAAGCGCGCCGACGAGGCCGTGTACGAAGCCAAGGCCGCCGGCCGCAACAAGGTCATCGCCAAGGCGGCGTGAGGGCTTGATCCTCGGCCGTTCGGCGCCCGTCTCCGCCCCTGCACCGTCATCCTCGGGCCTCAGTCCCGAGGATCCATGAACACGTGCGGTGAAGTCGCGAGCGGCAGCGAAGCGTCGCAAAGGCGGCCGCCGTCCTGCCGTGGCGCGCCCTTCGAAGCGCGCCACCCGTTCTCACGCGCGCATGGACCCTCGGGACTTGCGCCCGAGGGTGACGGGGGGAGCATTTGCGCGAATTTCTGGGCCTAGCTGTGCGCCGCCTAGCCGAACGTCCCCTTGCGATAGAAGGTCTCCGTCAGCATCAGCCGCGGTCGCGCCAGGGCGTTCGGCGCCAGGGTGTGGAACACCGCCGGGTGCATGACGATCACGTCGCCGGCCTGGCCGGTCATCTCGCGGACCTTCACCGGAACGCCGCCCAGCACGCCGCCCTCGATCATGAACCGACGGATGCGGTCCGGGCCGCCGGCGGTCATCAACGCGGCGAGCCAGGGCTCCTCCGCCTTCAGAGTCTCGCGCATGTCGCCGGAACGCCAGCCGCCCGCCCTGGCCTGCCGGCGCGCGCGGTCCAGCACCACCCGGTGCGAGGCCTCGAGATAGGGCGTGCCCCCGGCGCGCGGCTCGACCGGCTCCAGCAAGCAGAACAGCCGCAACGCCGGCAGCTCGTCCAGCGACCCGGCCGCCGGCAGGTCCAGGTGCCAGGTGTTGTGCGGCACGTCCCAGGTCTCGCCCGTGGGGAAGGTGACCAGCGGCAGGGCCCAGGCCTTCGATCCGCGGGCGCAGCCTTCGCCCAGGAAGGCCTGCGCCAGTTCGGGGTAGCCGAGCCGCTCCAGCCGCGCGAACGCGCCGGCGCGCACCAGCGTCTGGAACTGGGCCGGCCGCTGGACGGTCCAGCTGGCCGGGTCGTCGCGGCGGATGTCGAATCGCCGCCGCAGGTCCGCCCAGAGCGCGTCGGCCATGGCGGCGGCGTCGGCCGCCGGCAGGAAGCCGGGCAGGCGCAGCACGCCGTCCTGATCGAAGCGCTCGCGCTGGGCGGGGGTGAGGGTGAAAGTCCTGGCCAAGGGTCCGTCTCCGATATGACGGCGCCCCGCAGCAGATGTCGCGCCGGGACGAGCGGTCCAGGCGATCCATCTACCGCAGGGCGGTACCCCACGGCCCACCGCAAGGCGCGGTGAACGATGCCGAAAAAGGTGCGCCGGCCAGCGCGCGGCGTCAACCGAAACGCAAAAGGCGCCCCGAAACGCAAAACGCCCGACCAGGGGCCGGGCGCTTACGGTGTTCGTGGGCCGGTTGGCAGCCTACTTGATCTTGCCTTCGCGGAATTCGACGTGCTTGCGCACCACCGGGTCGTACTTCTTCAGCACGAGCTTCTCGGTCATGGTCCGGGCGTTCTTCTTGGTCACGTAGTAGAAGCCGGTATCGGCCGACGAATTCAGCTTGATCTTGATGGATGCCGGTTTGGCCATGGCGTTCAGTCCTGACGGGCCGGCGCGGGGCCGGTAAATTGGAAGCCGCGGAACATACGAATCCGCGGGCGAAAGTCAACGGCGCTCACGCCTCACCCGTCGCCGCAGGCTGAGGCGAGCTGCGGGGGCGCCCCCAGACGACCTCGGTGACCAGTTCATATGTGAGGCGGCCGTCCGCGGTCCAGGGCCGCAGGCGCCGCTCCAGGTCGGCGTCGAAGGCCTGCGCCAGGTCTGCGCCCATTGCGGCGCGCGCCCAGGTCGCACGCGAATGCTGACCCCGGATGAAGGCGTCCAGAGGCTGGGAGACGGTGAAGGCGAACGCGCGTCGCCCCAGGAAGTCGATCCAGGCCTCGTGGCGATGGCCGAAGGCGTGGAAGCCGGCCGGATCGGGCGTGCGGCCGACGCGGCGCAGCCACAGGTCCATCGCCTCGTCCCAGACGGCCTTCCAGGGCGGGGCCGGCGGATGGTCGCCCGACACGGTGGCGAACAGCCCGGTGGCGTGCGCCAGCCGCGGAAACAGCGTGGCGTGATCCATGAAGTGGATCGAGGTTCCGGCCGTCACCAGGTCGTACGGCTCGTCCAGAGGGGCGCCGGCGTCGCTGGCCTGCAGCCAGCGGATGTTGTCCGCCGGCCACAGCCGCCGGGCCTCGGCCAGCATCGGGCCGGAGGGATCGAGGGCGGTCACCTGCGCGAAGTGCAGCGCCAGTGGCCCGGCCAGCTTGCCAGGGCCGCAGCCGAGGTCGAGGGCGCGCCGGCGGGCCGCGGGCAGGCCGGCCAGGGCGACGATCGCGGCCGAGGCGTAGGGCGGCCGGCAGGCGTAGCTGCGCGCCACATCGGCGTCGTCGAAGGCCGCGCCGCCGGCGGTGGTGAACGACTGGATCATGAGGGCCTCCCGCGTTGACGGCTGACCTTCGCCCGCTAGGCTGGCGGCGCATACTCGCCTTTGGAGCGTCCGCGATGACCCGAAAAGTCGAAGCCTCTCAACGCCGTCGGCCGCGACAGGCGCGCTCGCGGGCGACCTACGACTCAATATTGCAGGCCGCGCTGGAAGTGCTGGCCCGGGACGGCGCCGGTCGGCTGACCACCAACCGGGTCGCCGAGCGCGCCGGCGTCAGCATCGGCACGCTCTACCAGTACTTCCCCGACAAGACCGCCATCCTGCTGGCGGCGGCGCGGCGCGAAGCGTTGGCCGGGACAAGCCTGGCCGGCTGCAAGGCGCTGCTCGATGCGCTGGCGCGGCGGCTGGAGGAACTGCTGGGCGGCGGGTTGGCCGGGGCGGCGGGGGCCGTCGCCTCGCGGGCCGCGCGTCGCGCGTCGCCCTGGGACGGCCTGGAACGGCGGGCGGCCGACTGGCTGGCCTGGCTGCTGCCGCAGCCGGCTCTGATGCCCGTCAGGGCGCGGCGAAGGTTCTGACCAGCGGCAGGACCTCGCCCCAGGCGTCGAGCACGCCGCCATGGCCGGCGGCGCGCGCCAGGGGCTCGAGCCCGGCCAGCAGGGCCTGCAGGGCGGGGACGGGGATGGGGCTCAGCGCCTGATCCAGCAGCGCCAGGAGGTCCACGGCCGGCCACGGCGCGTGGCTCAGCGGGTGCTCGGTCAGCTCCCAGGCAAGGTATTTGGCGTAGGGCCTCAGCCGGCCGCCGTGCAGGGCGAAGACGGCGTCGAGGAAGGCGTCCGGCGCCTGCGCCGCCTCCAGCCGCGAGGCCAGGGCGTCGCCGTCCCTGAGGCATTTGCAGGCCCTGTAGAGCTGGTTGACGAAGCGGTCGAGCGCGGCGTCGATGAAGGCGAAGACCTGATCCGGAGGGACCGCCGCCTTGGCGTCGATCAGCGCCTGGATGTCGCCGGTGCGGTCGATCAGCGCCCGGACGTGGGCGAAGCTGTAGCGATCCCAGGCCTGCGGGCCGCCCCAGGCCGCGTAGGCGGCAAAGCCCGCGTGGTCGAACACCTGGGCGTCGAAGCCCGGAATCGCCGCCAGGCGGGCCCTCCAGGGCGGGTGGCGGCCATCCTGGAGCACCAGGCCGAGGTCGTAGTCCGAGCGGGCGGTGGCGCGTCCCTTGCCGCGCGAGCCGCCGAGCCACAGGCCCAGCACCTCGGGCGAGCCCTGCGCCTCGGCCAGCAGCCGGGCGAAGGCGGCGTCCCCCTCAGAGATGCTGGAGGTTCTGGCCGCCACGGGTGAAGCGCAGGAACGGGGCCGGCCGCGCCGGGTCCTTCAGCCGCTGGGGCACCTCGCGCAACACGAAGCGGGTGACGGTGGGCAGGTCGAGGGCGAGGGCCGCTTTGAGGTCGAACCAGGCGATCTCGTCCAGCTCGCCGCAGTCAGCCTGGCGCTCCAGGCTGACCAGGCGCGCGGCGTCGGCCAGGAAGAAGCGGGCGTCGAAGCGCTTGGGCACCATCGGCGGGGTGATCGCCCGGGCGATAAAGTCGAGCGCATCGAGGTCCGGCAGCACGCCCTGGGCCAGGAATTCGCGCCAGGGCCCGACGGTCGGCCGCGACGGGCCGGGCTTGCCCAGCAGCAGGCCGGTCTCCTCGAACGTCTCGCGCACCGCGGTCAGAGCCAGGGCGCGGCCACGGCCCGCCGGGGACAGCTTGTCCAGCTTCAGCGCCACTTCGGTCCGGACGTCGGTGGCGAACGGGGCGCGGAAGTCGCTGCGGTCGATGCGTCCGCCCGGGAACACCCACTTGTCCGGCATGAAGTCGTGCCCGCCGTGGCGGCGGCCCATCAGCACGCGCGGCCCGGGTCCGTCCTGGCGGATGATGATCAGGGTGGCCGCGTCCCGGGGACGGGCGGCCTTGGAGCCAGGCTTGCGCTGGATGCGCATGGCCTGCTCGGGCTGGGGGTCAAACGCTTGTTCGGTCATCCCCCGACTGTAGGCGCGGGGCGGGCCGCGGGAAAAGCCTGTCGTTGCGGAAACGTCGCCAAGGTTGCGTTTACCCTGCGCTGCGCCGAAACGTCCCGGTTCGACAGCCGGTGCTTGTAGGCCGCATCTGGTTCCCGTCTAATTGCCGCATGATTGAGACCCCACCCCGGCTCGGGACGGTGGAGCGGCGGTGGTTGGGTCTGGTGCCCGCGCATCCGCCGCCGCGCTGGCTTGGCGTCACCCTGGCTGTCGTGCTGACAGGCCTGGGCGCGGTGGCGCGCCTGCTGATTCCGCCTGTGCACGGCGTCGACATGCCCTTCATCGCCTTCCTGCCGGCGGTGCTGATCGCCACCGTCTGGGGCGACTGGCTCGCGGGCCTGGTCGCCATCGTGCTGGGCGCGGCAGTCGCGGCGGCGATCTCGCAGACCCGTCCGACGCCGCTGCCGCTGACCGCCTTCGTCGCTCCGTCGGTGATCGCTCTGCTGTCGGGGCTGCTGATCCTGATGGTGGCCGAGATGATGACCCGCACCATCCGCCAGCTGGCGGCCAGCGAGGACCGTCTGCGGCTGCTGGTGGCCGCCACCGCCGCCTTCGTCGTGCGGCTGGACGGACGGGGCGAGCGGCTGTTTCCCAGCCCCGAGTGGCGCGCCTTCACCGGCCAGAAGCACGAACGCCGCCCGGGCGCCTGGCGCGACATGCTGCACCCGGACGACGCCCCGGCCTTCGCCAGGCTGGGCGACGGTCCCGTGAAGCTGGAGGCGCGGCTGCGCCACGCGCCCAGCGGCGAGCATCGCTGGACCTCCTTCAGCCTCGCCCCGGTGACCCGCCGCGGCGTGGTGCGCGAGTACCTGGGCGCCGTCGAGGACATCCACGAGCGCAAGCTGGTTGAGGAGCGCGGCCGTATCCTGGCCGACGAACTGGCGCACCGGGCGCGCAACGGCATCGGCATGGTGCAGGCGGTGGTCGCCCAATCGGCCCGCGGCGCGGCCAGTGTGGAAGACCTGCGCGACACGGTGATCGCCCGGCTGGGCGCCATGGCCAAGGCGCAGGACATCCTGGATCTCGAAAAGGGCGAGACCGCCACCCTGCATGCGGTGGTCGACCAGGTGCTGTCGTCCTTCGACCGCGCGCGCATCGACGTCAGCGGACCCTCCGACACGGTGCTGAACCGGCCCGCGGCCATCCTGCTGGGCCTGATGATCTACGAGCTCGGCACCAACGCGGTGAAGTACGGGGCGTTGTCGACGCCGGAAGGCCGTGTGGCCGTGACGCTGGGCAAGACCGCCGATGGCCTGGTCACGCTGGCCTGGCGCGAAAGCGGCGGCCCGCCGGTGAAGGTCTCGGAACGGCAGGGTTTCGGCCACCGCCTGCTGCAGACCGGCCCGGCCAATCTCGGCGGCGCTTCGGACATCCGCATGGAGCCGGACGGGGTGAAGGCCACGATCAGCCTGCGGCCGTGAAGCTGATCCCGCCCTAGAAGGCCAGGCGGCCCTCCAGCTCGCCGAACGGGCGCATGACCTGCTCGCGATAACCTCCCCGCTGGCCCAGGCGGGCATACCAGGCCTCGACGTTCGGCAGGGCAGGGCGGGCGATGCGCATCTCGTAGTAGCGATAGAGCAGGGTTCCCGACGGGATGTCGGCCAGGGTCAGGGCGTCGCCGGCGAGGTAGGCCTTGTCGGACAGCTGGGCGTCGAGCGCCCGCAGGGCCGCCTCGGCGGCGGCCAGCAGGGCGGCGTTGCGGCCCTCGTCGCGTTGCGCCGGCGGCGTGCGGTACCAGCCCCAGAAGAAGCCGATCAACGCCGGCTGCAGCGTGGTCTGGCTCCAGTCCATCCAGGCGTCGATTTGCGCCTGGCGGGCCGGGTCGTCCGGCCACAGGCCGGCGGCGGCGTGGGCGCGCGCGAGGTGGCGCAGGATGGCCCCTGACTCCCAGACCACCACGCCGTCATCCTCGATCACCGGCACCTTGCCGTGGGGATTGAGGGCGCGGAAGGCCGGCTCGTCCAGGCCACCATGGTCGCCCCCGGCCGGAACGTGCCGGTGGGGAAGGCCGATCTCGGCGATCGCCCACATCACCTTCTGGACGTTGATCGACGACAACCGGCCCCAGACGGTGAGGCTCACCGCCGCTTGCCCTTCTTGCGCGGACCGCCCGGCCGCAGCAGCTTGGCGCGGCCCGCGCCGCCGCCCCTCGGTCCGCCTTTCGGGCCACCGCGCGCCGGTCCGCCCCGCAGGCCGCGCGAGCGGCCGGCGAAGGGCGTGCGTGGCGCGTTGGGATCGGCCGGCTCGGGGTCGCTGAGCATCTCGAACACCAGCCCGCCGGTGATCGGCGTCGCCTCCCGCAGCCTCACCTCCACCATCCGGCCCAGGCGCCAGCGCACGCCGGTGCGCTCGCCCACCAGGGCGTGGGCCGCCTCGTCGTGCACGAAATAGTCGGATCCCAGGCTGGAGACGGGCACCAGGCCGTCGGCGCCGGTCTCGCTCAGGCGCACGAACAGGCCAAAGCGGGTGACGCCCGTGATCCGGCCCTCGAAGTCGGCCCCGACGCGGTCCTCCATGAAGGCGGCGATGTAGCGGTCGGTGGCGGCGCGTTCGGCGGCCATGGCGCGGCGCTCGGCGGCGGTGATCCGCTCGGCGGTGTCCTTCAGGCGGGCGATGTCCTCGTCGCTCAGCCCGTCATTGCCCAGGCCTAGGGCGCGGATCAGGCCGCGGTGCACGATCAGGTCGGCGTAGCGGCGGATCGGCGAGGTGAAGTGGGCGTAGCGGTCGAGGTTGAGGCCGAAGTGGCCGATATTGTCCGGCGAATAGATCGCCTGCATCTGGGTGCGCAGCACCACCTCGTTGACGATCTCGGCGTGCGGCCCCTCGCGGGTCTGATGCAGCAGCTGGTTGAAGCGGTCGGTGCGCGGCGCCTGGCCCTTGTTCCAGGGGATGCCGAGCGTGGCCAGGAAGTCGGTCAGCGCCTGGACCTTCTCGTCGCTGGGCGTGTCGTGCACCCGGTAGACCAGGGGGGAATGGCGCTGCTCCAGGGTCTCGGCGGCGGCGACGTTGGCCTGGATCATGTACTCCTCGATCAGCTTGTTGGCCTCGAGGGTCTGGCGCGGGGTGATGGAGGCGATGCGCCCGTCGGCGCCGATGCGCACGCGCCGCTCGGGGCTGTCGATCTCGATCGGCGAGCGGGCGTCGCGGCCCTGCTTCATCACCGCATAGGCGGCCCACAGCGGCTTCAGAACGGTTTCCAGCAGCGGGCCGGTCTTGTCGTCCGGGAAGCCGTCGATGGCCGCCTGCGCCTGCTCGTACGAGAGCTTGGCCGCCGAGCGCATCAGGCCGCGCTCGAACCGGTGACTGCGCTTGCGGCCGTCCTTGCCGAAAACCATGCGTACGGCCATGCAGGCCCGCGGCTCGCCCTCGCGCAGGGAGCACAGGCCGGCCGACAGGGCCTCCGGCAGCATCGGCTCGACCCGATCGGGGAAGTAGACGCTGTTGCCCTTCTCCCGCGCCTCGCGGTCCAGGGCCGAGCCCGGCCGCACGTAGGCGGCGACGTCGGCGATGGCCACCCAGACGATCCAGCCGCCGGCGTTCCTCGGATCCTCGTCCGGCGCAGCGTACACCGCATCGTCGTGGTCGCGGGCGTCGGGCGGGTCGATGGTCAGCAGCGGCAGGTCGCGCAGGTCCTTGCGCCCGGCCAGGGTCGGCGGCTTTGCGGCGGCGGCCTCCGCCTCGGCGGCTTCCGAGAAGCCCGTCGGGATGCCCAGGGTGTGGATGGCGATCAGCGAGGCGGCGCGCGGGTCGTCCTCGCGGCCGACCACCTCCAGCACCCTGCCGCGCTTGGGGCCGTGGCGGCGGTCGACGTCGCCGCCCACCTGCGCCAGGACCAGGTCGCCGTCGCGAAGGTCCTCCGCCTCCAGCGGCGTCAGCAGCAGGCTTTCCTTGCTCTTGCGATCGACCGGTTCGACCCGGGTCTCGCGCCGCGACTTGCGCACCACGCCCAGCACCCGGTGGGCGCTCTGGCCGAGGCGCTTGATGATGCGCGCTTCGAACTCGCCGGTCTCCAGCTTCTCGAAGCGCACCAGCAGCCTGTCGCCCAGGCCGGGGGCGCCGGCCGCGACCTCGCGCCGGTCGGGGGCGAGGCGCACCAGGGGCGTGTCCTCGCCCGCCTTGGTGAGCCGCACATAGAGCTCGCCGTCGGCGTCCCGGTCGGTGACGTCGGCCACCCCGACGGGCGGCAGGGCGCCGGCCTCGGCCACGCCCTTGCGGCCACGGCGGCCCAGCGCGCCGGTGTCTTCCAGGTCCTTGAGCAGCTCGCGCAAGGCGCGCCGGTCCGCGCCCTTCAGGCCGAAGGCGCGGGCGATCGCCGCCTTGTCGGTCTCGCCGGCCTGGCGGATGAACTCGAGCAGGGCCTCGCGGTCCGGCAGGCCCTGCGGCGCATGCTGGGCTTCGGCGGCCCGGGCGGGGCGAGGGGGACGCGGCTTACGCATGCCCTGCTTTAGCGCGGATACCGAGAGTCGGCGACCCGGGGGGCTTCCGGCGCGCTTCGGGCCTGGAGGACGCGGCGGCGCTTGCCGTCATTTTTGTCGATGTGACCCGTCCGGGCGGCTAGAGGTGGGCGCCTGCGCACGCCACCCCAGGAGACCCCGATGAGCTTTGCGACGCCCCTCAGCCTGGCCGGTCCTCTGCGCCAGCCGCGCCAGATGCTCGCCGAGCAGGAATACGGCGGCCACGCCTCGATCCACGACGACGCCATGGCCGAGAAGCTGGGCTTCCGCGCCGGGCCGATCGAGGGGCCGACGCACTTCAGCCAGTTCCAGCCGCTGCTGGCCCACATCTGGGGCCGCCGCTGGTTCGAGAGCGGCTGCATCTCGTCGCACTTCCTGAACATGGTCGTGGAGGGCGAGAGCGTTCGCGCCTTCGCCGAGATCCCGCCCGAGGGCGCGACCTCGACCCGGGTCTGGGCCGAGAAGGCCGATGGGACGCCGGTGCTGGAGGCCAGCGCCAGCGTCGGGCCGAGGGACGAGACCAGCGAGCCGACCCTGCTGGAAACGCGCATGGCGGCCCTGCGCCCGCCCGGAAAGCTGCTGATCCTCGAGGATCTGAGGGTTGGCATGACCGGCGTCCGCGACGAGCGGGTGCGCATGGAGGCCGACCAGAACATGGGCGCCCTGTACCCATTCAGCCTGAACCAGAAGCTGGCGGCGATCACCGAGCCTTCGCCCTGGTTCTCCGATCCGGCCGCCTCGCCCTGGGGGCGGGCGATCATCCCCTTCGAGATGCTCAGCGTGCTCTTCGAATACACCAGCCGGGAGGCGGGCTTTCCGGTGAAGGGGCCGGCCGTGGGGCTGTTCGCCGACCAGGAGATCCGACTGATCGACGGGCCGCTGTTCGTAGGCGAGACCTATGTGCTGCGCCGCGAGATCGTCGCCCTGGCCGAGAGCAAGCGCACCGAGTCCTACTGGGTGCGCACCCGGGTGTTCGATGCGGCAGGGGAGAGGCAGGTGGCCGAGATGCTGCTCAATCACGCCAGCCTCAAGCAGTCCTACGCCGGCTACGCGTCCGCGGAGGCCTGAGGCGCGCCAAGGCGACGGCGCCTCGCGCGGCGACGTTCACATCCATGTTTCTGCCGGGGGCGGACGCGGAAGCGGTTGCCCGCCGCGCACTCCGCTCCGATGCTCCGGGTCGGGCAAGCCGCCCGGCGAGGCGGCGCGCGGAGGATGCGATGCAGTGGGCGTTCACCGGCGAGCAGCAGGAATTCCGCCAGGTCCTGCGCCGCTATTTCCAGGAGGTCTCGCCGACCCCGACCGTGCGGCGGCTGATGGAGACCGAGGCGGGGTGGGAGCGGGCGGCCTGGCGTGAGCTGAACGACACCCTGGGGCTTTGCGGGGTGCACGTCCCGGAAATCTACGGCGGCCAGGGCTTCGGCTTCGTCGAGCTGGGCATCGTGCTGGAGGAAATGGGCCGGGCGCTGGTCTGCGCGCCCTTTTTCGCCTCCGTGGTGCTGGCGACCACCGCCATCCTGAACGGGGCGAGCGAGGCGCAGAAGGCCGCGCTGCTGCCGCCGCTGGCGCTGGGCGAAACTATCGCCACCCTGGCGTTCACCGAGCCCAACGGCCGCTGGGACTTCGGCGGCGTCGAGACGACGGCGACCCCGTTGGACGGCGGCCGCTACCGCCTCGACGGGGTCAAGAGCTTCGTGCTCGACGGCCACACCGCCGACCTGATCCTGGTGCTGGCCCGCCGGCCTGGATCGGCGGGCGACGAGGGCCTGTCGCTGTTTGCGGCGCGGGCCGGCGCCGCCGGCCTCGAGCGCAGGCCGCTGACGGCGCTCGATCCCACCCGCAAGATCGCCTTGCTGTCCTTCGACGGCGTGGAGGCCGAGCTGCTGGGCGAGGCGGAAGCGGCCGCCGGGCCGATGGCCCTGACCCTGGCCCAGGCGGCGACGTGCCTGGCCAGCGAGTCGGTCGGCGGTGCCGAGAAGCTGCGCGAGTCCGCCCTGGACTACGCCATGCTGCGCATCCAGTTCGGCCGCCCCATCGCTGCGCTGCAGTCGATGAAGCACAAGCAGGCCGACATGCTGGTGGAGGTGGAGCTGGCCCGGTCGGCGGCCTACGCGGCGTCGGCGGCGGCCGACGACGACGGCGGGCGCGGCGGCGGCGAGTTCATGGCGCTGGCCTCGCTCGCCAAGGCCAGCGCCTCGGAGGCCTATCTGCAGACGGCGCTGCACACCATCCAGATCCACGGCGGCATCGGCTTCACCTGGGAGAACGACACCCATCTCTGGTTCAAGCGGGCCAAGAGTTCGGAGGTGTTCCTCGGCGACCCGACGTGGCGGCGCGAACAGATGATGCGGGCATGGGGGCACTGATGGACCAGCAAGGCGAAACCCTGCCAACGGCGGACGCGGTCCGCGAGGCGATCCGGGCCTGGCTGGCCGAGACCTGGCGTCCGACCTACGGCCTGGTCGAGTGGCGCAACATCCTGGTCGACGCCGGCTGGGCGGCGCCCGGCTGGCCCAGGGCCTGGTTCGGGCGCGACCTGCCGCCGCCCCTGGTGGCGGTGGTCGAGGAGGAGATGCGCCGCGCGGGCGCTGTCGGTCCGGCGCGGGCGGGGCCGCGCAACCTGGCCTCGGCCACCCTGCTGGCGCACGGCGACGACGCCCAGAAGGGCCGCTTCCTGCGCCGCATCCTCACCGGCGAGGACAGCTGGTGCCAGCTGTTCAGCGAGCCGGGCAACGGTTCGGACCTGGCCGGGGCGATCACCCGCGCCGACTGGCGGGACGGCCGCTGGGTGATCAACGGCCAGAAGGTGTGGACCACCAGCGCGCATCATGCCGACTGGGGCCTGCTGCTGGCGCGCACCGACTGGGACGTCCCCAAGCACCAGGGCCTCAGCTATTTCGTCATCGACATGCGCCAGCCGGGCGTCGAGGTGCGGCCGCTGCGGCAGATGAACGGCCACGCCTCGTTCAACGAGGTGTTCTTCACCGACGCCGAGGTTCCGGCCGAGCTGATGGTCGGCGCGCGCGGGGAGGGGTGGGCTGTGGCCAACACCACCCTGATGCACGAGCGGCGCGGCTTCGCCGGCGGCGGGGGCGGCGTCGGCCTGGCCGAGGCCGGGTCGCGGCAGGGCGGCATCTATGACGAGGAGCGCGCCGAGACCGCCATCGCGATGGAGCCGTACAAGTGGTACCCGCAGCGCGCGGGCCGCGTGGACCTGGTGATCGAGCGGGCGCGCGAGACCGGCAAGCTGTCAGATCCGGTGGTGCGCCAGGAGATCGCCCGGCTGCTGATCCTCAGCCGCAGCGCTGACTTCACCGCCCGCCGCGCTCGCGCCGCCCAGGCCCAGGGCCAGCCGCCGGGACCGGAAGGCTCGATCGCCAAGCTGGTCGCCAGCCATGTGGCGCGGGCCGCGGCGCGGGCGCACACCCTGATCAGCGGCGCGGACGCCATGCTGTCCGGCGCCGACGGTCCGCACGACGGGATCATCGCCGAGGTGCTGGTCTCCGTGCCGGCGGTGTCGATCGCCGGCGGCACCGACGAGATCCAGCGCAACATCCTGGCCGAACGCGTGCTGCGTATGCCCAAGGATGGGTCGGTCGATCCCGCCAAACCCTTCCGCGAGATCGCCGGCGGCGCCTGAGGTCGCGAGCGGTCGGCGTGCTCACGACGCCGTCGGCTCGGCGCCCCCGTTGAAGCGGCCGAAATGCCGGGCGCTGAACAGCCCGATCAGCAGGGCGCCCGCGCCGCTCGCCGCGACATCCGGGACCGCCTTGAAGTCGAAGGCGCCGACCTGGCAGACCAGGCCGTAGCCCAGCGCGAGGTTGAAGAAGCCCCACAACACGTTGACGGTGGAAGACGACAGGCCCTGCCCAGGCGGCTTGGCGAACGGGCTCTGGAACGGCCGGCCCATCACGCCGGCGACCAGGTGCGGCGTGGCGTTGCAGAGGAAGGCGCCGCCGAAGAACCAGGCGATCAGGTGGGGGATGCTGGCCGGCGCCATATCAGGGGGCCTTGTCCAGCAGGGCCACGATCTCATCGGCCGTCCCGGTCTCGCCCAGCCGCGGGAAGACGTTGGCCACGCTGTAGGCGTGCGCCTCGGCGCGGGGGTCGAACATCGCATCCACCGCCAGGCTGACGTTGTACCCGGCCTCGTAGGCCTGCCGCGCGGTGGCCTCGACGCCCGTGCCGGTGGCGACGCCGGTGACCACCACCTGGGTCACGCTCAGCGCCTTAAGCCGGGCGTCGAGATCGGTGGTGGCGAAGGCGCCCCAGGTGAACTTGGTGACCACGATGTCGTCCGGCTGCTGGCCCAGCTCGGGCAGAAAGTCGGCGAAGCCCTCCGGCAGCGTGGCGGGGACGCGGCGCGGCTGCTCGGTGCGTCCCGGGGCGACGCCGGCGGCGTTGATCAGCACCACCGGAAGCCTGCGGGCGCGGAACGCGTCCAGCAGGGCGCGCGTGCGCTCCGCCACGGCGGCGACGGGCGGCGGCAGGGGCGGCGCCAGGATCCCTTTCTGCAGGTCGACGACGAGCAGGGCGGTGTTACGGTCGAGCGTGGTCAGCGTCATGGGCGAACCTCCAAGGCGGGCGGGGCGGCGGTCACTCGTCGAGCAGCCGGCGGAACAGCGCGAGCGTCTCGGCCAGATGGTCCTGTTCCTGCGGGCTGAGCCGCTCGGCCAGCGCCCGCGACAGCCAGTCCCGGCGGGCGGCGCGGCCCTCGACAAGCCACTGGCGGCAGGCGTCGGTCATCGACAGCAGGGTCTGGCGGCCGTCGTTCGGGTCGGGCGCCCCACGCACGAAGCCGACGGCTTCCAGGGCGGCCACGACGGCGGCCATCGACTGTGGCCGCATGCCCTCCGCCCGCGCCAGGCTGGAGGTGGTGGCGGGGCTCTTCTCCAGATTGAGCAGCACCGCCACCTGCGACGGGCTCAGGTCGCCGGCGTTCGACTCTTCCCGCATCCGTCGCCTCAGCCTGCCAACGGTGGACATCAGGTCGGCGGCAAGCGCGGCCGTCGGGTCGGATGGGGGCGGGCTGGCGTCGTCCATGGGGGGGACGGTGGCATATCGACAGATTGTCTGTAAAGTCGAACTGTACAGATTAGCTGCATATATTGACGTCGGTCGCAGCGGCGTGCTGCCGTCGGTCCCTCCCCATGACGGGGAGGGCGAAGGGGGGATCAGCCCGCGGCGGCCTTTTTGGCGGCAGGCTTCTTCGCCGCCGCCTTCTTCTTGGCGGCGGGCGACTTGGCCTTGACCACCTTGGCCGTGCCGGGATCCGGGGCCTTCTTGGCTGCGGCGGCCTTGCGCGCCGGCTTTTTCTTGCCGCCGCCGCCCTTGTCCTCGCGGGCGGCCAGCAGGGCCACGGCCTCTTCCATGGTCAGGGCCGCCGGATCGGCGCCCTTGGGCACGTTGGCGTTGGTGCTCTCGTGCTTGATGTACGGCCCGTAGCGGCCCGACAGCACCCGCACCGGCTTGCCGGTCACCGGGTGCTCGCCCAGTTCCTTCAGCGCCGCGGCCTCGGTGCGACCGCGCCCGCCACGTCCGCCGCCGGCGCGCTTTTCCGCCAGCACGGCGACGGCGCGGTTGAGGCCGATGTCGAACACCTCCTCGGTCCCGGCCAGGTTGGCGTAGGTCCCGTTGTGCTGCACGTAGGGCCCGTATCGGCCGATGCCGGCCAGGATCACGCCGCCTTCGTCCGGGTGAACGCCCACCTCGCGCGGCAGGCGCAGCAGGCGCAGCGCCTTGTCCAGGTCGATCGACGCCGCCGGCCAGTCCTTGGGCAGGCTGGCGCGCTTGGGCTTCTCGTCGGTCTCCTCGACATAAGGCCCGAAGCGGCCAGCTTTCAGCCAGATGGTGTGGCCGGTGGCGGGGTCGACGCCCAGTTCGCGGTCGCCGGTGGTCTCGCCGTTGGCGTCGTCGTCGTTGGCGGCCAGCGGCCGGGTGTGACGGCATTCCGGATAGTTGGAGCAGCCGATGAAGGCGCCGAACTTGCCGGTCTTCAGGCTCAGCCGGCCCGTGCCGCAGGTGGGGCAAAGGCGCGGGTCCGAGCCGTCCGGCTTGGCCGGGAAGATGTGCGGGCCCAGCGCCTCGTTCAGCGCCTCCAGCACCTGGGTCATGCGTAGCTCGCCGATCTCGCCGACGGCGGCGTGGAAGTCCTGCCAGAAGTCGCGCAGCAGCGCCTTCCAGTCCAGCTCGCCGGCCGATACCAGGTCCAGGCGCTCTTCGAGGGCGGCGGTGAAGCCGTAGTCGACATAGCGGCGGAAGAACTGCTCCAGGAAGGCGGTGACCAGGCGGCCCTTGTCCTCGGGGATGAAGCGGTTCTTCTCCATCCGCACATAGGCGCGGTCGCGCAGTACGGTCAGGATCGAGGCGTAGGTGGAGGGCCGGCCGATGCCCAGCTCTTCCATCTTCTTGACCAGCGAGGCTTCAGAGTAGCGCGGCGGCGGCTCGGTGAAGTGCTGGTCGGCGCGGGCCTGCAGCACCCGCGCGTCGGCGCCCTCCTTGATGATCGGCAGGCGCCCGCCATCCTCGTCGGCCTCGTCGTCACGGCCTTCCTCGTAGACCGCCAGATAGCCGGGGAACAGCACCACCTGGCCGGTGGCGCGCAGGCCGGTCTGGCCGTCGGCGCTGTCGAGGTCGACGGTGGTGCGCTCGATGCGCGCCGATTCCATCTGCGAGGCGATCATCCGCTTCCAGATCAGCTCGTACAGCCGGCCGAGGTCCGGATCGAGCCGCAGCTTGCCGGGATTGCGCTCCAGGCTGGTGGGGCGGATCGCCTCGTGCGCCTCCTGGGCGTTCTTGGCCTTGGTGGTGTAGCGGCGCGGCGCCTCGGGCACGTAGTCCTTGCCATAGAGGGCGCCGATCACGTGGCGCGCCTCATCCAGCGCCTCGGGCGCCGACTGCACGCCGTCGGTCCGCATGTAGGTGATCAGGCCGACGGTCTCGCCGCCGATGTCCACGCCCTCGTACAGCTTCTGGGCCGCCTGCATGGTGCGCTGGGCCGAGAATCCCAGCTTGCGGGCCGCTTCCTGCTGCAGGGTCGAGGTGGTGAAGGGCGGCGGCGGCGAGCGCCGGCCCGGCTTCTTCTCGACGGCGGTGACCTTGAAGGTGGCCGCCTCCACGGCGGCCTTCGCGGCCAGGGCCGAGGTCTCGTTACCCAGGTCGAACTTGGTGAGGCGCTTGCCTTCGTGCTTGACCAGCCGGGCCAGGAACGGGTCGGAGCCGGCGGTGACGTCGGCGTCGATGGACCAGTATTCCTGGGTCTTGAACGCCTCGATCTCCATCTCGCGGTCGACGATCAGGCGCAGCGACACCGACTGCACACGCCCCGCCGAGCGGCTGCCCGGCAGCTTGCGCCACAGCACGGGCGACAGGGTGAAGCCCACCAGATAGTCCAGCGCGCGGCGCGCCAGGTAGGCGTCGACCAGCTCCATGTCGATGTCGCGCGGGTTGGCCATGGCCTCCAGCACGGCGGACTTGGTGATGGCGTTGAACACCACCCGCTGCACGGTGGCGTCCTTGAGCACCTTCTTGCGCTTGAGGATCTCCAGCACGTGCCACGAGATCGCCTCGCCCTCGCGATCCGGGTCGGTGGCCAGGATCAGGCGGCTGGCGCCTTTCAGCGCATCGGCGATCTCGTTGACCCGCTTGGCGGACTTGGCGTCCATGTCCCAGCTCATGGCGAAGTCCTCGTCGGGCTTCACCGAGCCGTCCTTCGACGGCAGGTCGCGGACGTGGCCATAGGAGGCCAGCACCTTGTAGTCGGACCCAAGGTACTTGTTGATGGTCTTGGCCTTGGCCGGACTTTCGACGACGACGACGTTCATGCGGGACTGTTCAGCGCCTGCTGCAAGGGGGGACGACGGCGTCGCCGGGGCGGCGCGGTGGCGGAAAGTGGGGGCGAGGGCGCCGCTCTGTCAACGTGGCCGCCGTGCTTCTGGGTCAAGGCGGAGCTCATTGTCCGCCCCCTTCCTCGTAGAGGAAGAGCGGGCTGGACTATTTTTTCGCCCCCCGGACGGGCTCAGCCCGCCACCGCCAGGGCGCCCGGCAGCAGCTCCGCCCGGCCGGCGAGGGCGAGCTCCATCAGGGCGGCGAGCACGATAGGCGTCGGGGCGCCGGACTGGCGGGCCAGTTCGTCGATCGGCATCGGCGTCGGCGACAGCAGGCCGGCGAGACGTTCGCGCACGGCGTCGACGTCGCCGTCGTCGGGGGCCGCGCCGGCGCCCTGATAGGCCGGGGGCTCCGGGTCGGCCAGGCCACGCAGGCCGTTCAGCACCGCCAGCACGTCTTCCGCGCTCTCGACCAGCGTCGCGCCCTGGCGGATCAGGTCGTTGGCGCCCCGCGCCCGCGGGTCGAGCGGCGAGCCCGGCACCGCGAACACCTCGCGGCCCTGTTCGCCGGCCTGGCGGGCGGTGATCAGCGAGCCGGACTTCAGCTCGGCCTCCACCACCACCACGCCCAGCGACAGGCCCGAGATGATGCGGTTGCGACGGGGGAAGTCCTGCGCCTGGGCGCGCCGGCCGGGCGCCGATTCCGAGACGATGCAGCCGCGCGCCGCCAGCTGGGCGTGCAGGCCGGCGTTCTCCGGCGGATAGATATCGTCGATCCCGCCGCCCAGCACGGCGACCGTGCCGTAGGGCAGGGCGCCCTCATGCGCCGCCGCGTCGATGCCGCGCGCCATGCCGGAGACCACCGCATAGCCGGCCCGGCCCAGGTCGGCGGCCAGGCCCTGCGCAAACCGGCGGCCGGCCGCGGAGGCGACCCGCGCGCCGACGATACCCACCGCCCGCGGCCGCAGCAGGTCGGCGTCGCCCAGGGTCCAGATCAGTGGCGGCCGCGGGTCCAGCTCCAGCAGCAGGCGCGGGAAGGCGGGGTCGGCGGCGCAGATCAGCCGCGCGCCGAGCGCCTCGCCGGCGGCCAGTTCGCGCTCGGCGTCGGCCGCCGTGGGGATGGCGAGCGGCTGGGCGCGGCCGCCGCGCCGGGCGACCTCGGGCAGGGCTTCGAGCGCCCGCGCCGGGGTTGCGTAGCGTTCCAGCAGGCGGTTGAAGGTGACGGGCCCCACAGCTTCCGCGCGCGCCAGCCGAAGCCAGTCGACGATTTCCCGGGCGCTCAGGGACGGACGCGGCATGGGATCTTGCGACTTACTCTGCGGCCGGCGGCGCGGCCGCGGCCTTCGAACCGCCGATCCGCGGCTCCTCGCCCTTCAGCAGGCGGCAGATGTTCTCGGTGTGCCGGACGTAGATCAGCACGGCCATGAAGGCGGCCAGGTACACGCGATAGATCTTGCCCTCGCCGCCGGGATCGACGGCGAACACCAGCAGCGGCGAGAGCGCCGCCGCGACCAGGGCCGACAGCGAGGAGATGCGGAACAGCACGGCCATGGCGATCCACGTCGCGCCGGCCATCAGCCCTGCGGGCCACGAGACGGCGATCAGGGTGCCGAAGAAGGTGGCCACCCCCTTGCCGCCCTTGAACCTCAGCCAGACCGGGAAGATGTGCCCCAGGAAGGCCGCGCCGGCCGCCAGGACCGCGGCGAGCGGGCCGAACAGCCAGCCGGCCGTCAGCGCCGCCACGGCCCCCTTGCCGCCGTCGGCCAACAGGGTGATGGCCGCCAGGTCGCGCCGTCCGGTGCGCAGCACGTTGGTGGCGCCGATGTTGCCCGAGCCGATCTTGCGCACGTCGCCGGCGCCGCCCAGGCGGGTGACGATCACCCCGAACGGGATCGAGCCCAGCAGATAGCCGCCGACCAGCGGGGCGATCAGGGCAAACGTGGGGTCGGCGTCGGTCAGCATGGCCACAGTCTAGGTTGCGGGCGCGCGGCGCGATAGGCCTTCGAGGCGGGTCTGCATCGCCGCTCAGGCCTCGTAGACGATCCGGCCGTCGACCAGGGTCATCAGCACCTTGCCCTGCAGGCGGCGGCCGTCGAACGCGGAGTTCTTCGACTTGGAGATCAGCTCGGCGGCGTCGATCAGCTGCGGCGCGTCGATGTCGCACAGCACCAGGTCGGCGGGGGCGCCGGGGGCCAGCCGGCCCGCGGGCAGGCCGATGGCCTCGGCGGGCGCCAGGGTCACGGCCCGGATCAGGGTGACCAGCGGCGCGCGGTCCTCGTGATACAGGGTCAGCAGCGCCGGCAGCAGGGTTTGCAGGCCGACGGCGCCCGGCGTGGCCTCGTCGTAGGGCAGGCGCTTGTCCTCGGGCGGCGCCGGGGTATGGGCCGAGACGATGATGTCCACCAGGCCCGACGCCACCGCCTCGATCAGGGCCAGGCGGTCATCCTCGCTGCGCAGCGGCGGCGTCAGCTTGCAGAAGGTGCGGTAGTCGCCGATGTCGATCTCGTTGAACGACAGGTGGTTGATCGAGGCGGTCGCCAGCAGCTTCACGCCCCGCGCCTTGCCGCGCGCCAGGGCCTCCAGCGGCTGGGCGGCGCTGATCTGGTCGACCAGCAGGCGCGCGCCGGTCAGCTCGGCCAGGGCGATGTCGCGCTCCAGCATGATGGTCTCGGCGGCGACCGGCACGGACGGCAGGCCCATCCGCCCGGCCAGCTCGCCCTCGGTGGCGGCGGCGCCGGCGCTGAGCCACGGATCGGCCGGCCGGTGCGCCACCAGCACCCCCAGCGCCGAGGCGTAGGACAGCACGCGGCGGAACACCTTGGAATCGATGATCGGCTGGTCCGCGTCGGTGACGTAGACGCAGCCGGCGTCGTGCATCAGGCCGATCTCGGCCATCGCCTTGCCGCCGAGGCCCTTGGTGGCCGCGCCGGCGGGATAGACGTGCACCAGCTCGATGTCGCGGGCCCGGCGCAGGATGAAGTCGACCACCGACGGGTCGTCCACCGCCGGCTCGGTATCCGGCTGCACCACGATCGAGGTCACCCCGCCCGCGGCGGCGGCGCGGGCGGCCGACTTCAGCGTCTCGCGCGGCTCGTTGCCCGGCTCGCCGGTCTTGACCCGCAGGTCGATCAGCCCGGGGCACAGCATGGCGGCGTTGCAGTCCACCACCCGGATCTCGGGCGACAGGTCGTTGAAGCCGACCTCGTGGCTGACCGCGGCGATGCGGCCGTTCTCCACCAGCAGGGCGCCGGGGCCGTCGTATCCGGTCGCCGGATCGACCAGGCGGGCGTTGATGAAGGCGATGGGAGGGGCGGTCATCAGAGCTGTTCGCGCTCCATCCATTTGTCGACGGCGGGGGGCTGGTAGGCGGCGAAGGCGTCCAGGGCGTCCTGCGGGGTGTCGGCGAAGATCGCCATGTCGCGGTGCATCGGCTTGAGGAAGGCCTGGCCGGTCATGTGGTTCAGGAAGGCGCGCAGCGGATCGTAGAAGCCCGCGACATTGACGAAGCCCACGGGCTTGGCGTGGAAGCCGAGCTGGCCCCAGGTCCAGACCTCGAACACCTCCTCCAGGGTGCCGATGCCGCCGGGCAGGCTGAGGAAGCCGTCCGACAGGTCCGCCATCCGCGCCTTGCGCTCGTGCATCGAGTCCACGACCTCCAGCCGGGTCAGGCCGGTGTGGGCCAGCTCCTTGGCGGCGAGGCCCCGCGGCAGCACGCCGAACACCTCGCCCCCCGCGGCCAGGGCCGCATCGGCGACCTGGCCCATCAGCCCGACCTTGGCGCCGCCGTAGACCAGGGCCAGGCCCCGCTCGGCGATCGCCCGGCCGGTGGCCTGGGCGGCGGCCTCGTACGCCGGGTCGGCGCCCGGGCTGGAGCCGCAGAAGACGCAGACGGCGTTCATCGGACCGGCCGTCATCGGTTGTCGAGCCGCGCGGCCAGCGAGGCCAGGATCGCCATGCGCGTGGCGACGCCCATCTCCACCTGGTCCTGGATCAGGCTGACGGCCAGGTCGTCGGCGACGTCGGAATCGATCTCCACCCCGCGGTTCATCGGCCCGGGGTGCATCACCTTCACATGCGGCGCGGCCCTGGCCAGCTTCTCGCGGTCGAGGCCCCACAGGCGGAAGTATTCGCGCATCGACGGCACCAGGGCCCCCTGCATGCGCTCCAGCTGCAGGCGCAGCATCATGACGATGTCGCAGCCCTCGATGCCCTGGCGCAGGTCGTGGTGCACGCTGACGCCCCAGCGGGCGACATCTGTGGGCATCAGGGTCGGCGGCCCGACCACCCGCACCTCGGCGCCCAGCATGGTCAGCAGGCCCACGTTCGAGCGGGCCACGCGGCTGTGCAGCACGTCGCCGCAGATCGCCACCTTAAGGCCGTCGATGTGGCCGAAGGCGCGGCGCATGGAGAGGGCGTCCAGCAGGGCCTGCGACGGGTGTTCGTGCTGGCCGTCGCCGGCGTTGACCACGCTGCAGCTGACCTTCTGCGACAGCAGCGAGGCGGCGCCCGACGAGGCGTGGCGCACCACCAGGATGTCCGGCTGCATGGCGTTCAGCGTCACCGCCGTGTCGATCAGGGTCTCGCCCTTGGAGATCGACGAGGTGCGCGGGCTCATGTTGACCACGTCCGCCCCCAGCCGCTTGCCGGCCAGCTCGAACGAACTCTGGGTGCGGGTCGAGGCCTCGAAGAACAGGTTGATGAGGGTGCGGCCCTTCAGCAGGTCGACCTTCTTGGCCGCCTGCCGGTTCAGCGAGACGAAACCGTCGGCCAGATCCAGCAGGTCCTTGACCTGGATCGGATCGAGATCGTTGACCGACAGCAGGTGTCGGCGCGGAAACGGGAAGGTCCGCGCGCGGACCTCGTCGAGGCCGGGGGCAGGGGTGCTCATGAAAGGGGCGTTCTAGGCAGGTTTGACGAAGGGGGGAAGGGTGGTTCTCTGCTGGAGCCCCCTTCCCGGCCTCCGGCCGTACTTCCCCCATAGGGGGAAGAGACACAGCGCAAGAGCTCGCGCCTGCGCTCTCTTCCCCCTCAGGGGGAAGTACCCGCGAAGCGGGGGTAGGGGGCTGCCGCGCGCCGGCCTAGAGGCTCCGCATCCGATCCAGCGCCCCCTGCAGGATGTACGCGGCCGCCATCTTGTCCACCAGGTCGGCGCGGCGGGCGCGGGTGATGTCGGCTTCGTCGATCAGCACCCGGTTCACGGCGACACTGGACAGGCGCTCGTCCCAGAAGGCGATCGGCAGGTCCTTCAGGCGCAGCAGGTTGCGGCCGAAGGCGCGGGCGGACTGGCTGCGGGGGCCTTCCGTGCCGTCCATGTTCACCGGCAGGCCGATGACGATGCCGGCGGCGTGGCGGCTGGCCATGGCCTTGAACAGGGCCTCGGCGTCCTGGGTGAACTGGGTCTTGCGGATCAGCTCCAGCGGGCTGGCGATCATCAGCGAGGCGTCGGAGACGGCCACGCCAATGGTCTTCGTGCCCAGGTCCAGGCCGACCACGGGGGCGCCGCGGGGCAGGGCGGCGGCGAGTTCAGTGATGTCGAGGACGGCCATGGCCCGGCATCGGCCGGGCGCGCGCACTTGTCAAACAGGGCGGCGGGCGGGTAACCCCACCCCTTCCTCTGGATGGAGCCACCATGGCCGTCGACGCCGCCACTGTCCGCAAGGTCGCCAATCTCGCCCGCATCCGCGAGCCCGAGGAGCGGCTGGAGCCCCTGGCCCGCGAGATCTCGGGCATCATGGCCTGGATCGAACAGCTCAACGAGGTCGACACCGACGGTGTCGAGCCGATGACCTCGGCCGTGCAGGTGGCGCTGCCGATGCGCGAGGACGTGGTCACCGACGGCGGCGATCCCGCCAAGGTGCTGTCCAACGCGCCGAAGTCGGACAGGAACTTCTACGTCGTGCCGAAGGTGGTCGAATAATGAGCGCCCTGACCGACATCAGCCTGAAGGACGCGCTGGAAGGCCTGAAGAGCAAGCGCTTCTCCGCCACCGAGATTACCCAGGCGCACATCGCCGCGATCGAGGCCGCCCGGCCGCTGAACGCCTATGTCGCCGAGACGCCCGACCAGGCGCTGGCCATGGCCGCCGCCGCCGACGCCCGCATCGCCAAGGGCGAGGCCGGGCCGCTGGAAGGCGCGCCCCTGGGCATCAAGGACCTGTTCTGCACCGAGGGCGTGCGTTCGGCCGCGTGCTCGAAGATCCTCGAAGGCTTCAAGCCGACCTACGAGTCCACCGTCACCTCGAACCTGTGGCGCGACGGGGCGGTGATGCTGGGCAAGCTGAACATGGACGAGTTCGCCATGGGCTCGTCCAACGAGACCAGCTTCTGCGGCCCGGTGATCAACCCCTGGCGCTCCCGGGACTCGAACCAGAAGCTGACGCCGGGCGGCTCGTCCGGCGGCTCGGCCGCCTCGGTGGCGGCCAACCTCGCCCTGGGCGCCACGGCCACCGACACCGGCGGCTCGATCCGCCAGCCCGCGGCCTTCACCGGCACCGTGGGCATCAAGCCGACCTACGGGCGCTGCTCGCGCTGGGGGATCATCGCCTTCGCCTCGTCGCTGGACCAGGCCGGCCCGATCGCCCGCACCGTCGAGGACGCCGCGATCCTGCTGAAGTCGATGAGCGGACACGACCCGAAGGATTCCACCAGCCTGCCCGCCGAGGTGCCGGATTTCCCGAGCTTCGTCGGCAAGTCGGTCAAGGGCCTGCGCATCGGCGTGCCCAAGGAATACCGCGTCGACGGCATGCCGGCCGAGATCGAGACCCTGTGGAGCCAGGGCATCGCCTGGCTCAAGGACGCCGGCTGCGAGATCGTCGAGGTGTCGCTGCCGCACACCAAGTACGCCCTGCCGGCCTACTACATTATCGCCCCGGCCGAGGCGTCGTCGAACCTCGCGCGCTATGACGGCATGCGCTACGGCCTGCGCGAGGCGGACGGGCAGAGCCTGGACGACGTCTACAAGCAGACCCGCGCCGCCGGCTTCGGCGACGAGGTCAAGCGCCGCATCCTGATCGGCACCTATGTGCTGTCGGCGGGCTACTACGACGCCTACTACCTGAAGGCGCTGAAGGTGCGCCGGCGGATCGCCGACGACTTCACCCAGGCCTTCGAGAAGGTCGACGCCCTCTTGACCCCCACCGCGCCGTCGGCGGCGTTCGGCCTGGGCGAGAACAGTGCCGATCCGCTGGCGATGTACCTGAACGACATCTTCACGGTGACGGTGAACCTGGCCGGCCTGCCGGGCATGAGCCTGCCGGGCGGCGTCGACGCCAACGGCCTGCCGCTCGGTCTGCAGCTGATCGGCCGGGCGCTGGACGAGGGCACGCTGTTCTCGCTGGGCGGCGCGCTGGAAAAGGCGGCCGCCTTCAGGTCCAGGCCCGAGCGCTGGTGGTAGCCTTCAGGCGCGCTTGCGCACCGCGGCGTCCAGACTCCAGGCGCCGCCGCCGGCGAACACCAAGTACAGGAACACCCAGCACATCAGGATCGCCGCGTCGCCGCCGTTGACCGCCGGCCAGGGGCTCTTGGGGGCGTGGGCGATGAAGTAGCCGACCGCCATCTCGCCCGAGCACAGGAACGCCGCCGCCCGGGTGAACAGGCCGACCGCGATGAGGGCGCCGCCCACCACCTCGATCCAGGCCGCCGCCAGCAGGATCGCGGGCAATGGGTTGGGGGCGCCGGGCTGCGGCGCCGGGAAGTGGAACAGCTTCATCAACCCATGCTCCATGAAGAGCAGGGCGGTCAGGATGCGCAGCAGGCTCAGCACCCGCGGCGACCACGCGTTCAGTCGGTCCATGTCTTCAGCCTCCCCCTTTTCGACGGGTATGGATCAGGCCGCCTTGGCCTCCATCTCCGCCATTCTCTGGATCGCCACGTAGTCGGTCTTGCCTGATCCGAGCACTGGCACTTCCGGAACCTTGACGATGCGGCGCGGCACGGCGAGATCCGGCGCGCCCTGGCGCTTGGCGTGCGACACCAGCTTGTCGACCTCCGCGTCGGGCCGGTCGGTGACCAGCACCAGCCGCTCGCCCTTCTTCGGATCGGGCAGGGAGATCACCGCGTGGCGGGCGTCCGGCCACAGGCTGACCGCCAGATCCTCGGCGGCGGTCAGGGAGACCATCTCGCCGCCGATCTTGGCGAACCGCTTCACCCGACCGAGGATGGTGATCCACTGGTCCTCGGTGATCTCGACCACGTCGCCGGTGTCGTGCCAGCCGCCCGGCGGCGGCTCGATGGCGCCGCCCTCGTGCAGATAGCCCTTCATGATGTTGGGCCCGCGCACATAGAACCGGCCGCCGCGGGGGATGCCCTCCACGGGTTCGAGCCGGGTCTCGATGCCCGGCAGCAGGCCGCCGACGGTGCCCGGCCGGTTGTCGGCCGGCTTGTTCACCGCGATCACCGGCGAGGCCTCGGTGGCGCCGTAGCCTTCCAGCAGCGGGATCGGGCCGAAGCGTTCGCGGATCAGGGCGTGGGTCTCGTCGCGCACCTTCTCGGCGCCGCAGACCACGAACTTCACCGTCGCGAAGTCGCCGGCGTCGGCGGCCCGGGCGTACTGGTTCACGAAGGTGTCGGTGGCCAGCAGGATGCTGGCCTTGGCGTCCCGCAGCAGCGGCGGGATCTGCTTGACGTGCAGCGGGCTGGGGTACTGGAACGCCTTCATCCCGGTCAGGATCGGCAGGAACACGCCGCCGGTCAGGCCGAAGCAGTGGAACACCGGCAGAGGGTTGAACATCACCCAGGCCGGGTCCAGCGGGATGTGGGCGGCGATCTGGGCGACGTTGGCCAGGATGTTGCGCTGTGACAGCACCACGCCGCGCGGCGCGCCGAAGCTGCCGGAGGTGAACAGGATCACCGCCGCGTCGTCCGGCTTGCTGTCGACGCGGAAACGCTTCGGCGCCAGGGAGGCGGCCAGGGCGAACAGGCGGTCGCCCGTGCCGATGGTCTGGCGAACGTCCTCCAGATAGGTGATCTGGCAGGTCTCCTCGAGCGCATCGACGATGTCGTGCAGCTTGCCCTGCTCGATGAAGCGGTGCGAGGTCAGCACCCGCCTGACCCCTGCCAGCTTCACGGCCGCCCGCAGGTTCCGCAGCCCCGCCGTGAAGTTCAGCATCGCCGGAACGCGGCCGAAGGCGTGCAGACCGAAGAAGGTCACGGTCGCCGCCGACGAGGACGGCAGCAGCAGGCCCACATGCTCGCCGCGCGTGGTCAAGCCGGCGATCTTGCGCCCCAGGGCGAAGGCGGCGCGGATCAGGTCGGTGTAGCTGAGTGGATTGCGCTCCTGGTCCTCCAGGATCGGCTTCTTGGCGCCATAGCGGCGCGACGCCTCGAGCAGGGCGTCGAACAGGTTGCGGTCGGCGTCGGCGGGATCAAATGCGCGCGACATGCGCGGAGAACCTCCCAGAACTGGATCGTGCTTGGTCTTGTTGCGCGGACGCTACAGAGGCGGGCCGGGCTTGGAAAGCGCCGTCAACCGGGGCGTGACGGGCGCGGCGCGGACGTGGCGGCCGGCGCCGGCGCCAGTCGAGCGCGGATGAAGGCGTCGATGTCCGCCAGCCAGGCCTGGCGCACCGCGTCGCGTTCCAGCTCCAGCATCGGCCCGGCGTCGGCCAGGACGTGCGCCTCGCAGTGCGGCAGGTCGCGGCAGCCGCGCGCGCCTTTCGCTGGTTCCAGCACCAGGGTCGGCGCCTGAAGGCTCTTCAGATCATCGCGCGCCAGCCGGGCCGAGAGGTTGTAGGCGCTGACCCAGGCGACGCTGGGATCGCCCACCCGCAGGTCGGGGTTGGCCGCTTGCCAGAGACGCGGCGCGCGCCCGCGCCAGGGGTCGTGCGTGCCCCCCCAGGTGAAGGGGTCGCCGGCGTCGCGGCGCCAGGCATGCCCGCCCAGCGCGCGCCGGCGGCCGCCCAGCAGCACCTCGAAATCGGTCATTGCCCCGCCCGGACGCTCGTCGAGCGCCGGGCTGCTGAGAATCATCCCCTGCGCCGCCAGCGGCCGCTCGCCGGCGCGCACCGCCACCATCGCGCCGACGCCTTCGCCAAGGATGAACAGCGGCGTGTCCTTCGGCGGCCGGATCACCGTCGCGATGATGGCGCGCACGGCCGCCGCGTCCGGGTTGAACGAGCGCAGGTAGCCCAGGTCGCGCGGGCCGGTCAGCCGTCCCGAGCCCCCCTGGCCCGAACCGTCCAGCACCCAGACCCCATAGCCCCTGGCGTTGAGGTCGGCGGCGGTCTCGAACCAGGTCTCGGCGCTCTCGCCATAGTCCGGCAGGATCAGCACCTGGGCGCGCATCGCGGTGGCCGGCGCGCCGACGCCGTAGCGCTGCGGCGGGGCGTCCCCGAGCTGGATCAGGCCCCAGCCCCAGCCCTCGGGCGGATAGAACCGTGCGCCGAGCGTGGGCGGGGTGCGGGTCTCGGCGCACGGCCGCGCGGCGTCGCGGCCGGTGCAGGCGGCGAGCAGCAGCAAGACGGCGATGGCGGCCCACCCGCGACCCATGTCCCCTGATCTCCCGGCAGGACCGAACCGGCAACCGGAAACAACCGCCGGCTTTTGCCGTTAGGCTTGGAAAGGTCAGGGAAGGACGTGGGGGATGGCGACAGGACAGGGCGACGGCATCGTCGTCACCGATGTGCCGGCGCGGCTCGACAACCTGCCGTGGGGCCGGTTCCACTGGCTGGTGGTCACCGCGCTGGGGGTCACCTGGATCCTCGACGGGCTGGAGGTGACCGTGGTCGGGGCGCTGTCCGGCGCGCTGGGCTCGGGCCACGGGCTGTCGCTGACCCCCTCGCAGATCGGCCTGACCGGCAGCGCCTACATCGCCGGCGCGGTGATCGGGGCGCTGGTGTTCGGCCGCCTGACCGACACCCTGGGACGCAAGCGACTGTTCACCGTCACCGTCGCCGTCTACCTGACGGCGACCCTGGCCACCGGCCTGTCGTGGGATTTCTTCAGCTTCGCCGTCTTCCGGGCGATCACCGGGGCGGGGATCGGCGGGGAGTATGCGGCCGTCAACTCGGCGGTGCAGGAACTGATCCCGGCGCGCCGGCGTGGCCAGACCGACCTGATCATCAACGGCAGCTTCTGGATCGGCGCCGCCCTGGGGGCCATCGGCTCGGTGATCGTGCTGGATCCGAGGATCCTGCCGCCGGCGATCGGCTGGCGGTTCGCCTTCGTCGGCGGCGCGGTGCTGGGGCTGGTGGTGATCTATGTCCGCCGCTTCCTGCCGGAGAGCCCGCGCTGGCTGATGACCCACGGCCGCGTGGCCGAGGCGGAGGCGATCGTCGGCGCCATCGAGTCGCGGGCCGGTCTCGCCGCACCGACGGGCCTGCCGAGGATCGGCCTTCGCGCACGCGCCGGCACGGGGCTGATCGACGTGGCGCGGACCCTGATCGCCACCTATCCGCGGCGCACGGTGCTGGGCGTGACGCTGATGGCCACCCAGGCGTTCTGCTACAACGCCATCTTCTTCACCTACGCCACCATCCTGACCACCTTCTACCAGGTCCCGCCAAACAGCGTCGGCTGGTTCCTGCTGCCGTTCGCGGCGGGCAACGTGCTAGGCCCGCTGTTGCTGGGCTGGATGTTCGACCGCATCGGCCGGCGGCCGATGATCACCGCCACATACGCCATCGCCGGCGTGCTGCTGATCGTCGTCGGCTGGCTGTTCGCACGGGGCGCCCTGGACGTCACCGAGCTTACGCTCTCGTGGAGCGTGATTTTCTTCTTCGCCTCGGCGGCGGCGAGCGCGGCCTATCTGACGGTGGGCGAGAGCTTTCCGCTGGAGACCCGGGCCATGGTCATCGCCCTGTTCTACGCCTTCGGCACCGGCCTTGGCGGCATCGCCGGCCCGGCGCTGTTCGGCGCCCTGATCGAGGGAGGCACGCGGGCGGGAATCTTTCCGGGCTATCTGCTGGGCGGCGCGCTCATGCTGCTGGCGGCGGGCGCCGAGCTCTGGCTGGGGGTCCGGGCCGAGCGACTGTCGCTGGAAGAGGTGGCGCCGCCGCTCTCCAGCGCCCCGATTCCCTGAGCTTGCAGCAGGCGCCCTTGATCCGGAGGGCGGAACCGACGATCTAGGCGCCATGGCCACGGTCATCGACAGAACCACCGCCCGCGCCCAGCGCCACCCCGAGAAGCAGGCCCGGCCCGACAGCCCGATCCTGCGCAAGCCCGAATGGCTGCGCGTTCGCGCGCCCGGATCGGCCGGCTACAACGCCACCCGCGACATCGTGAAGACCCACGGCCTGGTCACGGTGTGCGAGGAGGCCGCCTGCCCGAACATCGGCGAGTGCTGGACCAAGTCGCACGCCACCATGATGATCATGGGCGAGGTCTGCACCCGCGCCTGCGCCTTCTGCAACGTCGCCACCGGCCTGCCGCAGCCGCTGGATCCCACCGAGCCCGCCCGGGTCGCCGAGGCGGTGGCCAAGATGGGCCTGAAGCACGTGGTGATCACCTCGGTGGATCGCGACGACCTCGCCGATGGCGGCGCCGCCCACTTCGCCGCCGTGGTGCGGGCGATCCGCGCGGCCGCGCCGGCCACCACGGTGGAAATCCTGACCCCCGACTTCCTGCGCAAGCCCGTCGAGGCGGCGCTGACGGTGATCGATTCCGAACCGGACGTGTTCAACCACAACCTGGAGACCGTGCCGCGGCTGTATCTGTCGATCCGGCCGGGCGCGCGCTACTTCCACTCCCTGCGGCTGCTGGAACGGGTCAAGGAGCGCTCGCCCACCCAGTTCACCAAGTCCGGCCTGATGCTGGGCCTTGGCGAGACCAAGGAGGAGGTGATGCAGGTGATGGACGACATGCGCTCCGCCGGCGTCGACTTCATCACCATCGGCCAGTACCTGCAGCCCAGCCGCAAGCATGCGCCGATCGACCGCTTCTGGACCCCGGAGGAATTCAAGGCGCTGGAGACCATCGCCTACGCCAAGGGCTTCCTGATGGTGTCGTCCAGCCCGCTGACCCGCTCCAGCCACCACGCCGGCGAGGACTTCGCCCGGCTGCAGGCGGCCAGGCGGGCCAAGGACGCGGCGGCCTGATCGACGCTTGCGCCACAGTCTCACGCGCATCCTGCCCTATACGCCGGGCCAGCTGTTCCAGCTGGTGGGGGACGTCGAACGCTATCCGCAGTTCGTGCCCTGGATCACCCGGCTGCGCGCCTGGAACCGCCGCGAGGCCGGGGAGGGGATCACCACCCTGGACGCCGAGGCCGACGTCGGCTTCGCCATCGTCCACGAGCGCTTCGCCACGCGGGTGAAGCTGGACGCCAACGCCCGGCAGATCGATGTCGAGCTGATCTCCGGCCCGTTCAGGCGCCTGACCAACCGCTGGACCTTCCGCCCGCACGAGCGCGGCTGCGAGTTGACCTTCGAGATCGACTTCGAGTTCAAGTCGCGGCTGCTGGCCGGCCTGCTGGCGGCGAACTTCAACCGCGCCGTCGCGCGTCTGGTCGGCTGCTTCGAGGACCGGGCGCGGGTGCTGTACGGCGCCGTCTAACGTCTGCCCCGACCCCAAAGAAACTTCACTGTCATCCCGGAAAGGCGCGTTAGCGCCTTATCCGGGACCGCCGGAAACGCCGGCCGGCCCATTGCCACGACGGCCTTCCGCGACCTTGGCGGTCCCGGATATCCGCTTCGCGGATTCCGGGATGACAGAAAAGCGGCGGTGAGGGGGTGTTCTACCGCTTCGCTTCCTCCGCCACTCCTGCCAGTTCGTCCACCCGGTCGGCCAGGTCGTCGAGGTTGCGCGCGAGGGTCTGCAGGGCGAACACCAGGCCGAAGAACCGCGCCGCGCCGTCGAAAGACAGGCTGGCGGTCAGCCGCTCGGCGCGGGCCTGTTCGACGCTGGCCACCAGATCGGCATGGCGCTGGGTCCAGGCGCCCATGTCCACGGCCTTTTCCGCGCCCGCGGCCGCCTCGCAACGGCGCAGCAGGTCGGCGGCTGCGGCCAGGGCGGACATCGCCGACGGGCGGATGTGGTCCAGGGCCGCCGACTGTTCGGCGCCGTCCAGGGCGCGGCTGACCTGCACCACGTCGTTGCGCACCCGCCAGAGCGTGCGGGGCAGGGCGTCGGAGGTGCGCTCGCGCGCCAGGCCGGTGGCGTTCTCGTGCTCGGCCTCGGCCATCGCCCCCTCGACCTTGCCGAGGGTGGTGCGAACCGCGAGGTGACGGGGCTGGATCTGGTCGGCCAGGGCCTCGCCGGCCAGCTGGCGGCGCTGCAGTTCGACGATCTCGGCGAGGCCGAGCAGGGCGGCGCGCAGCTGCCTGACCACCGTGGCGTGCGAGCGGGCCGGGAAGATGAACAGGGTGGCCGCGACGCCCACGGCGCTGCCGATGGCGATCTCGATCACCCGGAAGAGGGCGGCGTGCAGGGGATCGACATCGCGCGGCCCGGCGATCAGCACGATCACCGCCGTGATCGGGGCCACCTTCAGGCTCGGCCGCACCGCCGCGGCGAAGGCCAGTACGGCGACCACGCCGCAGAGCAGCAGCCCTTCGTCCAGCGGGGTGCTGGCCTTCAGATAGGCCGCCCCGGCGCCGAGCGCCGCGCCGACCATGGTGCCCGCCAGCCGGTCCACGGAGGCGGCGATGGTGCCGCCGAGGCTGGTCTGCACCACGATTACCGCAGTGAACACCGCCCAGTAGCCCTGCGGCAGCCGGAACACCGTGCTCAGCAGGAAGGCGACGCCCACGGCCACCGACACGCGCACGGCGTGGCGCAGTTCCCCGCGTCGGGCGGCGGCCAGGGCCAGGGCGCGGCGGGCGAGGGCGCCGCGGCGGCGCGCCGGGCGTTCCTCGGCAGGCGCGGTGGCTTCCGGCGCCGCCGTCATCGGCTCAGCGCAGCCGGTCCCGCAGCATTTCCAGGGCGGTCTGCACGGCGGCCATCTGCACCTCCCAGCGGGTCTCGAACTCGAAGATTTCCATGCGGTGATGCACCGACTGGTTGGAGCGCGCGGTGGCCAGGTGCACGGTGCCCACCGGCTTCAGCGGCGTGCCGCCGCCGGGGCCGGCGATGCCGGTGATCGCCACCGACACGTGGGCGTGGGAATTCTCGATCGCCCCCTCGGCCATCATCCGGCAGACCGGCTCGGACACCGCGCCCAGGTCGGCGATCAGGTCGCCGGAGACCCCCAGCATCTCGGCCTTTGCCCGGTTGGTGTAGCTGACGAAGCCGCGCTCGAACACGTCCGAGGCGCCGGGGATCGAACAGATCGCGCCGGCCACCAGGCCGCCGGTGCAGCTTTCGGCCGTGACGATGCGCAGGTTCTTTTCGCGGGCATCGTCGATCACCAGGCGCGCGAGGGTCTCGATTTCCAGGGAAAACATGCGCGCTGCGCCCTTTTTCGTTCTGCTCTAGCCGACTCGGGTTGTGCGGGACCAACATCGCCCCGTCCAGTCCCCGGATCGAAGAAGCGCCTGATTGAACAGGGCCAGGAGAAGCGCATGACGGCCGCGCCCGCCTCGAGCCCCGCGCAGGCTGCAGGCGCGCCCCTGACCGCCACGCTGTTCGTCGCTGCGGTGTTCGCCAGCGCCTCGCTGGTGTTCATGGTCGAGCCGATGATGGCGCGGCTGGTGCTGCCGCTGCTGGGCGGTTCGGCAGCGGTGTGGAACACCAGCCTGGCCTTCTTCCAGGCCGCGCTGCTCGGCGGCTACGTCTACGCCCATCTGCTGCAGCGCATCGGTTCGATCAGGCTGCAGATCGTCGTCCACCTGGCGGTGCTGCTGGCCGCGGGCCTGGTGCTGCCGCTGAAGGTCACGGGGCTGCTCGGCGATCCGCCGCCCGGGCAGCCGGCGCTGTGGCTGGTTGGGGTGCTGGCCCTGTCGGTGGGCGGGCCGTTCGCCGCGCTCAGCGCCACTGCGCCCTTGGCGCAGGCCTGGCACGCGCGGGTGCTGCACATCGCCACCGGGCGCGAGCCCTACGGCCTCTACGCCGCCAGCAACGTCGGCAGCTTCCTCGCCCTGCTGACCTATCCGGCGCTGGTCGAGCCCAACCTTACCCTGGTGGGTCAGACGCTAGGCTGGACGGTGGGTTATGCAGGTTTCTTCATCCTGCTGGCCGCCCTCGGCCTCAGGCTCTGGCGCGACGCCTCGCAAACGTCCGGCTCCGCGGCGACCCCGACCGGAGCCGCCGCCGCCGGCGGCCTCGCCCGCTGGCGCGAGCGGGGGGTGTGGATCGCGCTGGCCGCCCTGCCGTCCAGCCTGATGCTGGGCGTCACCAGCTACATCACCACCGACCTGGGCTCGGCGCCGTTCATGTGGGTCGCGCCGCTGGCGCTCTACCTGGCGACCTTCGTCATCGCCTTTTCCGACCGCATCCGCATCCCGCCGCAGCTGACCCTGGTGCTGCAGGCCGGCCTGCTGGTGGTGGCCGCCGTCTTCATCCACTTCCGCACGGGCGACTTCCTGCAGGAGGTGTTCCTGCATCTGACGACCTTCTTCCTCACCGCCCTGATCTGCCACCAGGCGCTGGTGGCGCGCCGGCCGGAGCCGGGCCGGCTGACCGAGTTCTACATCTGCATGTCGCTGGGCGGGGTGCTCGGCGGCGCGTTCAACGCCTTCCTGGCGCCGGTGCTGTTCAACAGCGTGGTGGAGTATCCCGCGGCGCTGGCGCTGTCCTGCCTCGCACGCCCCTGGTTCAAGACCGGCGCCCCCACTTGGCGCAGCTGGGCGATCATGACGGCGGGCACGCTCAGCGCGGTGGTCGCCTTCCTGGTGGTGCACCCGCCGCCGTCGCTGCAGCCGGCGCTGTTCAAGGCCCTGGGCGCTTCGGATGCGGTGACCCTCGGCACCTGGATCCTGGCGGTGACGGCGCTGATGGCCTTCCTGCTGCGCGACCGCGCGTGGATGTTCGCGCCGATGGTGCTGGTGCTCCTGGCCTCCGCCGAGCGGGTCGCCGACCGTACGGACGTGATCGGCACGTGGCGCAGCTTCTTCGGGGTGCTGCGCGAAAGCCGCGGGGCCGATCTCGCCCTCGGCGGAGAGGTGCATTTCCTGGCCAATGGCACGACCCTGCACGGCGCCCAGGCGGTGAACCCGGCCTTTCGCTGCACGCCGCTGATCTACTACGCCCATCCCACGCCGATCGGGCAGGTGTTCGACACGGTGCAGGCGACGCGTCCGGCGGTGCGGATCGGCGCCGTGGGCCTCGGCGCCGGCACGGTCGCGGCCTATGTGCGGCCCTCGGACGCCCTGACCTTCTTCGAGATCGATCCGCTGATGGTGCGCCTGTCGACCACCGCCCGCGCCTTCACCTACACCAGCGACTGCGCGCGGGGGCGGCTGGACTACGTGCTCGGCGACGCCCGCCTGACCCTCAATCGCCAGCCGGCGGGGCAATACGACATCCTGCTGATCGACGCCTTTTCCTCCGACAGCGTGCCGGCGCACCTGCTGACCGTGCAGGCGGTGCGGATGTACCTGTCGAAGCTGAAGCCGGACGGGGTGGTGATCCTGCACCTGTCGAACCGCAACCTCGACCTCATCCGGCCGGCCGAGGCCGTGGCCCTGGCCGCCGGCGGCTATCCGCTGTTCCAGAGCCACGATGCGCCGCGCGGCTGGCGCGGCCAGACCGACACGCCGGAGGACGCGCTGATCATCACCCGCAGCGAGGCCGCCCTGGCGCCGTTCCGCGCGGATCGGCGCTGGGTCGCGGTGCAGCCGGACGGCGTGCGCGCCTGGACCGACGACTACACCAACCTGTTCGGCGCCATGGTGCGGCGGCTGAAGGGGCGGGGGTAGGTCAGGCGGGCAGCTCCACCATCGCCACGGCCTGGGCCGCCAGGCCCTCCTCGCGGCCGGTGTAGCCCATGCCCTCGGTGGTGGTGGCCTTGACGCTGACCTGGTCGAGGCCGACGCCAAGCAGCTCGGCCAGCCGCTGGCGCATGGCCTGGCGGTGCGGCTTGATCTTGGGGCGCTCGCAGATCAGCGTCAGGTCCACGTTCAGCAGCCGGCCCCCTCGGGCCGCCACCAGGGCGGCGGCGTGCTTCAGGAAGATGTCGGACGGGGCGCCCTTCCACTGCGGATCGGTGGGCGGGAAGTGGTCGCCGATGTCGCCTTCGCCCAGCGCGCCCAGGATCGCGTCGGTCAGGGCGTGCAGGCCGGCGTCGGCGTCGGAATGGCCGATCAGGGTGTGGTCGTGCGGAATCTCGACGCCGCACAGCCAGACGCTCTGGCCCGGACCCCAGCGGTGGGCGTCGTAGCCCATGCCGATGCGCGTGGTGCGCGCCGCGCCCGCCAGCCGCTCGGCCATGGCGAAGTCCTCCGGATAGGTGAGTTTCATCAGCATCGGATCGCCCGCCGACAGGGCTACGCGCCCCCCGGCGTGCTCCATCACCGCCGCATCGTCGGTGGGCTCGGCGTCCGCCGGCCAGCGGGCGTAGGCGTCGAGCAACGCGCCCAGCCGGAACGCCTGCGGCGTCTGCGCCCGCCAGAGGCCGGCGCGCGGCACGGTCTGCGTGGGCCCATCCTCGGTCTCCGCCCGCTTCAGGGTGTCGGCCACCGGCAGAGCCGGGACCGCGCCGTCGGCGCCGGCCAGGGCGTCGAACAGGCCGTCGAGATGGCGCCGGTTCAGAAAGGGACGGGCCGCGTCGTGCACCAGCACCACCGAATCCGGGGAGGCCGAGAGCGCCCTGAGACCGGACTGCACCGAGTCCGCCCGGGTGGCGCCGCCGGGCGCCGTCGTCCATCGCGCCAGCCCCGCCAGGGCCTTCTCCGCCAAGGGTCTGGCGTCCTCCGGGATGACCACCACGAGCTGCCTGGCGCCGGCCGCCAGCAGGGCCTCGGCCGACCAGCGGACGACCGGCTTGCCGGCCACTTCGCGCCACTGCTTGGCGCCCCCGGGCCCGGCCCGCGTGCCGGAGCCTCCGGCGACGATTACGGCAAGAAATTCCATGGCGCCGTCTTTAGGCGGTGGAGCGGTGTTGTCCAGGCTTTACGGCGCCGCACAATGTGCCTAAAAAGGTGGCTTATGGGGTGTCTATAAAATGAGCAGTTGCGTGAGTGTGGGGGCGGTGCGCGTTGGCGGACGCGTCTGGATCGCCCCCATGACCGGGGTGTCCGACCTGCCGTTCCGTCAGACGGCGGCCGAACTCGGCGCCGCCTATGTCGCCACTGAAATGGTCGCCTGCGCGGAGTTCGCCAAGGGCCGGCCGGACGTCGTGCGCCGCTCGGCCATGGGCGAGGGCGGCGGCCTGATGGTCATCCAGCTGGTCGGCCGCGATCCGGCGATGGTCGCCAGGGGCGCGCGTCTCGCCGCGCAGGCCGGCGCGGAGATCATCGACCTGAACATGGGCTGCCCGGCCAAGGAAGTGACGGGCGTCGCCTCAGGTTCGGCGCTGATGCGCGACCTGGATCTGGCGGAGAGCCTGGTCGCCGCGGCCGTGGACGCCGTCGACCGGCCGGTCACGGTGAAGATGCGGCTGGGCTGGGACGACGCCTCGAAGAATGCGCCGGAGCTGGCGGCCCGCGCCGAGGCGGTCGGCGCGAGGGCGGTCACCGTGCATGGCCGCACCCGCTGCCAGTTCTACGGCGGGCGGGCCGACTGGGCGGCGGTGCGGGCGGTCAAGGCCGCCGTATCGATCCCGGTGGTGGTCAACGGCGACGTGGTCGACGCCGACAGCGCCCGCCAGGCGCTGGCGCAGTCCGGCGCGGACGCGGTGATGCTGGGCCGGGGCGTGACCGGCCGGCCCTGGGCGGCCGCGGCGATCGAGGCCGCGCTGGCGGGCGCCGACTACCGTCCGCCGACGGCGCAGGCGCTGCTGGATACGGCCGTGGTCCAGCTCGAGCGCAGTGTGGATTTCTATGGCCAGCGTGTGGGAGTGCGCATGTTTCGCAAACATCTGGCGGCCTACGTCGAACAGGCGCCATGGGCCGCCTCAGCCGCGGACCGGCGCGCCATGCGCGGCCAGCTTTGCCGCCTGGACGAGCCGGCCGACGTGGCCCGGGGCCTGGCGTCGCACTGGTCCGCCGAGACCGAGGAAAGGCTGGCCGCATGAGCGAGAGCCGGTTCCGACCCTCGCCGGGCGCTGATGGCCTGGCGGCGCTCAAGGCCAACGCCTTCGACCTGATCCCCGAACCGGCGATGGTGGTCGACGGCGAAGGCGCGCTGGTGGCGGTGAACGAGGCCGCCGAGGCGCTGTTCGGCCAGGGGCTGGCGCTGCTGGCGCGCGGCCGCTTCAAGGCCGCCCTGCCGCCGGGCTCGCCGCTGGTGTCGCTGATCAACCGGGCGACGGCGGAGCAGGGCGCGGTGCGCGAGCGCGGCCTGGAGATCACCCTGTTCGGCCATCCGTCGTTCGAAGCCGACGGCGCCGCCGCGTCGCTCGGCGAGGGGACGGTGCTGCTGACCCTGCACGTCAAGGGCGGCGCGCTGGGCGTCGACCGGGCGGCGGACGTCGCCGGCCTGCGCTCCGTGGTCGGCCTTGGCCGCATGCTGGCGCACGAGATCAAGAACCCGCTGGCCGGCATCCGCGGGGCCGCGCAGCTGCTGAAGACCGGCGCCAAGCCCGAGGACCAGCCCCTGGCCCAGCTGATCGTCGACGAGACCGATCGCATCCGCCGCCTGGTCGACCGCATGGAGGCGTTTTCCGACGACGCCGTGGTCAACCGGGCCGAGGTCAACATCCACGAGGTGCTGGACCGGGTGCGCGCCCTGGCCGCCAACGGCGTGGCCGACGGCCTCGGCCTGCGCGAGACCTTCGATCCGTCGCTGCCGGCCGTCTGGGGCGACGAGGACCAGTTGATCCAGGTGTTCCTGAACCTGGTCAAGAACGCCGCCGAGGCTGCGCATAGCCGCGGCGACGGGCGCGGCGAGATCATGCTGACCACCGCCTATCGCCACGGCGTGCGGGTGCGGGCCATCGACGGTCAGGCCGCCCAGGGGGCGCCTCTGGAAGTGCGGGTGATCGACAACGGACCGGGCGTTCCCGCCCACCTGCGCGAGCACCTGTTCGAGCCCTTCGTCACCACCAAGACCCATGGAGCCGGCCTGGGCCTGGCCCTGGTCGCCAAGATCGTCGCCGGGCACGGGGGCCTGATCGATTTTGAATCCGAGCCCGGACGGACGGTGTTCCGGGTGCTTCTGCCGGTTGCGCCGATCCCGGTTCCGGCGCGCAAGGAAAAGTCCAAATGAGCGCATCCGCCCAGAAGATCCTGATCGCAGACGACGATTCCTCCATTCGCCTCGTGCTGTCCCAGGCTTTTACCCGCCTGGGCTACCAGGTGCGCGCCACCGGCAACGCGACCACGTTGCTGAAGTGGGTGTCGGACGGGGAAGGCGACCTGGTGGTCACCGACGTGGTGATGCCGGACGAGAACGTCTTCGACGTGCTGCCGCGCATCCGCAAGCAGCGGCCCAAGCTGCCGATCATCGTCATGAGCGCGCAGAACACCCTGCTGACGGCGGTGAACGCCGCCGACGTGGGCGCCTTCGACTATGTGCCCAAGCCGTTCGACCTGGACGACATGACCAACACCGCCCGGCGGGCGCTGGCGCGGCCGGCCGACAGCGAGGCGGCCAAGGCCCAGGCGCGGGCGGTGCGCGACGAGCGCCTGCCGCTGATCGGCCGCTCGACGCCGATGCAGGAGGTCTATCGCACCATCGCCCGCCTGGTCGGCGCCGACCTGACGGTGCTGATCACCGGCGAAAGCGGCTCGGGCAAGGAGCTGGTGGCGCGGGCGCTGCACGACCTGGGCCGCCGCCGCGACGGCAAGTTCGTGGTCATCAACCTGGCCGCCGTGCCCCGCGAGCGGGTCGAGACCGAGCTGTTCGGCAAGGGCGACGGCGACTACGGCAAGCTGGTCGAGGCCGATGGCGGCACCCTGTTCCTGGACGAGATCGGCGACATGCCGCTGGACGCCCAGACCCGGCTGCTGCGGGTGTTCGACGGCGCCGAGCCGGCGCTGAACCCCAAGACCGGTCGCAAGCCGAACGTGCGGGTGATCGCCGCCACCAACCGCGACCTGCGCGGCCTGATCCAGCAGGGCCTGTTCCGCGAGGACCTGTACTTCCGCCTGAACGTCGCCCCGGTGCGCCTGCCGCCGCTGCGCGACCGCACCGACGACATCCCCGACCTGGCGCGCGCCTTCCTGTTGCGCGCGGCGCGCGAGGGGCTGCCGTCGAAGACCATCGACCAGGCGGCGCTGGAGCGGCTCAAGGCCCATGCCTGGCCGGGCAATGTGCGCGAGCTGGAAAACCTGATCCGCCGCATCTGCGCCCTCTATGCCGAGGAGCTGATCAGCGCCCGCATCGTCGAGCGCGAGCTGGCCGAGCAGGTGACCATGCCGGCCGGCGAGGAAGGTCCCGTGACCCTGGCCACCCTGGTCGAGCGTCACCTGGCCTCGTACTTCGCCGACCAGCCCGACGGCGTGCCGCCGGCCGGCCTGTACGACCGGGTGCTGGAGGAGGTGGAACGCCCGCTGATCCAGCTGACCCTGGCGGCGACGCGTGGCAATCAGGTCAGGGCTGCCGAGGTGCTGGGGCTCAACCGCAACACGCTTCGCAAGAAAATCCATGACCTTGGCGTGGAAATGAGTCGCGGCCGCCGCTGAGCCTTCTTCGCCACAAGCCTGTTGAGTTTGGGGCACAGTCCTTTAGTTTCCCGGCCATGACGTCGCCGTCCCCCCAGCGCGCCATGCCGCAGATTCCGCTCAGCCTCGGGGCCCGGTTCGACAGCCGGTTCCTGATGGCGGGGGGCTATGTGCTGGCCCTGGCGGTCACGGCCTCGGCGATCATGCTGGGGTCGTCGCCGACCTTGAGCGGCCCGCTGGGGCCCGCCAGCCCCCTGGTGCTCACCCTGCTGCTGCTGGGGCTGGCCATCGTGCTCGCCCTGGCGGCGGTGATGTCCGGGCGTGTGGTGCAGCTGATCAACGCCCAGGGCAGCGACGCCGGGGCCCGGCTGCACCTGCGCTTCATCGGCATGTTCGCCCTGGCCGCCGTGGCGCCGGCGGTCATCGTCGCCCTGTTTTTCGGGGTGCTGGTCACCCGCGGCATCGAGAACTGGTTCAATGCCCGGGTGCAGACCGTGGTGGAGAACTCCGCCAAGGTCGCCAACTCCTACCTCGAGGAGCAGAAGGCCTACATCAGCCAGCACATCGGCTCGATGTCGAACGCGCTGAACAACGCGGCCTTCTCCTTAAGCGACTCGCCGGTGGCGTTCGGCCACTTCCTTCGCGACCAGGCGCAGGACAACGGCTTTGCCGCCGCCTACCTGATCGACCGCGGCGGCCGGGTGCTGGCCAGGGCGGAGTCGCCGGCGGCCCCGCCGCTGCTGATCCCGCCGCCGTCCTCATTCGGCGTGGCCGACCAGGCCGAGGTCTCGGCCAATCCGTTCGAGCACGACAACCTGTTTCGCGCCCTCTACAAGCTGCGCGCCTATCCGGACGCCTACCTGTACATCGTCCGCCCGGTGGACCCGGGGGTGTTCACCCACCTGCGGGAATCGGAATCGTCCCTGGCCGCCTATCGCGAGGCCAAGGCCAGCCGGGCCCGTATCCAGGCCGCCTTCGCCCTGAGCTACGCCGAGACGGCGCTGCTGGTGCTGGTGGGGGCGGTGTGGCTGGGCATGCTGGCGGCCGGCGGCATCGCCGGGCCTGTGGCGCGCCTGGTGCAGGCGGCCGGGCGGGTGTCGTCCGGCGATCTGTCGGCCCGGGTCGACACCAGCGGCGATCCGGAGGAGATCGCGGTGCTGTCGCGCGCCTTCAACCGCATGACCGGCGACCTCCAGGCCCAGCAGGAGGCCCTGCGCGCGGCTCATGCCGACGCGGAATCCAAGAGCCACTTCATGGAGACCGTGTTGCTGGGTGTCAGCGCCGGGGTGATCGGCCTGGACCCGCAGGGCAAGGTGTCGGCCATCAACCGCCAGGCCACCGAGCTGCTGCACGTCACCACCGCCCAGGCCTTCGGCCGTCGGCTTGAGGAGGTGGCGCAGGAGCTGGAGTTCGTCGCCGCGCGCGCCGCGGAGCTGGCCAGCGAGGTCGAGGAGGATGTCGACGTGGTGCGCGCCGGGGAGTCCCTGCGCCTGCGCGTGCGCGCCAGCCATAGCGCCGAGGGGCTGGTGCTGACCTTCGACGACGTCACCCGCCTGATCGCCGCCCAGCGCAACGCCGCCTGGCGCGACGTGGCGCGGCGCATCGCCCACGAAATCAAGAACCCGCTGACGCCGATCCAGCTGTCCGCCGAGCGCCTGCGCCGCAAGTACCGCAAGGAGATCGTCGGCGACCTTGAGACGTTCGATCGCTGCACCGAGACCATCATCCGCCAGGTCGGCGACATCGGCCGGATGGTGGACGAGTTCTCGGCCTTCGCCCGCATGCCGGCGCCGAAGTTCGCCGACCACGACCCCGCCGAGCTGTTGCGCGAGAGCGCCTTCGCCCAGCGCGTGGCGGCGCCCGACATCGCCGTGGAGCTGGTCGAGCCGCTGCCGGCGACCACCCTGGTCTGCGACGGCCGCATCGTCAGCCAGGCGCTGACCAACGTGCTGAAGAACGCCGGCGAGGCGGTCGCCGCGCGCCGGCTGGTCGAACCCGAGCCGCCGGGGCGTATCCAGGCCGCCATCCTGCTGCGTCCCGGCCACCTGGACATCGTCATCGAGGACAATGGCGTGGGCCTGCCCGCCAAGGACCGCGACCGCCTGACCGAGCCCTACGTCACCACCCGCGAGAAGGGCACCGGCCTCGGCCTGGCCATCGTCAAGCGGATCCTGGAGGACCACGGCGGCTCGCTGACCCTGACCGACGCCACCCACGGCCGCGGGGCCAAGGTGGTGATGAGCTTCCCGCACAATCCAGCCGTCCATCCCTCCAGCGACGCGACCGACGCCCCCACGTCGGCCGAAACCGTCTGAAAGCATGACCCATGAGCAGTGATGTTCTGATTGTCGACGACGAGGCCGATATCCGCGACCTGGTGGCCGGGATCCTCGAGGACGAGGGCTATTCGGTGCGCACGGCCCAGGACTCGGAGACCGCCCTGGCGGCGATCCGGGCGCGCAAGCCGTCGCTGCTGGTGCTCGACATCTGGATGCAGGGCGGCGGCATGGACGGGCTGGAACTGCTCGACATGGTCAAGGCGCTGGATCCCGACCTGCCGGTGGTGATGATCTCGGGGCACGGCAACATCGAGACCGCGGTCAGCGCCATCAAGCGCGGGGCCTACGACTTCCTGGAAAAGCCGTTCAAGTCGGATCGCCTGCTGCTGGTGGCCGAGCGGGCGCTGGAGGCGGCGAACCTGCGCCGCGAGAACCGGCGCCTTCGCACCCAGGTGATCCTGCCGGACGGCCTGGTGGGGACCTCGGCGGCCTCGCAGCAGCTGCGCCAGATGATCGCCCGGGTCGCCCCGGCCAACAGCCGGGTGCTGATCTCCGGCCCGCCGGGCGCGGGCAAGGAGACCTCCGCGCGGCTGATACACGGGGGCAGTCCACGGGCGCGCAGCGAGTTCGTGGTGGTCTCCGGCGCGGGCATGGCCCCCGAGCGCATGGACGTGGAGCTGTTCGGCGAGGAAGGCGAGGGCGGCCGGCCGCGCAAGATCGGCGTGTTCGAGCGCGCCCACGGCGGCACCCTGTATATCGACGAGATCGCCGACATGCCGTGGGAGAGCCAGAGCCGCATCCTGCGGGTGCTGGTCGAGCAGCGTTTCCGCCGGGTGGGCGGCGAGGCCGACGTGCAGGTGGACGTGCGCGTGGTCTCGTCCACCAGCCGCGACCTGCGCGAAGAGATCGCCGCGGGCCGCTTCCGCGAGGATCTGTTCCACCGCCTGAACGTGGTGCCGATCCGCGTGCCCGGCCTGGCCGAACGGCGCGAGGACATCCCCGAGCTGATCGACTTCTACATCGAGAAGCTGGGCGCCGCGTCGGGCCTGCCGGTGCGGCGCCTGGCCGACGACGCCTATGCGACGCTGCAGGTGCAGGCCTGGCCGGGCAACATCCGGCAGCTGAAGAACGTGGTGGAGCGGATCCTGATCCTGGCGGCCGGCGATCCCAGCGAGCCGATCACCGCCGACATGCTGCCGCCCGACGCCAGCGGCTCGCCGCCGGCCGGGGGGCTGGGGGCCGAGCGGATCATCGCCCTGCCGCTGCGCGAGGCGCGAGAGCTGTTCGAAAAGGAATATCTCAACGCCCAGATCATGCGCTTCGGCGGCAACATCTCGCGCACGGCGGCCTTCATCGGCATGGAGCGCTCGGCCCTGCACAGAAAGCTGAAGTCCCTGGGGTTCGGCGCGACGCGCGCCTTCGAGGAAGTGGAAGACTGAGCGATGTCGCGCTTCGCCTATGTGAACGGCGTATTCCATCCGCATGCCGACGCCAGCGTGCACATCGAGGACCGCGGCTATCAGCTGGCCGACGGGGTCTATGAGGTGTGGGCCGTGTTCGACGGCAGGCTGGCCGACGCGGAGGGCCATTTCGCCCGCCTGGACCGGTCGCTGAGCGAGCTGCGCATCCCCGCGCCGATGAGCCGGGCGGCGCTGAAGATCGCGCTGAAGGAGACCCTGCGCCGCAACCGGGTGCGCGACGGCCTGGTCTATCTGCAGGTGACCCGCGGCGTCGCCCGCCGCGACCACGCCTTCCCGGCGCCGGGCACGCCCCCAAGCATCGTGATCACCGCCAAGAGCGTCGACCGCGCGGCGGCCGAGGCCAAGGCGGCCAAGGGCGCCGCGGTGATCACCGTGCCGGAGAACCGCTGGGGGCGCTGCGACATCAAGACCGTGGGCCTGCTGCCCAATGTGCTGGCCAAGCAGGCGGCGCGGGAGGCGGGCGCGGTGGAGGCCTGGTTCGTCGACGACCTGGGCCTGGTCACCGAGGGCGCCTCGTCCAACGCCTGGATCATCGACAAGGAAGGCCGGCTGCGCACCCGCGACACCCAGGCCAACATCCTGCGCGGCATCACCCGGGCCACCCTGTTGCAGGTGATCGCCGACGAGGGGCTGAAGCTCGAGGAAAGGCCTTTCACCGTGGAGGAGGCGAAATCGGCGCGGGAGGCCTTCATTACCGGCGCCGGGACCCTGGTCCTGCCCATCGTCAAGGTCGACAATCAGGTTCTGGGCGACGGCAAGCCGGGACCGGTGGCGAAACGCCTGCGGGAACTCTATATCCAGAAGGTCCGCGCCGCCGCCTGGTGACGCGGCCGAGCCTGACTGTCCATTCCTGACTGACTTTGTGTGGCGGCGACTTGCCGTCGATCAACGAACAAAACGGGGGTTCAACCCATGAGCACGTCCGACAAGAAACAGAACCTGCAGGACACCTTCCTCAACAGCGTCCGCCGCTCCAAGACCCCGCTGACCATCTTCCTGGTCAACGGCGTGAAGCTGCAGGGCGTGGTGAGCTGGTTCGACAACTTCTGCGTCCTGCTCCGACGGGATGGCCAGAGCCAACTGGTCTACAAGCACGCCATCTCCACCATCATGCCGGCCCAGCCCGTTCAGCTTTACGAGCCGGGCCCCGACGACAACGGCGAAGATTGACCTCGAAATCCATTGATCGGCGGCCTCAGGTCGAGACCGCCCTCGTGATCCACCCCATCCGTCCGCGCGAGACCTCGCTGCGGAGCCCGCAGGCGCGCCTGGACGAGGCCGCCGGCCTGGCCCAGGCCCTCGACCTCGCGGTGAAGAAGGGGCTGGTCGTCCCGCTGCGCACGGTCACCCCGGCGACCCTGTTCGGCGCCGGCAAGGTCGACGAGATCGCGCGGCTCTGCGACGGCGAGGAGATCGACGTCGTGATCGTCGACGACGCCCTCAGCCCGGTGCAGCAGCGCAACCTGGAGCGGGCCTGGAAGGTCAAGGTGATCGACCGCACCGGCCTGATCCTGGAGATCTTCGCCCGACGCGCGCGCACCCGCGAAGGCAAGCTGCAGGTGGAGCTGGCCAGGCTGGACTACGAGCGCTCGCGCCTGGTGCGCACCTGGACCCACCTGGAGCGCCAGCGCGGCGGCTTCGGCGTCATGGGCGGCCCCGGGGAAACCCAGATCGAGAGCGACCGGCGACTGCTGGCCGAGAAGATGGGCAAGCTGAAGAAGGATCTGGCGGAGGTCGGCCGCACGCGCGGCCTGCAGCGCCAGGCCCGCCGGCGCGTGCCCTATCCGACCATTGCCCTGGTCGGCTACACCAACGCCGGCAAGTCCACCCTGTTCAACCGCCTGACCGAGGCCAAGGTGCTGGCCAAGGACATGCTGTTCGCCACCCTGGACCCGACCCTGCGCCAACTGCGGCTGCCGGGCGGCCGTCCGGCGATCCTCTCCGACACGGTCGGCTTCATCTCCGACCTGCCGCACGAACTGGTCGAGGCGTTCCGCGCCACCCTTGAGGAGGTGCGCGACGCCGACATCGTGCTGCACGTGCGCGACATCGCCGGACCCGACAGCGACGCCCAGGACGAGGACGTGCGCAAGGTGCTGGCCGAGATCGGCGTCGGCCCCGACAGCGGCAAGCGGGTGGTCGAGGTGTGGAACAAGATCGACCAGCTCGACGACGAGGCGCGGGCCGCCATCCTCGGCCGGGCGGAACGGGCCGGCGCTGTGGCGCTCTCTGCGATCACCGGCGAGGGCTGCGATGGCCTGCTGGCGCACATGGCCTCGCTGGTCGACGAGGGGCCGGACCTTGTGTTCGAGCTCGACACTTCGGACGGCGAGGCGCTGGCCTGGCTCTACCGCCACGGCCGGGTGATCGCCCGCGAAGAGGTGGCCGACCACGTGCTCGTTGCCGCCCGCCTCAGCGCCCAGGCTCTGGGCCGCTTCGAGCAGATGCGACCGTTGGCGCAGGTGCGCCCGGCGGCGGAATAGTTCCTGTTTTGTTCTTGACCCGCGATCGCTGAACGTCGAAGCTCGACGGCGATCACGGAGGACTTTCCATGCCTGCGCGCCTTACGTCGGACCGCTTCGCCGCGGCCCAGGCCTTCATGCACGCCCAGGCCGATCCGCTGGAGCTGGCGCTTTGGCGGCTGAGCTTCGAGGGCGGGGAGAGGCAACCGGTGCTGGACGCCCTGGCGCCGTTCCAGAACCCGGACGGCGGCTTCGGGCACGGGCTTGAGCCCGACCTTTCGACGCCGGCGTCCTCGGCCATCGCCACCAGCGTCGGGCTGCGTCACCTGCGCCGTGCGGGAGCTCCGGCGGCGCATCCGATGGTCGCCGGCGCCTTGCGCTGGCTGGCGGCCAACATCGAGGACGGCGTCTGGCCGATCATCGACGCCCGCGTCGACGACGCCCCGCATGCGCCGTGGTGGGCCTACGATTCCGACCTCGCCCAGCGCTGGCAGGGCTTCCGCTTCAATCCGACGGCCGAGATCCTGGCGCATCTCTATCACTTCCGGGACGGCGCGCCGGCGGACCTGATCGCCGCCGCCGAGGCGCGGATGCGCCGCACGGTCGGGGAGTTCGCCCTGATCGACGGCGCCTACGACCTGCGCTGCGCGGCCCTGCTGGCCGAGGCGCCCGGCGTTCCCCAGGACCTGCGTGAGGCGCTGTCGGCGCTGCTGCTCCGGTCCGTCGTGCGGCACGACGCCGCCGACGAACACGCCCCGGCGCTGGACCTTGCACCGCGGCCGGACAGCCTGCTGGCCGGGCCGCTGAAGGACCAGCTGGAGCCGGCCGCCGCGGCCCTGGTCGACGGGCAGACCGCCGATGGCGGCTGGTCGCCGTTCTGGGACTGGGGCTTCGTCGACGAGGCGGCCTGGGCGAAGGCGAAGAAGACCTGGCGCGGGTCGCTCACCCGCCTGGCCGTCGAGGCCCTGGCGGCGCACGGGCGCGTGGATCGCTAGAGCCTGCCGCCTTTTGATGGAACCATCAAAAGGCGCCCAGCAGGCTCGACCCTTTAAGTCTACGAGCACGATTCAGCCTTTTGTCGATTCCGACAAAAGCCATCGTGCTCTAGCGTTGGAAGCTAGCTGACCACCACCTGCGGCGGCCCCGACTGCAGCTGGCCGACGATGGTCGCGGCGGCGAATCCCTGCTCGTGCGCCAGGGTGAGGACGCCGGCCGCCGCCTCGGGCGCTGCGGCGATCAGCAGGCCGCCGCTGGTCTGCGGGTCCGTCAGCAGGTCGCGCCGCCAGGTCTCGAAGCCTTCGGGCAGGACGACGGCGTCGCCGTAGCTGTCCCAGTTGCGGCCGGAGGCGCCGGTGCGGACTCCGTCCCGCGCCAGGGCCTCGACGCCGGGGTGCAGGGGCGCGGCGGCTGCCTGCAGGCGCACGGTGAGGCCGGCCCCGCGCGCCATTTCCAGGGCATGCCCGAGCAGGCCGAAGCCGGTGACGTCGGTGACGGCGTGCACGCCCGGCCGCCCGCCCAGAGCCTGGCCTATGGTGTTGAGCTGGGTGGTGGAGGCGATCATCGCCGCGTAGCCGGCCGCGTCCAGGCGATCCTGCTTCAGGGCCGCGCTGTAGATGCCGACGCCCAGCGGCTTGGTCAGGATCAGCACGTCGCCGGGCCGCCCGCCGCTGTTCTTCAGCAGCTGGTCGGGGCGCGCCAGGCCCAGGGCGACAAGGCCGTAGATCGGCTCGGCGCTGTCGATGGAATGGCCGCCCGCCACGGGCACGCCCGCCGCCGCGCAGACCGAGGCCCCGCCGGCCAGGATCTGCTGGATCATCTCCACCGGCATCCGGCCCACCGGCATGCCGACGATGGCCAGGGCCAGGATCGGCCGGGCGCCCATGGCGTAGACGTCCGACAGGGCGTTGGTGGCCGCGATCCGGCCGAAGGCGAAGGGATCGTCCACCACCGGCATGAAGAAGTCCGTGGTCGCCACCAGCACCTGGTCGTCGTTCAGCCGCCAGGCGGCGGCGTCGTCGGAGGTCTCGGTCCCCACCAGCAGGTCGGGGAACACGGCCGCCGCGGGCATCTTCGCCATGATGTCGCGCAGCACCGCGGGCGCGAGCTTGCAGCCGCAGCCGCCCCCGTGCGCCAGCGAGGTGAGGCGAGGGGGCTCGAGCGCGATCGTCTCGGTCATGGCGGCGGCTCCGGGTTGGGAAGGCGCTCTATAGCAGGCTCAGCAGGTCGCCGGCCAAGCCTTGCCCTCGCCGCCGCGCGCTCTAGGTTGCCGGCATGGCGAACCCCGAGGCGACGCAAGACATCACCCCCGCGGCCCTGGCCCGGTTCGACGCCATCATCGACGTGCGCAGTCCCGCCGAGTTCGCCGAGGACCATGTGCCGGGCGCCATCAACCTGCCCGTGCTGAACAACGACGAACGGGCGCTGGTGGGCACGATCTATGTCCAGGAGTCGCGCTTCAAGGCGCGGCGCATCGGCGGCGCGATCGTGGCGCGCAACGTGGCGCGGCATCTGGAAACCGCCCTGGCCGACCGGGACGGCGCCTTCCAGCCGCTGGTCTACTGCTGGCGCGGGGGGCAGCGTTCCGGGGCCATGGCGGTGATCCTGGCCCAGGTGGGCTGGCGCACCACGGTGCTGACCGGCGGCTACAAGACCTATCGCCGCTGGGTGCAGCGGCGCCTGTACGACGAGCCGCTGGCGCTGAAGCTGGTGCTGCTGGACGGCGGAACCGGCGTGGGCAAGACCGAGATGCTGCACCGCCTCGCCGAACGCGGCGCGCAGGTGCTGGACCTCGAAGGCCTGGCCGGTCACCGCGGGTCGCTGTTCGGCGGCATCCTGGGTCAGGCCCAGCCGGGCCAGAAGCTGTTCGAATCGCGGCTGCTCGGCGCCATCGACGCCCTGGACCCGGCCCGGCCGATCGTGGTCGAGGCCGAATCCAGCCGCATCGGCGAGCGCATGACCCCGCCGTCGATCTGGAGCCTGATGGGCCAGGCGCCGCGCATCGAGCTCTCGGCCCCGCGGGCGGAGCGGGCCACCTACCTGGTGCGCACCTACGGCGACATCATCCGCGACCGTCCGGCGCTGGACGAGGCCCTCACCCGCCTGCCGGTCTATCCCGGCCGCCAGCGGCTTGCCGACTGGGCCGCGCTGGCCGACGCGGGCCAGTTCGAGACCCTGGCCGAGGCGCTGATGGAGCTGCACTACGACCCGGCCTACGCCCGCTCCAGCCGCAAGGATCAGCGGCCCCTGCTGGCGACGGTCGACCTGCCGGCCCTGACGTCGGAGGCGCTGGCCGAGGGGGCGGACCAGATCGTGGCGGCGATCCGCCAGCGTTTCGGGGTGCTGTAGGCTGAGGCGCTCCGCTGGAGCCCCCATCCCCCGCATTCGCGGGGACTTCCCCCAGAGGGGGAAGAGAACGGAAGCTGAAGCGGCGACTCTCTTCCCCCTCTGGGGGAAGTACCGCCGAAGGCGGGGATGGGGGCTCCAGCGAAGCGCGGCCTAAGCTAGGGGCGCTTCTTCTCCGCGGCCTTGGCCTGGTCCCACAGGGCGTCCATCTCGGCGAGGTCGGATTGGGCGGGGGTCTTGCCCGCCTCGGCCAGGCGCGCCTCGATATAGCGGAAGCGGCGGCCGAACTTGGCGTTGGTCGCCCGCAGGGCGTCCTCCGGCTCGATGTCCAGCTGGCGGGCGAGGTTGGCGACCACGAACAGCACGTCGCCCAATTCCTCGCGCGCCTTGGCCATGTCGCCGGCCTCGATCTCGTGCTCCAGTTCGGCGACTTCCTCGTGCAGCTTGTCCAGCACCTCCTTGGCGGAGGGCCAGACGAAGCCGACGCCGGCGGCCCGGCGCGACAGCTTCACCGCCCGGGTCAGGGCCGGCAGGCCCACCGGCACGTCGTCCAGCAGGCTGGCGGCCTTGCCCTTCTCGGCGCGCTCCTCGGCCTTGATCACCTCCCACGCGGCGGTCTGTTCGGCGGATGAGCGGTGATCGGCGTCGCCGAACACATGCGGATGGCGGCGGATCATCTTGTCGTTGATCGCCCGGGCCACGTCGTCGAAGGCGAAGGCGCCCTGTTCCTCGGCCATGCGCGCGTGGAAGACCACCTGGAACAGCAGGTCGCCCAGCTCCTCGCGCAGGTCCTTCAGGTCGCCGCGCTCGATGGCGTCGGCCACCTCGTAGGCCTCCTCCACCGTATAGGGGGCGATGGTCGCGAAGGTCTGTTCCAGGTCCCACGGGCAGCCGCCATCGGGGTCGCGCAGCCGCGCCATGATCTGCAGAAGCTCGTCGAGGGGCGGCAGCGGGGCGGCGTCAGGCATGGGGCGACTCAAGGGGCGGGAGGAGGAGGCGGCCGGTCGCCGCCGGACCGATCAAGCCCGGCGGCGGTCTGCCTCGCAAGCCCTCTCGACGTCTATCGCGACGCCAGCTGCTCGCCGTGGGCGACGCGGTCGGCGAACATCTCGAAGGTGTGGTCGGCGTCGCCCCAGGTGGACTGGGTGCGCGCCAGCCACAGCTCGCTTTCCTTCCACTCGTAGCGGACCGGCTCGCTGGTCCCGTCGGGACGCACCAGCGTCCCCTCGATGCGCGCGCCGCCGAGGCCGAAGCTCTGCAGCGAGAGGCCGGGGGTGTCGCCCAGCTGCTTGAAGGTGGGATGATTGGGCGTGGCGTCGGCCAGCACCAGGCGCAGCTCGCCGCCGCCGGCCGCCAGGCCGCCCTTGCGCTGCAGGGCGCGCACCACGTCGTCCTTGAGCTCCTTGGCCAGGTCGTCGAGGTCGCGCTGGCCGTACTTGTCGGCCTTCTTCTGCAGCTCCGGCCCGATGGTCACGCTGACCGCCGAGACCGCATGCGGTGCGGCCGCCTGGGCGGCGGTCGAAAGCCCCGCCGTGGACAGGACGACGCCGGCCAGGCCCGCGGCCAGAAACATCGCTCTCATGGTTCAACTCCTTCGACTTGCCCGCTCGCACAGGGAATATAGGACGCAGAGGCGGCGCGGCCATCCGTCGCGCGGCGCAAGACTGAGCCATGCGGGAGATGAACCGGGGATGACGGCGAGCCAGACGCTGCGCGCGGCGCGGGACTTCCTGGTGGCGAACCGCGCCGACTACGCCGCGGCGGTCGCCGGGTTCCGCTGGCCGCGACTGGAGCGTTTCAACTTCGCGCTCGACTGGTTCGACGCCGTGCCCGACGCCGAGACCCGCGAGGCCCTGCGCATCGTCAGCGACGACGGACCGGCCGAGGTTCGCACCTATGCCGAGCTGTCGGCCGCCTCCAACCGGGTCGCCAACTTCCTGCGCGCGGCCGGCCTGAAGCGCGGCGACGCGGTGCTGCTGATGCTCGGCAACGAGGTGGCGCTGTGGGAGACGCTGCTGGCGGCGATGAAGCTGGGGGCGGTGGTGATTCCGACCTCGACCCTGCTCAGCGGCGCGGAGCTGGAGGACCGGCTGACCCGCGGGCGCGTGCGCTTCGTGATCGCCGGGGCGGACTACGCGGGTCGCTTCCTGGCCGGTGACTGGACCGGGGTGGCGGTCGGCGGCCGGCCGGCCGGCTGGCTGGCCTTTGCCGACGCCCATGGGGCGCTGGCGACCTTCGCGCCGGACGGCGAGACCGGCGCGGACGATCCGCTGCTGCTGTATTTCACCTCCGGCACCACCTCGCGGCCCAAGCTGGTGCTGCACAGCCACGTCTCCTATCCGGTCGGCTCGCTGTCGACCCTGTACTGGCTGGGGCTGACGCCCGGCGACCGGCACCTGAACATCTCCTCGCCGGGCTGGGCCAAGCACGCCTGGAGCTGCGTGTTCGCGCCGTGGCTGGCCTGGGCGACGGTGGTGGTGCTGAACCATCCAAGGTTCGATCCGGCGGCGACGCTGGCGGCGCTGCGGCGCGAGGCGGTGACCACCTTCTGCGCGCCGCCGACGGTCTGGCGGCTGTTGATCCAGGGCGACCTGGGCCCCCGTCCGCCGGCGCTGCGCGAGCTGATCGGCGCCGGCGAGCCGCTGAACCCCGAGGTGATCGATCAGGTGCAGGCGGCCTGGGGCCTGACCATTCGCGACGGCTACGGCCAGACCGAGACCACCGCCCAGGTCGGCAACACCCCCGGTCAGCCGGTGGTCCCGGGGGCCATGGGCCGGCCGCTGCCTGGCTACCGCCTGGTGTTGGACGGCGAGGGGGGCGAGGGCGAGGCGTGTCTCTCGCTGGGCGAGGACCGGCCGCTGGGGCTGATGGGCGGCTACTGGGAGGACGGAGCGGTGCGGCCGCTGGACGGCGACCTCTACCACACCGGCGACGTGGTCTCGCGCGATGCGGCCGGGGTGCTGACCTACGTTGGGCGGGCCGACGACGTGTTCAAGGCCTCCGACTACCGGATCAGCCCGTTCGAGCTGGAGAGCGCGCTGATCGAGCATCCGGCGGTAGCCGAGGCGGCGGTGGTGCCCTCACCGGACCCGCTGCGCCTGGCGCTGCCCAAGGCCTTCGTGGCGTTGGCCGCCGGTCATGCGCCGAGTGAGGAGACCGCCCGCTCGATCCTGGCCCATGCCCGCGAGCGCCTGGGACCGTTCAAGCGCATCCGCCGGCTGGAGGTGTTCGACCTGCCCAAGACCATCTCCGGCAAGATCCGTCGGGTGGAGCTGCGCGCCATGGAGGCGCAGCGTCGCGCCGACGGCGTGCGGGGCGCGCTGGAATGGTGGGAGGAGGATTTCGGCTGATTCTCTCCTCCCCCCTTGGGGGAGGGGGACCGCGAAGCGGTGGAGGGGGCTCGAGCTTGGCGCCAGCGCTTGCACTCCGCTGGAGCCCCCATCCCCGGCTTTGCCGGGACTTCCCCCAATGGGGGAAGAGAACCGTCAGCTCACCCCGCCTCGCGGTCGCGGGTCGACATCACCGTCCAGCCCTGCGGGCGCAGCACTTCCAGGGGCGAGAAGCGGGCCTTGTAGTCCATCTTCTGGCTGCCCTGCACCCAGTAGCCCAGGTAGACGTACGGCAGGTCCATCAGGCCGGCCTGGACGATGTGGTCGAGGATGATGAACGAGCCCAGGCTGTTGCGGGCCAGGGACGGGTCGAAGAAGCTGTAGACCAGCGACAGGCCGTCGGCGAGCTGGTCGACCAGGGCGCAGGCGATCAGGTCGCCGACGCCGACGCCCTTGGGACCGCCGTCGCGCGGCGCGGCGCGGTATTCCACCATGTGGGTGCGCACGGCGGTGTCCTCGACCATGGCCACGTAGTCCGGCCAGGTCATGTCGGCCATCCCGCCGCCGGCGTGGCGCGAGGTGAGGTAGCGCCGCAGCAGGTCGAACTGTTCGATGGTGGCCTCGGCCTCCACCACGTGCCGCGCCAGGTCGCCGTTGCGGTTGAGAATCTTGCGCTCGGACCGCGAGAACACATAGTCCGCCACCGGCAGCCGCGCCGAGACGCAGGCCGCGCAGGACTCGCAGGCCGGGCGATAGGCGATGTTCTGTGAGCGGCGGAAACCGCCCTGGGTCAGGCTGTCGTTGACCTGGGCGCCGTCCAGCAGCGGCAGGTGGGCGAACACCTTCCGCTCCTCGCGTCCGGGCAGGTACGGACAGGGGGAGGGCGCCGTCAGGAAGAACCGAAGCTGGCGCGTCGGAAAGTGCTGGGTCACCTGAGCCTAGGGTCCTCCAAACCGCGCCGGCAAATCGGCCGGAACAGCCTCAATGTGGGGATTAGGGGGCATGGTCGCCCGCAGCGCAAGGCGCCCGCGATCTAAAGACCGTGATTGGGCGGCAGCACCGGCGCTTCGCGCAGCAGCACGATGGCGATGCGCCGGTTTCCGGGCAGCATCGGGTCGTCGGCGTAGAGGGGATCGGAGCTGGCCTTGCCGGCCACCTGGTAGACCCGGTCGGGCAGCACGCCGGCGCCCTGCAGCAGGGTGCGGGCGGCATCGGCGCGGGCCGACGACAGGGCCCAGTCCGAGGCCGGCTTGGCCCCGTCGGGGCTGGCGCTGGTGTGGCCCGAGACGCTGATCCGGTTGGGCAGCTGGTTGATCACCTTGGCCACCGCGCGCAGCAGCACCCTGGCCCGGTCGTTGGGCTGGGCCGAGCCCTCCTTGAACATCGAGCGGCCCTCCTGATCGACCAGCTGGATGCGCAGGCCCTCGGGGGTGTTGTCGATGATCAGCTGCTTCGACAGTTCGGCCAGCTCCGGCATGTCCTGCATGGCCTGGCGCAGCGACTGGGCGGCGCTCTGGAAGGCGGCGTCCTCGGCCTTTTGCTGCGCCTGCTGCTCGGCGGTCGGCCCACCGTTCTGGCTGGCGTTGCTCTGGCCCACGTCCTTGACGTCGGGCGGGGCCGGCGGCGCCATGGCCTCGATCACCGCCTTGGAGCCGGAGGACTTGGCGCCGTCGTCGGCCAGGGCCGTGCCGGCCAGGATGCCGCCCGAGCCGCTGGTGGTCTCCGCCACGCTGGCGGGGGCGAAATAGTCGGCGATGCCGCGCTTCTGTTGCGGGCTGGTGGTGTTGATGAGCCACATCAGCAGGAAGAAGGCCATCATCGCCGTCACGAAGTCGGCGTAGGCCACCTTCCAGGCGCCCCCATGGTGGCCGTCATGTCCGCCCTTCTTCACCTTCTTGATGATGATGGGCGCTTCGCCGACGGCCATGACGCTTCCTAAGGGGGATTAACCTTGAATCGTCGGCTAAGGTCGCCCGGCATCGTTAAGATGGTGTTGCACGAAGCGTAGTGGGAAAGGGTGTCGCATGCGGGTTGGCTTTGTCGGGCTTGGGGTGATGGGCGGGCCGATGGCGGGGCATCTGGCCCGGGCCGGCCACGAGATGCGGGTGTTCAACCGCTCGCCGGACAAGGCGCGGGCGTGGGCCGAGGCGCACGGCGGCCACGCCGCCGCCACGGTGGCCGAGGCGGCCGAGGGGTGCGCGCTGCTGGCGCTGTGCGTGGGCAATGACGACGACGTGCGCGCCGTGGTGGGCGAGGCGCTGCCGGCGCTGGCGTCGGGCGCGGTGATCGTCGACCACACCACCACCTCGGCGAAGCTGGCGCGGGCGATGGCCGAGTCGGCCGCGGCGCAGGGCCGCAGCTTCCTGGATGCGCCGGTGTCCGGCGGCCAGGCCGGGGCGGAGAACGGCCAGCTGTCGATCATGATCGGCGGCGAGGCGGCGGCGGTGGCGCGGGCCGAACCGGTGATCGGAGCCTACGCCAAGGCCATCAAGCACATGGGCGGCCCGGGGGCCGGCCAGCTGACCAAGATGGTCAACCAGATCTGCATCGCCGGCGTGGTGCAGGGGCTGGCCGAGGCGGTGGCCTTCGCCGGCAAGGCCGGGCTCGACCCGACGCTGGTCTACGAGGCCGTGTCCAAGGGCGCCGCCCAGTCCTGGCAGATGGACAACCGCTGGAAGACGATGTCGGAGCAGAAGTTCGACTTCGGCTTTGCCGTCGACTGGATGCGCAAGGACCTTGGTCTGGTGCTGGACGAGGCGAGGTCCAACGGCGCGCGGGTGGAGGTCACCGCCCTGGTCGACCAGTTCTACGCCGAGGTGCAGGCGATGGGTGGGCGGCGCTGGGACACGTCCAGCCTTGCCGCGCGGCTGCAGACGCGATGACCGGCCGGCGATCGGGCGCGGCGCTATCGGGCGCGGCGCTTCTGGCCGCGGTGGCGGCGGTGGCGATCCCCAACGGCCGGCCGGCGTCGGCGATGCAGCTGGCGGCCAGGACCTGTGACGTGCGGCTCAACGTCATCGACCAGGATCCCGCCGGGCTGAACGTGCGCGCCGCGCCGGGGGGCGGGGTGATCGGCGTGCTCAAGGCCCGCAACGCCTGGGTCGAGACGCACGTCGTCGGGCAGATGGGCGAGTGGCTGCGTATCGACGAGGCGGTGCTGATCGACGACGACCAGCCGGACGGCGAGAAGCGCCTGTTCAAGGGCGATGGCTATGTGCACGTCAGCAAGCTCGGCTTCGAGACGCTGAACCCCAACGGCGTGGTGCGCGCGCTGCCGGGCGGCCGCGGCGCGGTGGTGTACCGCGCGCCGACCGACGAGGCGAAAATCGCCAGGGCGCAGGTGCTCGGCTGCGACGGCGCCGAGGTGCAGGTGCGGGTGGGCGCGGTCACGGGCTGGACCCGCGACTTCTGCTCGAACCAGCGCACCACCTGCGCCTGAGGCGCGCCGAACGCTCAGGCGATCTCGCCGACCAGGGCGCCGACCTGTTCGCGATAGGTGTCGCGCGCCGCCTTGAACACCTCGAAGGGGAAGCGGATCGGCGCCCCCGCCAGCGCGGCGGCGAGCATCTCCAGGTGCGCGGCCCAGCCGGCGGCGGCGCGCCCGGGGTCCTCGCCCGCCGGCGTGGTCAGCGTCAGGGTCAACACCGACATGGCGCCGATCGGCTCCACTTCCCAGCGCAGCGGCCGCACGGGTTCGCCGGGTCCGCTCCAGGAATACTCCAGCAGTCGCGGCGGCTCGTAGGCGGTGACGGCGCTGCGGATGACGATGCCGCTCTCGCCGAAATCCAGGTGCGCCTCGCCGCCGGCCTGCGGCGCGATCTCCCCGGGGGCCAGCCACTGGGGCAGCTGCTCCGGCTGGGTCAGGGCGGCCCAGACCTCTTCGACATGGTTGTCGAGGGTCAGGCGGAAGCGCGCGACGATGTGGTCGTCGTGGCGGGTGAATTCGGCCTGTTCGAATCCGACGTCGGTCATGCTGACGGTCCTCCTTCGCCTGCGACAATGCGCCCGCGCGGCCGCGCGGCCTTGACGTGCGTCAATGCTTTCGGCGACCTGCGCCGCCGCAGGCGTTGGGGGAAGTTGCGTTGGTCGATCGTCTATCCCGGCTGATCGGGCCGGATCCGAAGGGCGAGTTCCCCTTTGAAGTCTCCGAGTATCTGATCCAGGCGCTGCACCGGGCCGGCCGGTTCCGCGACCTGGCGTTCGAGGCCGCGCTGCAGCCGCTGCGCCTCAACATGACCCGCTATCGCATCCTGGTGGCCGTGGTGCGGGCGGGGGCCTGCACCATGTCGGACCTGTCGGTGCTGATCGGCCACGACCGGACGACGCTGGCGCGGGCGGTCGACCAGCTGGTCGCGGCGAACCTCGTCGTGCGGCAGACGGTGGCCAACGACCGCCGCTTCGTGGAGCTGACGGCGACGCCGGAGGGCGTGGCCCTGTTCGAGCGCACCGTGCCCCTGGCCGAGACCCTGAACGCGGAAATCTTCGCCGGCCTGGACGACGACCGCAAGCGCGAGATGCTGCGCGGCCTTCAGGTCATTCTCGAAAACCTGGACGCCGGGGCCGAGGCTGTGGCCCGCGAGCTCGGCTCGCGCTGGACCGGCTGACGGAAGGTCGGGTTCAGGCCCCGAGCAGCCTGGCCGCCCGCGGTGCGAAATAGGTGATCACCCCCGCGCAGCCGGCCCGCTTGAAGGCGCCCAGGCTCTCCAGGATGGCGCGCTCCTCGTCCAGCCAGCCATTGCCGGCGGCGGCCATGATCATCGCGTACTCCCCCGAGACCTGGAAGGCGAAGGTCGGCATGGCGAAGGCCTCGACCACCCGCCGCACGATGTCGAGATAGGGCATGCCCGGCTTGACCATCACCATGTCGGCGCCCTCGGTGATGTCGAGCGCCACCTCGCGCAGCGCCTCCTCGGTGTTGGCGGAATCCATCTGGTAGGTCTTCTTGTCGGCCGGGTTGTCCACCGAGCCGGTCCCCAGCTTTCCCGAGCCGATCGCCTCGCGGTAGGGGCCATAGAAGGCCGAGGCGTACTTGGCGGCATAGGACATGATCATCACGTCCTGGTGGCCGGCGCCCTCCAGCGCGCCGCGCAGGGCGGCGACGCGGCCGTCCATCATGTCGGACGGGGCGAGGATGTCGCAGCCGGCCTCGGCCTGAACCAGGCCCTGGGCCACCAGCCGCTCGATGGTGGCGTCGTTGAGGATGCGGCCGCCCTCGATCACCCCGTCGTGGCCGTGGTCGGTGAAGGGGTCCAGCGCCACGTCGCACATGATGCCGACCTCGGGCGCGGCGTCCTTCATCGCCTTGACCGCGCGGCAGACCACGCCGTCCGGATCGGCCGCCTGTTCGCCCAGGGCGTCCTTCTTCTCCGCGTCGATGTGCGGGAACACGGCGATGGCGGGGATGCCCAGGGCCCGGGCCTCCTTCGCCGCCTTGGCGCACTCGGCGACCGACAGGCGCTCGACGCCGGGCATGGAGGGCACCGGGATGCGGCCTTCGCCCTCGTGCACCACCATCGACCAGATGAAGTCCGACGGCGTCAGCACGCTCTCGCGCACCAGCCGGCGGGTCCAGTCGGCCTGGCGCAGGCGGCGCAGGCGCAGGGCGGGGTAGGGGGCCAGCGGGGCCTTGCTCATGGCGACATCCGTACGCTTCGGCGCCGAAGGGGTCAGGCGCGCAGCGCCCCATCGCCGATGGCGCGGTCCGTGGCAAGCCGGATGAAGCCGATGGCCGAGGCGGCGACCAGCCACAGCAGCGCCAGGAACGACAGGATGATGGTCGCCACCACCAGTCCTACCACCGGCGTCGCCACCCGCAGGTGCTGCAGGTCGCTCATCACCAGCAACCGGGCCAGATCGACGGAAAAGCTGGTCCAGGTCTTGTCGACCCCCACCTGCACGAAGTCGACGGCGGCCAGCAGGGCGGCGGTCAGCGCGGCGGCCGAGGCGGCCACGGACAGGCCGAAGGCCACCCAGAAGATGCGGATCTGAAAGCGCAGGTGGCTGCGGATGCGCAGCGGCGCCTCGTTCTGCTGGGCGTAGGCGATGATCACCGCCACCAGTCCGGGAATGCCGGCGAAGAAGATCGAGGCGAACAGCAGGCCGTAGTTCACGAGGGCCAGAGTCCGGTCCAGCGAGTCCTGGCGCCAGGGCGACGCGGTGGTCGTCGCTTGTGTCATGCCGGCTTCCAGCTCCCCGCCCCCGGGCGACTCGGCAGGAGGTTGCGCCAATAAACCTGCGGGCTCAACTCCCTGACGGCGCAATGCGTCCCGGCGCCTTTCCGGAAATTAATGTGCGGGGCCCGCTGGCTGGCGTAAGCATTGCCTAAAGCAACGGAGGACAGCGATGCAGCGACGCGGCGTGACCGCCCTGATGGGCGCGGCGATGGTTTCGGCGGCGGCGTTCGCCGGCTGGCAGGCGGGGGCGGCCGAACACGCCGCGCCGGCCTATGTCGCCAAGGCGGTGGCCAATCCCGCGCGGCCCAAGGAAGACACCGATCGCGACGCGGCCCGCAAGCCGGCGCAGATGCTGGAATTCGCCGGGATCAAGCCGGGCGAGACGGTGGTCGATCTGATGCCGGGCAAGGGCTATTTCTCCAAGCTGTTCGCGGGCGCCGTCGGTCCCACGGGCAAGGTCTATGCCTTCCAGCCGGCGGAATTCGCGTCGTTCAGCAAGACCCCGTTCCCGGCCAGCGGCTCCGTGCCGGACGCCGCCTGGCCGAACGTGGTGTTCGTCAGCGCGCCGATCAGCGACTTCGCCGTGCCGACCAAGGCGGACGTGGTCTGGACCGCGCAGAACTATCACGACATGCACGACAGCTTCATGGGGCCGGCCGACCTGGCCAAGGTCAACGCGGCGGTGTTCAAGGCGCTCAAGCCCGGCGGCTACTACGTGATCCTCGACCACGCGGCGGCGGCCGGATCGGGCCTCTCGGCCACCGACACCCTGCACCGCATCGATCCGGCCTCGGTGAAGGCCGAGGTCACCGCGGCGGGCTTCAAGTTCGTCGGCGAAAGCCGCGTGCTGGCCAATCCTGCGGACAACCACAGCCTCAAGGTGTTCGACCCGTCGCTGCGCGGTCACACCGACCAGTTCATCTACAAGTTCCGCAAGCCGGCCTGAGGTCGCGAAGCCGGCCAAGGCGGCGCGGGGAATCGCCAAGCGTGGGACGTTTCGTCCCTGGCGCTGAACAGTGTTAAGTTGATATATTCCCGGTCGTGGCGCATCCGGACGCCATGCCTGGGGCGTATCGACCGCATAGGGGATAGCCCCTAGGTGACATGGGTGGAGGGTTCATGCCATGAACCCCGCCACCTTCCGCAGGCGGTCCAGCCGCCGCGCACTGACACAGGTTGGGGTCATGGTGGACTACAAGGCTGCTTTCCGTAACGCCGTCGAGCAGGTCCGCGCCGAAGGGCGCTATCGGGTATTCGCCGATCTGAAGCGCCATCGCGGCGACTTCCCGCTGGCCACCTGGACGACGCCGGAGGGCGACGAGCGCGACGTGGTGGTCTGGTGCTCCAACGACTACCTCGGCCAGGGCCAGAACCCTGTGGTGATCGAGGCCATGCACAGGGCCATCGACGAGGCCGGCACCGGCTCGGGCGGCACGCGCAACATCTCCGGCACCACCCACTACCACGTCGAGCTGGAGCAGGAGCTGGCCGACCTGCACGGCAAGGAAGCGGCGCTGCTGTTCACCTCGGGCTACGTCTCCAACGAGGCGACCCTGGCGACGCTGCAGAAGATTCTGCCCGGGCTGCTGGTGTTCTCCGACGAGCTGAACCACGCCTCGATGATTGCCGGCATCCGCAACGGGCGCGGCGCCTACCAGGTGTTCCGCCACAACGACCTGGCGCACCTGGAACAGCTGCTGAAGGCCGCGCCGGCCGACGCCCCCAAGCTGGTGGCGTTCGAAAGCGTCTATTCCATGGACGGCGACATCGCCGACCTGGCGGGGACCGCGGCCCTGGCCAAGAAGTACGGCGCCCTGACCTACCTCGACGAGGTGCACGCCGTGGGCCTCTACGGCGTGCGCGGCGGCGGCGTCTCCGAGCGCGATGGGGTGGCCGACCAGATCGACATCATCGAAGGCACCCTGGGCAAGGCGTTCGGGGTGATGGGCGGCTATATCACCGGCGAGACCGACCTGGTCGACGCCATCCGCAGCCACGCCTCGGGCTTCATCTTCACCACCTCCCTGCCACCGGCGCTGTCCGCGGGGGCGGTGGCCTCGATCCGCTACCTGAAGGCCCACAACGAGGTGCGCGTGCGCCACCAGGAACGGGCGGCGTCGCTGAAGGCGCGGCTGACGGCCGCCGGCCTGCCGGTGATGCCGTCGGTCAGCCACATCGTGCCGGTGCTGGTGGGCGATCCCACGCACTGCAAGCTGGTCTCGGACATGCTGCTGAGCGATCACGGCATCTATGTGCAGCCGATCAACTATCCCACGGTGCCGCGGGGCACCGAGCGCCTGCGCTTCACGCCGACGCCGTTCCACACCGACGCCATGATGGACGACCTGACCCGGGCGCTCGAGCGGCTCTGGGCCCAGTGCAACATCGCACGGCTGGGCGGCCAGGCGGCCTAGCCTGGCGTCTCTGCGGATGACCGGTTCCTGCCGGTTGCTTCCAGGCCCAAGCTCGTGGGCCCGCCCGCGGCTGTCTGCAGGCGGCAGGCTGCGCCTGCAGACCCAGCCGGTGGGTCAGGCGGCCTTTCGCGCCGCCGGACGGCCCTTGAAGACGTCCTGAAGGGGCCGCAATGGCAAGGCGCCGGGCGGGGAGGGGTCCCCGTCCGGCGTCGCCATTCAGCGGAAATGTGCTGGCCTCAGCGCCCGCGGCGGACGCCGCGGCCCAGGCCGATCTGCTTGGCGAAGTCGGAACGCCGCGCGGCGTAGGCGGGCGCCACCATCGGATAGTCCGGCGGCAGGCCCCATTTGCGCCGGTAGTCCTCCGGGCTCATGTCGTACTGCGCGCGCAGGTAGCGCTTGAGCATCTTCAGCTTCTTGCCGTCTTCCAGGCAGATGATGAAGTCATGCTGCACGGAGCGGGCGATCGGCACTGCCGGGCGCTGTCGCTCCTTCGGCGCCGCCGGTGGCGCCGAGCCCAGCCCGGTCAGCGCGCCGTGCACCTTGCCGATAAGCTCCGGCACCGCGGCGGCGGAAATGGGATTTTGACCGACATAGGCGGCCACGATGTCTGCGCTCAGTCGAAGCAGCTCGTTGGTCGCCCCTTCGTCCGTCTTGCGGTCGTCACCGCTGGCGGAAGTCATGCACTACGCCCTCTCTTGATCGATGCGTCGCCCCAGAAGCCCAAACAGCTTCAGAAGGCGGAGGTTCCATGGCGATTGTCGGGCGGCGCCGGTTGATCGTGGCGGCAAAGGGATTAGAGAAGGCGCCATCCCCGCAGCTGCTCCAGGAGGCGAGTCTTGACCGCCACCGCGCCCGTTTCCGCCAAGCCCTCCAACGACACCGACGCCGGCTTCTTCACGGCCGATCTGGCGGCGTCCGACCCGGCGATCGCCGCCGTGGTCGGCAAGGAGCTGCGCCGCCAGCAGGGGCAGATCGAGCTGATCGCCTCGGAGAACATCGTCTCGCGCGCGGTGCTCGAGGCGCAGGGTTCGATACTGACCAACAAGTACGCCGAGGGCTATCCGGGCAAGCGGTACTACGGCGGCTGCGAGGAGGTGGACGTCGCCGAGCTGCTGGCCATCGAGCGCGCCAAGCAGCTGTTCGACGCCAAGTGGGCCAACGTCCAGCCGCACTCCGGCTCGCAGGCCAATCAGGGCGTGTTCATGGCGCTGCTGCAGCCGGGCGACACCTTCATGGGCATGGACCTGAACGCCGGCGGTCACCTGACCCACGGCAAGTCGGTGAACCAGTCGGGGATGTGGTTCAAGCCGGTGGCCTATACCGTGCGCACCCAGGACCAGATCATCGACTATGACGGCATGGCCGAGCTGGCCGCCGAGCACCGGCCGAAGCTGATCATCGCCGGGGGATCGGCCTACAGCCGGGTGATCGACTTCGCCCGCTTCCGCGAGGTGGCCGACAGCGTCGGCGCGTACCTGATGGTGGACATGGCCCACTTCGCCGGCCTGGTGGCCGCGGGCGAGTTCCCCAATCCGCTGCCGCACGCCCACGTGGTGACCACCACCACGCACAAGACCCTGCGCGGCCCGCGCGGCGGCATGATCCTGTCCAACTCCACCAAGCTGGGCAAGAAGATCGACGCGGCGGTGTTCCCCGGCATCCAGGGTGGCCCGCTGATGCATGTGATCGCCGCCAAGGCGGTGGCTTTCGGCGAGGCCCTGCGGCCGGAGTTCAAGGCGTATGCCCGCCAGGTGATCGCCAACGCCCGCGCCCTGGCCGACGAGCTCGGCAAGGCCGGCATGAACATCGTCGCCGGCGGCACCGACAGTCACCTGATGGTGGTGGACCTGACGCCCAAGAACGTCACCGGCAAGGCCGCCGAGGACAGCCTGGAGCGGGCCGGCATCACCTGCAGCCGCTCGACCATCCCGTTCGATCCGCGCCCGCCGATGTATTCGTCGGGCGTGCGGCTGGGCACCCCGGCCGGCACCACCCGCGGCTTCGGCGAGGCGGAGTTCCGCAAGGTCGCCGGCTTCATCGCCGAGGTGGTCGACGGCCTGGCCGCCAACGGCGAGGACGGCAACGGCGCGGTCGAGGCCAAGGTGCGCCAGGACGTGCTGGACTTGACCTCGCGGTTCCCGATCTACAATTGATAGTATGACTGCCGCTTGAGGAGGGGCACATCATGCGGTGCCCATTCTGCGGCCACGCCGAAAGCCAGGTGAAGGACAGCCGTCCGTCGGAAGACGGGGCGGCGATCCGTCGTCGCCGGCTGTGCCCCGAGTGCGGCGGGCGCTTCACCACCTTCGAGCGGGTGCAGCTGCGCGAGCTGACCATCTTGAAGCGCTCCGGCCGGCGCACGCCGTTCGAGCGCGAGAAGCTGGTGCGCTCGATCGCCGTGGCCACCCGCAAGCGCCCCATCGAACCCGACCGCGTCGAGCGGATGATCAACGGCATCGTCCGTCAGCTGGAAAGCCAGGGCGAGACGGAGCTGCCGTCTTCGGTGGTGGGCGAGATGGTGATGAAGGCCCTCAAGTCGCTCGATGAGGTGGCCTATGTGCGCTACGCCTCGGTGTACCGCGACTTCCGCCAGACCGAGGACTTCGCCAAGTTCCTCAGCGACGAGGGGCTTTCCGAAGACGGGGTCGTCGAGGTCGAATAGGCGCCGCGCCGGCCCTTTCATCACGGTGTTGGACGCGCGCCCCCGCGGCGGCGTAGGTTTGCCGCCCCATCGCCTGTCGCCAGCGGAATCTCCATGTCCATGCTCGAAGAGCCCCCGCGCATCCTGATCGTCGAGGCCCGGTCCCTGGACCGGCTCTCCGATGAGCTGCTGCGCGGCGCCCAGAGCGCCCTCGACGCCTTCGGCGCCGAACACAGCCTGCTGGCCGCGCCCAGCGCCTTCGAGATCCCGGCGGTGATCGCCATGGCCGAGGAGCATGGCCACCGGCCGGCCGGCGTGCGCTACGACGGCTATGTGGCCCTGGGCGCGATCATCCGCGGCGAGACCTTTCAGTTCGAGGTGCACGCCCAGGAGACGGCGCGCGGGCTGATGGATCTGGCCATCGGCCGGCGCCTGGCGATCGGCAACGGCGTGCTGATCACCGACGACGAGGCCCAGGCCCTGGCCCGGGCGCATACCTCCGAAGGCGATCGCGGCGGCTGGGCGGCCAAGGCGTGCCTGGACATGGTCGTCATTCGCCGCCAATTGCTGGGCCAGGTTCGATGATGAGTGTTTTCCGATGAGCAAGTCCGGCCGCCAGGCCCGTTCCGTGGCCCGCCTCGCCGCCGTGCAGGCGCTGTATCAGATGGAGGTGTCCGGGGTGGGCGCCGACGCGGTGGTGCGCGAATTCACCGATCACCGCTTCGACCGCGACATCGATGACGTGCGCCTGGCCGAGGCCGACGAGGCGTTCTTCGGCGACCTGGTGCGCGGCGTGGTCGCCGACCAGGCGGCGGTGGACCGCGCCATCATCAAGCGGCTGGCCGAGGGCTGGAAGCTGGAACGCATCGACGCCACGGTGCGCGCCATCCTGCGCGCCGGCGCCTACGAGCTGATGCGTCTGGCCGAGGTGCCCACCGAGGTCGCCATCGACGAGTATGTCGAGATCGCCAAGTCGTTCTTCGACGGCTCCGAACCGGGCTTCGTCAACGGCGCGCTGGACGCCATCGCCCGCGATGTCCGGGGGTGACGCCGGCGGCGCGGGGCCGGGCGGCGGCGAGTTCGCCGAGATCGCCAGGCTCTACCGCCCGCTGACGCGCGGGGCGCCCGAGGCCCTGGCGCTGCTGGACGACGCCGCGGTGCTGCCGTCGCGGCCGGGTTTCGACCTGGTGCTGACGGCCGACGCCCTGGTGGAAGGCGTGCACTTCCTGCCCGACGATCCGCTGGACAGCGTGGCGCGCAAGCTGCTGCGGGTGAACCTGTCCGACCTCGCCGCCAAGGGCGCCGAGCCCTACGGCTACCTGCTGACCACCGCCTGGTCGCCGCGCTGCGGGCCGGCCGAGCGCGCGGTCTTCGCCCGCGGCCTGGAGATGGACGGGGCGGCGTTCGACCTCGTCCTGCTGGGCGGCGACACCGTCTCGACGCCCGGACCGCTGACCCTGGCCGCGACCCTGCTGGGATGGGTTCCGGCGGGCGCCTTGGTGCGGCGCGGCGGGGCCAGGGCCGGGGACCGGCTGCTGGTCAGCGGCCAGATCGGCAAGGGCTGGCTGGGCCTGGCGGCGCGGCAGGGCCGTCTGGCCGATCCTGACGGCGCCTTCAGCGACTTCTACCGCCTGCCGCAGCCGCGACTGGCGCTCGCCCCGGCCCTGCGCGCGCACGCCAGCGCCGCGGCCGATGTTTCCGACGGCCTGGTGGCCGATGCGGGCCATCTGGCCAAGGCCAGCGGCCTGTCCCTGACCCTGGCCCTGGACGCCATCCCGCTGCACCCGGCGATCGTCCGGGCCGACCGGCTGGCGGCGGCCACCGGCGGCGACGACTACGAGGTGGTCTGCGCGGCGCCGCCCGAGGCGGTCGCCGCCCTGATCGATGCGGCGCGGGCCGCGGGGGTGCCCCTGAGCGAGATCGGCGCCTTCGCCGAGGGCGAGGGGGTGATCGTCACCGATGGCGGCCAGACGGTCGACGTGCAGGCCGCCGGCTGGCGGCACTTCTAGAGGAGCCGCGACATGCCCCGCACCGACCAGCCGCTCTGGACCGCCGTCGACGACTACCTGGTCGAAGCGCTCGTGCCGGCCGACGCGGCGCTGCAGGCGGCGCTCGAGGCCAGCGACGCCGCGGGCCTGCCGGCGATCGCCGTGGCCCCCAACCAGGGGCGCATGCTGGAGCTGATGGCGCGCTCGATCGGCGCGCGGCGGATCCTGGAGATCGGCACCCTGGGGGGCTATTCCACCCTCTGGCTGGCGCGCGCCCTGCCGGCGGACGGCCGGCTGATCAGCCTGGAGTTCGATCCGCGCCACGCCGAGGTCGCCCGCGGCAACATCGCCCGCGCCGGCTTCGCCGACCGGGTCGAGGTGCGCGTGGGCCGGGCGATCGACAGCCTGCCGGGCGTGGAGGGGCAGGGGCCCTTCGACATGGTGTTCATCGACGCCGACAAGCCCAGCAACCCGGACTATTTCGCCTGGGCGATGCGCCTGACCCGGCCGGGCGGGCTGATCATCGTCGACAACGTGGTGCGCGGCGGCGCGGTCGCCGACGCGGACAGCCGCGATCCGAACGTGATCGGCGTGCGCCGGATGAACGCGATGATCGCCGCCGAGCCGCGCGTGCTGGCGACCGCGGTGCAGACCGTCGGCGCCAAGGGCCACGACGGCTTCGCCATGCTGCTGGTCACCCGCTGACCGGGTTCCGACGCTCGGAAACCTTTGCGCAACCGGCGCGGCTCAGGGTGAAGGCATGCGCCGACTCGTCCCCGCTCTCGCCGCCGTCGCCCTGACCCTGGTCGCCGCGCCCTCGCAGGCCGCGGAGGAAGCCAAGAAGCCGGGGACAGGCCAGTACGTCGACTTGGCGCCGGTGGCCCTGCCGGTGGTGCTGGACGGGCGGATCATCAACTATGTGTTCGTCTCGGTGCGGGTGAACCTGACGTCCGGGGCCAACGCGCCGAAGCTGCAGTCCAAGGAGCCTTATTTCCGCGACGCCCTCGTGCGCGCGGCGCATCGCGCGCCTTTCACCCGCTACGACGACTACACCCAGCTCGACGACGGCAAGTTGAAGGCGTCGCTCTACGCCGACGCGACGGCCATCGCCGGGCCCGGGCAGATCGCCTCGGTGTCGATCCTGTCCGAGCAGGCCAAGCAGCACGCCGGTCTACCCAAGCCGCGTTCGCCCCACGCGCGCTGACCCTTAAGCGAACCTTGCCGCGGCTTGCGCGGCGCAAGAGCTTGTGGAAGCTTGCGCCGTCTTTGAGGCGCCGACCGGGCGTCTCACCTACCCAAGGCAGGGAAAACACGCCCGGACACGGCGCCAAGGCGCTGGATGATCCGGAGCGCAATAAAGAGTGAGGGGCGCTTAGAATGAATGTCTTAATGCTGGTGATACTCGCCGGCTTGCTCGCCGTGGCTTACGGCGCCGTCCAGTCCGCATCGCTGATGCGCGCCTCGGCCGGCAACGACCGTATGAAGGAAATCGCCGCGGCCATTCAGGAAGGGGCTCAGGCCTACCTGAACCGTCAATACACCACCATCGGCATCGTCGGCCTGGTCATCCTGGTCGCGGTGTTCTTCCTGATCGGCCCGCTGGCCGCGGCGGGCTTCGCCATCGGCGCGGTGCTGTCGGGCCTGGCCGGGTTCGCCGGCATGCTGATCTCGGTCCGCGCCAACGTGCGCACCGCCCAGGCGGCGTCGGAAAGCCTCGCCAAGGGCCTGTCGATGGCCTTCCGCTCCGGCGCGGTGACCGGGATGCTGGTGGCCGGCTTCGCCCTGCTGGGCGTGTCGGTCTACTATTTCATCCTCACCGGTCCGCTGGGCAAGGCGCCCACCGACCGCGAAGTGGTCGACAGCCTGGTGGCCCTGGGCTTCGGCGCCTCGCTGATCTCCATCTTCGCCCGTCTGGGCGGCGGCATCTTCACCAAGGGCGCCGACGTGGGCGGTGACATGGTGGGCAAGGTCGAGGCCGGCATCCCGGAGGATGACCCGCGCAACGCCGCCACCATCGCCGACAACGTGGGCGACAACGTCGGCGACTGCGCCGGCATGGCCGCCGACCTGTTCGAGACCTATGCGGTGACCACCGTGGCGACCATGGTGCTGGCGTCGATCTACTTCGCCGGCAGCGGGGCCGCGACCATGATGCTGCTGCCGCTGGCCATCTGCGGCGCCTGCATCATCACCTCGATCATCGGCGCCTTCTTCGTGCGCCTCGGCAAGTCGCAGAACATCATGGGCGCCCTGTACCAGGGCCTGATCGTCACCGGCGTGCTGTCGGCGATCGCGCTCTATTTCGTGTTCACCAAGATGGTGCCCGACACCGTCACCACCAGCGGGGGCGTGTCGTTCAACGGCCTGACCCTGTTCTGGTGCGGCCTGGTCGGCCTCGGCGTCACCGCGGCCATCGTGGTGATCACCGAGTACTACACCGGCACGGGCTTCCGTCCGGTGAAGTCGGTGGCCAAGGCCTCGGTGGCCGGTCACGGCACCAACGTGATCCAGGGCCTGGCCATGAGCCTGGAATCCACCGCCGCCCCGGCGCTGGTGATCATCGCCGGCATCCTGATCGCCTTCAACCTGGCGGGCCTCTACGGCATCGCCATCGCCACCACCACCATGCTGTCCCTGGCCGGCGTGATCGTGGCCCTCGACGCCTTCGGCCCGGTGACGGACAACGCCGGCGGCATCGCGGAAATGGCCGGCCTGCCGCCGGAAGTGCGGGTGTCCACCGACGCCCTCGACGCCGTCGGCAACACCACCAAGGCGGTGACCAAGGGCTATGCGATCGGCTCGGCCGGCCTTGGCGCCCTGGTGCTGTTCGCCGCCTACACCGCCGACCTGAAGTACTTCGCGGCCAACGCCACGCCCGGCAGCTTCTTCGACCAGCTGGGTCCGGTGGCCTTCGACCTGTCCAACCCCTACGTGGTGGTCGGCCTGCTGTTCGGCGGCCTGCTGCCGTTCCTGTTCGGCGGGCTGTCGATGACCGCCGTGGGCCGGGCGGCGGAAGCCGTGGTCGCCGAGGTGCGCCGCCAGTTCAAGGAGAACCCGGGCATCATGACCTATGAGGTCAAGCCCGAGTACGGCAAGGCGGTGGACATCCTGACCCGCGCGGCCATCCGCGAGATGATCGTGCCGTCGCTGCTGCCGGTGGTCTCGCCGGTGGTGCTGTTCTTCGTCATCCGCCTGATCTCCGGCTCCAAGGTCGAGGCGTTCGCCTCGCTGGGCGCCATGCTGATGGGCGTGATCGTCACCGGCCTGTTCGTCGCCATCTCGATGACCTCGGGCGGCGGCGCGTGGGACAACGCCAAGAAGCTGATCGAGGAAGGTCACTACGGCGGCAAGGGCTCGGACGCGCACAAGGCGGCCGTGACCGGCGACACCGTCGGCGACCCCTACAAGGACACGGCGGGTCCCGCCGTGAACCCGATGATCAAGATCACCAACATCGTGGCCCTGCTGCTGCTGGCGGTGCTGGCCCACGGGGTGATCCACTAGCCTTTCGAGACCCGCGGAAACGCGAACGCCCCGGAGCTGCGGCTCCGGGGCGTTTTCTTTTCGGGGTCGGGTGACGGGGGAGGGGGCCGGGCCGGCCGCGCGCCCTCCAGGCCGTCAGTCGCAGTCCGTCAGGGACGATCGCCGGGGTGGCTGCCGGGGGTCTGGTTCTGGTCGGGCGGCAGCACGCCGGAGGCGCCGATCGAGCCCAGCAGCTGTTCCAGCACAGTCATCTCGCGCCCGCGGGTCGGGGTCTCGCGCCTGTTGTAGGCGAACACCTTGCCGTCCTCGAGGCCGTACTTGCGCACGTCGACGACCTGTTCGCTGTTCTTGTCGAAGCTGATGGCCACCACGTCGCGGCGCGACATGCGCGGATTGTAGAACGAGGTGCGGTTCACGACCTGGTCCATGTAGTACCAGGTGTCCTTGTCGAAGGTGGACGTCGCGGTGGGCGTGCCCAGCTTGGCCAGCACGGTGGAGCGGGTGTCGTCGCCCACCTTCACGTCGGCCGGGTTGCTGTCGATGGCCTGAAAGCCCTGATAGGTGGTGGTCGGCGCACAGGCGGCGACGCCCAGCACCGAGAGGGCGGCGACGGCAAAGGCGACTTTTCGAAACATGGCGATCCGGACTCTTTGAGAAGGCGACCTTTGACCTATCGCCGCCGGCCGCCTAGTGCAATGCGCGTCAATGGCGCGCCCCTGGGGCGGAATAGAGGCAATGGTGACACTGTTCGACCGGCTCCTGGCGAAAGGCCCCGTCAAGACGGCGGCCAGGCGGCTGCATGAATCGGCCGTGGCGCAGGGTCGGCTGCCTGAGCTGTACCTCGATCTCGGCGCCCCCGACACCGTCGAGGGCCGTTTCGAGATGCTGACCCTGCACGTGATTTTGCTGATCGACCGGCTGAAGGACGAACCCGACGCCGCCGGCGTGCGCCAGGCGCTGTTCGACACCTATGTCCGCGACCTCGACGGCGCCCTGCGTGAGATGGGGGTGGGCGACCTGTCGGTGGGCAAGAAGATGCGCAAGCTCGGCGAGGCCTTCTACGGCCGGGCCAAGGCCTACGACGCCGCCTTCCGCGCCCTGCCGGACACCGCGCCGCTGGCCGACGTCGCCTCGCGCACGGCCCTGGGCGGCGCGGATGGCGCGCCGCTGGCGGGCTACATCCGGGCGGTCCGCGAGACCCTGGCCGCGCAGCCGACCGCCGCCCTCGCGGACGGCGACGTGATCTGGCCGGGCGCATGAGACCGCCGCCCCCCCGCTGGTCGCGGCTGGTCAGCTGGCGCGACATCCCGCTGGAGCTTCGGCTCGAGGCCGACGAGGCCACCCGCAAGGCGCTGGCCCGCGACCTCGGCCTGGAGGCGCTGGGATCCCTGACGGCCGACCTCGCCCTGAAGCCCTGGCTGGACGGGGCGGAGATGACCGGCCGCCTTCGGGCCACCGTCACCCAGATCAGCGGCGTCTCGCTGGAGCCGTTCGACTCGATGATCGACGAGCCGCTGCTGATCCGCTTCGTGCCCGCCGGCAGCCCGCACGCGCCGCCGCCGCCGGAGGACGAGGTCGAGGTGGACCTCGACGCCGACGATCCGCCCGACGTGGTCGACGGCGACGCCATCGACGTGGCGCACTATGTGGTCGAGCAGCTGTCGCTCGCCATCGATCCCTTTGCCCGCAAGCCCGGCGAGGTGTTCGAGCCGCCGCCGGACGAGAGCCCGTCCTCGCCGTTCGCCGCCCTCGCCGCCCTCAGGGCGGCCAAGGACGAGGACAAGGCCTAGAAGCCCGCCGGCAGGCGCGACTTGCATCGCGCGGTCCCGGCTGTATCGTCCGGCCGACTTGTCTCGGCGGGACGCCGCAAGGAGTTCGCATCGCCGCCGTGCCTGATCCTCTTGTGATCTCCATCGACGCCATGGGCGGTGACCACGGTCCTCCCGTGGTGGTGCCGGGCGTGGCGCGCGCGATCAGCCAGCTGGGCGTCGACGCCCGGTTCCTGCTGCACGGCGACGAAGCCGCCCTGACCGCCGCCATCGCCCGCCTGCCCGCCCTGCAGGGCCGGGTGGAGGTCCGCCATTCCGAGCGGGTGGTGGCCAATGACGACAAGCCCGCCCAGGCGATGCGCCGCGGCAAGGGCACGTCGATGTGGAACGCCGTCGAATCGGTGAAGGCGGGCGAGGCGCACGCGGCCGTCTCGTCCGGCAACACCGGCGCCCTGATGGCCATATCCCTGCTGCAGCTGCGGATGATCGGCGAGATGGAGCGGCCGGCGCTGGTGGCCAGCTGGCCCACCTCGCGCGGCATCACCGCGGTGCTGGACGTGGGCGCCAACATCGACTGCGACGCCGAGCGGCTGGTGGAGTTCGCCATCCTCGGCGCCGCCTATCACCGCGCGGTGCACGGCTCGGCCCACCCCACCGTCGGCGTGCTGAACGTCGGCTCGGAGGAGGGCAAGGGCCACGAGGAGGTCAAGGGCGCCAACCGCCTGCTGCGCGCCACCCAGTTCGACATGGACTATCGCGGCTTCGTCGAGGGCGACGACATCGCCAAGGGGACCGTCGACGTGATCGTCACCGACGGCTTCACCGGCAACGTGGCCCTGAAGACCGCGGAAGGTCTGGCGCGGTTCTTCTCCACCGAGCTGCGTGCGGCGATCGGCGGCAGCCTGATGGGCAAGATCGGCGCCTTCATCGCCCAGGGCGCCCTGCGCCGTCTGCGCGATCGGCTCGATCCCGGCGGCGGCGGGCCTTTCCTGGGGCTCAACGGGATTGTAGTCAAAAGCCACGGGGGCGCGGACGCCCGCGGATTCGCCGCCGCCATCCGGCTGGCGGCCGACCTGGCCAAGAGCGATTTCGCCGCCGAGATCGATCGCAACCTCAAGCGGCTGACGGCCGCCGCCGGGGCGACTGAAGAACCTGGGGCCGGCGCGGCGGCCGCCCCGACGGACACGGCTCAAGGCGAGCCTGGGGAAAGATCGAACGCGTGAGTGGCATGCTGCGTAGTGTCGTGACCGGCGTCGGGGGCTATCTGCCGACGGAGGTGGTCACCAACGATGATCTGGCGAAGGTCGTCGACACCAGCGACGAGTGGATCAGGGAACGCACCGGCATCCGCCGGCGCTATCGCGCGCCTGAGGGCGTCAGCACCTCCGACCTGGCGGTCGAGGCGGCGAAGCAGGCGCTGCAGCGCGCCGGGCGTTCGCCCTCGGAGATCGACCTGATCGTGGTCGCGACCACCACCGCCGACCTGACGTTTCCGGCTGTCGCGACCATGGTGCAGCGCAAGCTGGGGTGCCCGGTGGGCATCGCCTTCGACGTGCAGGCGGTGTGTTCGGGCTTCGTCTACGCCCTGGCGGTCGTGGACGGCTTCGTCGCCCGCGGGCAGGCGAAGTGCGCCCTGGTGATCGGCGCCGAGACCATGACCCGGCTGATGGACTGGACCGATCGCGGCACCTGCGTGCTGTTCGGCGACGGCGCCGGGGCGGTGGTCGTCGAGCCCGGCGAAGGGCAGGGGACGCCGGCCGACCGCGGCCTGCTGGGCTTTTCCCTGCGCGCCGACGGCGCCAAGCAGGATCTGCTGTATGTCGACGGCGGCCCGTCCAGCACCGGCACCGTCGGCAAGCTGCGCATGCAGGGCAATCAGGTGTTCCGCCACGCGGTGGTGAACATCTCCGAGGCGATCCTGCTGGCCGCCAAGGCCGCCGGGGTCGAGGTGGCCGACATCGACTGGTTCATCCCGCACCAGGCCAACCAGCGCATCCTGGAAGGTGTGGCGCGCCGCGTGGGAATCGATGAGAAGCGGGTGATCTCGACGGTGGCCGATCACGCCAACACCTCCGCCGCCTCCATTCCCCTGGCCTGGGCCGAGGGGGTGGCGGACGGCCGGATCAAGCCGGGCGACCTGCTGCTGATCGAGGCGATGGGCGGCGGCCTGACCTGGGGCGCCGCGGTCATCCGTCTTTAGGCTGCATTTCATAGGGCGGCCTGAAGTCTTTGACTTGACGTGGAAATTGCGCCGTCTACGGTGACGGCGTTGGGGAATATGGGGGCTCCCATGAAGGGGCAGACATTGACGCGGGCGGACCTTACCGAGGCTGTCCACGATGAAGTGGGCCTGACGCGGCAGGACTGCGCCGCCCTGGTGGAGCGCACGCTCGGGCTGATGACCGAGGCCCTCGAACGCGGGGCGACGGTCAAGCTTTCGGGCTTCGGCGTGTTCCAGGTGCGGGCCAAGCGCGAGCGCGTCGGGCGCAATCCCAAGACGGGCGAGGCGGCCGCCATCGATCCGCGCCGGGTGATCGGCTTCCGGGCCAGCCAGGTGATGAAGGCGCGTATCGACCGGGCCTTGGCGGGATAGAAGGAGCCGCCGGTGGCCAAGGGCCCGGAGGCGTTCCGCACTATTTCCGAGGCCTCAGACGAACTGGGCGTTCCCCAACACGTCCTTCGCTTCTGGGAGACCAAATTCTCGTTCATCCGGCCCATGAAGCGGGCCGGCGGCCGGCGGTTCTACCGGCCCCAGGACCTGCAGGTGCTCGCGGCGGTGCGCCGGCTGCTGCACGTCGAAGGCTACACCATCAAGGGCGTGCAGAAGCTGCACAAGGAGCACGGGCTGCGCCGCCTGATCGACGCGCCGGAGGGCGCGGTCGCGCCGCCGCCGTTGCTGCCGGCCATCGACGAGGATCTGTTCGCGCCGCTCTCACGCCCGGACCTGACCCCCGAGGCCCGCCAGCGCCTGCAGGTCGCCCTGCAGGATCTGGAAGCCGCCCGCGCAAGGATCGATCACCTGTTGAAGGGCGGAGCGTAGCGGGCGGTTTCGCCGCATCCGTCACCGGCGAACATCGCCCCGCAATTGCCATTGCTCCCCCGGGGCGCCGTCACTATAAGGGCGCTCCCTGCATCGGAGCGTAGCGCAGCCTGGTAGCGCACTTGACTGGGGGTCAAGGGGTCGTGGGTTCGAATCCCGCCGCTCCGACCATTTCCGCCTCGCGGCGGCGGGTCGCAGGTTCTGAAGGATCGGCCTTTCCCCACGGGCCGCATGAGTGAAGACGGCGAGCAAGATCCGGCCGCAATGACCTCCTTCCTGAAAGACGGCCGCTCGCGGCCGGTTGCGCTCTGGCTGTTCGCCACCGCCTTCCTGGTGTTCGCCATGGTGGTGGTCGGCGGCGCGACGCGGCTGACCGGCTCTGGCCTGTCGATCACCCAGTGGAAGCCGGTGACCGGCGCCCTGCCGCCACTCAGCGAGCATGCCTGGCAGGAGAACTTCCGCCTCTACCAGGCCACCCCGCAGTATCGGCTGATCAACCGGGGCATGAGCCTCGGCGACTTCAAGTTCATCTACTGGTGGGAGTGGAGCCACCGGCTGCTCGGGCGCCTGCTCGGCGCCGTGTTCGCGGTTCCCTTCGTCGTGTTCCTGGCGTTGCGGCGGCTGCCGGCCCGGCTGGTCTGGCGGTGCGTGGTGCTGTTCGCCCTCGGCGGACTGCAGGGCCTGGTTGGCTGGTGGATGGTCAAGAGCGGGCTGGAGGCGCGGGTGACCGTCGCGCCCGAGCGCCTGGCGACCCATCTGGGCCTGGCGCTGATCCTGTTCTGCGCCCTAGTCTGGACCGGGCTGGAGGCCTGGAGCGGGCAGGCGCGGGTGGGCGGCCGGCGTCAGGACGGCTGGTCGATCGCCGGCGCCGCGCTGATGGCCGCCGTCTATGTCCAGTGCCTGCTGGGCGCGCTGGTCGCCGGCAACCAGGCCGGGCTGGTGGACAACGACTGGCCGCTGATGAACGGCCGGGTGTTTCCTGACGACTACGCCGGCGCCGGCGCGTGGCAGACCTTCGCCCACAGCCAGGCCGCCGTGCAGTTCAACCATCGCCTGATGGCCTATGCGGTGCTGGTCGCCGCCGGGCTGCTGGCGGTGCGGGCGATCCGCGCCCGCTACCTCTCCGGCACGCTGCGCTCTCTTTTCGCCGGCCTGCTGCTGGCGGTGCTGTTCCAGGCCAGCCTGGGGATCGCCACCCTGATGACCGGCGTGCCCCTGTGGCTGGCCATCCTGCACCAGGCGGGGGCCGTGCTGGTGCTGACGGTGTCGGTGATCCTGGCCTGGCGGGCGCGCAGGGCGTGATGCGGTACCATTTTACCGTTACCCGCTAACCCTTGATTCCCAAGGGGTTGTGACGAATTGTACGCGCGGGATGCTTGACAGGCGCCGGCGGTCCCTGTACCTGCCGCGCCTCACGCCGGTGACGTTCCGCAAGGGGCGATAGCCCGCTGTCCAACGGATTGAACATGAACACCAAGACCACGGCTTCCCTGAAGCCCGCGGATGTCGAGAAGAAGTGGATCGTCGTCGACGCGCAGGACGCCGTCGTCGGCCGTCTGGCCAGCTTCATCGCCATGCGCCTGCGCGGCAAGCACCGCCCGGACTACACCCCGAACGTCGACTGCGGCGACACCGTCGTCGTGATCAACGCCGACAAGGTGAAGTTCACCGGCCGCAAGCTGGACCAGAAGACCTACTACTGGCACACCGGCTATCCGGGCGGCATCAAGGAACGCAAGGCGGGCGCCATCCTCAGCGGCCGCTTCCCCGAGCGGATCCTGGAGAAGGCCGTCGAGCGCATGCTGCCCAAGGAAAGCCCCCTGGCGCGCAAGCAGCTGACCCACCTGAAGATCTACAACAGCGGCGAACATCCGCACGAAGCGCAGAACCCGGAAGTCATCGACTTCAAGGGCCTGAACGCCAAGAACATCCGGAGCCAGTAAGCCATGAGCGACACTCACGGTCTCGAGGCTCTGCAGAGCCTGTCGTCCAACCCCGTCCAGGCCGCGGTCGTCCGCGAGCCGCAGATCGACAAGCAAGGCCGCGCCTATGCCACCGGCAAGCGCAAGAACGCCGTCGCGCGCGTCTGGATCAAGCCGGGCAAGGGCAAGATCACCATCAATGGCCGCGACCAGGAGATCTACTTCGCCCGTCCGGTGCTGCGCATGATGATCGCCCAGCCGCTGCAGGTGGCTGACCGTCTCGGCCAGTTCGACGTCGACGTGACGGTCGTGGGCTCGGGCCTGTCCGGCCAGGCCGGCGCCGTGCGCCACGGTATCTCCAAGGCCCTGACCTACTACGAGCCGGGCCTGCGCCCGCTGCTCAAGCCGCACGGCTTCCTGACCCGCGACAGCCGCGTGGTCGAGCGCAAGAAGTACGGCAAGGCCAAGGCCCGACGCAGCTTCCAGTTCTCGAAGCGCTAATCGCGCACGAAAACTCGTGCTTGCGGAAAGGCGCTTCGGGCAACCGAGGCGCCTTTCTTCTTTTTTCTCCTCCCCTCTTTGGGGGAGGGGGACCACGAAGTGGTGGAGGGGGCTCCAGCTTGACGCCGGCGCCGGCGCTCCGCCGGAGCCCCCTTCGGCCCTCCGGGCCACTTCCCCCAAGGGGGGAAGAGACGCATTCTCGACACGCTCTGGAGCTGTGACCATGGCCCCCAAGGTTTTCATCGACGGCGAAGCCGGCACCACCGGCCTGCAGATCCGCCAGCGGCTGGAGGGCCGGCGCGACCTGCAGCTGCTGTCGATCGATCCGGCGCTGCGCAAGGACGCCTCGGCCCGGCGCGACATGCTGAACGGCGCCGACGCGGTGATCCTGTGCCTGCCGGACGACGCCGCCCGCGAGGCGGTGTCGCTGATCGAGAGCAACACCGTGCGGGTGATCGACGCCTCCACCGCCCACCGGGTCGCTCCAGGCTGGACCTACGGCTTTCCGGAGATGAGCCGGACCCAGCGCCAGGCGGTGGCCACATCGACCCGGGTCTCCAATCCGGGCTGCTATCCCACCGGCTTCATCGCCCTGGTGCGGCCGCTGGTGCAGGACGAGCTGCTGCCGAAGACCTGGCCGGTGACGGTGAACGCCATCTCCGGCTATTCCGGCGGCGGCAAGGGGATGATCGCGGAGTTCGAGGACAAGGCGTCGGAGGCCTACACCGAGGTCCCGTACCGCATCTATGCGATGGGCATGGAGCACAAGCACGTGCCGGAGATGCAGGCCTATGGCCTGCTGCAGCACAAGCCGCTGTTCGCGCCGGCGGTGGGCCGCTACGCCCAGGGCATGATCGTCGAGGTGCCGCTGCAGCTGAAGGCGCTGCCGGTGGCGCCGCGGATCAAGGAGATCCACGCCGCGCTCTGCCAGGCCTATCGCGACGAGCCGTTCATCGAGGTCGCCTCGCTGGCGGAATCGGCCAGTCTGAAGACCCTGGCGCCGGAAGGCCTGAACGGCACCAACCGCATGAAGCTGTTCGTGTTCGGCTCCGACGACGCCGGCCAGGCGCGCCTGGTGGCCCTGCTCGACAACCTTGGCAAGGGGGCGTCCGGCGCGGCGGTGCAGAACATGAACCTGATGCTGGGCCTGCCGGAGGCCGCCGGGCTTCAGGGCGCCAGTCTTGAGGCCGCCGGGCGTTGATCCTGCGCCGCGCCGGGCTCTACGACATGGACGCCCTGGCGCGGCTCTACCGCGACACCGTCCGCCGCGCCCTGCCGTTCCTGCCGGAACTGCACACGCCGGACGAGGACCGCGCCTTCTTCCGCGGCACTCTGTTTGACGATTTCGACGTCTGGGTGGCCGAGCACGACCAGCGGTTCCTGGGCTACATCGCCTTCCGCGCCGGCTTCATCAACCACCTGTTCGTGGCGGCCGACCAGCTGGGCCGCGGCCTCGGCGTCCAGCTGCTGGACCTGGCCAAGGCGGAGTATGCCGAACTGGCCCTGTGGACCTTCCAGGAGAACGCGCGCGCCCGCGCCTTCTACGAGAAGCACGGCTTCACCGCCGAGCGCCTGACCGACGGCCAGGACAACGAAGAGCGCATGCCGGACGTCTACTATGTGTGGCGTCGGCCGGTCTCCGGCGCGGGGCGTGTAACCTGAGGACGGTCTCGCCCGTATAAGGGCTGGAGGTCCCCGCCCATGTCCCACCGTTCCCCCGCCGTCCCGGCCCCAACCCGCTTCAGCCCCGACCGTCGGTTCGTGCTGCTGGCGGCCAGTGCGCTCGCCGCCTGCGCGCCGGCCGCCGTCGCCGGCCCGGATCGCTATGCCGCCTCGCCGTTCCGCAGGTTCAGCGCCGCCGACTGGAAAGGCCGCCTGCCGCCGGCCTCGTTCGACGTGCTGCGCCAGGAAGGCACCGAGCGTCCGTTCTCCAGCCCGCTCAACGACGAGCACCGCAAGGGGACCTTCGCCTGCCTCGCCTGCGGCCTGCCGCTGTTCCGCTCGCAGTGGAAGTTCGACAGCGGCACCGGCTGGCCCAGCTTCTACACCGCCCTGCCGGGCGCCCTGGCCAAGAAGACCGACCTGAAGCTCGGCGTGCCGCGCACGGAATACCACTGCGCCCAGTGCCTGGGGCACCAGGGCCACGTGTTCGACGACGGCCCGGCCCCCACCGGCCTGCGCTACTGCAACAACGGCGTCGCCCTGAAATTCATCCCGGCCTAAACTCGCCCACGCCATGGGAGGGCGGGGAATGAGGATCGTGCTGGGCCTGATGCTGGCCATGCTGGCGACGACGCCCGCGCTGGCGGCCAGGGGGCGTCCGGCACACGCGGCCGGAGTCACCAAGGGAGTCGCCAACGCCGCCCTGGCGGCGGCGGCCCGCACGACGCCGGTGGCCGCCATCGACTACGATCTGAAGCGCTGCGACCCGCGCACCGTCGAGCAGTGGCTCAAGGCCCTGGTGGGCGCCAACGCCCGCTCGATCGCCTGGAGCGGCGGACCCTGCACCGTGGTGGGGCCGGGCATCGATTCCGGCAGCGACTGGTGCGCCGACGCGGTCATCACCCTGGCGCACCCGAAGAACCGCAGCGACCGGCCGATGATCGAGGTGTTCTTCGAGGCGCCGAAAGCCGGCCGCCCCGGCGCCGCCTACGCCTTTCGCGGCGTGATGCAGGCGGCGGACGGCGAGGACGTCAGCCGCTTCCGCGACGGCTTCGAGGCCGACTGGACTTCGCGCTTCCCGGCGCCCGAGGGCGCGATCGTGGATTGCGCGGAGGGGCAATAGCGGCCGGCGGCGCCCCTCAGCCGGCGTCCGAGCGCACCTTCACGAAGCTGCCCGGCGCATCCTCGATCGGCTTCAGCGGGCCCTTCGCCGGGTCGCGGGCGGGGACCTGCTTGCCGGAGCGGGCCTTCAGCCACTCCGCCCAGTGCGGCCACCAGGAGCCCGGGTGCTCCACCGCGCCGGCGATCCATTCGTCGACGGTGGCGGGCAGGGCGCTGTTGGTCCAGTGCTGGTATTTCTTGGCCGCGGGCGCGTTGATCACCCCGGCGATGTGGCCGGAGCCGGCCATGGTGAAGGTCACCGGCCCGCCGAACAGCTTGGCGCCCTTGTAGACCGAACGCAGCGGCGCGATGTGGTCCTCCTTGGAGGACTGCACGTAGATCGGCGTCTTCACGTCCTTCAGGTTCAGCTTCACGCCGTCCAGCACCAGCTCGCCCTTGGCCAGGGCGTTCTCGCCGTAGAACTTGCGCAGGTAGAACAGGTGCAGGGTCTTGGGCATGCGCGTCTGGTCGGCGTTCCAGAACAGCAGGTCGAAGGGCTTGGGCTCCTTGCCCATCAGGTAGTTGGAGACGAAGAACGACCAGATCAGGTCGTTCGAGCGCAAGGCGTTGAAGGTGTCGGCCATGGTCTGGCCGGGCAGCACGCCGCCGCCGGCGTCCATCTTGGTCTCCAGGTCCTTCAGCCAGTCTTCGTTGGTGAAGATCAGCAGGTCGCCGGCCTCGGTGAAGTCCTGCTGGGCGGCGAAGAAGGTGGCCGAGGCCACCCGCGTGTCGCCCTTGGCGGCCATGTGGGCGAGGGCGCAGGACAGCAAGGTGCCGCCGATGCAGTAGCCGACGGTGTTCACCGTCTTGACCCCGGCCTGCTTCGTCACCGCATCGATGGCCGCGTAGATGCCGTCGTGCAGGTAGTCTTCCATGGTCTTGGTGGCCAGCCGCTGGTCCGGGTTCACCCAGGAGGTGACGAACACCGTGACGCCCTGGCTGGACAGCCAGCGGATCATCGAGTTCTCGGGCCGCAGGTCCATGATGTAGAACTTGTTGATCCACGGCGGGAAGATCAGCAGCGGGATCTCGCACACCGTCTCGGTGGTCGGATCGAACTGCAGGATCTGGATGATCTCGTTCTGGAAGATCACCTTGCCCGGCGCCGTGGCGACGTTCTCGCCCACCTTGAACTGGGCGAAGTCGGTCTGGCTGATCGACAGCTGGCCGCCGCCGCGCTCCAGGTCGGCGGCGAAGTTGGCCATCCCGCGGGCGATGCTCTCGCCGCGGGTCTCCATCGCCTCGCGCAGCGCCGCCGGATTGGACAGCAGGAAGTTCGACGGCGACATGGCGTCGGTCAGCATCCGGGTGAAGAACTCCACCCGTCGCTTGGTCATCGGCTCGACGCCGTCCACGCCGCCGACCAGGTTGTTCAGCCAGTCGGAGGTGATCAGGTAGGACTGCTTGATGACGTCGAACAGGGGATTGTTCGACCAGTCCGGATCGAGGAAGCGCTTGTCGCCCTTGGGCGGCGCCGCCACCGGCTCGGCCGAATCCCCGGCGGCGCGCTGGGCCGTGGCGCGCCACAGTTCCATGTAGCGGTTGAAGAGGTCGGCCTGGGCCCGCATCATCCGGTCGGGCTCGGCCGCCAGCCGCCCCATCACCTCGTTGAGCGCCGGCGCCACGTGGAACGGGTCGGGGCTGAGCGCCGCCGGCCGGTCGGCCTGGCGCAGGGCCGCCTCGGCGATCGCGCCCTGGGCGGTCAGCGCCGCGCGCGCCAGGTTCAGGCTCATCCGCTCCAGCGCCTCGCGCTGCTCGGGGGTGACGAAACGGTTCAAGGCCTCGGCGGGGGAGGGCGGCGGCGCAGCCTGCGGTCCGGCGCTGGGGGGCGGCTCGGCGGCGCGGGGCGCGGGTTGGGGCCGGGGCTCCGGCGCTGGCTTGGCGGCCGCCGCCGCCTTCGCGGCCGGCTTGGCGGGCGCCTTGGCCGGACGCGTGGTCAGGGCCTCGGCGGCGCGCGTCGCCTTAGAGGCGACCTTCACCGCTGCAGGCCTGGCGGGCGCAGGCTTGGCGGCGACCTTCGCCGGCCCAGCATTGCCGGCCCTGACCTTGGCCGCCTTCACCTTGGCCGCGTTCGCCTTGGGCGGCGCAGCTTCGGCGACGGCCTTGGTCCTGGCCTTCGGCTCGGCCGCAGGCTTCGGCTTGGGCGCGGCTTTCTCGGCAGCGGCCTTGGCCTTCGTCGTCGCGGCTTTCGCCATCCTGGTTCTCCCTGTGGGGCGAACCCTTGCGCCCCTTCGTTCGTCCAAGGCGCAAACCCTTGCGCCCTTTCGTTATGGCGCATCATGGCCTATGACCTTGCGTCTAATGAAAGCCCTCGCGCGCGAATTTTCAATGACGCGAAGCCTCTGCCTCGGGGCGGTGGCCACGCTGCTCGCCTTGCCGGCGGTGGCGGCGACGGCGTGCGGACCGGCCCAGGCCGCCAGCGCGACGCCCGCGCCCGGGCTGGCCCCGGACATCGTCGCGGCCGCGCAGCGCCCACAGGGCTTTCCAAGCTTCTGCTCCATCCCGAAGATGCCGACCGACGTCCGCGGCGTGGCCGAATGGAAGGCCGCGGTGCTGGATATCCGCCAGTCCGGGGCGGCGCTGCAGCGCCAGACGGCGCCCGGGACCTGGAGCCTGGACGGCTCGACCTCCGGCTTCGCCGCCGAATCACGCGGCGAGGCCGAGGCGCCGCCGCCGATGACTCCGGCCACGCCGGACGACACCGCCGCCTTCGCCCGGCAGCTGAAGGACCGAGCTACGCCGCCTCCGCGGCCGCGCTAAGCGGCTCCGGGGGCGAAATCTGCCTTAAGCTGGCTTGGAAGAGGTCCCGTCGGGGTCTATCCATGCCCCAATTCCAGCTCCCAACAGCCGCATCTGGCGGCCGAGCCATCATGACTCCCGAATTCCACCGTATCCGCCGCCTGCCGCCCTACGTGTTCGAGCAGGTGAACCGCATCAAGGCCCGCCTGCGCAGCGAGGGCGTCGACATCATCGACTTCGGCATGGGCAATCCCGACATGCCGACGCCGAAGCATATCGTCGACAAGCTGATCGAGACGGCGCGCGACCCGAAGTCCGGCCGCTATTCGGCCTCCAAGGGCATCCCTGGCCTGCGCCGGGCCATGGCCGCCTACTACGACCGCCGCTTCGGCGTGAAGCTGAACCCGGACACCGAGGTGATCGCCACCATGGGGTCCAAGGAAGGCTTCGCCAACCTGGCCCAGGCGCTCACCGCCCCCGGCGACGTGATCATCTGCCCCAACCCGGCCTATCCGATCCACGCCTACGGCTTCATCATGGCCGGCGGGGTGATCCGCCACGTGCCGGCGCTCTCGCCGGAGGAATACCTGGCCGGCGTCTCCCGCGCGGTGCGCAATTCCGCGCCGCCGCCCAGCGTGCTGATCGTCAGCTATCCGTCCAACCCGCAGGCGCAGTGGGTGGACCTGGAGTTCTACAAGGACGCCGTGGCGCTGGCGAAGAAGCACGACATGCTGGTGCTGTCCGACATCGCCTATTCGGAGATCTATTTCGACGACAACCCGCCGCCGTCGATCCTGCAGGTGGAGGGGGCCAAGGACATCGCCGTCGAGGTCAACTCCCTGTCCAAGACCTACGCCATGGCCGGCTGGCGCGTGGGGATGGTGGTGGGCAACGAGCGGATGTGCTCGGCCCTGGCGCGGGTGAAGTCCTACCTCGACTACGGGGCCTTCACCCCGATCCAGGTGGCGGCCACCGCGGCCCTGAACGGGCCGCAGGACTGCATCGACGAGATCCGCGCCACCTACAAGTCGCGCCGCGACACCCTGGTCAGCGCCATGGCGCGGGCCGGCTGGGACATCCCCTCGCCGCCGGCGTCGATGTTCGCCTGGGCGCCGCTGCCCGAGCAGTACCGCGAGGCCGGCTCCATGCTGTTCTCCAAGCTGCTGATCGAAGAGGCGGGCGTCGCCGTCTCCCCGGGGGTCGCCTTCGGCGAGCACGGCGAGGGCTATGTGCGCATCGGCCTGGTGGAGAACGAGCATCGCATCCGTCAGGCGGCCCGCAGCGTGAAGAAGTTCCTCGATCAGTCGGGGCAGATTCTCTCGAAGGTCCGCGACCAGATACCGGTGGAATAGGGGGTCAGGCAGCCACTTGGGGGCTCCCCGTGGCGGGCAATGCCGGGTAAGGCTGCGCCCGTCATGACTTCACCGAAATCAGAATGGCGCGTCGGCGTCGCAGGACTGGGCACCGTCGGGGCGGGACTGCTGAACTTCCTCTCCGAGCGGCCGGGCTTCGCCCCGGCCGGCGGATCGGCCCGGGTGAGCGGCGTCTCGGCGCGCTCACGCTCGCGGCCCCGCCCGTTCGACATCTCCAGCCTGCCGTGGTTCGACGATCCGGTGGCGCTGGCCGCCTCGGACGAGACCGACATCTTCGTCGAGCTGATCGGCGGTTCCGACGGCCCGGCCAAGGCCGCGGTCGAGACGGCGCTGAAGGCCGGCAAGCCGGTGGTCACCGCCAACAAGGCGCTGATCGCCGAGCACGGCGCTGAACTGGCCGCCCTCGCCGAATCGAAGGGCGTGCCGCTGCTGTTCGAAGCCGCCGTGATGGGCGGCACGCCGGCCGTGAAGATGCTGCGCGAGGCCATGGTCGGCGACGAGGTCGTGGCCGTGGCCGGCATTCTCAACGGCACCTGCAACTACATCCTCACCGAGATGGAGGCCGGCGGCCGCTCGTTCGCCGACGTGCTGGCCGAGGCCCAGCGCCTGGGCTACGCCGAGGCCGATCCGACCATGGACGTCGGCGGCTTCGACGCGGCGCACAAGATCACCATCCTGGCCGCCCTGGCGTTCGGCTGCGCGCCGACCTTCGGCGCCGCGGAGATCGAGGGCGTCGACAAGATCGAGCTGCTCGACATCCGCCTGGCCAAGGACCTCGGCTATCGCATCAAGCTGGTGGCCTCGACCGCCCGCTCGGACGACGGCGGCGTGTCGGTGCGCGTGCACCCGGCGCTGGCGCCGCTGGATCATCCGCTGGCGCGCGCCGGCGGGGCGCTGAACGCCCTGTTCATCGAGGGCCGGCGCATCGGCCGCATCTTCATCCAGGGACCGGGCGCGGGCGCGGGCCCCACGGCCGCCGCCGTGGCCGCCGACATCGCCGACGTGATGACCGGCGCGCAGCGACCGGTGTTCCAGAAGCCGGCCGGCGCGCTGAAGCCGTTCACCCCGGTGGACGCCGCCCACACCCTCGGCCGGGCCTATCTGCGTCTGCTGGTGCAGGACGTGCCCGGGGTGATCGCCTCGGTGTCCGAGACCCTGGCCGAGGCGGGCGTCTCCATCGACAGCTTCCTGCAGAAGCCGGTGGAGGGCGAGGCGGGCGTGCCGATTGTGCTGACCACCCACGCCGTCGCCGAATCGGTGATGGCCGAGGCGGTGCGCCGCATCGCGGCCCTGCCGACCCTGCTGCAGCCGCCGCGATTGATCCGCATCGCGCGCATCTGAGAATCCCCCGACACTAACGCCTACGCGGCCGGAGACCGTTCAATGAGTTCTGGAAATTTGGATCGCAGCCTGGTGATGGAAGCGGTCCGGGTGACCGAGGCCGCCGCCATCGCCGCCTGGCGCCTGGCTGGCCGCGGCGATGAGAAGGCTGCCGACCAGGCCGCGGTCGACGCCATGCGCACCGCGCTCAACGAGCTGGCCATCGAGGGCGTGATCGTCATCGGCGAGGGCGAACGCGACGAGGCGCCCATGCTCTACATCGGTGAAAAGGTGGGGCAGGGCGGCGGCCCGCGCATCGACATCGCGCTGGACCCGCTGGAAGGCACCACGCTGACGGCCAAGGCCATGGCCAACGCCCTGGCGGTGATGGCCTGGGCGCCCGCGGGCACGCTGCTGAACGCCCCCGACACCTATATGGACAAGATCGCCTGCGGACCGGGCCTGCCGGCCGGGGTGATCGACCTCAACAAGAGCCCGGCGGACAACGTCGCCGCCATCGCCAAGGCCAAGGGCGTCGATGCGAGCGAGGTCACGGTCTGCGTGCTGGACCGGCCGCGCCATGCCGACATCATCGCCAGCCTGCGCCAGGTGGGCGCGCGCGTGCACCTGATCACCGACGGCGACGTGGCCGGGGTGATCAACACCGCCGATCCGGACACCGGCGTCGACCTCTATCTCGGCCAGGGCGGGGCGCCGGAGGGCGTGCTGGCCTGCGCGGCGCTGAAGTGCGTCGGCGGGCAGTTCCAGGGCCGGCTGGTGTTCCGCAACGCCGACGAGCGCGCCCGCGCCGAGCGCTGGGGCATCACCGACCTCGACAAGATCTATGACCTGTCCGAGATCGTCCGCGCCGACGCCATCTTCGTCGCCACCGGCGTGACCAACGGCGCCCTGCTGCAGGGCGTGAAGTTCGAGAAGGGCTTCGTGCACACCGACAGCCTGGTGATGAACTCCTCGACCCACACCGTGCGCCAGGTGCGCATGAAGCGCGCGCTGTAGGCCATGCAACCGCCGGGACGTCCGCATCTGACGTACGGCGGGGTTAGCCTTCTCCCGCATGGGACGAAGGCTCAGGGGAACAAGGCTCAGGGGATCAAGGCTCAGGGGGGCGCTGGGGGCCATGGCTGACGGTTCCCTGGCGAGCGCCGGCTATCTGGGCGTCACCCGCTCGCTGAGCGGACGGCGCTGGCGCGAGCGCCCGTCGGATCCGGGGGTGGTGCGCGCCCACCAGCAGCGGCTGGGCCTCTCCGAACCGCTGGCGCGGGCGCTGGCGTCGCGCGGGGTGGCGGCCGACGACGGCGGCGACTTCCTGCGCCCGACGCTGAAGGCGCTGTTTCCCGACCCGTCCAGCTTCGCCGACATGGACCGCGCGGCGGCCCGGCTAGTGAACGCCCTGGTCGACGACGCGCCGACGGTGGTGTTCGCCGACTACGACGTGGACGGCGCCTCCAGCGCCGCGCAGCTGATCCGCTGGTTCCGCACCCTGGGCAAGGAACTGCCCGTCTATGTTCCCGACCGCATGACCGAGGGCTACGGCCCGAGCCCGGCCGCGTTCCGGCGGCTGCATGCCGAGGGCGCGCGGCTGGTGGTGACGGTGGACTGCGGGGCGGCGGCGCACGACGCCATCGAGACCGCCGCCGAGATCGGCCTGGAGCTGGTGGTCATCGACCATCACCTGATGCGCGACACCATCCCGGCCATCGCCGCCCTGGTGAACCCCAACCGGCCCGACTGCCGTTCGGGGCAGGGGGTGCTGGCGGCCGCCGGCGTCACCTTCGTGCTGCTGGCGGCGCTGAACCGCGAGGCGCGGGCCAGGGGCCTGTTCCAGGACCGTCCGGAGCCCGACCTGCGCCAGTGGCTGGACCTGGCGGCGCTGGGCGCCATCTGCGACGTCACCCAGCTGGTCGGCTTCAACCGCGCTCTGGCCACCCAGGGGCTCAAGGTGATGTCGGCCTTCGCCAATCCCGGCCTGGCGGCGCTGATGCAGGTGGCGGGCGCCAAGGGACCGGCGGAGGTGTTCACCGCGGGCTTCGTGCTGGGGCCGCGCATCAACGCCGGCGGACGCATCGGCCGCTCGGACCTCGGCGCGCGGCTGCTGTCCACCGACGACCCGGCCGAAGCCCTGGCCCTGGCCGAGGAGCTCAACGCCCTCAACGCCGAGCGCAAGGACGTGGAGAAGCGCATCCACGACGAGGCGATCGCCGCCATCGAGAGCGCCAGCAACTTTGATCCCGAGGCGCCGGCGATCGTCGTCGCCGGCGAGGACTGGCACCCGGGCGTGGTGGGCATCGTCGCCAGCCGCCTGCGCGAGCGCTATCGCCGGCCGGTGATCGTCATCGGCCTCGACCGCGCCGCCGACATCGGCAAGGGCTCCGGCCGCTCGCAGGCCGGGGTGAACCTCGGCCGCGCCGTGCAGGCCGCCTTCGACGAAGGCCTGATCCTGGCCGGCGGCGGCCACGCCATGGCGGCCGGCCTGACCCTCCGGCCCTCGGCCCTGCCCGAGTTCCGCGAATTCCTGTGCCGCCGCCTGGCCGCCGAGATGACTGTCGCCGCGGAAGCCGACGCGGTGGAGATCGACGCCCTGACCGCGCCGGGCGCCGCCAAGGGCATGCTGACCGAGTTCCAGACGCTGGCGCCGTTCGGCCCGGGCAATCCGGAACCGACCGTGGCGCTGGCCGATGTGCGGCCGGACCGGCCGATGGCGCTGCGCGGCGGTCACGTTCGCGTGGATTTGATCGACGCCGCCGGCCATCGCCTGAAGGCCGTGGCCTGGCGCTCGGCCGACACGGCGCTGGGCCAGCGCCTGCTGGGCGGCGGCGGATCGGTGCACGTGGCCGGCAAGCTGAAGCTGGATGACTGGAAGGGCCGCGACGGCGTGGAAATCGACATCGAAGATGTCGCGGACCCCAGACAAATATAAGGTTCAAAGCCCCCTTGCATCGTCGGACCTCGGCGGATATATCCGCCGCTCTCGCCTGACCAAGGTCCCTTCGTCTATCGGTTAGGACGCCAGATTTTCAATCTGGAGAGAGGGGTTCGACTCCCCTAGGGACTGCCAGGACAGCCTTTTCAGGCTTGTGGTTCGAAATGCGTCGGCACGCCACGCCTCGCCCCTATGGGCGAGGTGAGTATATTGACGTCTCCAATTCCTTGAGAACAATGTTATAGTAACCGTCTCGTCCAGGCTTGGACTTGGGACGGGGCTCGAGGGGTGGGATGTCTGATTTGAATACCGAGGGTCTCGGTCCGCACGATGAAAGTGTGCGGATCAGTGGCCGGGTGAAGTGGTTTGATGCGGGAAAGGGATACGGGTTCATCGTCCCGGATGATCCGGGCCAGACGGGCCTGCGTGATGTCCTTTTGCATGTCACTTCCCTGAGAAACACTGGGCGCGAGACGGCGCTCGAGGGTTCCATCATCGTCTGCGACGTGGTCAAGCGCACCAAGGGCTGGCAGGTGGCCGAGATCGTCGATCTCGACGAGACGGCCGCGCCGCCGCGCGAGGAGCGTCCGCGCCGCGTGGACGGGGAGGGGTTCCGGAGCGGCGGATTCGGCGCGCGGCCGCCGCGCAGCGGACTGGATTCCCGGCCGCCGCGCCGCGCCCTGGAGCCGCACGGCCCCCTGGAGCATGCCAAGGTCAAGTGGTTCAACCGCACCAAGGGCTACGGCTTCGTGGTGCGCGACGCCGCCCCGGGCGACATCTTCGTGCATATCGAAACCCTGCGCCGCAGCGGCGTGGAAGACCTGCAGCCGGGCGACGACGTGATGGTGCGCTTCGCCGAGGGGCCGAAGGGTCTGGTTGTCGCCGAGATCGAAGTGGGCCACCTTTAGCGCCGGGGGCAAGTCCCGGTTCGGAGATGGTCCAGCGTGCAGCAGTTTCCCACCGCCGGTTCCCGGCGGGCTTTTGGCGTCGTGACGGCGCGTATCGTCGCGGTGAGCGTGCTGGCCGGGCTGGCCCTCGCCGCGTCGGCCGTCTCGGCCACCACGGTCGCGCCCTACAAGGGCCCCCGTCTCGCTGACGGCGCGCCCTGCACGGCCGGGCAGAAGCCCCTGCGCACCGAGCCCCTGCAGATCGCCACCGCCCGCGGGCGCTATCGCTTCACGGTGGAGATGGCCGACACCGACGTCACCCGCGAGATCGGCCTGATGTGCCGCACGGCCGTGGCGCCCGAAGCGGGCATGCTGTTCGACTTCAAGACCCCGCAGGAGGTGTCCTTCTGGATGAGGAACACCATCACCCCGCTGGACATGCTGTTCATCGCCCAGGACGGGCGCATCATCTCCATCGCCCGCAACGCCATCCCCGAGAACGAGGCGCCGATCCCGTCCGGCGGGCCGATCCGGGGGGTGCTGGAGCTGCGCGGTGGCCGCGCCGCCGAGATCGGCGCCGCGCCGGGCGACCGGGTCTCCCAGCGGATCTTCCACAGGTGACCCCGCGCGCCACGGCCGAGGACGATATCCCGCCGCCGCCCGACGGCTTTGTGCTCTCCGGGGGCCGAGGCGCGTTCACTTCGCACAACGGTCCCTATTTCCACCGGCCGGTGGAGAGCGGCGCGGAGCAGGCCTTCTATGCGCTCAAGCGGCACTGCAACGGCGTCGGGCTGATCCACGGCGGCATGCTGTCGGCCTTCCTCGACGGGCTGCTGGCGGGGGCGGCGGCGCGAGGGACCGGCGCCGTGCCGATCACCATCCACCTGTCGGTGGACTACCTGGACATGGGCCGGGCCGGGGAATGGGTGCTGGGCGAGGCGAGGGTGACCCGCGCCACCCGTGACATCGCCTTCGTCGAGGGCCGCGCGCACGTCGGCGGCCGCGACCTGGCCCGCGCCCACGGGGTGTTCAAGCTGATGAAGCGGCGTCCCCTCGACCGCCCATGATCGCGCCGGCCGTCTCGCTGCGTTGCCCATCGGCGCGACGCGTGGCAAGAGGGGCCTTCCATCCGGTGGCGACGGGGCGTAGCGCAGCCTGGTAGCGCATCTGCTTTGGGAGCAGAGGGTCGCGTGTTCGAATCACGCCGCCCCGACCATCGGAACGATCGATCTGGAGTTTCGCCCGCATGCTCGCGCGCATCTACCGCCCGTCCAAGACCGCGATGCAGTCCGGCAAGGCCAAGACCCACTTCTGGGTGCTGGAGTTCGCCCCCGCGCAGGCGCGCGTGTCGGACCCGCTGATGGGCTGGACCGTGACCGGCGACATGAACGGCCAGGTGAAGCTGAACTTCGACAGCCGCGAGGAAGCCGTGCAGTACGCTCAGAAGCACGGCATCCCCTTCGAGATCCTGCCGGAACAGACGCACCGCAAGATCGTGCGCGCCTACGCCGACAACTTCGCGTTCAACCGCAAGCAGCCCTGGACCCACTAGGCCCCATTCCCTCGGGCCCAAGTCCCCAGGGACCAGTCCCCTTGGGCCCGCTCCCGGCTCAGACCCCGTAGCTCAACCGGATAGAGCATCCGCCTTCTAAGCGGACGGTTGCAGGTTCAAGTCCTGCCGGGGTCGCCAGGGCGCAGGCCTCATAGCAACCTTGCGCCCAGGCAACCTTGGCCATGGGATGCGCGTTTCTCCCTGCAGGCAAGGCGCTCGCCCGGGCGTGTCTGGGGCGCGCCTGGCTCAGCAGAGGAGCGCCAGACCCATGTCCATCGACACCCTGAAGACCGAGACCGTGCATCTCCTGGCCGACGCCGACGAGCGCGTGCGCCAGGCCGAGCACGACCTTGCCGACGGGGATGAAGCGGCCAAGACCAAGGCCGCCGGCGACCTGACCGTGCTCAAACAGCAGCGCGACGACCTGCGCCAGCGTCTCGGGGAGATCGAGAAGGCCCCGCACAACGCCCTGGGCGACCTGATGCAGCAAATCCGCGAGGAAGGGCTGTTGCTGAAGAAGAGCCTGCAGTCCCTGGTGGCCGGGCGCTAGCCGCGCTCCACCTCAGGCCTTCGCCAGCCGCGAGCCCTTGCGCAGCGCCTCGATCGCGTCGGTCAGGGGGCGGGCGCCGTCGTCGTAGCCGGCCCAGGCCGTGGACTTGCCGATCAGGGCCGGCGCGGTGCGCACGCTATAGCGTAGCGGGTCCAGCCCCTTGCGCACCTGGCTCCAGTCCAGCGGCATCGACACCGGCGCGCCGGGACGGGCCCGTGGCGACAGGGGGGCGACGGCGGTCGACATCCGGTCGTTGCGCAGATAGTCGAGGAAAATCCGTCCGTTGCGCTTGGCTTTTGTCATCTGGATCAGGTAGCGGTCCGGGCTGTCGGCCGCCGCGCGGGCGCAGACCTCGCGGGCGAACGCCTTGGCCGCGGGCCAGTCGGGTCCGCCGCGGGCGGGGACCTTGAGCGGCGTGACCACGTGCAGGCCCTTGCCGCCGGTGGTCTTGCAGAAGGTCACCAGGCCCAGCGCCTCCAGCCGTTCGCGGATGTCCTTGGCGGCCGCCACCACCTCGTCGAAGGCGACGTCCGGCGCGGGGTCGAGGTCGAACACCAGCCGTCCGGGCCGGTCCGGCTCGCCCGGCGCGCAGTTCCACGGGTGGAACTCGGCGGCGGCGATCTGCGCCGCGGCGATCAGCGCCTGCGGCCGGTCGATCTGCAGGTAGGGCTGGCGATCGCCGGACACCTCGACGAAGGTGAACAGGTTGGAGGCGCCCTTCATCGCGTGCCGCTGGAAGAAGCGCTCGCCGTCGATGCCGTCGGGAATGCGGATGATCGAGCACGGCCGCCCGGCGATGTGCGGCAGCATCCAGTCCGCGACGGCCTGCAGATAGGCCGCCAGGTCCGCCTTGGTCACCGGCCGGCCATCGCCGCCGTCCGGCCACAGCGTCTTGTCGGGGTGCGAGATGGCGACGCCCATGACCGCCACCTTACCGGCTGCGGCGCGTCTGGCCACCACCACGTGGTCCTTGCCCGAGGCCTTGCCCGCGGTTGGCGCAGGGGCGGCGAGCGTCGTGTCGTCAGCGGGCGCCGGAGCCTCGGCCTCGACCTCGCGCGCCGGCTTGTCCTCGCGCAGGCCCTTGAAGGCGGCCTGGCGGATGTTGCCGTCGCCGGTGAGGCCGGCGTACTCGATCTCGGCCACCAACTCGGGCCTGACCCAATGGGTCTCGACGCCGCCGGCCAGGCGCGTCGGCAGCCGCCGGCTGAACGGCGAGCGATCGGTCTGAAGCGGCTTCAGCCGGGCCAGCAGCCGCTCGACCTTGTCGGCCCCGAACCCGGTGCCGATGCGACCCACCGGAACCAGTTCTCCGTCGCGGAACACGCCGGCGATCAGCGAGCGGAACGCGCCGCCCGTGGTGGTCCAGCCGCCGATCACCACCTCGTGCCCGGCGCGGCACTTGGACTTCTGCCAGGCCTCGCTGCGGCCGGAGCGGTACGGGGCGTCGAGGCGCTTGGAGACGATGCCCTCCAGGTCCATGCGGCACGCCGAGTTCAGCACCGTCTCGCCGGCCTCGTCGAAGTGGTCGACGAAGCGGATCTGCGGCGCCTTGGCGGCGTCCAGGAACGCCTGCAGCCGCGCCTTGCGCGCCGACAGCGGCAGGCCGCGCAGGTCGCGCTCGCCCTCGGCCAGCAGGTCGAAGGCATAGAAGATCAGCTCGCCGTCGTCGCGATCCGACAGCGCCGCCTGCAGGCCGGCGAAGCTCGGCGCGCCGTGGGCGTCCAAGGCGACCACCTCGCCATCGACGATGCCGTCCGGCAGGGCCTGCGCCTGGCGGGCGAGGCTGGGAAACCGCTCGGTCCAGTCCAGGCCCTTGCGCGTGCGCAGCCGCGCCTTGCCGTCCTGGATGCGCAGCTGCATGCGGTAGCCGTCGAACTTCACCTCATGCGCCCAGCCGGCGGCGGCCGGCGGGCGATCGACCAGTTTGGCCAGCTGCGGCTCGATGAAATCCGGCAGGGATTTCAGGGGCTTGCCGGCGTCGGCTGAGGGGACGGCGGGAGCCTTGCGCCGGGACTTGGGCGCGGCCGCGGCGGTGGAGGCGGCGTTGGGCCGCGAGCGCCATACCGCATCGGCGGGGGCGCTGGCGTCGGTCGCCAGCATGAACGGCCGGGGGCCATCCCCGTCGCCCTCGGCGATCTGCGCCATGGTGCGGCCCGAGCCCACCGAGCGGTCCTCGGCCAGCAGGGCGTCATGATCCCCTTCGCGCGCCGCCTCGTCGCGGTGCTTGATCAGCAGCCAGTTGTCGCGCTTCTCACCGCCGCGCCGGCGCATCCGCGCCAGCACCCAGCCGCCGTGCAGGCGCTCGCCCTCGAGCACGAATTTCAGGTCGCCGTCCTCCAGCGCCTTGTGCGGATCCTCGCCGGGCTCGGGGGCCCAGTAGCCGCGGTCCCACAGCTGCACGACCCCGCCGCCGTACTCGCCCTTGGGGATGGTCCCCTCGAAGTCGCCATAGTCCAGCGGATGGTCCTCGACCTCCACCGCCAGGCGCTTGTCGTGCGGGTCGAGCGAAGGGCCGCGGGTCACCGCCCACGACTTGAACACCCCGTCCAGCTCCAGGCGCAGGTCGTAGTGCAGCCGCGTGGCCGCATGCTTCTGGATCACGTAGCGCAGGCGGTTGGAGGCGGCGACCTCGCGCTCGCCGCTGGGCTCGGCGGTGCGTTTGAAGTCGCGCTTGGCGCGGTAGGTCTTGAGCTGGGTGCGGGGGGAACGGCTGGCCATGCCGGGCTAACCACCTTGCCGGGAGGCGGTTCCGCGGTAGAAGCGCGGCAGGCGGTGCAGGAACAGGCGTTTCAGGGGCGGCGGGCGATGCGTCTCTTCCACTTCAGCGACGATCCGACCATCTCGCGGTTCGAGCCGCGGCCGGTGGTGGTCCCGAGCCAGCGCGCGCCCGGCTTCGACTGGCTGAACGGTCCGCTGGTGTGGGCGATCGATGACTGGCATCAGCCGATGTACCTGTTCCCGCGCGATTGCCCGCGCATCCTCATCTGGCGTCTGGAGACGTCAACGCCGGAGGATATCAGGCGCTTCTGGGACGGGCGCGATAGCCGGATGATCGCGCACATTGAATGGCGCTGGCTGGAACGCTGGCGCAGCGGCGTGCTGCACCGCTACGAGCTGCCCGCGGCGGCCTTCGAGGCCCTGGAGGCGGGAATGTGGGTGGCGCGCGAGCCGGTCGAGCCGATCGGCCTGGAAACCCTCACCGACCTGCCGGCGGCCCTGGCCGCCGCCGATTGCGAGCTGCGGGTGATGACCAGTCTCCGGCCGCTGAAGGGGGTCTGGGACACCAGCGTGCACGCCAGCGGCATCCGCCTGCGCAACGCGGCGGACTGGGCGTGAGCGCGCCGCTGTATGTGATCGCGCCGCTGCCCCTGGCGCCGGCCGACGCGCGCCGCATCGACGCGATCCGCCAGGCGCACGATCCGCAGGCCGGCCTCGTGCCGCCCCACTTCACCCTGGTGTTCGGCGCGCGGGGCGCGACCGCGGGGCAGGCGAGGGCGCACGTCGCCGCCGTCGCGGCCGCGACCGCCCCGATCGCCTGGCGACTGGAGCGGGTGCTGGCGGCCGACGACTACCTGTTCCTGATGCCCGGCGAGGGGGACGACGCCCTGCGGCGCCTGCACCGGGCGCTCTACGCCGGCCCGTTCGCCGCCGACCTGCGCGCCGACATCGCCTTCGCGCCGCACGTCACCGTCGGCGTCCTGCCCACGCCGGCCGAGGCCGCCGCGCTGGCGGAGATCCTCTCGCGCCAGCCCATCGGCATTGCCGGGCGCCTGGACCACCTGCAGCTGGCGGCCTTCGACGGCCACCGGCTCGACACGTTGGGAGTCTATCCGCTCAGCGGCCCAGCACCTGCGGATTGATCATGTTGATCGGCGCGCCGGCGGCGAAGGCGACGATCTGGTCGAAAATGTCGGCGAACTGCAGGTCGTATTCCTCGCGCGTGACATAGCCGATGTGCGGCGTGCAGATGGCGTTGGGCAGGGCCAGCAGCGGGTGCGCGCCGCCCAGCACCGGCTCCTGCTCGAAGACGTCCACCGCCGCCAGGCCCGGACGGCCGGCCTGGAGCGCCGCCTCCAGCGCCCCCGGCTGGATCAGTCCGGCGCGGCTGGTGTTGACCAGCAGCGCCCTTGGCCCCATCCGCGCCAGGTCCTGCGCGCCCACGATGCCGCGCGTGGCGTCCACCAGCCGCATGTGCAGGCTGAGCACGTCGCTGGCCTCGAACAGCGCCGCCTGGCTGGCCGCCACCGCATGGCCGTCCGCCAGCGCGCGCTCGCGGGACGCCTCGCGCGCCCAGACCAGCACCTTCATGCCGAACGCCCGGCCATAGCCGGCCACCACCGCGCCGATGCGGCCATAGCCGAAGACGCCCAGGGTCTTGCCGCGCGCCGACTGGCCGACGCCGGTCTGCCAGCGGCCCGCCTTGAGGGCCTCGACCTGCTGCGGCAGGGCGCGCAGGCCCGCCAGCACCAGCGCCCAGGTCAGCTCGGCGGCCGCGTAGGACGGGGTGTCGGCGTGCAGGTTGGAGCACAGCAGCACCCCGTGCCGCGTGCAGGCCGCCACGTCGACGTGCGGATAGACGCTGCGCTGGCTGATCAGCTTCAGCTTCGGCAGGCGCGCCAGCAGGTCGGCCTGGATGCGCGTGCGCTCGCGGATCAGCACCAGCGCCTCGGTGTCGGCCAGCCGCTCGGCCAGGGCGTCGGTGTCCTGCACATGGTCGGTCCACACCGTCACCGCGTGCCCCGCCAGCCGCGTGAAGCAGGGCAGGGTGCGCAGGGTGTCGAAATAGTCGTCGAGAATGGCGACCCGCACGGCTCAGCCCCGTGGCGCCAGGGCCGCGCCCGCGGCGGTCAGCTCCACGGCGGCCGCGGCCATGCCCCCCGGTCGCGGCCGGACCGCCACCAGGCCGGCGTCGCGGCAGTCTTCCCACACCGACAGGCGCGGGCACGACGTGCGCCGGGCCTCCATCGCCTCGGCGTAGGTCCGCGGTCGCTCGGCCACCCAGGCGAGGAATTGCAGGGTCAGCGCCGCGTGGGCGGGGAGGGGGGTGTCTGACAGCATGGGCAGGTCTCCGACGCCACAACAGGCTATCGCGCCGCCGCCCGTGCGTCCAATATATGGATCATCCATCATCCATACTGATGTGATATGGCTGAGATCGAGCTTCGCCACCTGAAGTACCTGCTGGCCATCGCCGAGACGGGGGGCTTCACCCGCGCCGCCGAGCGCCTGGGCATCCAGCAGCCGCCGCTGACCCGGCAGATCCGCGACCTCGAGGCGCGGGTGGGCGCCCAGCTGGTCGAGCGCCTGTCGCGCGGCGCGCGCCTGACCGAGGCGGGCGAGGCGGTGGCCGCCACCGCGCGGGCGATGCTCGACCAGGCGGCCGACCTGCCGGCGATCGCCGCGCGCGCCGCCGCCGGGCAGTCGGGCCGCCTGCGCGTCGGGTACACCTCCTCGGCGGCGTTTCATCCCTTCCTGCTGGGGGCGATCCGGGTCTTCCGCGGCGCCGCCCCCGGCGTGCGCCTCAGCCTGGAGGAGGAAAGCTCGGCCGAGCTGGTGCGCGACCTGCTGGCCGACCGGCTTGACGCCGCCGTGCTGCGGGCGCCGGCCGCGGAGACCGAGCTCGAGGTCGACTTCCTGCTGGAGGAGCCGATGGCCGCCGCCCTGCCGGCCGGGCACCGGCTGGCCGGGCAGGCGCAGGCGGGCGTCGCCCTGGCCGACCTGGCGGGCGAGACCTTCGTGCTCTACCGCCGGCCGGCGGGGGCGGGGCTCTACGACGCGGTGATCGCCGCCTGCCACGCGGCGGGGTTCAGTCCCGCCGTCGGCCAGGAGGCGCCGCGCATGCCCTCGACCCTCAGCCTGGTGGCCGCCGGCCTGGGCGTGTCCGTCGTGCCCGCCTCCATGCGGCGCATGGCGGTGGAGGGGGTGGTGCTGGCCCCGCTGATCGGACCGCACCGCCCGGCCGCGCCGCTGCTGCTGGCCACCCGCCACGACCGCTCCGCCGTGGCCGCGAGGTTCCGCGCCGACCTGCGCCGCGCGGCCGCGGCGTGGGAGGGCTGAGCGGTGTGAGGGCAGGGGTCGCGCCTTGCGGCAGCCCGATACGCTTTTCGCTTCACGCGGGCAGTGGCTCGGCTATCGTCGGCGCATGGAGCAGCCCACGCCCGCGCATCTCTCCCTCTGGAAACAGGGCCTCGGGGCCGTGCCGGAAGAGGTCTGGGCGCAGACGCAGCTGCAGACCCTGGTGCTGGCCGACAACGGCCTGACCGAGGTGTCCGATCGGGTCGGCGCGCTGCGCCAGCTGCGCATGCTGGACCTCGGCCACAACCGGCTGCAGCGCGTGCCGGAGACCCTCGGCGAGCTGGAGGGGCTGAGCGACTTTCTGTACCTGCATGACAATCGCCTGACCGACGTGCCGGCGTCGCTGCAGCGGCTGACCCGGCTGCGCTACCTGAACATCAGCGAGAACGCCTTCGAGACCCTGCCGGAGGCGGTGCTCGGCATGTCCGGCCTGATCGAGCTGCGCGCCGACGACAACCTGATCACGGTGCTGCCCGAAGCCATCGACCAGATGGTGCGCCTGCGCGAGCTGCATCTGCGCAACAACCGCCTGGCCACGCTGCCCGACACCCTCGGCGCGATGCGCGAGCTGCGCCAGATCGACTTGCGCGGCAATCCGCTGGCCAGCCTGCCGCCGAGCCTGGCCGGACTGCCGCGTCTGGAGAAGCTCGACCTGCGCTGGGTGACCACGCTGACGCCGCCGCCGTGGTTCGCCGAGCTCGAGGCGCGCGGCTGCGTGATCTATCGATAGGTCTGGCTGCGGCTTTGCGCGCCAGGAGAGGAGGGGGCATGCGATGGGGTGAGGGGGGCGTCGCCTGGGCTTTGGCGTTGGCGCTTGAGGCTTTGGCGATGGCCGGCCTGGCGTCCACGGCTGTGGCTCAGACGGCCCCGGCGCAGCCGGCGGGGCACATCACCGGGCTCGGCGGCGTGTTCGTGACCAGCAAGGATCCCAAGGCCCTGGCCACCTGGTATCGCGACGTGCTGGGCGTACCGCTGGAGCCCTGGGGCGGCGCGACGCTGCGCTACGATGCGCCCGGCCATCCGCCGGTCGTGGTCTGGAACGCGGTGCGGCAGGGGTCCAGCTACCTGGCCCCGTCGCAACGCGAATTCATGCTCGATTTCGCCGTCGACGACCTCGACGCCTTCGTGGCGCGCCTGCAGGCCAAGGGCGTGCCCATCCTCAAGCGCGACGATTCCGATCCCAGCGGCCGGTTCGCCTGGATCGTCGACCCGGACGGCACGAAGATCGAGCTGTGGCAGGCGAAGCGGCCTTGAGAGGCCTGCGCGACCATCAATCTTGTAGGAGGCCTTGATGACGGCGGTGGGCATTGGCGGCGTGTTCTTCCGGGCGCGCGATCCGAAAGCGCTTCAGGCCTGGTATCGGCAGCACCTGGGCATCGCCCGTGACAACCCGTTCCAGTGGATGCAGGCCGCCGGCCCGACGGTGTTCATGCCGTTCGCGCGCGACACCGACTATTTCCCGGCGGACCGGCAGTGGATGATCAACTTCCGGGTCGCGGCGCTTGACCCGCTGCTGGAGGCGCTGCGCGCCGCCGGCATCGCGGTGACGACCAACCCCGACTGGGACTCGCCCGAGACCGGCCGCTTCGCCCGTATCCACGACCCGGAGGGCAACCCCGTGGAACTGTGGGAGCCGCCGGGGGCATAGGGCCATGGGCGCATGTCGCGAAAGCTGGGAGAGCGAACCCATCGTCGACGCCAGGCCGCTGCCGTTCAGCGCCAGCTATTCAGCGGCTGAATTCGACCGGATCCGTCAGGGCCTCGTTCCGGAGGTCATGGAAGACAAGTGGTTCGTCTATTTCGAAGAGCCCAGCCTGTTCCTGCACCGGAGCTGGACCGGGCAAGGCGTCTACCGGGTTGACTTCGAGGCGCACGACTCGGGCTTTAGGGTCAGCGGCGCCGTCTGTGCGGCGAGCATCCTGGCGTCCGGCGGCGCGGCCTACCAGGCCCAGCTCCTGGATTTCCTGATCAGCAATCTGCTGCTCGGCAGGGGCGTCCCGTTTCCCAAGCCCGAAGGCCTGAAGGAGACGATGCCTGGGCTTTTCCAGCATGCGGTTTCCGGAACCGGCCAGCGCGAAGTCTCCGCCCGCCGGCGCCGGCCGTGGTGGCGATTCTGGCGATGACTGGGCGGGGTGGCTGGCGCGGGGGCGTTGGCCCTCGGTTGGCCCTCGATCGGCGCCTAGCTTCTTCGCCTAAGGAAGATTATCGGAAATAAGAGATGGGGTCGTCGCGGCGTGCGGCTGGGTCGCCGCGGCCTCAGGCCGGGCCCCTCAGGTCCAGGGCGTAGAATTTCGTGTCCACCGGCATGAACAGGAAGCCTGGAGGCAGCTCGGCCTTGGCGACCTCGCGAAAGCCGTGCTTCTCGTAGAACCGGTGCGCGGCCAGGAACTTGTCCGTCGTGCCGAGCCAGACGCCGATCAGGCCCTGGGCCCTGGCGTGGTCCAGCAGCGCCGCCAGCAGCCTGGCGGCCACGCCGTGTTCGCGCCCGCGGTGCGAGGCCAGTACGAACATCTTGCGCAGCGCGGCGTTACCGCCGCCGATGTCCTTCAGCCCGATGGTCCCGACCAACTGGTCGCCGTCACGCGCCACCCAGAACCCGCCGGCGCCGGTCTGGTAGAAGTCCGGGATCTGCGCCAGGTCGGGCTGGTCCTCGGCGGTGATGGCGATGCCGTACTCGTCGCGCTGGATCGGCACGATCACGTTAACCACGTTCAGGGCGTCGGCCGGCCGGAAGCGATCGATCACCAAGCTCATGCAAGGTCCCTCCACATGGCGGCGAACCGAATATGGGCGCTGACGCCGCTCAGGCCCAGCTTGCCCAGACCGTCAGCGGCCCCAGCGTCTGGAACCCCGCGGCCAGCGCCGCCTCCAGCGCCGCGCCGTGCTCGTAGCCGACCAGGCCCTTGTCCGGAAACATCGCCTGGGCGATGGCCGCGGCCTCGGCCTGGCCCTCGATCCCGGGCGCGGCGAACACATTGCTGAGGCCGATCAGGCTGTCGGTCGGCGCCAGCACGCAGCCGGCGACGATCGCCTCCCCGTCCCAGCCGGCCATCACGCCGATCCCCGGGTTGCCCAGCAGCGCCGGGGCGAACACGCCGGAGTCCTCGGGATTGCCGCCGCTCCAGGCCTCGCTCCACGCGGCCAGGTCGTCGGCGGTCTCCACCAGCCGCCAGTCGAGCGCCGGGCGCGGCGGGGCGTTCTGCGGCGGGCGATGCAGCCACTGCCCCGAGATCAGCCGGCCATAGCCGTGCGCCGACAGGTCCAGCCGCTCGAAGCTGTCCTTGATGGCGTGGCCGCCCGGCGGGCCCTCGACCAGCAGCCGCGCCGCCCATTCGGCCTGCGGCGCCGGGTCGGCGTTCGGATCGATGGTCACGGCGCTGGGATAGTATTTCGGCGGGGTCCCGCGGCACATGGCCATGCCCAGTCCGCGCTGCGCCTCCAGGCCGTGCGCCTGCCACATCGCCACGCACCAGGCGGCGTTGTTCACCGCCGCCAGCCGCCACAGCGGGGAAATCTCGCCGCTCATGCCCCGGCGCCCGTCGCCTGCGGCAGCGCCAGCTCGCCGCGGGCGATGCGGCCCAGGGTGTCGACGAACAGCTGCGGCTCGGCCGCCATCACCCGCGCCTCGATGGCCGCGGCGTCGTCGCCGGGCAGCACCGGCACGCGCGCCTGGGCCACCGGCGGGCCATGGTCGTATTCCTCGTCGACCAGGTGCACCGTGGCGCCGGTCTCGGCGACGCCCGCGGCCAGCACCGCCTCGTGCACCCGACGCCCATACATCCCCCGCCCGCCGAAGTCCGGCAGCAGCGCGGGATGCACGTTCAGGATCCGGTGGCGATACGCCGCCAGGGTGACCGGGCCGAGCTTGCGCAGGTAGCCCGACAGCACCACCAGGTCCGCCCCCGCGGCCTTGAGCGCCCCGGCCAGGGCGGCGTCCGCAGCATCGGGGTCGTTTATCGTGGGAATACAGCGGCTTTCGATGTTGTTCTCACGTGCGAAGGTCAGCGCTGCACTGTCCTTCTTGTTGCTGACCACCAGCACCGGCTCGCAGGCCAGCCGGCCGTCGCGGCAGGCGGCGACGATGGCGCGCATGCTGGAGCCGTTGTTCGAGGCCAGGAAGGCGAGCCTGGTCATCGCAGCGGCGTCCGCACCGTCATGCCGTCGTAGGCCGGCTCGACGCCGGGCGGCAGCCGTTCTGACAGTTCCTTGAAGTCGAGGTCGATGTGCATGTTGGTCAGGATCGCGCGCCTCGGCTTCACCCGCTCGATCCAGGCCAGGGCCTTGTCGACGTGGGCGTGGGTGGGATGCGGCGTATAGCGCAGGGCGTCGACGATCCACAGGTCCAGATCGCGCAGCGCCTCGAAGGCCTCGTCCGGCAGGTCGACCACGTCGCTGGAATAGGCCACGCCGGCGAAGCGGTAGCCCACCGAACGGATGCCGCCATGGTCCTGGTCGAAGGTGACGACCGGGATCGGCCCGGACGGTCCGTCCACCTGCCAGGGCTGGCCGTGCGGCGGGATGTCCTTCTGGTCGGCGATGGCGGGATAGAGCCCCTCCCCCTCGAACATGTAGCCGAACCGGCGCAGCAGCGTGCCGCGGGTGGCCTCGTCCATCCAGCAGGGAATGCGGGCGCGCTGGTTCAGGGCGAAGGCGCGGATGTCGTCCAGGCCGTGGCTCTGGTCGGCGTGGTCGTGGGTCAGCAGCAGGGCGTCCAGCCGGCGCGCGCCGGCGGCGGCGGTTTGCTGGCGGAACTCCGGCGAGGCGTCCACGACCACCGTGGTCTCACCCCCCTCCCCGATTCCGGCCTCCCCGATCCCGACCGGCCCGCCCTCCGCCCGTGGCCGGCGCACCAGCATCGAGCAGCGGGTGCGCCAGTTGCGGCGGTCGGCCGGGTCGCAGACGCCGAAGTTGCCATCGGCCCGGGGCACGCCGCCGGACGAGCCGCAGCCCAGGATGACGACTTCCAGCTCGCCGGGGGTCTCGCTCATGACCGGGCCACGGCGGGGCGCGGGATGCGGTCGAACAGGGCGAAGAAGGCGTCCTCGGTGCGCGCCTCTGTTTCGGCCAGGCTCCAGCCGCGGATCTGCGCCAGCGCGGCCAGGATGTGCGGCAGGAAGGCCGGCTCGTTGCGCCGCCCGCGCATCGGCACGGGGGCCAGGTACGGGCAGTCGGTCTCCAGGATGATGCGCTCGGCCGGCATGTCGGCGATGATCGCGCGCACGTCCCCGGCGGCCTTGAAGGTGGCGATGCCGGACACCGAGAACCACGCGCCCAGGGCCGCGGCGCGGCGCGCGAGGTCCGCCCCCGAGGTGTAGCAGTGCATCAGCAGCCTGAACGGCCCGCGGGCGTATTCCTCCTCCAGGATCTGGCCCATCACGTCGTCGGCCTCGCGGGTGTGCACCACCAGCGGCAGGCCGGTGCGGCGGGCGGCCTCGGCATGGGCGCGGAACACCTGGGCCTGCACGTCGCGCGGCGACAGGTCGTAGTGGAAGTCGAGACCGCATTCGCCGATGCCGACCACCTTGGGCCGGGCGGCCAGGTCACATAAGGTGTCGGCGCTAAGCGACGGATTTTCCTTCGCTTCATGTGGATGCGTTCCGACAGTCGCAAAGATGTCGTCGTGCGCCATGGCGATCGCGTGCACCGCCTCGAACGACGAGACCTTGTCGCAGATGGTGACCATCAGCTCGATGCCCGCCGCCCGCGCCCGCGCGATCACCTCCGCCTGGTCGTCGGCGAACTGGGGCGCGTGCAGGTTCACGTGGCTGTCGATCAACATCGGGAGGCTCTGGCGGGGTCTGGCGTCAGGCGATGGCGCGCAGGCGCGCGAGGGCGGTGAAGAAGCTGTCCGCGCGGTCCAGGTTCAGGGCCTCGGCCGCGCGCGGCGTCTCCACCAGCATCTCGTGGGCTTCGGCCCAGCGGTCAAGGGCGCCGGCGCCCTGCAGGGCCTGTTCGGCGGCCATGCTGCGCACCTGGTCGGCGAGGCGGTCGAACAGCATCTCGAAGCGCTCGGCCCCCTCGGCGCCGCGGAACTTCTCGGCGATCAGCAGGGCGGCGGAATCGTTGACCCGCGGCAGGGCCTGCAGCAGCTCGCGCGCCTGGTCGTCCACCGCCAGGGCGCCGGCCTCCGCCAGCCTCCAGGCGCGGCCCGGCGCGCCGCGGGCCATGGCTAGCAGCCGCTCGGCCTCGCCGTGCGAGACCCCCGCCGTGCGCTGCACCGTGGCGATCGCCGCCTCGTGCGGCGGCGCCTCGAAGCGCAGCCGCCGGCAGCGCGAGCGGATGGTGGCCAGCAGGCCGCCCGGGGCATGGGTGACCAGCAGCAGCACGCCGCGCGGCGGCGGCTCCTCCAGGGTCTTCAGCACCGCGTTGGCGGCGTTGACGTTCAGGTCGTCGGCGGCGTCGATGATCGCCACGCGATAGGGGGCGGCAGCCGGCGACTTGGCGAAGAACTCCGGCAGGGCGCGGGCCTCGTCCACCGGGATCGACTTGCGCGGCTTGCCGTCCTCGGTCTGGCGCTGCAGCACCAGCAGGTCCGGGTGGCTGCGGGCCGAGACCTGGCGCGACACCGGGTCCTCCGGCGACGAGCCCAGCGGCCCCCAGCCGGCGTCCGGCCGCGCGCCCAGCAGCCGGCGGGCGGCGCGATAGGCGAAGGTGGCCTTGCCGACCCCCTCCGGCCCCGCCAGCAGCCAGGCGTGGTGCAGCCGGCCGCGGTCGAGGGCGTGGGCGAAGGCCTCCTCCGCCGCGCCCTGGCCCTCCAGGTCGAACACGTCGCGCGGATGCGGGATCGCCTCGCTCACCGGGCGGGCTCCGCGGCGAGACGCTCGGCGACCGCGGTCCAGATCGCCGCGCTCACGCCCTCCAGCGGCTGGGCGGCGTCGATCACCACGCAGCGGTCCGGCTCGGCCGCGGCGATGGCCAGGAAGCCCTCGCGCAGGCGCTGGTGGAAGGCCGCGCCCTTGGACTCAAAGCGGGTCTCGGCGCTGGCGCCGCGGCCTTCCGCGCGGGCCAGGCCCACCTCCGCCGGCAGGTCGAGGATCAGCGTCAGGTCCGGGCGCGTGTCGCCCAGCATCTCGTGCTCCAGGGCGGCGATCAGGCTGGCGGGCGCGCCGCCGCCGGCGCCCTGGTAGGCGCGGGTGGAATCGGCGAAGCGGTCGCACACCACCCAGTCGCCCCGCGCCAGGGCGGGCGCGATCACCCGTTCGATGTGGTCGCGCCGGGCGGCGTACATCAGCAGGGTCTCGGTCAGCGGCGACCAGCGGTCGGTCTCGCCGGTGACCAGCAGGTCGCGGATCGCCTCGGCGCCCGGCGATCCCCCGGGCTCGCGGGTGGCGACGACCGTGCGGCCGGCGGCCTGCAGCCGCTCGGTCAGGCGGCGGACCTGGGTGGACTTTCCGCCCCCCTCCCCGCCTTCGAATGTGATGAAACGCCCACGCGACATGGGCGGCACATTGGCGGCTTGGCCCGCTTTGTCCAGTGCCCCCAGGGCGCGCTGGCGTCGTCCTGGCGGCGCCGGGATGCGGGTCTAGAAGGCGTCGAGCAGCCGCGCGCCCGGGAAGCCGGCGGCGGCCACGCGGTCGACCGCCTCGTCCCCGCCGGTGCAGCGCACCGTCACCCGGTAGAGCACGCTGTCGCCGCGCTGGATCACGTCGACGCTGGTCTGGCCCTGGACGGCCAGCCGGGCGGCGGCGCGCTCGGCGTTGCCGCGGTCGCTGAACGCCGCCGCCTGGATCCGCACCACGCGTCCGGCCCCCGGATCGAGGACCGGCTGCGGGGGCTGCGCCGGCGGCCCGGCCATGGCCACGCGGGGCGGCGGATGGTCCGCCGGTCCGGCGCTCAGCCGCGCGTCGTCGTGGATGTCGTCGAGGAAGCCGTTGCGGGCATAGCGGTCGGCGCCGGTGGCCTGGGCGTCCTGCGGGGCCCGGCTATACGGCGAGGATTGAGTGTCGGGCGCCGCGACCGGCGGCGCGGTCGGCTGTCGCCGCTCCGGCGGGGCCTCGGCCCGGGCGTAGCGCAGGCCGTTCTCCGGCCGGGCGAGATCGGCGGGGCCGACATAGCGCACCCGCACCCGGGCGGTGCCCTTGGCGTAGAAGCCGAGCTGTCTGGCGGCCTCGCGCGACAGGTCGATGATCCGGCCCTGCACGAACGGGCCACGGTCGTTGACCCGCACCCGCAGCTTGCGGCCGTTCTCCAGGTTGGTGACCTCGACGATGCACGGCAGCGGCAGGGTCTTGTGCGCCGCCGAGGGGCTGTCCATGTCGAACACCTCGCCGTCGGCGGTGCGGCGGTTGTGGAACTGCGCGCCGTACCAGGAGGCCGTGCCGACGTCGTCGTAGTCGGGCTGGTCGTGCGGCGCATACCAGACCCCGTTGACCTGATAGGGCCGCATGGTCCCGCGGCCGGCGCCCTCGGCATGATCGCCGCTTCGGGGCGCCGGGCCGCCGCGGGCGAGCGGGGTCGGCGCCGGGCCGGTGGTGGCGCAGGCCGCCAGGCTCGCGCCGGCCAGGGCGACCAGCGCCAGGGTGCGCACGCGCGGGCCCATCCCTCGCGGCGCGGGGCCGGTGAAGGGGATGTCGATGCAGGGTTGAAGGCCAGCCAAGGCGACGCTCCCGGAAAAGGTCGAGCGGGCATGGTCAACGAAAGGTTTTTAAGCCCGGTTAAGGACTTACGCCGGCCAAGCTTGCCATGGACGGTTCGCGCGATGCGTGAGAGCATGGCGGCAATTCACCAATACGGGAGGGCGCGGCATGCGATCGCTGGGCTGGAGGCGCCCGACGGGCGTGGTGGCCGCCGGGCTTCTGGCGGTGCTGGCGCTGGCGGCTGTGGGCGCGGGGTGCGCCCGGCTTAAGGCGGTTGCGGCCGGGGAGCCCGACCTGCAGCAGGGCTGGAGCGCCGCCGACCGGCAGACCTTCTACCGCACCGGCCAGGGCTCGCACATGATCCCGCTGGCCTGGTTCAAGGCGCTGCAGCAGCCGGGAACCACCACGGCCTTCGACGCCGACCAGCTGACCCGCTACGGCTACCTGCGCGACGACGGGCCGCAGAACCCCGACAAGCTGCCGGTGGGCTTCGTGGTCGACACCCGCACCACGCCGCACCAGCTGGGGCTGACCTGCGCGGCCTGCCACTCGGCCGAGATCGACTTCACCGACAAGGCCGGCAAGGCCCATGCCCTGCGCGTGGACGGCGCCCCCACCGGCGCCGACTTCCAGCGCTTCCTCACCGACCTGCAGGCCGCCGCCGACGCCACCGTGGCCAGCGATGCGGCGCTGGACGGCTTCGCCCACCGGGTGCTGGGCGCCGGCTATGGCGATCAGGCGGCGGGCCAGCTGAAGCGCGATTTCCGCGCCTGGGTGGCGCAGTTCGACGACTTCATGAACGCCAGCCTGCCCAGGGCCAATCCCTGGGGACCGGGCCGGCTCGACGCCTTCGGCATGATCTTCAACCGCGTGGCGGCGCGCGATCTGGGCGTGCACGGCAACTTCGCCCTGGCCGACGCGCCGGTCAGCTATCCCTTCCTGTGGAACGCCCACGCCCAGGACAAGGTGCAGTGGAACGGCGCGGTGCCGAACGGCCTCTACCTCGGCGCCCTGGGCCGCAATTCGGGCGAGGTGCTCGGGGTGTTCGCCGACTTCCAGCCGCGCGTGCTGACGCCGCTGCCGCGGTCGATCGCCTTCGACCGCAACTCGATCGACTTCGAGGGCCTGCAGACCCTTGAGGAAAAGGTCGCCGCGCTGAAGCCGCCGAAATGGCCCAAGGCCCTGTTCGGCTACGACGAGGCGCTGGCGAAGACCGGGGCCCAGGTCTACCAGGACCAGCACTGCGGCCAGTGCCACGACGCCGGCCCGTCGGCCCTCGTGCCCGGCGCGCGGCGCACCCTGATCCAGGCGGTGGGGACCGACCCGCGCATGGCCGCCAACGCCGCGCGACAGTCGGACACCGGCCTGTTCCAGGGCGCGCCGATGCTGCCGGCGCTGCGCCCGTTCGGCGCCACCGCCCCCACCGGCGAGGTGCTGCGCACGGCGGTGCTGGGCGTGGTCGGCGATCACCTGCTGCATCCGCCGCTGGGCCCGGCCAATGCCCTGAACCGCGCCGTGAAGGGCGACGGGCGCAGCAACTATGCGCCGAGCGACATCCTCAACCTGCTGCACGCCCAGCTGGCCACCGCCTACGACCAGGCCTATCCGACGGCGGGCGGCGCCGCCTACGAGGCGCGCTCGCTGCAGGGGATCTGGGCCACGGCGCCCTATCTGCACAACGGCTCGGTGGCCAACCTTTGGGAGTTGCTGACGCCGCCGGGCCAGCGCCGCGCCAGCTTCGCCGTGGGCAGCCGGCAGTTCGACCCGAAGATGGTCGGCTTCGACACCGAGCATTCGCCCCTGCCCGGCGCGGCCGGGCGGTTCACCGTCGACGCCGGGAACGGCAACGGCAACGGCGGCCACCCCTACGGCACGCAGCTGCCGCCGGACAAGCGCTGGGCGCTGATCGAGTACCTGAAGGGGCTGTGAGGGACCGCCGGCGGCGGGCCCCTGCCCAGTCTACCTAGGCCCGGCCTATTTGGGCCGGCCTATTTGGTCTTGTCGGTGTGCCAGTAGCGGGCCACGGCCTGGGTCACGATCACCCAGGCGCCCTGGCGGATGTTCTCGGCGACCTGCTTGGCGAAGTCCGCCACCTGGCGCACCGTCAGGTCGGAGTTGCGCAGGTTGAACTCCCCGCTGGGCAGCTGGTACCACGAGCCGTCGTCGGCCTGGACGATGCGCAGGTAGCCGCTCTTCTCCATGGCGACGTACAGGGCGTCGTAGTCGCCCTCGCTGCCGCCGCGAAGTTCAACGCGCACCGTGAAGTCAGCCATCTATGTCTCCCTGGCGGCCGTCCGGACATTGGATCCGACTCGGCCGATGTCGTCGCATTTGAACCGGACCCCGCGGGGGCGTCACGCCCTCGCGTTCAGCGCGGACCGGTCAGGGTCCGCGTGGCGAACCCCGGCCCTTCCGTCAAGTGCGATTTCCGCGCACGGCCGCCTGGAGCGCGCGCGCCGGCCTGCCCCAGACATGGCGCGGGCGGCGGCCGTGAAGCCGCCGCCCGACCGGGAAGCCGATGATGCGGCCCGTCGGGCCGCTTGGCCCGCAGGCCCGCAGGCCCGTTACTGGGGCGTGGCGGTCAGCGTCACCAGGCCGGAATAGTCGCCGGCGATCGGCCGGTCGTTGCCCACCGTGCCCTGCGGCAGGGTGATGTGCAGCGAGGCCTTGGAGTACTGGCCAGTGCCGGTCTCGAACGCGCCCGGCAGGGCGTAGGTCAGGATGCCGCCGTTGGTGGCGGAGGACACGCTGGTGGCGCCGCCGAAATAGGTCTGCAGCAGCTTGGCGTTGCCGTCGTTGCCGACGATCACGTCCAGATGGTTCACGAACGACGTGGGATCGCTGACGGCGCCCTGGGTCGACAGCGAGGTGACCGTCATCTGCAGGGTGCTGGGGGTGTTGCACCACAGGTTGTCGAACTCGATGTCCCGGTCGGCGACGCTCAGGAAGCCGTTGGCGTCGACCAGATCGCCGAGAGCGACGGTGTCGGAGCCGGCGGCGCGCAGGCCGTTGCCGCTCTGATGGCCCGTGCCGCACAGGCCCGGCACATTGCCGCCGAGAGCGACGGTGGTGGTGGCGCCGTCGGCGAAGGCCGGCGCCGCGGCGGCGATGAGCGTGGCCGTGGCGGCGGCCAGGAAGGCGAGTTTCATCTCGTAGTCTCCAAGTTCGGCCTGCCAGAAGGGCGTGCGAGCCCCCGGCGGACACAGCTGACGATGGGGCCGTCGGGCCCGGCTGGGCGGGCCGGCTCTGGGAGCTGGACCGCGAAACGCGGCCGCCCGGGACTGCGGGCGGAGATACTGGCGTCGTGAGCTGTCGGGCGCAGTCTGCCGCGCCGTGCGAAGCGAGCCCCGCGCGGTCCAGACGCTCTCGATGTTCAGGAAACCCCGGCCAGGCCGAGGTTGCCCCCCAAAGACGCAGGAGCGTTAATCTCTCCTTAATCTCAATCTAGGCGGGCGTCTGACTTGCAGCGTCCCCAATTTTGAGTACGCGCCCTCAAGTCACCCGCCAGGGGAATCCACATCGGCCATGATGGTCCGATGTCCTTGCCATGTCTGCGAGAAACATACCCGGCACGTCCTGTATTGGTAGATACAGATGCGTGTGAATGGTCACGATGTAGATCTATCTTACTAGATCACTGCGACCCTGAACGGGTCCAGAGCCGAGAACAATTCTTCCCGGCTGCCGACCGACAGCTTGCTGTAGATGCGGCGGATATGAGTTCTTACGGTTTCCGGCGAGATGCCCATCTCCCGGGCCATGGCCTCGGCGCGGTCGCCCCCCACCAGGCGCTTGGCGATACCCGCCTCGGCGGGCGTCAGGCCGAAGATTTCGCCAAGATCGGCCCAGGCGGAGGTGCGGCTCGCCGTCGCCGGATAGACCGTCAGCACCGTCGCCGGGTCCGCGTCGGGCGGGCTGACGGCGTCGGCCCTGACCAGCACGTGGCCGCCGTCCGCCGACCGGCAGGCCCAGGCGGCGCAGGCGTCGCCGAGGTCGGACAGGAAGCTCTGGAACCCCGCCAGCTGCCCCTTGTCGGCCGGCGCGACCCGGCCGGCGGCGCGGGCGAAGTGGCGGCCGGCGTCCAGGAGGGCGATCGCCGCCTGGTTCTCCCACAGGATCTCCAGGTCGCGGCCGACAATGATGGTCGGCGCTCGGCTGGCGCTCATCCAGGTGCGGAAGTACAGATCTGCGGGGCGCGTTCGTGCACGCGCGGTGTCATCCGCCGGAAATTCCGACATCTCCGCCCCCGATCTTCAGCCCCAATTGTCACTAGCCATGCCGTGTGACTGAAATATTGCAACAACGCAAAGACGTCTTTCCGGGAAAGACGCGCGGGTGGCGTGGGTGAGGCGCTGTAGCGAAATCCTCGCTTTCCGTTCCGCGATCCAGGTCAGCGCCGAGGTATCGGCGTCTCAGCCCAGGGTGTCAGCGCACTCATCTGTTCGAGCCAGCTGCGGCACCATAGCGCCGGAACGGTGTCTTCAAGACCGGCGAAGACCATGTTGGAGTACTCGCGGTGGACCAGCGCAATGGTCTCGTGCAGCGAAAAACAGTTGGCCTGCAACGGCAGACGTCTGCGACCCGACATAGGGGAGCCTTTCTTCTCAGATGTTGTGAAAAGACCCTTCGGGCCGAATCGCGCTCAGCAGGCGCTGCATCAGCTTATCACATCTCGCGGCGTGGTTTCGGAGACTTGGCGGATGGGGTGGGATTCGAACCCACGGAGGCTTTCACCTCGCCGGTTTTCAAGACCGGTGCCTTAAACCGCTCGGCCACCCATCCCCAGATCGCGCGCGGGAGCGCCCGGGAGCCCGGCCGCCGGGCGGCGGGCCGGGGTTCTTAGCAAGGGTCGGGCGATCACTCCAGCCGGCAGGCTAGAGATGCAGGCCGACCACCAGGGCGCCGAACACCAGGTAAAGGCCGGCCATCGACGCCAGCAGGCCGGGGCCGGCGCGCTTGAGGCGGAAGGCGATCAGCAGGATGGCGACGGCGACGGCGGTCACCGCGCCGGCGGCGATCAGCGTGCCGTCGAACAGCCAGGGGGTGAACAGGATGCCCAGCGCGCTGGGCACGGTGGCCTGGATCATCATCGCCCCGGAGATGTTGCACAGCGCCAGCCGGGTCTTGCCCTGGCGCAGCCAGATCACCGCGTTGAGGATCTCCGGCAGCTCGGTGGCGATCGGGCTGAACAGCAGGGCGGTCAGCTGGGGCTTCATGCCCAGGCGCGGCCCCAGGGTGTCCAGCTGGCCGACGAACAGCTTGGAGCAGATGAAGATCACCACCAGGGCCGCCAGGGTCTGGACCACGGCCAGCCACGCCGGGGGATCGGCGAGCCCGGGGGCCAGCTTCAGGGGCTCGAGCGCCTCGCCCTCCTCGTCGTCGGCGTCGCCGCCGCGCATCTCCTTCCAGAAGTAGGCCCCGTAGGCGGCCAGGAACAGCAGGCCCAGCCACGGCTTGATGGCGAAGGCGACCAGGCCGAGGCCGATCTTGCCCAGGAAGATCACCAGGAACCACAGCTGGTCGCGGGCCAGGTGGCCGTCCTGGTCGCGCAGCGCCGCGGGGGCGCCGCGCTTGCCGAGCAGCAGCAGCATGGCGCCGACCACGGCATAGGCGATGGTGCCCAGCACCAGGGGGCCGCCCAGGGCCGCGCCGACGCCGATCTGCTTCTGCGCGGCGGAGACGCCGAACACCACGGCGACGAAGGTCACCACGCTCTCCGGCAGGGCGGTGCCGGCGGCGGCCAGGATGGTGCCGGTGGCCTTCTCGCCGAAGGCGTACTTGCGGCCGACCCACTCGACGCCGTTCACGAACACTTCGCACGCCAGGTAGATGGCGACGGCGTTGGCCAGCAGCAGGCCGATCACCACGGGCAGGGATTGCATCGAAACTCTCGGGGGGCCGGACGGCGAACAAGCCAACGGGGAGCGGCGCCCTCGCCCAGCCCATGGACGAACGCCGAACCCGATGGTCTCGCCAGGTCGAACAGACCGTCCGCGCCACGGGCCAACACCGGATGATGCTGGCGCCGAGTATGTTGGCGCGGCCCCCTCTGGTACGCGAGGGCGGCTACTCCCCATGGAGTGGGCGCTGGACTAGGGGCCCGCCGGGCCCACGTCAAGCCTGGCGTGCGTGGGCCGGCCGCTCAGCGGCCGCGGGCGGCCAGCCACGACTGCCACATCAGCAGGGTCCACACGCGGGCCTCCACCGAGGTGTCGCCGGCCAGGTAGCGCTTCCAGACCTTGGTCACCGTGGCCGGGCGCAGCAGGCCCTGGCGGGCCACCACCGCGGGGTCCAGCAGGTCTTCGGCCCAGCTGCGCAGGTCGCCGGCCAGCCAGCCGTGCAGCGGCACGGAGAAGCCCATCTTCGGCCGCTCGATCAGGTCGCGCGGCACGTAGCGGTCCAGCACCTTGCGCAGCAGCCACTTGCCCTTGCCGTCGCGCAGCTTCATCGCCATCGGCAGGCGCCAGGCGAAGGCGGCGATGCGCGGGTCGAGCAGCGGCACGCGGGTCTCCAGGCTGGAGGCCATGGCCGCGCGGTCGACCTTGCACAGGATGTCGCCGGGCAGATACTCCATGGTGTCGCGCCAGATCAGCCGCTCGATGTCGTCGTCGAAGTGCGGCGCCAGCGGCCGTTCGCCCGGCAGCAGGTCGGGACCGTCGGCCATCAGCCGCGTCGGGTCGGCCCAGGACGACATGGTGTAGTCGTAGAGCTCGTCCTGGCTGCGGGCCTGCATCCAGCCGGCCGCGCGCTTGATGTGCGGGGCCAGGCGTCCCTTGGCGGCGAACTGGCGGGCGACGGGGCCGAGGCCGGCCAGGGCGCCTTCCAGCATCGCCATGGGCGCGGCTTCCAGCATGCGGCCGACCGCGCGGCGCATCGGCACCTTGCGGAATCCGTTCCACAGGCGCGGCACGCCGGGATAGCGCACGTAGCCGCCGAACATCTCGTCGCCGCCGTCGCCGGACAGGCAGACGGTGACGTGCTGGCGCGCCAGGCGGCTGATCAGGAAGGTGGGGATCTGCGAGGCGTCGGCGAACGGCTCGTCGAACATCGCCCCCAGGGTCGGCGCCACGTCGCGGGCGTCGGCCATGGTGACGTGGAACTCGGTGTGCGCGGTGCCCAGGTGGTCGGCGACGGCCTGGGCGTGGCCCGCCTCGTTGAACTCCGGATCCTCGAAGCCGGCGGTGAAGGTCTGCACCGCGCGGCCGGTCTGGGCCTGCATCAGGGCGGTGACCAGCGAAGAGTCGACGCCGCCCGAGAGGAAGGCGCCCAGCGGCACGTCAGCTTCCATGCGCTGGGCCACGGCGTCGCGCAGCAGGGCGTCGAGCGCCTCGGCGGCCTCTTCCTCGTCGGCGAAGCGGTCGCGCCGCCCCTCCTCCACCGCATCGCCCAGGGTCCAGTAGGGATCGACCTGCGGGGTCTCGCCCTCTTCCCAGGTCAGCAGGCAGCCCGGCAGCAGCTTGAAGACGTTGTCGTAGATGGTCTGCGGCGCGGGGATGTAGGCGGTCTTGAAGAAGGCCGCGAGGGCGGAGCGCGAGATGCTGAGGCCGGGGCCGACCAGCGCCTCGATCGCCCCCAGTTCCGAGGCGAAGGTCAGGCCGCCGCCGATCGGCGTCCAGTACAGCGGCTTCTCGCCGAATCGGTCGCGCGCCAGGGTCAGGCGCCGCTCGGCGCGGTCCCACACGGCGATGGCGAACATGCCGTTGGCGCGCTTCAGGGCGCCGTTCACGCCGAAGCGGGCGATCGCCTCGAGCAGCACCTCGGTGTCGGAACGGCCCTTCCAGTTGACGGCGCCGGCGGCGTCCATCTCGCGGCGCATGTCCGCGTGATTGTAGATCTCGCCGTTGAACACGATCAGGAAGCGCCCGCAGCCCGAGGCCATGGGCTGGTGGCCGCTGGGGGTGAGGTCCAGCACCGACAGGCGGCGGTGGCCCAGCCAGACGCCGTCGTCGCGCCAGGCGCCCTCTGAATCCGGCCCCCGATGGCTGAGACGCGACAGCGCCGCACGCGCCTCGCCCGGGCTGACCGGGCGACGCGCAAGCCCGACAGCGCCGGCTATGCCGCACATGAGCTATGTCCGAATGTACGCAGCGCGACGCCTGACAGCATGCGCTTTCACCCCAAATGATACAGCGGCGGAAGCCGCCCCCCATTCACAGGACGCCACCGAACGGCCGCCGCCGCAATGGGCTCCGTCAGGGTGCGGCTGTTTCTCGCGCCGGTCGAGGCCGGCGGGATCGATCAATTCAGGCGCGGGGGAAGGCGCGCGGCGTCCAGCACGGTCTCGATGCGGCTGTCCCAGGTGTGTTCGGCCAGCACCCGGGCCTGGCCGTCGCGGGCGATGGCGTGCGCCTGAACCGGGTCCTCGGCCAGCGCCGCCAGCCGGGCCATGCCGCCCTTCAGGTCCATCCAGCGGAACAGGGCGATCTCGCGGTCCTCGGCGAACGCCTGGCCGTAGAAGCGGCTGTAGTCGGAGAAGGCGGCGGCGCCGGCCAGCAGGGTCGACAGCGGCCGCTCGTGCGAGCCGGCGCCGAAGTTGCCGTTGGTGTTGAGCACGATGCGCGAGGCGCGCATCAGCTCGGCCATGCGCGACATCGGCACGGCGCCCTCGTAGGTCGCCCGCTTGAAGCGGTAGAGGTCGGCGTCCCAGCCCAGGCCGCAGATGCGGATCGGCAGGCCGGTCTTGGCCAGCGCCTTGACGAACTCGAACCGCCGCGTGCAGCGCACCTGCACGTCCAGGTGCCGGGCCGCGCAGCGGGCGCCGACATGGGCGGGATTGGCCAGGTCCACCCCGCGCGAGGCCAGCACCTGGTCCAGCGCTTCGTGCGGCGCCATCCATTCGACGGACAGCGCCAGGTCATAGGCGTCGTCGAACACCTTGCGCGTGGCGGGGTCGGCGTCGGCCCAGGGGGTGGCCTTGAGCTTCTGCAGGGTGCCGCACCAGAGGATCGGCGTGTCGCGTCCAGCCGCCCAGGCCTCGGGGTCCGCCGCCACCGGCGCGGCCTCCCCCACCGCCGCGTGCGGGCAGAAGCCGGTGTTGCTGAAGCGGTCCGGCCCGAAGATGGCCGACAGGGCCTCAACCTGGGTCGGATCGACCATCAGCAGGGCGGTATCGGCGGGCGTGCCCAGCAGGCGCTGTTCCTGGCTCAGCACATAGTCCACGTGCCAGACCACATGCGGTGCGCCGAAGATCTGCGACATGGTGCGGCCAAGGCCGTCGCGCGCCTCGCCCAGCATGTTGATGCTGAAGGTGAAGGCCGTGGGTCCGGCGCCGGCGGCCTCCAGGATCGGCAGGATCGGCGCCTCCAGCCCGGCCAGGTCGACGATCTCCGCGCGATAGCCCCGGCGCTCCAGGGCGGCGGCGGCATGGTCGATGAAGGTGCGGGTGCCTTCATATTGCGAAGATCCCTTCAGCAGCACGGCGCGCAAGCGATTCCTCCCAGGCGGATCGGCCGATTCCTGAGGGGCAACGGCAACGGTTTGGTTAACGGCGCGCGCGTCCGTACGGCGGCGGCTATAGCGCAGCTATGGAACCCTGGCGGGAAGGCGACGTTTTGAAGACCGATCCGACAACCTAAGGAGCGCCTGTCATGGCCGCCTCGAGTTACTACACGCCGGAGCCGGATTCGGCTTCCAATACTTACGTTGACCCGGTGTCCGAAGCGCCGATGATCGTGGGTAATCCTGCGCTTTCTCGCCGGACCCAGAAGCGGTCGAACAAGACCGCGCTGATGGTGGGCATTCCCGTGGCCGCGGTGCTGATCGCCGGCCTGGGCGCCGCCGTGCTGCTCAGCGACAAGGGCTCCGACGCCGGCGACAGCACCACCCAGACCAGCCAGACCACGACCACGGCCTCGACCGTGCCGGCCCCCGCGCCGGTGACCCCGGTCGCGCCGCCCGTCCCCACCCCGGTCCAGGCGGCCGCCAACACCATGGACGCCACGCCGCCGGTGACCCAGGCGGCCGAGCCGACCCCGGTCGCCCGCCACGCCACGGTGCGCCATAGCGTCAGCCACGCCCGCGCCGCCGCCCCGTCGGCCGCCGACACCGGCGCGGACGTCAGCGCCACCGTGCCGATGACCCCGCGCACCGGCGCCCCGGTCAATCCGCCGGCGACGCCGCCGCCGGCCGCCTCGACCATGGCGCCGCCGGTGATCAGCGCCCCGCCGCCCGCGGCCGCGCCGTCGGCCGGTCAGCCGGTGAATCCGGCGCCGGACACCACCACGACCCAGCCTTAACGGGTCCAGGGTAGCGGGGTCCGGGGACGTCCCGAGCAGAACCCCCGGAACAGGCGGGGCCGCGACCTTCGGGTTCGCGGCCCCGTCGCTTTGTGCGCTTCCCTTCCGGCGCGCCGCCCGGCATGAGGGGGCCATGCAGGACGAGGCCCAGGACATCGTGGTGGATGCGCGCGGACACCGCTGCCCGGTGCCGACGCTGAAGCTGCGCCGGGCGCTGGAGCGCGCATCGGCCGGCGCGGTGGTGCGGCTGCTGGCGGACGATCCGATGGCGCGCATCGACGTGCCGCACTTCGCCGGACAGGTCGGGGCGACGGTGCTGGCGGCCGGCGAGGCCGACGGGGCGCTGCGGTTCCGGGTGCGCAAGGGCGGCTGAAGGCCTGGCCCAAAAAGCATGCGGCGCGCCGCTCCGCTGGGAACGACGCGCCGTCAGGATGCTGTCCTGATCAACCGATCGACGCTACGAGGGACGGGAGAGCGCGGCGACCGGTTGACGATGCTGAGGATGCGACTCGCTGCCTGAACCCAGGCTGAACGGAATTCAGCCCGGACCTTTCTCGCGGCCAGGCGGCTACAGTGCGCCGGACGACTGCAGCGCGGCGATCTCGTCGCCGGAGAAGCCCCAGTCCTTCAGCGCCGTCTCGTTGTGCGCGCCGATCGCCGGCGGCGGCCCCTGCACCTGGCCGGGCGTGGCCGAGAACCGCGGCGCCGGCGCCGGCTGCACCACGCCGTCCAGGTCCAGGAAGGTCTGGCGCGCGACGTTGTGCGGATGCTTGGGCGCCTCGTCCATGTTCAGGATCGGCGCGAAGCAGACGTCGGTGGCGTCCATGATGGCGCACCACTCGTCCTGGGTCTTGCTGGCGATCACGGTGGCCAGCTTTTCGCGCAAGGAGTCCCACTTGCCGCGGTCCATCTGCGCCTGGAAGTCCGGATCGTTGATGCCGGTCTTCTCCAGCAGCAGCGCGTAGAACTGCGGCTCGATGGAGCCGATCGAGATCCAGCGGCCGCAGCTGCACTGGTAGGTGTCGTAGAAGTGCGCCCCGCCATCCAGCAGGTTCGAGCGCCGCCCGGCGTCCGACCAGGCGCCGCCGGCCTTGAAGCCATAGAACATGGCCATCAACGAGGCCGCCCCGTCGCTCATCGCGCAGTCGATCACCTGCCCTTGGCCGGTGGCGCGCGCGCTGATCACCCCGGCCAGCAGGCCGAAGGCGAGGTAGAGGGCGCCGCCGCCGAAGTCGCCCACCAGGTTCAGCGGCGGGATCGGCTTGTCGCGCGTGCCGATGGCGTCGAGCGCCCCGGTGATGGCGATGTAGTTCATGTCGTGGCCGGCCGCCTGGGCGTAGGGCCCGAACTGGCCCCAGCCGGTCATGCGGCCGTAGACCAGTTTCGGATTGCGCTTCAGCGCCACGTCGGGACCCAGGCCCAGGCGCTCCATCACCCCCGGACGGAAGCCTTCCAGGATGGCGTCCGCGCCCTCGATCAGCTTCAGGCAGGCCTCGACGGCGGTCGGCTGCTTGAGGTCCAGCGCCACCGAGCGGCGGCCCCGCGCGGTGATGTCGGACTTGGCGCCCCCGCGCCCGCCCTTGCGGTCGACCCGCACCACGTCCGCGCCCAGGTCCGACAGCAGCATGCCGCAGAACGGGCCCGGCCCGATGCCGGCGAATTCGACGACCTTCAGTCCGGAAAGCGGTCCCTGGCCCATGACGTATTCCTCTTGGAGTGGTTCGTTGCTCTGACCGCTTTAAGAGACGGCGCCGCGCGGGAAGGCAAGCGCCGCGAGATGCTGGCGCCGGGGGCGTCGCTGGGATATCGGAAGCGCCCTTCCCGTCCGCCAGTTCGTCTTTGCGAGTTCGCGCCCATGACCGACCCCTTCATCGGCCCCACCTCCCAGAGCTTCGTCTCGCAGCGCCTGCGGCTGCACTATGTGGACTGGGGCAACCCGACGGCGCCGCCGCTGATCCTGCTGCACGGCGGGCGCGACCATTGCCGAAACTGGGACTGGGTGGCGCGCGACCTGCGCAACGACTTCCACATCATCGCCCCGGACCTGCGCGGCCATGGCGACAGCGCCTATTCGCCCAGCGGCGACTATTCCATGCAGGCGTTCGTCTACGACCTGGCCCAGCTGATCCATCAGCAGAAGCTGGGCCCGGTGCCGATCATCGCCCACTCGCTGGGCGGCTCGATCGCCCTGCGCTACGCCGGCGCCTTCCCTGAGACGGTCTCGAAGCTGGTGGCGATCGAGGGTTTGGGCCCCTCCCCCGCCCAGCAGGCCGAGCGGGCCAAGCGCACCGCGGTCGAGCGCATCCGCCAGTGGGTCGGCGATACCCGCCAGCTGGCCGGCCGCATCCCGCGCCGCTACGCCTCGATCGAGGAGGCCTATGGCCGCATGCAGGGGGAGAACAAGCACCTCACCCCCGAGCAGGCCCGCTATCTCACCGTGCACGGCGTCGCCCAGAACGAGGACGGCAGCTACAGCTGGAAGTTCGACAACTACGTCCGCTCGTTCTCGCCGGTGGACTTCCGGCCCGAGGAACTGGCCGACCTGTGGCGCAACATCGACTGCCCGGTGCTGCTGGTGAACGGCAAGGAAAGCTGGGCCTCCGACCCGATCCGCGACGGCCAGATCGCCTATTTCAAGGACGCCCGCGCGGTGGCCTTCGACGGCGCCGGCCACTGGGTGCACCACGACCGCCTGGACGCCTTCCTGGCCGAGGTGCGGGCGTTCCTGAGCTAGGCCGACTGGCTTCCGTTCTCTTCCCCCTCAGGGGGAAGTACGGCCGAAGGCCGGGATGGGGGCTCAAGCGCGGCCGGCCGAGCCGCAAGGGTCGGCTCTCCGCTGGAGCCCCCTACCCCCGCTTCGCGGGTACTTCCCCCAGTGGGGAAAGTGAAACGGCGCAGCACGCTAGCTCAACGCCTCCAGCTCGGCCTTCTGTTTGCGCGTCAGGCCGGCGCGGACGAGGTCGTACGACTGGGCGACCAGCCGCTCGACCTCGGCGTCCGGCACGTCGGATCCCAGGGTGACGCAGATCCAGAACCGCCGGTCCAGGTGCGATCGGTGGCCGACGCCGGCGTATTGTTCGCGCAGGATCTCCACCAGGTGCGGATCGCACTTCAGGATCACGCTGGGCTCGCCGCGCACCGCCAGGATGGCGAACAGCCTGCCCATCACCTTGTACATCAGGGCAGGCGTCGGCCGGTTCGCCGGGACCGGCACGGGCGTGGCGCCGGCCCCGGCAAAGGCGTCGAGGCGGGCTTTCAGGGCCGTGGTGCGGGGATCGAGCTCCATCGGCGCCAGAGCTTGCGCCTGCAGGCCGTGGCCGGCAAGCCGGCGTCAACGAACGCCTGGCGATCCGCTAAAGCGTCTGTCCGTCGTCGAGGGTGATCACCGAGCCGGTGATGTGGCGTGCGCCGGGGCCGGTGAGCATCAAGAGGGCCGCGTCGAGGTCCTCGGCGTCCATCAGGCGGCGGCGGGGCCAGCCCTTCAGCTGCTTCTGGCCGCCTTCGCTGGCGAACCAGTGGGCGTTGAGTTCGGTCTCGATGTAGCCGGGGCACAAGGCGTTGACGGCGATGTCCTGGCGCGCCCACTCGCGGGCCAGCACCCGGGTCATCTGCGCCACCGCCGCCTTGGAGGCGCAGTAGATCGCCAGGCCCGGCAGGATGCTGTGCGCGCCGATCGAGGCGATGTTCAGGATCCGGGCATGGCCCGCGGCCGCCTCGCCGTTGTCCAGCATCCGCCGCGCCGCCTCGCGCGCGCCGAACAGCACCCCGCGGACGTTCACCGCGAAGGTGTCGTCGAACACCGCCTGCGACACCTCCAGCGCCAGGCCCTCGCCGCCGACGCCGGCGTTGTTGATCATGATCGACAGCGGCCCCAGGGCCGCCTGCGCCTGGTCCAGCGCCGGGCCGATGGCGGCGACGTCGGCGACATCCAGGGCGAAGGCCTCGGCCCGTCCGCCCGCCGCGCGGATCTCGCCCACGGCGTCCTGCATCCGCTCGACCCGCCGCGCCATCAGCGCCACGGCCGCGCCCTGGGCGGCCAGCACCTTGGCGAAATGCAGCCCCAGGCCGCTGGAGGCGCCGGTCACGACCGCGACACGTTGCTTCAGGGGCAGGTCCATCGTTTTCCTCCGCGCCGGGTCGGCCTATGAGCGTTGGGGCCGAAACCGGTATGCTGAACGGGAAACCGATTCTGGCCCGGCGACGGCTTAGCCCGCCCACGGCGGTGAGGTCCATGGGGAGCCCTTGTCGATCAACGCCCGTATCCTGATCGTCGCCCGGGACGACACCCGCGCCGGCCCGCTCGCCGAGGGGCTGGACCGGCTCGGCTGGCGCACCATCACCGCGCGCGGCCCCTATGCCGCCATGGCCGCCCTGGCGGACCTGCAGATCGAGGCGGCCATCGTCGACGTGATCGGCGGCGGCGAGGACTCGCTGACCATGGCGCGGCGGCTGAAGGCGGCCTGCGCGCCGCGGCGCCTGCCGGTGATCGCCATCGCCACCCCCTCGCCCGACATCGAGGCCGCCGGCTTCGACCTGACCCTCGCCCCGCCGCTGCACCCGTCGCAGGCGGCGCTGCGGCTGGAGTCGCTGGTGCGGCTGGCGATCTCCGAAGAGGAATTCGAGCTGCGGCGCGAGACCTTCGCCGAACGCGGCCGGCGCCTGGAACATCCGGAAGAGGAAGGCGGTCCCTACCGCGTCCTGGCCGTGGGCGAACCGGCCCCGCAGTTCCTGGCGCTCAGCAACGCCCTGGCCGAGGTCGGGGCCGAGGTGGTGGGCGCCTTCACCGCCTATACCGCCTTTGACTATCTGCACGAGCGGCCGTTCGACGCCGTCGCCCTGTGGGCCGGCGAGAACCAGCAGGAGGCGCTGTCGATCTCGGCGGGGATGCGCCGCAACACCCGGCTGTTCCACCTGCCGACGCTGCTCTACCAGCGCTCGGATTCCTACGTCACCACGGCGGAGGCCTACAACAAGGGCATCGCCGACGTGGCCTCGCCGGACACGCCTGAGACCGAGACCGCGCGGCGGATCGTCGAGCTGGCGCGGGCCTACCGGCGGCAGAACGCCATCCGCATCGCCCTGGAGCGGGCCCGCAGCTCGGGCCTGATGGACGCCGCCACGGGCCTGTTCACCCGCGACCTGTTCGCCGCCCACCTGGTGCGCCTGGCGCAGGCGGCGCGGGCGCGCAACCGCCCGCTGTCGGTGTGCGTGCTGAAGATCGCCGAGAAGCCCGAGGTGACCGTGGCCCGCGCCGGCGGCTGGCTGGACCGCGCCATCCCGCAGATCGGCTCGATGGTCGGGCGGCTGGTGCGGGTGGAGGACACCGCCGCCCGGCTCGGACCGGAACTGTTCGCCCTCGCCCTGCCCGCCACGGGCCTGACCGCCGCCAAGGCGGCCGGCGAGCGGATCGCGGCGGTGATCGCCTGCACGGCCTTCGACGCCGGCGACAACCGCCCGCCGTTCGTGGCCGAGTTCGACATCGGCGTGGCCGAGCTGCAGCCGGGCGAGAGCGCGGCGCGCACGCTGGAGATCGCCGCCTCGCGGGCGCTGCAGAAGCAGGCCAGCTAGGTTTCCCCCGGGGCTGCGGAGCGCGTCATGTTCGGTCAGGCTTCGGGCGGCAATTCCCCGCAACTTCTGGTTCTCATCGCCATCGCGGCGCTGGTGATCCTCGTGCGCAACGCGCGGCCCCGACGGCTGCGGGTCGAGGGCCTGTGGATCATCCCGCTGGTCTATGTGGCGATCCTCGTCGCCCTGCTGGCGGCGGCCCCGCCGCCGGTGACGCCGCTGGCGATCGGCGTGCTGGTGGCCGGCGCGGTGATCGGTGGCGCGATCGGCTGGCAGCGCGGACGTTTCACCCGCATCGACCTGGACCCGCAGACCCACGAGATGACCTCCCGCGCCTCCGTGGTGGGCATCGCCTTCATCCTGGTGGTGCTGCTGGCGCGCGTGGGCCTGCGCTCGATGGCGGCCGAGGGGCGGCTGAACATCGGCCTGCCCCCGCTGGTGATCGCCGACGGCCTGCTGGTGCTGGCCATGTTCATGCTGTCGGTGCAGCGGCTGGAGATCTGGCTGCGCGCCAGCCGCATGCTGGCCGAAGCCCGCGCCGGCGGTGGGCCGCCCGTGGTGTAGGGCCGCCCTCCCCTTCATGGGGAGGAACAGACGGCGAAGCCGCCAGGGTGGGGAATACCTGCCGGGATCGCGAACAGATCGGGTCTGGCGGAAGCGTCTGACTTCCCCACCCTGATCGCTTCGCGATCTGTCCCTCCCCAAAATGGGGAGGGAGGGTTCAGCCCTTCGCTACCTTGGCCAGGGCCGAGAGGATGCGCTCGGCGGCGGCGAGGCGCTGGTTGGGGGTGTCCCACTCGCCCTTGACCACCACCTTCTGGTCGGGCCGCAGGCGCCAGGCGACCTGGTTCTTCTGGATGAACGGGATCAGCCCGGCCGGGTTGGCGAAGTGGTCGTTGCGGAAACTGACCACCGCGCCCTTGGGCCCGACGTCGATCTTGGCCACGTTGGCCTCGCGGCACAGGCCCTTGATCGCCACCACCTTGAGCAGCTGGTCGGCTTCCGACGGCAGCGGGCCGAAGCGGTCGATCAGCTCGGCGGCCAGGGCTTCGCGGTCCTCCGCCTTCTCGGCTTCGGAGATCCGCCGATAGAGCGACAGGCGCACGTTCAGGTCCGGCACATAGTCCTCGGGGATCAGCACCGAGGCGCCGGTGTTGATCGCCGGCGACCAGCCGCGGTCCAGCGACAGGTCTTCCGGCCCGCCCCTGGCCTTCAGCTCGGCCACCGCGTCCTCCAGCATCTGCTGGTACAGCTCGACGCCGATCTCCTTGATGTGCCCCGACTGCTCGTCGCCCAGCAGGTTGCCGCCGCCGCGGATGTCCAGGTCGTGGCTGGCCAGCTGGAAGCCGGCGCCCAGGCTGTCGAGCGACTGCAGCACCTGTAGCCGGCGCTCGGCCGACAGGGTGATCGGTTTCTCGAACGGCGTGGTCAGATAGGCGTAGGCGCGGGCCTTGGAGCGCCCCACGCGGCCGCGCAGCTGGTACAGCTGGGCCAGGCCGAACATGTCGGCGCGGTGCACGATCAGGGTGTTGGCCGTGGGGATGTCCAGGCCCGACTCGACGATGGTGGTCGACAGCAGTACGTCGTAGCGTCCCTCGTAGAAGGCGCTCATCACGTCTTCCAGCTGGGTCGGCGCCATCTGGCCGTGGCCGACGACGAACTTCACCTCGGGGACCTGCTCGCGCAGGAACTGCTCCAGGTCCGGCAGGTCGGAGATCCGCGGGGCGACGTAGTAGGCCTGGCCGCCGCGATACTTCTCGCGCAGCAGCGCCTCGCGCAGGGTCACCGGGTCCCAGGGCGTGACGTAGGTGCGCACGGCCAGGCGGTCGACCGGCGGCGTGGCGATGATCGACATCTCGCGGATGCCGCTCAGCGCCATCTGCAGGGTGCGCGGGATCGGCGTGGCCGTCAGGGTCATCACGTGCACGTCGGCGCGCAGGGCCTTCAGCGCCTCCTTGTGCTTGACGCCGAAGTGCTGCTCCTCGTCGACGATCACCATGCCCAGGTCCTTGAACCCGACCTGCTTGGACAGCACCGCATGGGTGCCGACGACGATCTCCATCTCGCCCTTCTTCAGGGCCTCGCGGGTCTCGTTGGCCTCGGCGTTGGGGGTCAGGCGCGAAAGGCGGCCGATGCGCACCGGCCAGCCCTGGAAGCGGGCCTTGAAAGTGGCGTAGTGCTGGCGCGCCAGCAGGGTGGTCGGACAGATCACCGCCACCTGGCGCCCGCTCATGGCCATGACGAAGGCGGCGCGCAGGGCGACCTCGGTCTTGCCGAAGCCGACGTCGCCGCAGATCAGCCGGTCCATCGGCTTGCCCTGCGACAGGTCCTCCAGCACGTCGGCGATGGCGTTCAGCTGGTCGTCCGTCTCCTCGTACGGGAAGCGGGCGCAGAATTCGTCGAACAGGCCCTGCGGCGGGTCGACCTCGGTGGTGTGCTTCAGGGCGCGGGCGGCGGCGATGGCGATCAGGCCCTCGGCCATTTCGCGCAGCCGTTCCTTGGCGCGCGCCTTGCGACCCTGCCAGGCGGCGCCGCCGAGCTTGTCGAGCTGCACGCCCTCGCTCTCGGAGCCATAGCGGGTCAGCAGGTCGATGTTCTCGACCGGCAGGTAGAGCTTGGACTCCGCGGCGTAGTGCAGTTCCAGGCAGTCGTGCGGCGCATCCTGCACCACCAGCGTCTTCAGGCCCGCGTAGCGGCCGATGCCGTGGTCGATGTGCACCACCAGGTCGCCTGGGGTCAGGGCGGCGGCCTCGGCCAGGAAGTTGCTGGCCCGGCGTCGGCGCCGCGGCCGCGCCAGCCGGTCGCCGAGGATGTCGGTCTCGGAGATGACCGCCAGGCTGTCGGTCTCGAAGCCGTGCTCCAGCGGCAGCACCGCGCGCTGCGGCTTCTTCGGATCGGCGGCCTTGGCCGCCTGCCAGTAGGGCGCCAGGGCGACGCCGCGCATGCCGTGGTCGGCCAGCATCGAGCCCAGGCGCTCGGACGAGCCCTCCGACCACGAGGCGAACAGCACCCGCTTGCCGGCGGCGGCGAGGCGCTTGGCGTGGTCGGCGGTGGCCTCGAACAGGTTGACGCTGTCCTGCGCCCGCTCGGCGGCGAAGCTGCGGCCCAGCTTGGCCCCCATGTCGACGACCTGCTCGCCCCCCTCCCCGCGCAGCGGCTCGAACTGCCGCGTGGCGAAGTGGTCGAGGCCGGCGTTCCACTCCTGGGCGGAGAGGTACAGCAGGTCGGGGTCGATCGGCCGGTAGTGCGCCTTGCGGTCGGCCTGGGCGCGGGCGTCGTAGGCGTCGGCGATCATCGCCAGACGCTCGTCGCGGGCCTCGGCCGCCAGGTGGTCGACCCCGATCAGCGCCTCGGCCGGCAGGTAGTCGAACAGGGTCTCCATCCGCTCGTAGAACAGCGGCAGCCAGTGCTCCAGGCCGGCCCGGCGCACGCCCTCGGTGACCGCGGCGTACAGCGGATCGTCGCCCGGCGCCCCGAAGGCGGTCAGATAGCCGGTGCGGAACCGCGAGATGGCGTCGGCGTCCAGCAGCGCCTCGCTGACCGGCGGCAGGTCGACCGCCGACAGCTGGCGGGTCGAGCGCTGGGTCTCGCGGTCGAAGCCGCGGATCGACTCCAGGGTGTCGCCGAACAGGTCCAGCCGCACCGGCTCGTCGGCGCCGGGCGGGAACACGTCGATCACCCCGCCGCGGATGGCGAACTCGCCCTTGTCCGAGACGGTGGAGGCGCGGTGGTAGCCGTTGACCGCGAAATAGCGCTCGATGTCGGCGATATCGACGCTGTTGCCCACATGCGCCGAATAGCCGGCGCGGCCGACCAGGGCGCGGGTCGGCAGCCGCTGCAGCAGGGCCGCCGCCGTGGTGACGATCAGCAGCGGGGTCTTGCCGCTGGCGCCCTTCGCCAGGCGGGTGAGCGCGGCCATCCGCTGGGCGGAGACGCCGCTGGACGGGCCCACGCGGTCGTACGGCAGGCAGTCCCAGGCCGGGAACTGCACGACCTCGGTCTCCGGCGTGAAAAAGCCTATCGCGTCGGTGAAGGCCGAGGCGCGCGAGCCGTCGCGGGCCACGAACAGGGCCACGCCGCCGCGGGCGCGCAGCATGTCGCCCATGGCCAGGGCGTCATAGCCCTCGGGCGCGCCGCTGAGCACCAGCCGTCCCGGCGCCTTGGCCAGCCGCTTCAGGTCGGGCGCGGGAGAAAGCGTCTCCGTGCTCACGTCCGGCCGTCGCCCGTGGGCTTGCCCGCCGGTCTGGAAGGGTCGAACGCCTTCAGGCGGCGCATCACGTCATGCTCGTGTTCCGGCGGCGTCTCCGCCGAGCCGGTGATCCAGGCGTAGAGGTCGTGGTCGGGCTGGTCGAGCAGGGTCTCGAAGGCGGCCATCTCCTCTTCGGAGAAGCCCGGGGCGTGCAAATCCGCGAACGGCCCCAGAATGAGGTCCGCTTCCCGAAACCCGCGACGCCAGGCGCGGAACCTGGCCCTGTTCAGTCTCGTCTCGTCCATGGAGGCGCGCCATATAGGCTTCCTGACAGGCGAACGCCAGCGTCGCCTGTCAGCAGCCGTCCTTCCGAGGCTATCAAGTCTCCTGGATCGCCGAGAGTTTCCAGGCCCCGCCGTTCTCGCGGGCGAAGGTCCAGAACTCCACCGTCTCGGTGGGCCGGTTCGGATCGCCTTCGATCACGGCGCCGGTGCCCCGGTCGCGCATGACGTCGATGCTCTGGTAGCGCAGCGCCGCGGTGGCGTAGTCCACCGGCCCTTCGCGCCAGGCCTCGGTGACGTCGGCCTGCACCAGCCGCACGGCGGTGACGTCGTTGCGCCGGTTGTGCGTGGCGTTCTGGCTGAGCTCCTCGGCCAGGAACGACATCACCTCGGGCGTGGTGCGGTCGCGCAGGCGGCCGTAGTCCTCGTGGCCGAAGGCGTCCTGGATCTCCAGCAGCAGGCGCTCGAAGGCGTCGCGGTCCATCTGGGTGATGGGGATTTCCAGCGCCGGCCCTCCGCCGGCCGCGGGTTGCGGCGCGCCAAAGCCGCCGAAGGCCTGGCCGCCGAACATCTGCTGGGTCATCGGCGGTTGCTGGTTCGACCAGCCGCTGCCGCCCGCGAAGGCCGGCCCGCGCCGGCGGAACAGGCTGAACGCGAACCAGGCGATGCCGCCCAGGATCAGCAGCTGGATCAGGATGGTCAGGCCGCCGCCGCCGCCGGCGCCGCCCCAACCGCCGCCCCAGCCGTGGCCCATCAGACCGCCGATCAGGCCGCCGCCGATCAGGCCGCCCAGGAAGCCGCCGCCGAAGCCGCCCCAGAAGCCGGGCCGGCGATAGCCGTTGTTGAAGCCGGGCGAATAGCTCGGCGCATAGGACGGCGCGCCGGGGTACTGCGACGGCGAGGTCATCGAGCGCTGCACCGGACCGGGGGCGCTGGGGGACATGTAGCTGGAGCGTGGGGCGCTGTAGGTGCGCGCGCCGCGCGAGCCGAAGCTGCCGCCACGGCGGGCGTCGGCCGGATCGGCCATCAGGCCGCCCAGCACCAGGGCCAGGCCCAGGGCCGCGGCCCAACGCTTGTAGGAACGAGTCATCGGGAACCTCCCATGGCCCCTCATGTAGTCATTGGCCGCCCCGGCCAACAGACCCCCTGAGGCGGCGCTTGATTTGCAGCATGGACCGGCCCGGCCCACTATTCTGTTCACGATGCGTCCCGAGATTCTCTTTCCGCTGTTCGCGCCGGTGACGACGCTGAAGGGCGTCGCCTCGCGCACCGCGCCGCTGCTGGAGCGCGTGGTGGGCGGCGCGCTGGTGCGCGACGTGCTGTTCACCGCTCCGGCCAACCTGGTGCGCCGGCGCCAGACCACGGTGGCGGACGCCCAGGACGGGGAGACCCAGATCCTGCTGCTAGTGGTCAACGATCATCAGCGGCCGGGGCGGGCCAACCTGCCGTGGAAGATCCGCTGCCGGGACGACACGGGGTTCATCAACCTGGTCTGGTTCAAGGGCCATGGACCGCACCTGGAGCAGCGCTATCCCTCCGGGACCGCCCTGGCCGTCAGCGGCAAGGTGGAGCGCACCGACTTCGGCCTGCAGATCGTCCACCCGGACTACATGCTGCCCGCCGCGCGCGCCGGCGACATCCCGCAGAGCGAGGCGGTGTACCCGGCCACCCAGGGCCTGCCCTCGCGCAGCATCCGCCGCTTCGCGCTGGAGGCGCTTGAGCGGGCGCCGGCGATGCCGGAATGGCAGGATCCGGCCTGGCTGGAGCGCCAGCGGTGGCCCGCCTGGCGCGCCGCCCTCGAGACCCTGCACAACCCGGTCGGCCAGCAGGACCTGCTGCCCGAGGCCCCGGCCCGCCGGCGCCTGGCCTTCGACGAGCTGCTGGCGCACCAGCTGGCGCTGGCCCAACGCAAGCGCGAGCGGCGCATCCAGCCCGCCGCCGCCATCGAGCCCAGCGCCCTGGCCGACCGGGTGGAGGGTGCGCTTCCCTTCCGCCTGACCGGCGCCCAGGTGCGGGCGCTCAGCGAGATCCGGGGCGACCTGAAGGCCGGCCAGCGCATGACCCGGCTGATCCAGGGCGATGTCGGCTCGGGCAAGACGGTGGTGGCGATGCTGGCCATGGCCGACGCCGCGGCGGCAGGTCTGCAGTCGGCCCTGATGGCCCCGACCGAGATCCTGGCCCGCCAGCATTTCGAGACCCTGCAGGCGCCCCTGGCCGCGGAGGGCGTGCGCGCCGTGCTGCTGACCGGGCGCGACAAGGGCGCGGCGCGGGCCGAGAAGCTGGGGCTGCTGGCCGACGGCTCCGCCGCCGTGGCCGTGGGCACGCACGCCCTGTTCCAGGACGACGTGGTCTTCAGCGCCCTGGCCCTGACGGTGATCGACGAACAGCACCGCTTCGGCGTGGGCGAGCGTTCGCGGCTGCAGGCAAAGGGCGAGTCCACCCACCTGCTGGCGATGTCGGCGACACCGATCCCGCGCACCCTGGAACTGACCGTGTTCGGCGACCTGGACGTCTCGCGCCTGGACGAGAAGCCGCCCGGCCGCAAGCCGGTGGCCACCCGCGCCTCGCCGATGTCGCGCCTGCCGGAGATCGTGCGGCGCCTCAGCCAGGCGGTGTCGGGCGGGGCGCAGGCGTTCTGGATCTGCCCGCTGGTGTCGGAATCCGAGACCGTCGACCTGGCCGCGGCCGAGGCGCGGGCGGCGGCCCTGGCCAAGGTGTTCGGGACCCGCGTGGGCCTGATCCACGGCAAGCTGACCGGGCCGCAGAAGGATGCGGTGATGGCCGACTTCGCCGAGAACCGGCTGTCGGTGCTGGTGGCGACCACGGTGGTCGAGGTGGGGGTCAACGTGCCCAACGCCAGCATCATGATCATCGAACAGGCCGAGCGTTTCGGCCTGGCGCAACTGCACCAGCTGCGCGGTCGGGTGGGTCGCGGGGCGGCGGAGAGCAGCTGCGTGCTGCTGTACGACCCGCCGCTGTCGGAGATCGCCACCCGCCGGCTCGACATCCTGCGCCGCACCGACGACGGCTTCGAGATCGCCGAGAAGGACCTGGAGCTGCGTGGCGGCGGCGACCCGCTGGGGCTGAAGCAGAGCGGCTTTCCCGCCTATCGCCTGGCCGACGCCGCCGCCCACCGCGACCTGATCGCCGTGGCCGCCGACGACGCCCGCCTGATCCTGGCGCGGGACCCCGGGCTCACCTCCCCGCGGGGACAGGCGGTGCGGGTGCTGCAGGAACTGTTCGACTGGCGGCCGGCAGGGCTGAGCGAGGCGGGTTAGACGCCTGCCAGGCGGCCAGGCGGGCGGCCACATCCGCCTGAAGATCAGCATAGAACAGATTGAATCCAGGCGCTTTGTGCCGGATCGCCCAGCTGCCCCAGGGGCGCAGGCTGTCGGACCGCGGCTTGGTGTAACGCAGCAGGCCCTCGCTGCATTGCGCGCCCACCTGGCGCACCAGGAAGCCGGGCTTGGCCCCCCATTCCAGCCCCGTGGCGTTGACCGCCCCCAGGTTCAGCCGCTCCGGCGCCGCCACGTCGGTGGCCGCGCCGAGCAGCGGGTTGACGCACAGCGGCGCGCGCGGCGCCAGGCCGACCAGCTGGTCCTTGGCGTTCCACACCACCGAGCGGCTGAGGATGCGCCGCGCGCCGATCAGATCGCTCCAGCGCACCGAGGTCCAGGCGAGCACGCAGCCGGCCTGGTTGCGCGCGGCGCAGGCGGGAACCGGGGCGCCGGGGCCGTACTCGTCGGCGGGCGCGATGGTCTCGATGAGATAGGCCGCGGCCAGCCGCCGGCGCAGCCCCGGGTCGGGGACGATCTCCTCGCGCAGCAGACGGGCGGCCAGGGCGCCCCCCTGCTCCACCCCCACCAGCACCAGCGGCCGGTCCGGGTCGGCGTGGCGCAGATAGGCGCGGAACGCCTGCAGCACGTCGCCATAGGCGAAGCGCCGCGCCTCCAGGGCGTCCACCCACAGGGTCAGGGAGGTATAGAGGCTGGCCTGCCGGTAGCGGGGGGCGATCACCGGGCCGGCGTCGGCGAACGGCGCGGCGTAGTTGGGCATCATGATGCGGTTCAGCTCGGCGCTGGCGCCCTTGTCATGGATCGGCCCGTTCCAGTCCCGGCCGCCGTCGAAGGTGGTGGGGTGGATGAAGAACACCTCCGCCTGGCCCGGCTGGGCCGGCGCCGGGCGGGTCATCCAGGGGGGCGGCAGCACCCAGGCGTCGGAGCGGGCGTAGTCCGGGGCCGGCGGCGGGGTGTAGACGGCGTAGGGAATCTGCGGGTCCAGCAGGGCCTGCAGGATGTCGTCGCGCCAGATCAGGAACGCGGCGACGGTCAGGCTGACCACGAGGCCGACGAGAAGGCCCAGCCAGAGCCGGGCGCGCCTGGCGAGGCGTCCGCGGGACATCAGCGGGCGTGGGCGTCGGGGGTGCGCACGTGCTCCATCCGGAAGCCCATGCCGATCACCCGCGCGGGGATGCGCCTCAGCCACGGCAGCGCGTTGAACAGTTTCGCCGGCCAGGGCGCACGCACCCCGCCCCGCGCCTTCAGCGCCCGGCCGATCACCCGCTGCTGGATGAACAGTTGCAGCGCCTGCATCTGGGCGGTCGGCCGCTCGCGCACGCCCTGCACCGCCTGCAGATCGTGGAAGCTCAGGGTTCCCTCGCGCAATGGTCCGGCCAGGGCGTTGGCGGCCGCCACGGCGTCCTGGATCGCCAGGTTGATGCCGACGCCGCCGATCGGCGACATGGCGTGGGCGGCGTCGCCGATGCACAGCAGGCCCGGCCGCGCCCAGGTCTTCAGCCGGTCGACGGAGACGCTCAGCAGCTTGATCTGGTCCCAGTCCCGCAGGGTGTCGACCCGGTCGGCGAAGCCGGGGCTGGCCGCCGCGATCGAGGCCTTCAGCGCCGCCAGGCCCTGGGCCCGGATGTGGTCGTAGCCGCCCTTGGCCACCACGTAGCCGCACTGGAAATAGTCGCCGCGCGGGATCGCCACGAACACCAGGCCGGCGGTGATGCGCCCCAGCGGCATCTCCTCGTCGCCTGGCCGGCGGGGCAGGCGCATCCACAGCACATCCATCGGCGCGCCCAGGTCGTGCACGGCCAGGCCCGCCTTGTCGCGCAGCGCGGAGGTGCGGCCGTCGGCGGCGATCACCACCTCGGCGCGGATCTCCATCACGCCTTCCGGCCCGGTGGCGCGGACGCCGACCACCCGCTCGCCCTCGACGATCAGGTCGGTGGCCTCGGTGCGCATCCGCACGTCGAATTCCGGGAACCGGGCGCCTTCCCGCGAAAGGAAATTGAGGAAGTCCCACTGCGGCATCAGGGCGACGAACCGGGCGTGGGTCGGCAGGTGGCGCAGGTCGGCCATGTGCACCAGATCGGGCCCGACCTGACCGCTCAGCTGCTCGATGCGGTCGTGCGGACACTGCAGGAAGCGGTCCAGCAGCCCCAGCTCCCACATCGCCTCCATGGTTGAGGGGTGGACCGTATCCCCCCTGAAATCTCGCAGGAAATCGCCGTGCTTCTCAAGCACCATCACCCGCACCCCGGCCCGCGCCAGGATGTAGCCGGCCATCATCCCCGCCGGACCGCCGCCGGCGATCACCGCCTGGACGCCAGGGGCGGCTGTCGCGGGCATCGCCGCTAGCCGAGCGGGGGGTGGCGAAGGGCAAGATCGCGCGCGGCGTAGTCGGCGATCCCCTTCTCCAGCCCGGTGAAGGCGGCGGTGTAGCCGGCGGCGCGCAGCCGATCCATCCGGGCCTCGGTGAAGTACTGGTAGCGCCCCTGCAGGGCCGGGGGCATGTCGACGTATTCGATGTCCGGGTCGCGCCCGGCCGCCGCGAACACCGCGCCGGCGAGGTCGGCAAACGATCGGGCCCGGCCGGAGCCCAGGTTGAAGATGCCGCTCATTCTTTCGGACCGGGCCAGCCAGTCGACCACGTCGACCACATCGCGAACGTAGACGAAGTCGCGCAGCTGGCCGCCGTCGGCGTAGCCGGGGTGGTGCGAGCGGAACAGCTTCACCGTCCGGCCGGCGACGACGTCGGGCCAGATCTGCGAGACCACCGAGCGCATCGGCCCCTTGTGCTCCTCGTTGGGCCCGTAGACGTTGAAGAACTTCAGCCCGACCCATTGCGGCGGCGCGGCCTGGCGCGCGGCCTCGCGCACCGCGAACAGGTCGAACAGGGCCTTGGACCAGCCGTAGACATTGAGCGGCCGCAGGGCGGACAAGGCCGCGTAGCCGTTGTCGTCGTCGAAGCCCAGGGCGCCGTCGCCGTAGGTCGCCGCCGAGGAGGCGTAGATGAACCGGCGGCCGTTCTCTGCGCACCAGCGGAACAGGTCGCGCGACAGGCTGAAGTTGCTGTGGATCACCTTGTCGGCGTCGGGCTCGGTGGTCGACGAGACCGCGCCCATGTGCACGACCAGCTTCACCGCCTGGCCGCGGAACGCCAGCCAGTCCTGCAGCGCCTCGGGGGCGATGAAGTCGGCGATCGGATGCGGCGCGAGGTTGCGCCACTTGCCTAGGTCGGCCTCGCGCAGCCGGTCGCAGACCACCACGTCCACGTCCGGATCGGCGGCGAAGCGCCCGGCGATGTTGGAGCCGATGAAGCCCGCCCCGCCGGTGACCAGCACCACCCGCCGGCTCATCGCTCGCCCGCCAGCTTGCGCAGGGTCGAGGTGGTGGAGTGGCCGCCGACCAGTGTCGCCAGCCGCACCTCGCCGCCCCAGGAGGCCACCAGGTCGTGGCCGACCACCTCCTCCACGGCATAGTCGGCGCCCTTGATCAGCACGTCCGGCCGCGCCGCACGGATCAGGGCGATGGGCGTGTCGTCGTCGAACGGCGCCACCAGATCCACCGACGCCAGGCCGGCCAGCACCAGGGCGCGGGCCTCCAGGTCGTTCACCGGACGCCCCTCCCCCTTCAGCGCGCGCACCGACCGGTCGGTGTTGAGCCCGACGATCAGCCGGTCGCACCAGGACCGGGCCTGCGCCAGATAGGCCACATGCCCCGGATGGAGGATGTCGAAGCAGCCGTTGGTGAAGCCGATCTTCAGCCCGCGCTCACGCCAGCGGGCGACCTGGCGCGCCATGCGTTCGGGCGTGACCACCTTGGCCTCGGAGGGCGCCAGGGCGGCGGCCAGCTCGGCCTCGATCAGCTCCTCGGGGCTGGCGGTGGCGGTGCCGGCCTTCTCAACGACCACGCTGGAGGCCAGCAGGGCGAATTCGATCGCCTGATCGACCGGCGCCTTGGCCGCCAGCGCCAGCCCCAGGGCGGCGAGCGCCGTGTCGCCGGCCCCCGAGGTGTCGAACACCTCCGGCGGCGGTCGGCTGAAGTGGCGCACGGCCTGGCCGCGCACGGCCAGCGACATGCCCTTGGCGGCGCGGGTGACCACGATCGCCCGACTGTCCGTCAGCTGCAGCGCCCGGGCGAGGGCGGCCTCGACCTCGGCGTCGGTCTCGGCCGGCAGCTCGGTGGCGTAGGCCAGCTCGGCGGCGTTGGGCTTGATCAGGTCGACGGCGCCATAGCGGCGGAAGCTGCGGGCCTTTGAATCGACGATCAGCACCGCGCCGTTGGCGGCGGCGGCGGCCAGGCAGGCCTCGATCACCGTGGGCGAGGCGACCCCCTTGCCGTAGTCGGACAAGAGGATCGCGCCGGCGCCCCGCGCGGCGTCATGCAGGGTGCGGACCAGCCGCCGCTCGACCTCATCGGCGACGGGGTGGGTCTGCTCCAGGTCGACGCGCAGCAGTTGCTGACCCTGCGAGACGAAGCGGGTCTTCAGGGTGGTGGGCCGGCCGTCGTCGCGGATCAGGAAGCCCTCGACACCGCCCTCCTGGCCCACCAGGCGCAGGGCGTCGCGCGCCGGCTCGTCGTCGCCGATCACCCCCACCAGGGCCGCCAGGCCGCCGAGCGCGGCGACATTGCGCGCCACGTTGCCGGCCGCGCCCAGCATCAGGGCCTCGCTCTGGCGAGCCATGATCGGGATCGGCGCCTCGGGCGAAACCCGGGTGACGTCGCCATAGACGAAGCGGTCCACCATCACGTCGCCGACGGTGACGACCCGGACGCCGGCGACCGCGGCCAGCAGGGGCTGGAGACTGGAGAGGTCCATGGCCAGGGTCTGCGCTCGCTTGGGCGGTGCGGTCAACCGGCGGCGAGCGGCCGGCGCTTGGCCAGGGCGTCGAATTCCAGCAGCTCCGCCGCCAGGGCCTCGAAGGCGTTCAGCGGCACCATGTTCGGTCCGTCGGAGGGGGCGTGGTCCGGGTCCGGATGGGTCTCGATGAACACCGCCGCCACGCCCACGGCCACCGCGGCGCGCGCCAGCACCGGCACGAACTGGCGCTGGCCGCCCGAGCTGGTCCCCTGCCCGCCCGGCTGCTGCACCGAATGGGTGGCGTCGAACACCACGGGGCAGCCGATCGCCGCCAGGATCGGCAAGGCCCGCATGTCCGAGACCAGGGTGTTGTAGCCGAACGAGACCCCCCGCTCGCAGGCCATCACGTTCGGATTGCCGGCCTGCAGAGCCTTGTCGACGACGTTGCGCATGTCCCAGGGCGCCAGGAACTGGCCCTTCTTGATGTTCAGCGCCCGGCCGGTCTGCGCGGCGGCGACGATCAGGTCGGTCTGCCGGCTGAGGAAGGCCGGGATCTGCAGCACGTCGGCCGCCTGGGCCGCGCGGGCGCACTGGTCGATCTCGTGCACGTCGGTCAGCACCGGCAGGCCCGTCACCTCGCGGATCTCGGCGAAGATGGGCAGCGCCTCGTCCAGGCCGACGCCGCGCGCCGCGGCGGCCGAGGTGCGGTTGGCCTTGTCGAACGAGGTCTTGTAGATCAGCCCGACGTCCAGCCGCCGGGCGATCTCGGCCAGGGCGTGGGCGGTCTCCAGGGCGTGCTGGCGGCTTTCCAGCTGGCAGGGCCCGGCAATCAGGGAGAGCCGCTCGGCGTTGCCGATGCGCACGGCGTGGCCGGCGCCGGCCCTGACCTCGACCACGGAACTTGGCTGCATGTCGGTACGCTCCTGATCCAGGCGCTGCGCGCGGCCGTACAAGTGACCGCCTGGCCGTTGCGGCGCAAGGTGTTGGCGTTGGCGGGGGCGCAAGGCATGGGAACAGAGGCGCCGGCGATCGTCTGGTTCCGGCAGGATCTCAGGCTGACCGACAACCCGGCCCTGGCCGCCGCGCACGCCACGGGCCGGCCGGTGGTTCCCCTCTATGTCCTCGATGAAACCCCGGGCCTGCGCGCGATGGGCGCCGCCTCGCGCTGGTGGCTGGACAAGTCGCTGGCGGCGCTGGCCGAAGACCTCAAGCGCCTCGGCTCGCGGCTGGTGCTGCGCCGGGGCGAGGCGCAGACGGTGCTGCGCCGGCTGGCGCGGGAGACGGGCGCTGAGGCCGTGTTCTGGAACCGCGTGTACGACGGCGCCGGGGTGGCGCGGGACACGGCGGTGAAGGCGGCGCTGCGCGACGACGGCCTGGCGTGCGAGAGCTTCAACGCCGGCCTGCTGAACGAACCCTGGCAGGTCAAGACGGGCGCCGGCGGCCCCTTCAAGGTGTTCACCCCCTACTGGCGCGCGGCCCGGGCGATGATCGACCAGCCCGAGCCTTCGCCGCGCCCCCGCCGGCTGGCGACGCCGGACGACTGGCCGCCGACGCGCCGCCTGGCGTCCTGGCGCCTGCATCCGCGCAAGCCCGACTGGAGCGGCGGGTTCGGCGACTGGACCCCCGGCGAGGCCGGCGCACGCCGGCGGCTGGACGCCTTCCTGGACGGCCCGGCGCGCGACTATGCCGAGGGCCGGGACTTCCCGGCCCGGGCGGCGATCTCGCGCCTGTCCGCGCACCTGCACTTCGGCGAGATCGGCCCGCGGCAGGTCTGGGTCGCGGTCCAGGCGGCGGTGGCGCGCGATGCGCTGAGCGAGGACCAGGCGGAGGCCTTCCTGCGCGAGCTGGGCTGGCGCGAGTTCAACCACCACCTGCTGTTCCACAACCCCCGCATCGAGACCGAGAACTTCGCTGGCGGCTTCGACGGCTTCCCCTGGCGCCAGGACGCCGAGGCGCTGGAGGCCTGGCGCCGCGGGCAGACCGGCTATCCGATCGTCGACGCCGGCCTGCGCGAGCTGTGGACCACGGGCTGGATGCACAACCGGGTGCGCATGATCGTCGCCTCGTTCCTGGTCAAGCACCTGCTGATCGACTGGCGCGAGGGCGAGGCCTGGTTCTGGGACACCCTGGTGGACGCCGACCTGGCCAACAATGTCTGCAACTGGCAGTGGGTCGCGGGCAGCGGGGCGGACGCCGCCCCGTTCTTCCGCATCTTCAACCCGATCCTGCAGGGTGAGCGGTTCGACGCCGACGGGGCCTATGTGCGCCGCTGGGTCCCGGAACTGGCGAAGCTGCCGGCGAAGCTGATCCACCAGCCGTGGACCGCCGACCCCGCCCTGTTGCGCGCCGCGGGCGTCGCCCTGGGCCAGACCTATCCCAAGCCCATCGTCGGCCACGCCAGGGCGCGCGAGCGCGCGCTGCAGGCCTATCAGGCGCTTGCGGAGTGATTATCGAGCTCAAATATCAATGTTATAGTGCTCGTAGAGCAGAAGAGCGTGACGCCCATGACGCGTGCGACTGATGCAACCGCAGACATCTCCGCCGATGCGCGTATCGGACCCGGCGACCCGGAGCTGCGAAAGGCGCCGGCAGCCTTTCGGAGCGTCGTTGCGATCGCTTCTCAGAATTGGCAATTCGGAAGGCTGACGTTCGTCTTGCCGTCGGGCCGCGAGATCTTCATCCAGGGAACCGAGCCAGGGCCCGATGGACGACTGATCGTGCGGGATTTCCACTTCGTGGCCCGGGTTCTGGGCTCGGGCGACATCGGCTTCGGCGAAGGCTTCATGGCCGGCGAGTGGGACACGCCCGACCTATCCGCCCTGCTGGAGGCCTTCACCGCCAACCTGGACCGGCTGCAGCGCCTGATGGACGGCAATCCGGTGCTGCGGGCGGCGAACTTCGTCTCGCTGCTGTTCCATCGCAACAGCCGCAAGGGCGCGCGCCGCAACATCCAGGCCCACTACGACCTGGGCAACGCCTTCTATTCGCGCTGGCTGGATCCCAGCATGACCTATTCGTCCGCCCGCTATGAGCGGCCCGGCCAGACCCTGTCGGAAGCACAGCGCAACAAGTACGCCAGCCTGGCGCGCCAGATCGACCTGCGCGCCGAGCACACCGTGCTGGAGATCGGCTGCGGCTGGGGCGGCTTCGCCGAGTTCGCGGCCAAGGAGGTCGGCGCGCGGGTCACCGGCGTCACCATCTCGCCGGCGCAGTACGAGTTCGCGCGCAAGCGCCTGTTCGACCAGGGGCTGGCGGAAAAGGCCGACATCCGGCTGATCGACTATCGCGACGTGGAGGGCCAGTACGACCGCGTCGCCTCCATCGAGATGTTCGAGGCGGTCGGCGAGGAATACTGGCCGGCCTATTTCGGCAAGGTGCGCGACGTGCTCTCCCCCGGCGGCCGCGCCGGCCTGCAGATCATCACCATTCGCGACGAGCTGTTCGCCGGTTACCGCAGCCGCGCCGACTTCATCCAGAAGTACATCTTCCCGGGCGGGATGCTGCCGAGCGAGGCGCGGCTGCACGAGGAGGTCGAGCGCGCCGGCCTGGAGTGGAAAAGCGTGGTCCGGTTCGGCCAGAACTATGCCGACACCCTGGCGGAGTGGGCGCGGCGGTTCGAGGCGGCCTGGGACGACATCAAGGGCCAGGGCTTCGACGAACGCTTCCGCCGGCTCTGGCGCTTCTACCTCAGCTATTGCGAGGCGGGGTTCCGCACCGAGCGGACCAATGTGGTGCAACTGAGCCTGAGCCGAAGCTGAGCTTTTCTGACAGGCTTGCCCCTTGCGCCCCTCGCCGGACCCCGCGATTTAGGGGCCATGGCCAGTCCCGCGCGCACAGACCCCGTCTCCAAGAGTGTCCTCGACGCGATCGGCAACACGCCGCTGATCCGCCTGAACCGCGCCAGCGACGCCACCGGCTGCGAAATCCTGGCCAAGGCCGAGTTCATGAACCCGGGCCAGTCGGTCAAGGACCGGGCGGCCCTGTGGATCATCCGCGACGCCGAGCGCCGCGGCCAGCTGCGCCCTGGCGGGCGGATCGTCGAGGGCACGGCCGGCAACACCGGCATCGGCCTGGCCATGGTCGGCACGGCGCTGGGCTATCGCACCACGATCGTCATTCCCCGCACCCAGAGCCAGGAGAAGAAGGACGCCATCCGCCTGGCCGGCGCCGAGCTGGTGGAGGTGGATGCGGTCCCCTACGCCAACCCGATGAACTACGTGAAGTATTCGGGGCGTCTGGCCGAGGAGCTGGCCGCCAGCGAGCCGGCCGGCGCGATCTGGGCCAACCAGTTCGACAACGTCGCCAACCGCCAGGCGCACGTGGAAGGCACCGGCCCGGAAATTTGGGAGCAGACCGCCGGCAAGGTGGATGGCTTCATTTGCGCGGTCGGCTCCGGCGGCACCCTGGCGGGCGTGGCCATGGCCTTGCGCCAGCGCCGTGCGGACGTCGCCATCGGCCTGGCCGATCCCTATGGCGCGGCGCTGTACGACTACTATGCGCATGGCGAGCTGAAGTCCGAGGGGACCTCGATCAGCGAGGGCATCGGCCAGGGCCGCATCACCGCCAACCTGGAGGGCCTGACCGTCGACCACCCCTACCGCATTTCCGACGCCGAGATGCTGGAGCAGGTCTACGACCTGGCGCAGCACGAAGGCCTGGTGATGGGCGGCTCGACGGGCATCAACGTCGCCGGCGCGGTCCGCATGGCGCGCGACCTCGGCCCCGGCCACACCATCGTGACCATCCTCTGCGACCACGGCTCGCGCTATCAGAGCAAGCTGTTCAACCCGGACTTCCTGAAGGAGCGGGGTCTGCCGACCCCGCCTTGGCTCACATGAACCCTCTGGTCTCTCCCGCCTGGCTCGCCGAGCACCTGGCCGATCCCGACCTGGTGATCCTGGACGGCAGCTGGCAAATGCCGCAGGCGGGTCGCGATCCGGCCAAGGAGTTTGCCGAGCAGCACATTCCGGGCGCCCGGTTCTTCGACATCGACGCCATCGCCGACCATGCGACGGGACTGCCGCACATGCTCCCCTCGCCGCACGAGTTCGCCACCGCGGCCCGGCGGCTGGGCGTCGAGCCGACGTCCACGATCGTGGTCTACGACAGCGTCGGCATCATGTCGGCGCCGCGGGTGTGGTGGACGTTCCGCCAGATGGGCCACGATCGGGTGTTCGTGCTGGACGGCGGGCTGAAGGCCTGGCTGGCGGACGGTCGCCCCGTCGAGACGGGCTGGCCCGAGCCGCCGCCGCACGGCGAGTTCAAGGCGCATCCGCGGCCGGCGCTGGTGCGCGATGTCGCCCAGGTGAAGGCCACGCTCCAGGCCGGCGACGGCCAGGTGGTCGACGCCCGGCCGGCCGCGCGCTTCACCGGCGAGACGCCGGAGCCTCGCGAGGGCCTGCGCAGCGGCCATATGCCGGGCGCGCGCAACGTGCCGTTCGCCGCCCTGGTGACGGCCGACGGGACCCTGGCCGAGCCGGCGGCGATCACCGCCGCCTTCGAAGCGGCCGGCGTCGACCTGAAGGGGCCGATCACCACCTCCTGCGGCTCGGGGATCACCGCCTGCGTGCTGGCGCTCGGCCTGGCCCGCATCGGCCGCGAGGACGTGGCGGTGTACGACGGCTCCTGGACCGAATGGGGCGGCCGGGAGGACACGCCTGTGGTGACGGGGCCGGCATGAGCGAGGTCCTGCCGCTGGAGGCGAAGCGCGGATGACCGGCGGCCGTGACGAGACCCGGCTGATCCGGGCCGGCATGCGCTCGCACGGCCGGCTGGCCAAGACCGTCGGCCCGCCGATCCAGAAGGGCTCGACGGTGCTGCTGCCCGATGCGGCCTCGCTCTACGACGAGCGCCAGACCACCTACGGCCGCGGCGGGCTGGCGGCGCAGAATGCCCTGATGGACGCCCTGGCCGAGCTGGAGGGCGCGCAGGCCGTGCGCCTGTTCCCCTCGGGCCTTGCCGCCGTCACCGGCGCCCTGCTGGCCGTGCTCAAGGCCGGCGACGAGGTGCTGGTCACCGACACCGCCTACAAGCCGACCCGCCGGTTCTGCGACAACGTGCTGACCCGGTACGGCGTGCAGGTGCGCTATTTCGAGCCGCGCACGGCGCCGGACGCCCTGCCCTGGTCGGCGGCGACCCGGCTGGTGATGCTGGAGAGCCCCGGTTCGCTGACCTTCGAGATGCACGACGTCCGCGCCGTCGCGGCGGCGGCCAGGGCCCGCGGCGCGCTGACCCTGATCGACAACACCTGGGGCGCCGGCCTGCTGTTCAAGCCGCTGGCGCACGGGGTCGACATCAGCGTCCAGGCGCTGACCAAGTACGTCGGCGGCCATTCGGACGTGTTCATGGGCTCGGCCGCGGCCAGCGATCCGGCGCTCTGTTCGGCGCTGGACCACGCCATCTGGGACTTCGGCTGGGCGGTGGCGCCGGAAGACGCCTACCAGATGCTGCGCGGGCTTCGCACCCTGCCGACCCGCATGGCGCGCCACGGCGCCAGCAGCCTGATCGTGGCCGAGTGGCTCAGCCGCCAGCCGCAGGTGCTGCAGGTGCTGCACCCGGCGCTTCCCGGCGCGCCCGACCATGAGCTCTGGAAGCGCGACTACAGCGGGGCCGCGGGCCTGTTCGGCGTCGTGCTGCAGCCGGTCGCCGAGGCCAGGGTGCACGCCCTGCTGGACGCCCTGAAGCTGTTCGGCCTCGGGTTCTCCTGGGGCGGCTTCGAGAGCCTGGCGCTCGACTGCGATCATCAGCTGGTCCACCGCCGGTTCCGCAAGGCCTACGACGGGCCGGTGCTGCGGCTGAACATCGGCCTGGAGGACCCGGGCGACCTGATCGAGGACCTGAGCCGCGGCCTGGGCGCCCTGGCGGGCTGAGGCCGTCGCCAGCCCTCCCCGCGCCGGCCACGCCAAGCTATGCTGCCGGAAATCCGGAGAACGCCGATGCGGGTCGTCTTGCTTTCGATCGCGGCCGCCGGTGGGCTGGCCGGCTGCACGGGCAGGACACCCGCGGCGTCCACGGCGCCCGCCAGCGCCTCGATCGCGCCGGCGCCCGCGCCGCCCTCACCCGCCGACCTCGCGGCCGATCTGCAGGCGGCCAGACAGCTGCCGGCGGACGTGGCCAACTTCCGGGTCTGCCGCGGGTCCGCGCTCGATGCGCGCGATCCGGCGCCGCTGACCCTGCCGGCCGGTGTGATCTTCGACTCCTGGGGCCGCAAGGACGGCGACGAGCGCAACCCCAGGCTCGACGCCGATGCGCTGAAGCCGGATGCGGTGCGCTATGTGGTGGTGCTGGCCCGGCCCGTGACCCTGACCACGGCCCAGCCCTGCGCCGAAACCGTGGCCCAGACCGCCCATTCCGACCTCTTCGAATGGCGCATGCCCCTGGTGCGCAAGGCGCAGGACCTGCAGTTCCAGATCACGGCGGTCGAGAATCACATGGCCTATCCGCTCACCGACCGGCTGGGCGCCGTGGTGAAGGCGGGCATCGTGTTCGGCTATCCTACCGCCGACATCGGTCATCCGCGCCAGATGCGCGAGGAGAACTGACGGGCCTCGCCGCCGCCGCGCCGCGGTGGCACAGTGGCCCGCAAGCACATCAGGCCGGCGCTCAACCGGCCGCGAAGGGAGTCTGAAGATGTCGGAACTGGTGAAGGTCGCGGATAAGGGTCACGTCAGGACCATCACCCTGAACCGGCCGGAAAAGAAGAACGCGCTGAGCACCCAGCTGGCCTGGGCGATCGTCGCGGCAGTGGACGAGGCGGCGAAGAACGACGACGTCTGGGTGGTGGCGATCACCGGCAGCGGCGACGCCTTCTGCGCCGGGCTCGACCTGACGGGCGGCGAGCCCTACAGCCCGCACACCCGGATGACCGCGCAGCTGGACGACATCGGCTGGGTCGGCAACTTCCTGCTGGCGGTGCGCAAGCGCTGCGACAAGCCGGTGGTCGGCGGCATCAACGGCGTGGCGGTCGGCGCCGGCCTGGGGCTGGCGATGGCCACCGACGTACGCCTGATCGCCTCCAGCGCCCGGCTGATGGCCGGCTATACCCGCATCGGCGGGTCACCGGACGCCGGCCTGACCATCACCCTGCCGCAGATCATGGGCTACGAGCGGGCCATGCGCTTCATGATGGAGAACCGCACCGTCACCGGCGCCGAAGCCCTGGACTGGGGCATGGCCGGCGAGGCGGTGGACGACGCCCAGTTCGCCGAGCGGCTGGAGGCCTATTGCGCCCAGCTGTGCGAATGGTCGCCGATCACCCTGCGCCTGCTCAAGCGCGGCATGGTGAAGTCCATGGAATCCAATGACATGGAAGCACAACTTCGCTACGAGGTTGCGAACATCCGTATCGCCTTTGGCAGCGAGGACGGCCGCGAGGCGCGCAAGGCCTTCCTGGAAAAGCGCAAGCCGGTGTTCGTCGGGCGCTAAGCGCCGGGCGTGTCGAGCGACAACATAATGATGCTTGACACCCCTTATGCTCACTCATAGCATAACTCTCGCGGCTGGATAGACCGGCCGCGTTCAACCGCATGGGGGAGCCTCATGCCCTACGACTATCTGGTCCTGATCGGACGCTTCCAGCCGTTGCACAACGGCCACCTCTCTGTCCTGGCCCATGCCCTGCGCCTGGCGCGCAAGGTGATCGTCCTGACCGGCAGCGCGGGCCAGCCGCGCACCATCCGCAATCCCTGGAACGCCAGCGAGCGGGCGGTGATGATCCGCGCCGCGGCGGGGGACGAGGCCGGGCGCCTGATCGTCCGGCCCCTGCGCGACCATCTCTACAACGACACCCTGTGGGTCGCCGAGGTGCAGACCCTGGTGGCGCAGGCCCTGGCGGACGACGGCGCGGCCGCGGACGCGAAGGTCGGCCTGATCGGCCGGCAGAAGGACGACACCAGCGCCTACCTGGCCGCGTTCCCGCAATGGCCGCTGGTCGATGTGCAGCACACCGAGGTGCTGTCGGCCACCGAGATCCGCGCCTGGCTGTTCTCGGGCGACGCGGGGGGCCGCCTGATGGTCGAAGCCAATGTCCCCGCGCCGGTGTTCGCCATGCTGGAGGCGTTCCGCAGCGCCTCGCCGGCCTATGCCCAGCTGGCGCGCGAGGACGCCTTCATCCGCACTTATCGCCAGGCCTGGGCCGCGGCCCCCTACCCGCCCACCTTCGTCACCGCCGACGCCGTGGTCGTGCATTCGGGCCATGTGCTGATGGTGCGCCGGCGGGCCGAACCGGGCCGCGGCCTGTGGGCCCTGCCGGGCGGCTTCGTGAACCAGGACGAGACGGTGCTGGACGCCGCCCTGCGCGAACTGCGCGAGGAGACCCGGGTCAAGCTGCCGCTGCCGGTGCTGAAGGGCTCGCTGAAGGCGCGCCAGGTGTTCGACCACCCAGGCCGGTCGCTGCGCGGGCGGACCATCACCCACGCCTTCCACTTCGACTTTCCCGCTGGCGAACTGCCCAGGGCCCGCGCCGCGGACGACGCCGACCAGGTGCGCTGGATTCCGGTCAGCGAGGCGATGCTGATGGAGGAGCAGATGTTCGAGGACCACTTCCACATCCTCGAGCACTTCCTGGGCGGCGCCTGAGCCCGCACAACCCCGTTCACAGCGGCCCGACAGACGGGCCGGACCACCCCACCCGTTGGGGCCGCGCGAAGGAGCTTCCGCGATGTTCGACAACCTGATCCTCGACACCGACAGCTACAAGGCCAGCCACTGGCTGCAGTATCCGCCCGGGACCAGCGGCGTGTTCTCCTACGTCGAGAGCCGGGGCGGGCGTCATGACCGCACGGTGTTCTTCGGCCTGCAGGCGATCCTCAAGGCCCAGCTCGGCCGCCCCGTGACGCATGCCGATGTCGACGAGGCGCGCGACCTGTTCGCCGCGCACGGCGAGCCGTTCAACGAGGCCGGCTGGCGGCGGATCGTTGACGTGCACCGCGGGCGGCTGCCGGTGCGCATCCGGGCGTTGGCGGAAGGGACCGTGGTGCCCACGCACAACGTGATGATGACCATCGAGAACACCGATCCCGAGGCGTTCTGGCTGCCGTCGTATCTGGAGACATTGCTGCTGCGGGTCTGGTACCCGACCACCGTCGCCACCATCAGCTGGCACGTGAAGCAGCAGCTGCGCGCCGCCCTGGAGGCGACCAGCGACAACGCCGCCGCCGAGCTGCCGTTCAAGCTGCACGACTTCGGCTCGCGCGGGGTGTCGAGCCAGCAATCGGCGGCGCTGGGCGGCCTGGCGCACCTGGTCAACTTCCAGGGCAGCGACACGGTGGCCGCGATCCTGGCCGGCCGCGCCTGGTACGGCGAGCCGATGGCGGCCGCCTCGATCCCCGCCGCGGAGCACAGCACCATCACCAGCTGGGGCCGCGACCGCGAGGTCGACGCCTATCGCAACATGCTGGCGCAGTTCGGCAGGCCGGGCGCGCTGTTCTCGGTGGTCTCCGACAGCTACGATCTGTTCCACGCGGTGCGTGACCTGTGGGGCGGCGAACTGCGCCAGGCGGTGATCGATTCCGGTGCGACCCTGGTGGTGCGCCCCGACAGCGGCGATCCGGCGACCATGGTGGCCGAGACCCTCAAGGCGCTGGACGAAACCTTCGGCTCCAGCGTCAACGGCAAGGGCTTCAAGGTGCTGAACCATGTGCGGGTGATCCAGGGCGACGGGGTCAATCCGGTCAGCATCGGCCAGATCCTGGACCGGGTGACGGGCATGGGCTTCAGCGCCGAGAACCTGGCGTTCGGCATGGGCGGCGGGCTGCTGCAGCAGCTGGACCGCGACACCCAGAAGTTCGCCCTGAAATGCTCGGCGGCCTGCGTCGATGGCGACTGGATCGGCGTCTCCAAGGACCCGGTCACCGACCCCGGCAAGCGTTCGAAGGCCGGGCGGCTGATGCTGCAGCAGAACGCGGCCGGCGACTTCCGCACGGTGGCGGAGGGCGCGGAAGGCGCAGCCGATGGCGGCTGGAGCGACGCCCTGGACCTGGTCTGGGAGAACGGCCGGCTGCTGCGCGACCAGACCTTCGCGGCGGTGCGCGCCAACAGTGAGCGGTAGAGGGGGGGGGGCTCGCCGGCCCCGTTCCCGCTTCCCCCTTCCCCACTGTCATCCCGGACGGCGCGCAGCGCCGATCCGGGACCGCCGGAAACGCTGCCGCGCGCCGGCCGTAGCGAGCGCCAGCGCCTGCCGCAGTCCCGAATATCCGCTGCGCGGAGTCCGGGATGACAGATTGGGGGGTGTGCGGATGTTGGACCGGCAAGTCCAAGCTTGATTGACTCGGCGTGATCGGCGTTTACGCATAGCCGGGGGCGCGGCAAGACGCCGGGGGAAGACCAGTGGCGTCGGCGCAGGACATCCAGAATCGCATCCCGATCACCGGGGCCATGATCCTGGCCACGCTGATGAACACCCTGGATTCCACCATCGCCAACGTCGCCCTGCCGCACATCCAGGGCAGCGTCTCGGCGGCCCAGGACCAGATCACCTGGGTGCTGACCTCGTACATCATCGCCACGGCGATCATGACGCCGCTGTCGGGGTGGCTGTCGCAGAAGTTCGGCCGCAAGCGGATGTTCCTGCTGTCGATCGCCGGCTTCACGGCCGCCTCGATGCTGTGCGGCATCGCCACCAGCCTGCCGGAGATCGTCATCTTCCGCCTGCTGCAGGGGATTGCCGGGGCGTCGATGATGCCGATGAGCCAGAACATCATGCTGGACATCTTCCCCATGGAGCGCCTGCCCCAGGTGATGGCGATCTGGAGCGCGGCGGTGATCCTGGGGCCGATCGTCGGACCGGCCCTCGGCGGCTGGCTGACCGAGAACTATTCCTGGCGCTGGTGCTTCTACATCAACGTGCCGATCGGGGCCCTGGCGTTCGCCGGCCTGTGGATCTTCATGGACCACGACGACGGGGGACGGCAGCGCAAGTTCGACTTCCTGGGCTTCGGCGCCCTGGTGCTGTTCGTCGGCGCCTTCCAGCTGATGATGGACCGCGGCCCCAGCCAGGACTGGTTCCAGTCCAAGGAGATCTGGGTCGAGGCCGCCGCGGGCGCCGCAGGCCTGTGGGTGTTCGTGGTGCAGACGGCGACCTCCGATGCGCCGTTCTTCCACCGCGACCTGGCGCGCGACGCCAATTTCGTCGGCACCACCATCTTCGGCTTCTTCGTCGGCGCGCTGCTGTTCTCGATCACCGCCCTGCTGCCGTCGCTGATGCAGAACCTGCTGGGCTATTCGGTGCTGGAGAGCGGCCTGGCCAGCATGCCACGGGGCCTGGGCTCGTTCTGCGCCTTCATCTGTGTGCCCTTCCTGCTGCGCCGCTTTGGGCCGCGCAAGGTGCTGGTGGTGGGGCTGCTGGTGAGCCTTGTGGCGATCTCGATGATGACCCAGTTCGACCTCTCCATGACCTCGCAGCCGATCATGGTGGCCGGGGTGATCCAGGGGTTCGGGGTCGGCCTGCTGTTCTCGCCGCTGACCTCGCTGGCCTATGTGACACTGAACCCGGTGCATCGCACCGAGGGCACCATCGTCTCGACCATGGCCCGCAGCCTGGGCTCCAGCGTCGGCATCTCGATGATGCAGGCGCTGCTGATCCGCCACGGGGCGGTGGCGCACGAGGCGCTGACCCGCAACATCCAGCCGGGCGACCCGGTGCTGGCCTGGTCGCTGCCTCCGTTCATGAACCTCAACACCGCCAGCGGGCTGCAGATCCTCGACGGCGAGATCAGCCGCCAGGGCTCGATGATCAGCTACGACTGGGTGTTCGGCCTGATCTGGATCATCACCCTGGGCCTGTTCCCGCTGCTGCTGATCCTGCGCCCGCCCTCCGCGCCCGTGGTGGGGCCGATCGAGGCGTCGGAATAGCTCACCCGGCGGCGAGCGCGGCCACCGCCTGGCGGCAGACCAGCATCGACTGGCCGGCCACCATCCCCTTCCAGTCGTCGGCGTCGCCATAGAAGGCGTCGCGGATCTGGCGCTTGATCGGCGCGGCCTGTGGGCTGGTCGGATCGCCATGCGCGTGCAGCCAGGCGTCGGCGCGCAGGGCCAGGGTGACATCGGCGATCGGCCGGGTGCCAACCTCCAGCGCCATGCCGGTAACCTGGGCGTTCGACAGGATCTGCGGCGCCGCCGACAGGCCATCGCCGGTGATGTCGGCGCTGGTGGAGGTGCCGGCCGAAGGCGAGGTGATCGCCGAGCCGTACCAGGACCGCGCCCGCGCGAAGTCCGCGGTCTCCGGCCGCGCCACCACGATCTGTTCGCCAAAGCCCCACGGGCCGAGGCCGGTGTGGAAGTCGATGATCCCGACCTTCGCCGCCTTCGACAGGTGCGCGCGGTAGATCTCGGTCTGGGTGCGCCGCGACCAGGTCGGTCCGGCGCCGCCGAAGAACACCCCGTCGGGGTGGCTGAACTGGCCGCCGCTCATCGCCGCCTGCAGCGCCGCCGGCCCATGCTCCGCCGCGAAACGCAGCAGTTCGGCGGCGGTGTGCGCCTGGACCTCGGCGCCCCATTCGGCGGGGCAGAAGATGTCGTGCAGGCGGTCGTAGGCCGGGTTGGCCGGCAGGGGCCCGGCGAAGTCGATCCAGTTGCGGTTCAGGTCGACGTTGTCCTCGGTCACCCGCCGCAGCCAGGCGAAGCCGTAGGGATTGACCGCGTGTACCAGCATGACGGCCACGCCCGCCGGCAGCCGCCGGTGCTCGGCGCGGCGCAGCCAGTGCACCTGGGCGCCCGAGCCGCAGAAGCCTTCGACCCCGTGGGTGCCGGACAGGGTGACCAGCACCTTCTCGGCGTCGCGCGGCCCGAACCAGGCGATATCGGTGGCCAGCTCACCGCCGTCAGGTCCGCGTTCGGGATGGGTGACGCTGTCCAGGGACCCGTCGGCTTCGGCCACCGCACCCTGGAACATGGCCCGGGCGGCCTGGTAGTCGGCGGCAAAGCACTCGGCGGCGTTGAAGGCCATGGGGGTCTCCGTGGGCATGCGATGGGTCGGGGAGCGCCGGCACCTTAGCCTCAGAACCGGCCACGTCCAGTCGGTGACCGCCGTTACGGGGTCTGCTAGCGTGGCCTTTGGCGCGCCGGCCCGAAGCGGGGGCAGCGGGGCGCGGCAAGGGAGACGAACATGGCGCTGAAGGTGATCGGCACCGGCCTGGGCCGGACCGGGACGATGTCGCTGAAACTGGCTCTGGAACAGCTCGGGTTCGGGCCCTGCCACCACATGGTGGAGGTGTTCATGCATCCCGAGAGCGTGCCGCTGTGGGTCGAGGCGGGGCGCGGCCGGCCGGACTGGGACAAGCTGTTCGACGGCTATCAGGCGATGGTCGACCATCCCGGCTGCCGGTTCTGGCGCGAGCTGATGGACTACTATCCCGACGCCAAGCTGATCCACACGGTGCGCGACCCGAACAAGTGGTTCGACTCCACTCAGGCGACGATCTTCGCCCCGGGCGGCGGCGCGGTGAATCCGCCGGAGCCGATGAAGGATTTCTTCGGCATGGTGATGGAGGAATACCAGGGCCGCCAGCACGAGCGCGAGTACATGGTCGAACACTTCCAGCGCCACACCGACGATGTGCTGGCGACGGTTCCGCCGGAGCGCCTGCTGGTGTTCGAAGCCGCCCAGGGCTGGGCGCCGCTGTGCGCCTTCCTCGGTGTGCCCGTTCCGGAAACGCCCTATCCGCGCGAGAACTCCACGTCCGACTTCCAGGCCCGCGTGCGCACCAACGCCATGGACCCGGAGAAGATGAAGGCCGAGATCGACGCGATGCGCTCGCATTGAGAGCGGAGCCCGCCGCTCCCCTCCCCTCTGTCATCCCGGACGCAGCGAAGCGCAGATCCGGGACCGCCGGAAACGCCGATTAATCAGTAGTGGCTAGCGCCAGCGCCTGCCGCGGTCCCGGATATCCGCTGCGCGGATTCCGGGATGACAGTGGGAGGGGCAACCGGGCTCAGGAAGCCTTCTTCCGCGCCGGGGCCTTCTTGGCGGACGACTTGCGCGCCGCCGGCTTCGTGTGGGCCGCCGCCTTCGACTTCGCCCCCGGCTTGCCCAGGCTGCGGCGCAGGGCCTCCATCAGGTCGACGACGTTGGTGTCCTTGGGCTCCTCGGCGGTCACCTGGCGGCCAGCGCCCTTCTCCTTGGCGCGGATCAGCGCCTTCAGCGCCTCCTCGTAGCGGTCGACGAATTGGCTGGGGTCGAAGGGCCCCTCCTGCTGCTCGATGATCCGGGTGGCGATCTCCACCATCTTCGGGTCGGCCTTCAGCGAGGGGATGTCGTCGAAGAAGTCCTGCGGCTGGCGCAGTTCGGCGTGCGCGCGCAGGGTCCAGGCGATCATGCCGTCCTCGTAGGGCTCCAGCGCCAGCAGCCGCTCGCGCTGGTGCATCACCACCTTGCCGAGGGCGATGCGGCCCGCCTTGCGCATGGCCTCGCGGATCACGACGAAGGCTTCGGCCGCCGGCTTGCCGTCGGGGACCAGATAGTGCGGTTCGTCCCAGTACAGGCGGTCGATGTCGGCCTGGTCGACGAACCGGTCGATATCGATGGTGCGGGTGCTCTCCAGCCGGACGTTGTCGATCTCGTCCTGGGTGACCACCACATAGTGGTCCTTCTCCAGCTCGTAGCCCTTGACGATGTCGTCCCGCTCCACCGGCCCGGTCTCCGGATCGGTGGGCACCATGCGGATGCGGTTGTGCGTGGTCTTGTGCAGCATGTTGAAGTGCACGTCGCCGGTCCGCTGGATCGCCGAGTACATCGCCACCGGGCAACTCACCAGGGACAGGCGCAGGTGTCCCTGCCACATCGGTCTTGCAGCCATGTCACCCTCCAGGCCCCCGCCTCAAACGCCTGGAGACGCAGGCGGGTTCGCCGCTATACGACGGCGATGACCGATGCCGCCGTCTTGAGCAGAACCGCCGCCGTCTACGGCGCCCCGCCCCCCGCCCTCGCCGCCCCCGCCGCCGGCGCGGTGCAGGTCTCGCCGCTGTCGCCCGGCGCGACCGCGCTGGAGGCCATCGACGACGGATCGCTGGAGAGCCTGGTGATGCTGGCGCCCCCGGGCACGGTGGAGCGCCGCTACGCCCTGGCGCAGGCGCTGCGCGCCCTGAAGGTCGGCGGCCGTCTGACCGCCCTGGCGCCCAAGGACAAGGGCGGCTCGCGCCTGGGCAAGGAGCTGCAGGCGTTCGGCTGCGCGGTGGGCGAGACGGCCAGGAAGCATCACCGCATCTGCGTGGTCGCCCGGCCGCCCCAGCCGCAGGGACTCGATGCCGCGATCGCCGAGGGTGGGCCGCGCCAGCTGGGTGGGCTCTGGACCCAGCCGGGGGTGTTCAGCTGGGACCGGATCGATCCGGGCACGGCGCTGCTGGCCGAGACCCTGCCCTCCCTGTCCGGGGCCGGCGCCGATTTCGGCTGCGGCATCGGCATCCTGGGGCTGAAGGTGCTGGCCGCGCCGGCCGTGAGCCGGCTGGCGCTGCTCGACATCGATCGCCGGGCGGTGGAGGCGGCGCAGCGCAACGTCACCGACCCCCGGGCCGACATCCGCTGGGCCGACGTCCGTGGGGCCCACGGGGCGCAGGCGGGGCTCGCGGACCTGGACTTCGTGGTGATGAACCCGCCGTTCCACGACGGCGGCGCCGAGGACAAGGCGCTCGGCCAGGGCTTCATCCGCGCGGCGCGGGCGGCGCTGCGCAAGGGCGGCGTGCTGTGGATGGTGGCCAATCGCCACCTGCCCTACGAGGCGGTGCTGGCCGAGGCCTTCGCCAAGGTGACGCCGCACGCCGACCGCGGCGGCTTCAAGGTGCTGGAGGCCCGGGCATGAGCAAGCCGGCGACCTTCCGCCTGGACCGGCTGCTGGCCAATCTCGGCTATGGTTCGCGCCGCGAGATCCACGCCCTGGCGCGCGCCGGCGGCATCGAGCTGGACGGCGTCGAAGTGTCCGACGCGGAGCGCCGCATCGCCCTGACCGACGACCTCACCACGCGGCTGAAGATCGACGGCCGCCCGCTGGATCCTCCCCCCGGCATCGCCCTGATGCTGCACAAGCCGCTGGGCGTGACCTGTTCGCACAAGGAGGCCGGCCCGCTGGTGTACGACCTGCTGCCCGCGCGCTGGCGGCGGCGCGACCCGGCGATCTCCACCGTCGGGCGGCTGGACAAGGACACCTCGGGCCTGCTGCTGCTGACGGACGACGGCGCCCTGCTGCACCGGATCATCTCGCCGAAGGCGAAGCTGGAGAAGAGCTACCTCGCCACCCTGGCCCGGCCTCTGGACGGCTCGGAGGGCGCGGTGTTCGCCGCCGGAACGCTGATGCTGGAGGGCGAGGACAAGCCGCTGCTGCCGGCGGGGTTGGAGCCGCTGGGCCCCACCCTGGCGCGGGTAACCATCACCGAGGGCCGCTATCACCAGGTGCGCCGCATGTTCGCCGCCGTCGGCAACCACGTCGAAGCCCTGCACCGCGACCGCATCGGCGGCCTGACCCTGCCGGACGACCTGGAGCCAGGCAAGTACCGGCGGCTGGACGCGGCGGCGGTGGCGGGGATCTTCGGGGGTTAGGCCAGCGGTCGCACAAAACCCTCTGTCATCCCGGAAAGCCGCGCCAGCGGCTTATCCGGGACCGCCCAGATCGCTGATGCTTGCAGGTGGTGGCCGGCGCCGGCGCATGCCGCGGTCCCGGATATTCGCTGCGCGAATTCCGGGATGACAGATGGAGGGGGATGGCCCTCGCGGATTACCCCCACGGCCCCTTGGACTGATCGTCCGCCGGACGGGCCCATGGGCCGGTCGGTTCGTCGGCCGCCGGCGCCCCGCCCGCCGCGACCGACGCGCCCGGCGCCGCCGGCGGCGGTTCGACGATGCGGCCGCCGGCGTATTGCTGCAGGGCGGCGATGCGCTTGGCCAGTGGCGGGTGGGTGACGAACAGGCCGAGCACGCCCTCGTCGTTGTCCTCCAGGAACATGGCGCGCATCGATTGCGGCGCGTCGAGGTGCTCGCGGCCGGAGACCTTCATCAGCGCCGAGATCATCGCATCCGGGTTCTTGGTCAGCTCCACCGAGCCGGCGTCGGCGACGTACTCGCGGCTGCGCGACAGGGCCATCTGGATGACGATGGCCAGGAAATAGCCGATCGCGCCGATGACCATGGCCAGGATCACGAACAGGCCCATGTTGCCGCCATCCCGGTCGCGGCTGCGGCCGCCGCCCCAGCCGGCCCCCCAGTAGATCGCCCGGAAGATCATCTGGCAGATCAGGGTGATGATGCCGGCGAACACCGAGGCGACGACCATGGTGCGGACGTCGCGGTTGATGATGTGGGTCAGTTCGTGGCCGAGCACCGCCTCGACCTCGTCCTTGTTCAGATTGTCGATAAGCCCGCGGGTCACCGTCACCGAGAAGCGCCCGTCATGCAGGCCGCTGGCAAAGGCGTTCATCCCGTCGGTCTCGATGATGCGCAGCGACGGCGTCCGAAGACCGCGGGAAATGCACAGGTTTTCCAGCAGGTTGTACAGCTCGGGCATGTCGCGGCGGTCGACCTCGCGCGCGCCGGTGGCGATGTCGATGATCACCTGGTTGAAGAAATAGGCGATCACGAACCACACGCCGGCCACCGCCAGCGCCGCCGGCGCCGAGGCGGCCATCAGCTTCCACAGGCTGAAGCCGTCCTCGCGCGAGGGCAGCAGGCCAGCCACCGACGCCGCGATCTCCAGGGCGCAGATCAGCCCGATCAGAAGGAACGGGAAGCCGACCAGCAGGAAGAGCGAGCGTAGGTTGTTGTTCCAGATGTGGGTCTGCAGACCGACGGCCTGCATGGCGCCGCTCCCGCTCTAGAACTTGACCTGCGGCGCCACGTTGGCCGCCGCCCGGTCCGCGCCAAGATCGAAGAATTCCTTGGCCTGGAAGCCGAAGGCGCCGGCGAACAGCACCGCCGGGAAGGTCTGGATCGAGGCATTGTACTCGCTGATGGCGTTGTTGAAGAACCGGCGCGCCGCGGCGAGCTTGTTCTCGATGTCCTGCAGCGTGCCCTGCAGCTGCAGGAAGTTGGTGTTGGCCTTGAGGTCCGGATAGGACTCCGCCACCGCCATCAGCCGGCCGAGCGAGGCCGAGAGCGCGTTCTCGGCGGCGATCTTGCCGTCCAGGCTGGTCGCCGCAACCGCCGCGGTCCGGGCCTGGGTGACCTCGTCCAGGGTGCCGCGTTCATGCGTGGCGTAGCCCTTGACCGTCTCCACCAAGTTCGGGATCAGGTCCTGGCGCTGCTTGAGCTGCACGTCGATGTCGGCGAAGGCCTCGTTGGTCTTCTGCCGCAGGGCGACCAGGCGGTTGTAGACGCCGATCACCATCATCCCCAGCACGGCGATGACGACGACCACGATAATCAGAGGAATCATGTCCGCTCCCCGAAGAGTCCGGCTCCATACGTAATGGCGTTATGCGAGCGGGGCCAGCGCCGTGCGGATGATCTTTTCGTAAGGCGAGGCTACTTCGGCCTGAACCGCTTGCTGGTGGGGAAGCCCTTGGGGGCCAGCTTGCCGGAGGCGGCGCGCTTGCCGATCCAGTCCTTCCATTCCGGCCAGGCCCGGGTGCGGCCGGCGCCGTCGATCCAGGCGGCCCCGTCCTCGGCCTTGAACACCAGCGCGTCGCGCAGGGCGCCCTCGCGATAGGTCTGCAGCTTGACGCCCTTGCCGCGCGGCATTTCCGGCAGCTCGTCCATGCCGAAGATCAGGATCTTGCCATTGTCGCCAACGACGGCCACCTGGTCGCCGTCCGCCTCCATGCAGATCAGCGCCGCGCCGCCGTCGACGTTCAGCACCTGCTTGCCGGCCTTGCGGGTGGCCAGGGCCTCCTCCTCCGGCATGACGAAGCCGTAGCCCGCCTTGGAGGCCATGAAGCGCTTGCGGCCCGCCTTGAAGGGGAAGACGGCGACGATGCCGACCTTGTCCTCCAGTTCGATCATCAGGCGCACCGGCTCGCCGTGGCCGCGGGCCGAGGGAAGCTTGTCGCAGCCCAGGGTGAAGAACCGGCCGTCGGAGGCGAAGATCAGCAGCTTGTCGGTGGTCTCGGCCGGCGTCAGGAAGGCCAGCTTGTCGCCTTCCTTGAACTTCAGCTCCGAGGGGTCCTCCACCCGGCCCTTGGCCGCGCGGATCCAGCCGCGCTCGGACAGGATCACGGTGATCGGCTCGCGGGTGATGAAGGCCTCGGCGGTGGCGGCCGTGTCCACCTGGGGCGCCTCGGCGAAGATCGAGCGGCGGCGGCCGACGGTGGTGTCCGGGCCCAGGATCTTGCGCACGTCGCGCAGGCCCACGCCCACCAGCTTCCACTGCGCCTTGTCCGAGCCGAGCATGGCGTTGATGCCGTCGCGCTCCTCCGACAGGGCGGCGTGCTCGCGGCGCAGCTCCATCTCCTCCAGCCGCGCCAGCTGGCGCAGGCGGGTGTTGAGGATGGCGTCGGCCTGGATGTCGTCGATCTTGAAGGTCTCGATCAGCTTGGCCTTGGGCTCGTCCTCGAAGCGGACGATGCGGATCACCTCGTCCAGGTTCAGGAAGACGATCAGCAGGCCGTCGAGGATGTGCAGCCGCGCCTCGATCTTGGCCAGCCGATAGCGCGCACGCCGCACCAGCACCTCGCGGCGGTGATCGAGGAAGGCGACCAGCGCCTGCTTCAGGCCCATCACCACCGGGGCGCCGCGGGCGTCCAGCACGTTCATGTTCACCGGAAAGCGGCTTTCCAGGTCGGAGAGCTTGAACAGGCTCTCCATCAGCACCTCGGGCTCGACCGTGCGCGAGCGCGGCTCCAGCACCAGGCGGATGTCCTCGGCGGACTCGTCGCGCACGTCGCCCAGCAACGGGGCCTTCTTGCCCTCGATCAGCTCGGCCAGCTTCTCCACCAGGTCGGCCTTCTTCACCTGGTAGGGCATCTGGGTGACGACGATCTGCCAGCCGCCGCGGCCGGTGTCCTCCCTGTGCCATGCCGCGCGGTGGCGCACGCCGCCACGGCCGGTCTCGTAGGTCTCCAGCAGGCTCTCGCGGCTCTCGACGATCACCCCGCCGGTGGGGAAGTCGGGGCCCTGGACCTTGTCCATCAGCTCGACGGTGGTGGCTTCCGGCCGGTCCAGCAGCAGCACGCAGGCGTCGATCAGTTCGGCGGCGTTGTGCGGCGGGATCGAGGTGGCCATGCCAACGGCGATGCCCGACGAGCCGTTGGCCAGCAGGTTGGGGAAGCCCGCCGGCAGCACCACCGGCTCCTCTTCCTCGCCGTCGTAGGTGGCGCGGAAGTCGACGGCGTCCTCGTCGATGCCGTCCAGCAGCAGCTGCGCCGCCTCGGTCAGACGGCACTCGGTGTAGCGCATGGCCGCGGCGTTATCGCCGTCGATGTTGCCGAAATTGCCCTGGCCGTCGATCAGCGGGTAGCGCTGGGCGAAGTCCTGCGCCAGGCGCACCAGGGCGTCATAGACCGCCACGTCGCCGTGCGGGTGGTATTTGCCGATCACGTCGCCGACCACCCGGGCCGACTTCTTGGCCGAGGTGTTCGGGTCCAGCCGCAGCAGCCGCATGGCGTACATCAGCCGCCGGTGCACGGGCTTGAGCCCGTCGCGCACGTCCGGCAGCGCGCGCTGGGTGATGGTCGACAGCGCATAGGCGAGGTAGCGCCGCGACAGCGCCTCGCTCAGCGGTTCGTCCAGGATCTTGCCGGCGTCGTCAGCGGCCATGGAAGTTCAGTGAAACCCTTCGATTCGAGCCCGCCAGCTTAGCCCGGATCGGGGCGCGGCGTCCGGTCCCCGGATGCCGCAGCCTGTGAATCGTCAGGTTTTCATGGGGATGGGTGTCCCGCGCGCCTCAGGCGCCCGTCACAGGCGCGGCGCTGACAGGCGCCGCCACCGCCGCCGGCTGGGCGTTCGCCTCGGTCTTGTCCGCCCGGCCCCAGGGCACCAGGGCCCACGCGCGCTCGTGACCATAGAACAGGGCGATCTTGGTGAAGGTCTCCACCGAGGCGATCGAGGCGGCGAACACCAGCTTGCCGGTCACGAAGTAGCTGATGACGAAGGTGTCGATGCTGCCGAGAATCCGCCAGGAGACGGCCTTGAGGAAGGACCGGGAGTGGGCTTCGGGCGCGCGCAGGAACATCGGAACCCTCGCTGGGGATGGTGGCGTGGACAGGCCGCAAGATGGCCGCGAACCGCGTTCCGGGCCACGGGACAAATTCCCACCACGTTGATAGAATTTCTTCTATAAACGGCCGGCGTCTCGCAGCCGATCTAACAGCCAGACCCGCGCCGGGGGCAGCGGCCGGTTCAGCACGGCGAAGATGAAGCTCTCCAGGAAGTGGCCGGTGATCTCCAGACCCGCGCCCACGTCGCCGGGCCCGAGGCCGCCCTGGGCCGAGAGCATGAACGGCGGCAGCGGCAGCAGCCGGTCCCTGTAAGGCTCGCCCGCCGCGGCGCTGACCGCCCGTCCCGTGCGCGGGCTGACGTAGATCAGATCGTCGGTCACGCCCGTGGCGGCGCACTTGGCCAGGTCCAGGCCGAAGCCGAGATCCTGCAGCAGGCCCATTTCGTAGCGCACGAACACCGCCGGCCAGATGTCCGGCAGCATCAGGGCGGAGGTCAGCGCCTCGAACGCCAGGAAGGCGCCCGGATGCGGCTCGCGTTCCGGCAGCGCCCCGGCGGCCACGGCCGCGGCGGCGGCAAGGCCGGCCAGCGCCAAGGCGTCGTCGAACAGGGCCGCCGGCCCCTCCCCCACCGGCTCCAGCGCCGCCGAGCCCAGCTGTTCGGAGACCCGCGCCCGGTAGTGCACGATCACCCGCGCCCCGGCCTGCAGGAAGGGCCGCATCTTGCGCGAGCCGCCGCCGGCGACATGCGCCGCGTACTTGCCGTGCTGCGCCGTCAGCAGCTCGACGATCGCCCCGGCCTCGCCGTGCGTGCGGGCGGTCAGCACATAGGCGTCGTCTTCGAACTCCATGAACTGGACATAAGTGATCCGAAGACCGCGGTCACGCGACACGCCGCCTCACGCGATCGGTCCCCAACTCGGCTCGACGGTGATGTCGCCGGCCGGCGTAGGATCATCCGGAGCGCGAATTGGAACGTCGACGAGCAGTACATCCGGCTTCGCGGCGCTGGTCCCACCCACCTGGAAGACCGCGTGGACGCACGGCGCTGTGCCCCTTCGACAGGGGCCGATCGACACGAACGACAGCGTCGCCGTTGACATCCATCCGAACCGATCGGCTTTCGTGATGGCCGTTGCCGCGCGATCCAGCGCCAGCAGCGCTCGATCGGCCGTGACCGCGGAGTCTGCGACGAAGAAGCGATCGTCGGCCGAAACTCGGGCGCAGTCCGACGCCATGCGCCGGTAGAGGCGCGTGGAGACGAGCCTGTACGGAGGCACGGGCGTATCGATGAACGCCTTGAACGTTCGCGAGCGCCCCGAGGCGATTCTGGAATACAATTCCACGCGCCCGAAAAACATAGTGGTTTGCTCGTAGCTGCACAGGCCGGGGACGACGGTGCGGCGGGGTTGCGTTGCAAAGGAAAGCTTGTCCAGCAGATCCCCCAGGTAGACCATGCCCCGCGGTTCTTCCGGTCGCGCGACGTGCTGCGTGGTGCAGGCGATCTGCTGGAATACCGCCTGGATTGTCGCTGCTGAGTGGCGACGCCGGACCTGCTCCAGGGTCAACGACGGCGGACATGCCGCCGGCAGCTGGTCGCGATCACCTGCAAAATCCTCGCGCGCCGGCCCGCGCCACTCGTCCCGCGGACGTCGGTCAAACGTCACCTTGGCAGGCTCGTCGCTGCGTAGGTTGCGGTCTTCCCGGACGACGAGATCGCGGTCGCGGTCGTCGAACACGATCCACGTGCTGCTAACGTCGGCGACAGGCCCGGAGTGATGGATGTCGCGCACTTTGGACAGGTCGAGCGAAGCGAGATCCAGTCCGGGAGGCCGCGTCAGGAGCTTGTCGGGGTGACCGAGGGCGTAGAGGTCGAAGCTCGGGCTCCCGGACCAGTCGCTGGCGAAGAACGATGCCGGATCCAGCCGGGCGCAAGCGGCGCCACGCGCCGCTGTGGCGGTCTCGGAGGCGGCAGGTGGTCGAAAGTCCGTTATCGGGCCGTTGGCATGATAGCGCTCCTGCACGGCAAAGCCCTGCAGTTGAACGTCGCCGTCGCGACCATTCCGCACGGGCTCGAACGTGGCGTGAAGCACCTCCACGCTGCACATCCAAGGGTCATGCGCCACATCTGCCGGGCCATAGAGCTCCAGGCTGGCCAGTTGCGGCCCGCCTGGCGTAGGGCGCGTCATGATCTTGCCGACGCTGGTGAACCGCCTGGCGTAGCTCCGAAAGGCGCGGTCGATCACCTCGCGTTCCGGCAGGCTGCTGGCAAGGCTGAACGAAAGAGCGTCGCCGCTCGCTTCGCGCGCCATGGCCCGGGATGAGGTCGACAATAGCGCCGCGACAACGACGATGCGCAGGATCAGACGAACAGACAGCATGCGGCCCCCAGAGCGAACGGGCTCCAGCTTCACACGCTATAATTGACTCTCCGTTGCCTGTTAGACGTCGAAGTCCAGGCCCATGTCGCGGAAGATCTCACGGTCGTCGGCCCAGCTCTCGCGCACCTTCACGTGCAGGAACAGGTGCACCTTGCGGTCGAGGATCTCGCACAGCTCCTCGCGGGCCGCCTCGCCGATCCACTTCAGGGTCTGGCCGCCCTTGCCCAGCAGGATCGGGCGCTGGCTCTCGCGCTCCACGTAGAGGTTCTGCTCGATGCGCACGTCGCCGTTCTTGCGCTCCTCGAACAGGGTGGTCTCGACGCTGACGGCGTAGGGCAGTTCCTCGTGCACCCGCAGATAGACCTTCTCGCGGGTGATCTCGGCGGCCAGCAGCCGGGCGGGGATGTCGGCGCTCTGGTCTTCCGGATACAGCCACGGGCTCGGCGGCATGCGCTCCGCCAGGGCGGCCTTGAGGTCGTCGACCCCGGCGCCGTTCTCGGCCGAGATCATGAACACGTCGGAATAGACCCCGGTGTCGAACAGGGTCTGGGTCAGCGCCAGCAGCCGGTCGCGCTTGACCAGGTCGATCTTGTTCAGCGCCAGGATCGCCTTCTTGCCGGCGCCCTTCAGCCCCTCGACGATCGAGCGCACGTCCTCGGCCGAGCGGTGATCGGCCGCCTTGGCCTTGCCGTCGACGGCGGCGATCTCGGCCGCGGCGTCGACCAGGTGCACGACGACGTCTGCGTCCTCCGCCCCGCCCCAGGCCGAGCGCACCATGGCCCGGTCGAGCCGGCGGCGCGGCTTGAAGATGCCGGGCGTGTCCACCAGCACGATCTGGCTGTCGCCGTGCAGCGCCACGCCGCGCACCGGAAAGCGGGTGGTCTGCACCTTGCGGGTGACGATCGACACCTTGCTGCCGACCAGGCGGTTGACCAGGGTGGACTTGCCCGCGTTGGGCGCGCCGATCACGGCGGCGAAGCCGGCCCGTGTGTTGGTTTCGGTGGTCAAATCAAGCCTTCCCGTTGCAGCAGCGCCCGCGCCGCCGCCTTTTCCGCATCCCGCAGGGACGAGCCGATCGCCCGCTCCGGCGCATAGCCCTGCACCGTCACCTCGACGGTGAAGATCGGCGCATGGTCCGGGCCGGTCCTGGACACGGCCTGATAGATAGGGAGCGGCAGCGCCTGGGCCATGGCCCACTCCTGCAGGGCGGTCTTCGGCTCCTTGCCGGTCTCGGCCAGCGCCACCTCGGCGAGGATGTCCTTCCAGGCCAGCTGGAACAGGCCGCGCGCCGCGTCCAGGCCGCCGTCGAGATAGACGGCCGCCATCAGCGCCTCCATGGCGTCGCCCAGGATGCGGTCGTTGTCGCGCCCGCCCTGGTTGCTGGTGGAGCCCGCCAGGCGCAGGGCGCCGGAGAGGGCCAGCCCCCGGGCCACCCGCGCGCAGCTCTTGCCGCTGACCAGGGCCGCCTGGCGCCGCGTCAGGTCGCCCTCGCGCCAGTCCGGATTGAGCCGCACCAGCTCCTCGGCCGCCAGCAGCCCCAGCACCCGGTCGCCCAGGAACTCGAGCCGCTCGTTGTGGCGGATCTTCTTGTTGGAGCCGTCGCTGGCGCTGGCGTGGGTCAGGGCGGCGTCCAGCAGGGCCGGATCGGCGAAGGCGTGGCCCAGCCGGACCTCCAGCGCCTTGACCTCGGCCGCGCGCCTATCCACGAAGGCCAGCCTGCGGCGCCCGCCCGGCCACTAGTGCAGCCACCGGAAGAAGCGGCTGGGCCGCGCGTACATGAACCAGGTCCACGGCTTGAAGATATAGGCCTTGGAGTGGTCGCTGTCGTCCACGCCGGTATCCCAGGACAGCATGATGAACTGCGCCTTGCCGACCAGGTTCTCTTCCGGGACGAAGCCCACGCCCTCGTCCTGCAGCACCGCGTCGTGCTTGCGATCCCAGCCGCAGCCGCCCAGCTTCGGGTCGTCGGACGGCAGGCCCGGGTCGAAACGGCTGTCGGCCGAATTCTCGCGGTTGTCGCCCATCATGAAATAGCAGTGCGGCGGCACGACGTAGACGTCGGTGTCGTCGGCCGCATAGCCGGGGCCGCGCACCTGGATGGTGTAGCTGCGGCCCTCGGGGTTGGTCTCGCGCACCCACTTGGCCTGCTCCGGCGCGCCACGGTCGGTGACGATGTGCGTGCCCAGCACCTCCTGCTTGACCGGCTTGTCGTTGATCCACAGCACCGCGTTCTTCATCTGGATGCGGTCGCCGGGCAGGCCCACCAGGCGCTTGATGTAGTCGGTATGGCCGTCGCGCGGCAGCTTGAAGACGATGATGTCGCCGCGCTGGGGCGGATTGAAGAACACCCGTCCATTGAAGATCGGCGGGGAGAAGATCAGCGCATGGCGGCTGTAGCCGTAGCTCCACTTGGTGACGATGATGTAGTCGCCGCGATAGAGGTTCGGCTCCTCGGAGGCCGAGGGGATGGTGTACGGCTGGAACAGCAGCGTGCGGATCACCAGGGCGATGGCCAGGGCGTAGACCACCGTCTTGACGATCTCGACGAACTCTTCGACCAGACCGGGCTTGTGCTCTTCGGCCGCGGGGGCGCTGGGCATGGGGACGGGGGCTCTTTCGCGTGACTCCGGGCGCGCCCGGCCGTTTGCGCCGTAGCTAGACGCTGGACGGCGCGCGAGCAAGAACGGCGCCGGTCAAACGCGCCGGCGGCGTCGTCGATGCGTGCGCCGCTGGTCCCCTAGAGACGGTGGAAGAACCGATTCCAGCGCGCCTGGGTGAACCAGGTCCACGGCTTGAACAGGGTCGCCTTGGAGTGGTCGCCGTCGTCGACGCCGGTGTCCCAGGACCCCAGCACGAACTGCGCCTTGCCGACCAGGTTCTCCTCCGGCACGAAGCCGACGCCGGGCGAGGTCAGCTTGCCGTCCTTCGAGGCGTCCCAGCCGCAGCCGCCCAGCTTGGGATCGTCCGGCGCCAGCCCCGGGTCGAAGCGGCTGTCCAGCGAGTTGTCGCGGTTGTCGCCCAGCATGAAATAGCAGTGCTGCGGCACGACGTAGACGTCGGTGTTGTCGGCGTCGACGGGACCGTGATCCTGGGTCAGGTAGCTGCGGCCTTCCGGATTGGTCTCGCGCAGCCAGTGCACCGGGGTCGGCAGGCCGAAGTCGGTGGCGGTGTGCACGCCCTCGTCCTGCTGCTTGAGCGGCTTGCCGTTGATCCACAGCACGCCGTCCTTCATCTGAACGCGATCGCCCGGCAGGCCGACCAGGCGCTTGATGTAGTCGGTGTTGCCGTCGCGCGGCAGCTTGAAGACGATGATGTCGCCGCGCGTGGGCGGGTTGAACAGCAGCCGGCCCTTGAAGATCGGCGGCGAGAAGATCAGCGAGTGGCGGCTGAAGCCGTAGTTCCACTTGGTGACGATGATGTAGTCGCCGCGATAGAGGTTGGGCTGGTCCGACGCCGAGGGGATGGTGAAGGGCTGGAACAGCAGGGTGCGGATCACCAGGGCGATGGCCAGGGCGGCGATCACCGTCTTCAGGACATCGATCGTCTCGGCCAGGAAGCCCTGTTTCTTCTCGGGCGGATCCTTGGCGGTCGTGGCGGTCATCGGCGGCGGCTCGCTGCGGCTTCGTCGGGGTCTGGATACGGCAAGCGCGCAGGCCAGGCTCGTTAAACCTGCGTCATGCGGCCGGCAGGCTACTCCAGCGGCAGGGATTCGATGATCACGAACGCCTGCGCGTAAGGGTGGTCGTCGGTCAGCGACAGGTGGATCACCCCGCGCCGGCCCTCGCCCACGATCTCCTTCATGCGCTCGGCCGCGCCGCCGGTCAGCGCCATGGTCGGCTGGCCGGAGCGGGCGTTGACCACGCCCATGTCCTTCCAGAACACCCCGCGGCGCATGCCGGTGCCCAGCGCCTTGGCGCAGGCTTCCTTGGCGGCGAAGCGCTTGGCGTAGCTGGAGGCGCGGTCGGGCTTGCGCTCCGAGCGGGTGCGCTCGATGTCGGTGAACAGGCGCAGGGTGAAGCGCTCGCCGAACCGCTCCAGCGACCTGGCGATGCGCCGGATGTCGCTCAGGTCGGAGCCGATGCCGACGATCACGCGGCGACCGTCCGTTCGCGGGCGGCGTCCATCAGGGCGCGCATCCGGCGGATCGCGGGATCGAGCCCGGTGAAGATGGCCTCGCCGATCAGAAAGTGGCCGATGTTCAGCTCGGCGATCTGCGGAATTGCCGCCACCGCGCCCACCGTCTCGTAGTCGATGCCATGACCGGCGTGGACTTCCAGGCCCAGGGCGTCGGCCTGGGCGGCGGCGGCCTTGAGGTTCTGCAGCAGGGCCGCGGCCTCGGGCCGGCGCTCGCGCACCGCCAGGCAATAGGCCCCGGTGTGCAGCTCGATCACGTCCGCGCCGATCTCGGCCGCGGCGGCCACCTGCGCCGGGCTGGCCTCGATGAACAGCGACACGCGGATGCCCGCGGCCTTGAGCGTGGCGACCACCGGGGCGATGCGGTTGTGCTGGCCGACGACGTCGAGGCCGCCCTCGGTGGTGACCTCCTCGCGCCGCTCGGGGACCAGGCAGGCGGCGTGCGGGCGATGGGCCAGGGCGATGGCCTCCATCTCCTGGGTCACCGCCATCTCGAAGTTCAGCGGCCGGCCGCGCTGGCGGGTCAGCCCGGCCAGGGTGTCGATGTCGGCGTCGGAGATGTGCCGGCGATCCTCGCGCAGGTGGGCGGTGATGCCGTCGGCGCCGGCGGCCATGGCAATCTCGGCGGCCCTCGCCGGGTCGGGATACCCCTCACCGCGCGCGTTGCGGATGGTGGCGACGTGATCGATGTTCACGCCGAGGCGCAGGCGGCCGGCCTTGTGGTTCATTTCGCCAGCCTCCGGCTGCCGGGATCTTCCGTGGGGATCGCCGCCAGTTCCGGCGGCAGGGCGTCGGCGGGATAGGCCGGCACCACCAGGCTGGCCAGCGCCACCATGGGCACGCCGACGTCGGCCTTGCCGCCCGAGCGGTCGACGATGCAGGCGGCGCAGACCACGTTGCCGCCGGCCTCCTGAATCGCCTGCACGCATTCGCGCGAGGACAGGCCGGTGGAGACGATGTCCTCGACCATGGCGATGCGGGCGCCGGGCTTGATCTCGAAGGCGCGGCGGAACTTGAACGCGCCCCCTTCCCGCTCGACGTAGATCGAGGGCACGCCCAGCTGGCGCGCGGTCTCGTAGCCCGGGATGATGCCGCCCACCGCGGGCGACACGCAGACGTCCACCTCGCCCACCGCGGCGCGGATCTTGTCGGCCAGCGCCTTGCACAGGCGCTCGGCGCGCTCGGGATGCATGAACACCAGGTTCTTCTGCAGGAACACCCCGGAGTGCAGGCCGGACGACAGGATGAAATGGCCTTCGCGCAGGGCGCCGGCGTCGCGGAATTCGTTGAGCACGTCTTCGTTGGTCATGGCGGCTATTTAGCGGAGGCCGCCGCCGCGCGCCACGCCCTGTGCGCTCGATATCCCTTGCGGGATCAGTGATGCACGCCCTGGCGATAGTCGCGGGCGGTGACGCCGAAGGCGCCGCGGAACCAGCGCGAAAAGGTGCTCAGGCTGGAAAAGCCCAGCCGGTGCGCCACGTCGCCCAGCGGATAGTCCGTGCTGGTCAGGTGCAGCTGCGCCATCTGCCGGCGGGTCTCCTCCAGCAGTTCGGAGAAGGACGATCCCTCGGCGGCCAGCCGCCGGTGGATGGTGCGGCGGTCCACGCCCAGGTGCTCGGCCACCTGATCGACCGAACAGTCGCCCCCCGGCAGCAGCCGGGCGATCAGCTCGGCGACCCGGTCCTTCAGCTCGATGGCGGCGCCGGTCCGGCCTCGCTCCACCAGCCGGGTGAGCTCGCGCGCCATGTCCGGATCGACATTCGGAATGGCGCGGTAGGCGTCGGAGGCGGTGAGCACGATGCTGCTCTGCGGCAGGTCGAACACCACGCGTCCGAACTGGCGGTGATAGGGGCCCGGATCCGCCGGCGCGGCGTGCGACAGGCCCACCAGCTGCGGCATCCAGGCCTCGCCCAGCAGGGCGCGGAATACCTGAACGTAACGCGCAATGGTAAAATCTATCATCTGCCGGTCGGTGCGCGAGCGCGGGCTGAGCAGCACCGGCATGAACACCAGCGCGCCGTCGAACTCCTCGACCTGGATGTCCACGGTGTTGGTCTGCTGGCTCATGTAGCGGGCCAGCACGTCGATCGCCTTTCGCACCGTCGGCTGCTCCTTCACCAGCAGCCCGAGCGGCCCTTTCATCGACAACCGGAACGATAGCCCGACCAGCAGGCCGAAGTCGTCACGCTGGGCTGCCGCGGCGCTGTTGCTGAGCAGCGTCCGCACCCGGTCTTCTGGAACGGAGGTGTCCGGATCGAGCTGCGGGTCCTGCGGCAAATTGGCCCGTCGCAGCATCAGGGTCGGTTCCAAGCCGACCGACTTTGCGGCGTCGCGATAGGCGGCAAGCAGGCCACTGCGGATGAAACGCGGCAGCTTTGTGTCTGCGCGGCTGTCTCCAGATGCAAAATCGGAGTCTCGATTTGACAACTGACTCTGCCCGGCCTCGATCCACCCATCAACTTCATGGTTAACAGAGCGCAGCCCTGTTCCAGAAATCATAGTTAATCGCGAATGAATCTGCGCCTTTTACCCAACAACACTTACAGCTTCATCTTAGCCGAACGCGGTCCGTGTTCAACTGGCTGCAACGGGCGTACGTCGGATTATCCTCAAAATGGTGAGGGCCGTCTGTGAACCCCATTCGCCCGGCAGGCGAAGGCTTGGCAATGACACCGTCGGACAGCTCGCGCGGCCCATGCTGCATTTGCCACCGGAAGGTGCGGTGAGGTCTGCGTCAGCGTGCGCCATATCCGTGGCGGGAATCGCGCCGCAGTCTCTAAGGGTGCTGGGGAGCACGTTTTCCGTGTCTGGGGTTGAGGCGATTCGTGAATGAAAAGTGTATCAGCAACCGGTGTTCTCACACTGTGTGCAGCTGCACTTTCCCATTGACATAGTTAATGGGCGCGCCTTAGCCCTTGTAGCTGTACCGCTTGGGGAAGCTGTTCAATGGACTGGAACGAAGAGACGATCGCCGCCTTGCGGCAGATGTGGTCAGAGGGGATGAGCGCCAGTCAGGTCGCTCGGCAACTTGGCGGCGGTGTGAGCCGCAACGCCGTGATCGGCAAGGTCCACCGACTGGGCCTTTCCGGTCGCGAAGCCCCTTCCCGGCCCCGCTCGCTGGGCGGTCGCCCGCCGGGCAGCAAGACTCAGAACCGCGCGGCGGCGAATGCCGCTCCGGTTCGCGCCGCGGTGGCGGCGGCCGTCGCCGAAGCGCCGAAGATGGTGGCGTCGACGCCGGTGGCCGTGCCGCCAGTGCTGCGGCCGGCGGTGGTGTGCGAGGACAAGCCCTCGGCCACCATCCTGACGCTTGGGGAGCACGCCTGCCGCTGGCCGATCGGCGACCCCGATCAGGGCGACTTCGGCTTCTGCGGCGCGCGCCGCCTCGGACGCGGGCCCTATTGCGAGGGCCACTCCGGTGTCTCGATGCGCAAGAAGGCCAAGCCGATGACGGCCGAGAGCTTGGCGAAGTGGCTGGGCGACCGCCCGGCGCGACTGCGCCCGAGCTCCCTGCGCGAGGCGCTGTTCTAGCCTCTTTCTCTACTGTTCTTCTGTTTTCAGGAAAGCTTGGTCATGGGCGCTCTTGCCCTGGAAGGCCTCACCGTGCTCGTCACGGGGGTGGAGGCGAGCCTCAGTCGCGACCTGGTGCGGGTGTTTTCCGGCCTCGGCGCGACGGTGATGGCGGCGGACGCGGATACGCGCAAGCTGCAGCGCCTGGAGCGCGATGTGGCCCTCTACCGGGCCCGCATCGAGGCGGCGCCCATCAACCTGGCCTCTTCCAGTGAACTGCGCCTGTTCGAGGACAATCTGCGGCTGCTGGGCCGGCTGCCGCACGTGATGATCTGCTGCTGTCCGGCGCACAACGCCGGGGCGCAGCGGGACGCCAAGGGGCGCACAGCCTGTGTGGGCCGCCTGGCGGGACAGATCCTGCAGCCCAGCCTGTTCCTCCATCTGGAGCCGAACCGGGCCGGGGCCATCGGGCGGGCGCTTTCCGGTCTGGCCCACCCGACCCTGCTGTCCGTGCTCGAGCGCAAGCCCGGCCACGGCATCTTCAACCCGGATGCGTCCACGCGCTTCGTGCGGATCGCCTCCCACATCTTCTCGCTGCACCGGCAGATGGATGTGGGGACCGCCGCGCCGGACGGGTCCGTCACCGCCTTCCCGGCGCCGCGCCGCAAGCGTCGCGCCGAGACCCCGACCGCCCCGCAGGCCGACGCGGCCTGAGGACCCCTTAGGAGATCATGGCATGACCATCATCTACATCGAGAACCTGCAAGGCAGCGGCAAGACCGTGAAGGTCATCGAGGACTTCGGCGACTACGCCGTGCACCGCGACCTGGCGCCCGGCGAGCATGCCTGCATCGGCATTTCGCGCCTGAAGACCCTGCAGGTGCAGGAAGTCGCCCTGGGGGCCACGGGCGCGCAGCCCGAGCGCCGGACCCTGAAGTCGATCCGCGAGGTGATGGCCCAGACCCCGGCGCTGGCCAACACCGCCGCCCCGACCTCGCTGGAGCGCCGCGCCGGCTGATGGCCTAGGGGTCTAGAGGACGCCGCGCTCCACCGTCTGGATCGACGGGTTGGCGCGCAGCGCGGCGGCGATGTGGGTGAGGTGGCGCGCATCGCGCACCTCGATGTCGAACGCCACATCGAAGAAGTCCGAATGCCGCAGGCGCATGTCCACCGCGACGATGTTGCCCCCCGCCTCGCCGATGATGGTGCAGGCCTGGCCGAGAACCCCCGGCGCGTCCGTGATGGTCGCGTTCAGCCGGGCCCGGGACAGGGTGTCCCGCTCCGCCTCGTTGGTCCAATGCAGGTCCAGCCAGCGCTTATCCTGGTCCTCGTACTGCGCCAGGGTGGAGCAGTCGATCACGTGCACCGCAACGACATTGCCGGGCTCGACGATGCCGACGATGCGGTCGCCCGGCACCGGGCTGCAGCAGTGCGAGAACTTCAGGCTCATGGACGGGGTGATGTCGGCGCCGCGCACATAGAGCTTGGCCTCCTTGCCGTCGGTGATGCGATGCCGCTCGGCGGCGGCCGCCCGCTCGGTCTCCTTCAGCCCCGGGAACACCACCTCCAGCACCTGGGTCGGCGCGACGCGGCCGCGGCCGATGAAGTCGAACAGCTCGTTGTCGCTGGCCGCGGCGAAGCGCTCCAGCGCCGGGCGCAGCGAGACCGACGCCAGGGCCTTGCCGGCGCGGCCGAAGGTCTGCTCCAGGTATGACTTGCCGAGCCGCAGGTACTCGTCCTTCTCCGCCTGGCGGATGTGCCGGCGGATCGCCGAGCGGGCGCGGCCGGTGACGGTCAGGCTTTGCCAGTCGGGCGGCGCGGTCGGCTTGCCACCGCGGATCACCTCGACCACGTCGCCGTTCTGCAGCACCGTGCGCAACGGGCGCAGCTCGCCGTTGACCTTCACCCCCACGGCGGTGTCGCCGACGTCGGTGTGGACGGAATAGGCGAAGTCCAGCGGCATGGCCCCGCGCGGCAGGCTGATCAGCTTGCCCTTCGGCGTGAAGACGAACACCTGGTCGAGGAACATCTCGAGCTTGGCGTGCTCCATCAGCTCCTCGGCGTCGCCGCCGTGCTCCAGCACCTGCACCAGCTGGCGCAGGTTCGCCAGCGGGTCGCGGCCGCCGGACGCCTGCGCCGCCTCCGGGTCGAAGCCATAGCTGTCGTCGTTCTTGTAGCGCCAGTGGGCGGCCACGCCGTCCTCGGCGACGCGGTCCATCGCCTCGGTGCGGATCTGCATCTCGATGCGCATGCCGCGCGGCCCGACCACGGTGCTGTGGATCGAGCGGTAGTTGTTGCGCTTGGGCGTGGAGATGTAGTCCTTGAACCGCTCCGGCACGCTCGGCCAGGTGCGATGGATCACGCCCAGGGCCCGGTAGCAGTCGTCCTCGTTCTCGACGATCACGCGGAAGGCGAAGATGTCGGACAGCTGCGAGAAGCCGATCGACTTGCGCTGCAGCTTGCGCCAGATCGAGAACGGGTTCTTCTCGCGGCCGAACACCCGGCTGGCGATGCCGGCGGCCTCCAGACGCGCGGCGATCTCCTGGCTGACCAGCGACACCGCCCCGCCCTGTTCGGCGCGCAGGGCGTCGAGCCGCCGGATGATCGCGGTGCGGGCCACGGGGTTGAGCTGGATGAAAGCCAGCTCCTCCATCTCCGAACAGATCCGATGACAGCCGATCGAGCGCGCCAGGGGGGCGTAGATGTCGAGGGTCTCGCGGGCGATCCGCTCGCGCTTGGCCGCGCTCTTGATGAAGTGCAGCGTGCGCATGTTGTGCAGGCGGTCGGCCAGCTTGACCATCAGCACCCGCACGTCCTTGGAGATCGCCAGGATGAACTTGCGCAGGTTCTCGGCCTGGCGCTTGTACTCCGCGCTCATCTCCAGGCGTGACAGCTTGGTCACCCCCTCCACCAGCTCGCCGATCTCCGCCCCGAACAGCTGGTCGATGTCGGCGCGGGTGACGTCGGTGTCCTCGATGACGTCGTGCAGCAGGGCGGTGACGATGGTGGCGGTATCCATCCGGTAGTCGGTCAGGATGCCGGCCACCTCGATGGGGTGCGCGAAATAGGGATCGCCGCTGGCGCGCGTCTGGCTGCCGTGCATGCGCACGGCGTAGACATAGGCCCGGTTCAGGAGGTTCTCGTCGGCGTCCGGCTCATAGGCCTTCACGCGGTCGATCAGTTCGTATTGCCGAAGGAAGCGGCGGCGCTCGCTGGGCGCGGCCTCGGCCGTGGCGGGCTTGGCCGGCAGGCCGGAGTCCGGCCTGGGGTCAGGCCGGTCCGTCGTCGATTGAGAGGCAAGAGCGCCGGAGCCAGCCGGCGTGGTCGCCAGCGGCACAGGGCTTGAGACGGCGACGTCAGCCGCCGGGACAGGGAGAGGTTCTGCGCCGTCCGGGCTCAGTACCGCTCCTCCTGTCCGCCGTCGCGGTCGCTCTGCAGCGCCCGCACCAGTTCCTGCTCGCTCATCTGCATGTGGCTGGGATCGGCCAGCAGGGCCAGGGTTTCCGCCTCTTCCTCGGCTTCCGAGTGCTCGTCGACGCGCTGCAGGGTGCCGATCAGGTTCTCGCGCAGGTCCTCGGCGTCGAGCACGTCGTCGGCGATCTCGCGCAGGGCCACCACGGGGTTCTTGTCGTTGTCGCGATCCACCAGGATCTGACCGCCGGCCGAAATCGCCCGGGCGCGATGCGCCGCCAGCAGCACGAGGCTGAAGCGATTGGGGACCTTTTCAATGCAGTCTTCGACGGTGACGCGGGCCATGGAGTCTCTCAGACGGGGGATGGAACCCTGTAAAATAGAGGTTCTGAACGAATTGTGCAACGCCGCAAGGGCATTGGACGGCCGCATTGGACCGTGGCCGCGGCGGGGCGAACCCTCGCTTCGGCGACCCTTGTAATCTAAGCCGAAGAAACCTGTATTCAAGTCTACCTTTGGTGGCGCCGCGCGCCTAGGTTCCGCCTCCCTGCAACATCGTGAGGCATACCCTATGGATCGACGGTCCCTGGCCGGCGTCGAAACTTCTGTGCATGCATTCCAACGCGGCGAGACGGCGCGCGGCGTTCTCGCCAACCTCAAATGGCTCTGGCGGCAGATCCGCGGCTCCTGGCTGGAGTCGATGGACATCGCCGCCCGGACGGGCCGCGATATCTGGCGCCCGCCGTTCATGTGATCCGACCTGAGTGCGGGGCCCCGGCGACGGTCGTCGCCGGGGCCCTTCAGGGCGCCGCCCGCGACGCCGCGATGGCCTGCCCGAAGGCGGCGAGCGCCTGTCGCAGCGCGCCGGCGAGCGCAGGATCGGCGGCGACGCCGGCCCCGTCCAGCCCGCGGCCCATCAGCGGCAGGTCGATGGAGCCCGCGTCGACGATGTTCGCCGACATGGTCTTCAGCGTCTCGCGCATCTGCGCCTGGGCGAGGCTGGCGCGCGGAGAGGTGTTGATCAGGGCCACGGGCGTGCCCGGGAACTCCAGGCTGCCGACCAGCCAGTCCAGGGCGTTCTTGAAGCTGCCGGCGACGCCGTGGGCGTATTCGGGGCTGGAGATCAGCAGACCGTCGCAGCCGCCGATCGCCTCGCGCAGCGCCTGCGCCCTGGCCGGCGGCGCATCGTCCTGGTCCGGATTGAAATGCGGCAGCTCGGCCAGGCCGTCGTAGAGGACGATGCGCATGTCCTGTGGCGCCAGGGCGATCGCCGCCTCCAGCGCCGCGCGGTTCGACGAGGCGGCCCTCAGGCTGCCGCAGATGGCCAGCACGCGCATCGTCACTCCCCCTTCCGTCAGAACGGCAGCGCCGCCAGGTCCGGCGCCGCCCAGGCACGGCGGGCCGCCGCCGAGAACAGCCGCTCCCGGCTCCAATAGCTAAGCAGCCAGTCGCGATTTCCCAGGGGCGAGGCCATCAGGGCGTTGCAGCTGAGGTGCAGCGGCTCGCCCGCCGGGCGCCCTTGCAGGAAGGCGGCGGCGGCCCTCAGCGAGGCCAGGGTGATGGTCTCGTGGTAGCCGCTGGTGTCGGTGTTGGCGACGCCGGTGGCGGCGTTGTAGGCGCGGATCATCGGCGGCATGTCGCGCGGCAGGTCGAGGTCCGGCCGCTCGCGCATCAGCCAGACGGCGGCGGCGAAGTGGGCCGCGTGCGTCCACAGCGGCTTGGGCAGGCTGCGGTCGATCAGGCCGCGGCCGATCGTGGCGATTTCGTCGTCGCTGACGAAGGGGATGAAGGGGGGCATGGGGAGAGGCTCCTGGATCGCCGCGGCGCCGGCCTCAACTGAAGACCCCGCCGGTGCGGCGGGGTTTTCGGGGGTCGTGGTCTGGAAGTGTGGCCGTTCAGCCGATCCTTCCAGGCCGCGCGCCCGTCAGCGCCGCCAGATGGAGCTGGCGTTGCTGCTGCGGCATGCGGCTGGAGATCGTCCTGACCATGGCGACGGTTTAGGCGGGCGGTCGCCCGAAGTCCAGATCGCCGCGAAGCCCTGCAAGCCGTACAGTCGCGCCCGAACTGTTCGGGAGAGCGATCGATGGCGCCGGGACTCGATCTTGACGATCTGGCGCTGTTCGCCGCCGTGGCGCACCGCCAAAGCTTTCGCCAGGCGGCGCGGTCCTTGGGGATATCGCCGTCCTCGCTGAGCGAGCGGATCGCCGGGCTGGAACAGCGGCTGGGCCTTCGCCTGCTCAACCGCACCACGCGCAGCGTGCGGCCGACCGAGGCGGGCGCGGTGCTGCTGGAGCGGCTGGGTCCGGCGCTGGACGGCATCGCCGAGGCGGTGGAGGTGGCCCGCCAGCTGGGCGATACGGTGGCTGGGGTGCTGCGCATCAACGTCCCCGCCCCCGCCGCGCACTTCGCCATCCTGCCGCGCCTGCCGCAGTTCCTGGCCGCCCACCCGCGGCTGACCCTGGAACTGGTGGTGGAAGACAGCTTCGTCGACATCGTCGAGCGCGGTTTTGACGCCGGCGTCCGATTCGGCGAGAGCCTGGCGCGCGACATGATCGCCGTGCCGATCGGCGCGCCGCTGCGCTTCGGCCTGGCGGCCTCGCCGGCGCTGTTGGCGCGGTGCGGCCGGCCCGCCCATCCGCGGGACCTGCTCGGCCTGCCCTGCATCCGCCATCGCTTCCTGTCGGGCGCGCCGGCGGACTGGGAGTTCGAGAAGGACGGCGAGGTGGTGACGATCCGGCCGGAAGGCCCGCTCATCGGCACAGATATCCTCACCCAGGTCACGGCGGCGATCGAGGGCGTCGGCTTCTGGCACAGCTTCGAGGGGTACATGGCCGAGGCGGTGGCCGAGGGCCGGCTGGTCCGCCTGCTGGAGGACTGGCACCCGCCGTTCCCGGGCCCCTTCCTCTACTATCCGTCGCGGCGGCACATGCCGGCCGGCCTGCGGGCCTTCATCGACTTCTTTCGCCTGCGCGCGTGAACACGGGGCAACGCGACGCCGGGCCCATGACACGCGGGCAAGGTGAATTCGCAGACAGACGGGTGCGCGCCCATTGGCCGCAGGCCTCGGCTGGGCCATATCACCCTGTCGTCACCATCTTCCTACAGACTCCGCGGAATCAATGACCGGACTTTCGAGACACCGCGCCGCCATGGAAAGCAGCCTGCACAATCTGATCAGCCGCCTGGACGCCTATCGCCGGCCGAGTGCGCCCCGGGCGATCTGGGAGCTGTCGATCACCGCCGGCGCCCTGCTGGCGTTCTGGGGCGCGGCCTTCCTGGTGTTCCATCTCGGCTTCTGGTGGGCGGCCCTGCTGCTCACGGTGCCCGCGGCCCTGTTCCTGGTGCGGCTGTTCATGATCCAGCACGACTGCGGGCATCAGGCGTTCTTCTCCGCCAAGGCGGCCAACGACTGGGTCGGGCGAATCATCGGCGTGCTGACGCTGACGCCCTACGACTACTGGCGGCGCACCCACGCCATGCACCACTCCACCTCCGCCAACCTGGACCGCCGGGGCGGCCTGGGCGACATCCGGACCCTGACCGTCGACGAGTACATGGCGCTGCCGCCGATCCGGCGCCTGGGCTATCGCCTCTACAGGCACCCGCTGGTGCTGTTCGGCCTGGGCCCCTTCTTCACCTTCTTCCTGATGCAGCGGCTGCCGTTCGGCCTCTTCAAGGACGGCTGGCGGCCGTGGGCGTCGACGATGGGCACCACGGCGGCCGCCGTGGCGGGCCTGGCGCTGCTCGCCTGGCTGCTCGGCCCCGTCCCCGCCCTGCTGGTGACCGGCCTGACGATGCTGATCGGCGCGACCATCGGCGTGTGGCTGTTCTTCGTGCAGCACCAGTTCGAAGGCGTCGAATGGCTGCGACAGAAGAACTGGAAGCGGGACCAGGCCGCGCTGCTGGGGTCGTCGCACTACGACCTGCCCCAGCCGCTGCGGTGGCTGACCGCCAACATCGGCATCCACCACGTGCATCACCTGTCGGCGCGCATCCCCTTCTACCGGCTGCCGCAGGTGCTGAAGGACCTGCCGGAACTGAAGGATGTCAGCCGCCTGGGCCTGGTCGAAAGCTTCCGCTGCGCCAGCCTGGCGCTGTGGGACGAGGCCGGCGGCCGCCTGATCTCGTTCCGCGCCGCCCGCCGCATGCGCCTGGCCGCAGACACGGTCTGAAGCGGCGTGACCGGCTGGGTGATCGGCGTGCTCGTCGAGCTCGAGGACGAGCCCGACCCCAGGCTGCACTATTTCGCCGTGGGTCACGAGGATCGCGCCAAGGCGGAGTGGACCGCCGTGGACGCCGCCTCGGGCCTCGGCGGCATCGCCTCCAGCCCGTTCCGCGGCCAGGAGCCGGTGCAGATGCTGGGTCAGCTGACGCCGGGCCGGATGAAGATGCTCGGCCTCAAGCCCAACGAGATCCGCGCCTTCGGGCCCAAGCTGCCCCGCCGCTGGCTTTAGGCCGTCACCGGCGTCGCGTCGGCGCCAACCGTGGCCCGAGCCGCCCACGCGAGCGCCGTGCCTCCCAGGGTGGGATGCACCCAGTCCGGGGCGATTTCGGCGAGCGGACCCATCACGAACCGGCGCTCATGCGCGCGCGGATGCGGCAGCGTCAGGCCGGGCGACTCGAGGTGCATCCGGCCGTAGGCGATCAGGTCCAGATCCAGCGTGCGCGGATCGTTCGGCTGGTCGCGGCGGCGGCCGAACTGGCGTTCGATGGCAAGAAGTTCCCGCATCAGGCCGTCCGGAGACAGGGTTGTCTCGACAAGCACGACACCGTTGAGATAGTCAGGCCTCGATGGATCCGGCCACGCGGCCGAGCGCCACCAGCTCGACCGCCTTGCGACCACGAGCCCGGCGCCTGAGAACCGCGACAGAGCCGCTTCCAAGAGGACGGTACTGGACGCATAGTCACCTGAAAGATTTGATCCCATGGCGACGATGATCGCGTCGGCGAAGCAATCCATTTCAAGCCATTCATTCGAGAGGTCCGGCCGATGACCTTCTATCCAACGGACCGTCTGGCCCTCTTCATCGACGGCGCCAACCTCTATTCGTCGGCCAAGGGGCTGGGCTTCGATATCGACTACAAGCGGCTGCTGGAGGAGTTCCGCAAGCGCGGGATCCTGATCCGGGCCTACTATTACACCGCCCTGGTCGAGGATCAGGACTATTCGCCGATCCGTCCGCTGGTCGACTGGCTGGACTACAACGGCTTCACCCTGGTGACCAAGTCGGCGCGGGAATACACCGACGCGCAGGGCCGCAAGCGCTGGCGCGGCGACATGGACATCGAGATCGCCGTCGACATGCTGGAGATCGCCGAGCACGCCGACCACGTGGTGCTGTTCTCCGGCGACGGCGACTTCCGCCGGCTGATCGAGGCGGTGCAGCGCAAGGGCGTGCGGGTGACCGTGGTCTCCACCGTCAAGTCGCAGCCGCCGATGGCCTCCGACGACCTGCGCCGCCAGGCGGACGCCTTCGTCGATCTCGCCGACCTGTCGGACATCATCGGCCGGCCCGCACGCATGCCCCGCTTCCTGCAGGAACCCCGCGCGACGGTGCGCGAGGAAGAACCCGAGCACGACTGAATACTCGGCGCGATCGATGCCTGAACCGTCCAGAACCGCCGGCACGGCCGAGCCGCCGCGCGACTGCCCGCTGTGCCCGCGGCTGGTCGCCTACCGGGCGGAGAATCGGGCCGCGCATCCCGAGTGGTTCAACGGCCCCGCCCCGTCGTTCGGCGATCCCCAGGCGCGGCTGCTGGTCATGGGCCTGGCGCCGGGCCGGCAGGGCGCGAACCGCACGGGCCGGCCCTTCACCGGCGATTTCGCCGGGGTGCTGCTCTACGACACCCTGATCAGGCTGGGCTTCGCCGCGGGCGACTACCAGGCGCGGCCCGACGACGGCGTGACCTTGCACGACTGCATGATCACCAACGCGGTGCGTTGCGCGCCGCCCGGCAACAAGCCCACGCCGCTGGAAGAGGCCACCTGCCGGCCGTTCCTGCAGGCGCGTCTCGAGCAGTTGCCCAACCTCAAGGTGATCGTCACCCTGGGCGACGTGGCGCGGCGCAATGTGTTGAAGGCCCTGGGCCTGCCGGCCTCCCACGGGGCGCCGGGGCATGGCTCGGAGGCGATCGCCGGGCGCTATCACCTGATCAACAGCTACCATTGCTCGCGGCTGAACACGAATACCGGCCGGCTGACGCCGCAGATGTTCGAGGCGATCTTCCGGCGCGCCCGCACCCTGCTGGACGGCTGATCGCGCCTCCGGCGCCTTGAAATCGTCCCGCCCAGTGGCGACAAGGCCGCGTGACCAGCCGACGCGACCTCCTGGCGGCCCTCGCGGCCGTCGGCCTTCTCCCCGACACCGTGCTCGCACAGATCGCCCTGCCTCGGCTGGGTCCCGCCGTGCCGTTCTCGTGGGCGGGCCTGCAGGCGCGGGCGATCGCCCTGTCCGCCAGGCCCTGGCAACCGCCGCCCGCCCCGCCCGCCGCCCTGCAGGCGATCGACTATGACGCCGCCGGCGCCCTCGCCTATCGACCTGGAGCCACCGTCTGGCCGGGCCGCACCGGCGGCGTGCGCTTCTTCCACCAGAACCGCTATGCCCGCGACGCCGTCGCCGTGCATCTCGTGGACGGCGACCAGGCCCGCGCCGTGCTCTACGACGAGGCGCTGTTCGAACGGCCGGCCGGCGTGACCGTGCCGAACCTGGGCCCACAGGCCGGGTTTTCGGGCTTCCGGCTGCTGTCGCCTGGCGGGCGCAGCGACTGGCTGGCGTTCACCGGCGCCTCGTACTTCCGGGCCGCCGGCGCGCTGGACCAGTACGGACTGTCGGCCCGCGGCCTGGCCCTCAACACCGGGCAGCCGACGCCGGAAGAATTCCCCCGCTTCACCGCCTTCTGGCTCGAGCGCGGACCGGGCGAGGCCTGGACCGTCTATGCTCTGCTGGACAGCCCGAGCGCCGCCGGGGCCTGGCGCTTCGTCAACCGCAAGACCGCCAGGGGCGTGTTCCAGGACGTCAGCCTGACCGTGCGCCTGCGCGCCGACGTCGCCAGCCTGGGCTTCGCGCCGCTGACCAGCATGTTCTGGTACGGCGAGGGCAATCGCCGGCAGGCGGCGGACTGGCGGCCGGAGATCCATGACTCCGACGGGTTGGCGATCTGGAACGGGCGCGGCGAGCGGCTCTGGCGGCCGCTGAACAATCCGCCGCGGCCGATCACCAACAGCTTCGAGGATCGCGGCCCCCGCGGCTTCGGCCTGCTGCAGCGCGACCGGGCGTTCGACCACTACCAGGACGATGGGGTGTTCTACGAACGCCGCCCCAGCCTGTGGGTCGAGCCCGTGGGCGACTGGGGGCCCGGCGCGGTGACGCTGTACGAGATGCCCACCGCCGGCGAGACCGACGACAACATCGTCGCCTGGTGGCGGCCGGCCGGTCCCGCGCGCGCCGGCGACCGGCATGATCTGGCCTACCGCCTCAACTGGGTCGCCGACGAACCCGCCCCGTCGGCCCTGGCCCGGGTGGTCGACACCTGGACCGGCCAGGCCGGGCGTCCCGGCCTGCCCCCCGTCGCCGGCGCCACCAAGCTGGTGGTCGATTTCCAGGGGCCGCGCCTTGCGCCCCTCACCCGCGCCAGCGGGGTCAAGCCGGCCTGCAGCGCCGCACGTGGGCGAATCTTGAGCATGGACGCCTATCCGGTGGTCGGGCAGCCCGGCCGCTGGCGTCTGACCGTGGACATCGCTCCCGAGGGCGGCGGTCCTGTGGACTTCCGTGGCGAACTGAGGCTCAACAGCGACTCATTGACCGAGACATGTCTGTCTCAGCTACTTTAGGCGCGATACGCCGCAATCTTGCCGCGCTTTGCGGTGAACGGCGTACGTATGGTGTCATTGGTTTCACGCAGTATGCCCGTGGATGCACTTGAAGCCGCGTATCGCTCCGGCCAAGATTATTTCTCCCCTGAAAACTCTCTACTTGATCAACCGGAGCTTTACCGGGACAGCTTTCGCTCGTGGAAGCCGTCCGGGGACCTGCCGGTCGAATCGCCGCTGGAGATGCCCGAACAGGACTTCGCCGCCTGCGACGTGCGCGCCAGGGTCGCCCAGCCGCGCGGCATCATGGTGCGGCGCGCCATCCTGGTGGGCGGCGCCGGGGTGCTGGCGCTCGCCGCGGCGCGGGCGCTGAGCCACTATCTGGCGCAGGACGGCTTCGACCTGTTTGACGGCCTGCTGCTGGTCCCGTTCTTCGCCCTGTTCGCCTGGATCGCCTTCTCGTTCCTGGGCGCGCTGGCGGGCTTTCTGGTGCTCACCTTCGGCGGGGCGATCGACCTGGCCACGCCGCAGGCGGGCCGCGCGCCCAGGGGACGCACTGCGGTGCTGGCCCCGATCTACAACGAGGACGTCTCGGCGATCTTTGGCCGGCTGGAGCGGATGACCCGTTCGGTGGCCGAAGCCGGCGGCGGCCGGCAGTTCGACTTCTTCGTGCTCAGCGACAGCCGGCTGGAGAATCACGCCGCCGAGCACGCCGCCTACCGGGCCTTGCGCGCCCACAGCCGCGTGCCGGTCTACTACCGCCGCCGGCCGCTGAACCATGCGCGCAAGCCCGGCAACATCGCCGACTGGGTGCGCCGCTTCGGCGGGGCCTATGACTATATGCTGGTGCTGGACGCCGACAGCCTGATGAGCGGCGAGGCGATGATCCGCCTGGCCGCCACGCTCGATGAGCGCCCCGAGGTGGGGCTGGTGCAGACCGTGCCCGCCGTCACCGGCGCCGTCAGCCCCTTCGCCCGCTGGCAGCAGTTCGCTTCCCGGTTCTATGGGCCGGTGTCCGCCGCCGGCCTGATCTGGTGGTCCGGGGCCGAGGCCACCTTCTGGGGGCATAACGCCATCCTGCGGGTCCGCGCCTTCGCCGAGAGCTGCGGCCTGCCGAAGCTCAGCGGACGCGAGCCGTTCGGCGGCCACATCATGAGCCACGACATGGTCGAGGCGGCCCTGCTGCGCCGGCGCGGCTGGGCCACGCACATGATCGCCATGGAGCACGGCAGCTACGAGGAATTCCCGCCCACCGTGGTCGATCACGCCATCCGCGACCGCCGCTGGTGCCAGGGCAACCTGCAGCACCTGCGCCTGCTGGGCGCCGCGCGCTTCCACTGGGTGCACCGGCTGCATCTGCTGATGGGGGCCTCGTCCTACCTCACGGCGCCGCTGTGGCTGATGCTGATGGCGGCCGGCGTGGCCGAGCGGCTGAAGGCGCCCTTCATCCCCACCCAGACCCCGCCCGCGTGGCTGCTGGCGCTGACCGCGGGCCTGCTGTTCGGCGGCAAGCTGCTGCCGATGGTCTGGGCGGCGCTCAGCCCCAGGCGACGGCGGCGCTTCGGTGGCTGGCGCGGCCTGGTGGCCAGCATCGCCGTGGACCTGCCGCTGTCGGTGCTGATGGCGCCGATGATGATGATGAACCAGGTGGTGGCCATCGCCGACATCCTGCGCGGCCGACCCAGCGGCTGGCCGCCCCAGCGCCGGCAGAGCGACGGCATCGCCTTCATAGACGCGGTGGGCCACTACCGCGCGCACCTGGCCGTGGGCGTCGCCCTGGCCCTGGTCGGGCTGGTGGATGCGGCGGCGGCGGTCTGGCGGTTGCCGGTCACCGTCGGCCTTATCGCCGCGCCGATGCTGGCGACGCTGACCTCCAGCCGCGACCTGGGCGAGCGCCTCGCCCGCCTCGGAATCTTCCGCACGCCCGAGAGCGTCCAGCCGACCGCCAACCTGCGGGAACGCTGGGTTCTCTCCGAGAGCTCGGCCAGGCGGCAGGTGGCCGGCTAGCCCGGGGCGCGCGTCACGCCGGTGCGGATCGCGCGTGCGGCGAAGAACGGTGCGAAGTCGTCCAGCTCCAGCTCGTGCGTCGCCGGCCTCGCGCCGGGCGTGGGCGATGGCCCTGCGCTCAGACGGCGCAGGATCGCCGCCGCCGCCATGGCGGGGATGAACGGGCCGTCGGCCCCCTCGGCCACCAGCATCCAGGCGCACCTCGCCGGCCGGCCCGCCTGCAAGCCGCGCGCCTGGACGATCATGCCGCCGCGATCTTCGCCCCAGCGCAGGGCGTTGATCACCCGATGGAACAGCGGCGCCAGCGGGGTCAGCGGCGGCAGCAGCCGCCGGGACCGCAGCCAGGCCAGCGCGCGCAGCAGATGCAGCGGCGCCTGCGGGGCCGGGCCGGCGCCGACCCACACCGACTGCAGGCCAGGCCACGCCAGCGCCGCCAACCGCAGGTCCGGCGCGTCAGCCAGCAGGAACAGGCGCGGCGACAGGGGCGGAACGCCGGGGGGCGCGATCGTCAAGCGGCGCGCTTCCACGAGACCCGGCGCGGTGACATCCCGTCCTTCCCGGCGAAGGCGCACCGGCGCGCCGGCGTAGCTGGCTGTCGCCGCCACGACGCTGAGGCCCAGCGGCGCCTTTGGCGACGGCGCGACGCCGATCTCGAGGCTGTCGAACCGGTCCAGGCCCGCGGCCAGCATGCGGGCCGCGGCGAAGCTGAGCGCCGGAAGGGTGGAGAGGCCCGAGAGCGCCACCAGCCCCCTCCCCCTGGCCTCGGCGTCCAGCGCACCGATCCCCGCCACGAAGGCGGCGTCGTCGGCGAGGTCGAGATAGTGCGCCCTGGCGGCGAGGGTGGCCTCGGCCACGCGGTAGGGCCGCCCGCCGTAGGCCTGGAACGGTCCGCTGGCGTCCACCAGCACGTCGGGGCGCAGGGCCGCCAGCGCCTGGCCGAGATCCTTGTCGCGGTCGAGCACCGCCGCCTCGGCTCCCAGGGGCCCGGCGGCGGCGCGGGCCCGGTCCAGCGAGCGGCCGGCCAGCACTAGGCTCACGCCCGGATCATCGTGGATCAGCTGCGCCAGCCGCGAGCCGAAGGCGCCCGCGCCGCCGAGGATCACCACGCGCATGGCGCGGCGCCCTGGCGCGGCCTCAGCCGGCGTCGGTCACGTCTTCCTGGCACTCGTCCCTGGAATAGTGCTGCAGCGCGGACTCCAGCAGGTTGATGCACCAGTAGCCCTTGCCGTGCCAGGTCATCAGATCGCCCGCCTTGACGTCGACGGCCTCCTGGTAGCTGACCCCGTGCTCGGACGTCACCTTGAGCAGGTGGTGGCCGGCGGCCAGCGGCGTCACGGTCGAGCCGTAGCCTGGAACCGTGATCGGCTTGCCGTCCACGGTGACGTGCGCCGGCTCGGCGAGGTGCGAGGCGATGTGCAGCACGGTCGCGCCGCCGGCCGCGACATGGTGCGCCGGTCGGGCGGCCACCGTCCCGCAGGCGGCGGCCATCGCCAGCGCCAGGCCGGCCACAATCGCTGTTCTCATCCCCGGTCCCTCATCAGTCGGCCCTGTTCACGCTTCCAGTCGCGGTCGGCCTCGACGGCGCGCTTGTCGTGGATCTTCTTGCCCTTGGCCATGGCGACCTCGAGCTTAACCCGGCCCTTGTCGTTGAAATAGAGCTTGGTCGGGATCAGGGTGCGACCGTCGCGCTGCACCGCGCCCATCATCTTGTCGATCTGCTTGCGATGCATCAGCAGCCGTCGGGGGCGGCGCGGCTCGTGATTGAAGCGGTTGGCCTTCGAATATTCCGGGATATAGGCGTTGATCAGCGCCAGCTCGTCGCCCTCCACGGCCACGTACGACTCGGCGATGTTCGCCTTGCCCTCGCGCAGCGACTTCACCTCGGTGCCGGTCAGCGCGATGCCGGCCTCGATGGCGTCGTCCAGGAAGTAGTCGAACCGGGCCCGCCGGTTTTCGGCGATCAGCTTGCTCATCAGGTCACGCCGGCCGCCGCCATGGCCTCCAGGATCGCCGGCTTCACTGCATCCGAACAGGGGGCGATCGGCAGGCGCGCGTGGGCGCCGGCCAGGCCCAGGTGGTTGAGGGCGAACTTGGTCGGCGCCGGCGAATTGTCCAGGAACAGCGCCTTGTGCAGTTTCACCAGCTTGTCCTGCCAGCCCAGCGCCGTCTCCCAGGCCCCGCCCAGCAGGGCGTTGTAGAAGGCCGCGCACTGCGCCGGCGCCACGTTGGAGGTCACGGAGATGCAGCCGTGGCCGCCGTGCGCGATGTAGCCCAGGGCGGTGGGGTCGTCGCCGGACAGCATCACCCAGTCAGGCCCGCAGGCCAGGCGCTGGAAGCTGGCGCGGGTCATGTCGCCGGTGGCGTCCTTGACGCCGATGATGTTCGGCAGCTTGGCCAGCCGGGCCAGGGTCTCGTTGGTGATGTCGACGCTGGTGCGCGAGGGCACGTTGTAGACGAACACCGGCAGCTCCACGGCGTCGTTGATCGCCTTGTAGTGCAGGTAGAGGCCCTCCTGGCTGGGCCGGTTATAGTAGGGCGTCACCACCAGGGCGGCGTGGGCACCGACGGTCTTGGCGTGGCGCACGAGGTCGATCGCCTCGTCGGTGGAGTTGGAGCCGGCGCCGGCGATCACCGGCACGCGGCCGCGCGCGGTGGCCACGCACAGCTCGACCGCGCGCTTGTGCTCGTCGTGGCTGAGCGTCGAGGTCTCGCCGGTGGTGCCCACCGGCACCAGGCCGTGCACGCCGCCTTCGATCTGACGCTCGACCAGGGCGACGAACGCGGTCTCGTCCAGCGCGCCATCATCGCGAAACGGGGTCACAAGCGCCGTAATGACGCCCTTGAAAACAGGTAGGGACATAGGATGCAAAAGGCCGTGATCTTGCCGCTTGTTATTGCGGCTCTCGGAGTCGGGCCCGCAATATGTCGATCAGCGCCCGTTCCCGCAACGGTTCCGGGCGATGATTCGCACGTCCTTGGGAGTTGAAGAGCTTTGAGTTACCGGACCGCCAGAGCCGTTGGCGCGCTCGCCGCCCTGGCGCTGGCCGCCTCCATCGCCGGCGCCCAGACCCTGAGCCCGGACACCCCGCACGCCCCGGTCGCCCAGACCTATCCGATAGGCCAGGGCGGCCAGGCCGTTGGCGGCCAGAATGCGGGCGGCGCGCCCGGCGGCTATACGCCGAGCCCGCTGGTGACCACGCCCCAGGTCGGCTACCGCACCAGCCTGTCCGACAGCGACGCCCAGTACCTGGTGGCGGCGCTCAACACGGCCCGCTCCGGCGGCGGCGCCGGCGGCGTGCGCGCGGCGATGGAAGCCATCACCGATCCCCTGGCGCGCAAGATCGCCCTGTGGGCGCTGGCCGACAGCGCGCCGGACACCCTGAGCTTCAGCGAGGCGGACGCCGCCCGCCGCGACCTGGCGGGCTGGCCGCGCGCCGCCCGGCGCCAGCTCGCCGCCGAGAAGCTGATCGAGACCGCCGGCCTGGGTCCCCAGGCGACCATCGACTGGTTCGGCGGTTCCGACCCCGTCACCGGCCAGGGCGCGATGGCCCTCGCCTCGGCGCTGAAGGCGACCGGCAAGACGACCGACGCCTCGCAGGTGATCAAGGCGGCCTGGCGCACCCTGCCCTTCGACATCGACGTGCAGAAGACCATGCTGGCCCGGTTCGGCGACATGCTGTCGACCGACGACCACGTGACCCGCGCCGACATGCTGCTGTACGGGCCGCAGGGTCAGGCCGCCCAGGCCATGCTGGACCTGCTGCCGGCGGACCAGCGGGCCATCGACCAGGCGCGCATCGCCGTGCGCCAGGGGGCGGCGAACGCCCAGGCGCTGGTGGACGCCCTGCCGGTGAATCAGCAGGTGCTGCCTGGCCTCGCCTACGAGCGGGTGCTGGCGGCGCGCTCGCGGGGCCAGTTCTCCACGGCGGCGACCCTGGCGGCCTACCTGCCGGACAAGACCCCGTTCGACGGCGCCGGCGAGCGGCTGTGGAACAAGGGTCGGGACGCCAATGCGGCGTTGAAGGGCGGCGACTACAACGGCGCCTTCGCCATCGCCGCCCATACCGGCCTGACGTCCGGGGGCGACGCGGCCGACGCGGAGTTCATGGCCGGCTTCCTGGCCTTCTCGAAGATGCGCGATCCGCGCATCGCCGACGTCCACTTCGCCAAACTGCAGACCATTGGCCAGTCGCCGCTGACCCAGAGCCGCGCCCTGTACTGGCGCGGGCGCGCCGCCGAGGCGATGGGCGATCCGCTGCAGGCGCAGATCTTCTACGGCCAGGGGGCCAAGTACTACACGACCTTCTATGGCCAGCTGTCGGCGATCAAGGCCGGGGTCCGCACCCTGACCCTGGACCACGACCCGGTGATCACCAGCGCCGACCGCGCGCGGTTCGAGGGCCGCGACTACGTCCGCGCCACGCGCATGCTGGCCGAGATCGGCGCCAGGGACACCTTCAAGCAGTTCGTCGCCGCGCTGGCCGACACCCTGCCCACGGCGCAGGAAGAGGCGCTGCTGGTGGACATGGCCCGCGGCTATGGCGACCAGGAGGTGGCCATGCGCGCGGTGCGCAACGCGGCCAAGCGCGGCTTCATCCTGCCCGAGCGCGGCTATCCGATCCGCACCCCGCCCTCCGCGCCGGGCGCGCCGGAGCCGGCGTTCGTGCTGGGCATCACCCGCCAGGAGAGCAGCTTCGATCCGCGGGCCCGGTCCGGCCCGGGGGCGCGGGGCATGATGCAGCTGATGCCGACCACAGCCTCGATCGTCGCGCGGCGGCTGGGCATGCCCTATTCCCCCGGGCAGCTCGACGACCCGGACTACAACATGCAGCTTGGCTCGGCCTTCCTGGGTCAGCTGGTCAACCAGTTCAGCGGCTCATACGTGATGGCCTCGGCGGCCTACAACGCTGGCCCCGGACGCCCGACCGCCTGGGTGGCCGACTGCACGGACCCGCGCGCCAGCGGCACGGACCCGCTCGACTTCATCGAGTGCATCCCGTTCTCGGAGACCCGCGACTACGTGATGCGGGTGATGGAGGCGACCCAGGTCTATCGTGCGCGCCTGAACGGCGGCACGACGCCGATCACCCTGGCCAAGGACCTCAAGCGGGGCGGCTACAGCTACACCGTCTCGAGCGCGGCGACGGCCGCCGGCACGCCGTAGCGCGCCGGCCGGTCTCTAGACCGGCTTCCAGGCCCCGCGGCGGGCGGCGCGGTCGTCGATCATCGCCGCGCACTTGGCCAGCTTGCGCCGGCTGAGGCGCGGACGACGGTTCATCCATTCGCTGCGGATGGCGGCGAAGTGGGCGGGCGTCGGACGGCGCAGGTCGCGACCGACCTGGAACTGCACCCCCACCTGGGCGCCGCCGCGCCAACGGATCACGGATTCGTACGCCAGTCCGCTGGACCAGATCACCACGACGATCTGCTCGCCCATCACGATCGGCTGGGAGAACTCGAGCCGGGCGCCCCGGTCGTTGTAGTCGCGGATCACGCAATCGATGGATCCGGGAAACACCTTGGCCCGCAGCGCGGTCGGCACCCGCTCCAGGGTGCGGCGGTCGGCGGGATTGGCTGAGACTGCGACGCGGCTCATGGGCGCCACAATCGGCCACAAATGTTAAAAGGCGCTTGAAGCCTATGCCCAGATTGAGGGTTTACGCCGCCCTTACGTCCTGCCCCCGCTTTCGCATGGAGGCTTGAGGCGGGGAACCCTAGGTAGATCACCTACCGGCCGGCCCGCGCCGGCGCCACTGCAGAGTTGGAGGCGACCATGCCCCGCTCGACCGACGTCGAAGACACCCTGTTCCCGCAAGCGACGGCCCAGACGCCGACCCTGCCACGCCGCCGGCGGGCGGGGTGGGCCAGCTACCTGCAGACCACCGTGGCCGTCGGCGCCATCGTGCTGCTGGGCGAACTGGTACAACCCATGCTGCACGCGCCGAGCACCGCCCTGCCCTTCGTGCTGCCGGTGATCCTCGCAGCCGTCAGCTTCGGCTGGCGGACCTCGATGTACGCCGCGGTGCTGGGGGCGCTGGCCTACGACTTCTTCTTCACCGCGCCGGTGTTCAGCCTGCGGATGGACAGTGGCGCGGACATCTGGAGCCTCGGCCTGCTGCTGCTGGTGGGCGCCATCGTCAGCACCCTGGCCGCCCAGTCGCGGCAGCGGGCGCTGGACGCCGAACGGGCCGCCGCCCGCGCGCAGGCGCTGCAGGACCTGGCCGACGGCCTGATGCACACGCGCGAGCTGGGCGCCGTGACCGCCGGCGCGGCGGATGCGTTGGCGCGGATCTTCCAGGCGCCCGCCGTGGTGTTGATCCAGGGGACCGACCGCCTGCGGGTGGCGGCCAAGGCCGGCGGCGCGCATCTTTCCGGCGCGGACATGGAGGCCGCCGCCTTCGCCGCGGACTCGGGCCTGGCCACGCGCGCCGGAGTCTATCCGGCGGACAAGGCCGCCTACGACTTCTGGCCGGTGCGGCCCGATGGCGGCGCCGACGCCGTGCTGGGCGTGAAGCTCGCCGACGGCGACCGCGGCCGGCCGAAGGACGCCGGGCGCTTCATCCGCATCGTCGGCGCCTATGTCGACATGGCGCTGGGCGGACGGCCGTAGGGCGGGTCGAGGGCGACGCTACCAGCGCAGCAGGCGGCGGCCGATCAGCGCGCCGACCAGGGGCCACAGGGCCATACCCAGGGTGTACCAGACGGCAGTGAACGCGGCCGCGGTCTCCTGACAGTGCAGGCCGTAGACGGTCGCACCCAGGCCGCCGGCCAGCAGCCCAGCGGCCGCCCCGGCCACGGCCGGCCGGGTGGGCGCCATCCAGCGCAGGGTCAGCATGGCGATGACGAACACCGGCGCTGAGATCGCCAGGATCCGCCAGGGGCAGACCTGCGCGGACTGGCCCATCATGTCGGCCCGCCAGCCGGCCATCGGCATCCCCATCAGCTCGTGCGCCGCCAGGGCCAGGATGGTCACCACCGCCGCCCCGGCCAGGGCGACGCCCCAGCCCAGCCGCACGCCCGGCCGCCCGGCCCGCTCGACGATCAGCAGGCCGGCGACGCCCAGCGCCAGGGTGTAGCCGCCCTTCATCCAGAACGGCGAGGTGCGCATGGCGTGGTGCAGGTCGGGGCGCACGCCCCAGCCGAGGGTCATGACCACGGCCGAGATCGCCAGCGCCAGCAGCACGGCCAGGGCCCAGCGCCGCCAGACGGCGCCCTTGCGCACCGGCGCTGCATCCGCGGCCAGGGTGGCGATAAGGTCGTCAGTGTCCATCGCGCGCCCTCCTTGCCATGGCCTGGACGGCGCGATGAATGGAAACCTTCACGGCGGAGGCGGACATGCCGGACCGCTGCGACGCCTCCTCGATCGACAGGCCGGTCAGCTTGACGTCCTGCACCAGCTTGCGCTGGCGCTCCGGCAACGCCTGCATCAGCCGGCCCAGGTCGCGGCGCGCCTCGCGCGGGGCGACGTCGTCGGCGGCGAACAGGGCCCCGGCGTCCTCCAGCGGCGCCTCCGCGCGCGAGCCCGCTCGCCGGTAGTGGTCGAGCAGCTTGTAGCGCGCCACGCCATAGGCCCAGGGCGTGAACGGCTGGGCCCGGTCGTAGGAGGCGCGCTTGACGTGGATGGCCAGCAGGGCCTCCTGCACCAGGTCTTCGAGATCGGCCGCGTCGCGGCCCAGCCGGCGGGCGAAATAGGCGCGCAGGTAGCCGCTCAGCGCAGACAGCAGATCGCGCTGGGCGGCCGTTTCGCCGTCCAGAGCCTTGAGCATCAATGCCTTGAGCCGGGTCTCCACGCCCGTCAGGCTGTCCGTCACGCCAATGCGTCCGCCATCATCCCTCGCGAAGCGGAAGCTTAGCCCGTTCAGCGTCGCTGCGCCCACTCCTGATCTCCGGAATGGAAGAAACGGGGCGGCCATTGAGGGCATGGAGGCCGCCCCGCCCTCCCGGGGCGGCCTAGTGGGGGGCCATGCCGCCGGAAGCCATGCCGCCGCCGGCCATCGAATCTGACGCCATCGCGCCGCCCGCCGAACCGGCCGGGGTGGCGTGGGCCATCGGCGCCGGGGCCGACATCGCGGTCGCCCGGTGGTGGTGATGGCGCTTGTGGCGGGGTGGGGTCGCCATCGGCTTGTGCATCGGGGCGGCGGCCATCGGCGCGGACGGCGCGCCGTGATCCATTGCGCCGCTTCCCATCGAGCCCTGGGCCATCGAACCCTGGCCCATCGAGCCCTGGGCCATTGATCCCTGGCCCATCGAGTCGTGCGCCATCTGGGCGGCGGCGGCGGTGGTCATGGCCAGGCTGAGAGCCAGCGCGGCGGCCAGCCGTTGAGTGAGGACGTGCATGGGGTCTTCTCCTGTGGGGGTGTCGGAAGGTCAGCCGCGCGCGGCGGCGAGGATCGGTCCGCCGGCGGGCAGCTGGACCAGGATGGCGGTCTTCAGGGCCGGGTCCGCGGCGGGGGGCAGCGGGTAGCGGCTGGCCGCGCCGGTCCAGGCGCCCAGGCGGATCAGCTGCTTGACCACGTTCCGGTGCGGCAGGGTGCGCCCGGCGTTCTCGCCGCGCCGGATGGCGACCTGCTCGACGCGCGGGTCGTAGCGCACCAGCCAGACGTCGGCCGGCTTCGGCGGCGGCGCAGTGGCGGCGATCGACACCTCGGTCGGCGCCAGGCTGATCTGGGGTCCGACGGTGGCGCGGGCGCCCGTGCGGATCAGGCCGGCGAAATCGGCCGGGTTGGCGCCGACCCCGTCACGGCGGCCGTCGACCACGACCTGTGGGGTGAACACCCCCGGATGGCCAAGACCCCGGGCATAGTCCCACTGCCGCTGGGTGTACTGGTCCCGGGCGAAGGTGTCCTTCCAGCCGAGATTGTCCCAGTAGGTGACGCCGAAGCTGAGGGCGAGCACGTCCGGTCGGTCGGCGACGGCCAGCAGATTGGCGTTCGCCGGCGGACACGAGGAACAGCCCTGGCTCTGGAACAGCTCGACGACGGTCGGGTGCGCGGCGTCGGCCGCGCGGCCCGGCGCGGCGGCGCAGGCGGCGACGGACAGACTGGTGACGAGGCCGAGGGCCAGGGTGCGGAGGCGTGTCATGCCTCCGTATTCGCCGGCCGGCGACGCCCGGTTACAGGCGCCGCCGCGAAATCATCGACGAGCGCCTTTAGTCGGCGATCATGCCGTACAGCAGGCTGTCCATCATCACCTTGGTGAACTCTTCCGGCGAGGCCCAGTCGAAGGACGGCTTGGTGATGATCATGGCGGTCAGGCCATGGCACGCGGCCCACAGCGTCTGGGCGGCGGTGCGGGCGTCGCCGCAGCGCAGGCGGCCCTCGGCGGCGATCTCGCGCACCACGCCGACGAAGCGCTCGAAGCAGTCTGCGCCCAGCACGTTGGTGGCCTCCTGCTTGGCCAGGGAATTGGCCAGCGGCGAAGCGCAGAACACCAGCCGGTAGGCGTTCGGGTGGTTCAGGCCGAACTGGATATAGGCCTCCAGCATCCGCCGCACGCGGGCGACGGAATCGATAGGCTCGGCCGAGATCTCGCTGTTGATCGACAGCAGCTGCTCGATGGCGCCGGTGCAGATCTCGATCAGGATCTCGTCCTTGTCCTTGAAGTGCATGTAGAGCGCCGTCGAGGAGACCCCCACCTCGTCGGCGATCTTGCGGATCGTCGCGCCTTCGTAGCCCTGGGCAAGAAAGATGCGCTCGGCCGCCGCCAGGATCTCGGCGCGGCGCAGATGTCCGTCGCCCTTGGCCTTGCGGGCGGACTTCTGCGGCTTGTGGAGAAGAGCCGTCACCCCAATGTCCCCCTGGGTTTGTTTGCTGATGTTACTAAAGGGGAATCGGGCGCCCGCCGCAAGATGCCGTCCGGACACGGTTCAGCCCGCGCCCGGCCCCCCGCGGTTGTGCGCCACTGGACGCCAGGGGCGCTTGACCGCTAATCCGGCCCCATGACCCGCCCCGCCATCGCTCCCGACCCGCTCGTCATGCGGACCACGGCCTGGGACGACTACGCGCTGCTCGACTCCGGCGGCGGCCGCAAGCTGGAACGCTACGGCCCCTACCGGGTGATCCGGCCCGAGCCGCAGTGCCTGTGGCGCCCCGCCCTGCCGCAGCCCGAGTGGGACAAGGCCGACGCGGTGTTCGACCCGACCGACGAGGAGGACGCCGGCCGCTGGCGCTATGCGCGCAAGCTGCCGGAGACCTGGACCATGGGCTGGGGCGATGCGGTTCGCTTCCAGGGTCGGTTCACCGCCTTCCGCCACCTGGCCTTCTTTCCGGAACAGGCCGCAAACTGGGCGTGGCTGGCCGAGCGGCTGGCGGGAGCGGGGCCGGACACCAAGGTGCTGAACCTGTTCGGCTATACCGGTGTCGCCAGCCTGATCATGGCCGCGGCCGGCGCGGCGGTGACCCACATCGACGCCTCGAAGAAGGCGATCGGCTGGGCGCGCGAGAACGCCGCCGCCAGCGGCCTGGCCGACCGTCCGGTGCGCTGGATCTGCGAGGACGCCCGCAGCTTCGTGAAGCGCGAGCTGCGCCGCGGCAACGCCTACCAGGGCATCGTCCTCGACCCGCCGAAGTATGGGCGCGGACCAGACGGCGAGGTGTGGAAGCTGTACGACGACCTGCCGGAGCTGGTCGCCGGCTGCGGCCAGCTGCTGGCGCCCGACGCCAGCTTCCTGCTGCTGAACGCCTATTCCGAGCGGCTCTCCGGCCTGGCCCTGGCCAGCCTGATGGCGCAGGCGCTGGAGGGGCGCGGCGGCGTGATCGACTGGGGCGAGCTGGCCCTGATCGAGGATGGCGGGGAGCGGGGCATGGGATTGTCGTTCTTCGCCCGCTGGAGAGCCTGAGTGAGCGACCGCACCATTACCTCCCTGGCCAACCCGACGGTCAAGGCCGCCCGCGCCCTGCATCTGCGCAAGGAACGCGACGAGACCGGCCTGTTCCTGGCCGAGGGGCTGAAGATCGTCACCGAGGCGGTGGAGCTGGGGCACGCGCCGAAGATCCTGCTGCACAGCGCCGAAGCGGCCGGCCACCCGCTGGTGCGCCAGGCCGCCGAGGCCACGCGCAAGGGCCGCGGCGAGGTGATCGAGGTCAGCCGCGACATCCTCGCCAAGATTTCCCGGCGGGATAATCCACAGACCGTGCTGGCGGTGTTCCAACAGGTCTTCGCCCCCCTCGCCGCCCTGGAGCCGGCGCGCGCGCGCTGTTGGGTGGCGCTGCAGGCGGTGCGCGATCCGGGCAACCTCGGCACCATCATCCGCACGGCCGACGCGGCCGGATGCGGCGGGGTGATCCTGGTGGGCGACTGCTGCGACCCCTATTCGGTGGAGGCCGTGCGCGCCACCATGGGCTCGGTGTTCGCGGTGAAGATCGCCAAGGCCGGGGTCGACGAGTTCATCGCCTGGCGGAGGACCTGGCCGGGCTCGGTGGTCGGCACCCTGCTGAGCGCGACCACGGACTTCCGGGCCGCGGACTACCGCGACCCGGCGCTGATCCTGATGGGCAACGAACAGGCCGGCCTGCCGCCCGAGCTTGCGGAAATCTGCGACGTCAACGTCAAGATCCCGATGCGCGGGCGGGCCGACAGCCTGAACCTGGCCGTCGCCACGGGCGTGATGATCTACGCGGCGACGGCCTGAGGCCCAGACGTCTTTATCCTGGCGGCTCAGTCCATCCGGTGTGGCAGGTCCATCGGCTCCGGTTCATGGCCGCCGACGGGGATGCCCTTGCCGAGCTTGGAATTCCAGATGCCGTAGGCGAAGTAGACGATGATGCCCAGGATCAGATAGGCGCCGAAGAAGTTGCGCGTGTCCTTGGTGGTCATCAGGCTGGCCAGCAGCACCGCGCAGAGCACGATGGCCAGCCCGCCGGTCAGCCAGAACACCGGCGCCCTGAAGGGCCGTTCCAGCTCCGGCGCCTTGATCCGCAGATAGATCACGGTGGCGCAGACGATGGCGAACGCCGCCAGCGAGCCGACGTTGGACAGGTCCGAGAGCGCGTCCAGCGACATGAAGCCGGCCGCGCAGCAGGCGGCCACGCCGACGATGATGGTGTTGATCCAGGGCGTCTTGAAGCGCTTGTGCACGCTGGCCAGGGCCGAAGGCAGCAGGCCGTCGCGGCTCATGGTGTAGAAGATCCGCGTCTGGCCGTAGAGCAGCACCAGCATCACCGACGAAAGGCCGGCGACCGCCCCGATCTTCACGAAGATGGCAAACCACGGCAGGCCGATCTGGTTGACCGCCGTGGCGATCGGCGCGGGGTTGTCCAGCGAGGCGTAGGGCACGATGCCCACCAGCACGCCGGACGTCAGGATGTAGAGCACGGTGCAGATCGCCAGCGCGCCGAGAATGCCGATCGGCATGTCCTTGGCCGGGTTCTTGGCCTCGGCGCCGGCCGTGGAAACCGCCTCGAAGCCCAGGTAGGCGAAGAAGATGATGGCGGCCCCGTGGATCACGCCGCCCAGACCGTACTTGTGGCTGACGTCCCCGGTGATGATCGCCAGCAGCGCGCGCCCAAGCTGGTGCATTACGTCCATGTTGGTGCCCGGCGGCCGCGCCGGGATCTCGGCCGGAACCAGCGGGTGCCAGTTGGCCGGATGGACGTAGAACGAGCCCACGCCGATGAAGGCGATGACCACCGTCAGCTTGATCACCACGACGATGTTGTTGACCGTTGCCGACTCCGAGATCCCCACCACCAGAAGGGTCGTCACCGCCAGGATGCCGATGACCGCGGGAAGGTTCATGATCCCGTGCGTGACCACATGGCCCGCCGCATCCTTGACGGCCACGCCGGGCGCCGCCGTCAGGGCCAGGGGAATGTGCACCCCGAAATTGTCGAGCAGGCTGGTGACGTAGCCGGACCAGCCCACGGCCACGGTCGACGCGGCCAGGCCGTATTCCAGCAGCAGCAGCAGGCCCATGATCCAGGCCACCACCTCGCCCATCGAGGCATAGGAATAGGAATAGGCCGAGCCGGAAACCGGCAGCACCGAGGCCAGCTCGGCGTAGCACAGCGCCACCAGGGCGCAGAGGGTGCCGGTGATGATGAAGGAGATCATGATGCCGGGGCCGGCGAACTGCGCCGCCGCCCGGCCGGTGAGGACGAAGATGCCGGTGCCGATCACGCAGCCGATGCCGAGCAGCACCAGGTTCAGGGCCCCCAGCGAGCGCTTCAGCTCGCCATGTTCATGTTCGGATTGGATCTGCGCGACGGATTTTCGAAGGAAGATGCGGCCGATACCTCGGCCGCCGGCTGGCACAGTCGCCATCTGGATTCCTTTTTCCCATAACTCACTCGGCGCTTCCCCCCGAGTTTGGCCGGCAGGCTAGACGGGCCGGAGGGTTCCGGCAATCCGGCGCCTCGCCGGGGCGCCGGACGGCGCAAATCCTGCCCCTCAAGGCCCGTTGCCGGTCAATTCCTGGGCTTTGCGCGCGTGGTCGGGGCAGCGGCCGCGGGGTCTTCGGGCCAGGGATGCTTCGGATAGCGGCCGCGCATGTCCTTGCGCACGTCGCTCCACGATCCCTTCCAGAACCCTGGCAGGTCGCGGGTCAGCTGGATCGGCCGGTGCGCCGGCGACAGCAGCGCCAGCGTCAGCGGGACGCCCGCGCCGACGGTCGGGTGCTGGCCCAGGCCGAAAAGCTCCTGCACCCGCACGTCGACCCGCGGCCCACCCTCGGCGGCGTAGTCGATGCGGAAGCTGTTGCCGGTGGGCGCGGTCCAGCGGGCGGGCGCCGCGGTATCGAGCCGGCGCTGGACGTCCCAGGGCGCCAGCGCGCGCAAGGCGCCCTCGAGCGCGCCGTCGCCCAGGGCCTGAAGCGAGGACTTGCCGGCCAGCAACGGCGCCAGCCAGTCGTCGAGCCTGGCGAGCAGCGTCCCGTCGGAAAGGTCCGGCCAGGCGGCGTCGCCGGCGCGCAGGAAGGCGAGCCGCTGGCGCAGGGCGTTCGACGCCTCACCGAACGGCACGGCCTCCAGGCCCCGCCGCCGGACCTCGTCCAGCAACGCCGCCTCGATCAGCCGGCGATCCGGCCGGGCGATCAGCCGCTCCTCGACGACGAGGCGTCCCAGCCGCAGGGTCTCCTTGGCGCGCAACCCCCCGCCCGGCCCCGCCTCCAGCTGCTCCTCGCGCACCATCTGGTCGGCGAAGGCGGCCCTCAGCGCCGATTCGTCCAGCCGCGCCGCCAGCAGGATGCGGTCGCGGGCCTCGCCGCCGCCGAGCTCGGCCACGGCGAGCCAGGTCTCGCGCGCCAACCGGTCCGCGGGATCCAGCAAGGCGCCGCGGCCGCTGGCCAGCTGGTACTCCCCGGGCTTGCCACGGGCCTTGGCGATGCGCTCCGGAAAGGCCGCCGCCAGCAGCAGACCGTCGTCCTCGGCTGCGCCCTGGCCGCTGTCCCCGGCCTGGCGCGCCCACCGCGCGGCCAGCGCCATCGCGTCGCGGGCGCGGGGCGAGCGGTCTCGCGCCAACGCCTCCAGCCGCTCGGAAAGGTCGGCGGACCGGCCGCCCAGCCCGCGCTCCACCACCAGCGCGGCGATGCGGGCGGCGCGCAGGCCCTGGCCCTGATCGGCGCCGGCCAGCACCATGTGCGCCAGGCGCGGGGCCAGCGGCAGCTCGCTCATCCGGCGGCCGTGCGGGGTCAGGGCGCCGTCGGCGTCCAGCGCCCCCAGCCGGGCCAGCAGGCCCCGGGCCTCGGCCATCGCCGCGGCCGGCGGCGGATCCAGGAAGGCCAGCCCCTCGGCGTCCCGCGCGCCCCAGCGCGCCAGGTCGAGGGCCACCCGGGCCAGGTCGGTCTCCAGGATCTCCGGCTGCTCGAACGGGATCAGGGCGCGGGTCTCCGGCTCGTCCCACAGGCGGTAACAGACCCCGGGTCCGGTGCGGCCGGCGCGGCCGCGGCGCTGGTTGGCCGAGGCCTGGGAGACGCGCACCGTGACCAGACGGGTCAGGCCGCTGGCCGCATCGAACCGCGGCACCCGGGCCTGGCCGGCGTCGATCACCACGCGCACGCCCTCGATGGTCAGGCTGGTCTCGGCGATCGAGGTGGCCAGCACCACCTTGCGCCGCCCGGGCGCCGCGGGCTGGATCGCCCGGTCCTGGTCGCGGGCCTCCAGGGCGCCGAACAGCGGGGCGATATCCACGGCCGGGTCGCGCACCCGCTCGGCCAGGCGTTCGGCCGTGCGCAGGATCTCCCCCTGCCCCGGCAGGAACACCAGCAGGCTTCCGGTCTCCTCGGTCAGGGCGCGCTGGATCGCCTTGACGGCCTGATCCTCGATGCGCGCCGCCGGGTCGCGGCCGAGGTAGCGGGTGTCCACCGGAAACATCCGGCCCTGGCTCTCGACCACCGGCGCATCGCCCAGCAGCCGCGAGACCCGCGCGCCATCCAGGGTGGCCGACATCACCAGCAGACGCAGGTCGCCCCGCAGCAGCGACTGGCTGTCCCGGGCGAACGCGAGGCCGAGGTCGGCGTCCAGGCTGCGCTCGTGGAACTCGTCGAACAGCACGGCGGCGACGCCGTCCAGCGCCGGATCGTCGAGGATCATGCGGGTGAACACGCCCTCGGTGACCACCTCGATCCGGGTTCTGGCCGACACGCGCGACTCCAGCCGCACGCGGTAGCCCACCGTGTCCCCTACCCGCTCGCCGAGCGTGGCGGCCATGCGGGCCGCGGCGGCGCGGGCGGCCAGGCGCCGGGGCTCCAGCAGGATCAGCTTGCCGCCCCTGGCCCAGGGCTCATCCATCAGGGCCAGCGGCACGCGCGTGGTCTTGCCCGCCCCCGGCGGCGCCACGACCACGGCGCACGGCCCCGCCTGGAGAACGGCCTTCAGCGGCGGCAGGGCGTCTTCGATCGGCAGCATGGCGCGAGATTTAGTTTGAATCGTCGCGGCGAGCCCTATTTTAGCTGACGATGTGGCCTTCCGGCCAAGGAGGTTCCGTGGACGACGCGACGCCAAATCAGCAAACGGGGCAAGGGACAGCGGCCGAGGGCGCTGAGCTGCCGCCGATCCAGGCGTTGCCGATCCCGGTCACCCCGCTGCAGCAGAACTGCACCCTGGTCTGGTGCACCGCGACCAGGAAGGCGGCGCTCATCGACCCGGGCGGAGAGGTCCCCAGGCTGCTGGAGGCCGTCCGTGAGCTGGGCCTGACGCTGGAGAAGATCTGGATCACCCACGCACACCTGGACCATGCCGGCGGCGCGGCGTTGCTCAAGCAATTGACGGGCGCGCCCATCGAAGGTCCGCACCGGGACGACCAGTTCTGGATCGACCAGATCGAATCCAGCGCTGCGCGCTGGGGCATGCCAGACGCCTGCGCCTTCACGCCGGACCGCTGGCTGGAAGACGGCGACAGGGTCACGCTCGGCGAGACCGAATTCGAAGTCTACCACTGTCCGGGCCATACGCCGGGTCACGTGGTGTTCTTCCACCGGGAGGCCCGCTTCGCGCAGGTGGGAGACGTGCTGTTCCGCGGCGCCATCGGGCGCTGGGACTTTCCCAGGGGCGACTTCGGAACCCTGATCATCTCGATCCTGGGCAAGCTATGGCCCTTGGGCGACGACGTGACCTTCATTCCCGGCCACAACGAGCCCTCGACCTTCGGCCGGGAGCGCAGGACCAATCCCTACGTCTCCGACGAGGCCATAGAGATGCTGCGGCCGAAACAGTGACGCCGCAGGCCGGGCGCCCACCTTGGGCAATGTTCCGCCGGTCGTGTAGGTGATGTTACAGTCGGGACATTCCAAAGCTACAGCACACCGCCACCCTGGCGGCATGGATACTGAAACCGTCATGAGCCCGCAGGCCGAGGCCGCCGAACACATCCTGGTCGTGGACGACGACCCGGGCATCCGCGACGTGGTCTCGGAATTCCTTGAGCGTCACGGCTATGCCGTCGACACCGCCGCCGACGGGCGGGAGATGGAGCGGGCGATCAGCCGCCGGGCGCCGGACCTGGTGGTGCTGGACGTGATGCTGCCCGGCGAGGACGGCCTGGCCATCTGCCGGCGGTTGTCGACCCCCGACGGGCCGGCGATCATCATGCTCAGCGCCATGGGCGAGGAGACCGACCGCATCGTCGGCCTGGAGCTGGGCGCCGACGACTATGTGCCCAAGCCCTGCAATCCGCGCGAGCTGCTGGCCCGGGTGCGCGCCGTGCTGCGCCGCCGGCGCGAGCCGCGGGCGGGCGAGGAGAACCTGGACGCGGCCTGCGAATTCGCCGGCTGGCGGCTGGACCTGGTGCGCCATGAGCTGCGCTCACCGGACGGGGTGGTGGTGAACCTGTCGAGCGGCGAGTTCTCGCTGCTGCGCGCCTTCGTCGAGCGGCCGCAGCGGGTGCTGACCCGCGACCAGCTGCTGGAATACGCCCGCGGCCCGCAGTCGGACGCGTTCGACCGCGCCATCGACGTGCAGATCAGCCGGCTGCGCCGCAAGCTCGACCATGGCGGCGAGGGCGTTGAGCTGATCCGCACGGTGCGCAACGAGGGCTATCTGTTCACGCCGAAGGTCTCGCGCACGCCATGAGGCGCTGGCCAGCGCTTCCACTCTTTCTCCAGGCCCTGGGCCTGGTGGTGGCGACCCTGTTCGCCGCGCTGGCGACCAGCATCGTCGTGGCCTTCTACCTGCCGCAGCCGCCGCCGGAGGTCTATTCCGTGGGCGACGTGGCCCGCGCCATGCACAGTGGCCGGGCGATCCCCACGCGCGAGGGCCGCCCGCTGATCACGGCGACCTCGGCCGTCCCGCCGGGCGTGCAGACCGACGGCCACTACCGGCAGATCTTCCGGGTCGCGCTGGCGGGCGCGCTGCACATCGATCCGAAGTCCATCGTCGTGATCCAGAACCAGCCGCGCCTGGTCACCCCGCGTCCGGCGCCGAGCAAGGAGGCGCTGACCCACGGGGCGTTCGACCAGCCGCTGCTGTTCGACGAGTTCGTGCTGGGGGTGCGCCAGGCCGACGGCAGCTGGCTGGTGGTGCGGCCCGAGCCACGGCTGGCGCTCAGCCCCTGGCAGCAGCGGATTCTGCTGATCTTCGGCATTGCCGTGCTGCTGGTCTCGCCGCTGGCCTGGTGGTTCGCCCGCCGCATCGCCGCGCCGATGACCGCCCTCGCCGCCGCCGCCGAACGCCTGGGCCGTGACCCCCAGGCGCCGGCGATCGACATCCACGGCTCGTCCGAGGTGACCGCGGCGGTCAACGCCTTCAACCAGATGCAGGAGCGGCTGCGTAGCTATGTGAACTACCGCACCAGCATGATCGCGGCGATCGCCCACGACCTGCGCACCCCCCTCACCCGGCTGCGCTTCCGCATCGAGACCACGCCCGAGGACCTGCAGGTCAAGCTGGCGCGCGACATCGACGAGATGGAGGCGATGATCTCCGCCACCCTGGCCTTCGTGCAGGACGCCACCCGGCCACGCGAGCGCAAGAAGCTGGAAATCTCGTCGCTGGTGGAGACGGTGATGGATGAGGCCGCCGAGACCGGCAGGGACGCGGCTGTGGAGCGCGCCGACCGGGTGGTGATCGACGGCGATCCTATCGCGCTCAAGCGCCTGGTGGCCAATCTGGTCGACAATGCCCTGAAGTTCGGCTCCCAGGCGCGTGGCCGGGTCTATGCCGAGGACGGCATGGCGATCGTCGAGGTCGACGACAATGGCCCGGGGGTGCCGGACGACCAGGTGGAAAAGGCCTTCGAGCCGTTCCACAGGCTGGAGTCCTCGCGCAGCCGCGACACCGGCGGCATCGGCCTGGGCCTGGCCGTGGTGCGCGCCATCGCCCGCAGCCACGGGGGCGACGTGGCGCTGCACAATCGCGCGGGCGGCGGCCTCAAGGCCAAGGTCACCCTGCCGCTCGAAGTCGTCTGAAGCCCTATTTGCCCACCAGCCCCGACAGCAGGTTGATGCCGACCGCCAGCACCGCGGTGTTGTAGAAGAACGAGATCGCCGCGTGCGCCGTGACCAGGTTGCGCAAACGGCTGGTGGTGACGTTGGGGTCGGAGACCTGCGCCGTCGCCCCGATGCAGATCGCCAGATAGACGAAATCCATGTAGCCGCGCGGCGGATCGCCCGGGAACTTGAAGCCGGCGGCCTCGCCATGCTCGGCCACCGCCTGGAAGTGGCGATGGGCGTAGTGGCTGGCGAACAGCGACTGCAGCACCAGCCAGGAGGTGATCAGGGTGAGGGCCGACAGCGCGGCGATCGCGGCGCTGGCGTCGGGGCTGCGGTGCCCCTTGCCCACCAGGGCGGCGACGATGGCCACCAGGGCCGCCGCCACGGCGCCCAGCGCCAGGGCCAGGATCACGCCGCGCCGCTCGTCCTGAACGGCGGCGGCGGCGCGCACGTGCGCCTCGTCGGCGGTGAGGAACAGGCGCCATACGGACAGCAGGTAGATGGCCGCGCCGGCGTTCCAGCCGATCAGCGCCCGCTCCGGCGCCGGCGCCCCCAGCAGGATCGCCGCCGCCCAGCTTGCCACCCCGATCAGCGCGCCCAGTCCCAGGCGCCAGTGCAGCTTCATGCCGTCGCCTCCCGTCGCAGCAAAAAAGCGTGGCTTTGGACGAGGTTCCTTGGTGGCGGCGCGAAACCTAAGCCGCCGTCGGGGGTTAAAGCCCTAACTGCGCTAAGGAGGTCCCAGATGCAGAGCGGTACCGAAGACCAAAAGACCCGTCCCAGCCGGCGCGGCTTCGCGGCCATGGATCCTGAACGGCGACGCGAGATCGCCCGTCGGGGCGGGGCCAGCGTGCCCAGCGAGAAACGCAGCTTCGCCCAGGACCGCGACCTGGCCGCCAGCGCCGGCCGCAAGGGCGGCTCGGTGTCGCGTGGCGGCGGCCGCCCCCACTCGGCGACCTGAGCCGGAGGCCTGACGGGTCAGAGGTCACCCGCTGACCCGGCCGGGCTCTAGCCCAACAACAGAACAGCGAATTCCGGCGCCGGGCTTACCCAAGTCCGGCGCACTTTCCATCCGGCCCGGGCGGCCAGACCCGAGAATCCCTCGACCGTGAACTTGTAGGAGTTCTCGGTGTGGATGGTCTCGCCGGCGACGAACTCGAACGTCCGGCCCGCTGCGTGCGCCCGGTGCGAGCGCAGCACTTCCAGGTGCATCTCAACCCGCCCCTCCAGCCGGTTCCAGGCCGCGCGATGGGCGAAGTCCTGCAGGTCCAGGTCCCCGTCCAGTTCGCGGTTGATCCGCGCCAGCAGGTTGAGGTTGAAGGCGGCCGTGACCCCGGCGGCGTCGTCGTAGGCCGCCTCCAGGGTGGCGGCGTCCTTGGCCAGGTCGACGCCGATCAGCAGCAGGCTCTCAGGCCCCAACAGGCCCCTGATCCGCTGCAGCAGGGCGACGGCCTCCGCCGGCGCGAAGTTGCCGATCGTCGAGCCGGGGAAGAAGCCTATCCGCGAAGCCCCGGTGAGGGCGTCGCCCAGGTCGTCCGCGGCCGTGAAGTCGCGTTCCAGGGGCGTCACCGTCAGGTGCGGATAGTCCGCGCGGATCGCCGCCGCCGCCGCCTCCAGCGCCGAGGCGCTGATGTCGATCGGCGCGTAGGTGGCGATCTGCGGGGCGGCGTCGAGCACCAGGCGGGTCTTCACGCTGGCGCCGCTGCCAAGCTCGACAAGGGTCGCGCCCGAGGGGATGGCCGCCGCCACCTCCGGCGCGATGCGCCGCAGCAGCGCCGCCTCCTGCCGGGTGGGATAGTACTCCGCCAGCCGGGTGATGTCCTCGAACAGGTCCGAGCCGCGGGCGTCATAGAACCACTTGGCCGGCAGCGTCTTGCGCGGCGCCGACAGGCCGGCGATCACGTCCGCGCGGAAGGCCCCCTCCGCATCCCCCGCCGCCGCGACGTCGTCCTCCGCCAGGCGCACGCCAGAGAACATCCAGCGCTGATGCGGATAGAAGAAGTTGCGGTAGCTGGGCCGGGTGTGGCCGGGCGGCGTGATGCGGGCCCCGCCCTTGAGCACCATCTGCCCGACCATGAACTTGCCGTTGTACTCGCCCACCGCGCCGGGGGCCGAGACGAAGCCCGGATGGGGCGAATAGGCGCTGGCGGTCCATTGCCAGACCTCGTCCGCCATCTGCTCCAGGTCCGGGTGGCCGGCGGCGGCCTCCCACTCCGCCTCGGTGGGCAGGCGCTTGCCGGCCCAGGCGGCGTAGGCGGCGGCTTCGTAATAGCTGACGTGCCGCACGGGCTGCGCCGGATCCACCGGGCGCAGGCCGGAGAGATCGAAGGCCGACCAGCCGTCGTCGGTCTGACGCCAGTACTCCGGCGCGGTCCAGCCCTGGGACTGCACCATGGCCCAGCCGTCGGAGAGCCAGAACTCGGCCCGGCGGTAGCCGCCATCGGCCATGAAGGCCAGCCATTCGCCATTGGTCACCAGCCGGCTCGCCAGGCGATAGGGGCGCAGCAGCGTCTCGTGCCGCGGCCCCTCGTTGTCGAAGGCGAATCCGCCGCCGCCGTGGCCGATCGACACCCGGCCGCCATCGAACGCGACCATGGCGAGATCGCGGCTCGCCGGCTGGAACCCGGCCCAGGCGGAGCGGTAGGCCGGCTGCAGGGGGTTGAGCGCGAACAGGCTGAGGATGTCCATCAGCACCAGCTCCTGGTGCTGCTCCTCGTGCGCCAGGCCGAGGTCGATCAGCGCCAGGGTGGCCGGCGGCAGATCCTCGCGCAGCAGCCGCAGCATGGCCTCGTCCACGTGCGCCCGGTAGGCCATGATCTGAGCCACCGACGGGCGGGTCAGCAGACCCCGGGCCGGTCGCGGATGCCGCGCCCCGACCGCCTCGTAATAGGAATTGAACAGGTAGCCGAACGCCGGGTCGAACTCGACGTACCCGGCCAGCTGCGGCTTGAGCAGAAAGGTCTCCCAGAACCAGGTGGTGTGCGCCAGGTGCCACTTGGTCGGGCTGGCGTCAGGCATGGCCTGCGCGGCCTGGTCCTCTGCCGAGAGCGGCGCGGCCAGGTCGACGGACGCCTGCCGGATTGCCGTATAACGGCCACTGAAATCCTTTGCCCTGGCGGATGACAGATTCGTCTTGGTGTCGTTTTCAAGCAACGGAGCATCGTCGTGTGGCGCCATGGCTCGCTCTCTCTCTGGAATCCGTGGCGCTCGGCCTTTGTGGCCGTTTTGGGCGCCCCGCCCCTTGCTGTCTTGCGCTTCGGGAACGTTTCGTTCGCGGCGGAGGTTGCAGATGTCTGAAACGCCAATGACGGGAACAGAGGCCCGGTCTGGCGCGTTCGCTGTCCGGTTCCATAGATCGAACGGGAGAGGCCGCCGTCAAGCGCCGCCGCTGGGGCTCTTGTCAGGGGCTGTCAGCACATCAGTTTCAAGTCTGTGAGTGCGTAGAGAATGTCGGCCGAAGACAACGACTGGCCCAAGCAGGTTCTTGCTCAGATCCCCGCTTTGAGGGCGTTCGCCTGGTCAATCAGCCGCAATGGCCCTGACGCGGACGACCTCGTGCAGGAGACGCTGATCAAGGCGTGGCGCCACCGGGAACGGTTCACGCCGGGCACCAACCTGCGCGCGTGGCTTTTCACGATCCTGCGCAATACGCACTACACCACCTTGACCCGGCGACGGCGCGAGGTGCGCGACGAGGACGACCACTACGCGCGCCTGCTCGAGACCGAACCCAATCAGGAATGGGGCGCGGCGCTGGGATCCCTGCGCACCGCGCTGGACCAGCTGCCCGGCGAGCAGCGCGAGGCGCTGATCCTCGTCGCCGGCGCCGGGCTGAGCTACCAGGAAGCGGCCGACATCTGCGGCTGCGCGGTGGGCACGGTGAAGAGCCGGGTGAACCGGGCTCGCGCCCGGCTCGTGCGGATCCTCGATTTCGGCGACGTGATCTCGGTCGCCGACGACGACGATCAGGGGATCAAGAGCACCCGGCCGACGGCCTTGCGGCTCTCGATGTAGGCGTGCGCCTCGGCCGCCTGCGACAGCGGGAAGGTGCGGTCGATCAGCACCTCCAGCTGGCCCTCGGCCGCCTCGTTGATCAGCCGCTGGATGTTGTTGTAGGCGCGGTCGCCGCCGATCTCGGCGCCCAGGAAGACCCCCTGCAGGGTGCGGTTGCCGCCCATCAGCGAGGCGACGTCCACCTTCATGCCCTCGCGCCCGGCGCCGCCGACCATCGACACCCGCCCGCGGTAGGCCAGAGACAGGATCGACCCCTGCAGGGTCGAGCCGCCGACGCTGTCGACCACCAGGTTGACGCCCTTCTTGTTGGTCAGGCGCATGACTTCCTGCACCACGTCGTGGGTCTTGTAGTTGATGCCGTGGTCCAGCCCGAAGCGCTTCAGCTTGTCCAGCCGCTCGTCGCTGGAGGCGGTGGCCAGCACCGTCGCCCCGGCGCGCTTGGCCAGCTGGATCGCCGCCACGCCGACGCCGCTGGCGCCGGCCTGCACCAGCACCGTCTCGCCGGCGCGCAGGTGGCCGAACTCGAACAGGCAGTCGTCGGCCGTGCCGAACGCCACCGGGATCACCGAGGCCTTCTTCACGTCGTAGCCGTTGGGGACCAGCCAGGCGCTGCGGGCGGGGACGGAGCGCAGTTCGGCGTGCGAGCCGAAGGCGCCGCTGGTGGCGACCTTGTCGCCGACCTTGAAGTTGGTCACTTCCGAGCCGACCTCGATCACCTCGCCGCCGGCCTGGTAGCCGACGATGTGCGGGTGCGTGACCAGCGGCCCGCCGGCGCGGTTCAGGGTGTCGCCGCCCTCGATGCTGACCGCCTCGACGCGGACCAGGATGCCCTTGGGGTGGCACGTGGGATCGGGAACATCCTCGTACTTCAGGACGCTCGGATCGCCATTCTCGTAGTAAACCGCCGCCTTCATTGGGCGTCCTCCCTTTTCATACGCATGTTCGAATGCCATGCAGCGCGGGCCTGGGAAACGCAATCGCAGGAAAACTGAAGGGAGAGCGCCATGGATCTGGCCAAGCCGAGGGTCGACATCGGCCTTTCGACCAATGACATCGCGCCGATGCTGGCGTTCTGGCAGGGCGAGGCCGGCGTGCCATTCGACCATCTGCTGCCGATCCGCCGGGGACAGGACCAGCACCGCCACGACGTGCTGGGCTCGGTGCTGAAGATCAACCACCACGCCGCCCCCCTGCCCGACGCGCCGCCGTCGGGCTATCGCGAGCTGATCATCGCCCGTCCTGGGGTGACCGCGCCGACGCCGCTGGCCGACCCGGAAGGCAACCGGGTCACCCTGGTCCCGCCCGGCTGGAACGGCATCGGCCAGATCGGCATCCGGCTGGGCGTGCGCGACGTGGAGGCGCACCGGCGCTTCTATGTCGACGCCCTGGGCCTGACCGAGGAGCCGACCGCGGCGGCCGACGCCGCGTTCCGCGCCGGCGAGACCCTGCTGCTGGTCGACCACGCCGACGACGCTCCCGCCGACGCCGGCATGCAGGGCCGCGGCTGGCGCTACATCACCTTCCAGGTGTTCAAGGTCGACGCCGAGCACGCCCGGGTTCTGGAGCGCGGCGGCCGCGAGGCGGTCGCGCCGCTGACGCTGGGGACCACGGCGCGGATCTCGATGGTGCGCGATCCGGACGGCAACTGGATCGAGCTGTCCCAGCGCGCCTCGATCACCGGCTCGCTGGAGGTCTAGTCGGGCCAGGCCGCTGGGTGGGTTCCCAGCGGCACGGTGGGCCGCCGCCAGCGCGCGGGCGTGGCGGACAGGCTGACGGCGGGGCGCAGGTGGCTGACCTGGCCCCAGCCACTGTCGCTGTCGATGGCGAAGCCGCGCAGTTCGTCGCCGGACAGCGGCGCGGCGCGCGCCAGCCGCCCCGGGCCCTCGTCTCCCAGGTCGCGCACCCACACCGCGGTCTGGCACAGCGAGACCCGCACCAGGTAGCTGCCGCCGTAGAGCGCCCGCCGCTGCAGGGCCACCAGGGCGCCGAACGCGGCCAGATAGCCGGTGGTGTAGTCGCAGACGGCCGCGGGCTGCAGCTTCGGCCCGCCCTCGCCGCCGTGCAGGTGCGCCATGCCGGTCACGGTCTGGGCCAGCTGTTCCCAGCCCGCGCGCTCGCGCCAGGGCCCCTCGTGGCCGTAGCAGTTGATCGACACATAGACGATACCGGGGCGCAGGCGCGCCAATTCGACCGGCCCCAGGCCCAGCCGCTCCATCGCCCCCGTGCGGTAGCCCTGCGAGAAGACGTCGGTGGTCGCCAGCAGGTCGCGCAGCCGCGCCAGGCCCTCCGGCTCGGCGAGATCCAGCCAGGCCGAAAGCTTGCCGTGGTTGGTGTCGCTGATGAAGCCGGTCGACGCCGGCAGGTTCGGCGAGGCCAGGTAGAGGACGTCGGCGCCGTACTGGGCCAGGGTGCGCGCGCAGGTCGGTCCGGCCAGCACCCGGGTCAGGTCCAGCACGCGCACGCCGGACAGGGCGGCCTCGCCGCCGGGCGGCAATGGCTGCGGCGGCCCATCGGCGATCTTGATCACCTCCACCAGCGGCCGCCCGGCCATGATCCGGCCCTGTTCGGAAGCGTCCCATTCCTGCGGCGTGCGAACCATGCCGGTGCAGCCGCGCAGGGCCGCCACCGCGTCCTCGATCTGCAGCGCCTCGCGCGCCAGGCAGGCGCCGTCCACCGCCGCGGCCTCGTCGGCGCAGCCGAGCGCCTGCAGGATGCGCTGGGTTCCGGGCGGGAAGCTGGGGTGCAGGAAGACGTGCCGTCCGCCAGCGGTCGGCTTGAAGCCGAGGGCGTGGGTGCGCTGCATCGCCGCCACGCCCTCGCGTGTCGGCGGGGCGCGCTGCGGATCGGCGAAGCGCTGGTACTGGAAGCTGGTCAGGCTGGCGGCAGCCTCGCGCGTGGAGACCCGGACCTGCTGGGTCTGGCCGCTGCGAAGGGTCCAGAGGTCGGCGGCCACCGTCGCCCCCGCGGCCAGCGCCGCCGCGGCGGCCTCGTCGGCCGCGAAGCGCGTCTCCAGCGCCGGCGCCCCCTCGTCGAAGGCGACGAAGTCCGGCGCGGCGCGCCCATAGAGCCGCATCAGCCCGTCGAAGGCCGCTCGCGTCGCCGACATCCGGCGCCTCCCGTGAATCTGTCGTTCGCGGGATCATGGCCTGCCGATCCGGAGGAAGAAAGGCGCCGGCGCGACCACTGTTTCGCGCCAGCCACGGCGGGCGGCTGTCGCAAACCGTCCTCGCCGGACGTCTAGACTAAAGAGCTCACGGAAGGCGCATCATGCGATACCTCTGCATCGTCCACGTCGACCCCGACATCTTCGGCGCCCTGTCCGACGCCGAACGCGCCGCGCTGGGCCGCGCCAGCGAGGCCTACGACCAGGTGCTGACCACGCGCGGCAAGCTGGTGCTGGCCGAGGCCCTGACCGGGCCGGCGACGGCCGCGACGGTCCGGGTCCGCGCCGAAGGGACGAGCGTCACCGACGGCCGTTTCGCCGAGACCCGCGAGCACGTCGCGGGCTTCCTGCTGGTGGACGCCGACGACCGCGACGAGGCGATCAGCCTGGCGGCCGGCTGTCCGATGGCGCGGATGGGGGCGATCGAGGTCCGACCGCTGCTGTTCCAGCCCTGACGGGAGCCAGGGCCTGCGTGGGCTGGCGACCCCCGCTCCCGCCGCCAGGGCGGCCGCGATCAAGGGATGCGGACGGCAGGACTGGAGCGGCCCGGCCATCCCCTGGCCCGCGTCAGCCGGCGCGCACGGCCGCGGCGGCCTTGCGGATCACCTCGATGACCACGTCCGGCTGCGAGAGCATCGGCACGTGGCTGCTCCGAACCTCGGTGACCGAGGCGCCCATGCGCTGGGAGACCCAGCGCTGCAGGTCGGGATGGACGGTATGGTCTTCGGTGGCCAGGACGTACCAGCTTGGCTTCGAGCGCCAGGCGACCTGGTCGGGCGCCAGCTTCTGTTGCTGGAACAGGTCCGCGGCCGGTGCGTAGTGGGTCGCCCACACCAGCTTCTGATCAGCTTCGCTGAGATCACCGGCGAAGAACTCCGTGCCGTTGGGCAGCATCCAGGCCCGTCCGTCGGCGACCTGGACACGGCTGAAGATGTCGGACGGGTATTTGTCGAGTTGGTCCTGCACGGTCTCGCCGGCATCCGGCGCCACGGCCGCGATGTAGACCAGGCCGGCGACGCGGTCGTCGACGCCGGCCGCGGTGATCGTCGCGCCGCCGTAGGAATGGCCGACGAGGACGACGGGGCTGCCGACCCGGTTGAGCGTGCGCTTCACAGCCGCCACGTCCTCGTCGAACACGTCGAGGCCGTATTGTGCGGCGATGACCTCGTGACCGTCGGCCTGCAGGGCGGGGATCACTTTGCTGAAGCACGAGCCGTCGGCCCAGATGCCGTGGCAGAAGACGATGGTTGGCTTGGATGTCGCAGGCATGACTGTTCTCCGTCTGAATGCGGGCGACGCTAGATGTGGCTTTGGACGGCGACAAAGACCTAGTACGCTCGACCTATGCTTTGAAGGCATAGGATCCCGCCGTGGAGCTTCGCCACCTTCGCTACTTCGTCGCCGTGGCCGAGGAAGGCGGCCTGCTCGCCGCCGCCGTGCGCCGCCTGAACACCTCGCAGCCGTCCCTGAGCCGGCAGATCCGCGACCTGGAAGCCGAAGTCGGCGTGCCGCTGCTGGAACGGCAGGCGCGCGGCGTGGCGCTCACGGCCGCGGGAAAGGTATTCCTGGACCACGCCCGCCTGGCGCTGCTGCAGGTCGAGGCGGCGACCGAAGGCGCCCGCAGGGCGCAGCAGCCGCAGAAGGTGACCTTTTCCATGGGCTTCCTGGCCGGGCAGGAGGTCGTCTGGCTGCCGCATGCCCTGCGCATCCTCCGCGAGGAGGCGCCGGACGTGGAGATCACCCTGTCCAGCCAGTCCTCCCCCGACCTGGCCCAGGCGCTGATGCGCGGCAAGCTGGACGTGGCCTTCCTCCGCCGCGAGGCGCCGACCGTCGGGCTGCACTTCAAGTTCCTGGCCAAGGAACCGCTGATCGCGGTGCTGCCCGCGGACCATCGCCTGACGTCGCGCAGGAAGATCCGGCCGCAGGATCTCGCCCGCGAGGTCTACGTCAGCTCCGCGCGCATCTCCCCCGTGCTGAACGCGGTGATCCAGGAGTACGCCTCCACCGTGGGGATCACGCTCAAGGCGGCGTACGAAGGCGACAACCTGCCGTCCGCGATGTCGCTGGTGGCCTCCACCGGCGGGGTCACGCTGATCCCGCTGTATGCCCAGAACATGTTGACGCCCAACGTCGTCGCCCGGGCGCTCGACGGCGCGCCGCCGACCATCGACCTGACCCTGGGCTACAACGCGGCCAACCCGTCCGCCCTGCTGCGCCGCCTGCTGGCCCGCGCCGACGAGCTCGTGGAAGGGGTGGAGAACCGCAGCATCGTCAGATATGCGCAGTATGCCTGACGCCGCCGTCGCGCCGCCCCGTCGCCGCCACGCCGGGACCGGCCCGAAAACTCAAGCAGGCGCATCATGAGCTTCCGACTGGCGGCCTACGCGGTGTGCATAGAGGCGAACCGCGCGCTGCTCGTGCATCATAGGTCGGGAAGCTGGACGCTGCCCGGTGGACGGGTCGAGCACGGCGAAGACCCCTTGGACACGGTCAGGCGCGAAGTGTTGGAAGAGACAGGCTGTGCGGTCGCCGTCGAACGGCTGCTGGGGATCGACTCCCGGCTGATCCCGGCCGCCGAACGGGCCGTTCCGGGCGGGGAAGACCATCAGAACGTGGGCATCTTCTACCAGGGGCGGCTGCTGACGGGCGACCTGCGACCCGAGGCCAACGGCGACATCGTCGAGATCGCCTGGACGGCGCTGCCGCGGGTCGCGTCCCTGCGGCGCTCGTCGCTGGTCGATGTAGGCCTTGCGCTCGCGGCCACCCTGCCGGCGGACGGGCACGTGGCCGTGGTGCCGGTTGGCGGACTGATCCAGCACTGACCGGATGAGCCCGCTCCGAAGAGCGCGCCCGTGTCCTCGCGCGTCAGTCCGCAGATGGGTCCGCCAGCCTCAGGCGAAATGGGTGGCGGTGACGGTGGGATTCGAACCCACGATACCCTTTCGGGTATGACGATTTAGCAAACCGTTGCCTTCAGCCTCTCGGCCACGTCACCAGCGAGCGGCCCCGATAGCCTGTTCGCTCCGCCAAGGCAATCACTCCCATTCGGCGCACGGCGTTACGCGTTAACGCGGCGCCAAGGGGCCGTGGGGCATAGCTCTCGGCCCAAGACTTGCTGGGCGGCGCGTATCATGGCCTTGGCCTTCAAACATCCGGGTGAGCGGACGTATCAGGATGACGCAGCAGCGTCCGCCGCGCCGTCCGCCGTGTCCCGGATCGAGACGCCCGCCGCCGGACCGCAGGACGGCCGCTTCGCCGAGCGCGCAGCGCTTCCCGCCGAGGAGACGGCGCCGGGCGATCCCGCCGACCGTCGCGGCCCGATGCGGCCCGCCGAACTGACCCCGACCCGCTCGCGCCTGCAGGGCTGGACCCTGGGCGTGATCTTCCGCCTGGGCGACCTGGCCGGCGTCGCCGGCACGGTGGCCGTCGCCGGCGTCGTGGACTGGACGACCACGCCGGGCAGCGCGCTCGACGCCGTCGCCCCGCTGGTCATCGCCGGCGCGGCGCTGATGTGGAGCCTGGGGGCGACCCGGTCCTACGCCCTGGGCCACAGCGAGGGCCTGGCCCGGCACCTGCTGCGCGTCGGGGCCGGCTTCGGCCTGGCCGGGGTGCTGCTGCTGGGCCTGGTCACCGCCTTCAAGCCCGCGCCCGACAATGTCGCCGCCCTGGCGCTCTGGTTCTGCCTGGCGTTCGTCACCCTCAACGCGCTGCACGCGGCGTGGTGGCTGCGCGTGCGGCGCTGGCGCAAGGCCGGCCGGCTGACCCCGAACATCGTCGTGGTGGGCGCTACCGCCAGCGCCCAGCGGCTGATCGAGAGCACGCTGAAGAGCCACGAAGTCGCCGTGCTGGGCATCTTCGACGACCGCCTGGACCGGGCGCCCAAGCGCATCGGCGGGGTGCCGGTGCTGGGCGACCTCGACGCCCTGCTGAACCACAGGATCATGCCCTACGTCGACCGCGTGGTGATCGCGGTGCCGTCCCTGGCGCGCTCGCGGGTCAGCCAGCTGGTGCAGCGGCTGAGCGTGCTGCCCAACGAGGTCATGCTGCTGGTCGACTACGACAACGCCGCCGGCCGCTCGGCCGCCCTGTCGCGCCTCGCCGACGCGCCCCTGGCGCAGATGGCCGGCCAGCCGGGCGACGAGCGCCGGGCGCTGGTCAAGCGGGCGCAGGACGTGGTGATCGGCTCGATCGCCCTGGCCGTGTTCGCCCCGGTGCTGCTGGCGGTCGCGGTGGCCGTGAAGCTGGACAGCCCCGGCCCGATCTTCTTCCGCCAGCGCCGGCACGGCTTCAACAACGAGGAAATCCTGGTCTGGAAGTTCCGCTCGATGCGGGTGGAGAGCACCGACGCCACCGCCTCGCGCCAGGTCACCGCCGGCGACGACCGGGTCACCCGGGTGGGCCGCTTCATCCGCAAGACCAGCCTGGACGAGCTGCCGCAACTGCTGAACGTGCTGAAGGGCGAGATGTCGCTGGTCGGGCCGCGGCCGCACGCCGTCGGCATGAAGACCGGCGAGACCGAGAGCGCCCGCCTGGTGGCCGAATACGCCCACCGCCACCGCATGAAGCCGGGCATGACCGGCTGGGCCGCGATCAAGGGCTCGCGCGGGCCGGTGGACACGCCCGAACTGGTGCGCCGGCGCGTGGCGCTGGACATCGAGTACATCGAGCGCCAGTCGTTCTGGCGCGACCTCTACATCATGGCCATGACCATCCCCTGCCTGCTGGGGGACGTGAAGGCGGTGCGCTGATGTTCTGGCGCGGCGTCATCGGCTACCTGCCGGCCAATGTGGCGCAGGGCATCGTCGGCCTGCTGGCGATCGTCACCTTCACGCGCCTGCTGAGCCCGGCCGACTACGGCGCCTATGCGCTGGGCTTCTCGGCCATGAGCCTGTGCCACACCCTGGTGTTCACCTGGATGGAGGCGGCGATGGCCCGCTTCTACGCCCGGGAGGCCGAAGGCGGGCGCCTGGCCGACCATTTCGTCACCCTCTATCGCAGCTGGTTCTTCGCCGCGGTGCTGTTCCCGGTGGCCGCGGGCCTGGCCCTGTGGCTGTGGCCCAGCCACGCCGAGGTCAAGTGGGCGGTGACCGCGGGCCTCGCCTCGATCCCGGTGCGCAGCCTGGCCAAGCTGGTGCAGGAGCGCCGCCGCGCCGCCGGCGACGTGCGGGCCGCCGCCCTGCTGGACGTGGCCCAGACGCTCGGCGGCTTCGCCATCGGCGCCGGCCTGATCTTCGCCGGACTGAAGGGCGCCGGGCCGATCGCGGGCCTGGGCGCCATCGCCGCCCTCTGCCTGGTGTTCGCCCTGCCCGCCGAACTGAAGAGCCTGAAGGGCGGCCGCTTCGATCCCGCCCAGGCCCGGGCCTACGCCGCCTACGGCCTGCCGGTGGCCGCCTCGCTGATCCTGGCGCTGGCGCTGGCCACCACCGACCGCTTCCTGCTGGGCGCCTATCTGAACGAGGCCGCGGTGGGCGTCTATCACGCGGGCTACAGCCTGGCGAACCGCACCCTCGACGTGCTGTTCATCTGGCTGGGCATGGCCGGCGGGCCGGCCATGGTGATGGCGCTGGAGCGGGGCGGCCGCAACGCCCTGCACGAGGCCGCGCGCGAACAGGGCGCCGTGATGGTGGCCGTCACCCTGCCGGCCGCGGTGGGCCTGGCGCTGGTGTCGCGCCCGCTGGCCGAGGTGATGGTGGGCCCGGCCCTGCGCGAGGGCGCGGCGGCCGTGACGCCGTGGATCGCGGCCAGCGCCTTCTTCGCCGGCGGCACGACCTATTACCTGCACCAGGCCTTCACCCTGGCGCGCAAGACGCATCTGCTGCTGGTGGCCATGGCGATCCCGGCGGCGGCCAATGTGGCGCTGAACCTGGTGCTGATCCCGCGCTACGGCCTGGACGGGGCGCTGTGGGCGACCACGGCCAGCTACGCCCTGGGCGCCGTCGCCTCGTTCACCCTGGGCCGGCGCGCCCTGGCCCTGCCCTTCCCCACCGAGGCCCTGGCCCGCGCCGGCGTCTCCAGCCTGGCGATGGCCGTGGTGGTCGGGCGCATCCCCGCCTTCGGCGGCGTGCTGGAACTGGCCCTGAAGGCCGGCGCCGGCATGCTGGTCTACGGCGCCCTGGCCGCGGCGCTGGACGTCGGCGGCCTGCGCGCCCGCGGCGTCCGGGCGCTGGCGGTGCTGCGGCCGGGGGTGGCGACGTGAAAGGGACGGAGGACCGGGCCGTGATCCAAGACAACGCCGCCTGGGCCGGCGCCCAGCCCGTGCTGTCGGTGCTGATCCCGTTCATGCGCGACGATCCGACCGCCCTCCTGCGCGCCCTCGACGGCCCGGACGGCGCCGCCGAGATCGTGGTGCTGGACGACGGCACCGGCGACGACGCGCTGGCGGCGCGGGTCGCCGAGACCGTCACCGCCCTGCGCCGCCCGGCCCGGTTCGTCCGCCTGCTGGCCAATGAGGGCCGCAGCAAGGGCCGCAACCGCCTGGCCGCCAACGCGCGCGGCGGGCGGCTGCTGTTCCTCGACAGCGACATGCTGCCCGACAGCCCCGCCTTCCTCGAGCGCTGGCTGGGGCTGATCGCGGCGCGCGATCCGGCCGTGGCGTTCGGCGGCTTCTCGCTGATGCAGACGCCGGCGCGCCGCGAACACGCCCTGCACCGGGCGATGGCGTTGAAGAGCGACTGCCTGCCCGCCGCCGAGCGGGCCCTGGCGCCGGAAAAGCACGTGTTCACCTCCAACCTGCTGGTGCGCCGCGACGTGTTCGACGCCGAAGCCTTCGACGAGGGCTTCGCCGGCTGGGGCTGGGAGGACGTGGAGTGGGCCATGCGCGTGGCCCGCCGGCACGAGATCGTGCATGTCGACAACACTGCCACCCACCTCGGCCTCGACACCGCCCGCGACCAGGCGCGCAAGTACGAGCAGTCGGCGGCGAACTTCGCCCGCGTGGTGGCCGCGCACGCCGACGTGGTCCGCCGCTATCCCAGCTATCGCGTGGCGCGGGCGCTCAAGCACGTGCCGGCGCGGCCGGTCTGGCGCCCGGCGCTGAAGGCCATCGCCCTGGCGGACGCCGCTCCGGTGGGGGCGCGCGCCGTCGCCATGCGCCTCTACCGCGCGGCGCTGTACGCGGAGGCCGTCTGATGAGCGCCAAGGACGACGTGGTCGAGGCCTACCAGCCCGACCGCTCCCTGAAGGGCAAGCTTCGCCGGCGCCTGGTGCGCCTGGCCCACCGCCGGCCGGCCCGGCTGGACCTCGACCGCCCGATGGTCAGCTTCAGCTTCGACGACGCCCCGGCCACCGCCGCCGAGACCGGCGCGGCGATCCTCGAGGCGCGCGGGCTGAAGGGCACCTTCTTCTTCGCCGCCGAGCTGGCGGACCGGCAGGGGCCGATGGGGCGCTTCGCCGGCGAGGCGCATGTGCGCGCCCTGGCCGCCGAAGGCCACGAGATCGCCTGCCACACCTATTCGCACCTGGACTGCGGCCAGGCGAGCGGACCCGCGGCGCTGGCCGACGTGGCGCGCAACGCCCAGGCCCTGGCCCGCTGGAACGCGCCGGCGGCGACCACCTTCGCCTATCCCTACGGCGACGTCTCCGCCCCGGCCAAGGCCGCCCTGGCGCCGCGCTACAGCCTGCTGCGCGCCCTGCACCACGGCCTGGTGGAGGACGGGACCGACCTGAACCAGGCGCCGGCCGTCGGCGTCGAGGGACCGGACGGCGAGGCCATCGCCCGCCGCTGGCTGCAGGCGGCCGCCGCGCGCAAGGCCTGGCTGATCCTCTACACCCATGATGTGGCCGAGCCGGCCTCGGCCTGGGGCTGCACGCCCGGCGCCCTGGCGCGCCTGGCCGACGAGGCCGTGGCCCTGGGGTTCGAGGTGGTGACCGTGGCCGAGGGCGCCCGCCGCGCCGGTGGCGCCGGCCACAAAGGAGTTCGCGCACGATGAGCGACCAGTCCCTGACCCCGGGCGAGGCTGCCGCCTTCACGCCGCCGGCGCCGCGCGGCCGCTGGCTGACGCCGGAGCGGGGCCTGCTGCTGGCGGGGCTGGCGGTCTACCTGCCGCTTCTGGCCGCGGCGGCCTGGGCGTTCGTCACCTTCGTGCCGGACCAGCTCGCCTTCACCCTCGCCGGCCATACGTTCCACGTGCACGGCGTGCATGAGCGGCTGTTCGGCGACGCGGCGCTGATGTTCCTGATCCTGCCGGGCGTGCTGTGGGTGGAGTTCATGGCGCTGGGATGGGCCAGGAGCTCGGCGCGCCGGCTGCTGTTCGCCCGCAGCGCCTCGGAGAAGACCGATCTGGCCGTCTTCATCCTGGGCCAGGGGCACATCCTCGACCTGCTGGGCCGGCTGATGGTGCTGGGCGCGTCGCTGATCTCCGGCGCCTGGATCCGCGCCTGGCTGGCCTCCACCTTCGGCTTCGAAATCACCCCGCCGGCGCTGCCGCTGCCGGTGGCCGTGGTGGTCTACTTCTTCGTCTACACCTTCTTCGACTACTGGACGCACCGCTTCGACCACTCGCCGTACCTGTGGCCGCTGCACCGCTATCACCACTCGGCCGAGGAGTTCTGCGTGGTCACCGCCGCGCGGGTGCACCCGGCGGCCTTCACGCCGATCTTCCTGATCAACATCCCGATGGCCGTGCTGGGCGCGCCGCAGGACGTGATGATCTATGTGAACGTGATCGTCATCGCCATCGGCTTCCTGATCCACTCGCGGCTGGAGTCCGACTGGGGCTGGTTCGGCCGCTGGGTGATCCAGTCGCCGGTCGGCCACCGGCTGCACCACAAGCTGGACATGAGCTATCCGACCGGCAACTTCGCCATGGCCCCGATCTGGGACCGGCTGTTCGGCACCTATAGCGGCAAGTGCGACCCGCACCTGGCCATCGGCGTCGAGCGGTCCTACCGGCACGGCTTCTGGTTCCTGCCCGACCTGATGCGCGACTACTGGCACTTCTGGCGCGGGCTGTTCACCCTCAAGCCGCTGGAATAGTCAGCCCACCGGCGGCGGCTTGCCCTGTTCGCGGTCGGGGAAGGCCAGCTTCACCGCCAGGGCGACGAAGATCGTCCAGCGCATGTCGTTGTAGGTGACCGCGACGCTCTCGGTCAGGGTCTCCAGGCTGTAGACCACCAGGAACGGCAGCGCGAGATAGGCGCCCCGCTCGCGGTAGATGGCGACCAGGCCTGTGATCCAGGTCTGCAGGAACAGCAGCGCCCAGGCCCCCAGACCGAAGATCCCCAGGTCGACCCACTGTTCCAGCCAGGAATTGTGCGCGTGGTGCGCGCGAAAGCCAGCGGTCTTGGTGATCTTGGCCAGCGGCCCCCAGGCCCCCTCGTCGTCCCACACCGCGCCATAGCCATAGCCGGTGATCGGCCGCTCCTGGATGCGCTCCATCACCCCGGCCCAGATCTTGGTGCGCCCGGTCAGCGTCGCGTCCTTGCCGAGCAGGCCCAGGAAGATGTCGGAGGCGAAGACGATGAACGAGGCGACCAGGCCGATCCCCACCACCCCGGCCCAGGTCGAGGCGACGGACGAGGCCGGGCTGCGCCGCGCCAGGGCGATGAACACCATCACCCCCGAGCCCAGCAGCAGCGACACCAGCGAGGTCTTCGAGGTCGACAGCAGCAGCAGCAGGAAGGCCAGGCCCGCCGCCCCCCACCAGAGCCAGCGGCGTTTCGGATTGAGCACCGCGGCGGCGGCGCAGACCACGAAGGCGAAGGCCATGTTGGCCCCCAGGGCGTTCTTTTCCTGCCACAGACCGCGCCAGGCGCCGGGAAACAGCTCGGTCATCTTGCCGATCGACGGCACGAACAAGCCAACGAACAGGCAGAAGGCCGACAGGATGAGGAAGGCGGTGGCCATCACCTCCGCCAGCCGCGACCAGCGCCAGCGCGCCGCCAGCACCACCCCCGACAGCGTCGTGCAGTAGTTGGCGACGATCCGGCGCAGGGTCTGGTCCGGCGAGGTCGACCACAGGATCGAGGCGGCGACGATGCCCATGATCAGGATCAGGAACGGCTGGCGGATCAGCGCCCGGAAGCTGGTCCAGGGGATCGCCAGGGTCAGCAGCAGCGCCACGCCGTAGGCCGGGAAGTACGCCGTGCGCAGCAGCACCGACTGGGAGGCGTCGGCGTTCTCGCCGGTCAGCGGCATCTCCCAGCCCTGGCTGTAGGTCAGCAGCATGAACACGCCGCCGGCGAAGGCCAGGGCGACCGGCAGGGTGGCGCGCGCCTCCTGGCCGCCCGCCTGGGGCTGCGGATACGCGCCGGCTCCCGCGCGGGGCGCCGCCACCGTGGTCACGGCAGCACGCTCCTGAGGAAGGCCGGCGGCTCGACGCTGGCGCGGTTGAAGAACAGGCCCGCGCAGTTGCCGCCGGCGCTGGCGATGGAATCGCGCAGACGCGCCGGCGCCTTGACGTCGGCCTGGTCGGCGGAGACCACCAGCACAGTGTCGTCCATGAACTGGGCCACCGTCAGCGCCGCCTGCGAGCGGTCGGCCGGCGGGGCGTCGACGATGATCAGGTCGGCGTGGCGGCGCAGCGCGTTCCAGTAGTCGCCGGTGGGTAGCACGTGCACCGTCTGGCGGCCCTTCAGCGCATCGCGGCGGAAGCCGGTGACCCACAGGGTGGTCGAGCCGACCGCGTGGGCGAACAGATAGCGCGCGTCCGGCCAGGCCCGGCCGTCGGGGCGCTTGAGCGGCGGCTGCACGGTGAAGAAGCTGGAGCCGTCGGGCGAGGCCGAGGCCGGCGGACCCAGCGGGCCGAACCGCTCGGCGCCGGCGGCGAACTCCGACAGTTGCGGCGAGCCCAGCAGGTCCAGGTCGACCAGCCACACCCGGCGCGCGGCGCGGGTGGCGGCGTGGAAGGCGAACTCGCGCGCGACGGTGGAGGTCCCCTCGCCGGCCGTGGCGCCGACGAACTGGATGGCGCGGGCGCGGCCGGGCGCAGGAGCGCCCAGGGACGCCCACAGCTCCTCCATCTCGACGCTCAGGTCCACCATGCTCGAATCAGCGCTCAAGGCTTGTCTGCGCACCCTAGCCTACGCCAGGTTGACGATACGATGCGGCCATCACGCCGCCTTCACCGGGGCCGAGCCCAGCACCGGCAGGTCCAGGGTGCGCGCGGCCGAGGCCGGGGTCGGCAGGCCGGGGCGCAGGAACATGCGCAGCAGCCCGGCGCAGAGCGCGCTGAAGCCGGCGAACAGCAGCGACAGGGCCAGCACGGCGGTGCGCAGGCTCTTGCCCTCCACCGGCGGCGTGGCCCGCTCGACGATGCGGATGTTGTCGTTGGTGTTCGAGGCGATGGCCCGGGCCGCCTGGGTCTGCTGCTCCTTGACCTGGAAGTCGCGCACATTGCTCTGCAGCACGTCGCGGTCGCGGCTCAGCGACTGGAACTGCGGCTCCAGCTCGGCCAGGCGCAGGCGGCGCTGGGTCAGCTGGTCAGACTGCTGCTGCAGCGTGCCCAGGCTCTGCTGCAGGGCGCGCACCTCGGCGGTCACCTGCAGCTTCTCGGTCTGCAGGGTCTGGAACACCGGGTTGACGCCGGTGCGCGAGGCGCCCTGCCCCTGGGCGCGACCCGATGACACGGCCGCCTGCAGCTGGGCGATCTGGGCGTCGATGTCCTTCACCGGCTGGGCGGTGGGCTGATAGCGCGACAGCAGCGCCTCGCGCTGCAGCTTCAGGTCCACCAGCTTGTTGCTGGCCGTGTTGTCGCTGTCGCGGTAGAGCCCGACCTCCGGCGTCACCTTGCCCAGCTCGCCGTTCAGGCCCTCTAGCCGGCCGGTGCGCTCGCGCAGCTGGGTCTCGGTGGCGTAGAGCTGCTGTTCGATCTGCGACTGCAGCTGCGACAGCGAGGTCTTCTCCGCCTCGAAGTCGCCGATGTTGTTGCTGGTCAGGAAGGTCTGGTAGGCGGCGTCGGCGTGGTTCAGCCGGTCCTCGAACGAGCGCCGCTGGTCCTCCAGGGCCGCGCCCATCGGATCGAGCAGCACGCTGCGGCGATAGACCAGGTACTGTTCCAGCAGGGTGTTCAGCACCAGGGCGGCGCGTTCCTTGTCGGTGTCGGTATAGGTCAGGCGGATGATCGGCGTGTCGGTGCCGGTCTCGACCTTCAGCGCCCGGCCCATGGCCAGCACCGCCTGGCTGCGCAGCGTCTGGCGCTTGGCCTCGGAGATGCCGTCGTAGGCCTTGGGGTGCTTCGGATCGAGCTCGCCCCAGCCGAAGCGCTTGATAAGCGTCAGCACCACCTGTTCCTTCAGCCCGTCGCTGCCCAGGATCTCGGTCTCGGACTGCAGCACCTGGGCGGAATCGGGCACCGCGCCGCGGGCGGCGTCACCGGCGCGCGGCTCGTAGACGTATTCCTGGCCCAGCCGCACCAGCACGCTGGAATGGGCCGGGTAGCTGCGCTTCAGGGTCATGGCGAAGGCGGCGCCCAGGATGAAGATGCCCAGGAACACCGCCGCCATCAGGAACCGCTCGCGCCACAGCAGGGTCGGCAGATCCGCCAGCGCGTAGCGCGGCCGCGCGGCCCAGTCCCCCTGCCCCGCCGGGGCCGGCGGGCGCATGGTCCACGTCGTTTGCGGCCATGGTGACTGGGACATGGGAATCGGAAATCCGGCTGACTGACACGGCACCTTCGGGCGGCGCGATTAACGCTCTATTACCCATTCTCCTTAACCTTCTGCGCATGGTCCGACGCCGACTCCTGACCGCCCTGCTGTTCACCGCCGCCCTGGCCCCGCTGGGCGGCGCGATGGCCGCCAGCCGCACCCATTCGGACGCGGACTTCCCGAACATCCCTTACGCCGTCTGGAGCGACGACGAGCCGGCCTACCGCCTGTTCCCGGGCGACGAGGTGGACTTCACCGTCGGCTCGGCCCCCGAGCTGAACAAGACCGCGGTGGTGCAGCCCGACGGGCGAATCAGCCTGCCGCTGGTCGGCTCGGTGATGGCGGCGAACCGCTCGCTGGAGGATCTGCAGGCGGCGCTGGCGGAGGCCTATTCGCACCAGCTGGTGCGCGCCGACGTCGGCGTCACGCTGAAGACCGTCGGGGCGCTCAAGGTGTTCGTCGGCGGCGAGGTCGACAAGCCGGGGGTCTACGACATGCCCGGCGACCTGGATTCGCTGCGCGCGGTGATCATGGCCGGCGGCTTCAAGACCACGGCCCGCACCAACGAGGTGGTGATCATCCGCCGTGGGCCGGAGGGGCGGCCGATGATGCGGACGGTGAACCTGTCGAAGGCGCTTCGCGGCGCCGGCGACCGCGACCTGGTGCCGCTGCGCCGGTTCGACATCGTCTATGTGCCCCGCTCCAGCGTGTCGGAGGCCGGGCTGTGGGTGCAGCAGTACCTGCGCGACCTGACGCCCGTGGATCTCAGCTTCAGCTACGCCTTCGGCGCGGCCAGCGTGGTGCGCTAGAGCGCGGTCCGCCAGAGGTCGGCGGCCCCCGCCACCGCACCCGCGCGAACCCGAAGTCCCTGGATCAGCCTTCGGCCAGCCAGCGGCGCGCGGCGCGCTGGGCCTCGGCGACGTCCGCCGGGTCCATCTCCTGGCTCAGTTCCTTGCGGTAGGCCTTGGCCTCGTCGGAACCGCGCATCGCCGCCAGGTTGAACAGCATGTGGGCCGAGACATAGTCCAGCGGCGCGCCGCCCTGGCCGGTGGAGTACAGCAGGCCCAGGCGGAACAGTTCGTCGCCGGTGGCTTGCGGGCCGGGCACCGGCAGGGCGCCCGCGCTCTCGATCGCTTCGTGCAGCATCTTCAAGTCCCCTCCTCGTCGCCCGTCCGTGCCATTCTGGCTCGGCCAAGGGCTCCGTTGATGAGACAAGAAAAGTCGATGCCAACTGAATATATAGTTAAGCGCGATTCCCCATATGGGTTCTCAGAATCTGACCAAGCATTCGCGACGGTTACTTGCCGTAAACACCGATCACCGGCGGGTTAAGGAGTCTGCCGGACGACCTCGGGGCGGCGATCGGCGGAGAATCCCCGCCGCCTTCAGCGAGCCCTTTGACCGAAAAGGACTTTTCGCGCCTCGTCGGCCTCGCGCCCCTGCCCTTGCAGTCCGGCGCCGCGCCGCACGCTGCCGGCCTGGGCCAGCGCCCGCTGCACCGCCGCGCGCGCGCCGACCCGGTCCTTCCACGCCTTCAGGTGCGGAAAATCTTCGATCTGCAGCGCTGCGTCGGATCGTCCCTGCACCCAGGGCCAGCAGATCATGTCGGCGATCGAGTAGTCGTCGCAGATGAAATCGCGGCCCTGCAGCTGCCGGTTCAGCACCCCGTACAGCCGGTTGACCTCGTTGGTGTAGCGGTTGGCGCCATAGGCGGACTGGCGCTGGTCGGCGAGCATCGCCGGGGCGTAGTTGCGGAAGTGGTTGCGCTGTCCGGCGTTGGGACCGAGGTTGGCCATCTGCCAGTGCACCCATTCGTCGACCTTCACCCGGCCGCGCTCGTCGGCGGGATAGAACAGCCCGGTCTTGCGGCCGAGGTACTGCAGGATGGCGCCGGATTCGAAGATCGAGATCGGCTGGCCGTCCGGGCCGTCCGGGTCGGTGATCGCCGGCATGCGATTGTTGGGCGAGATCGCCAGGAAGTCGGGCGCGAACTGCTCGCCCCGGCCGATGTTCACCGGCGTGATGCGATAGGCCAGTCCCATCTCCTCGCAGGCGATGGTGATCTTGTGCCCGTTCGGGGTCGGCCAGTAGAAGATCTCGATGGTCCCGGTCATGGCGCATTCCCTGTCGTATGTTTGCGGCAGTCATCGCCCGCAGGCGGCCGGAACGCAATTCGTTCGGGCCTGTTCAGGTCGGGTTCACCGCGCGCGGGTAGGTTGCGCCATCATGTCGAGGTCGCTGCGGACGAAACGGTTGCTGACGGGGCTGGCGGCAAGCCTGGCCCTGGCGGGCGCCCTTGCCGCGCCGGCGCTGACCCACGCCCAGGCCTGGGGACATCACGGCGGCGGCGGCCACGAGGGCGGCCCCGGCGGCGGCACGCGCGGCGGCGGCCGTGAAGGCGGCCCCGGCGGCGGCGGCGAACGGGGCGGCGGCGACCGCGGCGGCGGCTATGGCGGCGGCTACGGCGGCAGACCTTCCGGCGGCCCCCCGGGCGGCTACCACGGCCAGGGCGGCGGCCGCGGCTTCGGCGGCGGCCCGCCCGGCGGCTACCGCGGGCCTGGCGGCGGCGACGGCTGGCCGGACGGCGCGCCCGACCCCGGCCCCGGCTATCGCGGCCAGCGCTGGAGCGACCAGCGCAACAACGGCTACTGGACCAACAACCGCTGGCACTACGGCCCCCCGCCGCAGGAGGTCTATGGCCGCCCCGGCTTCGCCCTGGGCTTCAGCGACTGGCGCCGCGGCAGCTACCTGCCGCAGTACTACCGCAGCCGCGTCGTCGACGACTACGGCCGCTGGGGCCTGCGCCGCCCGCCCTACGGCTACCACTGGGTCCGCGTCGGCCCCGACTACCTGCTGGTCGCGGCGGCCACGGGCCTGATCTTCGACGTCGTGCGGCCGTAGGAGGCGGGCGGCGCGAGCAACTCGGCCCGGCCTTGGCATCCGGTGGCGGCAATTCCCGCGGCTCAGGACCAGAATGCGCCAACAGCGGACGTCGACGTCACGGTTGAAGCGGACGCCGAGCTCGCCTGCCTTTGCTAGCGCTTGAGGAAGTCGGCGATCTCCGCCAGCGCCTCTGCCGCCTCGGGGAACAGGCCGACCATCCCCTGCCAGACGTGCGGCACGTCCGGCCAGAGGCTGAGGTTAACCCGTACGTGCGCCTTCTCCAGCCGGTCTGCGAAGCGCTTGCTGTCGAAGGCCAGGGCTTCGGCGGCGCTGACCTGCAGCAGGGTGGGCGGAAACTGCTTAAGCAGGGCCGCCGGGGCGAAGGCGGGAGAGACCTCCGGATGGGCCGGTCCGTGGGCCGGCGTCAGGTACAGCTCGACGGAATAGCCCAGCGACTGGTCGGTGCAGATCAGGTCGTCGGTTCCGACGCGATCCCACATGGAGACCTGGTCCAGGGTGGCGGCGATCAGGGCCAGGCGGTCGGGCATCCGCCCGCCGGTCGACGCCAGCCGCACGCAGGTGGCGGCCGAGAGGTTGCCCCCAGCGGAGTCGCCGGCCACCGTCATCTTCCTCGCCTCGCCCGCACCGTGCGGCCCGTTGTCGATCGCCCAGCGGTAGGCGGCGACGCAGTCGTCCAGCGGCGCCGGATAGGGGTGCTCGGGCGCCAGGCGATAGTCAGCGACCAGCACGCTCATCCCGGTCAGGCGCGCCAGGATGCCGGTGATCACTCGGTGCGACAGGGGCGATCCCGCCGCCCAGCCGCCGCCGTGGAAATACACCAGCCGCCGGTCGGGATCGGACCCGGCCACCGTGGCCCATTCCGATGGCACGCCGGCGGCCAAGACGGGGGTGAAGGTGACGTCGTCCAGGTCCACCGGTGCGCCGACGGCGGTGTAGATCGGCACGGTGGTGCGCACCTGCGCCAGCCACTGCTGCGCCGGATCGTTGATGCCGGTCAGGTCGACGGCCTCGGCGTAGTCGGTCAGGTGCTGGAACGCCTGCTGCAGTTCGGGGCGGCGCGTGCCGGTGGCGGGGGGCGGTACGATCATGGGGGATCCTTCGGAGGTTGCGATCGGGCTGTCGGGGAGGAAGCGGCGTTGGCGGCGCGGGACGTCAGAAGTGGTAGCCGACGGAGACGCCGACCTGTCGCCCGGGCTGGTATTGCGCCAGGGCCAGCGACCCCAGCAGGGCCGAGACCACCAGCACGTTGGAGCGCACATGCGCGTCCGCAGCATTCAGGGCGAAGACGCTGGCCATCCAGCGGCCGTCCGGGCTCTTGTAGTTGACGAACAGGTTCAGCTTGCCCGCCGTCGCCTGCGACGAGATCGGCAGGTTGAACTCGCTGAAATAAAGCCGCGACTTCCAGTCGTACTGCACGCCCGGCGTCACCGCGCCACCGTCGGCGAGCGGGATCTCGTAATAGGCGCCGATGCTGGCGGTATAGTGCGGCGCCCCGGGAAGTGCGTGACCGGCAAGGTCGAGCGTGCCCAGTGACGGACGGGCCGAGTCCGCCGTCTGGAAGGCGTCGAAGCGGGCATTCAGCCACGAGGCCGAGACTTCCAGTCGCAGATGCGATGCCGGGCGCAGCACCGTCTCGAGCTCCACCCCGTCGATCTTGGCGCGGGCAGCGTTGGTGATGGCGGCCGAGTAGCCAACGATCTGGTTCACCTGCAGATTGCCGTAGTCCATGTGGAACGCCGACAGGCTGCCCTGCACCCGCCCGTCCAGCAGCCGGCCCTTCAGCCCCACCTCGTAGTTGGCGTTGGTCTCGGGGTTGAACGGCGCCGCCAGGGAGCCGGCGGAGAAGCCGCCGCTCTTGTAGCCGGTGGCGTACTTGGCATAGCCGGTGACGGTCGGCGTGACGTCGTAGGACAGCCCGACCTCATAGGTCACGTGGCTCCACGAGGCGCTCTGGGCGCCGGCGCCGACGAAATTGTTGAACTCCACGATGCTCTTGCGGTCGTTCGTGTAGCGCACGCCGCCGAACAGCTTGGCCTCGCGGGTCAGCGCGTACTGGGCGTGGGCGAAGACAGCATAGGAGCGGGTGCGCACCGTGCCGCCCTCGGAAAAAGTGAAGGGCAGCTCGACGTCCGGCACCTGGATGTTCTGGCGGAAATTCTCATCGTAGTAGTTGGCGCCCAGCACATAGCTGAACGGCCGTGACGGGTCCGACGCGTAGATCAGCTCGACATAGGTCTGGTGCGCCCAGTCGGCGTAGAGGGTGCTGGTGAAGTCGGCCAGCGAGCCGTCGCCGTCCTGCCAGAAGTGCTGGCGGCTGGTGTTGTAGGAGACGAGCCCCTTCAGGTCCCCGCCGGCCACACGCCAGTCGACGTTCAGGTCGATGGTCCCTGCCTCCAGCGACTTGGCGGCGATGTTGGCGTAGGCTTGGCGCGAGGCTGGATCGCCGATCGCGAAGCCCTGCATCGGCGCTGGTAGGGCCGTGTTTCCCGGTGTGCCCAGCAGGAAGACCGCGGGGCCGGGGTCGCTCTCGCGCTGATACTCGGCCAGCAGGCGTACATCGAGGTCCGCCGTCGGGCGCCATTCCAGCTGGCCGCGCACGGCGCCGTCGTCGATCCCGTCCAGCCGCCCCGGCGCGCCCGGCGCCAGGTTGCGCGTGTAGCCGTGGTTGTAGTCCTGCTCCACCGACAGCCGCCCGGTCAGCGCGCCTGAGGCGTCGAGCGGTCCGCTGACGTAGGCCGAGCTGCGCGCCATGGCCGGGTCGAAGCCCACCGACAGGTCCGCGCCATAGGACAGCGCCCGGGTCGGGGTGTTGGGGATGATGTTGATCGCCCCGCCGGTGGCGTTGCGGCCGAACAGGGTGCCCTGCGGCCCGCGCAGGATCTCCACGCGCGAGACGTCCAGCAGTGTCGTCACCGCCAGCCCCGCCTGGCCCAGGTAGACGCCGTCGAACTGCACCGCGACGCCCGGCTCGCCCCCGGCCTGGTTGAGGTTGCCGTTGCCGATGCCACGGATGTTGATGTCGACGCTGGTGCCGGAGCTGGAGATCTGCAGGTTCGGCGTCGCGGCGGTCAGGTCGCCCAGCGACGCCACCTGATGTTCGGCCAGCTTCGAGCCGCTGTAGGCAGAGATCGCGGTCGGGACCTTGACGATGCTTTCGCTGCGCCGCGAGGCGGTGACGATCAGCTCGCCGACGGCCGTATCGCCGCCGGCCGCAGCCGGCGCGTTGGCCTGAATGGGGGCCTGCGCCTGCGCCGCCGCGATCGCGGGCCAGCCCGCGCCCAGCGCCAGGCACGACGCGCCTGCCAGCATCGACATCTTCCACATCGCAATTTCCCCCTGCATGGCCTTCAAGGTCCGAAGACGCGTGGTCCTCGGCCTGGCCGCCGGTTCGCTCCGGCGTGCGGTGGGCAATCGGCCTGAAAATCGAGGGGCGGAAAATGACCCAAAGCGCAGGGCGCGGGGGGACAGTTTACGCACTTGGCGATCGTCCGTGCGCCCGCCATAGTCTCAGGCCGCGAAGGGGCGCGGCGAAGACGTCCTGAAAGAACCTTGTCGGCCAACGCGCGTGGCGGGCCGAGAAAATCGGGATGGACATGCGATCGGTGAGCTTGCCGTTCGACTCGGTCCTGCGTCACACCGCCGGCGCCGTGCGCCAGGGCGTCGCGCTGGAAGCTCTGCTCGAACAATCCCGCATCACGCCCAGCCATTGGGACGAGCGCGACCGCGTGGGGCCGGTGCAGCACCTGCTGCTGTGCATGAACACCGTGCTGGCCCTGGGCGACGCCACCCACGGCATGGCGCGCCAGCGGATGGACGCGCTCTATCCGGTGATCGGCCTGCACACGGCGCTGGGATCGCCGACACTGGAGAGCGCCATCCTGGCCCTGGCGCGGCTCTATTCCACCGCCTCCAACGCAGTTTGCATCCAGCTGCGCACCGAGCAGCAGCACGCCATCCTCAGCGTGCACATGGAAGCCCGCGATGAGGGCGACACCGCCTATCTGGAAGAGAACTACCTGAGCTGGATCTTCATGCAGATCCTGCACCTGCTGGGGCGCGAGCCGGCGATCTCGCTGGTGACCGTGCGCCACCCGACCTACCTGAGCCGGGGCGGTCTGCACTGGGCCATCGGCGCGCGGGTCGTGCAGGGGCCGATCACGTCGTTCCGCTTTCCGCGCCATCTGCTGGGCGCCCGTCCCACGGCCCGGGCCGGCAAGAACGTGATGTGGGAGTGCCATCAGCCGTGGCTGGCTCTCGTGGCCGACCGCTCACCCCCTGCCCCCTGCAGCTACGTCAACGACAACGGCTTCGTGCGCTTCTCCGAGCTGGTGCGCGAACACGGCAAGACCGCCAATACGGTGCGCAAGTACTTTCGCAACGCCGGCGGCGTGTTCCGCGACACGCGCCGCAGCGCCCTGGTGGAGGCGGCGTCCGAGCGGCTGCGCCGAGGCGACGAGAGCGTCGAGACCATCGCCGCCGACCTCGGCTACTCCGACGCCCGCAGCTTCCGCCGCTTCCTCAAGACCGCCACCGGCCTCACCCCGCAACAGATCCGCGCCGAACGCGGCGCCGTCGCCCCGGCGGACGAGACGGAGGCGCTGGAGGCGCTGGAGGCGCTGTGCGCACGGATGGCGGTTTGAGGGGATAGCGCGGCTGCGCTCCTTGCAGCCGGACCACGCCTGACAGGATGAGGCGTTGGATTTGGCCCGCGGGCCGCTATCTCTACACTCACGGCCGCGACACCTTATGGCCCCAGACCTTTTCGCCCAAGGAGCGGCGCATGACCAAGCCCATGAAGATCGACTTCGTCTCCGACGTGTCCTGCCCCTGGTGCATCATCGGCCTGGGCGGGCTGGAGGAAGCCCTGGGGCGTGTCGGCGACCTGGTCGACGCCACGATCACCCTGCAGCCGTTCGAGCTCAATCCCGGCATGCCGCCCGAGGGCCAGAACATCGGCGAGCATGTGTTCCAGAAGTACGGCGCCACCCCCCAGCAGTCGGCGGCGAACCGCGAGCAGATCCGCGCCCGCGCCGCCGAGGTGGGCTTCACCATCGCCATGACGCCCGACAGCCGGATCTACAACACCTTCGACGCCCACCGGCTGCTGCACTGGGCCGGCCTTCAGGGGCGCCAGCTGCCGCTGAAGCACGCCCTGTTCGAGGCCTATTTCACGCGAGGCGAGAACCCCGGCGACCACGAGGTGCTGGTGGCCGCCGCCGAACAGGTGGGCCTCGATCCGCAGGCCGCCCGCGACGTGCTGACCTCCGGCCGCTTCGCCGACCACATCCGCTCGCTGGAGCGCCAATGGCACGAGGCTGGCATCAGCTCGGTCCCGGCCATCATCATCAACGACAAGTACCTGATCTCCGGCGGCCAGCCCGCCGACGCCTTCGAACGCGCCCTGCGCAGCATCGCCGCGGAGAGCTAGGGCCGCCGCCCCGGAGGTGACGGGCGCCGCCGAATGGCCCTGCCGCCGCCTTTCCGGCCGCGCTAGAACCTTCCCGCCAGGACGCACTGCCGGGAGGAAAAGACCATGGTCGAGCAGCAGATCGATATCGCCACGGCGGACGGAAAGATGAGCACCTTCATCTGCCATCCGGAGCGCGGCGGCCCCTACCCGGTGGTTCTGTTCTTCATGGACGCCCCCGGCATTCGCGAGGAGCTGCGCGACATGGCCCGCCGACTGGCCGCGCCCGGCTACTACGTCATGCTGCCCAACATGTACTACCGCGAGGGGGTCGAGGAGATCGGCAGCTTCGTCGGCCCCGACGCCCAGGCCGTGCGCGAGAAGATGTTCGCCCTGATGGCCAGCCTCGACATCCCGATGGTCATGGCCGACGCCGACGCCCTGCTGGCTCACGCCGCCGAGGACCCGGCCGCTTCCAAGGGGCCTGCCGGCGCCATCGGCTACTGCATGAGCGGCCGCTATGCCCTCAGCGCCGCCGCCCGGCATCCGGACCGTGTGAAGGCCGCCGCGTCGCTCTATGGCGTGCGTCTGGTCACCGACCAGCCGGACAGCCCGCACAAGACCTGCGCCGCCGTCGCCGGCGAGTTGTACGTCGCCTGGGCCGAGACCGACCACTATGCCCCGCTCGAAGAGCTGCCGCCCCTGCGCGAGGCCTTCGAGGCCGCTGGCCTCAACGCCGAGGTCGAGCTCTACAAGGGCGCCGAGCACGGCTTCGCCTTCCCCCAGCGCGCCGCCTACAACCGCGACGCCGCCGAGCGGCATTGGGAGCGCCTGTTCGCCATGTTCGGCCGCAACCTGACGCGATGAGCGTGGTGAAGGATCCGCCGCGCGACCTCGGCGGCGGGGCCCCGCCCTAGCTCAGCTTCGCGCGCAGGATCTCGTTCACCGCCGCGGGGTTGGCCTTGCCCTGGGTTTCGCGCATCACCTGGCCGACGAACCAGCCGATCGCCTGGGGCTTTTCCTTTACCTGGGCGGCCTGGCCCGGGTTGGCGGCGATCAGCTTGTCGATCAGGGCTTCCAGGGCGCCGGTGTCGGTGACCTGCTTCAGGCCGCGGGCCTCGACGATCTGCGCGGGCGTCCCCTCGCCGGCCCACATGTGCTCGAACACCTCCTTGGCGATCTTGGAGGAGATCACGTTCTCCTCGAGCAGCTGCACCAGGCCGGCGACGTCGTCGGACGGGATCGGGCTTTGCTCGATCTCCAGCCCGTCCTTGGCCAGGCGCGCCAGCAGCTCGTTGGTCACCCAGTTGGCCACCAGCTTGGCGTCGCGGCCCTTGGCGGCGCGTTCGAAATAGTCGGCGCGGGCCTGGTCGATGATCAGCACCCCGGCGTCGTAGTGCGACAGGCCGTACTGCGCCTTCAGTCGCGCACGCTTGTCGTCCGGCAGTTCCGGCAGCGACGCCTCGATCTGCTTGATCCACGCCGGGTCCAGCTCCAGGGGCAGCAGATCCGGGTCGGGGAAATAGCGATAGTCGTGCGCCTCTTCCTTGGAGCGCATCGAGCGGGTCTCGCCCTTGTTCGGATCGAACAGCCGGGTCTCCTGGTCGATCTTGCCGCCGTCCTCGAGGATCTCGACCTGCCGGCGCGCCTCGTACTCGATGGCCTGCTGGATGTAGCGATAGGAGTTGACGTTCTTGATCTCGCAGCGCGTGCCCAGGTGGCTGAAGCTGCCGGTCTCGCGGAACTTCTCGTAGTCGCCGGGGCGGCAGACCGAGACGTTGACGTCGGCGCGCAGGTTGCCCTTCTCCAGGTCGCCGTCGCAGGTGCCCAGGTAGATCAGGATGGTGCGCAGCTTCTTCACATAGGCCGCCGCCTCTTCCGGCGAGCGCATGTCGGGGAAGGACACGATCTCCATCAGCGCCGTGCCCGCCCGGTTCAGGTCGACGTAGGTGGCGTTGGGATCCATGTCGTGGATCGACTTGCCGGCGTCCTGCTCCAGGTGCAGCCGCTCGATGCGCACGGTGAAGGTGCTGCCGTCGTCGCGCTCGACCTCGATCTGGCCCTCGCCGACGATCGGGTCCTTGTACTGGCTGATCTGATAGCCTTGCGGCAGGTCGGGATAGAAGTAGTTCTTCCGGTCGAACCGCGACCAGGTGTTGATCTTCGCCTTCAGGCCCAGGCCGGTCTTCACCGCCTGCTCGACGCAGCGGCGGTTGATCACCGGCAGCATGCCGGGCATGGCGGCGTCCACCAGGCTGACCTGTTCGTTCGGCCCCGCGCCGAAGCCGACGGCGGCGCCGGAGAACAGCTTGGCGTTGGAGGCGACCTGGGCGTGAACCTCCAGGCCCAGAACGATTTCCCACGGGCCGGTGCGGCCCTCGATCAGCTTGGGTGCGGTGTCGGTGCTCATGGCCCGCGTCTTACACCGGCGAAGCGGTGCGCGGGAAGGCCGCAGCCGGATTGCTTGCGCGCAACACAATCCCCCTCGCCAGACGTTCGGCGCCACTGTTACATCGGTGGGGCGTTAGGGACGCCAGAAGGCAGGATTCTCGCATGAAACTCATCGTCGCCGGCCTTGCCGGCCTGACCCTCGCCACCGCCATGGGCGCCGCCGCCTGGGCGGACAGCACGACCTCGCCGCCCAGCGTCTCGGCGCCGGCCACCGTCGATTCGAAGATCGGCGACCTGCTGGCCGACCCGGCGACCAAGGCCGTGCTCGACAAGGATATCCCCGGCCTGGAGACCTCGCCCTATCTGGACATGGTCAAGGGCATGAGCGTGCGCGACATCGCCAAGTACCCGCAGGCCAAGATCGACGACGCCAAGCTGCAGGTGATCGACACCGACCTGAAGGCGGCCAAGCCGGCGTCCTGAACGACTTCGGCAGGCTCCGGATCGGCCGGCCGCCTCGAGCCGCGCCGATCCTGGCCCGCCTAATCAGATGTGCAGCACGCGGCCGAAGGCGTCGAGCGAGGCCTCGTGCATGGCCTCGCTCATGGTCGGGTGCGGATAGATGGTGGCCTGCAGCTCCGCCTCGGTGGCCTCCATGGTGATGGCCAGGGCGAAGCCCTGGACCATCTCGGTGACTTCCGCCCCGATCATGTGCGCGCCCAGCAGGGCGCCGGTCTTGCCGTCGAACACCGTCTTGACGAAGCCCTCGACCTCGCCCGAGGCGATGGCCTTGCCGTTCACCCGGAACGGGAAGCGGCCGACCTTGACGTCCAGCCCCTTGTCCCTGGCCTGGGCCTCGGTCAGCCCGACCGAGGCGATCTGCGGCTGGGCGTAGGTGCAGCCCGGGACGGGCGAGGTCAGGTTGCTGGAGGGCAGGCCGGCGATGTGCTCGACGCAGTGCACGCCCTCGTGGCTGGCCTTGTGCGCCAGCCAGGGCGGGCCGGCCACGTCGCCGATGGCGTAGAGGCCGGGCACGTTGGTGGCGCCGTGCGGATCGGTGACCACGTGGCCGCGGTCGACCTTCACGCCCAGGGCCTCGAGCCCCAGGTTCTCGACGTTGCCGTCGATGCCCACCGCGACGATCGCCACGTCCGCGGTCAGGGTCTCGGCCTTGCCGCCGGCTTCCAGGTCCAGGGTGACGCCGGTCTTGGCCCTGGCCAGCTTGGTGACCTTGGCGCCGATACGGAACTTGATGCCGCGCTTCTCGAACGCCTTCTGCGCGGCCTTGGAGACTTCCTCGTCCTCCACCGGCACGATGCGCGGCAGGGCCTCGATCACCGTCACCTCCGACCCGAGCGCGCGGTAGAAGCTGGCGAACTCGATGCCGATGGCGCCGGAGCCGACCACCAGCAGGGTCTTGGGCGCGGCCTTGGGGACCAGGGCCTCGCGGTAGGTCCAGATGCGATCGCCGTCCGGGGCCAGGCCCACCGCCGGGATGGTGCGGGCCCGGGCGCCCGTGGCCAGGATCACCGACTTGGCCGTCAGCTTGCGGCTGCCGCCGGCCTTGAGGTCGACCACCACGGTCGGCGCCCCCTGCCCCTTCTCCAGCCGCGCCGTCCCGTCGACCACCTCGATCTTGTGCTTCTTCATCAAGAAGGCGACGCCGCTGGACAGCTGCTTGGCCACCGCGCGCGAGCGCTCGATCACCTTGGAGAAGTCGTAGGACCGCCCCTGCACCGCCAGGCCGTAGGCTTCCAGGTGGCCCAGCTGCTCGTACACCTCGCCGGACTTGAGCAGCGCCTTGGTGGGGATGCAGCCCCAGTTCAGGCAGATGCCGCCCAGGGCTTCGCGCTCGACGATGGCGGTCTTCAGGCCCAGCTGGCTGGCGCGGATGGCGGTGACGTAGCCGCCGGGGCCCGAGCCGATGACGATCACATCGAAACTGTCGGCCATGTCAGAGCGCCGCCTCGATCGCAGACTTCAGGCTTTCCGGGGTGTCGGTGGGGGCGAACCGGCCCTTCACCTCGCCGTCGCGGCCGATCAGGAACTTGGTGAAGTTCCACTTGATGCCCTCGGTGCCGAGGATGCCTTTCTTCTGCTTCTTCAGCCAGGCGTACAGCGGGTGCGCCGCCGGCCCGTTGACGTCGATCTTCTTCATCATCGGGAAGCTGACGTCGTAGGTCAGCGAGCAGAAGTTGGCGATCTCCGCCGCATCGCCCGGCTCCTGCGCGCCGAACTGGTTGCAGGGAAAGCCCAGCACGGCGAAGCCCTTGTCCCTGTAGTCGCGCCACAGCGTCTCCAGCCCCTCGTACTGAGGGGTGAAGCCGCACTTGCTGGCGGTGTTGACGATCAGCAGCACCTGGCCCCGATAGTCGGCGAGCGGCGCGGGCGCGCCCTCGAGGGTTTCTGCGGTGAAGTCGTAGACGCTCACATTCCTCGTCCTATGAAGCGGCGCCGTAGAGCAGGCCCACGTGGGTCTTGCCCTGCTTGAGGTCCACGGTGGCCATCAGGCTGCGCTTGGTGCCTTCCTGGTTCCACATGATCACGTGGCTGCCGGTGCTGGAGGCGGTGTCGGTGGTCTGCGTCAGCTTCGCGTCCTCGGCGGCCTTGCGATAGAAGCTGACCACGCTGTCGGGGCTGTCGGCGACGTCGAAGGCGATGATTCCGCCCTGGGCGCCGTTGTCCATCACCGCCGTGACCGTCGCGCCCGGATAGACCTTCACATAGCCGGGCAGGTTCGCCGGCAGCTGCTTGCTGATCGTCGAGCTGCCGAGCTTGATCGAGCCGCCGTGGTTCAGGTCGCCCCCGCGCGAGCACGCGCCCAGGGCCAGGACGGCGGTGGCGGCGATCAGGATGCGCTTCATGGTGTTTCCCCCGTTGCTTTGGTGTCCCGGGACGATGTCAGCCCGGCCGGTCTGCGGCAACGGCTTCAGACGATCATCGTGATCGGGTCTTCGATCATCGCCTTGAACGCCTGCAGCCAGCGCGCGCCCGTGGCCCCGTCCACCACCCGGTGGTCGCAGGTCAGGGTGACGGTCATCACCGTGGCGATGGCCAGCTGGTCGCCGCGCACCACCGGCCGCTTCTCGCCGGCGCCCACCGACAGGATGCAGCCCTGCGGCTCGTTGATGATCGAGGCGAACTGGCGGATGCCGAACATGCCCAGGTTGGACACCGAGAAGGTGCCGCCCTGGAACTCCTCCGGCTTCAGCTTGCGCGTGCGCGCCCGCTCGGCCAGGTCCTTCATCTCGGCGGCGATCTTCGCCAGGCCCTTGGTCTCGGCGGCCCGGACGATCGGCGTGATCAGCCCGCCCTCGATCGCCACGGCCACCGCCACGTCGGCGTGGTGATGCATGGCGATGCCCTCGGGGCTGTAGCTGGCGTTGGCCTCGGGCACGCGGACCAGGGCCGCGGCGGCGGCCTTGATCACCATGTCGTTGACGCTGACCTTGGTTCCCTTGTCGCCCAGCATGGCGTTGATCTTGGACCGCGCGGCCAGCAGGGCGTCGATCTCCAGGTCCACCGTCAGCGGGAAGTGCGGCACGTCGCGGAAGCTGTCGGTCATCCGCCGCGCGACGGTCTTCTTCATGCCGTCCAGCGGGATCAGGTCGTAGGAGCCTGGGGCGATGCCCATCTGCTCCAGCGACCGCGCCTCGCGCGGCGCGGCTGTGGCGGGGGCCGCAGGAGGGGCCGCCGCGGGCGCGGCCTTGGCGACGGGAGCCGAGGCCGGCTGGCCCTCCAGTCCTTCCACGTCCCGGCGGATGATCCGCCCGTGCGGGCCCGAGCCCGCCACCTTCGACAGGTCGACCCCCGACTGTTCGGCGATCCGCCGCGCCAGCGGGCTGGCAAAGATGCGCTGGCCGTCCTGCCCGGTCGCGGCCGGAAGAGGCGCCTCCCCTCCCCCTTGCGGGGAGGGGGCAGGGGGCGGGGGTGTCGTCGCAGCGCTTGCCGGGCTGGCGGGCTTCTCGGCCGCAGGCTTTTCCTGCGCAGGCGGAGCTTCACCCCCACCCCCGGCCCCTCCCCGCAAGGGGGAGGGGGGAGCGGCGCTGGCCGCCTCCCCTTCCCCGCGCAGCTTGGCGATCGGAGTGTTGACCTTCACCTCCTCCGTGCCCTCCGGCACCAGGATGGCCTCGACCACGCCCTCGTCGACCGCCTCCACCTCCATGGTGGCCTTGTCGGTCTCGATCTCGGCGATGACGTCGCCGCTCTTGACGGTATCGCCGGGCTTCACATGCCACTTGGCGAGGGTGCCCTCTTCCATCGTGGGCGACAGCGCCGGCATCAGAACGTCGATGCTCATGGTCAGGTCGATTCCTTGGACAGGTGCGCCAGCGTGTCGGCGTGGAGCTCCCAGTTGCGGCCGTCGAACGCCTCGATCTCCAGCGTCAGGCCCGCCGTGTCGTCCAGGCAGCGGGCGTTCACCGACCAGCCGTCCGGGTTCGACCGCGGTCGATAGAAGCTCTTCACCCCGCAGGTGGAGCAGAACATGTGCCGCGCCACGCCGGTATTGAAGGTGTAGGTCGTCAGCCGCTCGGCGCCGCGGGTGATCCGAAAGCGCGCTTCCGGCACGATCACGTGGATGAAGCCGGTCTTGGCGCAGATCGAGCAGTTGCAGGTCTGGGCCAGCACTTCCGGCCCGGTCAGCACCTCGAAGCGCACGCCGCCGCAATGGCAGCCGCCGCCGCGCCAGGCCGGTTCGGCCCGATCTGCCGCCGCCTCGCTCACCGGTAGCTGACCGCCTTGGCGGCCTTCACGATCTTGTCCACCGACGGCAGGCTGAGCGCCTCCAGGTTGGCGGCGTAGGGCAGCGGCACGTCCTCCTGGTGCACCCGCAGCGGCGGCGCATCCAGGTAGTCGAAGGCGTGCTCGACGACCCGCGCGCAGATCTCGGCGCCGACGCCCATCGGGCCCCAGCCTTCCTCCACCGTGACCAGCCGGTTGGTCTTCTTCACGCTCTCGACGATGGTGTCGTGATCCAGCGGACGGATGGTGCGCAGATCGACCACCTCGGCCTCGATGCCCTCGGCCGCCAGCTTCTCCGCCGCCTCCAGGGCGAAGCCGACCATGCGCGAATAGGCGACGATGGTGACGCCGTCGCCGGCGCGGCGCACCTTGGCCTTGCCGATCGGCAGCACCCAGTCGTCGCCCTCCGGCACGTCGAACTCGTGGCCGTACATCATCTCGTTCTCGAGGAAGACGACCGGGTTCGGATCGCGGATCGCGGCCTTCAGCAGGCCCTTGGCGTCGGCGGCGTCGTAGGGGGCGATCACCTTCAGGCCCGGCACCGAGCCGTACCAGGCCGCGTAGTCCTGGCTGTGCTGGGCGGCGACCCGAGCGGCGGCGCCATTGGGACCGCGGAACACCACCGGGCACTTGATCTGGCCGCCGGACATGTACAGCGTCTTGGCGGCCGAATTGATAATGTGATCAATGGCCTGCATGGCGAAGTTGAAGGTCATGAACTCGATGATCGGCTTCAGGCCGGCCATCGCCGCGCCGACGCCCAGGCCGGTGAAGCCGTACTCGGTGATCGGGGTGTCGATCACCCGGCGGTCGCCGAACTCCTGCAGCAGGTCGCGGCTGACCTTGTAGGCGCCCTGGTACTGGGCGACTTCCTCGCCCATCAGGAACACGTCCGGGTCGCGGCGCATCTCCTCGGCCATGGCGTCGCGCAGGGCGTCGCGCACCGTGGTCTTGTTCAGCTTCGTCCCGGCGGGGATGTCCGGGTCGGCCAGCGGCGCCTTGGCCGGAACCGCGGCGGCGCCCTCGCCCTGCGCCTTCGGCGTGGCGGTTTCCGGCGGCTGCTTCTCGGGATCGCCGGCCGACTGGCTGGGCGCGGTCCGCGGCGCGGCAGGAGTCTCGGTCCTGGCCACCGGCGGCGTCGGCGCCGCGGCGCCGCCCTCGCCCTTCAGCCGGGCGATCGGGGTGTTGACCTTCACCTCCTCGGCGCCCTCGGGCACCAGGATGGCCTCGACCACGCCCTCGTCGACCGCCTCCACCTCCATGGTGGCCTTGTCGGTCTCGATCTCGGCGATCACATCGCCGCTCTTCACCGTGTCGCCGGGCTTGATGTGCCACTTGGCGAGGGTGCCTTCCTCCATCGTGGGCGACAGGGCCGGCATCAATACGTCGGTCACGCCGCGCTCTCCGTGTAGACGTCGGTGTAGAGTTCGGCGGCGTCCGGCTCGGGCGCGGTGCGGGCGAACTCGGCGGCGTCGGCGACGATGGCCTTGACCTCGGCGTCGATCGCCTTCAGCGCCGCTTCGTCGGCGGCGCCCACCTCTTCCAGGCGATCCTGCAGGTGGTCGATCGGGTCGCGGTTCTTGCGCACCTCGTCGATCTCCTCGCGCGTGCGGTACTTGCCCGGATCGCTCATCGAGTGGCCGCGGTAGCGATAGGTCTTCATCTCCAGGATGAACGGCCCCTTGCCGGTGCGGGCGTGCTCGGCGGCCGCCAGGCCCGCCTCGCGCACCGCCGAGACGTCCATGCCGTCCACTTCCTGGCCGGGGATGTTGAAGCTGGCGCCGCGCCGATAGAGGTGCGTTTCCGACGACGAGCGCTCGATCGCCGTGCCCATGGCGTACTGGTTGTTCTCGATCACATAGACCACCGGCAGGCGCCAGAGCTCGGCCATGTTGAAGCTCTCGTACACTTGGCCCTGGTTGGCCGCGCCGTCGCCGAAATAGACGAACGCCACATTGCCGTTCTCGCGGTAGCGGTTGGCCAGGCCCAGGCCGGTGCCGAGGCTCACCTGGGCCCCGACGATGCCGTGGCCGCCGTAGAAGTCGGCCTCGGTCGAGAACATGTGCATCGAGCCGCCCTTGCCCTTGGAGGCGCCGGCGAAGCGGCCGGTCAGCTCGGCCATCACCGACTTGGGGTCCATGCCGGCGGCCAGCATGTGGCCGTGGTCGCGATAGCCGGTGATCACCTGGTCGCCCGGGGCCTTGACCGACTGCATGCCCACCGCAATGGCCTCCTGGCCGATGTACAGGTGGCAGAAGCCGCCGATCAGCCCCATGCCGTACAGCTGCCCGGCGCGCTCCTCGAAGCGGCGGATCAGCAGCATGCTGCGGTAGAAGTCGAGCAGCTGGTCCTTGTCGACCGCGCTACCCGTTACGTCCTTGGCCTTCGCCGCGCCGGCGTCCTTGCCGGCGCCGCGGCTGGTGGTGGGTTTGGCGGCGCTGGGTCGCGCCATGTTGTTCTCCCGAGCCGTCGCGTGGATCGCGCCCGGGGACAGCTGAACGGATCAGCCGCGGCCCTTGGGCGTGCGGATCACATAATCCCTCGGGTCCGTGAAGCCTAGAAGGACATGGGCCCTTTCCTCCAGCAAATCGGCGGAAAGGCTCTCGTCGCGCAGGAAACGGGCCCGCGCCTCCAGGTCCATGCGCTCGGCGTGCAGCGCCTTCAACTCGGCCTGCTTCTCGGCCAGGGTCGTCTCGCGCTGGCGCGACAGCAGCAGCCCGCGATCGCCCGTCAGCGCGTGAAAGGCGAAGTAGAAGATCAGGATCGCCAGCAGGGCGGTCGGGATATAGGTCTGGAGGCGGGAGAGCACTGACGACTCAAGGCTTTGACGGTGTGAGTCGTTTGTGCGCCGATCAGGCTTAACGGCGCGCTAACCCTGCCCGGCGAGGACGCCGTTCGCGTGTCATGCGAGGCCATTTCGCGATTGCCTTGCGCCGGCCTTAAGGTGATTAGCGCAGACTTCACCACGTGGACGCCCCAGCGGGCGCCGGAACGACACCCTTGGACGCCGACCCGCCGTCGCCTCTGCTGGCCCTGTACCTCGCCAAGCGCGACGAGCTGAAGCGTTACTTCACCGTGCGCATGCGCTCGGCCGAGGCCGCCGAGGACCTGGTGCAGGACATGTACCTCAAGGTCTCCGCCGCCTCGTCGGAGGAGATCGGCAACGCCGCGGCGTTCCTCTACCGGCTGGGGTCGAACCTGATGCTGGACCGGCTGAAGTCGCAGCGCCGCTCGCTGGCGCGGGACACCGGCTGGCGGGCGGTCACCGTCAGCACCCTGGGCGGCCAGGACCTGGCCGACGAACCGGCCGCCGACGAGGCCGCGGCGGCGCGCCAGCGGCTGGCGCTGATCATCGAGGCGCTGAACGGCCTGCCGCCGGCCACGCGGCGCGCCTTCCGCCTGCACAAGCTGGAGGGGCTGACCCACGCCCAGACCGCCGAGGCCATGGGCCTGTCGCGCAGCTCGATTGAGAAGCACATCAGCGCAGCCCTGAAACATTTGGTCAGGACCTTGGCCGCATGAAAACGACGATGCGGTTTGGAGGACGAATCGTGGCGGCGTCGTCTGTAACAATGACGCCGGGCGTATGGGCGCGGCGGATGACGGATCGGGCATGACCACGCAGGGCGAATTGCCGGCGACCTTGGACGACCAGGCGACCGCCTGGCTCGTGCGGGTGCGCGCGGGCGACGAGTCCGAGGCGGACTGGCAGGGGCTGGAAGCCTGGCTCAGTGAATCCCCCGCCCATCTCGACGCCTTCGAGCGTGTCGAGGCGCTGTGGGCCGAGCTCGACGGACACGCCACGGCGATCGCCGCCGGCCTTGCTGACGACACCCCAGCGCCGGCCGAGGTGCTGGCCTTCAGGCCGCGCCGCGTCGCGCCGGCGCGCGGCGTGCGCTGGAGCCCGTGGGCGGCCGGCGCCGGCGTTGCGGCCGCGGCGGCGGTCGTGGCGGCCCTGGTGCTGCAGCCCGCCGCGGCGACGACCTACGCCACCGGCCACGGCGAGACCCGTCACCTGGTGCTGAACGACGGCACCCAGGTCGACCTGAACGCAGGCTCGAAGATTTCCGTGGCCTTCGACGGCCACAGCCGCCGGGTGGTGGTGGACGACGCCGAGGCGACCTTCGATGTGGCGCACGACACGCGCCGCCCGTTCCTGATCTCGGTCGGCGACCAGCAGATCCGCGTCGTCGGCACCCAGTTCAACGTGCGCCGGCGCGACGCCGGCCTGACCCTGACCGTCAGCCGCGGCGTGGTCGAGGTGCGACCGCTGGCCGGCGAGGCGCCGACCCTGCGGCTGACCGCCGGCGAGCAGCTGGCCCACCACGACGGCGACGCCGCCTCACAGGTGCGCAAGGTGTCGGCCGACGAGGCCTTCGCCTGGCGCCAGCACCGCCTGATCTGCCACGACTGCACCCTCGCCGGCGTCGCCGGCGAATTGACCCGCGCCTTCGCCACGCCCGTCGACGTGGCCCCCGACGCCCGCGCCGTCACCTTCACCGGCGTGCTGGTCCTGGACGACGAAAACGCCGTGGTCGGACGCCTGGGCGCATTTCTTCCCATCAAGGCGGATCGCTCCGAGGGCCGGATTGTCCTAAGTTCCTCCCGGTAAGGTTACGCCGGGGGGCCGTTCGGAGTGTCATCGGGCCGCAGACGCCTGCTGCTGTGCGCGTGCGCGGCCCTCTGGGCCGTGTCCTCGCCTGCGCTTGCGGCGACGCGGCGGCATTTCGACGTGCCTGCCGAACGCCTGACAGACGCCCTGTTCGACTTTGCCGTCCAGGCCAACGTCTCGATCAGCGTGGACGCCGGCGCGGGGTGCCGCGGCGCCGGCAATCGCGTGCTCGGAAACTATTCTGTCAAGGACGGCCTGACGAAGCTGCTGGCCGGGAGCGGCTGCGCCTTTCGCATGGTCGATGTCTCGACCGTTCGCGTGATGCGGCTGGTTCCCGAGCCCTCGCCGGCGCCGTCGCAGCGCCGGACCCCGCCCCGCCCGGCCGCCCCGCCGCCGCCCACCCAGCGGCAGACGGCCAGCGACTCCGCGCTCAGCGAGCTGGTGGTCACCGCCACGCGGCGCAGCGCCCTGCCCGACAGCCTGCCCCTGGCCATGAGCACGCTCAGCGCCTCGGACCTGCAGGGCTCCCGCGCCAGCGGCATCGGCGACCTGACCGGCCAGTCCGCCGGCCTGACGGTGACCAACCTCGGCCCCGGCCGCGACAAGTTCATCATCCGCGGCCAGTCCGACGGCCCCTTGACCGGTCACACCCAGGCGGCGGTGGGTCTGTACGTGGACGACGTGCGGATCGCCTACAACAACCCCGATCCCGACCTCAGCCTGGTCGACGTCGATCGCGTCGAGATTCTGCGCGGTCCACAGGGCAGCCTCTACGGCGCCGGATCGATCGCAGGCCTGCTGCGCATCGTCACCCGGCCGCCGGATCTCGAACACCCATCGGCGGCGGTCAGCGTGACGGCCGCAGGCACCAGGGGGGGCGCCGGATCGGAAAGCCTGGACGCGGTGGCCAACCTGCCGCTGCAAACGGATCGGCTGGGGGTGCGCGTGGTGTTCTATCGCGACCACGACGGCGGCTATTTCGACGACGTCCTGCTGCACCGCAAGAACACCAACTACACCGACCGCACCGGCGGGCGGCTGGCGATCCGCTACCGCCTGTCCGACGACTGGACGGTGAACGCCGGGCTGATCCGCCAGGCGCTGTACTCGGGGGACTCGCAATACGCCATCGGCGGGGCGAACGGCCTGCAGCGCGCAGTCATGCTGCTGGAGCCCAGCGACAACGAGTTCACCGAGGGCTACCTGACCGTGGAGGGCGACACGTCGCTCGGCCGCTTCAAGAACGCCTTCTCGCTCATCGAGCACGAGCTGGACAGCCGCTACGACGCGACCACGGCCGCCCCCCTCTTCCAGCCGGGCCCCGTGCTGGGCCCCAGCCCGTACGACGACGCCAACCGCACCGAACTGGCGGTGGACGAGGTGAGCCTGGTCTCGCCCGGCGGCGGGCGGCTGCAGTGGCTGATGGGCGGCTTCCTGGCCGTGGGCCGCCAGGATGGACATGCGGCGATGACGACGCCGGCGCCCGACGGGTCTTCGCGGCTGATCTACAGCGAGGCGCGGCGGGACAATACCCTCGAGCTGGCGCTGTTCGGCGAGGCGACCTACGAGCTTACCCCCAAGCTCACCGCGACCCTGGGCGCACGGCTCTACGGCACGCGGGTCTCCACCAATGCGGTCACCGCCCAGCCGATGTTCCACGGCCAAGCCGCCTTCAAGGGCGAGCTGTGGGACACTGGTTTCGCCCCCCGCCTGGCCCTGCAGTACCAGCTGACGGGCCACGCCATGGTCTATGCCCAGGCCGCCGAGGGCTATCGTGCGGGCGGCTTCAACACCAGTGGACCGCTGGGCCAGATCTTCTCCAACGCCGCCAGTGCGCCGCAACCCTATCGCCGGTTCGGCGGCGACGAGCTGTGGATGGTGGAGACCGGCGCCAAGGCCCGGCTGTGGCGCGACCACGTCAACCTGCGCGCCGCCGTGTTCTACAGCCGCTGGAGCAATGTGCAGAGCGACCTGCCGCTGCGCTCGGGCCTGCCGTTCACGGCCAACCTGGGCGATGCGCGCAACGTTGGGGTCGAACTGGAGGCGGCCTACAGCGTCGGCGGGCTGCGGCTGCGGGTGAACGGCGCCCTCGACCGGCCGGAACTGGTGCGCCTGAATCCCGGCTTCCCCACCATCCAGCACAGCGGCCTGCCCGGCGTGCCGCGCACCTCGGTGGGCGCCGACCTGCGCTACGCCCAGCCGATCGGCCAGGGCCTGACCGCGACGTTCAACGCGCAGTACGCCTATGTGGGGGTCTCGAGGCTGACCTTCGACGCCTCAACCGCGCCGGCCCAGGGCGGATTTTCCACGGGCCGCATCAGCCTGGGCCTCAGCAACGACCACTGGAGCGTGACCGCCTTCGTCGACAACCCGGCCAACTCGATCGGCAACACCTTCGCCTACGGCAACCCCTTCACCCTGCGCCGCGCCGCCCAGGTGACCCCCCAGCGGCCGAGGACCGCCGGGGTCGAGCTGCAGCGGGCTTTCTAGAGCCGACGCAAGGCGTCGCGGCCGGCGTAGATCGCCTGGTCGCCCAGTTCCTGTTCGATACGCAGCAGCTGGTTGAACTTGGCCAGGCGGTCGGACCGCGACAGCGAGCCGGTCTTGATCTGCCCGCAGTTGGTGGCCACGGCCAGGTCGGCGATCGTCGAATCCTCGGTCTCGCCCGACCGGTGGCTCATCACGGCGGTGTACGAGGCGCGGTGCGCCATGTCGACGGCGTCCAGGGTCTCCGACAGGGTGCCGATCTGATTGACCTTCACCAGGATCGAATTGGCCAGGCCGTCGGCGATGCCGACCTTCAGCCGCTTGGGGTTGGTGACGAACAGATCGTCGCCGACCAGCTGGATCTTGCCGCCCAGCACCTTGGTCAGCTCGGCCCAGCCCGTCATGTCGTCCTCGGCGCAGCCATCCTCGATGGAGACGATCGGATAGCGGGCCGCCAGGTCGGCCAGGTAGGCGACCATGCCGGCCTGGTCGAGGGTCTTGCCCTCGCCCTCCATCACATAGCGTCCGTCCTTGAAGAACTCGGTGGAGGCGACGTCGAGGCCGAGGTGGAAGTCTTCCCCGGGGCGATAGCCGGCCGCCTCGCCCGCCTTGAGCATGAAGCCGAGGGCCTCATCGGCGCTCGACAGGTTCGGCGCAAAGCCGCCCTCGTCGCCGACGTTGGTATTGTGGCCGGCGTCCTTCAGCGCCTTCTTCAGCGCGTGGAAGATCTCCGCCCCCATGCGCAGGCCCTCCGAGAAGGTCGGCGCACCGGTGGGCAGGATCATGAACTCCTGGATGTCGATCGGATTGTCGGCATGCGCGCCGCCGTTGATGATGTTCATCATCGGCAGCGGCAGCACCCGCGCCGAGACGCCGCCGACGTACTTGTACAGCGGCAGGTCGGCCGAGATCGCCGCGGCCTTGGCCACGGCCAGGCTGACCCCCAGGATGGCGTTGGCCCCCAGGCGGCTCTTGTTCGACGTGCCGTCCAGCTCGATCAGCAGGGTGTCCAGCCGGCGCTGGTCCTCGGCGTCCACGCCGCTGAGCGCATCGAAGATCTCGCCGTTCACCGCATCGACGGCCTGCAGCACCCCCTTGCCGCCGTAGCGCCCCGTATCGCCGTCGCGCTTTTCCACCGCCTCGTGCGCGCCGGTGGAGGCGCCGGACGGGACCGCCGCGCGGCCGAACGCGCCATCCTCGAGGGTCACGTCCACTTCCACCGTCGGATTGCCGCGGCTGTCGAGGATTTCCCGGGCGATGATGTCGACGATCTGGGTCATGGAGCCTTCCTGATGTTCGCTGGCGCGGGCGCACGCTTAGTGGGCGCGGGGGCGGCTAGCAACAGCCGAACGGGGATGACGCGACGGCCATCTTGACGGGAGTCGCCCGATCCGGGTCCTTCGCGGGAACGGAGGATCCCAACCCATGCTGCTGATCGAGAAGAATGCCGGCGTCGCCACGGTGACGCTGAACCGCCCCGAGGCGATGAACGCCCTGTCGCGGGCCCTGCGGGCGGCGCTGCACGACGCCATCGTGCAGCTGTCGGCGGACGACGCGGTGAGCGTGCTGGTGCTGACCGGCGCCGGCCGCGCCTTCACGGCCGGGCTGGACCTGAAGGAGCTGGGCAGCGATCCGAACGGCATGGGCGCGGCCAACGCCACCGGCGCAGCGGAGAACCCGGTGCTGGCGCTGCTGCAGTGTCCCAAGCCGATCATCGGCGCGATCAACGGGGTGGCCATCACCGGCGGCTTCGAGGTGGCGCTGGCCTGCGACGTGCTTATCGCCTCCACCGAGGCCCGGTTCGCCGACACCCACGCGCGGGTCGGCATCATGCCTGGCTGGGGCCTGTCGCAGCGGCTGTCGCGGGTGATCGGCCCCTACCGCGCCAAGGAGCTGTCGCTGACCGGCAACTTCCTGGACGCCCGGACGGCGGCGGACTGGGGGCTGGTGAACCGGGTCGTGTCGCCGGAAGCGCTGATGCCGACCGCGCTGAAGCTGGCCGCCGACATGGCCACGATCCCGGCCGAGACGCTGGCGACCTACAAGCGCATCATCGACGAGGGCTACGCCCTGCCGTTCGGCGCGGCGCTGAAGCACGAGACCGACGTCTCGACGCCGCACAACCGCGCGGTGACCCCGGAAATGGTCGAAGCCCGCCGGGCAGCCATTCAGGCGCGCGGGCGGGCTCAATAGGCTCTGAACTTTGGGCGGCCCCGGCTCAGGCCGGGGCTTGCCGAAGACGGACTAGTCTTCCTTCGGCGTCAGGATCTGACGGCCGCGGTACATGCCGGTCTTCAGGTCGACATGGTGCGGACGGCGCAGCTCGCCGGTGTCCTTGTCTTCGATGTAGCTGTTGGCTTCCAGCGCATGGTGCGAGCGGCGCATGTTGCGACGCGACGGGGATACTTTTCGCTTGGGAACGGCCATGGCTGTGGTCTTCTGCGTTCAAATGAATGCGGCGGCCGGTTGAGGGCCGCCGTGGGAGCGCGGGTGTATGCCGCAAAAGGCTCCACAGTTCAAGGGGGCGCGCCGCACCCCCCGCCCTGGCTGTGTCAGGCCCTCAGCCGCCTGGGCGCGACACCGCTCCAGGCCAGCCTCAGCAACGAATCGACCAGCCCGGTGTCGGCCCGCTCGTACCAGACGAAGGTGGAGCCCTTGCGGCCCCAATAGCCGGCGACCGGCTCGACGATTCCCGGATGCGCCTCGGCCAGGTTGCGCTGGTCCTCGGGGTCGAGCTTCACCATCATGCGCGGATGGGCCACATGCAGGGTCGAGAAGATCTTCCCGGCGACGCGGAACGACGGCATGCCGTGGTGATCCGCCTCCACCGCTTCCGGCAGGGCCAGCGCCAGGGCGCGGATCTCGTCGGGCGTGACCACGGTCCAGCTCCCCTCCCCCGTCAGCCCAGATGCGCGCGGACCAGCCGCCGCGGCGCCACATGGCTCCAGGCGAGGCGCAACAGGAGCGCCATCAGGACGTCGTCGCAAGCCTCGGGATGCACGGAGGTCCAGCCGTGGTGGCTGTAGAGCCGCGCCGGCCGCACCGCCTGGGGATGGCCCTCGATCATGTTCAGCTGGTCTTCGCGCTCCAGCTTGACGGTGATGTGGTCGGCGCCGGCCGGCATGATGCAGAAGATGCGATCGTGGACCCAGAACGTCGGCTGCCCTCGATGCGGTCGCTCGAACGCCTCCGGCAGGGCCAGGGCCGTGGCGCGGATCGCCTCCGCGAGCATCAGGGCGCCGTCGCGGGCGGGGTCGTGGCGGCGGGCGGCTGGCTGATCGAGCGCAGCCAGGTCACCGCGGCCACCACATAGCGCCGGTCGCGGCCTAGCGGCGAGACGTGGCTGGCGCCCAGCACGCTCAGGGTCCAGCCGCGCGCCGAGCGGTCGGCCGGCGCCATCTCGGCGTCGCGCCAGCCGAAGCGGCTCAGCAGGTCGGCCTTGCTGGCGGCGATCACCACCACGGTCGGGACCTGCCGCGGCGACCCGCCCAGGGCCCGGGCGGCGCTGAGGCCAGGGGTGACCATCCGGTCCTCGTTGCGGCCGATCTGCAGGCTGCACAGCGAGGTCAGCGACTCGCGCTTGCGCTCGGCCGCCTCGCCGGTCAGGCCCTCGTGGCGGATGACGAAACCGGCGATCAGCGGGGCCAGGTGCATCCGCCCGGCCACGAACGCCAGGCCGGCGATCCGGCGCTCGTCGTCCAGGGCGTTCATCAGCACCTTGTGGTCCAGATCGTCGCTGCCGACGCCGTTGACGTAGACAAGTCCCGCCAGGCGGTCCGGCCACATGGCGGCGAAGGTCTCGGCGTAGAGGGCGCCATTGGAGTGGCCCACCAGGATCACCGGCGCGGTCTCGCCCATGCCATCCAGCAGGTCGGCCAGCTCGTGGGCGATGGACACCACGTCCTCGCCGCCGGGCCGGCGCGGCGAACGGCCAAGGCCGCCGCGGTCGTAGGCGCAGACCCGGCCGTCCCGGGCCAGGTCCGGCAGCAGATGGTCCCAGTCGGCGGAGATGCCAAAGGCGCCCGATTCCAGGATCACGGTCGGCGCGGCGGTCTTCTCGCCGCGGCAGTCGACCCACAGCTGGCGGCCGGAGGCGGTGCGCTGCAGGCCGGCGGCGGCCGCGCCCGGGCCCCACGCGCCGGCGATCAGGACGGCCGCCAGCGCCGGCAGGATGGACCGCAAACGACGCACGCTGGCACTCCCGGACCGCGACACCCATGTCGCGACGCTAGGAAGGGCGATCAGGCGCGATCGCGCAAGAGCCGGGGCGTAGCTAGACCAGCCGGCTCTGCACCAGGGCGGCGTGGATGAAGCTGGCGAATAGCGGGTGCGGCGCGAACGGCCGGCTCTTCAGCTCCGGATGGTACTGCACGCCGATGAACCACGGGTGGTCGGTGCGCTCGACGATCTCCGGCAGCACGCCGTCGGGGGAGACGCCGGTGATCTTCAGGCCCGCGCCCTCGATCGCCTCGCGATAGCCGATGTTGACCTCGTAGCGGTGCCGGTGGCGTTCGCTGATCGTGGTCTCGCCATAGATCTCGGCCACCCGCGATCCCGGCGTCAGATGCGCCTCGTAGGCCCCCAGCCGCATAGTGCCGCCCAGGTCGTCGCCGGCGCCGCGGGTCTCGCGCTCGTTGCCGCGCACCCATTCGGTCATCAGGCCGACCACCGGCTCCTTGGTGGGGCCGAACTCGGTGGACGAGGCGCAGGCGATGCCGGAGACGTTCCGCACGGCCTCGATCACCGCCATCTGCATGCCGAAGCACACGCCGAAATAGGGGATCGACCGCTCGCGCGCGTATTTGGCGGCCAGGATCTTGCCCTCAGCCCCGCGTTCGCCGAAGCCGCCGGGCACCAGGATGCCGTGCGCGCCTTCCAGGCGGGTCGCCGCATCGCCGTCGCCGCCCTCGAACACCTCGCTCTCGACCCAGTCGAAGTTGACCTTCACCCGGTTGGCCACGCCGCCGTGCACCAGGGCCTCGATCAGCGACTTGTAGGCGTCCTTGAGCACCGTGTACTTGCCCACCACGGCGATGGTCACCTCGCCGTCGGGCTGGGTGATGGTGCCGGAGATGCCCTGCCAGCGCGACAGGTCGGGGGCCGGAGCGTCCTTCAGGCCGAACACGTCGAGCACCTCGGTGTCCAGGCCCTGGGCGTGGTACTCCAGCGGCACGGCGTAGATGTTCGGCGCGTCCATCGCCTGGATCACCGCCGACGGGCGGACGTTGCAGAACAGGCCGATCTTGCGCTTCTCGTCGGGCGGAATCGGCTGTTCGCAGCGGCACAGCAGCACGTCGGGCTGGATGCCGATCGAGCGCAGCTCCTTGACCGAGTGCTGCGTCGGCTTGGTCTTCATCTCGCCGGCCGTCTTGATGTACGGCAGCAGCGTCAGGTGCACGAAACAGGCGTGCTGGCGCGGCAGCTCCTGGCCCAGCTGGCGGATCGCCTCGAAGAACGGCAGGCCCTCGATGTCGCCCACCGTGCCGCCGATCTCCACCAGCACGAAGTCCACGCCCTCGCCCGGATCGGCCAGGACGAAGCGCTTGATCTCGTCGGTGACGTGCGGGATCACCTGGACGGTGGCGCCGAGGTAGTCCCCGCGCCGCTCCTTCTCGATGATGGTCTTGTAGATCTGGCCGGTGGTGATGTTGTCGGCCTTGGTCGCCGAAACGCCTGTGAAGCGCTCGTAGTGGCCGAGGTCGAGGTCGGTCTCGGCCCCGTCGTCGGTGACGAACACCTCGCCGTGCTGGTAGGGGCTCATCGTCCCCGGGTCCACGTTCAGATACGGGTCCAGCTTACGCAAGCGGACCTTGTATCCACGAGCCTGCAAAAGCGCGCCGAGCGCCGCGGAGGCGAGACCTTTTCCCAGGGAGGAGACCACGCCGCCGGTGATGAAAATGTACCGGGCCATGGGCGTTCAGGTTAGCAGCGATTCGCCGGTGGCGTCCCGCCTGGCGGGCGCGGTTTTCGGCCGCATCATGGCGTCGGGGTCTTGGCGGCGTCGGAGTCGGCCTTGGGCGGCGGCGGCGTGATCACCGGGGGGGCCTCGGGCGCGGCGGCCGGCGAAGCGGCCGCGGCGCTGTGCGCCGGCTTGGCCGGCTTGGGCGCGGCGGGCCTGGCCGCTTCGGGCTTGGCCGCTTCGGGCTTGGCGGCCTCGGGCTTCGCAGCCGCCTGGGGCTTGGACGCCGGCTGCGGCCGGACCGCTTCCGGATGCGCCGCGGGCGCGGGGATGGCGGTCGGCGCGACGGGCGCGGCGATCGGGGCGGACGGCAGCGCCGGCGGGGCCAGGCCGCCCGGCTGGGCGCCGGGGGCGATCGGGGTCAGCGGGGCGATGGGCGCGCCGGTGGGCGCCGGCGTCGCGCCCGGAGTGGTCAGCGGCGCGGCCGGGCCGAGCTTCAGGCGGTTGACGATCGCCTGGTTGGAACGGTCATGCGCGCCGATCAGGGTCAGCGCCAGGCTCAGGCTCAGGAACAGGGCGAACAGGATCCAGGTGGTGCGGGTCAGCAGGTCGCCTGCGCCGCGCGCGGTGACCAGGCCGGCCGGTCCGCCGCCGGCTCCCAGGGCGCCGCCCTCGGAACGCTGCATCAGGACAACGCCGACCAGGGCCGCACAGACCAGGACGTTCAGGGTGAGCAGGAGGCCATAGAGCATGAAGAACAAGGACTTTCAGTTCACCGGGCCTGGCCCCGGCGCAAGAAGGCGCCCCTCTAGCATCACGGGGTCGGACGCGCCATAGCTAGGTAGCCGCATGCGTGAGGCCAAGCGCCATGATCCTGGAAACCGAACGCTTGACCTTGAGACCGCTGAGCGAGGCCGACAGCGCGCCGCTGCACACCCTGATGAGCGATCCCGACGTGATGGCGCACTGGGACATCGGCGCGATCGAGGATCCGGACCTGACCGACGCCATCGTCGCCTCGCAGATCAGCGCCATGAACGACGGCCACGCCCAGCACTGGGCGATCACGCTGACGGCGACAGGGGGGTTCCTTGGAGTCTGCGACCTGTCGGACATCGACCGCTGGCACCACAGGGGCGAGATCGGCTTCCTGCTGGGCCGCGACGCCTGGGGCCAGGGCTATGCGCTGGAGGCCATGCGCGCCGTGGTGACCCAGGCCGCGGCGCTCGGCCTGCGCCGGCTGACGGCGCGCACCCACGTCGGCAACCTGCGGTCTGAACAGCTGCTGGCCAAGCTCGGCTTCGAGATGGAGGGCTATCTGCGCGGCCACATCCAGCGCGACGGCGAACGCCGCGACTGCCGGCTGTTCGGCCTGCTGCTCTAGCTTTCGCGGCCTTCGCGGTCGGCCGCACGGGCTCAGAGCGCCTCGAAGATGGCGATGAAGTCCGCGGCCTTGAGCGAGGCGCCGCCGACCAGGGCGCCGCCGACCTCGGCGGTGCGCAGGATCTCGGCCGCGTTGCCCGGCTTCACCGAGCCGCCGTACAGGATCGGGATCGCCCGCCCCTGTTCGCCGAAGCCTTCGACCAGGGCGGCGCGGATGGCGGCATGGACCTCGGCGATCTGTTCGACGGTCGGGGTCAGGCCGGTGCCGATCGCCCAGACCGGCTCGTAGGCCACCGCGAACGGCTTGCCCGCCAGGGCCTCCGGCAGCGAGCCGCGAACCTGGCCGGTGACCACCGCCAGGGTCTGCTCCGCCTCCCGCTCGGCCAGCGTCTCGCCGACGCAGACGATCGGCTCCAGCCCGGCCCGCAGCGCCGCCTCCGCCTTGGCGGCGACCAGGGCGTCGGTCTCGCCGTAGCCCGCGCGCCGCTCCGAGTGGCCCAGGATCACCAGGCTGGCGCCCGCGTCGGCCAGCATCTCGGCGGCGATGTCGCCGGTGAAGGCGCCCTGCGGTTCGGGCCGGCAGTCCTGGCCGCCGATCTCCAGCAGGGTGCCGCCGACCAGCTGCGTCAGCCGGTGGATCAGCGTCGCCGGCGGGCAGATCGCCACCCGCGCCGCGGCCGGCCGCGCCTCCAGCGCCTCGACCATGGCCCGCGCCTCGTCGAGGGCGGCTTCCAGGCCGTACATCTTCCAGTTTCCGGCGATCAGCGGACGATAGGTGGTCACGGGCCCCCGTTTCCTTCCAGATTTCAGCGTCGGCCGGACGCCTAGGGCAAAGGCCGGCGGCTGTCACGCGCTTGCCGCGCGAGGGAGGCGTCCACTATACCGCCCGGGAGCGGCCGTCCTTCGCGCCCGCGCTTTGGCAAGAGACCTGATGACCGGCTCCATCCGCCCGACTGCCCGCAATCCCATCGCCGTGGCCATGATGGGCATCCTGACCCTGGTGTTCCTGATCATCGGCGTCAGCGGCGGCGGCGGCGGCCTGCCGAACGCCTTCCGGTCGATCGACGCCAACGCGGTGATCGTCGCGGGGTCGCACACCGTCAGCCAGGCCGAGTTCAAGCGCATCTTCGAGCAGCGCAAGCAGCAGATCGACCAGCAGCAAGGCCAGCCGGTGCCGCTGGACCTCCTGGTGGAGAACGGCATCGACCAGCAGATCGTCGATACCCTCGCCGCCGAGCGCTCCGAGCTGGAGATGCTGAGCCGCGCGGGCATTCGCCCGTCGAACAGCATGATCGACGCCTTCCTCAAGCGCCAGCCGCGCTTCCAGAACCCGGTCACCGGGGCCTTCGACGCCTCGGCCTACACCGGCTGGCTGCAGTCCGAGGGGCTGACGGCCCGGGAGGTGCAGGAAGAGGTGCGCGACGAGCTGGCCGACGAACAGTTCGGCCTGGGGCTGCGCTACGGCTTCCACGCGCCGCGGATCTACACGGCGGTGGCCGTCGCCCAGGCGTTCGCGAACCGCGACGTCAGCTTCTTCGTGCTCGACCAGCACGCCGTGGCGCCCGTGCCGCCCCCCACCGACGCCCAGCTGGTGGCCTACATGAAGGCGCACGCCACCGACTTCACCCTGCCGGAGATGCGCACCTTCACCCTGGTGCGGTTCTCGGCCAAGGAGCAGCAGGCCTCGGTGACCGTCGACGACGCGGCGCTGCAGCGCGAATACAACTTCAAGAAGGACTCGCTCTCCAAGCCGGAGACCCGGTCCCTGGTGCAGATCCCGGTGAAGTCGGCCGCCCAGGGCGCCGACGTCGCCGCCCGGCTGGGCAAGGGCGAGGATCCCGCCTCGGTGGCCAAGGCCATCGGCGCCCAGCCCATCGACTATGCGGACAAGCCCAAGAGCGCCGTGGTCGACGCCAAGATCGCCGCCGCGGCCTTCGGCATGAGCGTCGGCCAGGTGCAGGTGGTGCAGGGCGACCTGGGCCTGGGCGTGGTCAAGGTCAGCAAGATCACGCCTGGCCAGGTGATGACCTTCGAGCAGGCGCGCCCGCAGCTGGAACAGGCGATCCGCGAGCGCGGCGCCCGCGCCAAGGTCGGCGCCATGACCGACAAGTTCGACGAGGCCCGCGATGGCGGCGCCAGCCTGACCGACGCGGCGCAGAAGGCCGGCGCGACGGTGGTCAGCATCGGCCCGGTCACCGCCCAGGGGCAGGATCTGACCGGCAAGCCGGTCGCCGGCCTCGACCCCAAGATCCTCAAGAGCGCCTTTGCCGAGGCGCTGGGCGGTCCGGGGACCGACACCCAGGCCATCTCCAGCGGCGAGTCGTTCGCCCTTCGGGTCGACAAGATCAGCCCCCCCGCCCTGCCGCCGGTCGACCAGAACCGCGACGCCCTGGCGCGGCGCTACACCGCCGAGACCCTGTTCAACGAGCTGAAGGCCAAGGCCGACGCCCTGATGGCGCAGATCCGCAAGGGCGGCTCGCTCGAGGCCGCCGCCGCTCAGGTGAACGGCCACGTGACGCACCAGGTCGGCCTGCAGCGGGTCACCGCCCAGCAGCAGGTGCAGACCCTGGGCCAGCCGTTCCTGCAAGCGATCTTCGGGGTGAAACCCGGCGAAGTGTTCGACGCCCTCGGCCCGACGGGCCTCTACATCGCCAGGCTGGACGCGGTGCGCGCCGGCGACACCACGCAAATGGCCCGCGCCGTCCAGTCCTACGGACCACGCGTGTCGGAGGCCTACGCCGGCGACATCTACCAGGCGGCGCAGGGCGCGTCGCAGCACATGGTCAAGCCGCGCACCAACATCAACGCCGCACGCACGGCGATCGGCGTCAGCGCCGAGACCCTGGCCAAGCTGAAGGCGCAGGCCGCAAAGCCCGGCAAGGCGACCACCCCGGCCAAGCCCGCCTCCTGATCGCCAGAGCCATGATCGAACCCGCCTACGAAGACTTCGAACGCGCCTATGCGAACGGCCAGGCCCAGGTGGTCTGGACGCGGCTGGTGGACGACCTGGAAACCCCGGTCTCCGCCTATCTGAAGATCGCCCACGGCCGGCCGTACGCCTTCCTGTTCGAGTCCGTCGAGGGCGGCGCCTGGCGCGGGCGCTATTCGATCGTGGCGATGAAGCCGGACCTCGTCTGGCGCTGCCGCGGCGACAAGGCGGAAGTCGCGCGGGGGGAGGCCATCGCGCGCGGCCAGTTCACGCCGGAGACCGACGGGGCGCTGGAATCCCTGCGCGACCTGGTGGCCGCCTCGCGGCTGGAACTGCCCAAGGGGTTGCCGCCGATGGCGGCGGGCCTTTTCGGGGCGCTGGGCTATGACATGATCCGGCTGGCCGAGCGCCTGCCGCACATCAATCCCGACCCGCTGGACCTGCCCGACGGGATCATGATCCGGCCCTCGATCGTCGCCATCTTCGACGCCATCGCCCAGGAGATCATCCTGGTGACCACGGTGCGCCCCTCGGCCCTGTCGGCCAAGGTCGCCTACGACCAGGCGTCCGCGCGGCTGCAGGCGGTGATCGTCGACCTGGGCAAGACCCTGCCCGGCCCCGGCGCTCGCCCCGCGCCGCTGGGCGACGAGTTCACCTCGCCGGTCAGCCGCCAGGACTATTGGGCCATGGTGGAGAAGGCCAAGGACTACATCCGCGCTGGCGACATCTTCCAGGTGGTGCCGAGCCACCGGTTCCGCGCGCCGTTCCCGTACGAACCGTTCGCCCTCTACCGCTCGCTGCGGCGCACGAACCCCTCGCCGTTCCTGTTCTACCTGAACTTCCCGGGCTTCCAGCTGGTCGGATCGTCGCCGGAGATCCTGGTGCGGCTGCGCGACGGCAAGATCACCATCCGCCCGATCGCCGGCACCCGCCCCCGCGGCGCCACGCCCGAGGAAGACCTGGCGCTGGAGGAGGAGCTGAAGGCCGATCCCAAGGAGCGGGCCGAACACCTGATGCTGCTCGACCTGGGCCGCAACGACGTCGGCCGGGTGGCCATGCTTGGCCAGGAGGGGCTGAACCAGCCCCGCGCCGCCGGCAAACGCGGGCCGCACGTGCGGGTCACCGACAGCTTCTTCATCGAGCGCTACAGCCACGTGATGCACCTGGTGTCCAACGTCGAGGGCGACGCCCCCGAGCGGGTCGATCCGGTGGACGTGCTGATGGCCGCCCTGCCCGCGGGCACCCTGTCCGGCGCGCCCAAGGTGCGGGCGATGGAAATCATCGACGAGCTGGAACAGGAGAAGCGCGGCATCGGCTACGCCGGCGCGGTGGGCTACTTCGGCGCCGACGGCTCGGTGGACACCTGCATCGTGCTGCGCACGGCCCTGGTCAAGGAAGGCGTGATGTACGTGCAGGCCGGCGGCGGGGTGGTCGCCGACAGCGACCCGGACGCCGAGTACGAGGAAACCGTCCACAAGTCCCGCGCCCTGCGCAAAGCCGCGCAGGAAGCCTGGCGCTTCGCCTGAATCAGCAGCCGCCCCTTTCCTTCTCCGTCACCCTCGGCCCTGTGCCGAGGGGCCATGCACACGGGAGACCGGGTGGCGCGCTTCGAAGGGCGCGCCACGCACCGGTGGCCGCCGCGAGCGCCCTGCGACGCTCCGCTGCCGCTCGCGACTTAATTTCACGTGTTCATGGATCCTCGGGACTGACGCCCGAGGATGACGGTGGGGAGGGTGGGCGCAGACGGGGCGCGCGGCGCCGGCCCGGCCCGCCCTAGCGGCCCTGCGTCGCCGCGTGCGGCGCTTCGCTGAACACCGGCGGCAGCACGATCCACACCGTCGCCAGGGCCAGGGCCGAGACCGCGAACAGCGCCGCGGCCGCCACCGCAGCCAGGGCGGGATCGCGCGCCACGGGCGCCTTCAGCAGGGCGCGGGCGCGTTGCAGCGCCACCTTTTCGATCGGCGAATCGACAGTGCTCATGGCGTCACAGTGGCCCGCCCTGCCCCGTCCGCCAACGCGGTCCCTTGGCGCAGCGGCCGCTTGCGCTTAAGTACCGGGCCTCGCGAGGCGCCCCATGATCCTGGTCATCGATAACTACGACAGCTTCACCTACAACCTCGTCCACTACCTGAACGAGCTTGGGGCGGAGACCACGGTCTATCGCAACGACAAGATCACCGTGCAGGACGCCCTGGCCCTTCGCCCCGAGGCGGTGCTGCTGTCGCCGGGTCCGTGCACGCCCAACGAGGCGGGCATCTGCCTGCCGCTGATCTCCGGCGCGCCGGACGACCTGCCGATCCTCGGCGTCTGCCTGGGCCACCAGGCCATCGGCCAGGCCATGGGCGGCGAGGTGATCCGCGCCAAGGCCCTCATGCACGGCAAGACCAGCCCGATCCACCACGCCGGCAAGGGCATCTTCAAGGGCCTGCCCGACCCATTCACCGCCACCCGCTACCACAGCCTTTCGGTGCGGCGCGAAACCCTGCCCGACGTGCTGGAGATCACCGCCTGGACCGACGACGGCGAGATCATGGGCTTCCAGCACAAGACCCGACCGCTGCATGGGGTGCAGTTCCACCCCGAGAGCATCGCCACCGAGGGCGGCCATCAGCTGCTGCTGAACTTCATGGATCTGGCGAGCGTGCAGCGCCTCGTCGAGGCCTGAGCGCGGCGAGATCATGTCTGACGCCTTCAAGCCGCTGCTGGCCAGACTCGCCGACGGCGCCACCATGGACGAGCCCGACGCCGAGGCCTTCTTCGCCGCCTGTCTGCGCGGCGAGCCGAGCCCGGCGCAGATCGCCGCGGCGGTCACCGCCATGCGCATGCGCGGCGAGACCGTCGGCGAGATCACGGCCTGCGCGCGGGCCATGCGGCGGGCCGCCACGGTGCTGGAGCACCCCTTCCAGGTGATCGACGTCTGCGGCACCGGCGGTGACGGGCTGCACACCCTGAACATCTCCACCGCCGTCGGCTTCGTGGCCGCGGGGGGCGGGCTGAAGGTCGCCAAGCACGGCACGCGCGCGGTGTCGTCGCGTTCCGGGTCGTCGGACGTGCTGGGCGCCCTCGGCGTGAACATCGCGGCGGGCCCCGACCGGCAGCGCGAGGCGCTGGAGCGCGCGGGGATCTGCTTCCTGTTCGCGGTCGCCCACCACGGGGCGCTGCGGCACGTGATGCCGGTGCGCCAGGAGCTGGGGTTCCGCACCGTGTTCAACCTGCTGGGGCCGCTGTCCAATCCGGCGGGGGCGCAGCGCCAGTTGCTGGGCGTCTACGACCCGCGCTGGGTCGAACCCCTGGCCAGGGTGCTGGGGGCCCTGGGCGCCGAGCGCGCCTGGGTCGTGCATGGCGAGGGCCTCGACGAGATGAGCACGACCGGGGTCACCCAGGTCGCCGAGTGGCGCACCGGCGCCGGCGTCCGCCTGTTCAATGTCACCCCCGAGGCCGTGGGCCTGCCCCGCGCCGCGCTTTCGGACCTGACCGGCGGCGACGCCGCGGCGAACGCCGAGGCCCTGCGGGCGCTGCTGGCCGGCGCCATGGGCGCCTATCGCGATATCGTCCTGCTCAACGCGGCGGCGGCCTTCCTGGTGGCGGACCGGGCCGAGACCCTGCGCGAAGGCGTCGACATGGCCGCCCACGCCATCGATTCCGGCGCGGCCCTGCGGGCGCTGGACACCCTCGTGGAGATCACGCGAGCATGAGCGACATCCTCGCCAGGATCGCGGCCTACAAGCGCGAGGAGGTCGCCGAGCGGCGCGCGACGGAGACTCAAGGGCAGGTCGACGCGCGCGCCGCCCTCGCCTCGCCGCCCCGCGGTTTCCGCGCTGCCCTGGAGCGGGCGCACGCGCCAGGCCGTCTGGCGCTGATCGCCGAGATCAAGAAGGCTTCGCCGTCCAAGGGGCTGATCCGGCCGGACTTCGACCCCACCGCCCACGCGAGGGCCTATGAGGCCGGCGGCGCGGCCTGCCTGTCCGTGCTCACCGACACCCCCAGCTTCCAGGGGGCCGACGCCTACCTGACGGCGGCCCGGCAGGCCGTCGCCCTGCCCGCCCTGCGCAAGGAGTTCCTGGTCGATCCCTGGCAGGTGGCCGAATCCCGCGCCCTGGGCGCCGACGCCATCCTGGTGATCCTGGCCATGGTGGACGACAGCCTCGCCGCCGACCTGATCGCCGAGGCGGCGCGGTTCGGCATGGACGTGCTGATCGAGACCCATGACGAGGCCGAACTCGACCGCGCCGTGGCGCTGGGCGGCGGCATGATCGGCGTCAACAACCGCGACCTGCGCACCTTCGTCACCGACCTGGCGATCACCGAGCGCCTTGCGGGCCGGGTTCCTGCCGGAGCCCTGCTGGTCACCGAGAGCGGCATCTTCACCCCCGCCGACGCCGCCCGGCTGGAAGCCGCCGGGGCGGTGGCGATGCTGGTCGGCGAGAGCCTGATGCGCCAGGCCGACGTCGCGGCCGCCACCCGCGCCCTGCTGGGCTGAGCCGCGACTCGGGCGCCTGTGGAGACCTGCTTCCGGCTGGACGGCCGGATTCACCGTCGCGGGGCGTTCATCGCCTCCCTATCCCCTTGAAATCACGTTGCTTTGCCGTTCACTTGACATTAAGAAAGAACGCCTAGAGAACATCCAAATGTTTTTGGTTTGTTCCTGACCGGCGCTCCGGCGGGTGAAGGCGAGGCGGCGATGCTCACGCGCAAACAACACGAACTGCTCATGTATATCCATGAGCGGATCAAGGAGACCGGAGTCTCGCCGTCGTTCGACGAGATGAAGGAGGCGCTGGATCTGGCCTCCAAGTCGGGAATTCACCGCCTGATCACGGCGCTGGAGGAACGCGGCTTCCTGCGCCGCCTGCCGCACCGGGCGCGGGCGCTGGAGGTCACCAAGCTGCCGGAACAGGCTACCGCCGCGGCGCCGCCCAAGGGCCGGTCCGCCTTCCGTCCGCAGCTGATCGAGAACGCCGGCCCCGCCGCGCCGGTCGCGGCCAACGACGTGCGCGACCTGCCGGTCCTCGGCCGTATCGCCGCCGGCACGCCGATCGAGGCCATCCAGCACGAGCGCGACCGCCTGCAGGTCCCCGAGAGCATCCTGGGCGCCGGCGAGCACTATGTGCTGGAGGTGCAGGGCGACTCGATGATCCAGGCCGGCATCCTCGACGGCGACTATGTGGTGATCCGCAAGACCAGCACCGCCAACTCCGGCGAGATCGTCGTCGCCCTAGTGATGGGCGAGGAAGCCACGCTGAAGCGCCTGCGCAAGAAGGGCGCCTCGATCGCCCTGGAGGCCGCCAACCCGGCCTACGAGACCCGCATCTTCGGCCCCGACCAGGTGGCCGTGCAGGGCAAGCTGGTGGGGCTCATTCGCCGCTATCACTAGCCTGCGACCAGGGACGGCGTCCGCGCACGTCCTGGGCCCAGACCACGTTCCAGCCCCGCGACGCCCGATAGAGCTCGGCTGAGCCGCCGCGGGCGAAGTCCTCGCCGGTGAGCATCGGCTTGCCCGCGCAGGCCGGGGTGGCGGCGACCTTCGTGGCGCGGATCAGGATCAGGTCGGCGTTGCGGCAGAGGTCGTCCAGCTCGGCTCCGGCCGGCGTGCGGTGGATCCACCACAGCACCACGCGGCCACCGCTGGCGGTGACGGCGCCGCAGATCCGCCGGTCGCAGTCGAACGGCCGGGTGCGGGCCGGATCGTCGTCCTCCAGCATGAAGGCCTGCCGCCGCGACCACATGTCGGCGGCGAACAGCCTGACCTTGGGCCGCAGCAGCCAGGCGGTATGGCCGTCCTGCACGGCCGCGGCCGCCGCATCCGACGCCACCCAGACTTCCGGCGCCGGGGGCCGGGGCCACAGGCTCACCATCAGGGCGCACGGCAGGCCGATCCAGCGCAGGCGGCCCTTCCAGAGGCACAGCATCAGGATGCCGAGAAACGCGACCGGCAGGGTGAAGTCCGGCTTGCTGGGCACGGTCCACACCGACCAGGGCAGGCCGGAGAACCAGCCCGACACCCGATAGAGCAGGTCGATGCCCCAGCCGGCGAGCGCCAGCAGCGGCGCGCCGAGGTGGAAGGTCTCCGCCAGCGCGCCCAGCGCCAGGGCCGGCATGATGACGAAGGTCTCCAGCGGCTCGGTGACCAGGTTGGCGCCCAGGCCATAGACGGCGGTGCGATTGAAGTCCTGCACCCCGAACGGCTCGGTGGCGAGGCCGGCCACGAAGCTGGCGGCCAGGCTGATCGCCAGCCAGCCGAACCCCTGCTGCACAACGCGGATCGGCCAGGGGACGCTGATCGGATGCGGCCGTCGCGGCCAGACCTCGGCCAGGGCCACCAGCGCGGTGGTGGCGGCGAACGACATCTGGAAGCCGGGCTGGACGATGGCCTCCGGCTGCAGCAGCAGGATGGTCAGGGCGGCGATGGCCAGGACGTGCAGGCTGATCGCCCGCCGGTCGACCAGGATGGCGCCGAACACCAGGCTGGCGGTGATCGCCGAGCGCTGCGCCGGCGGCGGCGCGCCGGACACCAGCAGGTACAGCAGGATCGCCGCCAGGCCGACGGCCGCGGCCACCTTCTTGCCCGGAACCCGCAGCGCCAGCCAGGGCCACAGCGCCACCAGCAGCCGGACCGCCAGGAACACGAAGCCGCCGACGATGGCCATGTGCACGCCGCTGATCGAGATGATGTGCGCCAGGCCCGAGTTGCGCAGGCTGGTCTGATCGTCGTCGGACAGCCAGGCCTGGTAGCCGGTGATCATCGCCACCCCGAGCCCGGCGGACTTTGCGTCCATGTCGCCGGCTATGCGGCGGCTCAACGCCCAGCGGGCCTGGTTGATCGCCAGCTCGATCCGCAGGGCGAGCGGCGGCGGCGGCAGGCTGATCAGTTCGGGCGAGGCCTTGGAGAACCCCACCGCGCCGATGCCCTGGAAATATTCGTCCCGGGCGAAATCGTAGGCTCCGGGACTGGCCGGGGCTGGCGGGGGGCTGATGAAGGCGGCCAGGCGCACCGCCCTGCCCGGCCCGATCATGAGGTCGCCGGGGACGGTCACCCGCAGGCGGTTGGGCAGCTGGTCTCGGCGCAGGCGGCCGATGCGCACCGGGGCGATCATCAGCCGCGCCCGTCCGGAGGCGGCGCTCGGCACGTCGGTGACCCAGCCTTCGACCAGGGTGCTCTGCGAGAACGGCGCGATCGGCGCGGCGACCCGCAGGGTGCGGATGCGGCCGGCCGCCAGCCCGCCGGCGAACAGGGCGGCGTAGAGGACGAGGATGATCAGGGCGCGGCTTCGGCTCCAGCGGCGCGCCGCCAGCGCCAGCAGCGTCGCCGCCCCGGCGAGCGCCAGCAAGGGTCCCAGCGGCGGCTCGTCTGGCAGGGCGAAATACACCGCCGCGCCGCCGCCGAACGCGATCGGCGCCCCCAGCATCCAGCGGTCGAGCTGCGCCGCGCCCTCGGCGGCCAGCCAGGCCCGCAGCGCGGCCGTACTAGGAAGCCGCGCGCGGCGCGTGCTAAGAGGCCGCGCCCTCGACCCGGGCGCCCACGCGCCCGGCCCGGCCCGTTCTCCCGCAATCGGATCACCTATGTCCTCCGCCCCCAAGTCTCCTGTCGTCACCCGTATCGCCCCGTCGCCCACCGGTTCCATGCATATTGGCAACGCAAGGTCGGCGCTTTTCAACTGGCTGTATGCAAAGCACACCGGCGGCACGTTCCTGTTGCGCATCGAGGACACCGACCGCGAGCGCTCCACCGAGGCCTCGGTGCAGGTGATCTTCGACAGCCTGAGCTGGCTGGGGCTGCAGTGGGACGGCGAGCCGGTGTTCCAGTTCGCCCGCGCGGCGGTGCACAAGGCGGCCGTGCAGCGGCTGATCGAGGCCGGCCACGCCTACGCCTGCTACATGACCGTCGACGAGGCGGAGATCCTCAAGGAGAAGTCCCGCGCCGAGGGCCACGCCCTGCGCTCGCCCTGGCGCGACCGCACGCCGGGCCCGATGGAACAGGGCAAGCCGCATGTGATCCGCTTCCGCACCCCGGACGAGGGCGAGACCGTGGTGGAGGACCTGGTCCGCGACACGGTCCGCTTTCCCAACAAGGACATCGAGGACTTCGTCCTGCTGCGGACGGATGGAACGGTGATCTACAACCTCGGCGTCACCGTCGATGATCACGACATGGGCGTCACCCACGTGATCCGCGGCGAGGAGCACCTGAGCAATGCCGGACGCCAGACCCTGCTCTATCGCGCCCTGGGCTGGCCGGTTCCGACCTTCGCCCACTTGCCGCTGATCCTGGGCAAGGACGGCGGCAAGCTGTCCAAGCGGCACGGCGCCCAGTCGGTGGGCGAGTTCCGCGACATGGGCTACCTGCCTGAGGCGGTGCGCAACTACCTGGCCAAGCTGGGCTGGGGGCATGGCGACGACGAACTGTTCACGGACGATCAGGCGATCGCCTGGTTCGACGTGCGCGACGTGGTCAAGGCCGGCGCGCGCCTCGACTTTGACAAGCTGAACCACGTCAACAACTGGCACATCCGCCGCGCCGACGACGCCCGCCTGGCCGGCCTGGTGCTGCCGATCCTGCAAGGCCGCGGCCTGGATCTGCCGGCCGATGCGACCGCGAAGCTCCAGGTCGTGATCCCGCTGGTCAAGGAGGGCGCAAAGACCCTCATCGAGCTGGCGGATTTGTCCATTTACGCCCTGAAATCCCGGCCGCTGTCGCTGGACGACAAGACCCTGGGCCACCTGAACGACGAGACCCGGGCGCGCCTGGCGCGTCTGCTGGAGCACCTGCGCGCGGCCAACGACTGGACCCCTGCGGGCCTGCAGGAGTCCTTGAAACTGTTCGCGGAATCCGAAGGTGTCGGGCTGGGCAAGATCGGCCCAGCCTTACGTGGCGTCCTCTCCGGCGGCGCCCCCGCGCCGGACCTCGGCAGCGCCCTCGCCTCCCTGGGCCGGGAGGAGAGTTTCGGCCGCATTCAAGACGCCCTTTCGCAAGTGCGGTAAGGCGGTATAAGGGCCTCGAACACGCGTTTGCGCTCATGAATTTTGAAGGGGAACGGCATGGCTGATTACGCCTCGTTGTCGATCGGCGGAAAGAGCTACGATCTGCAGGTGATCAAGGGCACCACCGGCCCGGACGTCGTCGATGTGCGCAAGCTGTACGGCGACGCCGACGTCTTCACCTACGACCCCGGCTTCACCTCCACCGCCTCGTGCGAGAGCAAGATCACCTACATCGACGGCGACGCCGGCGTGCTGCTGCACCGCGGCTATCCCATCGAGCAGCTGGCCGAGAACTCCTCGTTCCTCGAGGTCTGCTACCTGCTGCTGAACGGCGAGCTGCCGAGCGCCAGCGAGTTCGCCGACTTCGAGAAGACCATCACCTACCACACCATGCTGCACGCGCAGTTCGATCGGTTCTTCACCGGCTTCCGCTCCGATGCGCACCCGATGGCGATCATGACCGGCGCGGTGGGCGCCCTGTCGGCCTTCTACCACGACAGCATCAACGTTGATGATCCCAAGCAGCGCGAGATCTCGGCGCATCGCCTGATCGCCAAGATGCCGACCATCGCGGCGCGCGCGTTCAAGTACTCCGTCGGCCAGCCGTTCGTGTCGCCGCGCAACGACCACAGCTACGCCGAGAATTTCCTGCGCATGGCCTTCTCCGTGCCGGCCGAGGACTGGAAGCCGAACCCGGTGCTGACCCGCGCCATGGACCGGATTTTCATCCTGCACGCCGATCACGAGCAGAATGCTTCCACCTCGACGGTGCGCCTGGCCGGCTCGTCGGGCGCCAACCCGTTCGCCTGCATCGCGGCCGGCATCGCCTGCCTCTGGGGCCCGAGCCACGGCGGCGCCAACGAAGAAGCCCTGATGATGCTGCAGGAGATCGGCAGCGTCGAGAACATCCCGGACTACGTCCAGGGCGTGAAGGACCGCAAGTACCGGCTGATGGGCTTCGGCCACCGGGTCTACAAGAACTTCGACCCGCGGGCCAAGGTCATGCAGAAGACCTGCCACGAGGTGCTGGCCGAGATCGGCGACAGCGACGATCCGCTGCTGAAGGTCGCCATGGAACTCGAAAAGGTCGCCCTCAACGACCCCTATTTCGTCGACCGCAAGCTGTACCCGAACATCGACTTCTATTCGGGCATCACCCTGAAGGCGATGGGCTTCCCGACCACCATGTTCACCGTGCTGTTCGCCCTGGCCCGCACCGTGGGCTGGATCAGCCAGTGGAAGGAAATGTTCGAGGACCCGCAGCGCAAGATCGGCCGTCCCCGCCAGCTCTACACCGGCGCCCTGAAGCGCGACTACGTCCCGCTCGAGAACCGCTGACACCGATACCGGGCGGCCTCGTCGAGGCCGCCCACCCTCTGCCGCCACCGCGGCCCTTGTTGAAGGCCATCAATCAGGCTTTGCTGCGCGCCGATCCCAGCGGCGAGGTGCGGCATGACCGAGGCGGGCGCGAAGCCTCCCAGGACCTATGAACCGAAAGACCCCGCCGGCCTCTCCCGGCTGGTGATCCTGTTCCTGTGGATCGACCTTGTGGTCGGCCTCTTCAATGGCGTGTCGACCCTGGCCGAGCTGCAGATCCTCGGACGCCTGCCGATGGACACGCCGGTCTCCCTCACCGAGATCCCCGGCCTGCCCCCGGTCGCCGAGGTAGTCCGCGCGGTGGTCGGCCTGGCGGTGCTGGTCAGCTTCGTGGCGACCGGGTTTCTCTGCCTGAAGTGGGTCTACCGCGTCAGCCTCAACGCCCACGCGCTGATCCCGACGCTGACCATCAGCCCCGGCTGGGCGGTGGGCTGGTACTTCGTGCCGATCGCCCTGCTGCTCAAGCCGTTCCAGGCCATGAAGGAGACCTGGCAGGCCAGCGCCAACCCCGCCGCCTGGCGCAGCGTGGACACGCCGTCGCTGCTGCGCTGGTGGTGGTTCCTGTGGCTGCTGAGCTCGATCCTGGGCAACCTGTCGTTCCGCCTGCAGCTGGAGGCCAAGAGCCTCGACCTGGTCCTGGCGAGCGACGTGGTCGACATCGTCGGCGCCGTCGTGGCGATCCCGCTCAACCTGGTGTTCATCCGCATCGTGCGGCGGGTGAACGACATGCAGGTCGGCGCGCTCAGCCAGCGGGTGTTCGCCTAAGGCCTTGCTCGCCCAGCTCGGCGATCACCGCCTCGGCCGCACGATCGGCCGGATCGCCCATGGTGCGACCCATGCCGTCGAGGGCGGCGTTTTGCGCGGCGACCTGACGGGCGGCCGCGGCCGGATCGTCCAGCAGCGCAGCCAGCGCCTGCGCCAGCGCGGGACCGTTGCATCGGTCCTGGATGAACTCCGGCGCGATCTCTCGTCCGGCGGCGATGTTCACCAGGGTGATGTACGGTGTACGGATGATGAACCTGGCCAGGAAATGTGTAACGTGGCCAAGGCGATAGCCGACAATCATCGGGCAGCCGGCCAGGGCCAGTTCGGTGGTGACCGTGCCGCTGCAGGCCAGGGCCGCGTCCGCCGCGCGCATGGCGGCAAAGCGGGCGGCCTCGCCCTCGACCACGAAGGCCCGGTGCGGCCAGCCCGCCACGCGGCTCTTGACCAGCGGCGCCACGGTCTCGGCCGCCGGCACGATGATCTGCAGATCGGGGCGGTCGGCCTTCAGGCGGTTGACGGCGTCCTCGAACACCGGCCCCAGGCGCTCGACCTCGCTGGCCCGGCTGCCCGGCAGCACCACCAGCAGCGGCGCGTCGGCTGTGATGCCGAGCTCGTTGCGCAAGCGCTCCGGATCCGCCGCGGAAAGGTCCCTGGCCAGCACCGGATTGCCGACGAAGGTGGCCTTGGCGCCCCAGCGCTCGAACAGCGGCGGCTCGAAGGCGTGCAGGGTCAGCACCTGGCCGAACAGGCGCGGCAGGGCCCTCGCCCGGCTGGGCCGGGTCGCCCATACTTGCGGGGCCACGTACTTGATCAGTGGCAGGTACGGCAGCGCCCGGCGGATGCGCTGGCCGGCGAACCAGCTGAACCCCCAGGCGTCGATCAGCACGGCCACGTCGGGCCGCTCGCGCCGCGCCAGATCCGCCAGGTCGCGCGCCCGCGCCAGCACCGTGGGGAAGGCCAGCAGGCCCTCCAGCAGGCCTACCACCGACAGGGGCGTGAAATCGAAGGCGCTGGCCACGCCGGCCTCCGTCATCTGCCGGCCGCCGGCCCCGATGAACCGGACCTCGTCGCCGAGGCGCGCCTTCAACGCCCTCGCCAGACCCGCGCCCAGGGCGTCCCCCGACGCCTCGGCCGCCACCAGCATCACGCACCAGCGCGCGGTCATTCCCCCTCGGGCGCGGCGCCGTAGAGGAACAGGCCCAGTTCGTCGGCCAGCCGCAGCACCTTGTCACGGTCCAGCAGCAGGGTGCGGCCCGCCTCGCCGGCGATGCCCGCCAGGCCGGCGCGGGCGGCCAGCTGCAGCGTCGCCAGGCCGATCACCGGCAGGTCCACGCGCCGCTCCTGCTGCGGCTTGCTGGCCTTGGCCAGGACGCCGCGTGGCCGCCCCGGCGTACCCCGGATCGCCTGCGGCAGCTCGGCGACGCGGCGCAGCATGGCGTCGGTGCCCTCCTGGGCCTCGACCGCGAGCACCAGCCCCTCGCAGCAGACGGCGCCCTGCCCCACGTCGAGCCGGCCGATGGCCCGCGCCACCAGCATCGCGCGCTCGATGTCCTCGATCTGGGCCGGCGTCGGGGCATGCGCCCCCAGCACCCCGGCCGCCAGGGTCAGCTCGCCCATCACCTCATGGGCGCCCTCGACCTCGAAGCCTTCCTTCTCGAAAGCCCGCACCAGGGTGCTCAACAGGGCGTCGTCGCCCTTGCGCGCCGCCATCAGCACCTGCGGCAGCATGGCCAGGCCGCGCCAGTCGGGCGCCAGCTTGCTGAAGTCCGGCCGCGCCACGCTGCCGGCCAGGCACACCGCCTCGCAGCCGGCGGCCTTCAGTTCGCGGATGCAGCGGCCCAGTTGCGCGACGCCGATGTCGGCGCCCTCGAAGCGCGCCAGCTCCGGCGCCGAAAACCCCTTGAGCCGCACGACGAACAGCGGACGGTCGGCGGAGGCGCAGTGGTTGGCGAGGCTGAGGGGCAGGTTGCCGCCGCCTGCGATCAGACCCAGTTTCTTCATCGCCTCACACCTTCAGACTGGGGGCCTCAAACTTCCCGCTGGGGCATCGTCAGGGGTCGGCTCGCGTCGGCGCGGATGAAGTTGATGATCTCCATCACCTCCGCCGCGCCGGCATAGGCGTTGGCGGTGTCCTCGAGTCGCTCCTGGAAGGTGCCCTCCTCGGCAAACAGCATACGATAGGCGGCCCGCAAGGTGTTGATCTGTTCGCGGCCGAAGCCTCGCCGCTTCAAGCCCACCAGGTTCAACCCTTCCAGGTGGGCATGGTTTCCCCAGACGTTGCCGTAGGGAATCACGTCGTAGGCCACCGCCGCCATGCCGCCGACGAAGGCGTGCCGGCCGATGCGGATGTTCTGGTGCGCCGCGGCCAGGCCGCCGACGATCACATAGTCCTCCACCCGCACATGCCCGCCGAGCGTCGCCGAGTTGATCAGGATGACGTGGTCGCCCACCTCGCAGTCGTGCGCCACGTGGGCGCCGACATAGAACAGGCAGTCCGAGCCGACCGTGGTCACCCCGCGGCCGATGGCCGTGCCGGTGTGCATGGTGACGTGCTCGCGGATCAGGTTGCGCGCGCCGATCACCAGCCGGGTGGGCTCGCCGCGGTGAGCCGTGTGCTGCGGCGGCAGGCCCAGGGTGGCGAAGGGATAGACGTCGCAGTCCTCGCCGATCTCGGTGAGGCCGTCGATCACCGCGTGCGAGCGCAGCCGGACGCGGTCGCCCAGCACCACGTCAGGCCCGACGATGCAGTAGGGTCCGATCTCGACCCCCTCGCCGAGCCGCGCCTTGGGGTCGACGATGGCGGTCGGGTGGACTGCCGTCATTGCGGCGTTTCGACCATCATCGCCGCGAATTCGCATTCCGCCGCCAGCTTGCCGCGCACCATGCCGCGGCCCTTGAACTTGACGATGTCGCCGCGCGCCTTGACCACCTCGACCTCGAGCCGCAGTTCGTCGCCCGGCCGCACCGGCGAACGGAAGCGGCAGTTGTCCACCGACATGAACAGGATGATCTTGCCGGAAGTGTCGACATCCCACGTCTTGGACATCAGCAGGCCCCCGGTCTGGGCCATGGCCTCGACGATCAGCACGCCCGGCATCACCGGGGCGCCGGGGAAGTGGCCGGCGAAGAAGGGCTCGTTGACCGTCACCTGCTTGATGCCGGTGATCGAGACATTGGGCGTGAAGTTCTCCGCCCGGTCGATCAGCAGGAACGGCGGGCGATGCGGCAGGCGCCGCATGATCTCCATGATGTCGATGACGCCTTCTTCAACGGCCGGACCGACGATCTTCATGCTTCCTCTCCCCCTCGCCGCCCCGCCATGCGGGACAGCCAAGCTGTCTCTCTGAGCCACCGGCGCACCGGCCGGGCGGGTGTGCCGCCCCAGACCGCGCCGGCCGGCACGTTGCTGATCACCCCCGCCGCCGCCGCCAGACGCACGCCCGGTCCCACCGTCAGGTGATCGGCCACGCCGACCCGCCCCCCCAACTGGCAGCCGTCGCCGATGACGACGCTGCCGGAGATGCCGGTCTGCGAGGCCAGCACGCAGTTGCGGCCGACGACGACATTGTGACCGATCTGGACCAGGTTATCGATCTTGGTGTTCTCGCCGATCACCGTATCGTCCCAGGCGCCGCGGTCCACCGTGGTTCCCGCGCCCAGGGTCACCCCGTCCTGCAGGATCACACGTCCCAGCTGCGGCACGTCGATGATCCCGCGTGATCCAAGCGTGGCCCCGAAGCCGGCCTCGCCGACCACGGCGCCGGCCAGGATCTTCACCCGGTCGCCGATCAGGGCGAAGCCGATCACCGCATTGGCGCCGATCTGGCAGTCGCGGCCGATCTGCACCCCCGGACCGATCACCACGCCCGGCGCCAGATAGGTCCCCGCCCCGATCGCCGCCCCGGCGCCGACGACGACGCCCTGCGCCAGCACCACCCCGTCCTCCAGGGTGGCCGTGGGATGCACGGCAGGGCCGCCGGTCCAGCGGCGCGGACGGCACAGCCGCTCCGCCGCGATGGCGTAGGCGGCCTGCGGCGCCGGCGTGATCAGCCCCACGCACCCGGCAGGCAGCAGGCCGGCGTCACGTTCGCCGACGAAGCAGGCCCCGGTGTCGGGGCGCACCGCGCCGGCATGGCGGCGGTCGGTGAGAAAGGCGACCGTCTGCGGTCCGGCGCGCGACAGGATCGCCACGCCCAGCACCGCACGGTCCGCCTGGGCCGGATCGGCCAGACGGGCGCCGGTCAGCGCGGCGAGCTCGCCGAGACTGACCGGGCCCAGGTGTTCGTAGAAGCGCGGGTCCGGGAGGTTGGAGTCAGCCATCACTGTCCAGCCGGCCCTCGCCCGGGATCGGGCGCGCTATTGGCCGCCCGGAGCGGCGCCGCCCGCGGGCGGGTTCAGCTTCTCACGGTCGAACTGGAACTGCTGGATGCGCGCGTTCAGCGCCGTCACCGCCGCGCCGGTGATGTCCATCGCCGGGTTGCCGATCACCACCGCATCGCCGTTCAGCAGGATCGAGCAGTGCGAGGTCTGGTAGACGCCGCGCAGGGCCGCCTGCAGCTCCTGGCCGACGCGGCCGTAGGCCTTCTGCTGGGTGGCCTGCAGTTCCTGGGCGCGCTGCTGGCGCAGGCGCTGGAAGTTGGTGGCGCGCAGCTGCAGGTTGGCCTGCCGCTGGTTCAGCACCGCCGGATCCGTGGTGGCCTGGGCCGCGCGCATCGCCTGGTCTTCCTTGGCGATGGCCTGGCCTTCGGGCGTCAGTTCGCCGTTGACCGCCGTTTCCAGCTGGGCGAGCCGCTGATCGACGTACTTGCCGACCACCGAGGTGGCCACGGCTTCTTCCGGCGAGATGATGCAGACGCCGGGGATCGCCGGGCCTTGCGCGATCGGCGGCAGGGCCGGGGCGGCGGGCGCCGCCGCCTGGGCCATGGCGGCCGAGGTCGAGGCGAAGACGGCGAGAGCGCCGACGCCCAGGGCGAGAACCTTTGAGGTCATGAAGTCTAGAACCTTGTTGAAGTTGAGAAACGGAACAATTCCGTCTTGTCGTAGGACGCCCGCGCCAGCACGTGACTGAAGTCGAACCGCAGCGGCCCCATGGGCGACTTCCAGAAGATGGAAACGCCGGTGGACGCGCGGAAGGCGAGATTGTCACGCACCGTGCTGAGCGGAAGATTGGTGGTGGGATCCACCTTGCTGGCGCGGTCGAGCAGCCCCAGGGTGCCGAAGTCGCTGAACAGGGCGGCCTTGATGCCGTACTGCTCGGGCAGCTTCGTCGGGATGGTCAGCTCGACGGTGCCAATGGCGAACAGCTTGCCCCCCAGGCTGTCGCCGTATTGCAGGTCGCGCGGCCCGATGCCGGCGATCTGGAAGCCGCGGAAGGTGTCGCCGCCCTTGTAGAAGCGGTCGGCGATCCGGATGTTGTCTCCGTTCCATCCGTCGACATAGCCACCCTGGCCAACGAAGCTCAGGATGAAGTCCTTGTTGAAGCCGTGGTACCAGCCGATGTCGCCCTGGCTGCGCAGGTAGTGCACGTCGCCGCCCGCGCCGGCGACGTCCTGGCTGAAGTCCAGGTAGTAGCCGCGGGTCGGCAGCACCGGGTCGTTGCGCTTGTCCAGGCGCAGGGAGTAGCCCACCAGCGAGGTCAGGTACGAGCCGCGCTGGTCGCAGAGCACCACCGACACCAGTTCCGCGCCGGGCACGCACAGCGAGGAGGCGACGATCACGTCGTCCACCCGCAGGGTGTAGCGCGTGGTCATGTAGATGCTCTGGGTCAGCGGGAAGCCCAGGCGAACGCCGGCGCCGGTCGACGAGGTGTCGTACGAGGCCTGGTCGGAGAAGTTGTAGCGGTAGGTATAGGCGTCGAAGCCGGCGGCCAGGTGGCGGCCGAGGAACCGCGGCTCGGTGAACGACAGGTTCAGCTGCTGGCGCAGCGAACCCACCGAGATTTCGGCGCTGACGTTCTGGCCGCGGCCGCGGAAGTTGGACTGCTGCACGCCGAGGTCCAGCACCAGCTTGTCCACCGACGAATAGCCGGCGCTGAACGACAGCTGGCCGGTGGGCTGCTCCTCGACCTTGACCCGCAGGTTGGTGCGGTCCGGGGCCGAGCCGGGGACGTTGGTGATGTCCACGTCCTTGAAGAAGCCCAGGGCGCGGATGTTGTTCTTCGAGCGGTCGACCAGCACGCGGTTGTAGGCGTCGCCCTCGGTGACCAGCATCTCGCGGCGGATCACGTAGTCCAGCGTCTGGGTGTTGCCGATGATGTCGATGCGGTCGACGTAGACCCGCGGGCCTTCCTTGACCTCGAACACCACGTCGACGGTGTGCTTCTCGCGGTTCGGCACATAGCGCGGGCGCACGTCGACGAAGGCGAAGCCCGCCGCGCCGGCGGCGAAGGTCAGGGCGTCGGTGGCCTTCTCGATCTTGTCGTCTTCATAGACCTGGCCCTCGCGGATCGGCAGCAGGGCGCGCAGGATGTCGGCGTTCAGCTTCTTCAGGTCGGTCTGGACCGTCAGCTTGCCGAACTTGTACTTGGCGCCCTCGTCGAGGGTGTAGGTCACCGCAAAGCCGTTGCGGTCTTCCGACAGCTCGGCCACCGAGGAGATGATGCGGAAATCGTAGAAGCCGCGGTTGCGGTAGAACTTGCGCAGCTGCTCGCGGTCGTACTCGATCCGGTCCGGGTCGTAGTTGTCGTTCGACTGGAAGAACTTGTACCAGTGGCTTTCCTTGGTCACCACCTGGTCGCGCAGTTCGTTGTCCGAGAACTGCGAGTTGCCGAGGAAGTTGACGCGCAGGATGCCGCTCTTGGGGCCCTCGTTGATCTCGAAGATCAGGTCCACCCGCTTTTGCGGCAGCTGCACGATCTTCGGCGTCACCGTGGCGGAGATGCGCCCGGAGCGGCGATAGAGCTCGATGATGCGCTGGACGTCGGCCTGCACCTTGGCGCGGGTGAAGATGCCCCGCGGGCGCACCTGCACCTCGTCCTTCAGCTTGTCTTCCTTGAGGTTCGAGTTCCCCTCGAACAGCACCTGGTTGATGATCGGGTTCTCGACCACCGAGACCACCAGGTCGGTGCCCTGCAGGTCGATCTTCACGTCCGAGAACAGATCGGTGCGGAAAAGCGTCTTCAGCGCCAGGTCGACCCTGGCAGAATCCACCGTGTCGCCTACCTGAATGGGCAGGTACGAGATGATCGTGTCCTGCTCGATCCGCTCGTTGCCCTGGATGACGATGCGGCCGACCACGCCGCTCTGCTGCGCCCAGGCGACCTGGGGCGCCACAATGGCGGTCGTGCCCATGAGCAGGGCAAGGCCGGTAACAAGCGCAGCGCCACAGGCGCGGGTTTTTTTCATCGGATCAGCCATGACGGGGGCGCTTACGAGATCAAGCCGCCGAGGAAATGGAACACGCGCAGGCCCTGGAGGTCATTCCAGGTTGCGAACAACATCAAACCCAGCAGCAAAGCAAGGCCCACCCGGTAACCGGCAGCCTGGATGTTGGCGCTGAGTGGCCGCCGCGCGACGGATTCATAGGCATAGAACAGCAGGTGGCCGCCATCGAGGACCGGCACGGGCATCAGGTTGAGCAGGCCGACGCTGATCGACAGGAAGGCCGTCAGCTGCATGGCCGTGAAGGCCAGGGACACCGCCACGTTCACATGATCCTCATGCGCCGTGTCGATGGCCCGCCTGGTCATGTCGCCGGTCTGGTGGGCGATGCCGATGAAGCTGCCGATCTGGTTGGACGGCACGTGTCCGGTGACGATGCGCGAGAGGTAGTACAGGGTGGTCGCCGCCACCTCGTAGGTCCGCTTGACGGCCAGGCCGACGGTCTCCACCGGCCCATGCCGCACCAGCCGCGTGCCGTGCGCTTCCAGGCCCAGGCGGCCGATCGGCCGGCCGCCGGTGTCCTGGTCCGAAACCGCCGCCGGCGTCGCCGCCAGGTGCACGGTCTGGGCGCCCCGCTCGACGGTGAAGTCGATCGGCACGTTGGCCCGGTACTGCACGTAGAACTGCAGGTCCTCGAAGCTGGTGATGGCGTGGCCATCGGCCGCCCGCACGACGTCGCCCGCCTGGAAGCCGCCCTTCTGCGCCGCGCTGCCCGGGGCCACCGCGCTGACCCGGCTGGTGGTCACCTGTTCGCCGAAGATGGCGAAGAACAGGGCGAACAGCACGATCGCCAGCGCGAAGTTGGCCAACGGGCCGGCCGCCACGATCAGCGCCCGCTGCCACAGCGGCTTGAAGTGCAGGTACTTCTTCTCCGCGCCGACGCCCTCGCGGGCGACGATGTGGGCGCGCATCACTTCCAGGTCGTCGCCGTCCGGGATCGAGGCGGCGTTGTCGTCGCCGGCAAAGCGCACATAGCCGCCCAGCGGCAGGGCGCCCACGCGCCATTCCACGCCGCCGCGGTCGCGCCAGGAGGCGATCGTCGGGCCAAATCCCAGCGAGAAGCGATCCACCGCGACCTTGAACGCCCGGGCCGTCAGGAAGTGGCCCAGTTCGTGGATCGTGATGATCACGGAGATCACGAGCAGGAACGGCACGATGTAAATCGGCGCGTTCTGCAGGATGGAGATCATGCCCGGCGGTCTCCGTTAAAGGCCGTCAGCCAATGCGCTCGAATCGCGACAGCACTTGGGCGGCAACCCGCCGCGAGCTGACATCGATCATCATGGCGCATTCCAAGGCGTCGCCCCCGTTGTAGGCGTCGAGGTCGCCCACGCCGTTGAGGCGGTCGAGAGTCTCCGAAACCGTCGAGGCAATATCCAGAAAGCCGATCCGGCGGTCAAGGAAGGCGGCGACCGCGACCTCGTTGGCGGCGTTCATCGCGGCCGGCGCGCCGGCCCCGACGGTGAGCGCCGAACGGGCGATGCGCAGGGCCGGAAAGCGTTGTTCGTCAGGGGCCGTGAAGGTCAGCTGGCCGATCGCGGCCAGGTCCAGGCGGGGCGCCGGCCAGGTGATCCGGTCCGGCCAGGACCAGGCGCAGGCGATCGGCGAGCGCATGTCCGGCGGGCCCAGCTGGGCCAGGGTCGAGCCGTCGGTGTACTCCACCAGGCTGTGCACCACCGACTGCGGATGCACCAGCACGTCGATCTGGGTCGGCGGCATGTCGAACAGGTACGAGGCCTCGATCATCTCGAGGCCCTTGTTCATCATTGTTGCGGAATCGACAGAGATCTTGGCGCCCATGCTCCAGTTCGGGTGGGCGATGGCCTGTTCCGGCGTCGCGGCGGCCATGGTCTCGATCGAGGCGGTGCGGAACGGGCCGCCGGAGGCCGTGAGAATCAGCCTGGCGATGCGCCCGGGGCTGACCGGCTGCAGCACCTGGAAGATCGCCGAGTGCTCGGAATCGACGGGAATCACCCCGCCGCCCGCGGCCTTGGCCGCCGCCAGCAGCGCCGGCCCGGCGCAGACCAGGCTTTCCTTGTTGGCCAGGGCGATGATCGAGCCCGCCCGCGCCGCCGCCAGGGTGGGCGCCAGGCCCGCGGCGCCGACGATGGCCGACATCACCCAGTCGGCCCCCTCCCCGGCCAGGTCGCGAATCGCCGCGCCGCCGGCCTGGGCGACCACGCCGCAGCCGTTCAGGCGCTCGCGCAGTTCGGGCAGCAGGCTCTCGTCCTCGATGATCGCCACCCGCGGGCGCCATTGCAGCGCCTGCTCGGCCAGGCGGGCGACGTTGCGGCCGGCGGTCAGGCCGACGATCTCGACCTCGTCCTCGACATGGCCCAGCAGATCCAGGGTGGAAACCCCGATCGAGCCGGTGCAGCCGAGCACGGTGACAGTGCGCTTGGTCATCAGTGGGCCCATCCGTAGTGAACCACGAGCCTGGCCGCGGCGAAGGCGATGGTGGCGAACATCAGGCCGTCGACACGGTCCAGCAGCCCGCCGTGGCCGGGGATCAGGTCCCCCGAATCCTTCACTCCAAAGCGGCGCTTCAACATCGACTCCCAAAGATCCCCGGCCATCGTCGCCAGGCCGCCCGCCAGCCCTATGACGGCCGCCCCGGGCGGGGATAGCCGCATCAACGCCGCAGGCGCGAACATCGCGTTCGCCATGGCCACCGCCACGGCAGCCGCCACAGCGCCTGCCAGGCCGCCGAAGAACCCCGACCAGGTCTTGTTCGGCGAATAGCGCGGCCACAGCTTGGGGCCCTTCAGCGCATTGCCGACCAGGAAGGCGAAGATGTCGGCCGCCCAGGTGGTGGCCAGCAGCATCAGGGTCCACCAGTCGCCCTGGACGGTCGAGCGGAGCCACACCAGGGCGAGACAGGTGGGGGCGATGTAGAGCACCCCGTACGCCGCGTCCACCGCCCGTTGACCGCCGCCCCTCGCCACGGCCCCCGCGGCCAGCGCCCCCACCGCCACGCAGGCCCAGGCGGGGTAGTAGCGACCGGCATAGGTCAGGAAGACCACGGTCAGCACCGACACGGTCACCACGGTGGCCACCCGCACCTGCGCCCGCGGCGCGGCCATCACGCCCCATTCGATGGAGATCAGGCTGACGGCGACGGCGACCAGCACCAGGAAGGCGCCCGGGTGCCACCAGACCAGCAGCAGGGCCACAGGCGCCAGCACGGCCGCAGAGGCCGCGCGGATCCCGAGGTTGCTCCAGTCGAAGCCCCTTGTTCGCTTCCCGTCAGCTTGCGGCAAGGACGTCATCGACGGCGACTCCGCCGTATCGGCGCTCGCGGGTGTCGTATTCCGCGATGGCCGCCTTCAGGTGCTCGGGCCCGTAGTCGGGCCAATAGACGTCCTGGAAGATCAGTTCGGCGTAGGCGCATTCCCAGAGAAGGAAGTTCGACAGCCGGCGCTCGTGCCCGGTGCGGATGATCAGGTCCGGCGCCGGGTCGGGGCCGGTGGAGAGATGTTGTTCGAAGACCGCTTCGTTGATGTCGCTGGCGCGCAGCTCGCCGCGCTCCACCGCCTCGGCGATTCGCCGCGCGGCGTCGGCGATGTCGGCCCGGCCGCCGTAGTTGAACGCCACCTGCAGGCGGAAGCGGTCGTTGCGCGCCGTGCGCGCCTCGGCTTCCTCGACGATGTGCAGGATGTCCGGCGATAGGCCGGTGCGCCGGCCGACGATCTTCACATTGACGCCGTTGCGCTCCAGACGGGTCAGGTCGCTGGCGAAATAGGCCTTCATCAGGCCCAGGATCTCGGTGACCTCGGTCTCCGGCCGCCGCCAGTTCTCGGTGGAAAAGCCGAACACCGTCAGGCGCTCCACACCCAGGGCGTCGGCCCCCTCCACCGTGCGGCGCAGCGCCGCCACGCCGGCGCGGTGGCCCAGGGCGCGCGGCAGGCCCCGCTGTTTGGCCCAGCGGCCGTTGCCGTCCATGATGATGGCCACGTGCAGACGCCGGCCCGACCCGCCCGGGTCGGTCGTGGCGATCCCGCCTTGGATGCCGTGTGCCGGCGACATGGCCAGTCCTCTCAGGGCGCCCGCGACGCTCCGCGCCCGCCTAGACCTGCATGATCTCTTGTTCCTTGGTTTTCAAGGCCTCGTCCACCCGCTTCACGGCCTCGTCGGTGAACTTCTGGATCTCGGTCTCCATGCGCTTCTGTTCGTCCTGGTTGATGACCGAGTCCTTCTCGGCCTTCTTCAGATCGTCCATCGCATCGCGGCGCACGTTGCGCACCGCCACCTTCTGCTGCTCCGCATACTTGCCGGCCAGCTTGGCCAGGTCCTTGCGGCGCTCCTCGGTCAGCGGCGGGATCGGGATGCGCAGGTTCTGGCCCTCGACCACGGGATTGAGACCAAGGCCGGCGTTGCGGATCGCCTTCTCGACGCTGACCACCAGGCCGCGGTCCCACACCGAAACGCTCAGCGAGCGCGGCTCGGGGACGGAGACCGAACCGATCTGGTTGATCGGCACGGTCGAGCCGTAGGCGTCCACATGCACCTGGTCGAGCAGGCCCGCGTTGGCGCGGCCGGTGCGCAGGGAGGCGAACTCCTCCTTCAGCGCGGCGACGGCCTTGTCCATGCGGTCGCGGTACCGCGAGAGCACCGGCTTTTCACCACTGGCCATGACGTATCCTTTCTAGGGTCTTCTTCTTCTGGCGGATCAGCCCGCGAGCGCGGCGCGCTTGGGGTTTTCGATGGTGGTGTGGACGCCGTCCCCGGTGAGCACGCTCAGCAGGTTGCCGCGTCCGCGGATGGAGAACACCACGATGGGGATTTCATTGTCGCGCATCAGGGCGATGGCCGAGGCGTCCATGACCCGCAGGTCCTGGGCCAGCACTTCCTGGTAGGTCAGGCAGTCGTAGCGCGTGGCCGTGGCGTCCTTCTTGGGGTCGGCCGTATAGACCCCGTCGACGCTGGTGCCCTTGAACAGGGCGTCGCAGCCCATCTCCGCGGCGCGCAGGGCGGCGGGCGTATCGGTGGTGAAGAAAGGCGCGCCCAGGCCGGCGGCGAAGATCACCACCCTGCCCTTCTCCAGGTGCCGCAGCGCCCGGCGGCGGATGTAGGGTTCGCACACCGCATCCATGGGGATCGCCGACTGCACGCGCGTGTGCACGCCGACCTTCTCCAGGGCGCCCTGCAGGGCCAGTGCGTTCATCACCGTGGCCAGCATGCCCATGTAGTCGGCGCTGGCCCGCTCCATCCCCTTGCCGGCCAGGGAGACGCCGCGGAAGATGTTGCCGCCCCCCACCACCAGGCACAGCTCGAAGCCCTGGCGGACCACCTCGGCGATATCCTCGGCCACCGCCGACAGGGTGTCCTGGTCGATGCCGAACGCGGCGTCCCCCATCAGCACCTCCCCCGAAACCTTCAGCAGGATGCGGCGGTATCGCGGCTGGGGATCGCTCATCGGGCTGGCCACTCTTTCGACTCTTCGGACGCAACATAGACCAAGGGCGCGGCGCGCGTCGAACGCGCCGCGCCCCTGAAACACAGGACGATACGTTTTCCCGAAGGCGCTTAGGCGCCGCCGGTCATGCTGGCGACTTCCGCGGCGAAGTCGCTGGTCTGCTTCTCGACGCCTTCGCCCAGGGCCAGGCGCACGAAGGCGGTGACCTTGGCCGGCGCGCCGGCGGACTTGGCCACCTCGGCGACGTAGTCCTCGACCTTCTGGTCCGGGTTCTTCACGAAGGTCTGCTTGAGCAGCACCACTTCCTCGAAGAACTTGCGGATGCGCCCCTCGATCATCTTCTCGATGACGTTGGCCGGCTTGCCCGAGGCCGCGGCCTGCTCGGAGAAGATGGCGCGTTCGCGGTCCACCGCCGCCGGGTCCAGGTCGTCGGGCGACAGCGACAGCGGCGACATCGCCGCCGCGTGCATGCCGATGTTGCGGCCCATTTCCTTCAGCTGCGCCTGGTCGCCCGTGCTCTCGACGGCCACCAGCACGCCGATGCGGCCGAGGTCCGTGGCGCCGGCGACAGCGCCGTGCACGTAGGCGCCGATGGCGCCGTCGCTGACGGTCAGCCGGGTGGCGCGGCGCAGCAGCATGTTCTCGCCGATGGTGGCGATGAGGCTGGTGATCATGTCGTCCACCACCTCGCCGTCGGCCGTCTTGGCCTTGCGCAGCGCCTCGACGTCGCCGTCCACCGTCAGGGCGGTCTGGGCGATCTTGCGCGCGGCGGCCTGGAACTGGTCGTTGCGGGCCACAAAGTCGGTCTCGGCGTTCAGCTCGATCACCGCGCCGGTCTTGCCGTCGGCCGAGACGGCCACGGCCACGACGCCTTCGGCGGCGACCCGGTCGGCCTTCTTGGCGGCCTTGCTCAGGCCCTTGGTCTTCAGCCAGTCGATGGCCGCTTCGATGTTGCCCTCGGTTTCCTGAAGGGCCTTCTTGCAGTCCATCATGCCGGCGCTGGAAATGTCGCGCAGCTCTTTCACGAGCGCAGCCGTGATCTCGGCCATGGAAATACCTCCGCTTACGTCGATGCCGCCGGACTCCTCCTAGGAGCCCGGCGTATCAAGTTTGAGACAGGGGCCGGCGGTAAGGCCGCCGGCCGCACTAAAGCCATCAGCCCTCGGCGCTGTCGGCCGCGGGCGCGGCTTCGGCGGCCGGCGCCGCTTCGACCGCGGGAGCGGCTTCGGCTTCGGCCTGGGCCGCCAGGGCCTCGTCCGCAGGCGCCAGCGGCGCCGGCTCGGCGTCCGCAGCCGGCTCGGCCGCGGCCACCGTGCGCAGGGCCGGTTCCACCGGAGCGACGGAGGCGCCGATGTCGACGCCCATCGACACCTGGCCTTCGGTCAGGCCGTCGAGCACGGAGTCGGCGACCAGGTCGCAGTACAGCTGCAGCGCGCGGGCGGCGTCATCGTTGCCGGGGATCGGATAGGTGATGCCCTGCGGGTCGCAGTTGGTGTCGAGGATGGCGACCACCGGGATGTTCAGCTTGCGCGCTTCCTGGATGGCGATCGCTTCCTTGTTGGTGTCGATCACGAACATCAGGTCGGGGATGCCGCCCATGTCCTTGATGCCGCCCAGCGACAGCTCCAGCTTGTCGCGCTCGCGGGTCAGCTGCAGCAGCTCCTTCTTGGAGCGGCCGCTCTCGCCGCCCTCCAGCACGCCTTCCAGTTCGCGCAGGCGCGCGATCGACTGGCTGATGGTGCGCCAGTTGGTGAGCGTGCCGCCCAGCCAGCGGTGGTTCACATAGTACTGGGCGCAGCGCTTGGCGGCGGTGGCCACCGGCTCGGACGCCTGGCGCTTGGTGCCGACGAACAGCACCCGGCCGCCGGACGCGGCCACTTCGCGCACCTTCACCAGAGCCTGGTGCAGCAGCGGCATCGTCTGCGACAGGTCGATGATGTGGATATTGGCCCGCGAGCCGAAGATGTAGCGTTCCATCTTCGGGTTCCAGCGGTGGGTCTGGTGGCCGAAGTGGGCGCCAGCTTCCAGCAGCTGACGCATGGAGAATTCGGGTAGCGCCATGAACCTTTTTCCTTCTTCCGGTTCGTGCCTCCGCAGAGCTCACCCCCCTTGCGGGAGGACCGGAACGGAAACGCGCGGGGATTTACCCGCGTGATGCCGAACGCCCTGCGTGCGTGATGGCGGGCCAGATAGGCCGGAACGCGTGGAATTGCAAGGCGGTAGGTTCCGCCGTCTGTTCAGCCGGCTGTCGGACCCGGGAAGCGCCGGGCGGCCTCGCCCGTCACCGTCATGTCCTGGCCGCTGGCCCGCCGCCGCGGGAAGGCGCCCACGTCGAAGCCCTCCAGGCAGAACACGTTGACCCCGTAGTGGTCGGGGGCCGAGCGCTTGCGGTGGAAGGTGTAGATGCCGCAGCGCGCGCAGAAGTGGTGACGCGCCACGCCGGTGTTCCACTGGTACAGCGACAGGTGTTCCTCGCCCGCCAGCAGGCGGAAGTGGTCCTCGTGCACGGCCGCCATCACCGCATTCTTCTTGGCGCACAGCGAGCAGTCGCAGCTGGTCAGCTCCGCCGGCTCGACGTCGATGCGAAAGCGCACCGCCCCGCAGTGACACGAGCCTTCATATGGCGCGCCCATCCCGGCCCTCCCGCTCACAGCTCTTCGACGAACACCACGCCGGGCGCCGTCTTCAGCGCCCCGCGCACGGCCGGGTCCAGCTGGTAGCGGCCCGGCAGCTTCAGCTCCATCTCGCGGCCGGCGCCGAAAGCGGCCACGAAGATCACCTCCCCGCCCCCGCCGCCGCCCGGCGTCGGCTTCAGCCGCTTCTGCAGCACGTCGAGCTCGGTGACCGCCGGCGACAGGTGGATGCGCAGGCCCGAGGCTGCGGCCTCGATGGTCTTGTCCAGCGGATGGGCGTCGTCGCCGAAGAAACGCACCTCGCCGTCGGACGCCTTGGCCCGCACCTTCAGCACGATGGCCTTGCCCGGCTCCAGCACCTCGCGGCAGCGGCGCAGCACGTCGCCGGGGAACAGCACCTCGTACTCGCCCGTGGGGTCCGACAGCGAGACGAAGGCGAACTTGTCGCCGCTGCCGGCGGAGGTGCGCTCCTGGCGGCGGCGCACCATGCCCACCATGCGGAACGCCTCCGCCCCCGCCGTCGCGGCGGCCATGGCGTCGGCATAGAGGGTCGTGCGCTGGCGCCGCAGGATCGACACCAGGTCGTCCAGCGGGTGGCCGGACAGGTAGAAGCCCACCGAGGCGAGCTCCTCGTCCAGCTGCTCGACCGGGTTCCACATCTCCACCTTCGGCAGGCGCGGGCGGCCCACCTCCGACTGCTCGCCGAACAGCGCCCCCTGGTTGCCCAGCCGGTCGGCGGCCACGCTCTGGGCGTGGGCCATCAGCACGTCCGCGGCCTGGACGATCTGGGCGCGGTTGGGGTGGATGGAATCGAAGGCCCCGGCGCGCGCCAGGTTCTCCAGCGCCCGCTTGTTCACCTGCCGCGGGTCGATGCGTTCCAGGAAGTCGAACAGGTCGCGGAAACGCCCGCCCTTCTCGCGCATCTCGACCACGTGCTGCATGGCGGTCATGCCGACGTTGCGCACCGCGCCCAGAGCGTACAGCACCTGGCCGTCCTCGACGTCGTAGTCGGCGTTGCAGCGGTTGATGTCCGGCTTGACGATCGGCACGCCGAACCGCTTGGCGTCCTGGAAGAACACCGCCAGCTTGTCGGTATTGGCGATGTCGAGGCTCATCGAGGCGGCGAAGAACTCCACCGGCGCATTCGCCTTCAGCCAGGCCGTCTGGTAGGCGATCAGGGCGTAGGGCATGGCGTGGCTCTTGTTGAAGCCATAGCCCGCGAACTTCTCCATCCGGTCGAACAGCATGGTGGCCATGGCCGGGGTGATGTTCCGCTCGGCCGCGCCGGAGAGGAACCGCGCCCGCTGCTGGTCCATCTCGGCCTTCTTCTTCTTGCCCATGGCGCGGCGCAGCAGGTCCGCCTCGCCCAGGCTGTAGCCGGCCAGGATCTGGGCGATCTGCATCACCTGCTCCTGGTACACGATCACCCCGAAGGTGCGGCCGAGCACCTTTTCCAGCAGGGGATGGACGGTATCCACCGGCTTGCGGCCGGCCTTGGCGTCCACATAGTCGGGGATCGAATCCATCGGCCCCGGCCGGTAGAGCGAGATAAGGTCGGACACCTCTTCCAGGTTGGTCGGCCGCAGCTGCCGCAGGATGTCGCGCATGCCCTGGCTTTCCAGCTGGAACACCCCCAGCGTCTGGCCCGAGGTCATCAGGTCGTAGGCCGGCTTGTCGTCCAGCGGCATGGTCCCCAGCGGGAAGTCCGCGCCGCGGCGCTTGAGATAGCGCAGCGCCCGATCGATCACCGTCAGGGTCTTCAGGCCCAGGAAGTCGAACTTCACCAGGCCGGCGCTTTCCACCCACTTCATGTTGAACTGGGTGGCCGGCATCTCCGAGCGCGGGTCGCGGTACAGCGGCGACAGCTGGGTCAGCGGCCGGTCGCCGATCACCACCCCGGCGGCGTGGGTCGAGGCGTTGCGGTACAGGCCCTCGAGCTGCAGGGCGGTGTCCAGCAGCTCGCGGACGGAGTCCTCTTCCTCGCGGGCCTGCTGCAGGCGCGGCTCGATCTCGATGGCCTTGGCCAGGGTCACCGGGTTGGCCGGGTTGTTGGGCACCATCTTGGCCAGGCGGTCGACCATGCCCAGCGGCAGTTGCATCACCCGGCCGACGTCGCGCAGCACGGCCCTGGCCTGCAGGGTGCCGAAGGTGATGATCTGGGCCACCCGGTCGCGGCCGTACTTCTCCTGCACGTAGGCGATCGTCTCTTCGCGTCGCTCCTGGCAGAAGTCGATGTCGAAGTCGGGCATCGACACCCGCTCCGGGTTCAGGAAGCGCTCGAAGATCAGGTTGTAGCGCATCGGGTCGACGCCGGTGATCAACAGCGTCCAGGCCACCAGCGAGCCGGCCCCCGACCCCCGCCCGGGCCCCACCGGGATGCCGTGCGACACCGACCACTTCATGAAGTCCGAGACGATCAGGAAGTAGCCGGAGAAGCCCATGTGCTGGATGACGCCGATCTCGCGCTCCAGCCGCTCCCAGTAGGCGGGCTCGGCCTCGGCGGAGACGCCGGTGGCCTTCAGCCGCACGCGCAGACCCTCGCGCGCCTGCTCGGCCAGCTCCTCGTCCTCCGAGCGGCCGCCGACCGTGGGAAAGCGCGGCAGGATCGGGTTGCGCTTCTTGACCATGAAGGCGCAGCGCCGGGCGATCTCCACCGTGTTGTCGCAGGCTTCCGGCAGGTCGGCGAACAGCCGCCGCATGTCCACGGCGGGCTTGAACCAGTGTTCCGGGGTCACCCGGCGGCGCTCATCCTGACCGACGAAGGCGCCGTCGGCGATGCACAGCAGGGCGTCGTGCGCGGCGTAGGTGGCGCGCTTGGCGAAATAGACGTCGTTGGTGGCCACCAGCGGCACGTCCCGCTCGTAGGCCCACGCGACCAGGCCGGGCTCGGCATGCGCCTCCTCCGGCGCGCCGTGGCGCTGCAGCTCGACGTACAGCCGCTCGCCGAACACTTGCAGCATGGTCTCCAGGGCCGCGCGGCCCTCCGCCGGCCGGCCAGCGGCGAACAGCGGGTCGACGGGCCCGTCCGGACCGCCGCTGAGCAGGATCAGGCCCTCGGCGTGCGCCACCACCTTGTCCCAGGCGACGCACGGCTCCTCGTTCGGCTCGATGTCCATGTAAGCGGCCGACGACAGCTCGCTGAGGTTCAGATAGCCGGTCTCGCTCTGGGCCAGCAGCACCACGGTGGGCTGGCGCGCCCAGCGCTCGGGCCGCCGTTCGCCGATGCCCTTGACCGGCAGGGCGCAGCCGATGATCGGCTGGACCCCGGCGTCCTTGCAGCTGACCGAGAACTCCAGCGCCGCGCAGAGATTGGTGCGGTCGGCAATGGCCACCGCGGGCATCCCCGCCCCCGAGGCTAGGCCCGCCACATAGTCAGCCTTGATCGCCCCTTCGAGCAGGGAATAGGCCGAGCGGACCCGCAGATGCACGAAGGCGTCCGAGAGGCTGGCCGCAGGCAGCGCATCGCCCTCCGGCGAGGCCGCCCCATCCTTCTTGAACGCGCTTAAATCAACCATCGCCACGCCGCCACGCCGGCGCGCCCGATCCTCGCGGGAGGACGACTCATCCCGCCAGCTGGGCCACCTGGCAGATCATCCAAACGAAGCTCGCCACCGACGCAAGCGCCAGACCGTCGCGCATCAACTGAATCATGGGGAGAACCCTTCCTATGGCCGCTTGTACCGCCTTTGTTCTTGTTGCCATTTTGTTCTCACGTCGCCAAGCGCCGCGGTTTTGAAGGTTGATTCGCGGCGCTGACGCCCAGCCGCCCGCCTGCACAATATTGCCACGCTTGTTCCAGGTTCCCGCATCGTCACACAGGTTTCATTCGTGAAACGAAGCCACTACACTTCGGACATGATTGCACACAGTTCGCCGACGGCGCCGGGACTGCTTGACCACTGAGCACACAAGGGCTCAGACTTCTTCCCGACGCGACGCAGGCGACAGACCCGGCGGCGTCTACACTGGGAGGATTTTCTAGATGAGGCGCACTTTATTGTGCGGCGCGTCCACGATGGCGGCCGCCTTTTTTCTGAATTCCATGGCATCGACGGCGCAGGCGGCGGACGCCGGGGCGCAGGACACCACGCAGCAGGCCACCGTTTCGGTCGGCGAGGTCGTGGTGGTCGCCGAGAAGCGCGAACAGAAGCTGGAGAGCGTGGCGGTCGCGGTGTCGGCCTATTCCGCCAAGCAACGCGACCTGCTGGGCATCTCCTCGGTGCAGGACCTGACCAACTTCACCCCGGGCCTGTCGTACACCACCATCAACAACCGGCCGTACATGCGCGGCGTCGGCCGCCAGACCGACAACCTGGCCACGGAATCCGGCGTCGCGGTCTATGTGGACGGGGTCTACGGCGGGGCCAACGCCTCGACCATCCTGCAGAACGACTCCCTGTTCGTCGACCAGGTCGAGGTCCTGCGCGGCCCGCAGAGCACCCTCTATGGCCGCAACGCCGACGGCGGGGCGATCAACTACATCTCCAAGCGACCGACGCATGACTTCCAGGCCGAGGTGCGCGGCGGGGTGGCCAACTACGGCAAGTACTTCGTCGAAGGCGCGGTGTCCGGGCCGCTGAACGACCACGTGCGGTTCCGCCTGGGCGGCAACTACAGCTGGCAGAACGGCGGCTACTACCACAACCTCAACGGCCCGTCGGAAGGCGGCTCGATCGCCCAGGGCGGCAACGGCCACAGCTATCACATCGAGGGCCAGCTCTCGGGCGACTTCGGCGACAAGTGGGACTGGTGGGCCAAGCTGGCGACCAGCGACTACAAGGTCACCTATCACACCCAGACCCAGATCGGGCCGCTGGACACCCGCGAGTTCTACAACAGCCTGTTCCCCAACCAGAACTTCGGCCTGTGCGGCGTGACGGGCGGATCCGGCGGCCTGGGCTGCGCCAGCGCGCCCGACACCATCGTGCCGGGCAGCGTGGTGACCCTGGCCAACACCATCGCCACCAACCCCTCGGGCCTGAACATCCGCACCTTCGACGCCGACCAGAAGTCCAGCGCCGACCAGCGCAGCAACCTGCAGGCCGCCGGCTCGCTGACCTACCACGGCTCAGGATTCGACGTTAAGTACCTGTTCGGATACCAGAAGTTCTACTACGACCTGGAAGCGCCCTGGCTCAATTCAGACGGCCTCTCCAGCGCCGTGCAGTCCTATCGGTTGGCCGGACCGACCACGGCCAACGCCGCCTGCCTGGCCCTGTTCGCCAGCAACACCGCCGGCTGCACCCAGAACCTGACGGTCAATCCGGCGCACACCAAGTTCAGCTTCATCGAGGACGAGCAGTTCTTCAGCCACGAGTTCGACGTCTCGTCGACCGGCGACGGACCCCTGCAGTGGATCGGCGGCCTCTACTGGTACCACGAGAACTACGATCAGCCGGTGACCATCAGCGACCCCAGCCAGGCGCAGGTGTCCTCGCCGGTCGAACTCGCCGGGCTGCTGCCGCTGCTCGGGGTCCCGGGCACGCCGTCGATCATCGCCGCCGCGCCCAATCCGGGCGGCGTCTCCTACTATACCGACACCCGCCTGAAGGAGGACTCCTACGCCGCCTTCGGCCAGGCCGACTGGCAGGTGAACAAGCAGCTGAAGTTCACCTTCGGCCTGCGCTACAACGACGACCACAAGGTCGGCGTGGAGAGCTACCGCGTCGTGCTGTTCAACGCCGAGGGCCTGGGGATGGGGGTGAACACCTTCGGCGCCAACACCCCGGCCATCGACGCCACCTCCTGCCCGGCGCAGCCCACGGGCGGCTATCCGGGGGCCGGCGCCTGTTCGTTCGATCCGGCGACGGGCCGAATCTCGCGGCCGCTGGACGCCACCTGGCACGCCCTGACCGGCACCGCCGGGGTCTCGTGGACGCCGCAGGACGGCACCCTCGCCTATTTCAAGTACAGCCGCGGCTACAAGACCGGCGGGTTCAACTCCGGCACCATCGCCGCCTTCCCCGAGACCCTGCCCGAGACGGTCGACGCCTATGAGCTCGGCCTGAAGCAGGTGTTCGGCCGCAAGCTGCAGGTCAACGCCGCGCTGTTCTACTACAACTACTACAACGACCAGCAGCCGCTGGGCAGCTTCGACGCGAACTCCGGCAACATCATCACCACGGTGTTCAACATCCCGCTGGTGCACAACTACGGCTTCGAGCTGGAGGGCGTGTGGCAGCCGATCGATCCGCTGACCATCAGCCTGAACTACGCCTATCTGTCGACCAAGATCGCCAGCACAGGCGGCAACTGCTTCCAGGACACCAACGACCCGAACGCCCTGGAGCCGGGCGTGAACACCAGCGGCTGCACGGTCGCCGGCACCCAGAACCTCACCGGGGCGACCCTGCCGGAGGCGCCGCGCAACAAGCTGTCGCTGAACGCGATCTACACGATCCGCACCGAGGCCGGGAACCTGGCGCTCAGCGGCACCTACACCTGGCGGGATTCGGAGTACGACTCGGTGTTCAACCGCTCGTACAACCGGGCCCCGGCCTATTCCCTGCTGAACCTGCGAGCCGTCTGGAGCGACAAGGACAACCGCTACAGCGTGATCGGCTTCATCAACAACGTGACCAACAAGGTGGCCTTCGACCAGGCCCACGGCCTGCTGGTCACCGACCCCGGCGCGGCCCAGGTGGTCGACACCGAGGCCAGCCTGATCGAGCCGCGCACCTACGGGCTGGAGTTCCAGTACCGCTTCCGCTGACCGCGGGGGGCCGCGTCGCTTGACGGCGCGCGGCCCTTGCCCGCCAAGTCCGGTCGATGTCGCATCCGCCGCCGACGCCCTCCCCCGACCTGAGCGACCTGCTGACCCGGGCCGCCGGCGCCTATGCCGCGGGCCGGCTCGCGGACGCCGAGGCCGCCTATGCGGAGGCCGAGCGCCTGGCGCCGAGCGACTTCCGCGCCCCCTATTCCCGCGCCGTGATCGCCCTGCGGCTTGGCCGGTTCGATGAGGCGCAGACCTGGCTGAGGCGGGTCGTCGGCCTGGAGCCCGGCCACTTCGCCGCCTGGCACAACCTGGGCGCCGCAGCCCAGTCGCTGCAGCGCTGGGACGAGGCGGCCGACGCCTTCGCCCGGGCCCTGGCGCTGCGGCCGGACGCGGCGGAGACCGCCTTCAACCTCGCCACCGCCCTGGCCATCCTCGGCCAGACTGAGGAGGCCGCCGAGGTCTACCGGCGTCTGGCGCGCCAGGCCGGTCCGCGCCTGGCCGCCCTGGTCCGCCTGGCGATGCTGTCACCGGCCGGTGTCGACGCCGCCGGCCTGGCCGACCTGGAGGCCGCCGCCCGGCGGGCGACCGGCGACGACCTCGCCCCCCTCGCCTTCGCCGCCGCCGCCGTGCACGACGCGGCGGGCCGCGACGACGCCGCCTTCGCGGCCTACGCCGCCGGCAACGAGGCCAGGCGCGCCGCCTTGATGGCCGGGCCTGCGGACCGGCGCCCCGCCGCCGTGCAGGCCGATTATGACGCCGCGGCCAGGACTGCTCGGGCGCGCACGGCGCCCCCGCCCCTGCCTGACGCGACCGGTCCGGTGCCGATCTTCATCGTCGGCATGCCCCGGTGCGGCTCGACCCTGGTGGAGCAGATCCTCGCCGCCCATCCGCAGGTCCAGGGGCTCGGCGAGACCGCGGCCCTCGGCCAGGCGCTGGACGCCCACGGCGAGGACCTGCTTGCCGCGCGCGAGGCCTATCTGGCGGCGCTGCGCCGGTCCGGGTGGGACGGCGAACGGCGGCCCGTCGACAAGACCCTGGAGAACCACCTGCGGCCGGACCTGATGCGGGCGATGTTTCCCCGGGCGGTGATCCTGCACGCCGTGCGCGACCCGGTGGAGACCGCCCTGGGCTGCTATCGCCAGCTGTTCGCCAGCGGCAACGAGACTCTCTACGACCTGGTCGACATCGCCGTCGCCTATCGGGCCTATCGCGGGCTGGTCGACCACTGGCGCGCACACCGGCCGGGCCTGATGGTCGAGGTCGCGCACGCGCGGCTGGTCGCCGAACCGGAGGCGGCGATCCGCTGGCTGGTGACCGACGCCTGCGGCCTGCCGTGGGATCCGGCGTGCCTGTCGTTCCACCGCGCCAAGCGGCCGGTGCGCAGCGCCAGCGCCGCCCAGGTGCGCCAGCCGATCTTCGCCGCTCGCCCGTATCGCGCGCGCTGGGCCGGCCGTGTCGACGGCCTGATCGCGGCGCTGGGCGACTACGCCGGCTGAGCCGCCCCGAGCAGCGCCGGCAGCTGCGCCAGGCTGTCGATGCGATGATCCGCCTGCGCCGCCTCCGGCCAGTCTGCGTGGATGAAGCCCCAGGGCCCGCGCCGGATGAACACCGAGGTCATGCCGGCGGCGCCGGCGGGTAGCACGTCGTTGTCCAGCCGGTCGCCGACATAGGCGATCTCCGCCGCCGGAAAGCCCGCCGCCTCGACCACCTTGTCGAAGAAGGCCTGCGACGGCTTTTCCACGCCCCAGCGCTCCGAGGCGGCGATGAAGTCGGCGGGAACCTGGGCCTCGGCCAGGGCGGCTTCCGCCTCGGCGGGCTGGTTGCCGGCCAGGCCGATTCTCAGGCCCGCGGCCTTGAGGGCGTTCAGGCAGGGAATGGCGTCGGGATAGAAGTCGCCCGGCTCGAACCGGTAGCGCCAGCCGGAGGCGCGACGCTTTGCGAACTCCGCTTCGAGGTCCCGCCCCGGGGCGGCGATCTCGAACACTCGCCGGTGATGCCACCGCCGTTCGATCACCGCCCCCATGGCCGCGAACAGGGTAAAGCGGGTGACCCCCAGCCAGTCGGCCATCTCCCCCCACTGCCGGGTCTCGTCGACCAGGGTCTCGCCGACATCGAACACCACCGCACGGATCGGCATCGGTTCAGGCCTTCTTGCGCTGCAGTTCGACCAGCGCCCCGTCCTTCAGCCGCACGACCCGGTCCATGTGCTGGGCCAGCTCGAGGTTGTGGGTGGCGATCAGGGCGGCCACCCCGGTGGCGCGCACCAGGTCATATAGCGCCTTGAACACCTGGGTGGAGGTGTCCGGATCGAGGTTGCCGGTGGGTTCGTCCGCCAGCAGCAGGCGCGGGCTGTTGGCCAGGGCCCGGGCGACGGCCACCCGCTGCTGCTCGCCGCCGGAGAGCTGCGCCGGCTGGTGGTCGAGACGCTCGGCAAGGCCCAGCCGGGTCAACAGCTCGCGGGCCCGGGCGCGCGCCTCGCGCTGGCCTCGGCCGCCGATCAGGTTCGGCAGGGCGACATTGTCCAGCGCCGTCAGCTCCGGCAGCAGGTGATGGAACTGGTAGACGAAGCCGATCTTGGCCAGGCGGATGCGGGTGCGCGCCCGCTCCCCAAGTTCGCCGCAGGCCTGGCCGCCGATCTCGATGGTCCCGGCCGTGGGGTGCTCCAGCAGGCCGGCGGCGTGCAGCAGCGAGGACTTGCCGGAGCCGGACGGGCCGACCAGGCCGACGATCTGCCCCGGGAAGATGTCCAGGTCGGCGCCCTTCAGCACCGACAGGGTGCGGTCGCCGGTGACGTAGTCGCGGTGCAGGCCGCGGATGCGCAGGACCGGCTCACTCATAGCGCAGAGCCTCGACCGGATCGAGGCGCGAGGCCTGCCAGGCCGGGAACACGCTGGCGACGAAGGCCGCGGCGGTCGAGCCGACCGCCACGATCACCACCTGGCCCCAGTCGAGCTTGGCCGGCACGTGGGCCAGGAAATAGACGTCGGCGTTGAACACCTTCTGGCCGGTCACATTCTCCACCAGCGTCTGGATCGCCTCGATGTTGGCGCAGAACAGCACGCTCAGCAGCAGGCCGGTGAAGGTGCCCAGCACGCCGATGGTCGCTCCGGCCATCAGGAAGATGCGCAAGATCGCCCCGCGGCTGGCGCCCATGGTGCGCAGGATGGCGATGTCGCGGCTCTTGTTCTTCACCAGCATGATCAGGCCGGAGATGATGTTCATCGCCGCGATCACCACCAGGCAGGCCAGGATCAGGCCCATCACGTTGCGCTCGACCATCAGCGCCTCGAAGAAGTTCTTGTTCTTCTCGGTCCAGTCGGTGATCGGCGTGTTGGCGCCGACGATCGGGCGCAGCAGCGGGGTGACCGCGGCCACCTTGTCCGGGTCGTCGAGATTGACCTCGATGAAGTCCACCGCCGTGCCGCGGCCGAAGAACAGCTGCGCCTGGCTGAGCGGCATGTAGACGAAGGCCTGGTCGTATTCGCTCATGCCCACGGTGAACAGGCCGCCCACGGTATAGGTCTTGCGCGTCGGCAGGGTGCCGAACGCCGTGGCCCCGCCCGACGGCGAGGTGATCGAGATCGGGTCGCCGACGCCGACGCCCAGGCTCTCGGCCAGCTTGGTCCCGACGATCACCACGTCGCCGCCGTCCTCGCCCTCGCCGAAGCCCTTCAGGCTGCCCGGCTTGATGTGGTCGGAGACGATGCGGGTGGCCGCCAGGTCCGACGGCTCGACGCCGCGGACGATGGCCCCGGCCGCGCCCAGGGGTCCCTGGGCCAGCGCCTGGGTCTCCACCACCGGCTCGGCCTGGATCACCCCGGGCAGGGTGCGGATGCGCTTGACCATCTGGTCGCGCGCCTCGGGCGAAAGGCCATCGCCCATCACGTAGACATGGCCGTTGAAGCCCAGGATCTTGCTGATCAGTTCGCTGCGGAAGCCGTTCATCACCGACATGACGATGATCAGCACCGCCACCGCCAGGGTGATGCCGACGTAGGCGATGATCGAGATCAGGGCCACCCCGCCCTGGCTGCGCTTGGCGCGCAGGTAGCGGCCGGCGATGTTCCGTTCCCAGGCGCTGAACGGCGGCGCCGGGGCGATCAGCGCCGCGCGCTCCCGCTCCCGGGCTGTCGCCCCCGCCAGGGTGTCGGAAGGCGCGCTCACCCCGCGATCGCCGTCAACGCATCGTCGAGCGACAGGGTGCGGCGCTCGCCGGTGGACCGGCGCTTCAGCTCCACCACCCCGTCCTTCAGCCCGCGCGGGCCGACGATCAGCTGCCAGGGCAGGCCGATCAGGTCCATGGTGGCGAACTTGCCGCCCGGCCGCTCGTCGGTGTCGTCCAGCAGCGGTTCCTTGCCGGCCACGGTCAGAACCTCATAGGCCTTGGCGCAGGCCGCGTCGGTCTCCGCATCGCCGGGGCGCAGATTGATGATGCCGACGCCGAACGGGGCGACCGCCTCGGGCCAGATGATGCCGTCGTCGTCGTGGCAGGCCTCGATGATCGCCCCGGCCAGGCGCGAGACCCCGACCCCATAGCTTCCCATCTGCACCGGCCGGTCGACGCCGTCGGGGCCGGTGACGTTGGCCTTCATGGGCTTGGAGTATTTGTCGCCGAAGAAGAACACCTGGCCGACCTCGATGCCGCGCGCGGTCATCCGATTGTCCTCGGAAACCTCCGATTCGTACCGCGCGGCGTCGTGCACGTCCTCGGTGGCGGCGTAGAGGGTGGTCCATTGCTTGATGATCGGCGTCAGGTCGCCTTCGTAGTCCACGCCGGCGTCCGGGATCGGCAGGTCCAGCACCCGCCTGTCGCAGAACACCGCGCTCTCGCCGGTCTCGGCCAGGACGATGAACTCGTGGCTGAGGTCGCCGCCGATCGGCCCGGTCTCGGCCTTCATCGGAATCGCCGTCAGCCCCATGCGCGCGAAGGTGCGCAGGTAGGCGACGAACATCTGGTTGTACGAACGACGCCCGCCGGCTTCGTCGAGATCGAAGGAATAGGCGTCCTTCATCAGGAACTCGCGCCCGCGCATCACCCCGAACCGGGGCCGCTGCTCGTCCCGGAACTTCCACTGGATGTGGTAGAGGTTCTTCGGCAGGTCCTTGTACGAGTGGACATAGGCCCGGAAGATCTCGGTGACCATCTCCTCGTTGGTCGGGCCGAACAGCAGCTCGCGCTCGTGCCGGTCGGTGATGCGCAGCATCTCCTTGCCGTAGTCGTCGTAGCGGCCGCTCTCGCGCCACAGGTCGGCGAGCTGCAGGGTCGGCATCAGGAGTTCGATGGCGCCGGCGCGGTCCATCTCCTCGCGCACGATCTGCTCGATCTTCTTCAGCACCCGGTGGCCCAGCGGCAGCCAGGCGTAGATCCCCGCCGCCTCCTGGCGCAGCATCCCCGCGCGCAGCATCAGCCGGTGCGACGGGATCTGCGCCTCCGAAGGGGTCTGCTTCAGGACAGGCAGGAAATAGCGCGACAGGCGCATGAGGCATCCTCTGGATCAGCGGGACGCCGAGATAGCCCTGGCCGCCCGCGGTTGGCAACGCGCGGCCGTGGTTCCGCGCAGCTTGGATCACGGAGCGGGTCGCGGGCGGAAAACCGGACCCACTTTCCTCGCCCCGCGCTTAGATCTGCGACGGGTCCGGCAGGTGGATCAGGTGGAAGTACAGCACCAGCCAGAACGCCGCGAACACCAGGGCCGAGACCCAGGTGGTGGTGATGAACTTGCGGCGCAGGTTGGGGTTCACCGGCGAGGACGGGTCCCCGCCGCCCGGCACCGGGATCCCCGCCTCATGATGGCTGGTCGAGCCCAGCGGCAGGACGCAGAACAGCACCGTCCACCAGATGGTCAGGAAGATGGCGATGTTGGTAGGCAGGGGCAGGATCATCAGTGTGCGTGCTCGGGCTCGGCCATCAGTTCGACGAGGACCCCACCCATGTCCTTCGGATGCACGAATATCACGGGAACCCCATGGGCGCCCATCCTCGGTTCGCCGGTGCCGAGCACGGTGGCTCCCTTGGCCCGCATCTCGTCGCGCGCGGCGATGATGTCGGGGACCTCGAAGCACACGTGGTGCTGGCCGCCCTTGGGGTTCTTGGCCAGGAAGCCGTGGATCGGCGAGGCCTCGCCGTAGGGCTCGATCAGCTCGATCTGCGAATTGGGCAGGTTGACGAACGACACCCACACCCCCTGCTCCGGCAGGGCCCTGCGCTCGGTGATGCGGTCGGCGGGCACGCCCAGCACGTCGCGGTACAGCTTCCAGGATTCCTCGATGGACGGGGTGGCGACGCCCACGTGGTTCAGTTTGCCGATCATGGCCAAGTCTCCGGTTTCGAGCAGCGCATAAGCCCCCTCCCCACCGTCAGGCAATGGGCCCTCTCGACACACCTTGCATCGCAGTATACTTTGCATTGCAAAGCACGAGGGACTCCGCCGCGCATGAGCGACTTCGACCGGGCGCTCGCCCAGATCAGCGCCATCCGAAACCAGATGGCCAAGGCCACGGAATTCCGCGGCTATGGCCCGGCCACGTTCGCCGTCACCGGCGCCGTGGCGGCCCTGGCCGGCCTGGCGCAGCAGCGCTGGCTGATCCATCCGGCCGCCCAGACCACGGCCTGGCTGGCGCTGTGGATCGCCGTCGCCACCGTCTCGGCGGCGGTGATCGGGGTGGAGATGGTCGGCCGCTCGCGCCGGCTGCACGTGCACCTGGCCAACGACATGATCCGCGCCGCGGTGGAACAGTTCCTGCCGGCGGCCGTCGCTGGGGGCGCCCTCACGGCGATCCTTGCCAGCGCCGCGCCGCAGAGCCTGTGGATGCTGCCCGGCCTGTGGCAGATCCTGTTCGGCCTCGGCGTCTTCGCCTCCTGCCGGTTCCTGCCCCGGCCGATGCTGCTGGTGGGCTGCTGGTACCTGGGAACCGGGCTGCTGTGCCTCGCCCTCGGCGGCGGCGTTCAGGCGCTCGCCCCCTGGACCATGGCCGCGCCGTTCGGCGTGGGCCAGGTGCTGGTGGCCGCGGTGCTGCGGCTGTCGGCGGGAGGCGGCGATGACTGATCCCGTGCCGACGCCTCAGGACCCGGCGGGCGAGAGCGGCCGCTACGCCTACGACGGCCTCGACCGACTGATCCACGAGCGTGCGCGCCTGGGGGTGCTGACCTCGCTGATCGGCCAGCCCCGGGGCCTGGCGTTCGGCGACCTGCGACGGCTGTGCGACCTCACCGACGGAAACCTCAGCCGGCATCTGGCGGCGCTGCAGGAGGGCGGCCTGGTCGAGGTGATCAAGCGCTTCGAGGGCGCCCGGCCGCTGACCGTCTGCCGCATCACCGACGCCGGCCGCGCCCGCTATCTGGACTACCTGGCGGTGCTGGAACAGGTGGTGCGCGACGCCGCCGCGGCCGCCAAGGCCGGCGCCGCCGACCCCGCCGCCAACCCCCTCGCCAACCCCGGCCTCGCGCCGAGCTGAGGATGCCGCGATGACCCAACCCTTCCACGTCGCCATCAGCATGGACGGCAACGGCCGCTGGGCCACCCGCCGCGGCCTGCCGCGCGGCCTCGGCCACAAGGCCGGCGTGCAGACCGTGCGCCGCATCGTCGAGGCCGCCCCCGACCTCGGCGTGACCACGCTCACCCTGTTCGCATTCTCGGCCAACAACTGGAACCGGCCGCAGGTCGAGGTCGACGGGCTGATGATGCTGCTGGACGCCTATCTGCGCAGCGACGCGCGCAGGTTCGTCGAGAGCGGCGCGCGCCTGACCCTGATCGGCCGCCGCGACCGCCTGCCGCCCAGCCTGGTGCAGGCCATCGAGGCGGTCGAGGCCGCCAGCGCCGGCGGGCGGCGGCTGCACCTGCGCATCGCCATCGACTATTCCGCCCGCGAGGAGATCGTCCGCGCCGCCAACGACTGGCGGGCCCTCCCCGCCGCCGTCGCGACCGGCCCGGCGCTGGACGCCTTCAGCCGCCTGGTGGCCGGCGCCGCCGACGCCGAGGCCGTGGACCTGATGATCCGCACCGGCGGCGAAAAGCGCCTCTCCGACTTCCTGCTGTGGGAATGCGCCTACGCCGAACTGTGGTTCACCGACACCCTGTGGCCGGACTTCACCGAGGCCGGCTTCGCCGCCGCGGTGGAGGACTTCCGCCGGCGTGAGCGACGGTTCGGCGGGCTGAGCGCCGGAGAGCAACGGGCGGCGGGGTAGGCCCATGGGCCCTTCCCTTCTGTCATCCCGGAAAGGCGCGCAGCGCCTTGTCCGGGACCGCCGGAAACGCCGATCTTTCGGTTGGTGGGTCGTGCGCTGGCGCCTGCCGCGGTCCCGGATATCCGCTTCGCGGATTCCGGGATGACAGAGAGATGGAAGTTCACCGCCCCCAGGCCGGCCCGGCCACCGTGGCGCTCCAGACGCCCAGCGCCTGCATCCGGGCGATGTCCGCGGCGTGGTTCAGGCCCCAGGGGCCGACCTTCAGGCCCAGGCGCGCCGCCTCGGCCACGCGCTCGGGGGTGACGTCGGTGTAGTACGGCGACCATTCCATGCCGCCGTGGGCCTTGATCGCCGCCAGGTCGGAGCCGCCGTGGCGGTGGGCGTCGAAGCCGTCGAACCACGGCGAGGCCTCGCCCTCGGCGCCCAGGGCGTCGCCGGCCAGGCGGCGGGGGATGGTCAGGTGGGCGGTGGCGATCGCCGGGTTGAGGGCCGCCGTGCGACGCAGCACCTGCCAGTCGAAGGCGATGATCTTGGCGTGCTCGACATAGTCATGCGCGGTGATGGCGGCGACCACGGCGTCGGTGAAGGCGATCGGCTCGGGCGCCAGGTCCGGATCGGTGGGGTCGGTCTTGATCTCGATGTAGAACAGCCGCCGCGGCCCGGACGCCGCCTTCAGCGCTTCGAACAGGGCGTCCAAAGTCGGGACCGGCTCGTTGTCCCAGTGCTCGCGCTGGGGATGCTCAGGATCGTCGGCCTTGTCCGGGCGGGTGGCCCCGACGTCATAGCGCTGCAGCTCGGCCAGGGCGGTGTGCCTGATCACCGGCCCGGCGCCGGTCAGCCAGGCGCCGTCGAGGCGGGTCTGGCGGCGGCTGAGGCGATAGTCGTGATGCGCCACCACCTGGCCGTCGGCGGTGATCTGCACGTCGATCTCGACCCCGTCGACCGGCGCGTCGAGGCAGCGGCGCAGGCCGCCCAGGGTGTTGGACGGCCAGACGCCATAGCCGGTGGCGCCGGCGACGATCAGGGTCACAGTCTCAGCACCGTCGTCTCCACCACCGGACGCCGCTCCCAGATGCGATAGGCCGCCTTCTTCACCGCGCGGCTCAGCGCGGTCTCGACCTGGTCGTCATCGCTACGCTGTTCGGACGACAGTTTCTTGAGCGCCGTCTCGGCCTCGTCGGCCAGTTCGTCCAGCAGGTCCTCCAGCTCGTCGTCCTCGTCGCCGGGCAGGCCCAGCGCGCGGACCTGCGGCCCGGAGGCGATGCGCCCCTTGGCGTCCAGCGCCACGGCGACGGTGAGCATGCCGTTGAAGGCGATGTGGCGGCGTTCGCGCAGCGCCTCGCCGTTCTCCGGCGTGACCATGCCGGCGTCGACATACAGCCGCCCGGCCGGCACCTCGTCGATGATCGCCACCTGGCCGGGGGCCAGGCGCACCATGTCGCCGTTGCGCGGGGCGATGGCCTGCGGCACCTGCAGGTCCCTGGCCAGGGCCACGTGCTCCAGCAGGTGGCGGCGCTCGCCGTGGGTCGGCACCGCGATCTGCGGGCGGGCCCATTGGTACATGCGCTTCAGCTCGTCGCGGCACGGGTGGCCGGAGACGTGGATGCCCGGGTGGTCGCGCTCGGTGTAGAGCCGCACCCCGCGGTCGGCGAGCTTGTTCTGCAGGTTGCGGATCGGCACCTCGTTGCCGGGGATCACCCGCGAGGAGAACACCACGCTGTCGCCCTGCCCCAGGTTCACGTGGCTGTGCGAGCCATCCGCCACGCGCGACAGGGCGGCCCGCGCCTCGCCCTGGCTGCCGGTGCACAGGTAAAGCACCTTGTCGGCCGGGAAATAGCCGGCCTCGGCGTCGGAGATGAACGGCTGCACGCCCTGCAGCAGCCCCACCGAACGGGCCGCGGCGGCCATGCGGATCATCGAGCGGCCCACCAGGCAGACCCGGCGGTCGTTGGCCTGGGCGGCGCGGATGATGCTGTCCATACGCGCCACGTTGGAGGCGAAGCAGGCTGCGGCCACCTTGCCCTTCAGCTGGCCGATCAGGGCGTTCAGCGTCTCGCGCACCATGCCCTCGGAGCCGGCCTCGCCGTCCACGAACACATTGGTGGAATCGCAGACCATGGCCAGCACGCCCTCGTCGCCCAGGCGGCGGATGGCGTCCTCGTCGGTGGGCGCGCCGGTCAGGGGATCGGGGTCGATCTTCCAGTCGCCGGTGTGCAGGATGGTGCCGAGCGGCGTCCTGATCGCCAGGCCGTTGGGCTCGGGGATCGAGTGGGTCAGGGTCAGCAGGCTGACCTCGAACGGGCCCAGCTGGATGGTGCCGCCCAGCGGCACCTCGGTGATCTTCGCCTCGCCCAGCAGGTCCGCCTCGCGCAGCTTCTCGCGCAGCAGGAAGGCGGTGAAGGGCGTGGCGTAGAGCGGCGCCTTCAGCCTGGGCCACAGCCAGGCCACGGCGCCGATGTGGTCCTCGTGCGCATGGGTCAGCACGATGCCGAGGATGTCGTCGGCGTGGTCCTCGATGAAGGTCGGGTCCGGCAGGATGATCTCGACGCCGGGCGTGGTCTGGTCGCCGAAGGTGACCCCCAGGTCGACGACGATCCACTTGCGGGCGTCGGGCGGGCCGAAACCGTACAGATTGAAGTTCATGCCGATCTCGTTCGAGCCGCCGAGCGGCAGGAAGACGAGTTCGTCTTGCTTTGATTTTGTCATTGTTTCCCGAAATGGGGATTGCGCCGATAGATTTCGAGCATCCCCAGGATGGTCAGATCGTGATCCCAGCGATCGATGGCGGTGGTGGCGTTCTCGAACAGGCTGGCGACGCCCCCGGTGCCGATTACCGTCATGGGCTTGCCGAACTCGTCCTTGATCCGCCGGATCAGGCCCTCGATCAGGGAGATGTAGCCCCAGAACACCCCCGACTGCATGGCCGAGACGGTGTCGGTGCCGATCACCGCCTGGGGCTTCTGGATCGCCACCCGCGGCAGGCGCGCGGCGGCGTTGTGCAGGGCCTGCATCGACAGGTTGATGCCCGGCGCGATGGCGCCGCCCTCGAAGGCGCCGTCCGCGGCGACCACGTCGAAGGTGGTGGCCGTCCCGGAATCGATGATCAGCAGCGCCCCGGGATAGGTGATGTGTGCGCCGATGGCGTTCACCAGCCGGTCGGCGCCAGCCTCGGAGGGCTTCTGGATGCGGATCTCGATGCCCAGGTCGACGTTCTCGCCGATCACCATCGGCTCGACGTGCAGATAGCGGCGCGACAGGTTGCGCAGGTTGAAGATCGACTGCGGCACCACGCTGGATATGATGCAGCCGTCCAGCGCCCCCAGGGCCAGGCCGGCCATGGACAGCAGCTGCGACAGCCAGACGGCGTATTCGTCCGCCGTGCGCGTGGCCTCGGTCGCCGCCCGCCACTGGGCGATCCAGGTCTCGCCGTCGTGCACGGCGAAGAGGGTGTTGGTGTTGCCCTGTTCGATGGCCAGCAGCATCAGGCGCTCCCGAAAAACACGTCGCCGGCGGTGATGCGCCGCAACTCACCGCCGGCCAGCCGCAGCCGCAGCGCGCCGTCGGCGTCCAGCCCCTCGGCGACGCCTTCCACCGTCTCGTTGGCCAGGCGCGCGGTGCAGGCCTCGCCCAGCCCCATGGCGCGCTGCGTCCAGGCGTCGGCGATCGCGGCGAAGCCGGCGCTCTCCCACAGGACGCGCCAGCGCTCGAACGCCTCGGCCAGCACCCCCAGCGCCTCCAGCGGCGGCGGCGGCGGACCGGCCATGTGCTCGGCGAAGGCGGTGGCCGGCCGCTCGGCCTGTTCCGGCGGCGTGGCCAGGTTCACCCCGATGCCGACCGCCAGCCACAGGCCCCCGGCCGGATGCGCGCCGGACTCCACCAGCACGCCGCTGGCCTTGCGCCCGGCGATCATCGGGTCGTTCGGCCACTTCAGCGCGACCAGGGCGCGGGGCACATAGGTCGCGGCCAGGTCGGCCACCGCCAGGGCGGCCACGAAGGACACCTGCGCCGCCTCGGCGGCCGGCTTGTGGGTGATGGTCAGCAGGGTGGCGGCGAGGTTGCCGCCGCCGGTTTCCCAGCTGCGGCCCCGCCGGCCGCGCCCCGCGGTCTGGCGCGTGGCGGTGATCCAGATCGGGCCGATGGCGCCCGCCTCGGCCCGCCGCCGCGCCTCGGCGTTGGTGGAGTCGATCTCGTCCAGCGCCTCGATCGGCGGGAACGCCATCCGGCTAGAGCCCTCTGGGATCGGACAGGATCACTAGTGCAGGCCCAGGCCGGCCGCGGCGGCGGCGGACGACACGTCCAGCAGCTTCAGCGCGACCAGCACCACCGGCATGGCGAACAGCGCCGTGGCGTAGGCCACCACCCGCGCGCCGCCGGCCGGGGCGTCGGTGGTCCCTGGCGCCGCGTCCAGCCACATCACCTTGATCAGGCGCAGGTAGTAGAAGGCCGCCACGACCGAGCCGACCAGGGCCGCCACCGCCACCGCCGGCATGTAGCCGCCGGCGCCGATCGCCGCCTTGAACACGTAGAACTTGCCGAAGAAGCCGCTGAACGGCGGCAGGCCCAGGGCCGACAGCGAGAAGGCGGTCATCGCCAGGGCCAGGCCCGGACGCTCGCGCATCAGGCCGGCCATGTCGTCCATGGTCTCCATCGGCTTGCCGTCGCGGCTCAGCGCCGCCAGGCAGGCGAAGAAGCCGGTGACGTCGATGGTGTAGAGCACCATGAACATCAGCATCGACTGCACGCCCGCCTGCCCGCCGGCGGCCAGGCCCACCAGGGCGTAGCCGATGTTGGCGATCGAGGAATAGGCCCACAGGCGCTTGAGGTTCTTCTGCGCCAGGCCGGCGAAGGCGCCGACCGCCACCGAGGCGAGCGCGATCAGCGCCAGCACCTGACGCCACTGTTCGATGTCGGCGCCGAAGCCTTCGCTGAGCACCCGGGCCAGCAGCACCATGGCGGCGATCTTCGGCGCGCCGGCGAAGAAGCCGACGATCGGCGTCGGCGCGCCCTCGTAGACGTCGGGCGTCCACATGTGGAACGGGGCGGCGGAGACCTTGAAGGCCAGGCCGCAGATCAGGAACACCAGGCCGAACAGGATGCCGGGGCCGGCGTGCGCCTGCACCACATGGGCGATGACGTCGAACCGGGTCGAGCCGGCGAAGCCGTAGATCAGCGAGGCGCCGTAGAGCAGCAGCCCCGACGACAGGGCGCCCAGCACGAAATACTTCAGGCCGGCCTCGGAGCTCTTGGCGTCGTCGCGCTGGAAGGCGGCCAGGATATACAGCGCCAGGGAATGCAGCTCGATGCCGACGTAGAGGCTGATCAGGTCGCCGGCGGAGGCCATCATGCCCATGCCGAGCGCGGCCAGCACCACCAGCACCGGGAACTCGAAGCGGGCCGTGCCGCGCTTGACCATCCAGGCGTCGCCCAGCGGGATGGCCACGGCGCTGGCGGCGTAGATCGCCACCTTGGCGAAGGCGGAGATCTGATCGGCGACCAGGCCGCCGGAGAAGGCGCGGCCGAACGGTCCCACCGCGGCCGCCACGGCGCCCGCCGCCAGCACCGCCACGGCGGCCAGCGAGAACACCGGGCCACGGCCCAGGAAGGCGCCCAACATCAGCAGCAAGAGCGCGCCGACGGCTAGGATCAGCTCCGGCGCGGCGAGAGCGAGGAGATCGAAGGACATGTCGCGCGCCCTACTTGCCGGCGGCCGCGTTGAACGCAGCCACCAGGTGGTCGACCGAGGCGTTGGTCAGGTTGAACACCGCGTTGGGCTGAACGCCCAGCCACAGGGTGCCGATGATCAGCGGCAGGAAGATCAGCGCCTCGCGCCGCTCCAGGTCGGTGATGCCGGCCAGGGCCGGGTTGGTCATCTGGCCGAACACCACGCGGCGATAGAGGCTGAGCGCATACACCGCCGACAGGATCACCCCGGTGGCGGCGATCAGCGCCGTCCAGGTCGAGGCGCCGTAGACCCCGGTCATGGTCAGGATCTCGCCGACGAAGCCGCTGGTGCCGGGCAGGCCGACGTTGCCCATGGTGAACAGCATGAACACCGCCGCGTACCACGGCATGCGGTTCACCAGACCGCCATAGAAGGCGATCTCGCGGGTGTGCATGCGGTCGTAGACCACGCCCACGCAGAGGAACAGCGCGCCGGAGATCAGGCCGTGGCTGAGCATCTGGAACAGCGCACCCTGCTCGCCCTGCAGGTTGCCGGAGAAGATGCCCATGGTGACGAAGCCCATGTGGGCGACCGAGGAATAGGCGATCAGCTTCTTGATGTCCGTCTGCCGGAACGCCACCAGCGAGGTGTAGACGATGGCGATCACCGACAGGCCGAACACCAGCGGCGCGAACTGGGCGCTGGCGTTGGGGAACATCGGCAGCGAGAAACGCATGAAGCCGTAGCCGCCCATCTTCAGCAGGATGCCGGCCAGGATCACCGACCCCGCGGTCGGCGCCTCGACGTGCGCGTCCGGAAGCCAGGTGTGCACCGGCCACATCGGCATCTTCACCGCGAACGAGGCGAAGAAGGCCAGCCACATCCAGGTCTGCACCGCCGGCGCGAACTTGAAGGCCATCAGCTGCGGGATCGACGAGGTGTGGGCGATCAGGATCATGCCCAGGATCGCCGCCAGCATCAGCACCGAGCCCAGCAGGGTGTAGAGGAAGAACTTGAAGGCCGCGTAGACCCGGTTCTTGCCGCCCCAGATGCCGATGATCAGGAACATCGGGATCAGCTGGCCCTCGAAGAACAGGTAGAAGAGGATCAGGTCCAGCGCGCAGAACACGCCGATCACCAGGGTCTCCAGGACCAGGAAGGCGATCATGTATTCCAGCACGCGGTTCTCGATCGACTTCCAGCTGGCCACCACGCAGAGCGGCATCAGGAAGGCCGTCAGCAGCACGAACAGCACCGAGATGCCGTCGACGCCCATGCGGTAGTGCAGGCCGGCGAACCAGTTGGCGTCTTCCAGGAACTGGAAGTCGGTCCGCGTCGGGTCGAACTTGCAGACGACTGCGACCGCCAGGACCAGCGTGAGGACCGTGGTCCAGAGCGCGATCCACTTGGCGCCGTTGACCGTGCGCGGATCGTCGGGCTTGCCCGCGACCCGCAGCAGCAGGATCGCCGCGACGCCGACCAGCGGCAGGAAGGTGGTGAGGGAGAGGATGCCGGCCATGGTCAGAAGCTGTACAGCGCGTAGGTGAGCAGGGCCGCCACGCCGAGGAGCATGACGAAGGCGTAGTGGTAGACGTAGCCGGTCTGCAGCCGTCCGGTCCCCTTGCCGACGGCGTAGGACACCGCCGACACCCCGTTGGGTCCGAGGCCGTCGATCAGCTTCTGGTCGCCGCCCTTCCAGAACAGGTCGCCCAGGAACTTGGCGGCCCGCACGAAGGTGGCGTCATACAGCTCGTCGAAGAACCACTTGTTGTAGAGGAAGGTCCACAGCGGGCCCTTGCGGGCGGCCAGCCGGGCGCCGAAGCCCTCGTAGCGGATGTAGGTGAACCAGGCGATCACGAAGCCGGTGGCGGTCACCGCCAGCGGGGCCCAGACCACCTGCGGGGGCAGCTTGCCCTCGGTGTCCAGCACGTGGTTGCTCGGCAGGTTGAAGATCGCGCCGCGCCAGAACGCCTCGCGCCCTTCGCCGACGAACAGGGTGTGGAACGCCCAGCCGGCGAACACCGCGCCCACCGACAGCACGACCAGCGGGAGCAACGCCACCCAGCCGCTTTCATGCGGCGTGTGCGCGTGCCCATGGTCGTCGTGCCCATGGCCGTGGTCGTCCTCGAGCGGCTCCGAATGGGTCTCGATCTGGGCGTGGCTGACGTGGTCGTCGGCGCCGTGCGCGGCGTGGGCGTCGTCATGGCCGTGCGCGTCGGCGTGGGCCCACTTGGGCGTGCCGTGGAAGGTCATGAAGATCAGGCGCCAGGAATAGAAGCTGGTCAGGCCCGCCGCGAAGATGCCGACCACGAAGGCGAAGCCGGCGACCGGATTGGTCAGCCCCGCCAGGTAGGCGGCGTTGATGATGGCGTCCTTGGAATAGAAGCCAGCGAAGCCGATCTCGCCGATCGGCGAGCCGACGCCGGTGATGGCCAGGGTGCCGATCAGCATCACCGCGTAGGTGACCGGCATCAGCTTCCACAGGCCGCCCATCTTCCGCATGTCCTGCTCGTGGTGCATGCCCATGATCACCGAGCCGGCCCCCAGGAACAGCAGCGCCTTGAAGAAGGCGTGGGTGAACAGGTGGAACATGCCGCCCTGGTAGGCTCCGACGCCCGCGGCGAAGAACATGTAGCCCAGCTGCGAACAGGTCGAATAGGCGATCACCCGCTTGATGTCGTTCTGCGCCAGGCCGACCGTGGCGGCGAACAGCGCGGTGACCGCGCCGATCAGGGTGACGATGCCCTTGGCCGTCGGCGCGTACTCGAACATCGGCGACAGCAGGCAGACCATGTAGACGCCGGCGGTGACCATGGTCGCCGCGTGGATCAGGGCGCTGACCGGGGTCGGGCCCTCCATGGCGTCCGGCAGCCAGGTGTGCAGGAAGAACTGCGCCGACTTGCCCATGGCGCCGACGAACAGCAGGGCGCAGGCCAGGTCCAGCAGATGGTAGCTCTGGCCGGCGAAGTCCCAGGTGAGGTGCGCGTGCGAGGCCACCAGGGGGAAGATCTCGGCGAACTTGATGGTCCCGAACGACCAGAACACCGTCATGATGCCCAGGGCGAAGCCGAAGTCGCCGACCCGGTTGACCACGAAGGCCTTGATCGAGGCCGCGTTGGCGGTGGGCTTGTGGTACCAGAAGCCGATCAGCAGATAGCTGGCCAGGCCCACGCCTTCCCAGCCGAAGAACAGCTGCATGAAGTCGGCGGCGGTCACCAGGGCCAGCATGGCGAAGGTGAACAGCGACAGGTAGGCGAAGAACCGCGGCTTGTGCGGGTCCTCCTCCATGTAGGCCCACGAGTAGACGTGGACCAGGAACGACACCGTCGTCACCACGATCAGCATCACCGCCGACAGGGTGTCGACCCGCACGCTCCAGGCGGAGCGGAACTTGCCGACGTCGATGAACGGGGCCAGCTCGACGGTGAACGGGTGGTTCCAGGCGCCCCAGGCCACCTGGGTGAAGGTGGTCCAGGCCAGCAGGCACGCCAGGCCCAGCAGGCCCGTGGTCACGATCATGGACAGCCGCGTCGGGATGAACCGGCCGCCCAGCCCGGCGATCGTCGCGCCCAGCAGCGGGGCGAAGACGAGACTGGTTACGATGAGCTCAGGGGTGGTCATCTCAGCCCTTCATCATCGAGGCGTCGTCGACGGCGATGTCGCCGCGGTTGCGGAAGAAGGTCACCAGGATCGCCAGGCCCACAGCCGCCTCGGCGGCGGCCACCGTCAGCACGAACATGGCGTAGATCTGGCCCACGACGTCGTGCAGGAACACCGAGAAGCTGACCAGGTTGATGTTCACGGCCAGCAGGATCAGCTCGATCGACATCAGGATGACGATCACGTTCTTGCGGTTCACGAAGATGCCGAACACGCCGATGGTGAACAGGATCGCCGCCAGGCCCAGATAGTGCGCAAGCCCTATGGTCATGCCTCGATCCCCTCCCCGGACTTGATGGTGACGATGCGCATGCCCTTGGCCGGCGTGCGGGCGACCTGGGCGGAGATGTTCTGCCGCTTGACGCCTTCGCGGTGCTTCAGGGTCAGCACGATGGCGCCGATCATCGCCACCAGCAGCACCAGGCCGGCCGCCTGGAAGAAGTAGATGTAGTCGGTGTAGAGCACCCGGCCGATGGTCTCGACGTTGTCGAAGCCGGGCTCGGCGGCCATCGGGCCGGCGGATTTGCCGGCCTGGCCCTGGTGGGCGACGTTGACGGCGACGATCACCATCACGACGATGAGCCACAGCCCGACCAGGCCGCCCAGCGGCAGGTAGCGGGCGAAGCCCTGGCGCAGGGCCGCGAAGTCCACGTCGAGCATCATCACGACGAACAGGAACAGCACGGCCACGGCGCCGACGTAGACCACCACCAGCAGCATCGCCAGGAACTCGGCCCCCATCATCACGAAGAGGCCGGCGGCGGAGAAGAAGGCGGTGATCAGGAACAGCACCGAGTGCACGGGGTTGCGCGCCGAGACGACCCCCAGCGCGGCGCCGATGACGCCTGCGGCGAGCAGGTAGAAGGCGATGGCCTGCAACATGGGGCCGGTCGAACTCCGTCTCTTAGGGCGCGGCACGGGGGGCGCGAAGCCCAGCCCCTGACTCGCGGGTTGCTCATAGCGCGTTCGGGAGCCCGGGGAACAGGCCCGGACGCCCAAACAGTCTCAATCTCTCCCCGGGACCTTGCAGCCCCGGCTACGGCGCCGCCTCAGCGATACGGCGCGTCCAGTTCCAGGTTCTTGGCGATCTGGCGCTCCCAGCGGTCGCCGTTCGCCAGCAGGCGGTCCTTGTCGTAATAGAGCTCTTCGCGGGTCTCCACGGCGAACTCGACGTTGGGTCCCTCGACGATGGCGTCCACCGGGCAGGCTTCCTGGCACAGGCCGCAGTAGATGCACTTGACCATGTCGATGTCGTAGCGGGTCGTGCGGCGGCTGCCGTCGACGCGGGGCTCGGCCTCGATGGTGATCGCCTGCGCCGGACAGATCGCCTCGCACAGCTTGCAGGCGATGCAGCGTTCCTCGCCGTTGGGATAGCGCCGCAGGGCGTGCTCGCCGCGGAAGCGCGGCGACTGCGGGCCGCGCTCGTTGGGATACAGCACCGTCGCCTTGGGCGCCGCCATGTAGCGCAGGGCCATGACGAACGCCCCGCCGAAGTCCATCAGGGCCGCGCCCTTGATCGCCTGGTTGATGCGCTGGAACATCTGGTCCTAGCTTCCCTTACCCATCTTGCACGCGTAGTCGCCCAGTTCGGTGGAGTCGCCGCCGCTCTTCAGCTGCAGCTGGCCGCCATGGGACTTGCACTCCTCGGACGCCTTCTTCAGGGCGTCGTAGTTCGCATCCCCGTTGGGCGCATTGTAGTTGGCGTTGGAGGCGCAGGCCCCCAGGGACACGCCCGCCACCGCCAGCAGAAGGAGGCTCGCGCGGCGCATCAGCCGAGCACGCCGTAGACGCGAAGGCCGGCCACCAGCACCACCGCGACGCCCGAGGTCGGCAGGAACACCTTCCAGCCCAGACGCATCAGCTGGTCGTAGCGGTAGCGCGGCACGATCGCCTTCACGAGCGCGAACATGATGAACCACAGGGTGATCTTCACCCACAGCCACGCCAGTCCGTAGAAGGACTGAGCCGTCGCCGGCCACGAATGCACGAACGGCAGATCGATCGGCGCCTGCCAGCCCCCGAAGAACAGGATGCTGAGCATGGCGCACATCAGGATGATGTTCGCCAGCTCGCCGATCATGAACAGCAGGAAGGGCGAGGACGAGTATTCCACCTGGTAGCCGGCCACCAGCTCGGACTCCGCTTCCGGAAGATCGAACGGCGGGCGGTTGGTTTCGGCGAGCGCCGAGATGAAGAACACGATCATCATCGGAACCATCACCACGGTGGCGATCAGGTGCTGCCACCCACCGGCGCCGCCGCCGAAGACGTTCCAGTTCCAGAAGCCGCCGGCCTGCTTCTCGACGATCCCCTGCAGGTTCATCGTGCCGGACAGCAGGATCACCGTGATGATCACGAAGCCGATCGAGACCTCGTAGCTGACCATCTGCGCGGCCGAGCGGAGGCTGCCCAGGAAGGGGTACTTCGAGTTCGAAGCCCAGCCGCCCATGATGATGCCGTAGACGCCCAGCGAGGAGATGGCGAACAGGTAGAGGATGCCGACGTTGATGTTGCTGATCACCCAGCCGGGGCCCATCGGCACCACGGCCCAGCCGATCAGCGCCAGGGCGAAGGTGATCAGGGGCGCCAGCAGGAAGACGAACTTGTCGGCGCCCGCCGGGACGACGATCTCCTTGATCACGAACTTGAACAGGTCGGCGAAGGACTGCAGCAGGCCGAACGGCCCAACCACGTTGGGGCCCTTGCGCATCTGCACGCCGGCCCAGACCTTGCGGTCGCCCCACATGTAGAAGGCCAGCAGCACCAGCACCCCGACGGTGATCAGGAGAATCTGCCCGAGGTGCAGCAGGAACCAGCCGAGGGGGGTGCTCCAGAAGTCCATGCGCCCCTACTCCGCGGCGATCTTGGCGGGGCCGCTGGCCAGGGCCGCGCACTCGGCCATGGTCACGCTGGCGCGCGCGATGGGATTGGTCAGGTGGAAGGCCTTCACCGGGCTGGCGAACGGCGCGTCCGCGACATCGCCGGCGGCGCCCAGGGCGCCGAGATCGAACGCGGTCGGGATCGAGCCCGGCGCGTGGTCGATCTGGCCGAAGCTCGGATGGTCGGCGAACAGCTTGGCGCGCAGTTGCTCCAGCGTGTCGTAGGGCAGCTTGGCCCCGACCCGCTCGGACAGCGCCCGCAGGATCGCCCAGTCTTCCCGGGCCTCGCCCTTGGGGAATGCGGCGCGCTCGCCGCGCTGCACCCGGCCCTCGGTGTTGACATAGAGGCCGGCCTTCTCGGTGTAGGCCGCGCCTGGCAGGATCACGTCGGCGCGGTGCGCGCCGGCGTCGCCGTGGGTGCCCAGGTAGACGATGAAGGCGTCGCTCTGGCTGAGGTCGAGCTCGTCGGCGCCCAGCAGGAACAGCACGTCCAGCGCACCCTTGGCCACCATCTCGCCGGCGCTCTTGCCGCCTTCGCCGGGGACGAAGCCCAGGTCCAGCCCGCCCACGCGCGCGGCGGCGGTGTGCAGCACGTTCCAGCCGTTCCAGTCGTCGCGCACGACCTTGAAGGTCTTGGCGACGTCGGCCGCCGCCTTAAGCACCGCCGCGCCGTCGGCGCGGGCCAGAGCCCCCTGCCCGATGATGATCGCCGGGTTCCTGGCCTCCTTGAAGGCCTTGACGAAGTCCGACTTCGACTTGGCCAGGCCGGTCAGGCCGGCGGCGCCTGCGCCCAGGTGGTCGTAGCCGAAGGTCAGGTCGGCGGCCTCACCGATCACGCCGAAGCGGGTCTTGCCGGCCAGCCATTGCTTGCGGAAGCGCGCGTTCAGCACCGGCGCCTCGAGGCGCGGGTTGGTTCCCACCAGCAGCACCACGTCGGCGGTCTCGATGCCGGCGAGGGTGGAGTTGAACAGCCAGCCCTCGCGCGGGCCGCCGCCCAGGGCCGCGCCGTCCTGGCGGCAGTCGAGGTTCTTCACCCCGGCGCCGCCGAACAGGTCCAGCGCCGCCTTCATCGATTCGGCGTCCTGCAGATCGCCGGCGATCACGCCGACGCGCTCGGGAGAGCTGGCCTTGATCTTGTCGGCCACCGCGCCCAGGGCCTCGGCCCAGGTGGCCGGCTGCAGCCTGCCGCCGACGCGCACGAACGGCCGGTCCAGCCGCTGGCGCGAAAGGCCGTCACAGGCGTAGCGGGTCTTGTCGGAGATCCATTCCTCGTTGATCTCGTCGTTGGTCCGCGGCAGCACGCGCAGCACCGCCGGCCCGCGCACGTCCACCCGGATCGCCGAGCCCAGGGCGTCCATCACGTCGACGGTCTCGGTCTTCTTCAGCTCCCACGGCCGGGCGTTGAAGGCGTAGGGCTTGGAGGTCAGCGCGCCCACCGGGCACAGGTCGATGACGTTGGCCGACAGCTCGCTGCCGACGGCCTTGTCGAGATAGGTGGTGATCTCCACGTCCTCGCCGCGGCTGATCAGGCCGATGTCCGGCACGCCGGCCACCTCCGTCACGAAGCGCACGCAGCGGGTGCACTGGATGCAACGGGTCATCACTGTCTTGATCAGCGGACCCATGTACTTCTCTTCGACCGCCCGCTTGTTCTCCTCGTAGCGGGTCTCGTCGCGGCCGTAGCCCATCGACTGGTCCTGCAGGTCGCACTCGCCGCCCTGGTCGCAGATCGGGCAGTCCAGCGGGTGGTTGATCAGCAGGAACTCCATCACCCCCTTGCGGGCCTTCTCGACCATCGGGGTGTTGGTGAAGATCTCCTGGTTGTCCGCCGCCGGCAGGGCGCACGAAGCCTGCGGCTTCGGCGGGCCGGGCTTAACCTCGACCAGGCACATCCGGCAGTTGCCGGCGATGGAGAGGCGTTCGTGATAGCAGAACCGGGGAATCTCTTCCCCGGCCAGTTCGGCGACCTGGAGAACGGTCATGCCGTTCTCGAATTCGACTTCGACGCCGTTGACCTTGGCCTTGGGCATGCTCGGCTACTCGTCGTCCTTCGGGCAAATCGGGCGGGGTTGATTCAGCGCGTCGGCGATAACGCGTCTTAGCCGGCAGGAATAGCGTTTTTCGTAGCTGCCGTCCGCTTGCAGGCTGCGAATCGCGGGAGCGTTGCAGCGGATGCGCTCCTTCACCAGGAATGCCCACCGCTCGTTGCCGGGCGCCATCTGCAGAATCTGCTCGGAGGTGGTGATCACCATGTATCCGTAGGCCGTGTAGCGGTCCCGATAGGTGCCGCCGTTCGCCGAATGCGGGTCGGTGGTGGTCATGAGTCGGCGGAACTTCTCGTCCGTGTCCGGACAGGCCAGTTCGGGGTTGGCCAGGCTGGCCTGGTTCAGGGCGTTCCAGCTCTGATAGGTGGAATCCATCACCTCCAGGTCGCGCGCCGTGCGCAGCTGCGAGAGCCCCACGCCGACGCCGATCACGGCAGTCATGGCGGTGATCAGCGCCGACACGCCGCCCACCAGCGCCCAGAATTCCACCGAGCCGATCACCAGCCGCCAGGTGCGTGGCGGCGCCTGCAGGGCGATGTCGACGTCGCTTGCCGGATCGGCCAGCGCCCGCCGCAGGTCTTCGCCGCTGATGTCCCCTGCCCGCTCGTCGCTCATCGCCAGCCCCCGGCGCTTCGCCGCTAAACCTCGACGATTGCCTCTCCGGCGTCCAGATATCCTCGCGCCAGCGACCAGGTGATGTCGAGATAGCGCTCGAGAATCCTGTTCGGCGCATTGCCGATCTGCAGCCAGAGAATCTGCGGGCCGTCCGCGTGTCTTCGCCGGTTGGCGAAGTCCTCGTCCTTCGTCACGATGACCAGGCCTTCCCGGAAGGCGTACGATCAGATTTCGGCATCGGTCGCGGTCGCCATCCCAAGTGACCGTACGTGGATGGCTTCGACTCCCCGGCGTCCGAACCAGCCGACCAGGGCCGCGGGGAGTTGCTGGTCGATCAGCAGCCTCACTCGGCGGCAGGGATCATGATAACGGGATGATCAACCCGCTCGGCGGCGTAGGCCAACGCGGCGCTGATGTCCTCGGCTTCGAGATCAGGGTGATCGGACAGGATTTCCTGCTGCGTCGCCCCGGCGGCAAGCATCTCAAGCACGTCCGTGACCCGGATCCGCAGCCCGCGGATGCAGGGTCTGCCACCCATCTTCCCGGGTTCTGCCGTGATGCGATCGATCAGAGACATGCCCCGATCCTAGCATGCACGCGAGTCTGTGTCCCCCCGCCGGCGCGACCTAGCTGAACGCCTCGGCGGCCTCCCGCGCCCCCGGGATATGGCCGAACGGCCGCCAGTTCAGCCGCCGCCAGTAGGGCCCCACCAGCACCAGCTGGAACAGCCAGGTGGCGAACGCGGCAGACGCGACCCCGAACAGGCCGCTGCCCACGCCGATCGCGAAATTGAACAAGAGCCACGCCAGGCCGGCGAGGAAGCCCACGGTCAGCACGACCAGGGGCCAGCGGCTGAGCCGCAGCGTCGCCACCACGATCCACAGGCTGATCGCCGCCGCCAGCGCCCAGATGAACGGCGCGCTGGTCAGCTGTTGCTCGAAGACCTTCAGCGACGGGATCCGTTCCCGCGCCGCGGTGACCTGCACGGCGAGTCCCAGGGCCGCCGCCAGCTTGATCGGCAGCGGCGTCATCCCGGCGCGGAGCACCAGGCGGGGCAAGCGCCTATTCCGCGGCGACCAGGGTCGCGCCCTGCACGTGCGGCTTGCGGGCGCGATAGTTGGCAATGCGCTCCTCGACCTCGTGGCGGAAGTGGCGGAACAGGCCCTGGATCGGCCAGGCCGCGGCGTCGCCCAGGCCGCAGATGGTGTGGCCCTCGACCTGGCTGGCCACGTCCAGCAGCATGTCGATCTCCTTCGGATCGGCCTCGCCGGTGACCATCCGCTCCATGATCCGCCACATCCAGCCGGTGCCCTCGCGGCACGGCGTGCACTGGCCGCAGCTCTCGTGCTTGTAGAAATAGCTCAGCCGGGCGATGGCGCGGATCAGGTCGGTGTCCTTGTCCATCACGATCATGGCCGCGGTGCCCAGGCCGCTCTTCAGCGCCACCAGGCTGTCGAAGTCCATCAGCGCCGTCTCGGCTTCCTCGGCCGGGATCATCCGCACCGACGAGCCGCCGGGGATGATGGCCTTCAGGTTTCCCCAGCCACCGCGCACGCCGCCGAAATGTTCCTCGACCAGCTGCCGGATCGGGATCGACATGGCCTCTTCCACCACGCACGGCTTCAGCACGTGGCCCGAGGCGCTCATCAGCTTGGTGCCGGTGTTGTTCGGGCGGCCGAACTTGACGAACCACTCGGCGCCGCGGCGCAGGATCTCCGGCGCCACCGAGATCGACTCGACGTTGTTCACCGTGGTCGGGCAGCCGTAGACCCCCGCGCCCGCCGGGAACGGCGGCTTCAGCCGCGGCTGGCCCTTCTTGCCTTCCAGGCTCTCCAGCAGCGCCATCTCGTCGCCGCAGATATAGGCCCCGCCCCCATGGGTGACGCGGATGTTGCAGTCCCAGCCCAGCTTGCTGTTCTTGCCGATCAGCCCGGCCTCGGTGGCCTGGACGATCGCCGCCTCCAGGCGTTCGCGCTCCAGCACGTATTCGCCGCGGATATAGATGAAGCAGTCGTGCGCGCGGATCGCCCGGCACGCCACCAGGCAGCCTTCGATCAGCCGGTGCGGGTCGTACCGCATGATCTCGCGGTCCTTGCAGGTGCCCGGCTCGGACTCGTCGGCGTTGACCACCAGGTAGTGCGGCCGCTCGCTTTCCTGCTTGGGCATGAAGGTCCACTTCAGGCCGGTGGAGAAGCCCGCCCCCCCGCGGCCGCGCAGGCCGGAGTTCTTGATCTGCTCGCACAGCCATTCCGGCTCCATGGCCAGCATCTCGCGCGTGCCGTTCCAGATGCCGCGCTGCTTCGCCCCCTCCAGGCCCCAGTCATGGACACCGTAGAGGTTGGTGAAGATGCGATCCTTGTCTTCCAGAATGCCGACCATGGTTGAACCGCTCAGATCTGACCCGTAGGGTCGAAGGGATGGGTGCGCACCCAGGCGGTGCGCCGGAAAATCACGACGGTGAACAGAATCCAGCCGGCGGCGATGATCGCCGCGCCCAGCCAGACCATCCAGGACGCGGCCAGCGGCCCGTAGCGCCCGCCCACCAGCACCAGCGCCCCGATCAGGCAGGCGACCAGGCCGGCGGTCTGCTCGCGCCGGTACAGGGCGCGGTAGGCGTCCAGATAGGCGAGGCGCGCGCGCAAGATGGCCGGGTCCTCGTCCATCAGCCGCCGCGGCATTTCAGGAAGCCGACCATGAACCACAGGTGGGCGCCGAAGCCGACCAGCAGGGCCGCCAGGAACAGCCAGGTCATCCAGCCGATGTGATAGGCCATGCCGCCGACGATGCCGGCGATCGCCGCCAGGGCGCAGACGCCCGTGATCGCCAGCGTGATGATCAGCCGGCGCTGCTGGATCGCGACATCACCCGTCGCGCGCCCGTCGGATGGCGCGCCGGCCGTCACGCCGTGGGCTCCTTGGCCTTCTTCGGGGCCTCGGGGGCGTTGGGCAGCTTCTTGATCGGCTTGGCGGCCGAGCCGTCGTACAGCTTGGGATCGGTCAGGGTCAGCGGGCCGCCTTCCGGCGCCGCGCCCTGGCGGCCGATGTACGAGCCGCGCTCGGGCTTCAGGCCCGCCGCGAAGTCGTCGAGGATCTTGGCCAGGATCTGCGGCGACAGGTCGTCGTAGTAATAGTCGTTGATGGCCGCCATCGGCGCATGGGTGCAGGCGCCCAGGCACTCGACCTCTTCCCACGAGAACTTGCCGTCCTTGGAGACGTGGTTCTTCGGGCCGATCTTGTCGAGCAGCACCTTTTCCAGGTCCTTGGCCCCGCGCAGCATGCAGGGGGTGGTGCCGCACAGCTGCACGAAGGCGACCTTACCCACCGGCTCCAGCTGGAACATGGTGTAGAAGGTGACCACCTCGAACACCCGGATCACCGCCATGCCCAGCATGTCGGCGATCACCCGCAGCGCGGGCTCGGGGACCCAGCCTTCCTGCTTCTGCACCAGCCACAACAGCGGGATCACCGCCGACTGCTGGCGGCCGGCGGGATACTTGGCCATCCACCATTGCGCCTTCTCCAGGGACTCCGGATTGAAGGCGAAGCTGGCCGGCTGTTCCTTGGCGAGGCGGCGGACGGACATGGACTAGCCCCTGACGAAGTCGACGCGGGCGATCTTGCCGCCGGCGATGGTGTAGATGGCGGCCACGTCGAAGGTGTCGCCGCCGGGCGTGCGCGCCACGCGCTCGTGGTCGATGACGGTGTTTCCGATCACCACCCGGTTCACCAGCGCGGCGTGGTTCTGCGGAAACTCGGCGAACATCTTGGCGTAGGCCTCGCGGTAGGCCGCCATGCCCTGGCGGATGACCGCGCCGTTGAAGTCGGCCACCACCACATCGTCCGAATAGAAGGCGCAGTGCGCGTCCAGGTCCTGGGCGTTGTAGGCGTCCAGCTGCCCCTGGGCGATGTCGGCCGGGTTGAAGGCGGCGGCGCTCACCGGTCGATCTCTCCGAACACGATATCCAGACTGCCGAGGATGGCGCTCACGTCGGCCAGCATGTGGCCCCGGTTCATCCAGTCCATCGCCGCCAGGTGCGGGAAGCCCGGCGCGCGGATCTTGCAGCGGTACGGCTTGTTGCCGCCGTCAGCCACCAGATAGACCCCGAACTCGCCCTTGGGCGCCTCAACGGCCGCGTAGACCTCGCCGGCCGGCACGTGGAAACCCTCGGTATAGAGCTTGAAGTGGTGGATCAGCGCTTCCATCGAGCGCTTCATCTCGCCCCGGCGCGGCGGGCTGACCTTGTGGTCGTCGCTCAGCACCAGGCCCGGCGTCTTCTTCAGCCGCTCGGTGCACTGCAGGATGATCCGCACCGACTGGCGCATCTCTTCCATGCGGCACAGGTAGCGGTCGTAGCAGTCGCCGTTGACGCCCAGCGGGATGTCGAACTCCAGCTCGTCGTAACATTCGTACGGCTGGTTGCGGCGCAGGTCCCAGGCGATGCCCGAGCCGCGCACCATCACCCCGGTGAAGCCCCAGGCGATCGCCTCTTCCTTGCTGACCACGCCGATGTCGACGTTGCGCTGCTTGAAGATGCGGTTGCCGGTGATCAGCTTGTCGATGTCGGCCAGCGGGCGGGCGAAGGCCTTGGCCCAGTCCTCGATGTCCTGCACCAGCTCGGGCGGCAGGTCCTGCCGCACGCCGCCCGGCCGGAAGTAGTTGGCGTGCATCCGCGCGCCCGAGGCGCGCTCGTAGAACACGAACAGCTTCTCGCGTTCCTCGAAGCCCCACAGCGGCGGGGTCAGGGCGCCCACGTCCATGGCCTGGGTGGTGACGTTCAGCAGGTGGTTCAGCACCCGGCCGATCTCGTTGTACAGCACCCGGATCAGCTGGCCGCGGATCGGCACCTCAAGACCCATCAGCTTCTCGATGGCGAGCACGAAGGCGTGCTCCTGGTTCATCGGCGCGACGTAGTCCAGGCGGTCGAAGTACGGCGTGTTCTGGGTGTACGGCCGCGACTCCATCAGCTTCTCGGTGCCGCGGTGCAGCAGGCCGATGTGCGGGTCGACCCGCTCCACCAGCTCGCCGTCCAGCTCCAGCACCAGACGAAGAACCCCGTGCGCCGCAGGGTGTTGCGGGCCGAAGTTGATGTTGAACTTGCGGACCGGGGTTTCCGGGATCGAGGGGTCGAGCGGATGGCCCTCAGGCGGAGTGCGCTCGAAGAAGTCGGCCGAATCGGCCGGTGAGTTCTGGCCCGTCATGCCGGCTTCTCCGCCTTTTCGTCACCCGGCAGCACCTGGGGATAGCCCTCCCCCGGGCGCGCGTACTCGGCGCCTTCCCACGGCGACAGGAAGTCCCACGAGCGGAATTCCACCGACTTCACCGGCTCGTAGACCACCCGCTTCAGCTCGTCGTCGTAGCGGACCTCGACGTAGCCGGTCATCGGGAAGTCCTTGCGCAGCGGATGCCCGTGGAACCCGTAGTCGGTCAGGATCCGGCGCAGGTCCGGATGGTTGTCGAAGAAGATGCCGTACATGTCGAAGGCTTCGCGCTCGAACCAGTCGGCGACCGGGAACACGCTGACGACCGACGGCACCGCGGTGTCCTCGTCGGTCTGCACCGTTACCCGCACCCGGCGGTTATGGGTCATCGACAGCAGGTGGTAGACCACGTCGAAGCGCAGCGGCCGCTGCGGATAGTCGACGCCCGCCAGGTCGATCAGCTGGTGGAACTGGAACTGCGGATTGTCACGCAGGTTGGTCAGCGCCTCGACGATGCGGGTCGCCGGGCCGCCGACGGTCAGTTCGCCGAACTCGATCCTGTAGTGCCCCAGGGCGCCGGCCGAGTTGGCCACGATCGCCTGGCCCAGGGCCTCCAGCTCGTCATGGGTCGCCGGCCAGCTCATCGTTCGATGTTCCCCGTGCGGCGGATCTTCTTCTGCAGCTGCAGCACGCCGTAGACCAGCGCCTCGGCGGTGGGCGGGCAGCCGGGCACATAGATGTCCACCGGCACGATGCGGTCGCAGCCGCGCACCACCGAATAGCTGAAGTAATAATAGCCGCCGCCGTTGGCGCAGCTGCCCATCGAGATCACGTAGCGCGGCTCGGGCATCTGGTCGTAGACCTTGCGCAGCGCCGGAGCCATCTTGTTGGTCAAGGTGCCCGCCACGATCATCACGTCCGACTGCCGCGGCGAGGCGCGCGGCGCGAAGCCGTAGCGCTCCAGGTCGTAGCGCGGCATCGAGGCGTGCATCATCTCGACCGCGCAGCAGGCCAGGCCGAAGGTCATCCACATCAGCGAGCCGGTGCGCGCCCAGGTGACCAGGTCGTCGGCCGCGGCGGTGACGAAGCCCTTGTCGGCGAGCTGGGCGTTGACCCCGTCGAAATAGGGGTCGTGCAGCTTGGGATCATAGCCCTCGACGGTGGAACGCGCCGCCGAACCGGCCGGAACGATCACTCCCATTCCAGGGCTCCCTTCTTCCATTCGTAGGCGAAGCCGACCGTCAGCACGAGCAGGAAGGTGAACATGCTCCAGAAGGCGTAGATCCCGGTCTCGTGCGGCAGCTTCATCAGCGTCACCGCCCACGGGAACAGGAAGGCGACTTCCAGGTCGAAGATGATGAACAGGATCGACACCAGGTAGAAGCGCACGTCGAACTTCATGCGCGCGTCGTCGAAGGCGTTGAAGCCGCACTCGTACGACGACAGCTTTTCCGGGTCGGGCGCCGTGGGCGCGAACACCGCCGAGGCGATGTAGAAAACCAGGCCGATCACGCTGGACAGGCCCAGGAAGATGACGATCGGCAGATACTGCAGGAGGAAGGCGTTCATTCGAGGCCTCGGCGGGAGTCGCGGCTCTTCTAGACCAAGGGTCCGCCGGGTTCAAACGCCAAGCCCGGTTCCGTTCCGATGTTCTGCGAACGCCCGCCGCCCGGGCAGCGGCGGCGTCAGATCAACGCCCCCTCCCCGCTGAGCATCAGGGCGTGGAAGCGCTCGCCCATGCGCCGGTAACCGGCCGTGTTCGGATGCAGGTCATCGGGCAGGTCGTGCGCGTCGGACTCGCCGAACAGCTCCAGGCCGGAGAGATAGCGGATGTGGCCGTCGCCGACCGCCTGGCGGGTCTTCACTACCTGCGCCAGCAGCTCGCGCATGCGCACCAGGGGCAGCCCGCCGCCGTCGCCCTCGGCCTCGCGGCCGGGCGAGAAGATCGGCGAGATCACGCAGATCGGCGTGGCGGGATGCTTCTCGCGGATGATCGACAGCATGGCGTGGGCGCTGTCCAGGAAGGTGCGTTCCTTCAGCTGCCCCTCGTTCCAGACGTTGATGCCCAGCTTCAGCACGATGGCGTCGGCCGCCTGGTCGCGGATCACCCGCGCCGCCAGCCCGCTCAGCAGGCACGATCCCGCCCAGCCCAGGTTGATATGCCGCAGGTCGGCCAGGCCCGACGCCACCGCCGGCCAGCCCGCCGCCGCGCCGGTGGCCTCCATGCAATGGCTGATCGAGCTGCCGTGGAACAGGATGGTGCGCCGTCCGTCCGGCCAGGGCGTGGCGCCCGCGCCCGCGTCCAGCTGCAGGCCCCGCACCGAGACCGTGGCCGCCTGCGGCAGCCACAGCTCGAGCCCCTTGTCCCCGGCCGGCAGCCCGTCGAACGTCACCACCGCCTGCTCGTCGCCAACGCCGGTGAAGTCCGGCTGCAGCACCAGCCCGCCCGCCGCCACGGCCCGGCCCCAGGGCTGGCCGTCGACGAGCAGGTCGTAGGCCCCGCGCGGCTCGACCCCGGGTTCGCCGGCCAGCAGGCGCTGGTTCACCGCCAGCCGCACGGACCGCGAGTCGGTCCGGAAACGCAGCCGCACGCCGGCCGGCGTCGAGGCCACCCAGCGCGTGAAGGGGTCGTAGAACGGCGCCTCCGGCGAGGGATAGCGCAGCGGCTGCACCGAATCGGCGCGGCGGCGCAGGTCGATGTGGCCGTCCAGCAGCCCCGCGATCGTTTCCAGCCCCACCTCAGCCATGCGCCACCCCTTGCTCCGACCGGTTTTGCCCCAGCGATAGCGAGTTTCCGCGCCCCGGACCACACGCCGCAGCAACAGGCCTGTTGACGTCGGCCCTCGCCGGACATATCAGACGCCCCTCGCGCCGCCGGGCCTGCCCCGACGGTCGCCTACGCGGGTGTAGCTCAGTTGGTTAGAGCGCCGGCCTGTCACGCCGGAGGTCGCGGGTTCGAGCCCCGTCACTCGCGCCATTCATTCAATCACTTAGCGCCATCGCCTCGTGTAGCTACGAGATAGGCCGCTGTCGTCGTTGCGACGGCGTTCGGCCCGCTCCCTGGCCGAAGTGCGCTGTTCCACTCATCTTGCGCCTTCCGAGGGCGACCTCGGCGACCGCTGCCACACGCACCGCGCCCCCCGCCTCACGGGGCTCGGCGCGGCGGATAAGGAGCGAGACCGATGCCTGAACCCCTCCAGCTCGACCGCGCCTTCGGTCGCCAGGCGTTTGGCGCCGACCCCGCCAACTACCATGCGGCGCGTCCGCCATATCCCGGCTGGGTGTTCGAAACCCTGCGGGACGTCTGCGGCGTGCGAGCCGGCAGCCACGTCTTCGAGATCGGCGCGGGCGCCGGCAAGGCGACCGGACCGTTGCTGGCGCTCGGCGCCGACCCTTTGGTCGCCATCGAGCCGGATGCCCGCCTGGCGGACTTTCTTCGCGCCGCCTTCCCGGGCTCGGCGCTGGATGTGACAACGCAAACCTTCGAGGACGTCGAGCTGGAGGCGGGCGCCTTCGACCTTGGCCTGTCGGCCACCGCCTTCCACTGGCTCGACGAGGGTCCGGCGCTCGCCAAGATCGCGCGCAGCCTGCGAGCCGGAGGCTGGTGGGCGGCGCTCTGGAACAATTTCGGCGACGACGCCTACCCCGACCTCTTCCACCTGGCGACGCAAGGGGTGTTGGCCGGCCCAGCCAGTCCCGGGGAAGGTCAGCGCGGCATACCGTTCGGTCTGGACGCCGCGGCCCGCATCGCGGCGATCGACGCCACCGGCGCGTTCGAGCGGGTGCTCTACTACACCAGTCACTGGCCGCTGGTGCTGACCGCCGACCAGACGGTAGCGCTCTATGCCACCTATTCCAACGTCACCGCGTTGCCGAACGCCGCCGACGCCCTGGCTGAGCTGCGCCGGATCGCCGAGACCGAGTTCCCTGGCGGGGTGACGCGCAACATGACCACCATTCTCTATCTGGCCCGCCGCGCTTGACGCTTGCGGCCGGTGAAGCTCCGTCCCACGACGTCTTTCCTCAGGCCCGCCAATTCTAGGCGCCTAGGTCCGCATCCCCCCCTTCCCGGACATTCAAGGCATCCGCTTGAGGGCAAGAGGCGCAAAGTCAAATTTCGGGCGCGACGCCACCGACCGCTAACGCCCCGCTACAGAAATTGCGAAGGTCGGCTTCCCGGGGCTTCGGAGCGTGCCTTAAGTCCCTATTGATAGCCGGGCTTCCCTACCAGCCTGCCTGATGCAGCGGATCAACGCGGCACCCGCCAGCAGCCCGTATGCGACGATGCTCCCGACCAATCCCGCAGCGATCAGCACCTCCGAACGAAGCACGCCAACGGTGACGGCGAAAGCCGCGCTCCAGGCCAATGCTGCCAGGTACCTGGGCAGAGATTTAGGTCGGGCGAAGTACAGTTCCTGCACCCGCCGTTCGGTGAATGGATGATTGGCGAAGAAATAATAGTCCAAAACGCTGGTCCCAACGCCTGCGTCCAACAGCAACAAGAGGCCGGGCATCGCGAGGCATGCAGCTGAGGCGTTCGGAAGGACGCCTGACGCTTCAGCAACAATGGCGGCCGCAGTAATGACGCCACCAACCCAGTACGGGAAGTTGGCGGAGCCGGTGAAAGTCATGAGAACGTCTCGCGTGAGCGCGCACGATGTCGGATTGCAGGGGACGGCTCAATACCCGCAAACCACCCTTCGCTGACGCTCGCCAGGTCCGCTTGTGGCGGGTGCGGTAGCCAATCGGCTGAACGTTCGCTTGTCTCGGCGGCTCCAAAGGCAATAACCGACCCTCGGCGGACGCATTTCGCACACGCCCCCCGCCAGCGAGTCGCGTCTAGGATGGGCGGCGCACCTCAGAGTTCCGCCATCGCGTAAGGTCGCCTTGGGCCTCCAGACGTCCATCAGCCACGAGAACCGCAAGCCGCCCGGCGATCCGGTTGAGACTCTCATCTCGTTCGTCGCTATCGAACGCCCAGCCGCCGCCGCTGGAAACGCGCCAGCCCAGCTTTTCCGCCGCCGTGACAACAACCATGGCTACCTTGCGCCAACGCTCTCCCACGACCAGCATCAGCGCGTCATCAATCTGATCCACCGCTCGATACTCCGGACGAATGAATGGGGACTCAGATACGGCTGACTCTCATCCGTAAACCCAGTTTTGGCCCGGGCCCGCCTCGGCATCGCAACTCAAGTAGAGTCCGCAACCCGCCCGAAGCGGACATTCGCAGAGTCTGCTTGCGGCGCATGGTGCGTGAAGATCCATCGCCGGCTGACTCCAGCTCTGCCCGGAGCTATTGATCGGCCTGGGCTGCGCCGGTGCGGCGCGGCGAGGATCGAGGCGATGGGTCGGGGTTTCTGGATCGGGGCGACGGGGGCGGCGGCGGTGCTGGCCGCGGTGGCGCTGTGCGGTCCGGCCGGCGCCCGGCCTACCCTGCCGGCCGCCGGCGCCGACGGGGCGGCCATGGCGCTGTGCGAGAACCTGCGGCGCGACATCGACCCGGGCGCCCGCATCGCCGCCTGCGACGGCCTGATCATCGGCGGCGCCCAGGGCGAGACCCTGCGCCGGGCGCTGATCGCAAGGGCCAACGCCTATCTGGAGCGCGGCGGCGCCCTGCGGGCGATCGACGACTTCACGGCCGCCATCGCCCTGAAGCCGGATGAGGCGGGTCCCTACGCCGACCGGGCGCTGGTGCGCGAGGCGCTGGGCCAGCATCGCGCGGCGATCGCCGACGCCAGCCACGCCCTGGCGCTCAATCCGTCGCTGATCCCGCCCTATGTCACCCGCGCCAACGCCCGCCAGGCGCTGGGCGACCAGGCCGGGGCGCTGAAGGACTTCGACCAGGCGCTGACGGTCAACCCGGACCTGGGCGGCATCTATTTCGGCCGGGCGATGCTGCGCGGCTCGCTGGGGCAGGAGCCGGCTGCGGTGGCCGACTACGGCGAGGCGATCCGCCTGCTGCCCAACGATCCGGCGCCGCTGGTGAACCGGGCGGTGATCTACATGCGCTGGGGCCGGCTGGACGACGCCGGCAAGGACCTGGACCAGGCCCTGAAGCTGGACCCGAAGATGGCCACGGCGATGTTCGACCGCGCCCTGCTGATGGACATCAAGGGCCAGAAGGACGAGGCCCTGCACATGCTGGACAAGGCGATCAAGCTGCAGCCCGACTTCGCGGCCGCCTATTGCGCCCGCGCCCGGGTGCGCCGCACCTCGGGAGACGATCCCGGCGCCGAGGCCGACCTCACCGAAGCGACGCGCCGCGGCGGCAAGAGCTGCGCCTAGACGGGCGCTGGCCGGGAACAGGGGCCGCCTAGAACAGCGTGCGCCCTGCCCTCACCCGCTCGGCCGGGGCGGAGAAGAGGCTGCCGAAGGCGGCGCCGCTGCGGCCCACCAGCACCAGGCCGTCGCCGGCGGCGATGCGCTGGTCGCGCGCCGGGCGGGTGACCACCTCGCCGTCCTTCGGATTGTACTGGGCGACGAAGAAGGCCCCGCGTCCGCGCTCCTCCAGCTCGGCGACGGTCAGGCCGACGACGGCGGTGTTCGCCTGGGCGGTGACCATCTCCAGCTCCATGCCGAGGTCGCCCAGGATCTTCTCGAAGTCGCGCATCCGCTCGCTGCCGCGCAGGAATCGCGCGGTCTCCGGGAACAGGATCATCTCGGCGATCCGCTCGGCGCCGATGTGCGTCGGCAGCACCACCTTGTCGGCGCCGGCCTGCCGCAGCTTGGTCTCTGTGGAGGGCGCCTCGCCGCGGGCGATGATCTGCAGCCTGGGGTTCAGGCTGCGCGCGCTGAGGGTGATGAACACATTGGCCGCATCGTTGGGCAGCACGGTGGCCAGGGTGGCGGCGCGCTCGATGCCGGCGGCCTCCAGCGCCTCTTCGCTGGTCGCATCGCCCTGCAGCACCAGGCAGCCCGCGTCCCGCGCCTCGGCCAGCTTGTGCTCGTCGCGCTCCACGATCACGAAGTGCGAGCCGCCGGCCCGCAGGGTGCGCGCCAGCATCTCGCCGATGCGGCCGTAGCCGCAGATGATCACGTGGCCGCTCAGCTTCTCGATCTCGGTCTTCACGCGACTGGCTCCCAACAGCTGGCGGATCTCGGACAGGGTGAAGGCCTGCACCAGGGCGCCGGTCACCAGGATCATGCCCGTGCAGCCCAGCACCATGGTGGCCATGGTCACGGCGTGCAGATAGGGCGTGTTGATCGGGTGAACCTCGCCGTAGCCCACGGTGTAGACCGTCAGCACGACCATGTAGATGGCGTCGGAAAAGCTCCAGCCGGCCCCCATGTAGGCCGCCGTCGACAACGCCACGACCACCAGCACGAAGGCGATGATCGACATCAGATTGCGCAGCGGCGAGCTGAGCAGCCGGTACATGATCCTTCGAAAGCCTTCCCCGGACGATCCCGCCCGCAAGCTAGGCCACGGACGGCGGACCGCAAGGCGCTTGCGGCCACAGCCGCCCCGGAACGGTCACCCGGGCCGCCTTGCGAGCCGAATGGCGGCGTCGACGCCGCCCGGGCGCCGCATTATCGGCCCTGAGGCGTCCCCGATGCGCCGGCGGCCGGCCTCAGCGCGCGAGCCGGTCCAGGTCCTGGAGGCCGCCGACGGTGACGCCCAGGTCGTTCACCAGGCCGGTGTGCAGCGAATAGACCCAGCCATGCACGCACAGGCTCTGCCCGCGCGCCCAGGCGTCCTGCACGAACACGTCGGAGGCGACGTTGCGCACCTGGCGGATCACGTTCAGCTCGCACAGCCGGTTCAGCCGCTCGGCTTCCGCGCCGATGGCGTCCAGCTCGTGGCGATGGTCGTGCGCCACCTCGCGGATCGGATGCAGCCAGTGGTCCACCAGCCCGCGCCGCTGGCCGTCCACCGCCGCGGCGACACCCCCGCAGCCGTAGTGGCCGACCACCATCACGTGCTTGATCTTCAGCACGTCGACGGCGAACTGCAGCACCGACAGGTAGTTGGCGTCCTGCGGCGGGGCCAGGTTGGCGACGTTGCGGTGCACGAACAGTTCGCCGGGATCCAGGCCGACGATCTCGTTGGCCGGCACGCGGCTGTCGGAGCAGCCGATCCAGAGGTACTCCGGCGCCTGCTGGCCTTCCAGGCGCTGGAAGAAGCCGGGATCCGCGGCGACCTTGCGGGCCGACCAGTCGCGATTGTTCTGCTTCAGTTCGTCGAGCATGCGGGACCTCCAGGCGCGCCCCTCTAGTCCCGGCCGCCATCTCCCTGCAACCCTGTCACCGCGTGAGGCTGACGCAGAGCGAGGCAAGCCGGCCGAAAAAACGTGGCCGTCATGCATCCCGGGCCGGACTTGGCCGTTGTTCACGATCTCAAGGGCGCCCCGACGGGCGCGAGCGATGCATGGGACAGGAATGCAGGCCGAGACCACCGAGGGCGCAAGAGCGGGGCGGTTCATCTCCACCGGTATCCGGGACTTCGACGCGGTGCTCGGCGGCGGCCTGACCCCCAACCGGTCCTACCTGCTGGAAGGCACTCCCGGCAGCGGCAAGACCACCATCGCCCTGCAGTTCCTGCTGGAAGGCGTGCGCGTCGGCGACCGTGGCCTGTACATCACCCTCTCCGAGACCGTGGCGGAACTGCGCGAGGTGGCGCGCAGCCACCACTGGACGCTCGACGGCGTGGAGCTGTTCGAGCTGGTCAGCTCCGAGGGGCTGGACCCGGATGCCGAGCAGTCGATCCTTGAGCCGTCCGAGGTGGAGCTGGGCGAGACCATCCGCGGGGTGATCGAGTGCGTCGACCGCATCCGCCCGGCGCGGGTGGTGTTCGATAGCCTGTCGGAGATGCGGCTGCTGGCGCAGAATTCCCTGCGCTACCGCCGCCAGATCCTGGCGCTCAAGCAGTATTTCTCGACCCGCGAATGCACGGTGCTGATGCTCGACGACCGCAGCTCCGACCCCGCCGACGTGCAGCTGCATTCGATCGCCCACGGGGTGATCACCCTGCAGCAGGCCGTGGAGGACTACGGCGCCGAGCGCCGGCGCCTGCGCGTGGTGAAGATGCGCGGGGTGAAGTACCGCGGCGGCTACCACGACTTCGTCATCGAGACCGGCGGCGTGCAGGTGTTCCCGCGCCTGATCGCCGCCGAGCACCACCGCGAGTTCAGCGGCGAGATGGCCGGCTCCGGCGTCGTCGCCCTGGACAGGATGCTCGGCGGCGGCCTCACCCGCGGCACCAATACCCTGCTCAGCGGCCCCTCCGGCGTGGGCAAGACCAGCACCGCGATCCGCTGCGCCCTGGCCGCCCTGGAGCGGGGCGAGAAGGCGGCCTACTACCTGTTCGACGAAGGCATGGGCACCATGCTGGCCCGCGCCCGCTCGATGGGCATGGACCTGAGGCCCTATCTCGACAGCGGCCAGCTGCGCGTGCAGCAGATCGATCCGGCCGAAATCTCGCCGGGCGAATTCGCCACCTGGGTCCGGCAGGCGGTGGTGGAAGGCGGCGCCAGCTTCCTGGCCATCGACAGCCTCAACGCCTTCCTGCAGGCGATGCCTGGCGAGAAGTACCTGCTGCTGCAGATGCACGAGCTGCTGAGCTTCCTGAACCAGCAGGGCGTGATCACCATGCTGGTGCTGGGCCAGCATGGGGTGATCGGCGAGATCCGCTCCGACATCGACCTCAGCTACCTGTCGGACAGCATCATCCTGTTCCGCTTCTTCGAGGCCAAGGGCAGCATGCTCAAGGCCATCTCGGTGTCGAAGAGCCGGACCACACCGCACGAATCCAGCATCCGCGAGTTCACACTGGGGCCCGGCGGCCTGCTGGTGGGCGAGCCGCTGAAGGACTTCGACGGGGTGTTCTCTGGCCTGCCGCACTATCGCGGGGCGACCCCGCTGATGCCGCAGCAGCACGACGGGAGCCGGGAATAGGCGCCGAAGACCGCATCCTGCTCCTGGCGCTGCGCGGCCGCGACGCGCAGGTCATGGAGGAACTGCTCTCCCGGCTCGGCCACGAGAGCGTGACCTGCCGTCCGGGCGGCGGGCTGGCCGAGGGGCTGGCGCACGGCGCCGGCGCGGCCCTGGTCACCGAGGAGTCGCTCGCCGAGACCGACCTGGAAAAGCTGGAGGCCTGGCTGGCCGACCAGCCGCCGTGGTCGGATTTTCCGTTCATCATCCTGGCCACGAAGCGGTCCGGCCGCCGGCCCGAGGCGGCGCTGCGGGTCATCGAACGGCTGGGCAATGTGGTCCTGCTCGAACGCCCGTTGCATCGCGAGACCCTGGCCAGCGCCGTGGACTCCGCCCTGCGCGGGCGGCGGCGCCAGTACGAGACCCGCCGCCATCTGCACAAGCTCGAACAGGCCGAGGACAGCCTGCGCCAGCTGAACGCCCGGCTCGAGGACCGCATCGTCGAGCGGACGCAGGAGCTTGCCCGCGCCAACGACCAGCTGATGCAGGAGATCGCCGAACGCGAGCGCGCCCAGGCCGCCCTGGTGCAGTCGCAGAAGATGGAGGCGGTGGGCCAGCTGACCGGCGGCATCGCCCACGACTTTAACAACCTGCTCACCGTCATCGGCGGCAATCTGGAGCTGATCCAGCGGCGGGCCAACGATCCGCGCGTGGTGACACTGGCGGAGTTCGCCAGCCAGGCCACCGACCGCGCCGGCAAGCTGACCCGCCAGCTGCTGGCCTTCTCGCGCACGCAGCGCCTGACCCTGAAGCCCGTCGACATCAACGCCCTGGTCGCCGGCATGCGCGAGCTGCTGGAGCGCACCATCGGCCCGATGTTCGCGGTGCGCATGGACCTGGACCCGTCCGGTCCCTGGGCGATGGCCGACGCCAACCAGGTGGAGCTGGCGATCCTCAACCTGGTGATCAACGCCCGCGACGCGATGGCCGGGGGCGGCGAAATCCGCATTTCCAGCAGCCGCCAGCCGTCGGAGGAGGCGAGCCTGCGCAGCGGGGACTATGTAGTGATCCGGGTGATCGACGCCGGCGCCGGCATGTCCCCGGCCCTGCTGGAGCGGGTGTTCGAGCCGTTCTTCACCACCAAGGCCATAGGCAAGGGCACCGGCCTCGGCCTCAGCCAGGTCTATGGCATCGCCCAGCAGTCCGGCGGCGGCGCCTTCATCGACAGCATCGAGGGCGTCGGGACCACCGTCGCCATCTGGCTGCCAGTGGCGGAGATGACGACTGAGGCCGCCCACCCGCCGCGGGCGGCTGTCGGCGTGCGCCAGGGCCAGCGCGAAAGGATCCTGGTGATCGAGGACGATCCCGGCGTGCGGCGCTTCATCGTCGAATGCCTGGAGAGCCTGGGCTATCGGGTGCAGGCGGCGGCGCACGGCCGCGAGGGCCTCGACAAGCTGAGCGCCGACTGCCCGCAGCTGCTGATCGTCGACTACGCCATGCCGGGCATGAACGGCGTAGAGGTGGTGGAGGCGGCGCGCCTGACGGCGCCGGACCTGCCGATCCTGCTGGCCACGGGCTATGCCGACATGGAGGCCGTGCACCGGGTGGTCGACGCCGAGCGGGTGCTGAAGAAGCCGTTCCAGATCCGCGAACTCGAGGCTGCGGTGCGGGACGCCCTGACCCAGGGCGCCTGAGCCCTCTCTTCGCGCCCTCAGTTCAGCTGATCAGGCTCCGGCAGGGGTCCGAACGCCGCTGCGCCGGTGAGTTCGGCGTAGACCGACGAGAGGCGGGTGAACACGCGGTCCCAGCCATGCTGCGCCGCCGCCCGCTCGCGCGCCGCGGCGCCCACCGCCGCCACGTCCCGGGCGAACAGCGCCTCGACCGCTTCGGCGAAGTCCTCGGGCGTGGAGCGGCGCGCCAGCTCGCCCACGCCCACGTCGACGCTTTCGGCCACCCCGCCCGACGCCACGCCCACCACCGGCAGGCCGCTGGCCATGGCCTCCAGCACGATCAGCCCGAACGGCTCGGCGTCGTTGGCGTGCACGAAGGCGTCGCAGCTGGCCATCAGCGCGGCCAGGTCCTTCGGGTCGGTCTGGTAGGGCAGCTCGATCACGCGCTCGGAGGTCGGCGCCGCCCCGGCCGCGCCCACCAGCAGCAGCACATAGGGGTCGCCCAGCCGCTCGACGGCCTCGACCAGCACGTCCACGCGCTTCTCGCGGGCCGGCCGGCCGGCGAACACCAGCAGACGATGCCGGCTGGTCAGGCCCAGTCGCCGGCGCAGCGCCTCCGGGTCGGCGCGCGACGGATGGAAGGTCAGGGTGTCGACCCCCAGCGGCAGGGCGATCGGCGACGGCACGCCGGCCTCCTCCAGGCGTTCGGCCATGAACCGGCTGGGCGCCACCGCGCGGTCGAAACGGCGGTAGATCTCGCCCCAGTGCTTGCGCACCGGCTTTTCCGCCCACTCGCCGATGTGCAGCGCCGCCAAAGCCCCGAGGTCGGTGTGGCAGAAGCCCACCACCGGCACGCCCAGACTCTCGCCGGCCTTCAGCGCCGCCAGGCCGGGGGTATAGGGATCGCCCGCCTCGATGATGCTGGGCCGCGTGCGCATCAGGCGCTTCATCCAGGCGGTCTTGCCCAGCGGCCAACGGTAGCCGTCGCCGAACGGCAGGGGCGCGGCATAGATCGACATGGCGCCGGCGCCGTCGTGGCCATGCCGGTCGCCGGGCACCACCAGGGTGTGCCGCACCTGCGGCCGCTCGGCCGCGAACCAGGCCCGCTTGGCGTTCAGATAGCGCTTCACCCCGCCGGACCTCGGCGCATAGAGCATGGTGGTGTCCACGAGACGCGGCCGCCCGTCGGGCGTGCGCGCCGCCAGCCTGACAGCGCCCCGCCCCACCTGGCGCAACCGGTCGACGATCGAATGCGAGAACACCTGCTCCAGCCTCCGCTCCATCCACTCCATAGATAGTAACGCACACGCCGCCGCGCCGGCGCCCCATCAACCGTCCGTCGGCGGCGGATCGTCAAGATGGCGCGCAGGCCCTATTCCGTCCGCCGACTCCCCTTGCCCTACTGAAAGCATTTCAGTGTCAGTCCCATGACAGGGCTTGCGGCGGCGGCGGCGTCTTGAGTATCGAGCGGCGCCTTACGGAGAACCCCTGGCCCATGGCCCGATTTTTGTTTGCGACCTGGGAGGGCGGCGGGCACGTCCAGCCACTGATGCTGGTGGCGCGTGGCCTTGCCGACCGCGGCCATGCGGTGCTGGTGCTCAGCGACGCCTGCAACGCCTCGGACGCCGCCGGCGTCGGCGTTCCCTTCCGCCCCTGGCGGACGGCCCCCTCCCGTCCCGACAAGTCGCCGGCCACCGATCCGTTGCGCGACTGGGAGCACAAGAGCCCGATGGAGGTGATCAACGGGCTGAACGAGGCCTTGATCGCCACGCCGGCCGCCGCCTACGCCCGCGACACCCTGGAGGCGATCGACGATTTCAAACCCGACGTGGTGGTCTCGCAGGAACTGCTGATGGGCGTGATGATGGCGGCGGAGTCGCGGGGGCTGCCGCTGGCGCTGCTGACGGCCAACATCTGGCCCTTCCCCACCATGCCCGGCGCCCCGCCGTTCGGCGGCGGCCTGCCGCTGGCGGCGGACGAGGGCGTGGCCGAGCTCTACGTCCGCATCGCCGAGGCCACCCGCGGCGCCTACCAGTCCGGCCTGCCGGCGGTGAACGCCGCGCGCGAGGGGCTTGGCCTGCCGCCCCTGGCCGACATGCTGCACCAGCTCGACGTCGCCCGGCGGATCCTGCTGGCGACCAGCGCCCACTTCGACGCCGTCAGCGACCCGCCCGCCCCGTTCATCCACGTGGGCCCCTATCTGGCCGACCCCACCTGGGCCGAACCCTGGACGGCGCCGTGGACGCCGGATCGCACCGATCCCCTGGTGCTGGTCACCTTTTCCAGCATGTACCAGGGCCAGGACGGCGCGGTGCGCAACGTCATCGCCGCGCTGGGCGGGCTGCCGGTGCGGGGGCTGGTGACCCTGGGGCCGGTGCTGGACGTCGGCGACTTCCCGGCGCCGCCGAACGTGGCGGTGGTCAGGAGCGCACCGCACTCGCAGATCCTGCCGCACTGCGCCGTGGTGGTCAGCCACTGCGGCCACGCCTCCACCCTGCGCCCGCTGATGGCCGGGGTCCCGATCCTGGCCATCCCGATGGGCCGCGACCAGGACGACAACGCTGCGCGCGCCGTGGCCGCCGGGGCGGCCGTCCGCCTGCCCCGCGATGCGACGCCCGAGGCGATCGCCGCCGCCCTGACCAGCCTGATCCAGGAACCGGGCTGGCGCGAGGCGGCGGGGCGGCTGGGCGCCGCGATCCGCGGCGACGTCGAGGCCCGCTCGGCCGAGGCCGAGCTGGAGGCGCTGGTCAGATCCTGAGGGTCATGCCGCCGTCGGCGGCGATCGCCTGGCCGGTGACGAAGCCGGCGTCGTCCGAGGCCAGGAACAGCGCCACCCGCGCCACGTCCACCGGCTCGCCCAGCCGGCGCAGCACCGACTTGCGGGCCCAGATCTCGGCCACCTTGGGGTCTTCGAAGCTGCGTGCGGTCATGCCGGTGCGGATCGCTCCCGGCAGCACCGCATTGGCCGTCACGCCGTGCTTGCCCAGCTCCAGCGCCAGCGACCGGGTCAGGCCCAGCACCCCGGCCTTGGAGGCGCAATAGGCGACCAGACCGTAGTCCGTGCCGTTGGCCATCACGCTGGCCGTGGAGATGATCCGGCCCGCCGGCGAGCCGATCAGGTGCGGGATGGCCTCGCGGCAGGTGCGGAACACCGCCTTGAGGTTCACGTCGTTGACCCGGTCCCATTCCTCGTCGGTCATGCTGGCGGCCAGGGCGTTGATCCCGACGCCGGCGTTGTTGAACAGGATGTCCAGCTGGCCGAACGCCGCCAGGGCTGCGCCCACCACCTGGGCCGGGGCGTCCCGGGTCGCCAGGTCGACGGCCAGCACCTCGATCGCCTCGGCCTCGAACTCCAGGTTCGCCCCCGGACGGTCCACCGCCAGCACCCGGGCGCCCTCCGCCGCGAACAGCTCCGCGCTGGCCCGTCCGATGCCTGACGCCGCCCCGGTGACGATCGCCGCCCTGCCCGCCAGTCGCGCCATGGCCTGTCTCCCTGATGTTTGCCTGGTGTTTGGGCTTAGACTGCTTGCCTGACGCTAGGTGCGTCCAACGCAAACTGCGCCCGGCGAGCGGCCCGAAGCGGCCGCCGTCCTGGGGACGACGGGGAGGACCGAGACATGATCAAGCTGACCTTCTGCCTGGTGCGCCGGCCGGAGTTCACCCGCGAGGCCTTCCAGGCCTACTGGCACGACCACCACGCGCCGCTGGTGGCCAGCGTCCGCGAGCCCCTGCGCATCCGCCGCTACGTGCAGCTGCACAGCCTGCCGGCCGAGGCCTCGGCCGCCCTGCGCGTCGCGCGGCAGGGACCCGAAGGCTTCGACGGGGTCGCGCAGCTGTGGTGGGACAGCTTGCAGGACGTGCTCGGCAACAGCCACCCCGACGCCCAGGAGGCCGGCCGCAAGCTGCTGGAGGACGAGCGCAAGTTCATCGACCTCGAGCGCTCGCCGCTGTGGTGGGGCGAAGAGAAGGTGATCTTCGGCTGATGGCGTCCCCCGAACAGGTCCTGGCCGACCTCAACGCCCGCCCCCTGCCCGCCTGGTACGACGACGCCAAGTTCGGCATCTTCATCCACTGGGGCGCCTGGGCGATCCCCGCCTTCGCCCCGCGCCTGGGCTCGATCGGCGAGGCCTTCGCCAAGGACTACGACCGGGCAGTGGCGATGACGCCCTATACCGAGTGGTACTGGAACGCGATCCGCGTGCCGGGCACGCCCTCCGCGGCCTTCCACAAGGCGCACTACGGCCATGCGCCGTATACGGACTTCAAGGCGGCGTTCGAGCAGGGCCTGCGCGCCTGGGACCCGGCGGCCTGGGCCGAGGCCTTCCGCGACGCCGGCGCGCGCTATGTGGTGCTGGTCACCAAGCACCACGACGGCCTGTGCCTGTGGCCCAGCGACGTCGCCAACCCGCACCAGGCCGACTGGACCACCCGGCGCGACATCGTCGGCGAGCTGGCCGCGGCGGTCCGCGCCGCCGGCCTGCGCTTCGGGGTCTACTATTCCGGGGGCATCGACTGGACCTTCAACAGGCGCCCCCTGCGCACCCTGGCGGACTTCTCCGGCTCCATGCCGGGCGGGCCCTACCGCGCCTACGCCATGCGCCAGGTCCGTGAACTGATCGATCGCTATCAGCCCTCGGTGCTGTGGAACGACATCGCCTGGCCCACCTCGCCGATGCGCCTGCACGAGCTGTTCGCCGACTACTACGCCGCCGTGCCCGAGGGGGTGGTCAACGACCGCTGGGTCACCTCCAACTATCCGAAGAACCGGCTGGCCTCGGCCGCCGCCCGGCGCAAGCTCGACGAGCGGATGAAGGCCTATTACGCGACCGCGCCCGAGGCCTCGCACGGCGTCATCCCGCGGCCGATCCCGCACAGCGACTTCCGCACCCCCGAATACACCGGCTTCTCCACCATCCAGGCCAAGAAGTGGGAGGCCACCCGCGGGATGAGCTTCTCGTTCGGCTTCAACCGCCACGACACCGAGGCCGACTACGCCACGCCGGAGGCCCTGGCCGGCGACTTCATCGATGCGGTATCGCGCAACGGCAACCTGCTGCTCAACGTCGGCCCGCGCGCGGATGCGGTGATCCCTGACGAGCAGCTGTCGCGGCTGCGGCGCTTCGGCGCCTGGCTGCGCGCCAACGGCGAGGCGATCTACGGCTCGCGCCCCTGGACCCGCTCGGACGGCGAGACCGACACCGGCCAGACTGTCCGGTTCACGCGCACCGACGGGCGGCTGAACCTGATCTTCAAGGGGCCGGTCCCGGCAGGACCGGTGGTGGTGCGCGACCTCCGCGTGAGCGGCGCGGCCCGGCGCCTCGCCGATGGCGCGCCGGTGGCGACGGAGCCCCGTGGCGACGACACGGTCCTCACGTTCCCCAACGCATCGACGGATACAATCGGCTCGGCGGTGAGTGTGTCGACACCCTGACGCTCGCTTGGGTCCAAAGGTCGAGCCCCCTCCCCGCCGTCCCCGCCCGGCCGGCCCCGGGTCTGCGCTGCGCGCCGCCCGGGGTGACGAGGGGTGGGATCCCTGAACCGTCCCGGGAAGGGCTAGCTGAGGGCCATGATCATGTTGCGCACCAGCGGGTAGATCTGGTTCGACCATTTGCGCCCGCTGAACACCCCGTAGTGGCCGACGCCGGGCTGCAGGTGGTGGCGCTTGCGATTGGCGAAGATGTTGCTGCACAGGTCGTGCGCCGCCACCGTCTGGCCCACCGAACAGATGTCGTCGCGCTCACCCTCGACGGTGAACAGCGCCGTGCGCCGGATCGCCGCCGGATTGACCTTGCGGTTGCGCCAAACCAGTTCGCCCTTGGGCAGCAGGTGCTCCTGGAACACCCGCCCGACGGTCTCCAGATAGAACTCGGCGGTCAGGTCCAGCACCGCGAAGTACTCGTCGTAGAAGGTCTTGCCGGTGGTCGCCTCGGCGGTGCGTCCGGCGGCGAGGTGCGCATACATGTCGATGTGGCTGTCGACGTGGCGGCCGAGGTTCATCAGCATGAACGCGGTCAGCTGCATGAAGCCGGGATAGACCCGCCGCCCGGCGCCGGGATGGCGCGCCGGCACGGTGGCGATCAGTTCGCTCTCGAACCAGTCGAGCGGATGGTTCTTGGCCAGCTGGTTGACCTGGGTCGGGTTGATCCGGGTGTCCACCGGCCCGGCCATCAGGGTCATGCTCACCGGGGTGGCCGGATTGTCGTCCTCGGCCATCAGCGACACCGCCGCCAGGGCGTGGGCGCAGGGTTGGCAGACGCCGATCAGGTGACCGCCCGGCCCGATCGTCTCCATGAAGGCGATCACGTGCTCGACGTATTCGTCGAAGCCGAACGGGCCGGCGCTGACCGGCGCCTCGCGCGCGTTCTTCCAGTCGGTGATGTAGACGTCGTTGTCGGGCAGCAGGGTCTCGACGGTGCCGCGCAGCAGGGTGGCGAAGTGGCCCGACAGCGGGGCCACCAGCAGGATGCGCGGCTGCTCGGGATCGCCTTCCTTGCGGAAGCGCACGAGGTCGCCGAACGGGGTGGAGGCGACCACCTGTTCGGTCACCGGCCGCGCCTCGCCGGCCACCCTGACGCTGCGAAAGCCGTAGTCCGGCCGCTGGTGGGTCAGGCCGGCGCGGCTCAGCATCTCCCAGCCGGCGGCGACCTGCGCCAGGGGCGGAACCTGGCGCACCCAGGGCGGGCCGAAGCCGAGGCTGGCCTGGGCGGCGCCGGCGGTCAGCCGCAACGGCGCCAACAGGTCGGCCTGGGCCTGGAAGGCCAGGTAGCGCATCCGCGCGCGCATGTCCGCAAGGCTTTCGGGCGCCAGTTCCATGGCCGCGATCACTGCCGCGCCCGACCTGCGGCGCCACCTTGGCTCAGCCCGACGGCGGTCCGGCGGCGACGGATGCGTCGGCCAGGGCGCCGCAGCCCTCGCGGCGCCCAAGTTTGCATCAAACCTGCGAGGAGCCAGCGCCGCCACGCGCCGGCTTGGACGCCTCAGCCCGCCCGGCGCTACGCCTTGGGCCAGACCCTGTTCCGGGCCGGAGACGCCGATGGCCAAGGCCACCCTGACCATCTCGAGCCGCAACTATTCCTCATGGTCGCTGCGCGGCTGGCTGCTGTGCAGGTTCGCCGGCCTGGACTTCGAGACGGTGATGACGCCGATCGATGATGCCGCCGCCCGCGCCGAGCTGCTGCTGCTGTCGCCCTCGTTCCTCACGCCGTGCCTGACCCTGGACGGCGTCAAGGTGTGGGACACCCTCTCGATCGCCGAGTTCCTCAACGAGGAAATGCCGGAGGCTGGCCTGCTGCCGCACGACCGGGCCGAGCGGGCGCTGTGCCGTTCGATCAGCGGGGAGATGCACTCCGGCTTCGCCAACCTGCGCGCCGCCCTGCCGATGAACCTGAAAGCCAGGCACCCCGGCTTCAAGGTCTGGGCCGGGGCCCAGTCCGACGTCGACCGCATCTGCGCCATCTGGCGCGAGGCCCTGGCCGCCTCCGCCGGCCCGTTCCTGTTCGGCGAGCTGACCATGGCCGACGCCATGTACGCCCCGGTCTGCACCCGCTTCGCCACCTATGACGTCAAGTTGGACGACGCCTGCGCCGCCTATCGCGACCGGATCCTGGCCCTGCCGTACATGACCGAGTGGACGGCCGAGGCGCTCAAGGAGCCCGACGAGGTCGAGGAACTCGACGTCGAGTTCTAGAGGCGCTCAGGCCAGGTCCGGCGCCAGCGCCCGCTTCGACCGCCGCGGTCGCTGCCACATCACCCCCGGATAGCCCTTCAGCGGCCCCAGCGCCTCGCCACGCCAGGTCCAGTCGGCCGCCTGCTCCAGGTGCATGTGGTAGCGCGGTTCGCGGCCCGTGCGGGTCTCGAACAGCGGGCGGGGGATGTTGATCATCTTCGGCGAGCGCGCCCGCTCGTAGAACAGCGGCGTTCCGCAACGGGCGCAGAAGCTGCGCGTCGTCCCGGCCTCGACGTCCTCGTAGCGGCCGATGCACGCCTCCCCCTCGAGCAGGCGGAAACGGCTCTTCCAGCTGCCGACGTAGGTGGCGTAGGCGCAGCCCTGGGCGTGGCGGCTGGCCGGCGAGTGGTCATGCCAGGCCCACACCGCGGGCACGTCGATCTCGAAGCGCACCGCGCCGCAGACGCAGCCGCCGCGGGCCTGGGTGTTCGATCGCGGCGCCCTGGGCTGGGCGTCGGATTTCGGCGAGGCGGGCTTGCGCATGCGGGACTCGGGGGCGGCTGTCGTCGGAAGCCGCCAGCCTAGCGCAGGAATGCCCTGGGCATGTCAGTGTGCGCGCGACGCCCTGCCGTCAGTCACCGCAGGCGCAGTCGTCCCCGCAGTTGAGGTCGCGCGCCGCCACCCCCGCCCGCGCAGCCCTCGCCCGCCGGACCATGCCCTTGAGCACCAGGTTCCAGGCCGTCCAGCCGGCGGCGGCGGCGACGATCAGATAGACGACGATCCACTGCGCCATGGGCTCTGGTCTCCGCCTCAGCCGGCCCCGAGGGCGACGGCCACGTGATAGGTGATGAAGGCGGCGACGTAGGCCAGGGTGATCATGTAGCCGAACATGATCGCCGGCCAGCGCCAGCTGTTGGTCTCGCGCCGGACCACGCCCAGGGTCGAGGCGCACTGCGGGGCGAACACGTACCAGGCCAGGAACGCCAGGGCCGAGGCCAGCGACCACTGGTGCGCCAGGTGCGAGCCCAGAACGCCGGCCGCCCCCTCGCCGCCCTGCACCGCATAGACGGTGCCCAGGGCGCCCACGGCCACCTCGCGGGCGGCCATGCCCGGGATCAGGGCCACGGCCATCTGCCAGGAGAAGCCGATCGGGGCCAGCAGCGGCTCGATGGCGTGGCCGATCATGCCGGCGAAGCTGTAGTCGATGGCCGGTCCCTTGGCCCCCGACGGCGGCGACGGAACGGTGGACAGGAACCAGATCAGCACCATCATCGACAGGATGATCGTGCCGGCCCGCTGCAGGAAGATCTGCGCCCGCTGCAGCACGTTGCGCAGCACGTTCAGCGGATCGGGCAGCTTGTAGGCGGGCAGCTCCATCAGGAACGGCTCGGACGCCCCCCGCCAGAAGACCTTGCGCACCACCCAGGCCACCGCCAGGGCGCTGACCATGCCCAGGGCGTAGAGGCCGAAAAACACCAGGCCCTGCAGGCTGAGGCCGTAGACCGTCCGGTGCGGCACGAAGGCGGAGATGATCAGGGTATAGACCGGGATGCGCGCCGAGCAGGTCATCAGCGGCGCCACCAGGATGGTGGTCAGCCGGTCGCGCTTCTGGTCGATCACCCGGGTGGCCATGATCCCGGGGATGGCGCAGGCGAAGCTGGACAGCAGGGGGATGAAGGCGCGCCCGTGCAGCCCCGCCCCGCCCATGATCTTGTCCAGCAGGAAGGCCGCGCGGGCCATGTAGCCGAAGTCTTCGAGGAAGATGATGAAGGCGAACAGGATGACGATCTGGGGCAGGAACACCACGACGCTGCCCACGCCGGCGATGATCCCGTCGCACAGCAGGCTTTTCAGCACGCCGTCCGGCAGCACCGCGCCGACCAGCACGCTCAGGTGATCGAAGCCGGACTGGATCAGGTCCATGATCGGCTGCGCCCAGGTGAACACCGCCTGAAACATCAGGAACAGGATGCCCAGCAGGATCGCCACCCCGGCCACGGGGTGCAGCAGCACGCTGTCCAGCCGCCCGGTCCAGGTGTCCGGACGCTTGGGCGGGGTCACGCAGGCCTTCAGGATCCGCTCGGCGTCCCTGTGCAGGGCGCGGATCTCCGCGGCCGAGGGTTCATGCCAGGTCACGGCCTGGTCGCCGGCCGGCCTTGCCGCAGCCGCGCGCGTTGCGACGGTGCGCACCAGATCGTCGATGCCGCGCTTGCGGGTGGCCACCGTGGTCACCACCGGCATGCCGGTCTCGGCCGCCAGGCGCTCGAGGTCGATCTCCAGGCCCTGGCGCTGGGCGATGTCGAACATGTTCAGCGCCAGCACCGCCGGACGGCCCACCGCCCGCAGCTCCAGGATCAGCCGCAGCACCAGGCGCAGATTGGTGGCGTCGGCCACGCAGACCACCACGTCCGGCGGCGTCTCCCCGGCCAGCCGGCCGAGCACGGCGTCGCGGGTGACCACCTCGTCGGGGCTGCGCGCCCGCAGCGAATAGGTGCCGGGCAGGTCCAGCACCGTGACCTTGCGGCCGTCGGCGGTGGTCAGCTGGCCTTCCTTGCGCTCGACGGTCACGCCGGCATAGTTCGCCACCTTCTGACGCGACCCGGTCAGGGCGTTGAACAGGGCGGTCTTGCCGGAATTGGGGTTGCCCACCAGGGCCACGCGCAGCGGCCCGGCGGCGACGGCCGCCCCCTGGACGGCGGGGGCGATGACCTCGGCGGCGGCGCTCATCCGGCCAGCGGCGGGACGACCCGCACGAACACGCCCCGCGCGTCGCGGCGGCGCAGCGCCACGCGCATGTCGTCCAGCTTCACCGCGATCGGGTCGCCGCCGAACGGCCCCTCGTGCAACACCTCGATGCGAGCGCCTTCGACGAAGCCCATCTCCAGCAGCCGCCGCTCCATCTCCTCGGGGGCCAGGTCGCCGCTTTGCGGCGCCTCGACGCGCGCCACCTGCCCGGCGACGCCCTTGGCCAGCCCGCTCAGGCAGGTCATGGCCTCGCCGCCCTGGGCGTCGGGGTGAGACGGCGGATCGAACTCGGGAAGTCTACGCACGGCGCACTCGGATTTTCCTGTCGAGAACGATTATCAATATCAGACTAACGGACTCTTGCGCAATCGCCTTGATCCAGCTCAAGCCTCGCCAAAACGACGCACGAGATTGTGGTAGATCCCCGCCAGGGCGACGACCTGCGCATCCCCCTGCCCCACCCTGGCCGACAGGTCGCGGATCGCCTGGTCCAGGTCGTGCAGCGTCTGGCGGTCCGGCTCGCTCTTGACCATCGACTGGGCCCAGAAGAACGACGCCCAGCGCGACCCGCGGGACACCGCCTCGACCCGATGCCGGCTGGTGGCGGGATAGAGGATCATGTCGCCGGCCGGCAGCTTCACCGCGTGCTCGCCGTAGGTGTCCTCGATCACCAACTCGCCGCCGTCGTAGTCCTCCGGCTCGGTCAGGAACAGGGTGCAGGAGACGTCGGTGCGATAGCGCACGGGCCCGGCGAAGCGCACCGCGTTGTCGATGTGCGTGCCGAAGGCCATGCCCTCGTCGTAGCGATTGAACAGCGGCGGGAAGACCCGCAGCGGCAGCGCCGCCGAGACGAAGCTCTCGTTGCGGCCCAGCGCCGTCAGGATGCGCTCGCCCAGCGCCCGCGCCTCCGGCGCATCCTCGGGGATCTGCAGGTTGCGCTTGGCCAGCGCCGACTGGGCGCCGGCGGTCACGCGCCCGTCGACCCAGGCCAGCCGTTCCAGCACCGCGCGGAACTCGGCTACCTCGGCCTTCGACAGTATGCCTTCGACGTGGACCAGCATGTCTGTTTCCTAGAAGCTAGCGCCCAGCGAGACGACGAAGGTCCGGCCGGCGGCGGGAACCGCCCGGTTTGCGAACACCTGGGTGTAGTTCAGCCGGTCGGCCAGGTTGTAGACGTTCAGCGCCACCCGATAGCGGCTGAAGCGCCAGGCGACGAAGGCGTCCAGCGTGACGCTCTCGGGTATCTCGGCGATCTTGCTGGCGACCAGGGTGGAGCGGCTCGCATACGAGGCGCTGACCGCGGTGTACGCCGCATAGAGCCGGCTCTGGTAGACGACGTCGCCGCCCACCTCGAGACCCGCCAGCGGCCCCTTGAAGTCGTAGCTGGTGAAGATCGAGGCGGCGTTGCGCGGAACCAGCAGCACCTGGCGGCCCTCGGCGACGGTGTTCTCCACCGGCAGCGCCGCCGTGGCCCCCACAGGGCAGACGACGGTGGTCGGCGTCCCCGCCGTGCTGGTCGGGACCACGCAGTTGACGAACGACTGCCGGACCCGCGCGTCGAGGTAGGTGTAGTTGGCCGACACCGTCCAGCCCGGCGCGAGCTTGCCGGTCAGGCCCAGCTCGACGCCCCTGACCTCCTGTTTCTCGCCGGACTGGGCCAGCAGGAAGCCGGTGGAGGGATCCGTCTGGGTGGCGTTGTTCTTGCGCACGTCGAACAGCGAGCCGGTCAGTGACAGGCGTCCGCCCCAGACGCCGATCTTGGCCCCCACCTCGGTGGCGTTGGCGACCTCGGGCTGCAGGTCCTTGGCGGTGAGCGCCACGGCGGTGGCCGCCCCGACGATGGAAGCCCCCTGCGGCGTCGCCGAGCGCCCCCACGACACATAGACGGTCGACGTGGACGACGGCTCGTAGATCAGGCTGACCCGGGGATCGAACAGGGTCGACTTCACGCTGATCGGCGTCAGCACATTGCCCGGCGCCACGCTGTTGAAGTTCGCCCAGTAGCCGTCCACGCGCACGGAGCCCATCAGCGACAGCTGGCGCGTGAACCAGAAGCGGTCGGTGAGGAAGCCGCCGACGTCCGTGGCGTCCCCCCAGGTGTTGGTCACGGTGCTGGAGGTGGCGCTGGTGCAGACCGCGACCCCGGTCGGGCAGGTCAGGTTGGCCGCGGTCGGCAGGATCGGCGCATAGCCGGGCGGCGGCGTGTTGTTGGGGTTCAGCAGGTTGACCGGGATCTTGGTCCTGGCGACCGCCGAGCCGAGATAGCCCCCGGGGATGGTCGCCGGCAGGCTGTAGACCCAGAACCGCTTCTTGTTCTCCTGGTAGGAGACGTCCACGCCGCCGATCAGCTCGTTGCGGAAGCCGCCGACCGGCGCCTCGATGCGCACCGTCGAGATGTTCTGCGCGCCCCAGGCGTTCATCTGGTACGGGCCCGAGCCGCCGATGGTGCCGATCGGCACGGTGGCCGGATTGTTGTCCAGCAGGGCGTCGGCGCAGGTCTGGTGGGTGACCGGGTCGGTGTAGCAGCCGTCCACGGTGGTGTACTGGAAGTACCGGGAATAGACCCCCACGCGGGTGTCGCTGGTCACCGTCAGCCAGGGACGGACCTGGCTCTTGAACCGGGCGGTCACGATATCCGCCGTGGTGCGGTCGATGTCGGTGTCATAGCCGTCGAAGGTGGAGGCGCGCAGCCCGTATTCGGTCAGCGGCAGGGCGACCAGGCTGCCCGTCGGCTGGCCGATGACGATGCCGTAGTCCGGCAGGCGGGTGTCCTGCTGGTGCACGTAGTTGATCGTGAAGCTGGTCCGCGTCCCCAGGCCGAAGCCGGCCGCCGCCGCCAGCCCCCAGCGGTGGGAATAGACGTCGTCGCGCCCCACCACCCCGGCCCGCGTCCCCATCAGGTTCAGCCGCACGGCGGTGGTGTCGTTGATCACGTGGCTGATGTCGGCCAGCCCGCGGTAGTAGGACCCGCCGCCCACATAGCCGTCGACGTCCGCGAAATCCTTCAGCACCGGCCCCTTGGAGACGGTATTGATCACGCCGCCGGTGGTTCCGCGGCCGAACATGGCGCCCGAGGGGCCCTTGAGCACCTCCACCGCCTCGGCGTCGAAGCTGTCGCGGGTGTAGACCCCGAAGTCGCGCAGCCCGTCCACATAGACGTCGTCCTTGGCGTCGAAGCCGCGGATCTTGAACTGGTCGCCGTTCAGCGTGCCGCCTTCACCGATGGCGATGGTGATGCCGGGGACGTTGCGCAGGGCCTGTTCCAGGCTGGCGACGCCCTGGGCCTTGAGCTGGTCGGCGCCGATCACCTGGATGGCCTGGGGCGTATCCTGCACCGTCGTCGGCAGGGTGGCGATGCCGGTGTCGCCCTGCAACGGGGCGTGGGCGCCGTGCACATCGACGGCGGAGACCTCGTTGGCGACGTCGGCCTCGACCGTCGCGGTCGCGGCGATGGCCGCGCCGGGCGCCAGCGCCACCGCCCCGGCCATCACGGCGCCGCCCATGGGCCTGCGGCGCGCATAGCCGACGATCCCCACCTTCCCGACCCGCGGACCCACACTCATGACCATCCCCTCGAAGCACTTGCGATTGCGTTTGCGAAGCGTTCTTAGGATGGGACTCGGGCCCTGGCAATGCGAATTATTCGCAACTAGCCTTACTTCCCTGGACGGGGTCGCCGGACGGCCGGCGCTTCACGCCGCCCTCAGGCGGCTGCGCGCTCCTCGCACACCGCCACCGACGCCAGGGCCTGGAACAGGGCCTGGGCCGAGAGCGGCTTCGACAGGTGAAGATCCGCGCCGGCCGCCCGCCCGGCCGCCACATGTTCAGGCATCGCATTCGCCGAGACCATGAATACCGGCGTGCGCCCGCCCTGGCGCGAACCTTCCAGGCTGCGGATCTGACAGGTGGCCTCAAGGCCGTCCATCCCCGGCATCTGCATGTCCATCAGCACCACGTCGAAGGGCTCCCGGCGCCAGGCCTCGACGGCCTGGGCCCCATCCTCGACCAGCACGCATTCCGCGCCCAGGTGCGCCAGCAGCAGCTCCAGCAGGCGGCGGTTGTTCGGGTTGTCGTCCGCCACGAGCACCTTCAGCGGGCGTTCCACCCCGGACCATTCGGGCTCGGCGTCGGCCCCCGTCGGCGCCGTCTCGGCCAGCGGCAGGCGGACGAGAAAGCGCGAGCCCTCCCCCACCCGGCTGGACGCCTCGACCTGCCCGCCCATCAGCTCGGCAAGCTCGCGACAGATGGCCAGTCCCAGCCCGCTGCCCCCGTAGCGATGCTGGATCGACCCGTCCGCCTGCTGGAAGCGCTCGAACAGACGGCCGAGCGCCTCGGCGTCCATTCCGCGACCGGTGTCCCTGACCTCGACCTCGAAGGCCCCATCCGGCCCCCGCCGGGCCTGGATGGTCACACTGCCGGCTTCGGTGAACTTAACGGCATTGGCGGCCAGGTTTGTGACGATCTGCTTGACCCGGGTCACGTCGCCGTCGGCCCAGACGTCAGCGGCCGCATCGACGGTGACCTCGAAGTCGAGGCCGGCGTCGGCCGCCCGTTGCGCGCAGAGCACGGCTGCGGCGCGCACCGCCTCGCCGAACAGGAAGGGTTCGGCGGTCAGTTCCAGGGCCCCCGATTCAACCCGCGCCAGGTCGAGGATGTCGCACAGCAGGCGATTGAGGGTGCCGCCGGATGAGCGGATGATCTCGACCAGCTCTGCCTGGGTCGTGCTGAGCGCGGTCAGCGCCAGGGCGTCGGCGACCCCGAGCACGCCGTTCAGCGGCGTGCGGATCTCGTGGCTCATGTTGGCCAGGAAGGCGCTCTTGGCCCGGTTCGCAGCCTCCGCCTCGTCACGGGCGCGCGCCAGATCCTCTGCAGCCTGCTTGAGGGCGGTGATGTCCACCACACTGGTGACGCGCCCGCCATCGGCGGTCGGCGCCTCGATGACCCGGAACCAGCGCCCGTCGGGCGAGCGCTCCTCCCGCGTCGACGAGCCCTGGCGTTCCGCCCGCTTGCGCGCCAGCCAGCCCGGATCGGCCGCGCTGCTGAAGGCGCCCGTCTCCATCGCCGGACGCAGCACGCAGGCTTCGTAGGTTCGGCCGCGCACGGGCGTCAGGCCGAACGGCTGCAGGGACTCCGCATAGCGCCGGTTCCAGACCTGATAGCGATCCTCGGCATCGAAATAGGCCAGGCCGTCGGGCATGGCCTCGAGGATTCCGGCCATGCGGCGGCGCGACCGGCGCTGGCCGCGCGCCTCGAGCGCCACGGTGGCCACGGCGGCCAGCATGATCAGGCCCGCCAGGCATCCCACCGCCAGGGCCATCACCGCGTTCGGCAGCAGGCTGGAGGGGATCTCGGCCTGCCCATCCGGCGTGATGCTGACCGCGGCCATGCCGATGAAGTGCAGGCAGACGATGGCCACCACGAACAGGGCCGCCGCCTCGACGTCACGTCCGAGGCTGCGCCGCGAGGACAGGGCGGCGCGCAGCGCCAGCATTGAGAAGACCACGCCCAGCAGCAGGGCGACGCCCAGGTAGTCCGGCCGCCAGGCCAGGTGGCCCGCGGTGCGGAACGCCGACATGCCGGTGGCGTGCATCGCCGCGATCGACAGCCCCAGCATGGCCCCGCCGCCGACGGCCGCCAGGTTGCGGCGGGCGCGCGCCGCGAACACCAGGGCTGCCGCGACCCCCGCCATGGCGATGACCAACGACAGGGCGGTGCCCGCAGGGGCATAGCCGGTGGGCAGGCCGGGATCGAAGGCGAGCATGCTGATGAAGTGCGTCGCCCAGACCCCTGCGCCGCCTGAGACGCCCGCCGCGATCAGCCAGCCGCGCCCACGGCGGCCGGCCTCGACCCGGGCATGGCCGAACATCCGCATGGTCGTGAACGCCGCGGCCAGGCAGACGAACACCGCCAGCCCGAGCATCCACGGATGGTGCTCACGCACCATGCAATCAAGAGTCCTGAACACCCGGCCGCGATCCTTGGAGACAGGAAGGACGAAGCCTCGTTCCTCGCAGAATAGGACTGACGAAAGCTTTCAGGCCCCGACGACAGAAGGTCGCGGGGCGCCGGGTGGGGGCGCGACGCCCGGCCGGGGACGGGACGGCTCCGGGCCGTGGCCATGGTGGGCGGCGAGGGGTTCGAACCCCCGACCTCCTGGGTGTAAACCAGGCGCTCTAACCAGCTGAGCTAGCCGCCCGCGCGGGCTGCGCTCTTACGGTATGCGGCCGCGAACGAAAAGAGGCGGCCGCCGATGGCGACCGCCTCTGTTCATGTCCGACCTCGGCGGCGCGGCCTAGTTGAGCGCGCCCTTCAGTCCCTCGCCGACGCGGAAACGCGCCGTCTTGGACGCCGGGCGCTTCACCGTCTCGCCGGTGCGCGGATTGCGGGCCTGGCCGGCCGCGCGGTTGACCGGCACGAAGCTGCCGAAGCCGACCAGGCGAACCTCTTGTCCCGCCTTCAGCGAGGCCGTGACGGAGTCGATGAACGCTTCCAGCGCGTCCTTCGCCTGGGTCTTGTTGAGCCCCGCCTTCTCGGCGATCGCATTCACCAGTTCAGCTTTGGTCATGAAGGTCTCCCAACCCTTAAGCGGCGACGCTCTCTCGCTGACGCCGCTTCGCTTGGCAGGGATTATGACGCCTCAGAAACGGCCGTCAAACAAACGCGGCGTGGGAATCCCCACGCCGCGCAAGTTATCGGCATTAAGTTGAGCCTGCGGCCCCGCTTGATGGTTAGTGGGTGATGACCGGGTCGGCCTCCACCTCGTCCGGCGACGGCGGAACGTCGGGCGTGCCGTCCTCGTCGTGCCACTCGATCGGGATCAGCGGTCCGGTGAGGGCGCGCGCCAGGGCCTCGTCCGCGGTGGCGATCGGGATGATCTCCAGCTTGGACTTCACGTTGTCGGGCACCTCGGCCAGGTCCTTCTCGTTCTCCGAGGGGATCAGCACCGTCTTGATGCCCGAGCGCAGCGCCGCCAGCAGCTTCTCCTTCAGGCCGCCGATCGGCAGCACCCGGCCGCGCAGGGTGATCTCGCCGGTCATGGCGAGGTCCTTGCGGATCGGGATGCCGGTGAGCACCGAGGTGATCGCCACCGCCATGGCCACGCCCGCCGACGGACCGTCCTTCGGGATAGCCCCTTCCGGCACGTGCAGGTGCACGTCGGTCTTGTCGAACAGCGTCGGCTTGATGCCGAACTTGGTGGCCCGCGAGCGCACGAAGCTGTTCGCCGCCGAGATCGACTCCTTCATCACGTCCTTGAGGTTGCCGGTGATGGACATGCGTCCCTTGCCCGGCATCCGCACGGCCTCGATAGTCAGGATGTCGCCGCCGAAGTCGGTGTAGGCCAGGCCGGTGACGATGCCGACCTGATCCTCCTCGTCCGTCTCGCCGTAGCGATAGCGCTTCACGCCGGCGTACTTCTCCAGCAGCGCCGCGTCGACGGTGACCTGGACCAGCTTTTCCTTGGCCATGTCCCGCACCGCCTTGCGCGCCAGGTTGCCCAGCTCCCGTTCCAGCGAGCGGACGCCGGCCTCACGCGTGTAGTAGCGGATCAGGTCGCGGATGGTCTCGTCCGGCACCACCCACTCGCCTTCCTTCAGGCCGTGGTCCTTGGCCAGCTTGGGCAGCAGGTGCCGCTTGGCGATCTCCACCTTCTCTTCCTCGGTGTAGCCGGGGATGCGGATGATCTCCATGCGGTCCAGCAGCGGCTGGGGCATGTTCAGGCTGTTGGCCGTGGTCACGAACATCACGTTCGACAGGTCGTAGTCGACCTCCAGATAGTGGTCCGCGAAGGTGGAGTTCTGCGACGGGTCCAGCACCTCCAGCAGCGCCGACGAGGGGTCGCCGCGCCAGTCGGCGCCCATCTTCTCGATCTCGTCCAGCAGGAAGAAGGCGTTGGTGGTCTTGGCCTTCTTCATCGACTGGATGATCTTGCCGGGCATCGAGCCGATGTAGGTCCGGCGGTGGCCGCGGATCTCGGCCTCGTCACGCACCCCGCCCAGCGACAGGCGCACGAACTCGCGGCCGGTGGCCTTGGCGATCGAGCGGCCCAGCGAGGTCTTGCCGACGCCGGGCGGTCCGACCAGGCACAGGATCGGCCCCTTCAGCGAGCCGGTGCGCGCCTGCACCGCCAGGTACTCCAGGATGCGTTCCTTGACCTTGTCCAGGCCGTAGTGGTCCTCGTTGAGGATGTCCTCGGCCTTGACCACGTCGATGGGCTTCTGCTTGGCCTTGCCCCACGGGATCGACAGCAGCCAGTCCAGGTAGTTGCGCACCACGGTGCTTTCCGCGGACATCGGGCTCATGTTGCGCAGCTTCTTCATCTCGGCCTCGGCCTTGGCCCGGGCTTCCTTGGAGAGCTTGGTCTTCTTGATCCGCTTCTCGAGCTCGAGCAGCTCGTCGCGCGCGTCGTCCTGTTCGCCCAGCTCGCGCTGGATCGCCTTCATCTGTTCGTTCAGGTAGTACTCGCGCTGGGTCTTCTCCATCTGGCGCTTCACGCGCGAGCGGATCTTCTTCTCGACCTGCAGCACCGAGATCTCGCCCTCCATCAGGGCGAACACCTTTTCCAGGCGCTTGACGACATTGAAGATCTCCAGCAGCTGCTGGCGATCGCCGATCTTCACCGCCAGGTGGGCGGCGATGTTGTCGGCCAGCTTGCCCGGCTCGGTGATCTGCGGGATCGCGGCCAGGGCTTCCGGCGGGACCTTCTTGTTCAGTTTGACGTAGTTCTCGAACTGCTCGATCACCGCGCGCGACAGCGCCTCGGCCTCGTGCACCTCGCCGCCGTCTTCCTCGATCGCCGAGATAGAGGCTTCGTAGAACTCCTCGCGGGCGGTGAACTTCAGCACGGCCGCGCGGCTCTTGCCTTCCACCAGCACCTTCACGGTGCCGTCCGGCAGCTTCAGCAGCTGCAGCACGGTGGCCAGCACGCCGACGTCGAAGATGTCCTCCGGCGCGGGATCGTCCTCGTCGCGGTCCTTCTGGGTGACCAGCAGGATCTGCTTGTCGGTCTTCATCACCTCTTCGAGGGCCTTCACCGATTTCTCGCGGCCGACGAACAGGGGCACCACCATGTGCGGGAACACCACGATATCCCGCAACGGCAGCACAGGCAGGGTCTTTATCTCGGACATGATGCTTACTCTCCTGGCCGGCGCGGGCAGAGCGTCTGCGCGCCTGGCTTATGTCGGGCCGCGGTCACATCGACGATGCGTCGAGTCGGACGGCCCGGCCGCCTCCACTCCGGGCGGTTTCGGAAGGATTATGTGGATGCTTTCCTGTCACATTCAAGCGACACCGGGAAGCGGCGGCAAGGGGTCGCGCCAGACCGGTCAAGCTCGAAAGCGATTGTCGATCACCCGACGATGGACGCAATCCTCAGCCCCACTCAGCGCAGAGCGAGGCATTTTTCTCCGGCGGGGCGCTGTGGCCGCGCCACCACATGGCGCCCGGGAACAGCATTGCACACAGGAAAACGGGCGCCGGAAGGTCCGGCGCCCGCCACAATTGATCCGTCTGGCGGAACGGGTCAGGCGGAGGCCTGACCGCCCTTCTTCTCGGCGTAGATCAGCAGCGGCTGGCCGCGGCCTTCCACCACTTCCGGATTGACCACCACTTCCTCGACGCCCTGCATGGTGGGCAGGTCGAACATGGTCTCCAGCAGGATGCCTTCCAGGATCGAGCGCAGGCCGCGCGCGCCGGTCTTGCGGGCGATGGCCCGACGGGCCACGGCCTTCAGCGCGTCGTCGGTGAAGGTCAGGCCGACGTTCTCCATGTCGAACAGGCGCTGGTACTGCTTGACCAGGGCGTTCTTCGGCTCGGTCAGGATCTTCACCAGGGCGTCCTCGTCGAGGTCGTCCAGGGTGGCGATCACCGGCAGGCGGCCGATGAATTCCGGAATCAGGCCGAAGCGCTGCAGATCGTCCGGCTCCACCTGGCGCAGGATCTCGCCCGTGCGGCGCTCGTCCGGGTCCGACACCTTGGCCGAGAAGCCGATCGAGGTGCCCTTGCCGCGGCCGGAGATGATCTTCTCCAGGCCGGCGAAGGCGCCGCCGCAGATGAACAGCATGTTGGTGGTGTCGACCTGCAGGAACTCCTGCTGAGGATGCTTGCGCCCGCCCTGCGGCGGCACGGAGGCGACGGTGCCCTCCATGATCTTCAGCAGCGCCTGCTGCACGCCCTCGCCCGAGACGTCGCGGGTGATCGAGGGGTTGTCGGACTTGCGGCTGATCTTGTCGACCTCGTCGATGTAGACGATGCCGCGCTGCGCACGCTCGACGTTGTAGTCGGCCGCCTGCAGCAGCTTGAGGATGATGTTCTCGACGTCCTCGCCGACATAGCCGGCTTCAGTCAGGGTCGTGGCGTCGGCCATCGTGAACGGCACGTCGATGATTCGGGCCAGCGTCTGGGCCAGCAGCGTCTTGCCGACCCCCGTCGGCCCGACCAGCAGGATGTTCGACTTGGCCAGTTCGACGTCGTTGTTCTTCTGGGCGTGGTTCAGGCGCTTGTAGTGGTTGTGCACCGCCACGCTCAGCACCTTCTTCGCGTGGTCCTGCCCGATCACGTAATCGTCCAGGACTTCGCGGATTTCGCGCGGCGTCGGCACGCCGTCCTTGGACTTCACGAACGCGATCTTGTGCTCTTCGCGAATGATATCCATGCACAGTTCCACGCATTCATCACAGATGAACACGGTGGGGCCGGCTATGAGCTTACGCACCTCATGCTGGCTCTTTCCGCAGAAAGAGCAGTACAGGGTGCTCTTGCTGTCGCCGCTGGCGGCTTTGGTCATAGTCGCTTCTCACTCTCCGACGTGGCCCGCGGGAGGCAGCCCTACGTCATTACCCCGGCTACCTGGAACTCGAACCATGCACGATAGGCGCCGCGGGTTGTCTAATTCTTGACATTCCCCGATCCGATTGCGGATCACAAGCCTGTCAGGGGGAATCGAGCGCTTTCGCCGCTGGGGTGTCGCATTTCAGGCGCCCCAAAAAACTGGGGCTGTTCTAAAATGGGAGACGCAGGCCAGGATCGCCAGACGTCGCAGACGCCGCAGGGGGTTTTCCGGCCTATCGTGGCCTTCGACTTCGATGGAACCCTGACCTGGAAGGACAGCTTCATGGCCTTCCTGCGCTGGCGCGTGGGCGCGCGGCGCTATGCCGCTGGCATGGCGCGGCTGGCCCCGGCCGCCTTCGCCTACCTCGGCCACCGCGACCGCGAGCGGCTCAAGGCGCGCGCCGTGCGCCAGTTCCTGCGGGGCGTTTCCCGCGCCGATCTGGAGGCGGACGCCCAGCGGTTCGCCGCCGAGCGGGCCCGCCGGCTGCTGCGTCCGGACGCCACCGAGGTGTGGAAGCGCTGGCAGCGCCAGGGGGCGCGGCTGGTGATCGTCACCGCCAGCCCGGAGAGCATCGTCGCCCCGTTCGCCCGCGGCCTGGGGGCCGAGCGGCTGATCGGCACGCGCCTGGCGTTCGACGACCACGACCGGGTCACCGGCGGCTTCCTCAGCCCCAACTGCCGCGGCCCTGAGAAGGTCGCGCGCCTGAAGCAGGCCTTCGGCGAGGATATGATGCTGGAGGCCGCCTATGGTGACACCGACGGCGACCGCGAGATGCTAGCCATGGCCGACACGCCGGGGATGAGGGTGTTCGCTGGCCGGCCGAAGACCTGACGAGGGAGCTCGCCCGCCCATGCCCCGGACCTTGCGCTTTCGCGTCGGCAAGCTGATCCGGGACCGGCTGCCGGCGATCATGCAGGCCGACGGCCTGACCACCTTCGAACGCGCCCTGCCCCTCCGCGACTTCCAGGCGGCGCTGGCGGCCAAGCTGGTCGAGGAAGCGCGCGAGGCCGCGGCGTCCGGAACCCGTGCAGAGCTGGTGGAGGAACTGGCGGACGTCGCCGAGGTGATCCTGGCGCTGACGGCCGCCCACGGCATCGACGCCGCGGAGATCGAGGCCGCGCGGATCGCCAAGCGCGCGGCGCGCGGCGGCTTCGACGGCCGGGTCTGGAACGACGCCGTGGCGGCGCCGGAAGGCTGCCCCGCGCTCGACTACTACCTTGCCCGCCGCCACGCCTATCCGCAGGAGGGCGAATGAAACACGCCGGTCCCGCCGCCCTCGACGCCCTGGAGCCGCTGCTGGCGCGCATCCGCGCCACAGGGGCGCTGAAGGAGAAGAGCCGCGGCGTCTTCTACCTGAAATCGAAGGCCTTCCTGCACTTCCACGAAGACCCCGCCGGCCTGTTCGCCGACGTCCGCAACCCCGCCGGCACCGACTTCGACCGCTTCAAGGTGGATGAGGACGCGGGGGCGCAGGCGATGATGGAGAGGCTGGCGGACCTCTAGAGCGGGTTCCTTTCTGGCGGAATCGGGGTTCCCAAATCAGCGGAGAGCTGATTCACCCTGGCTGCTGGGGGAGGCCAGCTGGGATGACGGCTCCTTACTCGATGGATCTTCGGGCGCGGGCGATGGCGCGCCGGGCTGCGGGCGAGACGCATCGCGAGATTGCGGCGGCGCTGCAGGTGGCGCCCTCGTGCATATCGAAGTGGGCGCGCCGTGAGCGTGAGACGGGATCGCTGAAGCCGGATGCGATCGGGGGCCGCAAGCCGCGGACGCTGAGCGGCGATCTGGCGAGGTGGCTGGAGGAGCGGATCGCGTCGGGGCCGTTCACGCTACGGGGGCTGACAGCGGAGCTGGCGGAGCGCGGGATCAAGACGACGCCGCGGGCGGTGTGGATCTTCGTGCGCGAGCAGGAGCTGACTTTTAAAAAAAGAGCGCCTTCGCCGAAGAACAGCTCCGACCCGACGTAGCCCGTCGCCGGGCCCGCTGGAGAACGCACCAGAAGAGCGTTGATCCCTCTCGTCTGGTCTTCATCGACGAAACCTGGATCAAGACCAACATGGCTCCCCTGCGGGGCTGGAGCCTGCGGGGCAAGCGCCTGAAGGGCTACGCTCTGCGGGGCAAGCGCCTGAAGGGCTACGCTCCACACGGCAAGTGGAAGACCCTGACCTTCGTCGCGGCTCTGCGCAGCGACCGGATCGACGCGCCCTTCGTGATCGACGGCCCGATCAACGGCGAGCTCTTCCTGCTCTACATCCGCGAGGTTCTCGTTCCGGCGCTCTCGCCCGGCGACGTCGTGGTGATGGACAACCTCGGCAGTCACAAAAGCCGAAAAGCCCGCGCCGCGATCCGCGCCGTCGGCGCTCACCTCATCTTCCTGCCGCCCTACAGCCCCGACCTGAACCCCATCGAGCAGGTCTTCTCCAAGCTCAAACACCTCATGCGAAAGGCGCAGCCCCGCACCGTCGAGGAGACCTGGCGAAGCGCTGGCGCGCTCCTCGACCGCTTCACCGCCAAAGAGTGCAGCAACTACCTCGTTAACGCCGGATACGCTTCCGTGTGAACGAGTCCCGCTCTAGCCCACAATCTCACCCACCGACTCTCTTCCCCCTTTGGGGGAAGTACCGCCGAAGGCGGGGATGGGGGCTGCCGCGCGGAGCCCCCTACCCCCGCTTCGCGGGTACTTCCCCCCAAGGGGGAAGAGAGCAAGAGAGTCCCCAGCTTGGCGCCGACGTTGCGCGGCCAGCCTGGGCCCCGGCCTTCGCCGGGGTGAGCGGGTTAGGGGGGAGCCCGAAGGCTCCCCGATATCCTACTTCTTTTCCGCTTCTTCCGAGGCTTCGCGGCTGGAGTAGATGTGGTCGACGATGCCCCATTCCTTGGCTTCTTCCGCGCTCATGAAATAGTCGCGGTCCAGGGTGCGCTCGACCTCTTCGTAGGTGCGGCCGCAGTGCTTGGCGTAGAGTTCGTTCAGCCGGCGCTTGGTCTTGATGATGTCCTCGGCGTGGCGCTCGATGTCCGAGACCTTGCCGGAGAAGCCGCCGGACGGCTGGTGCACCATGATGCGGGCGTTCGGCAGGGCCACGCGCAGGCCCGGCTCGCCGGCCATCAGCAGGAACGAGCCCATCGAGGCGGCCATGCCCATGCAGGTCGTGGCCACCGGGCTGCGGATGTATTGCATGGTGTCGTAGATCGCCAGGCCGGAGGTGACGATGCCGCCGGGCGAGTTGATGTACATGTCGATCTGCTTCTTGGGGTTCTCGGACTCCAGGTACAGCAGCTGGGCGCAGATCAGCGCCGACATGCCGTCGTCGACAGGACCGTTCAGGAACACCACACGCTCGCGCAGCAGGCGCGAGAAGATGTCGAACGCCCGCTCGCCCCGGCTGGACTGCTCCACGACCATGGGCACGAGGTTCAAGGATGTGGTGAACGTATCGCTCATAAGAAACCCTTCTCGAAGCGGCCGCACGCCCTGCGCCGGCCTTCAGTCCGATATCGCGTGCGGGACGGCCAGTTGCAAGGCGGGATGCGGCCGCAGCGGCCGGCGTTGAGCGCGTCCCGACGGCAGAACGCCGCCCCCGGCCGGCTGGCCAGGGACGGCGCTCGCTGAGATCGGTGCGCGGCCGCCCAGGCGGCCGGGCGCTATTCCTTGGCCTTGGCGGCCTTCTTCGCCGGCTTGGCCTTGGCCTCTTCAGCCGCGGGCTCGGCCTTCTCGGCCTTGGCCTTGGCGGCCTTGGCCGGCTTGGCTTCGGCTTCGGTCTTCTCGGCCTTCGCCTTGGCGGCCTTGGCCGGCTTCTCGGCGGCGGCCTCCTCGGCCGGCGCGGCGTCGGCCTCGGCCTTCTTCGCCGGCGACTTCTTGGCGGCGGCCTTCTTGGCCGGCTTGTCGGCCTTCGCCTCGCCGTAGCCTTCCGGCAGCTCGTCGTCGGCCAGCAGCTCGTCCTTGCTGACTTCGTTGTCCGTAACCTGCGCGCGGCCCAGGATCAGGTCGACCACCTTCTCCTCGTAGATCGGCGCGCGCATCTGGTTGCGGGCGTTGGCGTTGCCGCGCAGCATGTCATAGATCTGCTGCGCCTGGGCCCCGTACCGCATGGCCTCCTGACGCATGGCGTCGTTCAGCTCCTGCTCGGAGACCTGGATGTTGTTGCGCTGGCCGATCTCCGCGAGGATCAGGCCCAGACGCACCCGGCGCTCGGCGATCTTGCGGTATTCGGCCTTCAGCTCGTCTTCCGACTTGCCCTCGTCCTCCGGCGCCACGCCGCCCTGGGCGCGGTCCTGCTCGACCTGCTGCCAGATCACGTCGAACTCGGCGTCCACCATGCGCGGCGGCAGCGGGAAGTCGTGGGCGGCGTCCAGCTTGTCCAGCAGGGCGCGCTTGAGCTTGAAGCGCGAGGTCTCGCCGTACTGCTGCTCCAGGTTCGACTGCAGGGCCGCCTTCAGGGCGTCCAGGTCGCCGAGGCCCAGGCGCTGGGCCAGGGCGTCGTCCGCCTGGCCTTCCTTGGGCTCGCTGACTTCCTTGACCGTGACTTCGAACTCGGCCGGCTTACCGGCCAGGCGCTCGACCTGGTAGGTCTCGGGGAAGCTGACCTTGACGATCCGGGTGTCGCCCGGGGCGGCGCCGACCAGCTGTTCCTCGAAGCCCGGGATGAACTGGCCGGAGCCCAGCACCAGGTTGGCGTCGTTGGCCGTGCCGCCGTCGAACGCCTCGCCGTCGATACGGCCGACGAAATCGATCAGCAGCTGGTCGCCGTCCTTGGCCTTGGGCGACTTGCCGCCGCGCGGCTCATAGGTGCGGTTCTGCTTGGCCAGCTCCTCGACCGCCTCCGTCACCTCGGCGTCGCTCGGCTTGTACACCGGGCGGGTCAGGGCCAGCGTGGTCACGTCGATCGGCTCGAAGTCCGGCATGACCTCGACGTTGAGGTCGTAGTTCAGGTCTTCCTTGCCGGAAAACACCTGCTCCAGGTCGCCCTGCGGCTCCAGGTCCGGCTGGGCGGCGACGCGCAGCTTGTTGTCGTCCAGCACCTTCTGCGAGGTCTCGTTGAGGGTTTCGCCCACGACCTCCCGCATCAGGTCCTTGCCATAGATGCGCTTCACGTGGGCGATCGGCACCTTGCCGGGCCGGAAGCCCTTCAGGTTCATGCGCGGAGCCAGCTCCGCGATCTTGGCGTCGAGCTTGGCGCCCAGCTCCGTGGCCGGCACCGTCACGCCGTAGACGCGGCTCAGACCGCCACCAGACTTTTCAACGACTTGCATGGACATTCCAGGTGTTCTCGCGACGGGCGCCTGCCCGCTCTCCAATGAAGACGCCGCCGCCGGGGTGAAGCATCCCGACCGGCGGCGCGAAACGAACGGGCCATATGCCACGCCGTCCCCCTCGCCTCAAGCGCCCTGCGGCCGCAGCCCGGCGCCGAGGACCCCGGCCGATCGCGAGGGCGCCCCTTGCCGACCTCCCCCACCCCGGTCATAAGCCGCATCCAGGCGGATGTGGCGGAACTGGTAGACGCACTGGATTTAGGTTCCAGCGCCGCAAGGCGTGGAGGTTCGAGTCCTCTCATCCGCACCACTTCCCTCGGAAGGAAATCCGGCGGAGGCTCCCCCCTTGAGTCATCGGGGGCCCGAATGAGCTTCATCACCCGCCGCAAGTCGCTGGACGCCGCGCCCCTTGCGCAGGACCTGACCACCCACAAGCTGCGCCGCACCCTGTCGTGGCCGCACCTGATCGCCCTGGGCGTCGGCGCCATCGTCGGCACCGGCATCTACACCCTGATCGGTATCGGCGCGGGCATGGCCGGCCCGGGCGTGATGCTGTCGTTCGTCATCGCCGGCGCCGTCTGCGCCTTCGCCGCCCTGTGCTACGCCGAGATGGCGACGATGCTGCCGCAGGCGGGCAGCGCCTACACCTATGCCTACCATGGCGTCGGCGAAGGCTTCGCCTGGATGGTCGGCTGGAGCCTGATCCTGGAATACACGGTGGTCGCCGCGGCGGTCAGCGCCGGCTGGTCGGGGCAGGTATCCAGCCTGATCACCCAGTGGGGCTGGCCCATCCCGCACGCCCTGCTGGCGCCCCCCGGCGCCGGCGGCATCGTCAACCTGCCCAGCATCCTGATCGCGGCCGGCGTGACGGCCGTGCTGCTGGCCGGCACGCGGGAGAGCGCGACGGTGAATTTCATCCTGGTGCTTGTGAAGCTGGCCGCCCTGGCCGGGTTCATCGCCCTGACCCTGCCGGTCTTCGACGGCGCCCACTTCCATCCCTTCATGCCGTTCGGCTTCGGCGCGACCGAAGGGGCCGACGGCGCCAAGCACGGGGTGATGGCGGCCGCCGCGCTGATGTTCTTCGCCTTCTACGGCTTCGATGCGATCTCCACCGCCGCCGAGGAGACCCGCAATCCGTCGCGCGACCTGACCATCGGCATCGTCGGCTCGATGCTGCTGTGCACGGCGATCTACATGCTGGTGGCCGCCGCGGCCCTGGGCGCCTCGCCCTACGACGTGTTTTCCAGGGACGGCGCCCCGCTGGCCTTCATCCTGAAGACGCTGAACCATCCGCTCGCCGCCGCCCTGATCGCCGGCGCGGCGGTGGTGGCCCTGCCGACGGTGATCATGGTGTTCATGTTCGGCCAGACGCGGATCTTCTTCGCCATGGCCCGCGACGGCCTGATCCCGCGCGCGCTGGCCGCCGTGGGTCCGCGTGGCGTGCCGACGCTGGTGACCCTGCTGACCGGCGCCTTCGCGGCCCTGATCGCCGGTTTCGTGCCGCTGAAGCAGATCGCCGAGGTGGCCAACGCCGGAACCCTGCTGGCGTTCGTCGCCACGGCCCTGTGCATGCTGATCCTGCGGCGCGTCGCGCCCGCCCGGCCACGCGCCTTCCGCTGTCCGGCGCCCTGGCTCGTGGGTCCGCTGGCGATCCTCGGCTGCCTCTACCTGTTCGCCAGCCTGTCGCGCTTCACCATGATCTTCTTCGTCGGCTGGAACCTGGCGGGGTTCGCCGTCTACCTGGCCTATGGCCGGACGGCGAGCCGTCTCGCCCGCGACGGCGGGGCCGCCTGAACGGGCCGCCCGAACGACAGAGGGCGCAGCCGATGGCCGCGCCCTCCAATCCCCAGAATGCTTCCAGGCTGCGCCGCTCTAGCAGCGCTTCACCCAGTGGTGATGTGTCAGCACCATCCGGCAGCCGCCGCCGCCCGCGACCGCGTGGCCGGCGCCGTGATGACGGCCGTGGTGACGCCCGGTCGTCGCCGCCGCATGGTGGTGGCGGCCGTGATGGCGCGTGGCGTGGGCCGCAGCCGCCTGATGGTGGTGACGATGGTGGCGGCCATGCGCCGCCGCCGCCGGCTTGCCGGCGTGATGACCGCGATGATGGTGGTGACGGCGGCCGTGGTGCGCCGCCGGCTTGGCGGCCGGCTTGGCCGCGCTGGCGGCGGCCGCGTGGTGATGATGATGGTGCGTGCGCGCTTCGGCCGGCGCAGCGGCGAGCGACAGGCTCGCGAGCGCGAACGCCGCGGCGACGGCCGCCTTGATGGTCTTGATCATGAATGTCTCCTGCGCGGCCCCGGCGTGTCCCCCGGCGGACTCGGCGTTCAAACGCCCCGTTCCCATAAGTCCTTCAATACCTCAGGCACCTTGCCCGGCAAGTCCTCACTGATCAGCCCAGGACCAACGGCCGCACCCGCCTGGGCGTGGATCCAGGCGCCGGCGCACGCCGCCTCGAAGCTTTCCATGCCCTGGGCGATCAGCCCGCCGATCAGCCCCGCCAGCACGTCGCCGGAGCCGGCCGTGGCCAGCCAGGGCGTGCCGTTGAGGTTCACCGCCGCCCGGCCGTCCGGCGAGGCCACCACGGTGTCGGGACCTTTCAGCAGCACCGTCGCCTGCGCCCGCCGCGCCGCGCTGCGGGCGGCGCTGATCCGCTCGGGCGCGGCCTTCAGCATCCCCGGGAAGATGCGCTCGAACTCGCCCACGTGCGGGGTCAGCACGTCGTCGCGGTCCAGGGCCGAGAACAGCTCGCCCGGATCGTTGCGGAACACGGTCAGGGCGTCGGCGTCCAGCACCAGGGCGGCGCCGGTGCGGGCGAGCCCCAGCACGTTGCCCAGCGTGGCCTCGTTCACCCCTGCCGCCGGCCCGATCACCACCGCCTCGGCGTCGGACGCCGCCGCCTCCAGCTCCAGCTCGGTCTCGAACGGCTTCAGCATCACCGCCTCCAGGTGGGCGGCGTTGACCCGCAGCGCCTCCGGCGGCGACAGCAGGGTCACCAGGCCCGCCCCGACCCGCAGCCCCGAGCGCGCCGCCAGCCGCGCCGCGCCGGTGCTCCAGGGCTCGCCCGAGACCACGATCATGCGCCCACGGGCGTGCTTGTGCGCGTTCACCGCCGGCCAGGGAAAGCGCGCCAGCCAGAGGTCCGGGGTGTTTTCCCACAGCTGCGCGGGCGTCTCGCCCAGGCCGATGTCGGCGACCGCCACCTCACCGCAATAGCTGAGCCCCGGCTGCAGCACGTGCCCCGGCTTGCGCCGGTGGAAGGTCACCGTCAGGGCGGCGTGGAAGCACTCCTCGCCGACCTTGCGGCCGGTGTCGCCCGACAGGCCGCTGGGCGTGTCGACGGCGACGACCTTGTGCGCCCAGCGCTCCGAGGCCCGGGCCAGGCGCTGGATCTCCGCCGTCAGCGGCCGGTCGAGGCCGGCGCCGAAGATCGCGTCCACCACCAGCTCGGCATTCGCTGCTGCGGCGTTCAGCAGCCCGACCGGGCCGGTCCAGCGCGCCGCGGCGGCGATGGCGTCTGCTGACTTCGGCGGCGCCGCGACCTGCACCGAGACGTCCCAGCCATGCTCGGCCAGCATCCGGGCCACCACATAGCCGTCCCCGCCGTTGTTGCCCGGCCCGCACAGCACCACGGTGCGCCGCGGGCTGAACCGCTCGAGGATCGCCTGCGTGACCGCGCGCCCGGCCCGCTCCATCAGCTGGGTCCCCGGCGTCCCCGCCGCGATCGCCGCCTTGTCCCCGGCGGTCATCTCCGCGACGGTGAGAATTTCTCGCGCAGCCAATGTCGTCCGTGCTCCGACCAAACCCTGCTACAGAACGCCAGTCTGGGCCTCGGGGCCACGCTCCACCAGCCTCAGACCGTCGTCGCCGAGCGCCAGGGTGGTCATCGAGGTGTGGTCCGGGCGGAACACGATCACCCGGTCGTCGCCGGCCAGATGCGAGACCACCGCGTTGATCGCCACGAAGTGGCTGAACACCGCCGTGGACGGCAGCCGCGCCACCGCCGCCGAAACCTCGCGGCGCCAGGCGTCGTAATCCAGGTCGCCCTCGATCGCCGACCAGGTCCCCCCCATCGCCTGGCGCAGCCAGGCCGGCCGCTCGTTGAGGCCCAGCGCCCTGGGCGTGGGGATCTCGCCCACCGACGGCACGATCTCCACCTCGACCCCCAGGGCGTCGGCGAACGGCTGCGCCGTCTCGCGGCAGCGCTTCAGCGGCGAGCTGACCACCCGGGTCGGGCGGCGGTCTTCGGGCAGGGCGAGCAGCACCTCGGCGGCGGCCCTGGCCTGGGCGCGGCCGGTCTCGTCCAGACCCGGATCATCGTCATCACCCCAGCCGGCAGCCGGTTTTCCATGCCTGATCAAATAGATGTTCGTCATAAGTCATCCACTCAATGAAAGGTCGCGGGGCCACCCTAGCCCCGCCATTTGGCGCCTTCACGACAGGCTGGCGACCACACCTCAGCCGCCTCCGGCGCCCGCCATTTCGCCACAAATTCAATCACTCACGCTCCCGCCGCGATCGCGCCGTCGGCCCCTGCGCCGGGGTCAACCGCCCGGTTCGGCGCGCCGGACCGCGTTTCAACCCTGTTACAGCCCCCTTCCGGGCCCCACTCACCGCGATCCTTAGGCCGCCGCGGCGCGTTCTCAAGCGCTTTGCGGCCATGCCCTCATTTCGGGCAACGTCCGCCGCAAAAATAGGCGCCATTGCGGGCCGCCTCCGATTGACGCCTCGCCCCAACGCGTGGCTCTTGTGCCCGCGAACCGCGGCATGCTGGGTCGCGGCGAAGTCAAGACGGCGCCCGAACGGGCCCGAACGGGGTGTCTGGTCAGTCCATGAAGAAGATCGAAGCGGTCATCAAACCCTTCAAGCTGGACGAGGTGAAGGAGGCCCTGCAGGAGCTGGGCGTCCAGGGCATGACCGTTCTCGAAGCCAAGGGCTACGGCCGCCAGAAGGGCCACACCGAGCTCTACCGCGGCGCCGAGTACGTCGTGGACTTCCTGCCCAAGATCGAGGTCATCCTGGCGGACGACCAGCTGGGCCCGGCGCTGGAAGCGATCCAGAGCGCCGCCCGCACCGGCCGCATCGGCGACGGCAAGATCTTCGTCTCCGAAATCACCGACGTCGTGCGTATCCGCACGGGGGAATCCGGCGCCACGGCCATCTGAGGCGGGCGCTCGAAGCGAACTCTAGAAGGGGATCACCACATGCCTACTCCCAAGGACATTCTGAACGAGATCAAGGAGAAGGAGGTCAAGTACGTTGACGTCCGCTTCACCGACATCCGCGGCAAGCTGCAGCACGTCACGTTCGACATCTCCCTGGTCGACGACGACTTCCTGTCCGACGGCACCATGTTCGACGGCTCGTCGATCGCCGGCTGGAAGGCGATCAACGAAAGCGACATGAAGCTGCGGCCGGACCTCAACACGGCCTACATCGACCCCTTCTACCAGCAGACGACGCTCTGCCTGACCTGCGACGTGCTGAACCCGGACACCAACGAGCCGTACAACCGCGACCCGCGGTCGATGGCCAAGAAGGCGCTGGCCTACACCGCCTCCTCCGGCGTGGGCGACACCGTGTTCTTCGGCCCGGAAGCCGAGTTCTTCGTGTTCGACGACGTCAAGTGGTCCACCGCCCCGCACAACACCGGCTACAGCTACGACAGCGTCGAGCTGCCGGTGAACACCAACAAGGACTACCCGGAAGGCAACATGGGCCACCGCCCGGGGCCGAAGGGCGGCTACTTCCCGGTGAACCCGATCGACTCCGGCCAGGACCTGCGCGGCGAAATGCTGGCGGTGATGGCCGAGATGGGCCTGGAAGTGGAAAAGCACCACCACGAAGTGGCGCCGGCCCAGCACGAACTCGGCCTGAAGTTCTCCGACCTGATCACCATGGCCGACCGCCTGCAGCTCTATAAGTACGTGGTGCACAACGTCGCCGCGGCCTACGGCAAGACGGCCACCTTCATGGCCAAGCCGATGTTCGCCGACAACGGCTCGGGCATGCACGTGCACCAGTCGATCTGGAACAAGGGCAAGCCGCTGTTCGCCGGCGACAAGTACGCCGGCCTCTCGCAGATGTGCCTGTGGTACATCGGCGGCATCATCAAGCACGCCAAGGCGATCAACGCCTTCACCAACTCCACCACCAACAGCTACAAGCGCCTGGTGCCGGGCTACGAAGCGCCGGTGAAGCTGGCCTATTCGGCCCGCAACCGCTCCGCCTCGATCCGCATCCCGCACGTGGACAGCCCCAAGGGCAAGCGCATCGAAGTCCGCTTCCCGGACCCGATGGGCAACCCCTACCTCGGCTTCACCGCCATGCTGATGGCCGGCCTCGACGGCATCGAGAACCAGATCGATCCGGGCGGCCCCGCCGACAAGAACCTCTACGACCTGCCGCCCCGCGAGCAGAAGAAGGTTCCGGAAGTCTGCGGCTCGCTGAAGGAAGCCCTCGACAGCCTCGACAAGGACCGCGCCTTCCTGAAGAAGGGCGGCGTGATGGATGACGACTTCATCGACGGCTACATCGAGCTGAAGATGGAAGAGGTCATGCGCCTGCAGCTCCACCCGCACCCGGTGGAATTCGACATGTACTTCAAGTGCTAGTCGCCGACAGCTGATGTCGAACGCGAAGGGCCGGAGAGCGATCTCCGGCCCTTTTGCTTTTCAGCCTGCCCCCTCGACTGTCATCCCGGACGGCGCGAAGCGCCGATCCGGGACCGCCGGAAGCGCTGATGGACGGCTTAGCGGCTGCGCTGGCGCTTGCCGCGGTCCCGGATATCCGCTGCGCGGATTCCGGGATGACAGACGGGTGGGGGTGATCGCCCCCTACGCCCGCTGCACCTCGATGTTGCCGCTGACCGTTTCCAGCCGCAGCTCGACGCTCTTCTCGCCCGGGCCGGGCTCCCCGGCGCTCTCCAGGTCCGAGCGGACCTTGCCGCTGAGGGTGGTCAGGTCCAGCCAGGCGGTGGTGCCGCTGGCGACGCCGACGCTGACGTGGCCGGAGACGGTGCGGGCGCGGACCTTGCCGTGGTCGGCGCGGCGCACGCGCACATGGCCCGAGGCGGCGAAGGCCTCCAGCCGGTCGCCGGCGTCGCCGACCTCGATGTTGCCCGAGCCGGTGGTCACCCTCACCTCCCCGACCGCCGACGCCACCTCGGCATGGCCGGAGCCGGTCGCCACGCGCACGTCGCGGCCCGCCTGGCCGATGACGATGCGCCCGGACCCGGTCTTCACGTCCGCCGTCCCCGTGGCGGCGTCGACGACGATGTCGCCCGAGCCCGAGCGCACGTGAACGTCCGCGCCCGCGGCGATGTGGATGTGCCCCGAGCCGGTTCCGGCGCGCACGTCGCCCAGGGGCCCCTCGGTCTCGATCCGGCCGGACCCGGTGCCGATCGCCGCCGCGCTGCCGGCCGGCGCGAAGATGGTCGCCTCGATGGCGCCGCCCAGGCCGAAGAAGGCCAGGCCGTGCTTGCGCACCAGCACCACCACCTCGTCGCCGCGCTGGGCCACCTCGGCCTCGTCGATCCAGGCCTGGGCCACCGGATCGCCCTTCATGGCGACCAGCTCGACCACGGTCTGCACGGCGGCCGGCGCGGCGATCACCCGCACCCGTCCCTTGGGGATCTCCACCCGCAGGCGGACCGGACTGGCGGTTTCGAAGACTTTGCGCATGGCGTTCTCCTTGAAATCCTTCGGGCTCAGCGCGCCCAGCCCTGGACGCGGCGACCGGGGCCGCGCTGGCGATAGCCGGACGGATCACCGCCGCCCGACGGGCCTGCCGGCCCATCCTGCAGGGCGGCGGCGGTGCGCGCGGCGGCCACCAGCCAGGTGTTCAGCGACTGGCCGCGGCGCGTCGCCAGGGCTTCGGCCCTGACCTTCAGCGCCTCGGGAATGCGCAGGGTGATGCGGGCCAGGTCGCCGGCGTCCTCGCCGGGCTCGGGCTCCAGCTGAGCCGGCGCGGCCGGGACCTCCGGCTCCGCCGTCGGCGGCGCGACCACGGCGAACACCGGTTCACGACCCTCCAGCCGCACGCTGATCGAGACCCCCGGCAGCTCGGCGGCGATCTCGCCGGCGGCCTGCGAGAGCACGTCCAGCAGCGCCAGGCGAAGCGCCGGGTCCAGCGCCAGCAGCAGGCGCTCGGCAGCCTCCTGCACCGCCTCGCCGCCGACATGGGCGGCGCGGGCGAGATCCTGACTGAGGGTGTTGATGGCGGGCGTGATGTCCATGGCGCCCATATGACACCATTTTGGTGTCACCGCAACACCATCGACCGAATCGACGTCGTGCGCCTCGTCAGGCGCGCCCCGTCACCACGATCATCGGGTCGCTGTTCCATCCCCCGGGCCGCAGCCGTTCCGCTGTGATCTCGCCGAATCCGGCCTCGTCGAGATAGAGGCCCACCAGGCGGGCGTGGTCGTCGTCGTCGAGCGACAGCCACAGCTGCACCGCCTTGGTGGGGAAACAGCGGTTGGAGAAGCTGATGGCGACGAGGCCACCGGGCCTGATCACCCGCCTCAGGTCCGCCAGCACCGCCACCGGCGACTGCAGGTACTGGATGCCGACGCAGATCACCGCCGCATCGACGCTGGCGTCGGCCAGCGGCAGCACGGGCTCGCGGTTGAGATCCTGCAGGAACCAGCGGCTGAGCTGGCGGTTGGCGGCCAGCTCCTCGGCGTTCATGCCGTGGCCGATCACCTCGCCATAGGCGACGTCCGGCGGCAGGTGGCTGATCCAGCTGGACATCAGGTCCAGCACCACCCCGCCGGGCGGCAGCGCGCGGCGATAGAAGGCGGTCAGGGCCGCGATCGCCTCGTCGTCGATGTGGGTCTCGAATCGCGGCGCGGCATAGAACGTCGCATCGTCCTCGGGGTCTTCCTTGGCGAAGGCGTTGGGCGGCAGTCCGTCGAGCTGGGGCATGTGGCCAGGGGACAACGGTCGCATCGCAAGCGCAACCCAAACTGAACGGTGTTATGATCATGGCCGGCGGCGCCGCATAGTGGCCTCGCCCGTCCGCCAAGAGACCCATACGCGTAGACCGAGGAACCGACCATGCACCGCCGCCTCTTCCTGGCCGCCCTCTCAGGGGCCGCCGCCGCGCCGAATCTTCTGTGGGCCGCGACCAAGGAGCCGGTGAGCCTCGGCAAGGTCTTCCCCTACTATGACCTCTACCTCAAGCTGCCGCCGACCGAGCGCAACCGGTTCGCCATGGCCTATTATGTGATGCGCGACGGCAAGCCGGCCGCGGGCCTGAAGGCCTGGATCATCGAGGGCGCGACGCGCACGCCGATCGTCTATGGCGCCGACGGCCACGCGCCGATGCTGCCCACCCTGGCTCAGCTGCAGAGCGCCATGATCCAGTTCGACGTTCCGCAGGACGTCAAGCTCAAGCCGACGCCCGAACTGCGCGCAACCCTGGCCTCCTCGACTCAGCTCGATGCGGCCGCCATCGGCGCGGCGATCGTCCAGGCGGACACGGCCGCGCACAAGATGGCGGGCGGCATGGCCTTCATCGTGCCCAAGATCGCCGCCGCCCAGTTCCCGGGCGCCGGGTCCGGCCAGGCCGTCGCGCCCGGCAGGGCGATGCCCCTGGCGGCCGGCAAGTACGGCCCCGTCTACAACCCGGCGAAGGAGCCGGGCGCGAGGACGATCGCCCTGGCCAAGGCGCCCAACCACATCATGCTGACGCCCGCGACCTGATCCGCGCCGCCACGCCCCATCCCGCCGGTCCGAATCCCTGCTAAAACCGGGGCATGTCCGAGGCTCCCGACCAACCCAACTTCTTCGACGACGCTCTCAACCCCGCGCCGGCCGCGCCGCTGGCCCAGTCGCACGAGCCACGCGCGACGCTGGACAAGCCCGCGCCGAAGACGCCTGCGCCCAAGACGCCCCCCGCCGGTACGGCGGCGGGGGCCGACGGCTATTCCGCCAAGGACATCGAGGTCCTGGAGGGCCTGGAGCCGGTGCGCATGCGCCCGGGGATGTACATCGGCGGCACCGACGAGCGGGCGCTGCACCACCTGTTCGCCGAGGTGCTGGACAATTCCATGGACGAGGCCGTCGCCGGCCACGCCAAGCTGATCGAGGTGAGCCTGTCGGCCGACGGCGCCCTGACGGTGAAGGACGACGGCCGCGGCATGCCCGTCGACCCCCACCCGAAGTTCCCCGAGAAGTCGGCGCTGGAGGTGATCATGACCGTCCTGCACTCGGGCGGGAAGTTCTCCGGCAAGGCCTACGAGACCTCCGGCGGCCTGCACGGGGTCGGCGTCTCGGTGGTCAACGCCCTGTCCGAGCGCGTCGAGATCAACGTGCTGAAGGACGGGGCCGAGTGGCGCCAGACCTTCTCCCGCGGCAAGCCGACCTCGCGCCTGGAACAGATCGGCGCCAGCCGCAAGCACGGCACGGCGGTGACCTTCACGCCCGACCCGGTGATCTTCGGCGAGGGCGTGCACTTCAAGCCGGCGCGGCTCTATCGCATGACCCGGTCGAAGGCCTACCTGTTCCGGGGCGTGGAGATCCGTTGGCGCTGCGATCCCAGCCGCATCACCGACGGCACGCCGGCCGAGGCCACCTTCCACTTTCCCAACGGCCTGGCCGACTTCCTGGCCGAGACCACCAAGGGGCTGGAGACGGTCACGCCGGAACCCTTCGCCGGCCGCATCGAGCGCAAGGGCGAGGCCGGCGCGGTGGAATGGGCCGTGGCCTGGACGCCGGCCGGCTTCGGCGAGGCCGACGGCTTCATGCGCTCGTACTGCAACACAGTGCCGACGCCGGAGGGCGGCACGCACGAGGCCGGCCTGCGGGCGGTGCTGACCAAGGGGCTGAAGCAGTACGCCGAACTGACCGGCGACAAGCGCGCCGGCATCATCACCGCCGACGACGTGGTCGCCCAGGCCGGCGCCATGATCAGCGTGTTCATCCGCAATCCCGAGTTCCAGGGCCAGACCAAGGAGCGCCTGTCGTCGTCCGACGCCCAGCGCCTGGTCGAGGCGGCGCTGCGCGACCCGTTCGACCACTGGCTGACCGCCCAGCCGAAGAGCGCCACCGCCCTGCTCTCCTTCGTCGCCGACCGCGCCGAGGAACGGCTGAAGCGGCGCAAGGACAAGGAGGTCGCCCGCGCCTCAGCCACGCGCAAGCTGCGCCTGCCGGGCAAGCTGGCGGACTGCTCCAACCAGTCGGCCGACAATTCCGAGCTGTTCATCGTCGAGGGCGATTCGGCCGGCGGCTCGGCCAAGCAAGGCCGCGACCGCAAGACCCAGGCGATCCTGCCGCTGCGCGGCAAGATCCTGAACGTCGCCTCGGCCAGCCTCGACCAGCTGCGCGGCAACAAGGAGCTCGCCGACCTGACCCTGGCGCTGGGCGTGCAGATGGGGGCGAAGTTCCGCGACGAGGACCTGCGCTACGAGCGGGTGATCATCATGACCGACGCCGACGTCGACGGCGCCCACATCGCCTCGCTGCTGATCACCTATTTCTACCGGACGATGCCGGACCTGATCCGCGACGGGAAGCTCTACCTCGCCCTGCCGCCGCTCTATCGCCTCAGCCACGGCGGCAAGACCGAATACGCCCGCGACGACGCGCACAAGGAGGAGCTGCTGGGCGGAATGTTCAAGGGCAAGAAGCCGGAGATCAGCCGCTTCAAGGGCCTGGGCGAGATGATGCCGGCCCAGCTGAAGGAGACCACCATGGACCCCAAGACCCGCACCCTGGCGCGGGTCAGCCTGCCCCGCGACGAGGGTCAGGTGTCGGACCTGGTGGAGACCCTGATGGGCCGCAAGCCCGAACTGCGCTTCCGCTTCATCCAGGAAAACGCCGAGTTCGCGACCGAGGACCTGGATCTGTAGGGCGCGCGACTCTCCTCCCCCCTTGGGGCAGGGGGACCCCCGAAGGGGGTGGAGGGGGCTCCAGCAGAGAGCCGCCTCAGCAACCTCGAGTGAGCGAATTCGGGGGCCGGCGCCAAGCTGGAGCCCCCATCCCCCGCTGCGCGGGGACTTCCCCCAGTGGGGGAAGAGAAAGTCAGCTCAGGCCGCGGCGGCCTCGGCGCGGCCGGACAGGCCCTGCATGATCATGCGGTTGACGTCGATCAGGGCGTCGAAGGTTTCCTGCTTGCGCATCACCAGGCTGGAATGGCGGTTGACCCACAGCGACAGGGAGATGATCTGCGCCCGCAGCGACGGGTCCAGGGCGTTGTGCTCGTCCGAGCAGTCGGTGGCGAGCGCCGACCACAGGCGCCGGTTCCAGTCCAGCGCCTCGATTCGCGTCTTGAAGTCGTTCTCAGGCGCCGCGGCCGCTTCGACGAGCGCCCGGGTGACCTGGCCGAACAGGCGAAGTTCCGCGTCTCGCGGAGACTCAGACCTCTGAGCCGCCTGCTGGTAAGCCCTTAGCGACATGCCCCAACCTCTCGTCTTCGTACTCGATCAGCTTCCGGCACAGCATCAGGGCCTTGTAGTATTCCCGGGCCATGGCGTGCCGTGAGATGTTCACGCATTCCGCCAGGATCTCAGGGTTGCGAACCGCTCCCATGAATTCCGAAAGCCGCCGGACGAATTCGTCGTAGTACCGTTGGGCGCCCGCCTCATCGAGATACATCATCATCACGGGGAAATAGATCCGTCGCGATGGCGAATTCACCTCGTCTTCCTGCATGATGTCCTTCTCGCGAAGGACAGAAGCCTTGTTCTGCAGGATCAGCGTCCCCCGGCGATCCCCGTTCTGCACCACCGCGCCGTTGAGCACGAACTTCTCGCCGGGTTTCAGCGACAGTTTCAGCGGCATGGAACGGGACTCCGAATAAGGTCCGTCTGGAAAACTACGTCAGCCCTTCCCCTCCGCTGTGCGTGTCCACGACTAGGCTGGGAAGCTTTCCGGACGCTAAAGCCGCATGGTTAACGAGGCCTTGCAAGCTTGGGTGTGCGCGTATGCCGCACCCGGCCGCTGGACGCAAAGCCTTGCAGGCGTTGAGGCTTCCCGGCCGCGGACCGGCGGCTTCACCCCCGATTAACCATACGCGCGCGAAGGAAGGGGCAGCATCCTTCGCATCAGAAAGGCGACTCATGTCGCTGCGCCGCACCGCCCAGAATTCCGCCTCTCCGATCGCCATGGGCTTCGACGAGGCCGGCCCCGAGGCCAGCCGGGCGCGGCCCCAGGCGGGCCTGGCGGGCGACGCGGCCTCCCCCGCCGCCCTGCAGCGCCTCGAGGCGGCGGTGAGCGAGGTCAGGGCCCTGGCGGTGGCGCCGCTGCTGCAGCGCGCGGTGGCCGCCATCGGCGCCGACGACGGCGAGACCGCCACCAAGCTGGCGATCAACGCCCTGGAGATCGACGAGAAAAGCGGCATGGGCTGGTACGTGCTGGCCATCGCCCGCGAGAAGGTCGGCGACTTCGCCTCGTCGCTGAAGGCCTATCAGGCAGCGCTGGAGCTGCTGCCCGAACAGGCGGAGGTGGCCAACGACCTGGGCCGGCTGGCCTACAAGCTGGGCATGATCGACGAGGCGGTGCAGCTGTTCCGGGCCTATCTGGCCCGCTATCCGAAGTCGTACGAGGGGGCCAACAACCTCGCCTGCGCCATCCGCGACCAGCGCCGCTACAGCGAAGCCATCGACATCCTGAAGCCGGCGATCGAAGCCAATCCCGAAAAGCCGATGCTGTGGAACACCCTGGGCACGGTGCTGGCCGAACAGGGCGACCTGGAGACGGCGATCACCTTCTTCTCCGAAGCGCTGCGGCTGGACCCCGGCTTCGCCAAGGCCCGCTACAACCGCGGCAACGCGCGCATGGCCCTGGGCGAGCTCGACACCGCCCTGCAGGACTGCCAGCTGGCCCTGGCCGGAACCACCGCTCCCGACGAGCGGCTGATGATGACCCTGGCCCGCTCGACGCTGAACATCGCCCGCGGCGACATCGGCGCCGGCTGGGACGACTACGAGGCGCGCATCGACCCGATGTTCGCAGACGTCACCCACTTCATGACCGACCGGCCGATGTGGACCCCGGAGGCCGACCTGAACGGCAAGACCCTGATGTTGTTCGGCGAGCAGGGCCTGGGCGACGAAGTGCTGTTCGCCAACATCCTGCCGGACATCGAGCAGGCCCTCGGGCCCGACGGCAAGCTGATCCTGGCCGTGGAAAAGCGCCTCATCCCGCTGTTCAAGCGCTCCTATCCGAACGCCGAGATCGGCCCGCACGCCACCTTCAAGGTCGACGGCAAGACGGTGCGGGGCGCGCCGTTCATCGGCGACTGGTCGCACATCGACCTGTGGGCGCCCCTGGCCTCGCCGCTGCGCCGCTTCCGCCGCTCGGTGGAGGCCTTCCCGGCCCGCGAGCGGTTCCTGACCGCCGATCCGGCGCGGGTGGCTCACTGGAAGGCGGTGCTCGACGAGCAGGCGCCCAAGGGTCCCAAGATCGGCCTGCTGTGGAAGTCGATGAAGACCGACGGCGCCCGCGCCCGTTACTTCTCGCCGTTCGCCCAGTGGGAAGCGGTGATGAGGACGCCGGGCGTCAGCCTGGTGAACATGCAGTATGGCGACTGCGCGGAGGAGCTGGCGCGCGCCCGCGACGACTTCGGCGTGGAGATCTGGAACCCGCCGGGCATCGACCTGAAGGACGACCTGGACGATGTGGCCGCCCTCGCCTGCGCCCTCGACCTGACGCTGGGCTTCGCCAACGCCACCAGCAACATCGCCGCCGCCTGCGGCGCGCCCACCTGGATCATCTCGGTGCCCGGCGCCTGGACCCGGCTCGGCACTGACCGCATGCCCTGGTACCCCCAGGCCCGCATCTTCACCCCCAACGGCTTCGGCCAGTGGGACGTGATCATGGGCGAGGTGGCGCAGGCGTTGGGCGAGGCGTTCCCGGGCTAAGCCAGCCGCGACCTCTCTGCCCTCTGTCATCCCGGAATGGGCGTCAGCCCATATCCGGGACCGCCGGAAACGCTGGAGGTCGCAGGCCGTAGCGGGCGCTGGCGTTTCCGGCGGTCCCGGATATTCGCTTCGCGAATTCCGGGATGACAGAAAGAGGGAGAGCGGGTTTCCCCCTACACCCCGAACAGGCTCGCCAGCGGTCCGTTGATGAACTTGCCATCCGGATCGGTCTGCGCCCGCACCCGCAGATAGTCCTCGGTCTTCGGGTAGAGCCGGCGCACGTCGTCGGGGCCCAGGGTGTGGCGCTTGGCCCAGTGCGGGCGGCCGGCGCCGGCCTGGAACACCGCCTCGATCTCCTTGAAGGCGCCCTGCCAGGGCATCTTCGAATACTGGTGGAACGAGATCGAGGCGCCGGGCCCCTGGTTGAACGGGCTCATCCAGATGTCGTCGCCGGCAGCCAGCCGGAACTCGAACGGGAAGGCGATCGGCAGCCGCTTGCGGCGGATGTAGGCCATCGCCTCCTTCAGGGTCTCGAGGCCGTTGGCCCGGGGGAACTCGTATTCCATCTCCTCGAAGCGGATGGTCCGATCCGACGGGAAGATCCGGTAGGCCGGCCCAACCCGGCGGGTGGCCTTGCCCTGCACCAGCATCATCATCTTCTGCAGGCTGGGGATCAGCACGGGCGCCGACTTGCCGAGGTCGAGGAAGAAGCGGAAGGCCGATTCGTCGATGTCGTTGCCGTCGACGAAGCCCGGCTCCGGCTCGGCCGGATGCAGGGTCTTGAAGATCACGTCGTCGCTGTAGGGGAAGACGAAGAACTCCATGTGCCGGGTGGCGGCGGCCAGTTCGTCGATCCGCTCGGCGACCTCGGCCAGGGGCCGGCGCTCGATGCGCTCTTCCAGGTGGTAGGCCGGCAGGACGTGGATGCGGATCGCCACGGCGACGCCGAACAGGCCCAGCGACAGGCGCTGCGCCTCGTAGAGCTCGGGGAGCAGGTCCGCGCCGCACTCGACGATCTGGCCGTCGGCCATGGCCAGGCGGAAGCCGCAGGCCTGGGTGGCGAGGCTGCCGAGCTCAGCCCCGGTGCCGTGCGTACCGGTGGCCGTGGCCCCCGCCAGCGACTGCGGATTGATGTCCCCCTGGTTGATCAGCGACAGACCCTCGGCCCACAGCGCGGCCGTCAGCCGGTTCAGGCCCCAGCCGGCCGGCGCCCAGACGGTGCGGCGATCCGGAGCGATCTCGACCTGGCCTTCCAGGTCGGCCAGGTGCAGCAGGGTCCCGTCGGTCTCGCACAGCGGCATGAACGAGTGCCCGGCGCCGACCACCCGCACCTTGCGCGCGGCGGCGATCGCCTGGCCGAGCTCGGCCTCCGTCTTCGGCCGCAGGATCTGGTCGGGCCTGGCGTTCACGCTGCCGGACCAGTTGCTCCACTCGCTCATGCGTTCTCCCGCCCCCGATGTCGGGCGGTATGATAGCTTTTGCTACCGTTCTCGCAAGCCGCCCGACGTCAGGCATGGTGCGCCCAGCGCCCCGGGCGTCAAACTATTCGAAGGTTTCGAAATACCGCGCGAACAGCAGGCAGACCTCGCGGTTGATCATGTCCGCGTCGCGGTCCGGCTCCTCCACCACCATCTCGATGGCGCTGTAGGTCAGCTCCACCATCATCCGCATGGCCACGCGCAGGCGGGCCTCGGGCGCGTTCGGGTAGTGGTCGCGCACCGCGGCGTAGAACCGGTCGGCCACCATGTCGCGCGAGTCGAAGCGCAGCCGCTGCAGGGTCGGCACCGCCCGCAGCGCCCGGCCGATCGCCGAGCCGCCGGGAAAGGCGCGGGTGACGGCGACGATCTTCTCGTGGATCGCCAGGCTGGAGGCGAAGCGCTCGTCCACCGTACGGCCGCCGAGCCCGCCGCCGTCCAGCCAGGCGATGACCAGCTGGTCCTGCGCCGCCATCAGCCGGTCGCCCAGTTCCTTGAGGATGGCGTACTTGTTGGGGAAATAGCGGTAGAGCGCCGGCGGCGTCAGGCCGGCGCGCTCGCAGATGGCGTTGGTGGTCAGCTGTTCGAAGCCGGTGTCGCGCAGCATCTCGCCGGCCGTGGCCAGCACCATCTCGAAGGTGTCCTGGCCCCGCGCCTGGGTCGGCTGGAGCTTGGTCTCCAGCGGGATTCCGCGCGGCCCTCCGTCCACGGCCGCGCCGGCGTCCCCTCGCCGCTGTCCTGGTGTCGCCCCTGCCATGCCCCTGGCTTAGCCCGAAACCGCCGGCCTGTGTCGCGACAAATGCAGCCCGCCGATGATCGCCATCGCCACGGCGGCCAGGCCGGCGCCCAGCGCCAGGGCGCCGCGCACATCGGTGTCGCTGACCACCAGCGAGGCCAGGAACGGGCCGGCGCTGCAGCCCAGCAGGGCGGCGCCCGACCCCAGCACCGCCGCGCGGCGCGTCGGGTCGGCCTCGATGGCCAGCGGCGTCAGGAACGGGGCGGCGAACAGCCAGACGAAGCCGAACGCCGCCGAAGCGGCCAGGAACACCGGCGCGGTCGGAAGGGCGGCGAACACCGCCAGCAGGCCCGTCGCCAGCGCGATCGACCCCATCAGCGCCTTGAACCAGGACACGCGCCCCGCCAGCGCCGTCGCCGCCCCGCCGCCCAGCACCTGGGCGCCCAGCGACAGCGAGATCGCCAGGCCCGCGGTCCCTTCCGGATGATGCGACTGGCGCGACAGGGGCTCGACATAGATCCAGGCCGCCAGGATGAAGGCCTGGAAGCAGAACGCCGCGGCCAGGGCCAGCCATCCCCGCCCGCTCGGCAGGCCGCCGGGCCCCTCCCCGCCCTCGGCCAGCGGCGCGAACATCGGCGGGACGAACAGGCCGGCGACCGCGGTGGCCAAGCCCAGGGCGGCCAGGCATATGAAGCCGCCGTCGACGCCGAAGCGGGCCAGCACGAAGGCGCTGACGCCGGCCACGACGCCCAGCTGCGCCAGGGTCTGCAGCGTCAGATAGACGCCCGACCAGCGCTCGGGACGCGGCGCGCGCACGATCATGGCCGTGGTCAGCCAGATCAGCACGCCGCTGGGCAGGCCGTTGACGGCCCGCACCAGGGTCAGCGCGTCCCCCGAGACCCGGGTGGTGGCGTAGTTCAGGCCGGCCATCAGCAGGCCGCAGACAAAGGCGATCAGGCGCAGGCGGCGCACGCCGAACAGCGGCCCGGCCCCGGCGGCCGCGATGCCCATCGCCAGCAGCTCCACCGTGCCGGCCTGGCCGAGCTGGGCGGCGCTGAGCCGGCCGGCAGCCTGCAGCCCGCCCAGCAACAGCGGTCCCACGCCCGCGAACATCACCCCGGCGATGCCGGCGAACAGCACCGCCGCGCGCTGGACGGCGCTGGGCGCGACTCCGATCCAGCCGCGGGGCGCAAGCTCGGCGTCCGTCACCGCCGCTGGGGCGAGGCTCAATACTTGGCCCTCAGATAGAAGCCGTAGGTGCGCGGCTCGCCGATGCTCATGACATCGAACCCGAGGCTGGCGATCGGGGTGATGTCGACGATGTTGGTCTCGCTGAACAGGTTGCGCGCCCACAGGCCCATCTCGTAGCGCCCCTCGCCGAAGCGCAGCCCGAGCTGGGCGTTGACGAAGATCCGCGCCGGGTCGCTCAGCCGCTCGGTGTTGGCGGTGTCGAAATAGACCTTGCTGCGGTAGTTGAAGTCCACCTGGGTGATCACGTCGCCGAACGAGACCGGGTAGGTGTAGCGGGCCGTGCCGTTCAGGCTGGCCTTGGGCGCCGACGGCAGGGTGTTGCCGGAATAGTTCTGCCCCTCGGAATGGAAGTCCTTGTACTCGGCGCTGAGCAGAGAGCCGCTGAGCGAGAGGTCCAGGCCCTGCATCGGCCGCGCCTCCAGCTCGGCCTCGGCGCCGTAGATGCGCGCGCCGGACGCGTTGGTGAACAGCTGCACGGTGATCAGGCCGCGCTGCACCGTCGTGTACACCTGCAGATCCTGGTAGTCGTAGTAGAAGGCGGAGAAGTTGGCCCGCAGGCGGTGGTCGAACCACTCGGTCTTGGCCCCGATCTCGAAGGCGTCGACCTTCTCGTCCTTGTAGGGGCCCAGGTCGGCGGGGTCGGTGGTCTGGCCGCTGAAGAAGCCGCCGCTCTTGGTCCCGCGGTTGTAGGTGAAATAGAGGTTGGCGTCGTCGGCCAGCTTGTACTGAAGCCCGACCCTTCCGGAGACCGAGGAGAAGGTCTTGCGGCCGTCGAACACGAAGATCGGGATCGCCCCGTTCTCCGCCTCGCTGTCGTAGTGGAACACCTTGCGGTCAGCCGAATAGCGCAGGCCGCCAGTCAGGGTCAGGCGCTCGGTCAGGTCGTAGTCCACCTGGCCGAAGACCGCGTAGCTGTCGGTCACCTGCGTCAGCGGCCAGCCGAACAGGCCGATGCTGTTGGCCACATCGGCGCCCGACGGGTTCTCCGGGGTCGGGTCGCGCAGGGCGCGCAGGATGTCGTAGGTCGAGTTGTTGCTCAGGTCGTCGTGCGCGTAATAGACGCCGCCGACGTAGCGCAGCCGGGTCTTGCCGTTGGACTGCACGCGAAATTCCTGGCTGACCGTGGTCTGCTTGGCGATGTAGCTGGCGGTGATGATCGGGATGGGGTTGGCGTCGGTCTCTTCCTGGTCGTTGCGCGCGGCCCGCTGATAGCCGGTGACCGAGACCAGGGTGACGGGTCCGAGGTCATAGTTGATGGTGTTCGCCAGGCCCCACAGCTTGACGATGTCCTTGCCGTCGAACTGGTAGTCGCCGGCATAGAGGTCCTTGCTGGTGTTGGCGTAGCCCAGGATGTTGGTGCAGGCGGCGGTGCCGTAGAAGGACGGCTTGCATGGGGCGTAGCCGACACTGCTGTCGAACGGCAGGGCCGCGTCCGCCGTCTGCGCCACCAGCGGCCGGTTGTAGGCCAGGATCGAGCCGCCGCGGGACTGGTTGTAGCTGACCGTCAGGTCGTCGGTGAGACGCTCGATGGGCTTGAAGCGCAGCATGGCGCGCAGGCCGAAGCGGTCCTGGTTGTTGCCGTACTTCCCGCTGGTGCGATCCAGGGTGTAGCCGTCGTCGCGCACATAGGTGCCGGCGAGGCGGAACAGCAGCTTGTCCGCAACCAGCGGTCCGCCCACCCCGCCCTGCATGTTCAGGCGGTTGAGGTTGCCGTACTCGACATTGAGATCGCCCTCGTAGGTGTTGGTCGGCTTCTTGGTGGTGACGTTGATCGCCCCGCCGGTGGTGTTCCGCCCGTACAGGGTGCCCTGCGGCCCGCGCAGCACCTCCACCTGCTGCAGGTCATAGAACGAGGCCAGCTGCGCCAGGGGCGAGGCGATGTAGACCCCGTCCACATAGATGCCGACGGCGCTGGCCGTGGACGGGTTGAAGTCGTTCACGCCCACGCCGCGGATGAAGATGCGCGGGTTGGCGGCGTTGTCGTCGGTCTTGATCTGCAGCGCCGGGGCCAGGCCGGACAGGCTGAGCAGGTTGGTGACGTGCTTGTCCTCGAGCGCCTGGGCGGTGAGCGCCGTCACCGAGATCGGCACCTGCTGCAGGTTCTCGGCGCGCTTCTGGGCGGTGATCACCACCTCCTGCACCGCCTGGACATCCGATGTCGCCGGCTTGGGCGGCGCGTCGGCCGCCTGGGCCGCGCCGGCCAGCATCACCACGGCGAGCGCCGTGCCCGTCAGAAGCTTGTTCATCGCGCATCCCCTGCCTTGCGACTCCGAGACGATAGCTCGGACTATCGTTGACGATAGCTATCACTATCATTCGCGCAAGTGACACGTTCGGCGGACCGCTGCGGCCGGCGTGCGCGGCATTCGCCCATCCACCGGGCGCCCTTTGCCGGCGGCGCCATCGTGCTAGGCTGCGGCGGAGGTCACGCCATGCCGATCATCGACACCAACGCCATGCCCGCGGTGGAGAAGCGCCCCGGCTGGACCGGACGGATCTTCGCCTCGCCCAGCATGACCTTCGCCCACTGGGCGTTCGCGGCGGGCGCGACCATCCATGAGCACCACCATGTGCAGGAAGAGGTCTGGCACATCCTCGAAGGCGAACTGGAGGTGGCGATCGGCGACGAGCCGCCGGTCCGCGCCGGCCCGGGCGTGGTGGCGGTGATCCCGGCGCAGACGCCGCACCGGGTGCTGGCGCTGACGGACGGGCGGGCCATCGTCGTCGACCATCCGCTCAGAGAGGGCTTCTAGCGGGCCTGCGGCGATCGTCCTGCCCTTGCGGCATGCGCGAATTGGCGCGGCCTTCCGACGATCAATCGCCCTCAATCAGCTTGAACATCGCGCAACGCCCTTTAGGGTGGGCTCGATTTGAACAGATGTTCGAGGGCCGCAAGGCGCGGTTCTCCGGGGAGCCCAAAGGCAATGAGCAAGCGTTTTGAAGGCACGGAAGATTACGTCGCCACAGATGATTTGAAGATTGCGGTCAATGCGTCGATCGCCCTGGAACGCCCCCTGCTGATCAAGGGCGAGCCCGGCACCGGCAAGACGGTGCTGGCCTACGAGATCGCCAAGGCGCTGGATGCGCCGCTGATCACCTGGCACATCAAGTCCACCACCAAGGCCCAGCAGGGCCTCTACGAATACGAGGCGGTGACCCGCCTGCGCGACAGCCAGCTGGGCGACGAGCGCGTCAAGGACGTGAAGAACTACATCAAGCGCGGCAAGCTGTGGGAAGCCTTCGACGCCGAAGCGCGCCCGGTGCTGCTGATCGACGAGATCGACAAGGCCGACATCGAGTTCCCGAACGACCTGCTGCAGGAACTCGACCGGATGGAGTTCTACGTCTACGAGACCGACGAGACCATCAAGGCCAAGATCCGCCCGGTGGTGATCATCACCTCGAACAACGAGAAGGAACTGCCGGACGCCTTCCTGCGCCGGTGCTTCTTCCACTACATCCGCTTCCCGGATGAAGACACGATGCGCGCGATCATCGAGGTGCACTACCCGGGGATCAAGCAGAAGCTGGTGCAGGAAGCGCTGCGCATCTTCTACGACATGCGCAAGGTGCCGGGCCTGAAGAAGAAGCCGTCCACCTCGGAGCTGCTCGACTGGCTGAAGCTGCTGATGGTCGAGGATATCGACGACGCGGCCCTGCGCGAGAAGGATCCCACCAAGCTGATCCCGCCGCTGCACGGCGCCCTGCTGAAGAACGAGCAGGACGTGCACCTGTTCGAGCGCCTCGCGTTCCTGGCCCGCCGCGAGGGCTCCGGCGCCCGCCCCGGCCAGCAGTAGCCGTCTCGGCCTGACCGCTGAACGAGCCCCCGGCGCACCCGCTCCGGGGGTTTTTTCGTGGTCCCTTCGTCGCGCAGGCTTACAGCGAATTCACTGGACCGCCCGGCGCCCTCCCACGACCCTGCGCGCAGGGATTGAGGAGATGGGACAATGTTGCGTTATGCGCTTGGCGTGGCCCTGGCGGGCGTGTCCAGCCTGGCCCTGGCCGCCTGCGGCCAGTCGGGGGCCCACATCAGCGGCGACAGCCATGGCCCGATGAAGGCCGTCTCGCGCCTGGATTGCCCGGACGCCCAGGGCAGCCTCAGCCGCAAGGCGGCCGCCGCCGACGGCCGCTCGTGCGACTACGCCGGCCCTGACGGCGCCGTGGTGGCCCTGACGCTGGCCGACATGACCGGCAAGGACGCCGATGCGGTGCTGGATCCGCTGGGCCGCGACCTGCGCGCCGAGCTGCCGAAGGCCCCGCCCACGCCGGCGACGCCGGACCGGCCCAAGGACAAGGAAAACGAGAAGGTCGATATCGACCTGCCGGGCGTGCACATCCACGCCAATGGCGACCACGCCACCGTCGACGCCGGCCCGGCCGACGGCGGCAAGAACGGCGTGCGGGTCAACGCCAACGACAACGGCGCCGAGGTGCATGTCGACGACCGCTCCGGCTCGGGCGTGCGCAAGCTGATGGTCCTGACCGCGGACAAGCCGGGGCCGCATGGCTACAGCGTGGCCGCCTACGACGCCCGCGGTCCGGCCAGCGGCCCGCTGGTGGTGGCTGCGGTGCGCGCCAAGGATCACGACCACGACGCCCTGATGCATGACGTCGGCGAGCTGGTGCGGCGCAACGTCGGCGGCTGACCTGTCCGGCCGCGCCGCCGGGCGGCCCGGTCAGTGCGACAGGAACAGCGACGGCCCCTGCGCCTGCAGGAAGGTCTTGGTTGTGCCGCCGAAGATGAACTCCTGCAGCCGCGGGTGGCCGAAGGCCCCGGCCACCAGCAGGTTGGCGCCGGCGTCCTGCGCCGCCTTCAGCAGCAGCGGTCCGGCGTCGCCGCCCTCCTTGATGCAGGTGACGGTGCTCTCCACCTGGCGCGCTCCCAGGAAGCGCTGCAGGGCCGCCGGGTCGAACTTGCGAGCCGACGAGGCGGGGGCCGACAGGATCACCACGCTGGACGCCTTTTGCAGCAGCGGCAGGGCCGTGCGCATCGCGCGGCTGGCTTCCTTGCCGCCGTCCCACGCCACCGCGACCACGCCGTCGGCCTTGAGGCCGGGGCGCGCCACCAGGGTGGGACGCTGTTCGTCGGCGACGATCTGCTGGAAAGCCTCGGCCAGAGGGCCCTTGCCGCGCGCGGCGCTGTCGTCGAACACCACCAGGTCGGCCAGGCGGCCTTCCATGGCCAGCGCGGCCCAGACCGGCGACGTCAGGGAGACGAAGCTGGTGCGCGCATAGCCGCAGCCCTGCAGCGCCGCGCGGGCGTACTTCTCGCCCTCCGCCGCCGCCTGGCGGATGGAATCGATCGCGGTGGCCTGCACCCCGCCCATGAAGCCGTCGCCCATCCACGGGATCAGGTCGGCCACGTCGGCCGGGGCGTGCGCCGCCGCCAGTTCGGCGTCGAAGGCGCCGGCGATGATCGCCGCCGCGGCCAGCGTGCGTTTGTCGGCCTCTCCGCCCGAAAGCGGCGCCAGGATCTTAGCCCAGTCCATTATCACCTCCCTGCCGGCCCTACCCGGAGGCGGGGAACTCTCGCCCCACTCATTGATCTTTCGCAATCTATGGGCCACTTGGCCATACTTGACCTTGGAGGAACGGTTCTGTGGCGAAAGGGCTGCAATCCCGAGGCGGCAGGAAGGCCGAGCCCCGGGCCTGGCAACGGATGCTGTCCGGCCGTCGCCTGGACCTGCTCGACCCCTCCCCCATGGATATCGAGATCGAGGACATCGCCCACGGCCTGGCGCGGGTCGCGCGCTGGAACGGCCAGACGATCGGCGACCACTCGTTCTCTGTGGCCCAGCACTCCGTCGTCGTCGAGGAGATCGCCGCGCACATCCAGCCGGGGCTGGAGCCGAAATGGCGGCTGGCGGCCCTGCTACACGACGCCGCCGAGTACGTGATCGGCGACATGATCTCGCCGTTCAAGGCGGCCTTGGGCATCGACTACCGCACCTTCGAGGACCGGCTGGAGACGGCGATCCATGTGCGCTTCGGCCTGCCGGCGCACACCCCGGCGCCGATCAAGAAGCTGATCAAGCAGGCCGACCGCGCCTGCGCCTTCTTCGAGGCCACCCAGCTGGCCGGCTTTACCCACGCCGAGGCGCTGGGATTCTTCGGTGCGCCGCCGGCCGGCTATTCCCTGACCATCGACCCGCTGCCGCCCACCGACGCCCAGGGCCGCTACGTGCAGCGCTTCCACGTCCTGTCGGAGGCGGCCGGGTTTTCCACCGGCGCGGTGGCGTTCGAGACCGAATGATGCCGCTGATCGTCTGCCCGCTCAGCCATGTGCAGGCCCAGGTCGCCGCCCGGGCGCCGTCGCACATCATCACCCTGCTCTCCCCGCCCGAGACCCTGGCGACACCCGCCGGGATCGGTCCGGGGCGGCACCTGCGGCTCAGCGTGCACGACATCGACGCGCCGATGGCCGACATGGTCGCGCCCAACGCCGCCCTGGTGCAGCGCATCCTGGCGTTCGGCGAGAGCTGGGACGAACAGGCGCCGATGCTGATCCACTGCTGGGCCGGGATCAGCCGCTCGACGGCGACCGCCTTCACCCTCGCCTGCGCCCGCAATCCTGACGCCGACGAGATGGCCATCGCCATGCGCCTGCGCGCCGCCTCGCCCACCGCCTATCCCAACCGCCGCATCATCGCCCTGGCCGACGACATCCTGGGCCGGCAGGGCCGCATGCTGGAGGCGGTGGAAGCCATGGGCGGCAACAACTTCGCCGCCGAGGGCGCCCCGTTCGAACTGGCGGCGCGACATTGAGCACGGCGGTCGTCATCGGCCTGTCCGCGGTGATCGTCGCCATGCGCGACGGCGAGGCCTCGGTGCTGACCGTTCGGCCGCACGACAGCCTGACCGACCGCGCCTCGACGCTGGAGGGCCTGCCGTTCGGCCCGTTCGATCCGGACGGGCACCGCACCTTCGAACTGGCGCTGCGCGAGTTCGTGCAGCGCCAGGCGCGCTTCGACCTGGGGTTCGTCGAGCAGCTGTACACCTTCGGCGACAAGGGCCGCGACGCGCCCCTGGCCGACGTGGGCGCCGGCGGGGCGCGGGTGATCTCGGTCGGCTACCTGGCGCTGGCGCCGGCCGCCACCGACACCGACGCCCCGGACGCCGCCTGGTCCTCGTGGTCCCGGTTCTTCCCCTGGGAGGATTGGCGCAGGGGCCGTCCGCCCGCCGTCGACGAGGTGATCGCCCCGGCCCTCGCCCGCTGGGCCGGCGCATCGGACGAGCGCCGCAACCGCGTGCGGCTGCTGTTCGCCCTGGACGGCGCGCCCTGGGCCGAGGAGCGGGTGCTGGAGCGCTATGAGCTGCTGTACGAGGCCGGCCTGGCCCCGGAGGCAGCGCGCGACCGGGCCCGGGCGCAGGGCGGCCGTCCTGCCGAGCCCGCGGCGTTCAGCGTCGCGCTTGGCGAGCCGATGATCTCCGACCACCGCCGGATCCTGGCCACGGGCCTCGGCCGCCTGCGCGGCAAGCTGAAGTATCGGCCGGTGGTGTTCGAGCTGATGGGCGACGCCTTCACCCTCTCGGCGCTGCAGAAGACCGTCGAGGCCATCGCCGGGGTGGCGCTGCACAAGCAGAACTTCCGCCGCGTGGTCGAGCGCACGGATCTGGTCGAGGGGCTTGGCCGGATGGACGTCGAGACCGGTGGCCGGCCGGCCGAGCTGTTCCGCTTCCGCCGCGAGGTGCTGGGCGCCCGGCCCGCCGGGGGCCTGTCCCTGCCGCTGCTGCGCGACTGATCGGCGCCATGACAATGCCGTGACGCCGAGGCGTGGCATGGCCGCGGTTCGTGCTATCAACCGCCCAAGGAAACGCTTCGGAGCATCGGACTTTGCGTCAGGCCGTCATCGCCGCCACGGGCCTCTATGTGCCGCCCAACAGCATCTCGAACGCCGAGCTGGTCGAGGCTTTCAACACCTATGTCGCCAACTTCAACGCGGAACACGCTGCGGCGATCGCCGACGGCAGCGTGACCGCCCTGGCGCCGTCGTCGGTGGAGTTCGTCGAGAAGGCCTCGGGCATCAAGGCGCGCTATGTGGTCGACAAGGCTGGGGTGATCGACCCCAAGGTGATGCGCCCGGCGATCCCCGAGCGCTCCAATGACGAGATCTCGGTGATGGCCGAGATGGCCGTCGCCGCGGCGCGCGAGGCGATCGCCGCCTGGGGCAAGCCGGTGAGCGAGATCGGCGCGGTGATCTGCGCCGCCTCCAACATGCAGCGCGCCTATCCAGCCATGGCCATCGAGGTGCAGCAGGCGCTGGGCATCGAGGGCTTCGCCTTCGACATGAACGTGGCCTGCTCGTCGGCCACCTTCGGCATCAAGACCGCCGCCGACTTCATCGCCTCGGGCTCGGCCGGGGCGGTGCTGATGGTCAACCCCGAGATCTGCTCCGGACACCTGAACTTCCGCGACCGCGACAGCCACTTCATCTTCGGCGACGTGGCGACGGCGGTGATCCTGGAGGACGAGCGCACCGCGACCGGCGGCTGGGAGATTCTCGGGACCCGGCTGAAGACCCAGTTCTCCAACAACATCCGCAACAACTTCGGCTTCCTCAACCGCTGCGATCCGCAGGGCGTCGGCGCGCGCGACAAGCTGTTCGTGCAGGAGGGCCGCAAGGTGTTCCGCGAGGTGGTGCCGATGGTCTCGGAGATGATCGTCGAGCACGCCGCCGAGCTCGGCCTCGATCCCACCAGCCTCAAGCGCCTGTGGCTGCACCAGGCCAACATCAACATGAACGACATGATCGGCCGCAAGGTGCTGGGGCGCGACCCCACGCCGGAAGAGAACGTGATCATCCTCGACGAGTTCGCCAATACCTCGTCGGCCGGCTCGATCATCGCCTTCCACCGGGCCAATGCCGACTTCGCGCCGGGCGAGACCGGGCTGATCTGTTCGTTCGGCGCCGGCTATTCCGCCGGCACGGTGTTCGTCAGGAAGCGGTAGCCGCCCCGTCTGGCGCGGGCGCCGCCCGGCGCGCGGCGACGATGGCGACCACCGCGCAGGTCGCGCAGATCGCCGCGCCCTCCAGCATGCCGATCCCCGGCACGCCAAAGCGCGGGTGCTCGATCGCCCACGAGAACGGCAGCCCGAACAGGCTGGGGCCGATCATCGACGCCAGCCCCGCGAGGCTCTGGTTCGCCCCCTGCAGCTGACCCTGCTCCGAGGGCGACACGCGCTGGGTCATCAGCCCTTGCAGACCGGGGATCATCAGCCCGCCGAAGCAGCTGATCGGGATCCCCAGCAGGTAGATCCACCCCGTCGGCGCCAGGCCATACCAGATGAAGGCCAGGGTCGCGGCCGAGGCGCCGGCCAGCACCGCGCCGCGCTCGCCGAACCGGCGTATCACTGGGCCGACCACGAAGCTCTGCACCCCGACGCCCAGCACGCTGCCGGCCATCATCGCAAAGCCGATGAACCGCGGCGTCCAGCCGTAGCGATAGCCGACGTACAGCACATAGATGCTGGGCCAGATCATCTGGGCGATCTGGTTGAGGAAATAGATGCCGGCCAGCGCCAGCAGCTCGTGATGCGAGCTCAGCAGCCGCAAGGCGCCCACCGGGTTGGCCTTGCGCCAGGCCATGCTGATCGTGCGCCGTTCGGGCGGATGCGATTCCGGCAGCACGAAGAAGCCGTAGAGCGCGTTCAGCAGGGTCAGCGCCGCGCCGGCCATGAACGGCAGGCGCAGGTTGATGTCGCCCAGCAGGCCGCCCAGCGCCGGGCCGACCAGAAAGCCGACGCTGAACGCCGCCCCCATCCAGCCGAACGCCCGCGCTCGTCGCTCCGGCGGCGTCACGTCCGCCACATAGGCGTTGGCCGTCGAGAACACCGCCGAGGTCGCGCCGCTGATCAGCCGGCCGACGAACAGCCAGCCGAGGCTGGGCGCGAAGGCCATGAACAGGAAATCGAGGCCGAGCCCGGACAGCGACACCAGCAGCACCGGCCGACGGCCATAGCGGTCCGACAGCAACCCCAGCACCGGCCCCGCCAGGAAGCTCATCGCCCCGCCGCAGGTGGCGAAGACCACGTTCACCTGCGCCGCCGAGGCGGTGTCGCCGCCGGAGAACTGCTTCAGCAGGTTGGGCAGGATCGGCACCATGATGCCGATCGACAGGGCGCTGGCCACCGCACTGGCAAAGATGAAGCCGAAGGCCGCCTGGCGCGCGCCGGGCGTGGACGAATCGGTGGCGGTGGAAGGGGCGTCGGCCATGGCTCTGTCCTGCAGGGCCGGCGCTTATAGCAGCGGATTTGCGCGAAGGCGTCAGTTTCCGTGAGGCTTTGCGCACCCTTCCCCTCGTCACCTGGGACAAGGGCGCGCGAGCGCCCGCCGATCCGGGGCCGGCGGCGCCGCAACCGAGACGACCTCCAACCAATACTGACCGGCCGGCGGCCATTCCCAATCTTCTCTAGGGCGGCACGGCCGGCCCCGGGTCTACGCTGCGCTGCGCCCGGGGTGACGAGAGAGGGCGTGCATCAGCGCCGCTTGCCGAGCTCGGCGGCGATGTCCTTGACCGCGTGACCAACCTTGCGGGCGGCGGCCACGATCTGGTCCGTCGTCACGCCCCAGCGCTTGGCCCAGAAGGCCAGTTCGTGCCGCTCGCGGATGTCGATGCGGACGTTGTCGCGGAAGTCGCGCTTGCCCTTGGGTTCAGCCATGGTGGGGTTCAGCCATGGTGGGGTTCAGCCATGGGAGCGCTCATCCATCAGAGGAACGCCCAGGCGGCCAGGCCCGAACCGGCGACGGCCAGGGCAAGCGCGGTCCACCACGGCCAGCGGCGGTGCAGGATGATCGCCAGGGTGGCGATGGCGATGGCCATGTGCAGCAGGGTCGAGGCGATGGTCAGGTGGCCATGGCGCAGTTCGTGGCCCTCGGCGGCCTCGGTGGCGGCCTTGCGCTGTTCCTCGAACTTCAGCGCCCTGGGCTTGGCCGCGTCGGCCTTGGCCCCCTCGTCCGCCGCCTTCCTGGCGTAGGACGCCGCCTTGGCCCCGCCGCCGTCGGCGGCCACCAGGTAGAGGTTCTTCTTGATCGAGTCGGACTGGTACTCGCTCCAGGCGTCGGTCGCCTGGTTCTGCGCCAGCACGGCGTCGTTCTTGGCCGAGATCGCCTTGTCGCTCTCGGTGGTCTCCAGGCTGGCGGCCACGGCCGCCACCACCGCCAGCACGGCGATGGTGAAGGTGACCTGCGAGATCAGCGGGTCGTTGGCATGCGCCGCATGCTCGGCGTGCTCGGCGTGCTCATGGTGTTCCAGCTCCTCGAGCGGGGAGTCGGACATGGGCTGCCTAGCCTTTCCGGTTCAGCGCCGCCTGAGCGGCGGCCAGGCGGGCGATCGGCACGCGGTACGGCGAACAGCTGACATAGTCCAGCCCGACGTCCTCGCAGAAGGCGATCGAGGCGGGATCGCCGCCGTGTTCGCCGCAGATGCCCAGCTTGATGTCGGGGCGCACCGCCCTGCCCCGCTCGGTGGCGATGCGGATCAGGTCGCCCACCCCCTCGGTGTCCAGGGAGACGAACGGGTCCTTCTCGAAGATGCCCTTGTCGATATAGGCGTTCAGGAAGCGGCCGGAGTCGTCGCGGCTGATGCCGAAGGTCGTCTGGGTCAGATCATTGGTGCCGAACGAGAAGAACTCGGCGCTCTTGGCCAGGTCGGCGGCGCGCAGGGCCGCGCGGGGCAGCTCCACCATGGCGCCGACGCTGTACTCGATGGTCGCGCCGCGCTCCTCGCAGACCTGCTTGACCGTGCGATCCGTGAGGGCCTTGAGGTAGTTCATCTCCTCGCCCTTGGCGACCAGCGGGTGCATGATCTCAGGGGTCGGCGCCGGACGGCCGGAGGCGGCGACGTCCAGGGCCGCCTCGATGATCGCGCGCACCTGCATCTCGTAGATCTCCGGATAGGAGACCCCCAGGCGGCAACCGCGGTGCCCCAGCATCGGGTTGGTCTCGCGCAGCTCCTTGGCGCGGCGCAGCAGCTTGGCGGCGTCCAGGCCGGTGGCCTCGGCGACGGCGGTGAGGTCCTCCTCGGTGTGCGGCAGGAATTCGTGCAGCGGCGGGTCCAGCAGCCGGATGGTCACCGGCAGGCCTTCCATGATCTCGAACAGCGAGACGAAGTCGCCCTTCTGCATCGGCAGGATCTTGGCCAGGGCCGCGCGGCGGCCAGCCTCGTCGTCGGCCAGGATCATCTCCCGCACCGCGGCGATGCGGGCATCGTCGAAGAACATGTGCTCGGTGCGGCAAAGACCGATGCCCTCGGCGCCGAACTGGCGGGCGGTGCGCGCGTCGGTGGCGGTCTCGGCGTTGGCCCGCACCTTCAGCCGCCGCGCGGCGTCGGCCCAGGCCATCAGGGTGGCGAAGTCGCCGGACAGCTCCGGTTCGACCATCTTCACCGCGCCCGACAGCACGTCGCCCTTGGACCCGTCGATGGTGATGATGTCCCCGGCCTTCAGCGTGCGGCCGCGCGCGCGCATCTCGCCGGCCTTCTCGTCGATCTGCAGGTCGCCGGCGCCGGAGACGCACGGCCGCCCCATGCCGCGGGCGACCACCGCCGCGTGGCTGGTCATGCCGCCGCGGGCGGTGACGATGCCGCGGGCGGCGTCCATGCCGCGGATATCCTCGGGGCTGGTTTCCTCGCGCACCAGGATCACGTCCTCGCCCGCCGCACCCAGGCGCTCGGCTTCCTCGGCGGAAAACACGATCTTGCCGGTGGCCGCGCCGGGCGAGGCCGGCAGGCCGGTGGCCACCACGTCGCGCTCGGCGTCCGGGGCGATGGTGGGGTGCAGCAGCTGGTCCAGCGACGCCGGCTCGACCCGGCGCACAGCCTCGTCCTGGGTTATCAGGCCATCGGCGGCCATCTCCACGGCCACCTTCAGCGCCGCCTTGGCGGTGCGCTTGCCGTTGCGGGTCTGCAGCATGTACAGCCGCCCGCGCTCGACGGTGAACTCGATGTCCTGCATGTCGCGGTAGTGCCGCTCGAGGCGCTCCACGACCGCCTTGAACTGGGTGAACACCTCCGGCATGGCCTCTTCCATGGAGGGGTTCTTGTCGCCCATCTCCTCGCGCGCGGCCTTGGTGATCGGCTGCGGCGTGCGGATGCCGGCCACCACGTCCTCGCCCTGGGCGTTGATCAGGAACTCGCCATACAGCTTGTTCTCGCCCGTCGACGGGTTGCGGGTGAAGGCCACGCCGGTGGCCGAGGTGTCGCCCATGTTGCCGAACACCATCGACTGCACGTTCACGGCCGTGCCCCAGCTCTCGGGGATGTCGTGCATGCGGCGATAGAACTTGGCCCGGTCGTTCATCCAGCTGGCAAACACCGCGCCGATGGCGCCCCACAGCTGCTGCGCAGGGTCCTGCGGGAACGGGTGGCCGAGCTCGGCCTGCACGGCCGCCTTGTAGTCGGCCACCACCGCCTGCCAGTCGTCGGCCGAGAGGCCGGTGTCGACGTAGACGTTCAGGGCGTCCTTCTTGTCGTCCAGGATCTCCTCGAACATGTGGTGGTCCAGGCCCAGGACCACGTTCGAGTACATCTGGATGAAGCGGCGGTAGCTGTCGAAGGCGAAACGGCGATCGCCGGCCAGCCTGGCCAGGCCCTCGACGGTCTCGTCGTTCAGGCCCAGGTTCAGCACCGTGTCCATCATGCCCGGCATCGAGGCGCGGGCGCCCGAGCGCACCGACACCAGCAGCGGATTGGCCGGGTCGCCGAAGCGCTTGCCGGTGGCCGCCTCGACCGCCGCCAGGGCCGTCTGCACCTGGGCCTCCAGCTCGGTCGGATAGGCCTTGCCGTTGGCGTAGTAGTGGTTGCAGGCCGCGGTGGTGATGGTGAAGCCCGGCGGCACCGGCAGCCCCAGCGACGACATCTCCGCCAGGTTGGCGCCCTTGCCGCCCAGCAGATCCTTCATGGAGGCGTCGCCCTCGGCCGATCCGCCGCCGAAGGCATAGACCCACTGCGTCTTGGCGAGCGTGGAAGTGGTCATGGCCGTCCCCTAACCTGTGACTTGGGAGAAGTCCGCGACATGGCCCATGGCGTCGCGCACCTGGATCAGAAGACGCAGGCGGTTGGCCCGTTCCTCCGGGTTGTCCGAATTCACCAGCACCTTGTCGAAGAAGGCGTCGACGGGCGCGCGCAGGCCGGCCAGCGCGCTCATCGCCTGGGCGAAGTCCTCGCCGGCAAGGGCGGCGTCCACCCGCCCGGACACCCCGGCGACAGCCCGCACCAGCGCCAGTTCCTCGGCCGGCGCGCCGGCCCGCTCGCGCGCCTCGCCGGAGGGCAGCGCGCCCTTCTTGGCTTCGGCGTTGAGAATGTTGCTGGCGCGCTTGAAGCCGGCCAGCAGGTTGGCGCCGTCCTCGGTGGCCAGGAAGCTCGACAGCGCCTCGACCCGCGCCACGATGCGCACCAGGTCGTCGTCGCCCAGGGCGAACACCGCATCCACCAGGTCGTGACGGCGGCCCTGGTCGCGCAGCAGCACCTTCAGCCGGTCGGCCAGGAAGCCGCTCACCTCTTCCACCACCGCGTCGTAGCCGCGGAATTCCAGCAGCACCGGCTGTTCCGGGCGCTGGGCCCCGGCGGACGCGCGGTCGAACTCGATGTCGACGTCGCTGTCCATGGCCACCACATAGACCGGCTCGGCCTTCAGCGCCTCGCGGAACTCGCGGAGGTAGGGCTCGAACACCTCCGGCGCGGTGATGCGCTCGGCGCCCAGCCAGGCGGTGACCCGGCCGGCGGAGACATACACGGCGCGGCCCGGCGCGGCGTAGGTGGTCAGGGTGTCGTACCACTGGCCCACCAGCTCGCGCACCGGCGCGCGGATCTCCGACTTCAGCAGGATGCGGATCAGCCCCAGCGCCGCGCGGCGCAGGGCGTAGGGATCGCGCGAGCCCGTGGGCTTCTCGCCGATGGCGAAGAAGCCGGCCAGGGTGTCGACCTTGTCGGCCAGGGCGACGGCCATCGCCACCGGCCGGTCGGGGACCTCGTCGGTCGGCCCGACCGGCTTGTAGTGATCCTCGATGGCCTCGGCGATCAGGGGGCTCATGCCGTCGGCGCGGGCGTAGTAGCCGCCCATCAGCCCCTGCAGCTCGGGGAACTCGCCGACCATGTAGCTGGCCAGGTCCGCCTTCGCCAGGCGCGCGGCCTCGCGGGCGCGGCCAGGATCGGCGCCGACCATCTTCGCCAGCCCCGCGGCCAGCAGTTCCAGGCGCATGACCCGCTCGGCCATGGTGCCCAGGCGGGCGTGGAAGGTGACGCCCTTCAGCTTCTCCAGCCAGACGTTGAAGCCGGCGCGGCGATCCTCGTCCCAGAAGAAGCGGGCGTCGTTCAGGCGCGCGGACAGCACCCGGGCGTTGCCGGCGGCGACCAGCTTGCCGCCGTCGGCGGCCTCGATGTTGGCGACCACCAGGAAGTGCGGCGCCAGCTTGCCGTCGGCCCGGGACTTCACCGCGAAATACTTCTGGTGCGTGCGCATGGAGGTGCGGATCACCTCCGGCGGAAGATCCAGGAAGGCGGGGTCCATGTCGCCCAGGATCGGGGTCGGCCATTCGGCGAGGCCCGACACCTCCGCCAGCAGCCCCTCGTCCTCGACCAGCTCCAGGTCGTGGCGGCGGCAAAGCTCCCGCGCGCGCCTGATGATCGCGTCGGCGCGGTCCTCGGCGGCCAGGATCACATAGTGTTCGGACAGGGCCTTGGCGTAGTGCTCGAAGTCCCGCACCGCGAAGGCGCGGTCGGCGCCCATGAAGCGGTGGCCGTGGGTGACGTTCCCCGCCACGACGCCGTCGATCTCCAGCGGCACGACCTGGCCGTCGAACAGGCAGACGATGCCGCGCAGCGGGCGCACCCAGCGCAGGGTTCCGCGGCCCCAGGTCATCGACTTCGGCCAGGGGAAGTTGCGCACGATCTCGTCGAGCATGCCCGCGACGATCTCGGCGGTAGGCCGGCCGGTGCGCGACAGGGTGGCGAAATAGACGCCGTCGCGCTCGACCAGCGCCTCGCGGGCGATGCCGGCGGAGCGCAGGAAGCCGTCGATGGCGGCATCCGGCGCGCCGACTCGCGGCCCCTTGCGTTCCTCGACCCGGTCGGCCTGGGCGGCGGGCAGGCCCTCGACCACCAGGGTCAGGCGGCGCGGGCCGGCGTAGGCGGCGATGCCTTCGAAGGCGAGGCCGGCGGCGCCCAGCCGCTCGCGCGCCATGCGCTCGAAGTCGCGCGCCGCGGCGCCCTGCATGCGCGCCGGGATTTCCTCGGAGAACAGTTCGACGAGAAGCTGGGGCATCTTAGTGGGCCGCCTCTTCCTGCTCGACCCAGGCCTGGGCGCAGGCTTTGCACAGCTCGCGGATGCGGCCGATGTAGCTCTGGCGCTCGGCGACGGCGATCGCGCCGCGGGCGTCCATGATGTTGAACAGGTGGCTGGCCTTCAGCACGTGGTCGTAGGCCGCCAGCACCAGCTGCTGGCCCTGCCGGCCCCGTTGGCCGAGGATCCGCGGCGCCTCGCGCTCCATGTCCTCGAACTGGCGCTTGAGCACGGCCACGTCGGCGACGTCGTGCTCGAAGGCCGAGAACTGGCGCTCGTTCTCCAGGAACACGTCGCCATAGGTCTGCGGCGCCGGGCCGTCGGGATCGTTGAACGCCAGGTCGTAGACGCTCTCCACCCCCTGGATGTAGAGGGACAGCCGCTCCAGCCCATAGGTCAGCTCGCCCGCCACCGGGAACACGTCCAGGCCGCCGACCTGCTGGAAATAGGTGTACTGGGTCACCTCCATCCCGTCGCACCAGACTTCCCAGCCCAGGCCCCAGGCGCCCACGGTGGGGTTCTCCCAGTCGTCCTCGACGAAGCGGATGTCGTGCAGCGCCGGATCGATGCCCACCGCCTTCAGCGAGCCGAGGTACAGCTCCTGCATGTTGTCCGGATTGGGCTTCAGGATCACCTGGTACTGGTGGTGCTGGTGCAGGCGATTGGGATTGTCGCCGAATCGGCCGTCGGCCGGGCGACGCGACGGCTGCACATAGGCCACGCGCCAGGGCTTGGGCCCCAGGGCCCGCAGCACGGTCGCCGGATGCAGCGTCCCGGCCCCCACCTCCACGTCGTACGGCTGCAGGATCACGCAGCCCTGCTGGCTCCAGTACTCGTGCAGCTTCAGGATCAGGCCCTGGAAGCTGAGTGGCCGGGACGAGGAGACTGGGTTTGCGGTCATGCGCGAAGGAATCTCAGCCGCGCGCAAGGCGCAAAAAAGTCGGCGGACCTATAGGGCCCGCCGACTTCTGCATCAAGCCGAGGCGAGGTCCGACGACGGATCGTCGGGCCCGCGGGGGCGCCTGGATCAGCCGCCCGTGACCGTGGCGGGGGCGACGGAGGCCGCCGCGGCCGGCAGGGTGATGTCCGCGGGGATCAGCACCTTGTCGAGCACGAAGATGGTCACACCGTTAGCCACCTTGACGTCCGGCTGGATGACGTCGGCGTTGTTGACCATCAGCACGTCGCCACCGCCGTCGATGGTGACCTGCTGCGGCGCGTCGACCGTGCCGACGGTGGTCTTGGTGCCCTTCACCTTGGCGGAATCGAGCGGCAGGTTGACCACGTGATAGATCAGCACCTTCTGCAGCTTGGTCGCGTTGGCGGGCGCCAGCAGGAACTGCAGCTGCGCCGGCGGCAGGGCGGCGAACGCCTCGTCGGTGGGCGCGAACACCGTCAGGTTCGGATAGGCCTTCAGCTGATTGGTCAGCTGGGTGGCGTCCAGCGCCTTGATCAGGGTGTTGAAGTGGCCGGACGCCCGGAGGGTCGAGACCCAGTCGCCGTTCGGCTGCACGTTGGGTGACGGCGGAAGCGCCGGCGTCGGTGCGGCCGGCGCGGCGGCGGCCGGGGGAGCCGCAGGCGCGGCAGGCGCGGCCGGGGCCGCGGTCTGCGCCTGGGCCGAGGCGGTGGCGGCGAACGTGGCGCAGGCCACGAGGGCCGCCACCGAGGCGGTGGAGAGCGGGCGAATGAAGCGCATGAATGTCCTCAATTAGGGGAGCCCCCCGGGCGTCCCTTCGCCCTCCCTAAATACGCAGGTCGGGCGTTCGTCAATTGCCCGCGGGCGCGGTCTTTCGCCCCGTCATCGAAAGCGGGCGCCCATAGCGCGCGCGGTTGGCCCTGGTGTCGGGAACGGGGGCATTGGAGACCACGGTGGGGTCACCGGCCTTCAGCGCATAGGCCTGGTCGGCAGGCGTCGGCGAGGACTGGTAGACGATGGCGCCGGTGTTGACGCCGGCCGAGGTCGCGGCGGGGGCTGCGGGAGCCATCGACGGGTCTGAAGTCATCGAGCCCTGGTCGGCGGGGGCGGCCTGGCTCGGGCCGGCCTGATCGCCCGGGGTGGCGGACTGGGCAAAGGCCGGGGCGGCCAGCAACGTCAGGGCGGCCGTGGCGGCCGCAGTGCTGAAGCGGATCATGACATCCTCCTTCGGGGGGACAGAGGCGGTGGACTGGCGACCGGGCGCACCGCCCGATCGTCTCTATTACGCGGAACGCCGCCTCCCGGTTCCGCTTGGGCCGCACGTTGCCCGGAAGATGCCTGCGCCTGAGGCGCCCTTCCGCGCGCTGAAGAGGGCGCTGGCGGGCATAGGCGCCGAAAAATCAGGCGCCGGCGGCGCGGGCTTGCCCACCGATTGGGCGAGCCGCCTTCTTTCTTGACCATTGCTTACCGCGCGCGGGGGTCCGGAGGCCCCTCGCCGATAGCGTCCGGTCGGTCGGCGCGTGGGGCCCTTTTCGAGTACCGCCCGCCGCTTGGGGATAACCATCAAGGAGGCGCGCGTCGGGCGGGATCGGCCGAAAGCGCGGGAGCGAGGCGGATGAAACTCATCATAGCGGTCGTGAAGCCCTTCAAGCTCGACGAAGTCCGCGAGGCCCTTGTGGCCGCGGGGATCGAGGGCCTGACGGTTTCGGAAGTCAAAGGCTACGGCCGGCAGAAGGGCCAGACGGAAATCTACCGGGGGGCGGAGTACCAGGTGAACTTCGTGCCCAAGGTGAAGCTCGAGGCGGTGGTCAACGACGCCGCCGCCGCTGGTGCGGTCGAGGCCATCAAGGCCGCCGCCGCCACCGGCAAGATCGGCGACGGGAAGATCTTCGTCCTGAACGTCGAAGACGCCGTGCGCATCCGGACCGGCGAGACCGGCTCGGCCGCGATCTGATCATCAGGACCAGGGGATAGTGACCATGAAACCACTTGGATTGAACCGGCTGGCGGGGCTTGCCCTTGCCGCCATGATCGTCGGGGCGCCTGTGGCCGCCCTGGCGCAGGCCGCGTCCAGCGCGGCGCCGGCTGCGGCCGCCAGCACCGCCGCGCCGGCCAGCACCGCGGCCACCACCGCCGCCCCCGCCGCCTCAGCGGCGCCCGCCGCGGCCCCGGCCGCCGCTCCGGCTCCGAAGATCGACACCGGCGACACCGCCTGGATGCTGACCTCCTCGGTGCTGGTCCTGATGATGACCATCCCGGGCCTGGCCCTGTTTTACGGCGGCATGGTGCGCAAGAAGAACATCCTGGCCACCCTGGCCCAGAGCTTCGGCGCCACCGCCCTGATCACCGTGCTGTGGATGGTGATCGGTTATTCGATCGCCTTCACCCCGGGCAGCAACAACGCCTTCTTGGGCGGGTTCAAGTATGCCTTCCTGGCGCCGATGGGCTTGAACGCGACCAGCGCGCTGGCGCCGACGATCCCAGAGTCGGTCTACATGTTCTTCCAGATGACCTTCGCGATCATCACCCCGGCGCTGATCGCCGGCGCGCTGGCCGACCGGATGAAGTACTCGGCCTTCCTGCTGTTCATGGGCGCCTGGCTGCTGCTGGTCTACTGCCCGGTGGCGCACTGGGTGTGGGGCGGCGGCTGGCTGGGAACCAAGGGCGCGCTGGACTTCGCCGGCGGCACCGTGGTGCACCTGAACGCCGGTACGGCCGGCCTGGTGGCAGCCCTGATGCTCGGCAAGCGCAAGGGCCTCGGCACCGAGAACTTCGCGCCGCATAACCTGGCCTACAGCGTCATCGGCGCCTCGCTGCTGTGGGTCGGCTGGTTCGGCTTCAACGCCGGTTCGGCCGTGACCTCGAATGTGCAGGCCGGCATGGCTGCCGCCGCGACCCAGATCGCCACCGCCGCCGCCACCCTCGCCTGGATGGCCGCGGAATGGATCATCGCCAAGAAGCCCTCGGTCCTGGGCATGGTCTCCGGCGCCGTCGCCGGCCTGGTGGCCATCACCCCGGCCTCGGGCTACGTCGACGCCATGGGCGCCCTGATCATCGGCCTGCTGGCCGGCGTGGTCTGCTACACCTCGGCCGTGCACGTGAAGAAGATCTTCGGCTACGACGACGCCCTGGACTGCTGGGGCGTGCACGGTGTGGGCGGCGCCCTGGGCGCCATCCTGACGGGCGTCTTCGCCAAGAACTCGATCAACAGTGCTTCCAAGGGCTGGCTGGCCGACGGTAACGTCGCCCAGATGGGCCTGCAGTTCCTGGATGTCGCCGCGACCTTCATCTACTGCGGCGTGGTGACCTTCATCATCCTGGCGGTGCTGAAGTACACGATCGGCATCCGCGTCAGCGAGGAAGTCGAAGTCGAAGGCCTGGACATCAACCTGCACGGCGAAGTCGTGCACGGCTGATCCCAGCCTCATCCATCGATACCGGGAACGGGGGTCCTTCGGGGCCCCCGTTTTCGTTTGAGGCTACCCCAGCGAGCCCTTCAGCCGCGCCGCGCGGACCCACCAGTGCGGATGGGTGGTGGTCAGGCCGCGGGCCATCCGCTCGGCGTCGGCGGCGCTCTCGACGATGGCGAAGCAGGTCGCCCCCGACCCGGACATGCGCACGAACAGGCTTTCCGGCTGGGCGCGGAGGATGTCCAGGCAGTCGCCGATCGCCGGCGTCAGGCCGATGGCCGGCGCCTCCAGGTCGTTGCGGGTGGTCTGCAGGAAGGCAGTCACGGTCGCGGGCGTGGTCAGGTCTCCGGCCCAGGTCGGCGGCTCGGCCCCGCCGGGGGCGCCAAGGTCGTCGTAGGCGCGGTAGACCGCCCCCGTCGGCGACGGAACGCGGGGGTTGGCCAGGACGATGTCCAGGTCGACGAAGCGCGGCGGCTCGCCCAGGTCGTCGCCCCGGCCGGTGGCGAACGTCGGCTGGCCGGCCAGGCACGCCGGCACATCGGACCCCAGGGCGCGGGCGATGGCGTCGAACCTCGCCCCTACCCCGCCCCCCAGGTCCAGCCCCAGGGCGTCGTCCAGCAGGCGCAGGGCCGCGGCCGCGTCGGCCGAGCCGCCGCCGATCCCCGCCGCGATCGGCAGGCGCTTGTCGAGCACGAGCCGGAACGGACGGTGTTCGCCAGGAAAGGCCGCCAGCGCCATGTCTCGCGCCCGGGTGACCAGGTTGTCGGCCTCGGCCGACAGCGCCGCGCCGAACGGGCCGGTGATGGCGAAGCTCATCGCCTCGGCGGGCTCGAGGCGCACGACGTCCCCGACGTCGGCGAACGCCATCAGGCTGGACAGCGGATGATAGCCGTCGGCCGCCAGGGCCCCGACGTGCAGGAACAGGTTCACCTTCGCCGGCGCGAGGCGCTCGAGGACCGCGGACATCGGGGCGCTACTGGCTGGCGACCGCCGCCGGCCCGACGCCGTCGAGGCCCGACTTCAGCTTGGTCTCGACCTCGGCCTTCAACTTGGCCGAGGGCTGCAGGATCAGCACCCGGCGCCACTGATAGTCCGCCTCGGTCTTGCGCCCGACGCGCCAGTAGGCGTCGCCCAGGTGGTTGTTCACGTCCGGGTCGGCCGGCTCCAGCACCACGGCGTCTTCCAGCTTGGCGACGGCGGTCTTGAAGTCGCCCAGGCGGAAATAGGCCCACCCCAGGGAGTCCAGCATGGCGCCCGACTGCGGGTTGGCGTCGACCGCCTTCTGCACCATGCCCAGCGCCTCCTGCAGCCGCTCGCCGCGGTCGATCCAGGAATAGGCCAGGAAGTTCAGCAGCTCCGGCTCGTCGGGGCGCTGCTTGAGCGCCGTCTGCAGGTCGCGCTCGGCGTCCTGCCAGTGGCCGGCTTCCTCCAGCGAGGCGGCCCGGGCGTAGAGCAGGCGCCAGTCGACGTGATCGCCCTGGGCGGCGATCACCTTGTCGAGGATCTTCGCCGAGTCCTCGTACTGTTCGTTGGCGCGCAGCAGGTCGGCCAGGTTCACCGCCGCCTCCTGGTTTTCCGGCGAGGCGGAGAGCGTCTCGCGCGCCAGCTTCAGGGCGCCGGCGTGGTCGTCGCCGTTCTGGTAGGTCCACGCCATCTTGTTGCGCGCGGTGATGTAACGGTCGCTGCCAGGCTTCAGCCGGGCATAGGCCTCGCGCGCGCCGTCGCTGTCGCCCATCGCGTTCAGGCAGTCGCCCGCCAGCATCCAGGCCTCGTCCTGGCCGGGGTTCAGCCGCAGGGCCAGGTGCAGATAGGCCAGGGCGTATTCGCTCTGGTGCTGCACCATCAGCGCGGCGGCCGGCGCGATCAGCGCCTCGGACGCGCCCTCCTTGATCGACAGCATCGGCGGCGGCGATTTGTGCGCCTTGGCGCGGGCCAGGGCGTCCTGCAGGTCGGCGCTGTCGGGGAAGCGGTTGAGGGCCGCCTGGTAGACGGCCACGGCGTCGGCCGCGCGCTTGCGCCGCTCGAGCATGGCCCCGTAGCTCTGGCTGGCCATGGCGCCCGGATCGCCGGCGGCGATCAGCGCCTTGTAGTGGGTTTCCGCCTCGTCATAGCGCTTGGCCCGCTCGAACAGCCGGGCCTGGCTGAGGTTGGCGTAGAACTGGTCGATGGGATCGCCCGGCAGCACCGTGTGGATCACCGAGCCGTCGACGTCGCCGGCCGCCGCCGCCGCCCAGGGGATCACCAGGCTGGCCGCCGCCTTGTGCGGATAGCCCACCTCGGGCCCCTTGAGGATGGCCAGGGCCTGCTTGCCGTTGTCCTCGGCCAGGGCCTCGACCCCGCGCACCAGGGCGCCCAGGCGGGCCTTCTCAGGATCGGCGTTGGCATCGCCGGCGGCCGGCGCCAGGGTGGCCGCCTTGCGCACGTCGCCGGCCATCAGCGCGGCGAAGAACGCCCGCTCGCTGATCAGGCCAGCCCCGCCATCGCCCGGGCCGCCGCCGCCGCTCTGGGCCGCGGCGCCGAAATAGGCCGCGGCGTCGCCTGCCGCGCCCTGGGCCATCGCCTCGCGGCCGGCCAGGAACAGGCCATAGGTGGTCGCCTCGTCCGGGGCCACCGAGGGGCGGCTGGGGGCCGGGGCGGCCGACGCCGTCGGGGTTGGCCTGGTCGTCGGAGAGGTTCCGTCGGTGGCGCAGGCGGCGAGCGCGGCCATGGGCAGCAGCGCGGCAAGCACGCGCAGGGACGGCAGGGATCGTGCGATGGGCATGGTCGACACCCTTGGCCTTCAAATGTGGCGCGGGCAAGGGCGCGCCTTGTCACGCCAGACTAGCCGGCCAGACCTTGCCGAGGTCTGACCAGCCGCCGCCCAGGACGCCTACATATTGGGATAGTTGGGGCCGCCGCCGCCTTCGGGCGTGGTCCAGTTGATGTTCTGCGACGGATCCTTGATGTCGCAGGTTTTGCAGTGGACGCAGTTCTGGGCGTTGATCTGGAACTTCGGGTTCTGTCCGGCATCGTCGTACAGCACCTCGTACACCCCCGCCGGGCAGTAGAGTCGCGCCGGCTCGCCGTACTTCGGCAGGTTCACCGAGATCGGCACCGACGGGTCCTTCAGCTTCAGGTGCGCCGGCTGGTCTTCCTCGTGGTTGGTGGCCGACAGGAAGACGCTGGACAGCTTGTCGAAGCTGAACACCCCGTCCGGCTTGGGATAGACGATCGGCTTATGCTGGCTGGCCGGCTCCAGGTAGGCGTAGTCCGGCTTGCCGTGCTTCAGGGTGCCCAGGAACGAGAAGCCGCCGGTCAGGCTGGCGATGTGCATCTCGACCATGCCGACCACCCCGCCCCAGAAGGTGCCGAGCCTGGACAGCAGCGGCTTGGCGTTGCGGACGATCTTCAGTTCCCTGGCCACCCAGGACTGTTCGAAGGCGGCCGGGTACTCCACCAGTTCGTCCGCCTCACGCCCCGACTGGATCGCGGCGAAGGCGGCCTCGGCGGCCAGCATGCCGGTCTTCATGGCGTTGTGGCTGCCCTTGATGCGCGGCACGTTCACGAAGCCCGCGGAACAGCCGATCAGCACGCCGCCCGGGAAGGTCAGCTTGGGGATCGACTGCCAGCCGCCCTCGGTGATGGCCCGTGCGCCATAGGCGATGCGCTTGCCGCCCTCCAGGTGGGAGCGCACCGACGGGTGCTGCTTGAAGCGCTGGAATTCGTCGAACGGCGACAGCCAGGGGTTCTTGTAGTTCAGGTGCACCACATAGCCGACGGCCACGTAGTTCTCGTCGAAATGGTACATGAACGAGCCGCCGCCCGTCTTGTCGTCCAGCGGCCAGCCGAAGCTGTGCTCCACCAGCCCCTTGTGGAAGTTGGCGTCGGGGACCTGCCAGATCTCCTTGATGCCGATGCCGAACTTCTGCGGCTCCTTGCCCTCGGACAGGTTGAACTTGTTGATCAGCACCTTGGCCAGCGAGCCGCGCACGCCCTCGGCGATGAACACGTACTTGCCGTGCAGCTCCATGCCCGGCTGGTAATCCGGCTTCTGCTCGCCGTCCTTGCCGATGCCGACCACGCCGACGATGACGCCCTTCACCGAGCCGTCCTCGCGCCAGACCAGGTCCGAGGCGGCGAAGCCCGGATAGATCTCCACGCCCAGGGCCTCGGCCTCGGTGGCCAGCCAGCGGCACACGTTGGCCAGCGAGGCGATGTAGTTGCCGTTGTTGTGCATCAGCGCCGGCATGGCGAAGGCCGGCAGCTCCAGCTCGCCCGACGGGCCGAGCATCAGGTACTTGTCCTTTGTCACCTTGGTGGTGATCGGCGCGCCCTTGGCCTGCCAGTCCGGAATCAGCTCGCTGATGGCGATCGGGTCGATCACCGCGCCGGAGAGGATGTGCGCGCCGACTTCCGAGCCCTTTTCCAGCACGGCCACGGAAATCTCGGCGCCGGCCGCCTCGGCCAGCTGCTTCAGCCGGATCGCCGCGGACAGCCCGGCAGGTCCGCCGCCGACGATGACGACGTCGTACTCCATCGCTTCGCGTTCGACGTCTTCGCTCATTGCAGCTGTCCTTGTGCTCCCAGGCCCGATTGCGGTCTTAATCGAAGGCGCCGCCCAGACGGTCAAGGATATTCAGAGTCCGGCCCGTCCGCCCCTACCCTCCCACGTCGCCGTCGGCGGTGCTAGGAAGAGCCCATGAGCCTGGACCTCCGCGCCGTGGAAAGCCTGATGGCCTTTTGGGCCGATGCGGGGGTGGAGGTCGCCTACGCGCCCGAGCCGCAGGACCGCACCGCCCACGCGGCGGCGATTCTGAAGGGCAAGACCGAGCCGGCGAAGACCGCCACGCCCAGCCGCCCCGAACGGATGGCCGCCGCGCCCCTGGCGCCGCCCAGACCGCGGTTCGACTTCACCGCCACCGTCGCCGCCGCCCCGCCCCCCGCCGCCGAGGACGCCCGCCGCCTGGCCGCGGCCGCACCCGACCTGGAGGCGCTGGCCGACGCGATCGCGGCGTTCGACGGCTGCGGCCTGAAGTTCGAGGGCGCGAAACAGGCGGTGTTCAGCCGCGGCGCGCCGGATGCCCCGGTGATGATCATCGGCGAGGGTCCCGGCGCCGACGAGGATCGCCAGGGCCAGCCGTTCGTCGGCCGCGCCGGCCAGCTGCTGGACCGGATGATCGCCGCCGCGGGCCTGGAGGGCCGGGTGTTCATCACCAACACCGTGTTCTGGCGCCCGCCCGGCAACCGCACCCCCTCCCCCGACGAACAGCTGGCCTGCGCCCCGTTCCTGGAGCGGGCCATCGCCCTGGTGAAGCCGAAGGTGCTGCTACTGGCCGGCGGGGCCTCGGCAAAGTCGGTGCTGAAGCAGTCGGCAGGCATCCTGTCGCTGCGGGGGCGCTGGTTCGAATGGCGCTCCGAGGACGGCGCGCTGGAGATTCCGGCCCTGCCGACGCTGCACCCGGCCTTCCTGCTGCGCCAGCCCGGGGCCAAGAAGAAGGCGTGGGAGGACCTATTGACGCTGGCGGAAAGGGTTGATCGCCCCCACCGGCCTGCCTAAGACTAGGCGAATCGAGAACAGGGCCGCGCGGCGGGCCCACCCCCACCAAGTCAAGGGGTCTGGCCGCGCACGAAAAACGGCATGACCAAGATCCGGGCGCTGCTGGCGGTTGGCTTTGCGACTCTCTCACTGGTCGCCTCATCCTCTTCCGCCAGGGCGGCGACCCTGGAAGCCCTGTCGGACTCCGACGCGCGCCTCTACAGCAGCGCCTTCCAGGCGGCCGAGCGCGGCGACTTCGCCACCGCCGACGATAGTCTGGCCCACGTCAGCGACCCCTGCCTGGTCGGCCGGGTGCAGTACCTGAAGCTGACCCACCCGGCGGTGACCAAGAACGTCTCCTACGACCAGCTGGTCGGCTGGCTGAAGTCGTTCAAGGACATGCCGGGCGCCGACAAGATCTACGCCCTGGCCCTGCGCCTGCGGCCGGCCGGCGAGGAGCCGCCGCCGCCAGAGACGGCCCTGGCCTCCGACATAGGCGGCGACCGCCTGCGCACCGCGCCGCAGTACCGCCCCGCGCGCGAGGCCTATTTCAACGGCGACGTCAGCCGCGCCCTGACCCTGGCCAAGCGCTCGGGCGACGCCTGGATCGCCGGCCTCGCCTCCTACCGCCTGGAGGACTTCCAGGGCGCCATGGGCTTCTTCGAGAGCCTGGCCCGCAACGCCAGCGAGAACGACTGGGTGCGCGCCGGCGGCGCCTACTGGGCCGCTCGGTCGGCCGACGCCCTCAGCCAGGGCGACCGCTCGCAGGCTTATCTGCGCATCGCCGCGGGCCTGCCCGACACCTTCTACGGCATGATCGCCAACCGGCGCCTGCAGCTGACCGCCGACCCGATGGGCGGGCTGATCCAGAACGCCCTGGCCAACACCGGCCCCAACGTGCCGATGGCGCCGATCAAGATCAACGCCTCCGGCCTCGACGCCCCCGGAGTGATGCGCCTGGTGCAGACCGACCCGCGCGCGCGGCGCGCCATCGCCCTGATGCAGATCGGCCGCGCGGTGGACGCCGGGCTGGAGCTGCGCAACGGCATGGCGCAGGCCTCCAGCGAGGACGAGCGCTCGGCCTGGGCGACCCTGACCTACGCCCTCAATCCCAACCATCCCGCGGGCGTGGCGGTGCAGGCCATGGCCCCGTCGATCCAGGGCGTGGTCTATCCGACCCCCGCCATCGCCCCCGAGGGCGGCTTCCTGGTCAACAAGGGCCTGGTCTATGCGGTGATCTGGCAGGAGAGCCGGTTCAACCCGATGGCCGTGTCGCCGGTCGGCGCCATGGGCATGATGCAGGTGATGCCCGCCGCGGCGGCCAGCGTCACCGGCGACGACAGCTACAAGCACGACCTGATGCCGCTGTTCGACGGCGCCACCAATGTCCGCATCGGCCAGCAGTACCTGGCCTACCTGACCGCCCACGCCACCGGCGGCGACATCCTGCGCGCAGTGGCCTCGTACAACGGCGGCCCCGGCATGGTGGCCCGCACCGAGACCCTGCTCGGCCCCAACGTGGACAGCCTGCTGTTCATGGAAAGCATGCCCTACTACGAGACCCGGGCCTACGTTCAGAAGGTGATGGCCGCGTACTGGGCCTACCAGCGCCAGTTCGGCGGCAAGACCGTCACCCTCGACGCCGCCGCCTCGAACATGCAGTTCATCGACGCGAAGCTCGACCGGTAGGCGCGCGGGCGGGCCCTTCTACTACTGTCATCCCGGAATCCGCGCAGCGGATATCCGGGACCGCGGGAAGCGCCAGCGCTTGCTACCGCCGGCTCCCAGCGCCGCTTCCGGCGGTCCCGGATAGACCGCTGACGCGGCCTTCCGGGATGACAGAGAGGGTGTATGTCGTTCCCCTACCCGTTCAGCAGGATCGGCAGCCGGCGGGTCGGCTTGCCGGCGCGGCGCAGCAGTTCGGTGACGCCCTTGTCGGTCACCTGGAAGCCGCTGGCGCGGTCGTGGCGCAGGCGGCCGATCAGCAGGGCGTCGATCTTCGGCGCCGGCAGCAGGCCGCGGCGTTCCGGCGCCGGCAGGCCGATGGCGTCGGCGTGGCGCTCGACGTGCAGCGCCACCTGCCGCTCCCAGCCGGGGAACAGCACCGGCCGCGGCGGCAGCACCATCAGCCACTGCCCCTTTGACGCGCCGACCGCCGCCGCCAGCCGCGCGCCCAGCAGACCGCCGGCGCTGACCCGCCGCGCCCCGGCGTCCTCCAGGATGTCCAGGGTCGCGTCGCTGGAGCCGCCGTCCACCGCCACCACCTCGCGCACCAGGCCGTCCACGGCCGCGCGCACGAGGTCGGCCAGGGCGTCGCCCAGGGTCGCCTCGGAGTTGAAGGTGGGCAGGATCACGGAAATCATGCGCCCCATAGACCGGCCGCCCGCGACCGGGTCAAGGCGGCATTTGTTCTTGTTATGTTCTTCTCCGTCGCCGATACTGGCGCATGGCTTCCCCCTCCCCCACGACGGACGCCGCCCGCGGCCGCGGCGCCAGGTCCAACCGCGCCGGCCGCTACGAGTCGCAGGGACGCGAGGACTTCAGCGACGGCTGGACCGACCTCGACGAGGCCCCCGCCGCCCTGCGCACCGAGCTGATCGCCGAGAAGGCCAAGGCGATCATCGCCCGCAACGACAGCCCCGATGTCGGCTTCGACCAGTCGATCAACCCGTACCGAGGCTGCGAGCACGGCTGCATCTACTGCTTCGCCCGCCCCACCCACGCCTACATGGGCCTCTCGCCCGGCCTGGACTTCGAGAGCCGGCTGTTCTTCAAGCCCGAGGCCGCGCGGCTGCTGGAGCGGGAGCTGTCCAAGCCCAGCTATCGCTGCGAGCTGATCCACATGGGGGCCAACACCGACCCCTACCAGCCTCAGGAGCGAAAGCTGCGGCTGACCCGGCAGATCCTTGAGGTGCTGCAGCGGTTCAACCACCCGGTGTCGGTGCTGACCAAGTCGGCGCTGGTGGCGCGCGACATCGACATCCTGGCGCCGATGGCGGCGCAGCGGCTGGCCCGGGCGGCGGTGTCGGTGACCACCCTCGACCGGGCGCTGGCGCGGGCCATGGAGCCGCGCGCGGCCACGCCGGAGCGGCGGCTATGGGCGATCCGCCAGCTGACGGCGGCCGGCATCCCGACCACGGTGATGTTCGCCCCGGTGATCCCCGGGCTCAACGACCACGAGATGGAGGCGGTGCTGCAGCGCGCGGCCGAGGCCGGCGCCACCACCGCCGGCTATGTGATGTTGCGCCTGCCACTGGAAATCAAGGACCTGTTCCGCGAGTGGCTGGAGAGCGCCCGCCCCGACCGCGCGGCGCGGGTGATGTCGCTGGTGCGGCAGATGCGGGGCGGCAAGGACTACGACGCCCAGTGGGGCCAGCGCATGCGCGGCCGGGGCCCGATCGCCGACCTGACCCGCCAGCGCTTCGAGATCGCCAAGCGCCGGTTCGGCTACAACATCGACCGTTTCGAGCTGGAAACCACCCTGTTCAAGGTCCCGCCCAAGGCCGGCGACCAGATGGACCTGTTCGGGTAGGACGCACACGCCACGCCCCCAACACTGTCATCCCGGAATCCGCGCAGCGGATATCCGGGACCGCGGCAAGCGCCAGCGCCCGCTACGACCTGCGAGCTCCAGCGTTTCCGGCGGTCCCGGATATTCGCTCCGCGAATTCCGGGATGACAGAGGGAGGGAGGGACCTGGGCGCGCCTACGCCACCTTCTCGAACAGCATCGCCTTGGTCAGGAAGGCGGTGTCCTGGCCGACCGGCTGCAGGCCGGCGGCGGCGAACAGGGCCGTCAGGTCCTCGTCGCAGTAGGTGCCGTAGAACGGCTCGTGGAAATAGGCCGGGAACGCCTCCAGCAGCCGGCCCAGGCGCGGCTCGTCGACCGGCTGGATGCTGTCGGCGAAGGCGAACAGCCCCCCGGGCCTGAGCACCCGGGCGATCTCGGCGGCGACCACCGGGCGGACCCTCGGCGGCAACTCGTGGAACAGGTAGACGCAGGTCACCGCATCCTGGCTGGCGTCGGCGAACGGCAGGCGTTCGGCGTTGGCCTGGGCCAGGGCCGCGGTCGGGGCGTTGCGCGCGGCCTCGACGAGGTAGGCGGGCGACAGGTCGACCCCCGCCAGGCGCGCCCGCGGGAAGGCCGCCGACAGGTCCTTGAGGAAGGCGCCGGCCCCGCAGGCCAGGTCCAGGATCGCCACACCGCGATGGTCGCGCGCCCGCCAGGCCTGCGCCAGCAGCGCCAGGGCCCGACGCCGCATGGCGCCTGCCGTGCCGGCGAACAGCGCCTCGACCTGGGTCTCGTAGCGCCGCGCGCTGTCTTCGGTGAACCAGCCGCCGGTCTGGAAATGGAAGTTCTGCCGGTAATAGGTCGGATAGACGCCGGCCGGGGCCTCATCGCGGGCCTCGACACCGCCACGACGGCGACGGCGCGCCTCCACCTCGCGGGCGTCGCGCAAGAAGTCGATGGCGCGGCGGACGGCGCGCAGCGGGTCGGCCGGTCCGTCGTCCGGCGGCGGATAGAGGCCGAGGGCCACGTCCCCCGCCTCCTTCTCGAAGGCCTGCATCCAGGCGCGGCGCACCAGGCCGTCAGGGATCGGCTCGGCGGTAGGCTGGAAGTCGGCCGGGGCCTCGCGGGTCGGCCGGGTGATCGCCCGGGCCGCCAGGCCGGCCGCGCCCCACCACACCGCCTTGACCGTGGCGCGCGCCGCCTGGGTCACGCGGTCGGAGGCAAAGGCGGCGGGAGAGGATCTGTCTGACAAGCGGCTACCGGGAAAAGACGCCCACAAGCTCAATATGGGGCGACCACAGGAACTGGTCCACCGGCAGCACGCGCTGGAGAACAAATCCCGCATCCACCAGCGTCCGCGCATCGCGGGCGAAGGTGGCGGGATTGCACGAGACGCCGATCACCCGCGCCACGCCGGAGCGGGCCAGCTGCGCGGTCTGCTCCGCGGCCCCGGCGCGCGGTGGGTCGAACAGCGCCACGTCGACCTTCTTCAGCTCCTCGGCCAGCACCGGCCGGCGATCCAGGTCGCGGGTCTCGGCGGTGATCGGCTTCAGGCCCGGCGCGCCGGCGACGGCGCTGCTCAAGGCCCTGACCGCCGGTCCGGCGGCGTCCGCGGCCAGCACCGGGGCGATCGCCGCCAGGCGGAAGGTGAAGGTGCCGGCGCCGCAATAGAGGTCGGCGATGCCGCGGGCGCCGGCCGCCGCCTCGACCGCGAATCCGGCCATCGCCGCCTCGGCCTCCCGCGTGGCCTGCAGGAAGGCCCCGGCCGGCAGGGCGACGGCCGCCGGCCCCAGGCGGACCACCGGCTGGCGCGCCTGGTAGACGATCTCGCCGGCCAGGGTGACCCGGGCGAAGTCCGCCGCGGCGGCGACCTCGGCGGCGATCATGCGCGCGTCGGCCGACAGCCCGCCGCTGCGCCGCTCCACGCCGGTGATGTCGATGTCGAGGCCGGTATCGGTCAGGGTGACGTGCAGCGTCGGGGCCGACTTCGGGTGCTCCAGGAACGGCGCGGCCAGCCGCGCCAGCGCCGGGAACGCCGCCACCAGGCGGGGATCGGCGACGGTGCAGCTGTCGATCGCCGCCAGCCGCCACGAACGGCGGGCCTTGAAGCCGATCTGCGCCCCCTGCCCGGCCTTGCGCGCATGCAGCGCCAGCCGGCGGCGCGAGCCTGGCGGGGTGGCGAAGGCCGGCAGGATGTCGCTCTCCAGGCCCTCGCGCCCCAGCGCGCGGCGGATCTCCTCGGCCTTCCAGACGAGATAGGGCGCGGTGTCCCAGTGCTGCAGCGCGCAGCCGCCACAGTCGCCGAAATGCGGACAGGGCGGGCTGACGCGCTGCGGGCTCGCGCGCAGCACCGCCGTCAGCTCGCCGCGGTCGCCGCGGACCTCCGCGCCGACCCGCTCGCCGGCCAGCGTCAGGGGCACGAACACCGGCCCTGGCGCCACTCCGTCGCCCTGGGCGCCGACGGCGCCGATCTCCAGCTCCATCGGCCGCGGCGGCGGGCCCTCGCCCCGGGCCGGCCCGGGTCCGCGCGGGCGCGCGGCGTTTCGCCTCATCGTTGCCTTGGCCACCGGATTGCCACGCTCCACGAGCATCAAGAAAGCTGAACGGCGCGCTCAACTCCCGTTCAGGTTCGAGCGTTTAGGGAAATCCGCCAAGCTTGGCGAGGATCGCCGTCCAAAGGGGCTTACCAGTATGAAGACCGTCATCACCCTGCTTGCGGCCGCCTCGATCCTCGCGCCCGCCCTGGCGACGCCGCAGTTCGCCGCCGCCCAGCCGGCCGGCGACTACGGGCGCGACTATGGCCGCGGCGACGTCTGCGGCCGCGAGAAGGCCGAATCGGGCACCCGCGGCGCCTTCCTGGGCGGCATCATCGGCGGCATCTTCGGCAGCGCCGTGGCCGGCCGCGGCAACCGCGCCGCCGGCGCGATCATCGGCGGCACCGCCGGCGCGGCCCTGGGCAACGCCGCCGGCCGCCATTCGGTGGAGTGCGTGCCCTACCCGTCGCGCTACAGCTACCACGACCGCAACTGCCGCTGGGTCCGCGAGGACTACGACAGCGGCCCGCACGACTTCGAAATCTGCCGCGGCCCCGACGGGGTGTGGCGCCCCAGTGGCCGGGCCTGAGCCCAGCGCCGTTTCCTTCGGAGAGTCCAGTACATGCACGCGTTTTCTCACCACGCCCGCGGCCTCGCCGTAGCGGCCCTGATCGGTCTGACGGGCGCGCCCGCCCTGGCGCAGGCGCAATCCGACCCCAATGGCCCGCCGCCGGACAGCCGCTATTCCGACGGCCGCTATGACGCGACCCAGGAGGCCTACCAGGCCCATCAGGCCTGCGAGTCGCAGAAGACCAACCACGCGGTGGCCGGCGCCCTGATCGGCGGGGTGCTGGGCGCGGTGGTCGGCTCGCAGGTGTCGGGCCACGGCGCGCGCACCGAGGGTTCGGTGCTGGGCGGCGGCGGCGGCGCCCTGGCCGGCGCGGCGATCGGCTCCAGCTCCACCCATTGCGACGGCCCGCCGGCCGACGCCGCCTACGCGCCGCCCCCGCCTCCGCCGGCCTACTATGCCCCGCCCCCGCCGCCGGTCTACTACGCGCCGCCGCCGCCGGTCTGCGAATGGGCCCGCGACGTGCTGTACATGCCCGACGGCTCGCAACGGCATCGCCAGGTGCACGTCTGCCAGGACGACCGCGGCCGCTGGCAGGTGGCGCCGTAGGGCGCGTTCGCCCCTGCCGCCGGGGTGCGGCAATCCCGGATTCTACCACCGCGAACCTTCTCCCCTTGCGGGAGAAGGATGCCCCCTGTGCAAGCCGGATGCGCTTTGCAAGCCGGGTCTAGCGCTAGCGCCGCTTCTCCGCCCGCAGCAGCACCTCCTGATTGCCGTCGCCGCCGAGGATCGGACTGTCGGCGACAGCCAGGACATTCCAGCCTTCCGTCTCCAGGAAGGTCTTCACGGCTTCCACGGCCTGGGTCCGCGCGGCCGCGTCGCGCACCACCCCGCCCTTGCCGACCCTGGCCGGGCCGACCTCGAACTGTGGCTTGACCAGCGCCACCAGCGCCGCCCCCGGGCGGGCCAGGGCGAGGGCCGCCGGCAGCGCCTTGGCCAGGCCGATGAAGCTGACGTCGCAGACCACCACGTCCACCGCCTCGGGGATCAGCTCGCGGGTCAGGGTGCGCGCGTCGGTCGCCTCCAGCGACACCACCCGCGGATCGCCCGCCAGGCTCGCGTGCAGCTGGCCGCGGCCGACATCGACCGCCCAGACCCGCGCCGCGCCGGCCGCCAGGCAGACCTCGGTGAAGCCGCCGGTGGAGGCGCCGACGTCGAGCACCGTCGCCCCCTGCATCGCGATGGGCCAGAGCTCCAGCGCCCGCGCCAGCTTCAGCGCCCCGCGGCCGACATAGGGGTGCGCCGGCCGCGCGACGATGGCGGCGTCCTCCGTCACCGGCTCGGACGGGCGGGTGACCACGGCGCCGTCCACCGCCACCTGCCCGGCCTCGATGGCGGCGCGGGCCTTGGCGCGGCTGTCGAACAGGCCGCGCCGGGCCAGCTCCAGGTCCAGCCGGCGCCGGCCCATGATCGTCAGGCGGTCTCTTCGACGAACAGCTTCTTCAGCTCGTTCTTCAGGATCTTGCCGTTGGCGTTGCGCGGCAGGGTCTCGTGCCAGAACAGCACCTTCACCGGCACCTTGAACGCCGCCAGGCGCTCGGCGACGAAGGCGCGCAGCTCCTGTTCGGTGGCCTCGGCGCCCTGTTTCAGGGTGACGACCGCCGCCGGCTCCTCGCCCAGGGTCTTGTGCGGGATGCCGACCAGGGCCGCATCCATCACCGCCGGATGGTCGTAGAGAACGTTCTCGACCTCGATGCAGTAGATGTTCTCGCCGCCGCGGATCAGCATGTCCTTGGCCCGGTCGATGATGTAGCAGAAGCCCTCCTCGTCCAGCCGCGCCAGGTCGCCGGTCTTGACCCAGCCGTCGACGAAGGTCTGGGCCGTGGCCTCGGGCTTGTTCCAGTAGCCCTTCACCACCTGCGGCCCCTTGGCCCACAGTTCGCCCACTTCCCCGATCGGCAGTTCGCGGTCGCCCTCCACCGTCATGATCTTCAGGTCGGAGACCGGCACGGCCGGGCCGCAGCTGTCGGGACGGTTCTCATAGTCCTCGGCGCTGTTGCCGGTGACGCTGGCGGAGGTTTCGGTCATGCCCCAGCCGTTGCCGGGCGCGGACTTGGGGAACACCTCCTTGATCTTGCGCACCAGCTCCGGCGCCGACGGGGCGCCGCCGTAGCCGATGCTCTCCAGCGACGACAGGTCGTAGTTGGCCCGCGCCGGGTGCTCCAGCAGCTGCCAGGCGATGGTCGGCACGCCGCCGGCGGAGGAGATCTTCTCGCGCTCGATCAGCTCGAAGGCGCGGATCGGATCCCACTTGCGCATCATCACCAGCTTGGCCCCGCCGAACAGGCTGGGGTTGAGGATCGCGAAACAGCCGGTGGCGTGGAAGAACGGCACCGAGATCAGGCTGGAGCGCTGCGGCGCGTCCGGATCGGGCGCCGGCGGCCGCTCGCCGCGGCGCAGGAAGCTGCGCGCCCCGCCGATGCCGCCGGCCATGATGTTGGAGTTGATGTTGCGCTGGGTGGCCAGGGCGCCCTTCGGCTTGCCGGTGGTGCCGGAGGTATAGAAGATCGTCGCATCGTCGTCGGGCTGGATGTCGGCCTCCGGCAGCGGCTGGTTCGCCAGCCCCTCCCAGTCGTCCGGCGTCCCCAGCACGGTCTCCAGCTTGGTGACCTTGGGGTGGGCGACTTCCTCGATCTCGCGGCTGACGTAGATCCGTTCCAGGTCGGGGCAGTTGGGCAGGTGCTCGGCCAGCCGCGCCAGGCGCTCGCTGTCGACGATGGCCACCTTGGAGCCGGAATCGGTAAGGCCGTACTCCAGCTCCGGACCGGTCCACCAGGCGTTCAGCGGGGTGACGATCGCGCCGAGGGCGGCGGCGGCGTAGAAGGCCACCGGCCACTCCGGCAGGTTGCGCATGATCACGGCGACGCGGTCGCCCTTCTTCACCCCGTCGGCCTGCAGCTGGCGGGCGAAGGCGGACACGGCGCGGTAGAAGGCCTCGTAGCTGACCCGCTCGTCCTCGTGCACCAGGAAGATCTTGCCGCCGTGGGCGCGGCCGGCCTCGACCACCGAGCGGAGCGACGGCGGCGCGTTCTTCCAGGTCCGGAAGGTGACCCCGCGGATCACCTTCTCCTCCATCTCGAAGGGCATGCCGGGCGCGGTCAGCAGGGCGTGCGCCTGGGCGATGGACATGGCGGGCCAGGGTTTGGCGGCGTCGGACATGGGGGCGTCGGACATGGGGCGTTCCTCGATACTGCGGCGGCGCGCCCCTCCCGAGGGATTCCCGGGGGCGCGTCTTCGTAGGTGAACAAGCATAAGGAACGCGAGGATGCAAACACGCCGCAGACTCGCGCCGGGCCCTGGCCCAGATTGCCGGCAACGTCGTCCCCGCGAGTCCCCAAGGCCATGGCCCAGATCAGCCTACTCACCCTGCCCAATGTGTTCAGCTACGCCGGCGTCGCCCTGTTCGCCGCCACCGGCGCGATGGCCGCGGCGCGGCGCAAGCACGACGTGGTGACCTTCATCTTCTTCGCGGTGATCACCGGCCTGGGCGGCGGCGCCCTGCGCGACCTGCTGCTGGGGCAACCGGTGTTCTGGGTGCGCGACCCGGTCCAATTGGCCGTCGCCGCCTGCACGGGGGCGGTGGTCTGGCTGGTGGGCTTCCGTGAAAAAGACCAGCGCCTGCTCAACTGGCCGGACGCCGTCGGCCTCTCGGCCTTCGCCGTACTGGGCGCGGACAAGGCCCTGGCGCTGCACGTCAGCCCCCTCGTGGCCATTCTCATGGGGGTGCTCACCGCCACCGCCGGCGGCATCATCCGCGACATCACCGCGGGCGAGCCGTCGGTGCTGCTGAACCGCGAGATCTACATCACCGCCGCCCTGGTGAGCGCGGCCGGCTACGTGATCGGCCAGCCCCTGATCGGCGCCGACGCCGCGAGCCTGGTCGGCTTCGCGGCGGGCGCGGGCCTGAGGGTCGCCGCCATGCTGTTCGGCTGGACCCTGCCGTCATACGCGGGAGGCGTGCTGGCCAGTCGGGACCGGTCAGCGCGGTAAGCGGGGAGGTAGAGGGGAAGTCCCCCTCCCCCACCTCATCCCGACGAAAGTCGGGACCCAGGAACAAGTCGCCGCTGGCAGGACCTTGCCGCGCCTAGCTGGGCCATTCCTGGAGGCTGAGACCTTTGCCTGGGTCCCGACTTTCGTCGGGATGAGCTGGGAGGATGAGCGGGGGGGATGAGGGGAATGGGGGGGGCTCTGGAGCCCCTACCCCACCGCCTCCAGCCGCTTCAGCGCCGCTTCCAGACGGGCCTTGGCGTTCTCCGCCTCGGCCAGGCGTTCGCGGTTCTCCTGCACCACCTCTTCCGGCGCCCGCGAGATGAAGTCGGCGTTGCCCAGCTTCTTGGCCGTGCGGTCGATGTCGCTGGCGTGGCCGGCGATCTCCTTGGCCAGGCGCGCGCGCTCGGCGGCCAAGTCGACGAACTCGGCGATCGCCAGGGCGCCGGTGGCCTCGCCGATCACGAACGGCACCGCGCCGGCCGGGGCGGCCTCGGCCTCGGCGACGCTGCCCAGGCGGCCCAGGGTCAGGATCAGTTCCCGGTGGCGGGCTAGCCGCTGTTTCGCCGCCGGCGCCGCGCCGGAGACGGTCAGCGGCGCGCGGGCCGAGGGCGGCACGTTCATCTCGGCGCGAACCTGGCGGATCTCGGTGATCAGCTCGATCAGCCAGCCGATCTCGGCCTCGGCCTCGGCGTCGACCCAGGTGGGCGGCAGGGCCGGCCACCTGGCGGTCATCAGCATGCCGTCGCGGCCATGGCCGAACTGGGCGGTCTTCTCCCACAGCTCCTCGGTGATGAACGGCATCACCGGGTGCAGCAGCTGCAGGATCTGGTCCAGCACCCAGGCCGTGGTGGCGCGGGTCTCGGCCTTGGCGTCCTCGTCGTCGCCGTTGAGGATCGGCTTGGCCAGCTCCAGATGCCAGTCGCAGAACACGTTCCAGATGAAGCGATAGAGCGCGCTGGCGGCGTCGTCGAAGGCGCAGGCGTCCAGCGCCTCGGTGACCGCGGCGGCGGCCTTGACCGTCTCGCCGCGGATCCAGCGGTTCAGGGTCTGGCGCACGGCGGCAGGGTCGAAGTCCGGCTGCGAGACGCACTCGTTCATCTGGCAGAAGCGCGCGGCGTTCCACAGCTTGGTGCCGAAATTGCGATAGCCTTCAACACGTTGCCGCGCCAACCTGACGTCCCGCGCCTGGCCGGACATGGCGGTCATGGTGAAGCGCACCGCATCGCAGCCATAGGCGTCGATCAGCTCAAGCGGGTCGATCACGTTGCCCTTGGTCTTCGACATCTTCTGGCCCTTCTCGTCGCGGATCAGGGCGTTGATGACCACGCGCTTGAAGGGGACCTGGCCCTTGAAGTGGATGCCCATCATCATCATCCGGGCGACCCAGAAGAAGATGATGTCGAAGCCGGTGATCAGGGTGTCGGTCGGGTAGAACCGCGCCAGGTCCTCGGTCTCGCGCGGCCAGCCCAGGGTCGAGAACGGCCACAGCGCCGACGAGAACCAGGTGTCCAGCACGTCCTCGTCCTGGACCAGCGCCGCCTCGTGGCCATAGTGCGCCCGCGCGGCGGTGGCGGCGGCCTCGGCCGTCTCCTCGACGAAGATCTTGCCGTCGGGACCGTACCAGGCCGGGATGCGATGGCCCCACCAGAGCTGGCGGCTGATGCACCAGGGCTCGATGTTGCGCAGCCACTCGAAGTAGGTCTTCTCCCAGTTCTTGGGGACGAAGACCGTCTCGCCCTGCTCGACCGCTTCCATCGCCGGCTTGGCCAGCACCGCGGCGTCGACGTACCACTGGTCGGTCAGGTAGGGCTCGATCACCACCAGCTTCGACTTTTCGTCGAAGGGGATCATCAGGCGGTGGTTGTCGATGCCGTCCAGCAGTCCCTGCGCGTCCAGGTCGGCGACGATGCGCTTGCGCGCCTCGAAGCGGTCGAGCCCGCGATAGGCCTCGGGCGCCACCTCGTTCAGCTTCGCATCGGGGGTGAAGACGTTGATCGCCTCCAGCCCGTGGCGCTTGCCGATCTGGAAGTCGTTGAAGTCGTGCGCCGGCGTGATCTTCACCGCGCCGGTGCCCTTTTCCGGATCGGCGTAGCTGTCGGCGATGATCGGAATCAGCCGGCCGGTGAGCGGCAGGCGGACCTGCTGGCCGATCAGGTCCTGGTAGCGCTCGTCATCGGGGTGCACGGCGACGGCCGTGTCGCCGATCATCGTCTCGGGCCGGGTGGTGGCGACGACGATGTAGCGATCTGACCCCGAAGCGTCCTTCAGCCCCTCGATGGGATAGCGGAAGCGCCACATGTGGCCGTTGACCTCGATGTTCTCGACCTCCAGGTCCGAGATCGCGGTCTGCAGCTCGGGGTGCCAGTTCACCAGCCGCTTGTCGCGGTAGATCAGGCCCTCCTTGTGCAGCTGCACGAACACCTTGCGCACGGCGTCCGACAGCCCCTCATCCAGGGTGAAGCGCTCGCGGCTCCAGTCGCATGAGGCGCCCAGGCGGCGCAGCTGGTTGACGATCGTGCCGCCCGACTGCGCCTTCCACGCCCAGATCTTCTCGACGAAGGCCTCGCGGCCCATGTCGCGGCGGCCGATGTTGCCCTCCGCCGCCAGCTGGCGCTCCACCACCATCTGGGTCGCGATGCCGGCGTGGTCGGTGCCCGGCAGCCACAGCGCCGCACGGCCGCGCATCCGCTGGAAGCGGATCAGCACGTCCTGCAGGGTGTTGTTCAGCGCATGGCCGATGTGCAGCGAGCCGGTGACGTTCGGCGGCGGGATCACCATCGAGAACGGCCGGGCGGCCGGATCGCTGGTCGGCGCAAAGGCCCCGGACGCCTCCCACATCTGGTAGAGGCGCGGCTCGACGGCTTTGGGATCGAAGGTCTTTTCAAGCATGAGCGTTCATTTCGGGGGGTGATCTACAACCCCGCGACGGCCCGGGAAAGCAGGCCTTTACGGAACGCCGGCTTCAGACGGAGGAATTCGCGGGGAACGCCGCCAGATGGCTGGCGGCGTGCGGAATTTCAACCGTCAGCGTACTCGACTGCGCGCGATACGCTCGACTTCCTGGTTGACCGTCGCCTGGACGATGGCCGGCAGGTTGTCGTCCAGCCAGGCCTTCAGCAGCGGCCGCAGCAGTTCGCGGACCACGTCTTCCAGCGTGCGGCCGTCGGCCGGCATGGCGATGTTGGCCGACAGGCGACCAAAGGCCATGGCCGCCGCCTCTGCGGCCGGATCGCCGACCAGATGCTCGTCCGCGCCGACCGACGGCAGCGGGGCCGGCTCCGGCGCGCGGGGCGCGGGGGCGGCGATCACCGGCGGCGGGGCCGGTTCGGGCTCGGGTTCCGGCAACGGCGCGATTTCCAGGTCGCCCAGGGTCTCGGGCTCGCCGCCGCCGACGCGGTCGGTCAGCTCCAGCACGTCGTCCTCGGGCGCCGCGGCATGCGCCGCCGGAGGCGTGGCCGTGGCCAGCGGCTCCAGCTCAGGCAGCTCGGGCGCGGGGGCGGCTTCCTCTTCACCGCCCGGCGCATCGTCTTCAGAGATGATGCGGCGAATGGAGGCGAGGATCTCCTCCATGGTCGGTTCCGGGGCGGACTGGTCAGACATGGTTGGCCCGTAGCTGTTCGGACGAGAGAATCCGTTTCGCCGAACAGGCTACGCGGGATGCGGCGATCCTGCAATTTCCCCATACGGGCGAATTAGCGCAGGCGAAGATCTGCCCAGTGGCCTGGCGGCGCCTGAGCCGGCCTAGGGTTTGGCCGGGGCCCCGAGCGCGGGAACCACCTGGCCCTCCGGCGACGGCGCGGGCCGTTCGATCACCCGCGGCGCGGCGACGTGGTCCAGCGCCTCGACGGCCGGCTCCCACGGGGTCCAGCCGAAGCTGTGGCGCACCTTGTCGAAGTTGGCCTTGGGATCGTAGGTCGCCGCATCGGGGGCGAACACCTTGACGTCCAGCGCCCCCATCGCCGCCAGCACCGCCGCGCCGGAGACGTATTCGTCGTGCCGGGCGGTGACCAGGGCCAGCTCGGCGTTGCGCAGCTCCTGTTCCTGGTTCAGCACGTCCAGCGTCGTGCGCAGGCCGACCGATTCCTCCTGCTTGATGCCCTCGTAGGCCACCCCGGCCGCCCGCACCTGCTCCTCGTTGGACAGCACGTTGGCGCGCGAGCCGAGCAGCTGGTTCCAGGCCTGGGACACGTCCAGCAGCACCTGCCGGCGCGCCGCCTCGATGTTGATCCGGTCGGCGTTGTTGCGCTCGGCCGCCTGGCGGATCTGCGACTGGGTCTGACCGCCGGTGAACAGCGGCATGGTCACCACCGCCGAGCCCTGGATGTTGTGCGAATAGTCGGCGAACGGACTGGCCGTGCCGAAGCCCAGGCCGCCGTAGCCGAAGGTGCCGCGCAGGTCGACGCTGGGCCGGGTCTGCGCCTTGGCCTCGGCCACCCGCGCGGCGCTGCTCTGTTCGGTATAGTCCTGCTGGCGCATCAGCGGGTTGTTGTGCTCGGCGGCGTCGAACGCCTGGTCGACGGTCGGCGGGATCAGGCGCGCGATCGGCGGCTCGGCCGCCAGGTCTCCCGGGTTCTGCCCCACCACCGAGGCATAGCCGGACCGGCTGATCGCCAGCTGCGCCTGCGACGAGGCCAGCGAGGCCTGGGCGGCCGCCAGGCGCGCCTCGGTCTGGGCCACGTCGGTGCGGGTCACCTCGCCGGCGTCGAAGCGGGCCTTGGATTCTTCCAGCTGGCGCACCAGCACGGCGACGTTCTCCTGGCTGATGGCCAACCGCTGCTGGTCGCGGCGCACGTCCAGGTAGGCGCCGACCACGCTCTGCAGCACCTGGATCTCGGCGCGTCGCAGATTCTCGCGCCCGGCCAGCACGTCGGCCTCGGCGGCGCTGACCTGGCTGGACACCCGCCCGCCCGTGTACAGCGGCTGGTCGATGCTCAGGGAGACCCCGGCGGTGCTGTTGTCGAACGAGCCGAATTGGTTGGTCAGCTGGCGGCTGATGGTGGCCTGCACGTTGGCCGTGGGCCGAAAGCCGGTGCGGGCCTGCACATAGGTCTCGTCCAGCGCCCGCTGGGTGGCCCGCTGCGCCTGCAGGGTCGGATTGGTCTGGTAGGCCAGGGCGATGGCGTCGCCCAGGGTCTCCGCCGCCGCCGCCCCGCCGAGCGCCGCCAGCACCAGCGCGCCGACCGCAACGCCTGCAATCCTTGTCAGGCGTCCCTGGCGAGACCTTGCGACCATGATGTCCCCCGACGATCCCCGCGTGCCGTTCCGCTACCGCGTGTCGTCCGCTATAGGGCGCCGCGCCGCCGCCCGGCTAGCCTCGGGGGATTAAGCTTTCGTCACGTCTTCCGCGATGCGCGGCGCCGGCACAGCCTGCGGACGAGCCCGTCATCGGCCCGCGTCCTGCCGGCGAGAATCCCCGCGCGTGCGGGCGCTTAGAAGCTGAAGCCTTCCAGCGCCTCGAAACCGGCCAGCAGCGGCGGCGTGGAATCGAACAGCGCGCGCGAGCCGACGCCTTCGTCCGAACGCAGATAGAGCATCGCCCGGCCGACCGGCCCGCGACGCTCCACCACGCCCAGCCGCCCGCCCATGGCCAGGGCCGCGGTCCAGCTCGCCGGCGCCTGGTCGACCGCGCCCTCGCAGACGATCAGGTCGAACGGGCCGGCGACGGCCTTCAGGTCGCCCTCGTCCAGGCGCGTAACCGTCAGGCCCATCGCCTCCAGCACCGCGGCGGCATAGGGCGCGGCGATCGCCAGGGCGGTCTCGCCGGCGCGCGGGCGCAGCGCCTGCAGCAGCTTGGCCACGTCGCGCGGCTTCAGCATCCAGCGGCCCGGCGCGTACTCAACCTCGCTGTCGGCATAGGCCAGCCAGGCCTTGCCCGGCGGGCACAGCGCCTCGCGCGCCACGTGGCGCATGGCGTCCTGGATCGCCAGATCGGTGACATCCTGGGTGCGGACCTGGCTTTCCACCATGTTGGTCCGCGCGGCCGCGAAATCGGCGCTCATCACTATCCCCGCAAGCCGAAAGAGTCTGGCCGCTTATAGGTCCCGGCTTAACCTCAACGCAATCCGCGCCTGTCATTGATCCGGCCATTGCCCGGACGGCGCGCTTCTGTTAGCCATCGCGCCCTCCAAAGCGGCCTGGTGGCGGAGTGGTGACGCAGCGGACTGCAAATCCGCGCACCCGAGTTCGATTCTCGGCCAGGCCTCCAAACTTTTCAGACAGTTAGAAGAGATTAGCGAAGAGCGACTACGGGTCGTCAGCGTTTCGTCAGTTGCCGCGCAGAATCGAACGGCCGGATCACGCTCGGTAAGGAACCTGCGAGCTTCTCGTTGATGAGCACGCAGCCTGCCGCGAGAGGAACATCGCCATCGAGCGCACCGAGAGATTCATCGTAGGGGTGGGGCCGACGCACAGCTGGGCCATCTCAACTCGGCCGTCTTGGTGCTTCGGCAACCCAAACTCCAGGTAGGGTACGAGCATCGAAGCGCCGGCCCGATACTGGATTGGCGGCAAGACGTAGTTGCTTAGCGGCGGCGAAACGATCCGCCACTCCTGCTCTTCCGAGAAGGCCGGGTTCTTCATCAAGGCTGCGACAGTGAGGATCGCAGGCAAGAACTCCTCGAAGCTGTCGTAGTATGACTGCTTGGCATGCCTTTTGGGCGATGGGCCGGCTTCCCTGGCTGCCGCAATCACTGCATTGGCGGTTTCGTAGGCGATCTCCAGCTGCTCACGGACCGCATAGATGCACCGGCCGAGCAGAAACGACTGTGCCGAGGTGGCCTGAAGGATGCGGCTGGGGTTGAAGCCCAGGCTGACGCCCTGTCCGGGCGGACAATAGCCCCGCCACTGGCTGAGCAAGTCGCCGTTCTCCGTGAAAGAGGCAGCGAATATCAAGTGCCCGTCTTGAAAACGCTGGCTGAGCCAGTTTTCGAGCTGTTTCTCAATCTGCCCTAGTACATCGTCCTTTGATAGTCGGAGACGCACGACGTCGTTGAGAAGTCGGGCGAAATGCATCAACTCAGCAACGTCGTTCATATGGCGCGCCTCGCTCACCCAAAGCACGCCGCTGTTGACGATCCCGAGAAGACCCTGGAGCGAGGTGCAGTGAAACAGCGTGCAGGTAGGCTGTTGCCCGTAGAGCTTCTGAATAAGCGGGTCGAGCGTTGCCAGCGTTGGCCCCTTTCTAAAGTGTCAGCTAGAGCCAATTGGCTGATCGGACACCGGCTTCAATGCGGAACGGTGAGGTTCCAACAGACAGATTACCGGGAGCCGGGTCGGTCTCGAAGCCCCCCATCGCCAGAAGATCACAGATACCGGACTGCGCCTGCGGATCGAAGGCTTCCCACCACCTCGGCTTGAGGTGCGTGTTCTCGATGTAGGCGAACGCGAGAACCGCCGCGGCCGTCGCCTTGTCGGCGTCGGGCAGACCAGCGAAAGATTTCACGAAGGCCTCCGCGTTGCCATCGCCGTCGTCATGCCAGGCGAGGATGGCAAAGCTCTGCTCGCCACTGTAGATCAGCGCGAACGCCACGAAGTCGAGATCAGTTTCGAGAAGATTTTGAAGCGGCCGCCCATCAAATGTGTGGGTTGGGAAGAATGCCCCTGTTGCAACCAGCGGCAATCCACAGTCGAACTCCACGACATACATTCGAACCCCGGAATAGTCGCCACTGAGATAGGCCTTGTCGAGCTTCGCCTTCCATCTTTGGGCGTCTGCCAAGCCCATCTGCAGCCCCGTAAGCCGCGCGCTCACCAGTTGCTGGATCGCTGCCTGTTCTTCGAACGGCCGGCCAGCATCTGCGCCGGCAAGGGCTAGCTGCATCGATGAAATAGCCGCCATCTTGGTGTAGGTTTCATATGAGATTGCCCGGATCGAAAGGAGCAGAGCGGAAGTGGCGTTCAGCGGAACTGTGCCCTGCTCGATCGGCCGGAACAGGCTTCCGTCGTGCGCGTCGCAGAAGCCATTGAAGGTTGAGGCCTTCCGTATCCCCGTCAGTGCGGGAACGAGACGACCGCCCGTCGCGGCGAGGTGGTGAATTCCCTCCCTGCATGAGTACACATGGCCAGCTTCGGCAATTCTCGACAGGACGCCGAGGCGCTGCAATGTGTGGGCGCCGATGACCTTTCCGCATCCTTTCGGCGCCGCTGGGTGAAGGCAGACCTTCTCAGAGAAGGACTTCCTCAAATGGGCAGTGGCCTGGAAATAGTTCAGCCTGGTGTCGTCCTGGCGGCCACGGTGGCAATGCTTCCATTTCCGGCCGGAGCCGCACCAGCAGGGCTCATTCGGTCGCATTTTTTGCTGCGGTCGGAGCGGTGGAGGAAAGTTGACTGCGCGCGCCATATTTCGGCATGTGGTGCGTGGTGCGCGTGCCGTCCAGACCGTTGCCCCGCGCGCATGCTGCATTATCGGCAATTTCTTGAAGTGTTCGCCAAGTCTTTGGAAGGTGAGTTGATCGCCCAGGCCGCCCGTCGGCGCGATGACTGACTAGGCGGCCTCCTGCGAGGCCGGCTAAGGCCCCAGCGGCACACCATTACTTGCTGGCGACAACCGTTGCAGCAGCGTGCACAGCTCCATCAAATCGCTGTCGCTCAGATTGATCACTTTTCAGCCCGCCGCCCTGGCCCGGCGCGTCACCTCGATAAGAGACCTCATTCGTGGGTCCGCCTTGGCGTCCGCTAGGCGCGCGGAGAACCAAGCGTCTAGGTCATCGTCCACCGGGTGTCTGGCCCGCTCCAGGACCTCAATCCTATGTCGGGGGGTCATACAGGTTCCTCGCCTTCTCTAGGGCCGCCAACCGAGCCTCAGACGACCAGCAGCGCCGCGACGAACCGGAGAAGCTGAAGCGATCGGAGCCGGGACATAGCGGCACACCGCTACGCTAGTTTCCCGCATTCTCGCTACAGCGTTGTGCGGTTGATCGCCAATATCCTGAAAGCGCCAAGTCGGCGCCGCATCAGCGCGCCAAGTACCTCAATGCGCGTGAGGCGCGGCCGCGGGCACCACGAAGGTCACGGCCTGTCCCGCGACGACGTGGTGAAGGGGGTCGGCCAACTCGATCAGGATCTTGTGCTGGCCGGGCGGCAGCCCGACCACGATGATCGTATGGCTGTCGCCTGCGTCGGCCCAGTGCCAGGGCAGATCGTCGACGGTGACGTGCAGATGCCCGGCTCGCGGCGTCACGTTCACGGCCGCCGTCCCGAGAACCGGCAGGATGCGGAAGTTTTCCGTGCGGTACTGGATGACGGCGGCGCCCCGGGACAACGGCTCCGCCAGCGGCGGGTCAACAATCAGCCTGGCTGGGGGTTCGTTTTCGACCGGCTCCCATGGCGTGGCCCCGACGACATCCTTGGCGCTCTGGGCTGAGGCCTGGGTAACGAACAGGGCTCCAGCCGCCACGGCGACAAGCATCCGGGTGAGCAGGGTCATGACCGCGTCTCCATTCGGTGAATTCAATTGGCTCTGAACGCCCTGTGGGCGGCGCTCGTCTTGGACGATGCGGTCATGATTACTTTGGAGCGGCTCTTCGCATTTCAGCCACGGCCCCGTTGACGGCGGACAACAGGCGCGCGCCACGGCGGGACTGGCTGAACGAGCGGTGCGGATCGCGCCTGGCCTCAACCGCGACGCCGCCCGACTCTCCAGATGTTCAATCCGCCCGCCGCGTTCGGCCTATGCTGGCCGGTGCGCCGCGGTGTGGCGTGGGAAGGTCTGGAGATTCGCCGCCATGTTCGCGTCCGCCTGCGCCGCCGCCCGTGAGGCTGCACGATGAGCGCCCTGCTGGAGCGGCTGGGGATGTCGCTGCCGATCATCCAGGCGCCCATGGCGGGCACCTCGACGCCGCAGATGGCGGCGGCGGTGACCAACGCCGGGGGGCTGGGCTCGATCGGGGTCGGCGCGGTGAACGCCGCCGGCGCGCGCTCGATGATCGAGGCCACCCGGCAGGCCGCCGCCGGCGCGTTCAACGTCAACGTCTTCTGCCACCGGCCGGCCACCGCCGACGCGGCCCGCGAGGCCGCCTGGCTCGCGGCCCTGGCCCCGGTGTTCCGGCAGTTCGGCGCCGAGCCGCCGGCCGCGCTGCGGGAGATCTACACCAGCTTCCTCGCTGACCCGGACATGCTGGCGGTGTTCGAGGAAGAACGTCCGGCCGTGGTCAGCTTCCACTTCGGCCTGCCGCCGGCCGAGACCATCGCGCGGCTGAAGCGGGCGGGCATCGTGCTGTTCTCCAGCGCCACCAGCCTGGCCGAGGCGCAGGCGGCGCAGGCCGCCGGCATCGACGCCGTCGTCGCCCAGGGCTACGAGGCCGGCGGCCACCGCGGGGTGTTCGATCCCGAGGCGCCGGACGCCCAGCTGGGCGTGCTGGCGCTGACCCGGCTGCTGGTCGCCCGACTGGACCTGCCGGTGATCGCCGCGGGCGGGATCATGGACGGCGCAGGCATCGCCGCGGCGCTGGACCTGGGCGCCATGGCCGCACAGCTGGGCACCGCCTTCATCGCCTGCCCGGAATCCTCGGCCGATAAATATCATCGCGAGGCGCTGATGGGACCGGCGGCGACGGCCACCGAGATGACCGCGCTGATCTCCGGCCGCGCGGCGCGCTGCCTGCCCAACGCCTTCACCCGGCTGAAGGACGAAGCCCTGAAGGGCGTTCCCCTGCCCGACTATCCGATCGTCTACGACGCCGGCAAGGCGCTGGCGACCGCGGCCAAGGCCAAGGGCGACGGCGGCTACGGCGCGCAGTGGGCCGGCCAGGGCGCGCCCCTGGCCCGCAGCCTGCCGGCCGCCGAACTGGTCGCCGTGCTGGCGCGAGAGCTGGCCGCCGCCCGCGCCGGCGGCTCGGCCGACTGAGTCGGCGGCGCATCCGGGCGCGCCGAGGGGCAAATGGACCGCATCGAGGCCATGAAGGTGTTCGTCGCCGCCGTCGACCAGGGCAGCCTGGCCGGCGCCGGCCGCGCCCTGAAACGCTCGCCCGCGGCCGTCAGCCGGGCGATCGCCTTCCTGGAAGGTCACGTCGGCGCGCCGCTGCTGGCGCGCACCACCCGCGCCATGCGCCTGACCGACGCCGGCGAGCGCTACGCCGAGGCCAGCCGGCGCATCCTGGCCGAGCTGGAGGCCGCCGACAGCCTCGCCGCCGGCGCCCAGGCCGCGCCGCAGGGGATCCTCACCCTCAGCGCTCCGCCGGTGGCGGGCGAGACCGTGCTGCAGCCGATCGTCGAGGCGTTCCTGCACGCCTATCCGCAGGTGTCGCTGCGGCTGCTGCTGCTAGACCGGCACGTGGCCCTGGTGGACGAGGGGGTGGACGTCGCCCTGCGCATCGCCGAGCTGCCGGATTCGTCGCTGGTGGCGGTGAAGGTCGGGGCCGAGCTGCGCCGGGTGGTGGTGGCCTCGCCGGCCTATCTTGAGGCCCATCCGCCGATCGCGCGGCCGGCGGACCTGGCCGGGCATCGGATCATCGCCATGGCCAACTTCGGCATCGACCGCTGGGTGTTTCCGCCCGAGCCCGGCTCGACCGCCGCGCGGACCGTGAGCTTCTCGCCCCGGCTGGCGGTGAACACGGTCAGCGCCGCGGCGGCCGCGGCGGCGGCGGGGCTGGGTGTGACCCGGCTCTATTCCTTCCACGTGGCGGACAAGGTCCGCGACGGGGCGCTGCGCATCGTCCTGGCCGGCGACGAGCCGCCGCCGCAGCCGGCGCATCTGGTGGCCCAGCCCGCCAGCCTGACCACCGCCCGCACCCGGGCCTTCATGGACTTCGCCGCCCCCCGGCTGAGGGCGGCGTTCGCCCGGCTGGCGGACGAGGCGCTGCGGCTGCCCGCGCCCGGCCCCGCCGCCTGAGGCGTCAATCCGCGGGCGGCGGACCCGCCTCCCCGGCCGCCTTCGCCGCCGCCTCGGCCCGCTGTCGGCGGAACTCCAGCGCGGGCAGCCCGCCCCAGCCCCAGTTGTCGGGGTCGACCTCCTGGATGGTGACGAAGGTGGCGTCCAGCGGCTTGCCCAGCACCTCCAGCAGCAGCTCGCTGACGCCCTTGATCAACCGGGCCTTCTCCTCGGCGGTGACCGAGGTGCGGCCGGGGCCGGAGCCCTCGCGGGTAGTGATGATGTTGACGATCGGCATGGGGGGATCCTTGCTGCGGGCTACCAGTGGCCGGCCGACTGGCCGCCGTCGACGTGCAGGATCTCGCCGGTCACGAACGGCGCGTTCTCCAGGTAGAGCACCCCGCGCACCACGTCCTCGATCTCGCCCATGCGCCCGACGGGGTGCAGCGGCGCCAGGCTGGCGTGGGTCTCCGCCGGATGCATCGGCGTCTTGATCACCCCCAGCGCCACCGCGTTCACCCGCAGGCCCCGCGCGGCGTACTCGATGGCCAGCGACTTCGTGGCCGCGTTCAGGCCGCCCTTGGTCAGCGAGGCCAGCACCGAGGGCACGCCATTGATCGGCTGGTCGACCAGGCTGGTGCTGATCTGCACCACGTGGCCGGAGCCCTGCGCCTCCATCCGGCGAATCGCCGCCTGGGTGACGTTGAAGAAGCCGGCCAGGTTGACGCCGATGTTGGCCGCCCAGTCCTCGGCGGTGAAGGCGGTGAACGGCTTGGCGGTGAAGATGCCGGCGTTGTTGACCAGGGTGTCGATGCGGCCGAACCGCGCCACGCCCTCGGCGATCACCCGCTCGGCCACCGCCGGATCGGCGACGTCGCCGGCCACCGCCAGCACGTCGGGATCCTCCGACGGCCGGATCGACCGGGAGTTGGCGACCACCCGCCAGCCGGCGGCGCGATAGGCGCTGACCAGCGCCGCGCCGATGCCCTGGGAGGCGCCGGTGATCACGGCGACCTTGATGGGAGTGCTCATCGATTTCCTCGTTTCATCTGTGGCCCGGCGGCCCCGATGGCGCGTCGTGTCGAGGCGGAAGGTGGGGCGCGGCCGCGCCCCCGCGTAGCGCCGTCGCCCGGGCGACAGCCTCTCGCGGATCGCAACAATGGCGAGGCTGAGCCGGCGCCGATTGCACCGGGAAGGCCGATTTTCGCCGGGACCCACCGCAATCGCTTGCCTCGCCGCGGGCTCTCGCCGAATGCTGTTACCTGAAACAGTGCGGGAAAGGTGCGGACATGGCGGAGATCACGGCGGCGGGACGTGGGGCGACCATCGGACGCTGGCGCAACGGGGGCCTGCTGGCCGCCGCAGCCGCGCTGGCGCTGGGCGGCTGCAACTTCCTGCACCGGCCGACGGTGGAGGAACAGGCCGACAAGATCGCCACCATCAAGGTGCTGCACCAGTACTATCCGGAACAGTACCAGCAGGTGATCGCCATGCTGAAGGCGACCCCCGCCCCCAGCGGCGCCACGGCCCAGGCCAGCGTCGAGGATCGCGTGCGGCCGGTGATCACCAGCCTGATGGCGCGCCAGGCCCCCAAGATGAACGACGAGAACACCCTGGCCCTGTTCCAGCTGACCGTGGACGAGGCCCAGACCATGCGCCAGAAGTCGCCGGAACAGTGCGGCAAGAACCTCACCGGCGGCGGCCAGTTCGGCGTCACCGCCGAGAGCGTGATGACCAAGGACGAGATCGAGCGCGACGCCGCCCTCTCGGCCAAGATCCTGGAGCAGACCGCCACCGCCCCCGCGCCGCCGCCCCCGCCGATGGACCAGGCGGCAAGCACGGCGCTGGTGCGCCAGAGCATCTCGCGCCTGCCGCAGGCGACGCAGGACAACCTGATCCCGATGCTGCGCGCCGGCGGCCACCCCTCCGGCGCCCTGCAGGAGGCGGCAATGTGCGACTACACCATCTCGCTGATCCAGCTGATGCTGGCCCAGCCCAAGGATAAGGCCGCACCGATGCTGCGCAACATGGCCGCGATGGGCGGCTAGCGGCGAAGCTCGAGCCTCGGCCGCCCAGGCTAGAGGGTCTTCTCCAGCACCACGAACGCCAGGTCGTCGCGCCGCGGCGCGCCGAAGCGGTGGTCCTCGTACGGGAATGGCCGCGTCTCTCCGGTCAGGGCGTAGCCGCGCCGCTGATACCAGGCGATCAGGGTGTCGCGCACCTGCACCACGGTCATGCGGATGCGCCGGGCCCCCTGCCCCGCGGCGTAGGCCTCAGCGGCCTCCAGCAGTTCGCGGCCCAGGCGGCGGTCCTGCAGGTCCGGGCGGACGGTGAGCATGCCGAGGTACCAGACGCCGGCCTCCGCCGGCTCCAGCCAGACGCAGGCCAGCAGCGGCCCGTCCGCCACCTCGCGATGGATCAGCAGCATGGCCTCGGGATTCGCCGCCAGGTCGGCGCGCAGCGTGGCGGCGTCGGTGCGCTGGCCGGCGATGTAGTCGGCCTCGTGCGTCCAGCCGGCCTTGGCGCCGTCGCCGCGATAGGCGCTGTTGACCAGGGCGGCGACGTCGTCGAGGTCGGACTCGAGGGCGGGAGTCAGGATCATCCCCGCCCTAAAGACACCTCCCCGCTCGCGGGAAAAGCCCTTTTTGCGGGCTCCGCCCCTGCAAGATCAGGGTCCTACCAGATCAGGGCCCGGTCGCCCGGCGCCAGGTACAGCCTCTGGCCCGGCTTGACGTCGAAGGCGGCGTACCAGGCGTCGAGGTTGCGCACCGTCTCGGCCCGGAAGTTGGCCGGGGCGTGGCCGTCGGTCAGCACCTGGCGGCGCAGGGCCGGCTCGCGCGCCTTGTAGCGCCACACCTGGGCGAAGGCGAGGAACAGCCGCTGGTCGCCGGTCAGCCCCTGGATCACCGGCGCCGGCTTGCCGCCCAGCGACACCTGGTAGCCGTCGTAGGTGGCGCACAGCCCGGCCACGTCGGCGATGTTCTCGCTGAGCGTCTGATGGCCGTTGACGTGCAGGCCGGGCAGCGCCTCGTAGCCGTCGAACTCCGCGGCCAGCCGGTCGCCCGACGCCTTGAAGTGGGCGAAGTCGGCCGGCGTCCACCAGTTGGCCAGCCGACCGGTCTCGTCGAACTGGCTGCCCTGGTCGTCGAACGAGTGGCTGATCTCGTGGCCGATGGTCGAGCCGATGCCGCCGTAGTTCAGCGCCGGGTCCGCGGACGCGTCGAAGAACGGCGGCTGCAGGATCGCGGCGGGGAAGTTCAGGGCGTTCTGCAGCGGCAGGTTCACGGCGTTGACGGTCTGCGGCGTCATCCACCACTCGGACTTGTCCACCGGCCGGCCGATCTTGCCGACGGCATAGTGGTAGGTGGCCAGTTCGGCCCGCTCGCGGTTGCCCAGGGCGTCGCCCTTGACCACGTTGAGGTCGCCGTAGCCGCGCCAGTGCTCCGGATAGCCGACGCCGATGTACAGGGTCTTCAGCTTGGCCTGCGCCTTGGCCTTGGTCTGCGGCGACATCCAGGCCAGCCGGTCGATGCGCTTGGAGAAGGCGGCGACGATGTTGGACACCATCGCCTGGGCGTCCGCCTTGGCCTTGGCGGGGAACCACTTGGCCACATAGAGCTTGCCCACCGCGTCGCCGAGGGCGCCGTTGGTGGCGTCCACCGCCTGCTTCCAGCGCGGCCGCGGCTGCGGCGAGCCGTTCAGGGCCTTGCCGTAGAAGGCAAAGCCCTCGTCGCGGAAGGCCTTGGGCAGCACGCTCCAGTTCTCGTCGAGGGCCTGGTAGGTCAGGTAGGCCTTCCAGGCGTCCAGAGGCTGGCTGGCGACCAGGGCCGCCTCGCCCTTCACCGCTCCGGGCTGCCAGCTGACCAGGCTTCCGGCGCCGGAGAGCCCCGCGGCCTGGAAGAACGCCGGCCAGTCGAGTCCCGGCGCGCGGCTGGCGAACTGGCCCACCGGCCAGGGGCCGGCGACCTTGTGCACGTCCTCGGAGTCGCCGCGGCTGGCGTGCGCCCGGGCGATCCGGGTCTCCAGGTCATAGACCTGCGCGGCCTTGGCGTCGGCGTCCGGCACGGCGGCCAGGGTCAGCACCTTGGCGATGTGCGCCCGATAGGCCTGCTGGTAGGCGACCATCTTCGGGTCGGTCGACAGGTAGTATTCGCGGTCCGGCATGCCCAGGCCGCCCTGCATCAGGTAGGCGGCGTTGGTTCCGGCGTCGGCGAAGCCCGGCGAGACCCACAGGCCGAACAGGTTCTCGGTGTGGAAGTTGGTGGCGTTCAGGGCGTCGGTGTCGGCGCGCACCGTGGCGCCCAGGGCCCTGGCCAGGGCCGTGCGGTCGTTGATCGCGGCGATGGCGTCGAGGCGGGGCTTGATCGGCGCCAGGCCCCTGGCGTCGATCGCCGCCTCGTCCAGGTAGCTGTCGTAGTAGTCGCCGATCTTGCGCGACTCCGAGCCCGCCGCCGCGTCCGAGGCGGCCGCCGCCTTGATAATGTCGGCGGTGCGCTGGTCGGTCAGCTCGGCCAGGCTGGCGAACACGCCATAGGTGGAGCGGTCGGGCGGGATCTCGGTGGTCTTCACCCAGGCGCCGTTGGCGTAGGCGAAGAAGTCGTCGCCGGGGGAGACGCTCTTGTCCATGCCGGCCAGGTCCAGGCCATGCGCCTGCGCCTGAGAAGGCTGAGCCTGGTCGTGGCGGCTGCAGCCCGCCAACAGCGCGACGGCGGCGGCGGCCACCGTGATCGTCCTGAACGCCATGCGATTTTCCTCCACTTTGCGCATGGTCGTAGCCGCATTTCCTCCACCTCAGCAACAAGCATGCGGCAGACCGGGCCTGAATGGCAAAAACCCGGCGGAGCGCGAGCTCCGCCGGGTCTGTGGGGCCAAGGCCGCCCCGTTCGGCTAGTAGCGAACCTTCAGCCCCACGAAGCCGAAGCGGCCGATTTCGTCGTACACGCTCGGGCTGACGGTCGGATACGGCGGCGCCGAGTCGGTGATGTTGTTGATCCCGGCGCGGGCCTGGATCCTGGGGGTGATGTCGTACGAGACGTTGAAGTCGTGGGTGTAGTAGTTGCCCACGCTAAGCGGGTAGCGGTTCTCGATGGTGAAGGTGCGGTTGTACAGCGACGACGACAGGTAGTGCATGGTCCACGAACCGTGGAACTTGCCGACCGCGTAGCGTACGTCGAGCTCGTCGTTCCAGCGCGGAATGCCCACCGTGCCCTCGGTGTCCGCCAGGTCCGCCCCGGCGCCCAGCACCGACTCTGCAGGCGGCGGGTCTGGAACATGCGCAGTGTGGCCCCGATGTGGCCCGGCATTCTCCAGCTGCTTGAACAGCGGCACCTGGTTCACGTCGGTTTCATAGTTGATGACCACCGAAACCCCGGCAAACCTGGTGTAGCCCGCGTTGACGAAGCCGGACTGGAACGCTGTGATCTGGCCCTGATTGTCGCGCGTGAAGCGGCTGCAGGCCGGACCACCGGCGGGGCCGTCGTAGCAGGTCTGCAGAATCTGGCTGAGCGTGAAGCTGGAGATCGCCCCGGTCAGATCGATGTGCACATAGTCAGCCGACACGGTCAGGTTCGGGATGAACCGTGGGCTGAGCACGATGCCATAGGTCCAGGAATGGCCGATCTCGTTGCGCAGTTGCGGATTGCCGCCGGTGGTGCCCTGCACCGTCGCCACCTGCACGTTCGACGTCAGCTGGTAGTTCGCCGGCAGGCCAAGCGCCTGGAAGGCGGCCTGACAGTTGGCCGTCCGCGTCGACGGGCTGGGGCCGGAGCTGATGTTGGACTTGTCGCACGGGTCGGTGGCCGTGGAGAACAGGCTGGACGTCGGAAGGAACAATTCGGTGATCGCCGGCGCCCTGAACGTCTGGCTGCGGCTAGCCCGCAGGCTGACACCCTTGTACACCTCGAGGCTGCCGCCGTACGTCCAGGCGACGTCCTTGCCGGTCAGCGAATTGTCCACCCAGCGATAGGACGCGTTCAGCTCGCCGGACCGGAAGCCGTAGGGCAGGCTGAAGCTGCCGCCGAAGACGGGGATGCGGGTCTCCAGATAGACTTCCTTGGTGTCGTACTTGCCGATCACCTTGGCGATCGCAACGGAGCGGCCGACGCCGTTCAGAGCGTTGTCGTTCGGCAGGAACTTGGACTGCTCCCAGCGGTATTCCGCGCCCGCGTTGAACGACCACGGCCCCGCCGGCAGTTTCCACACATCGCCGCCAAAGTTGGCCTCGACGTCGCGCTGCAGCAACACGAGATCGTCGCGGAAATCGGCGAAGATGTAGTCCTTGGCCGCCTGGCTCGAGGCGTTGTAGCCGAACAGATTCAGTGGCTTGCAGCCCTGGGCCAGGGGGTCCGTGGAGTTGGTCAGGGAGACCGCGCAGACGATGTTGCCCGACCCATCCTTCACCGCATTGAACGCGTAGGCGAACTTGGTCTGGTTGATGCTCGGCTGATCGAAGAAGCCCCAGGTGCGGCCCTGGCTGACGGCCACGTTCCAGCGGAAGTTCCGATCCCAGGTGCGGAAGTCGCCCTCCAGGTTCAGCGCCAGATCATAGCTCTTGGTCTGCGAGACCACCGCGTTGCGGCCGACGAGGTCCGTGGAGCCACGCGCGAGGTAGAACGTCTGCTGGCCCGGCGCGGCAGCCTGCAGGGCGGCCACGGTCGCGCTCGGCAGGAACGGGTTGTTGATGTTGAACGCCAGATTGCCCGAGACGCCGCCGAACAGGCCGGAATTGTAGATCGGCTGGTTGGTGGGCTCGGTGGAATCGTAGCCGGTAAAGAAGGCCTGGCCGTGCAGGCGCACGTGCGGCGAGATCTCCCAGCGGCCGATCAGGGTCACCAGCTTGCGATCAAGCGGCGTTTCGAGCGAGGTCAGCGGCGCCAGGCTCAGCCCTTGCCCGCCGGCAGCGACGGACGCCTGATAGAAGGTGCCGGGATCATACGGCGCCAGCAGGCTGCCGGACGTCAGCTGGGCCTTCACCGTCTGTCCGGGATGCGCCGGGTCGGGGATGGTGACCAGCTGGGACAGGCTGATGGAGTTGGACTTATAGATCAGGCCGCCCTGCGTCAGTTCCGGAATGGTGCGCGGGGTGATGACGATCTGGGATGGGATGCCGTCGCTCGAGCTGGTGTTGAGCGGGTTGGCGGCGAAGGTGTACTGAGCGGCCGACCACGGCCGCTGGGTGTAGTCCAGCGCAGCCGTCTTGTTCCACTCGAAGTTCATGGCCAGATTCAGCCGGCCGTCGAAGAAATCGTGGCCGACGGAGAGACGCACCCGGTAGTCCGGATAGTCGTGGCGGCTGGAGTTGCCGTACTGGGCGTCGGCTTCGACGCCCTCGTACTTGTCCTTCAGAATGATGTTGATCACGCCCGAGATGGCGTCCGAGCCATACACGGAGGCGCCGGTCGCCTGCACCACGTCGATCCGGTCGATGAAGGCCGTGGGGATGGCGTTCAGGTCGACCTGCCCGCCCGGCGGTTGCACCAAAACCGTCACGCCTTCACACCCATGATGGGTTTGCGGCAAGTTTGATGCGCGCCCGCCGAGTCGCGAAACGCGCCTTCGTGTCAGCGATTGTTACAGAGCCCCTTGCCGGGGCGACGCGATCCCGGCGGCGTGCGGCGGTCGCGCGGCTACCGAGCCGCCGCGCCCGGCCACGCGCTCGGAGTGTAAAGCGAGCGGGGTTCGTCCGCCCTCAACGCGGCCTGCAACGCCAGGCTGTCCACCAGCCACGCCAGCAATAGTGACCTCGCGTGCGCGGATTCGCCGGACCGAATCCGGTCGTCGGCCAGCTGCAGGTCACGGGCCGAACCGGCGATAGCGCCAGCATCCCCCGCCAGGGCCGCGCCCGGATACCGCTCCGCAATCAGGCCCAGCTGGGCGCGGGCTGCGACGGTCATGACCCGAGCCGTCGCCGGATCATTGCGGCCGAGAGCGGCCAGCGCAGCCCGCACGGCGCGTCGCGCCCCGTCGACGCCGGCCGACGACGTCACCGGCTCCGGCCCCTTCGAGGCGCAGACCGCAGGGTCCATCGCCCGCACATAGTCGGCCAACCCCTGGAGCACCGCCGGCGGCGGCTCCGCCCCGTCGAATTCCTCGGTCACCAGGCCGTGGATGAAGCCCTCCAGCGCCCCGGGCGCGCTCTGGCTGACCTTCAGCGCGGCCTTCGGGCCGCCCAGGTCGGGAATCGGCTTCGGGTTGTCGATGCCATCGCCACGATGCGAGCTGAACAGCGAATCGGTGACGTCGGCCGTCCCCGGCGCCCCGGAAACCCCAGGGAAGTCGAAGTCCGGGTTGGTGCGCCCGTTGCGGTGGCAGGTCTCGCACGCCACCCCGGCCCGCGCCGCCTGGCCGCCCAGCAACAGGGGCGAGCGGAACGCCGCGCGCCCGAGCTCGACGCTGTAGGCCGTGTCCGCGTCGGCCGGCGCCCGCAGGCACTCGGGCGGCTGCCGGGTGAGGATGCGCGCGGCGTCCGCCCCGGGCGCCAGCCAGCGCATGGCGCGCAGCGGCGGCGCCGCAGGCCCGGCGGCGACCAGCAGCAGCCCGGCGGCGCCGATCAGGACGCCGGGTCGCCGCCGTGGTCGATCCACCGCCGCAGGTCCTCCGCCTCGGCGCAGCCGAAGCTGCAGGCCTGATCCAGGGTCGCCAGCATGCGCCGCGCGCCGGCCATGTCGCCCCGCACCACCTTCAGCTCTCCATAGTATTCGGTGGCCCCGCGGTGGCCGGGGGCGATCGCCAGCGCCTCCTGGTAATAGGCCTCCGCCTGGTCCAGCCGCCCGAGCTTGCGCGAGACATAGCCCTTGTAGGTGAGGATGTCGGGGTGCGGACCGAACGCCTTCTGCGCCTCGTCGAGCGAGGCCAGGGCGTCGGCGAACCGGTGCTCGTTGATCAGGCTGACCGCCCGCACATAGGCCGCATCGCCCTGGTCGGTGGTGGCGAAGATAAGGCCGCCCGAAGGCGTCGCCATCGCCGCCGGCGCGCCGCCCGCCAGGGCCGCCTGCACGGCGTCGATGGCGGCCTTCAGGTCGGCCGCCTCCGGACAGGCGTTGTTGCAGGTCGTCGCGCGCGCCTTCAGGGCGTCAAGCTCGGCGCCGGCCTTGGCGCTGTCCTTCAGGCGGGCGTAGGTCAGCGCCAGTTCCTTGTGCGGCGCGACCGGCGCGGGATCCAGCTTGACCGCGCGCTGGTAGGCCTTGCCGGCGCCCTTCACATCGTTCGCGCCCGCCCTGGCCAGGCCCAGCATGTACCAGGCGTTGGCGTCGCGCGGCTGGGCGTCGGTGACGTGCTCGAAAGCGTTGGCGGCGTCACGGTACTTGCCCGCCTGCAGCGCCGCGGTCCCGGTCTGGTATTCCTGCACCGGATCGTACTCCGGGGCCGAGGCGCTGGGCATGCCGCCGCCCCCGCCCCCACCGCCGCCCATCGCGCCGGCCGGCGCGGCCTGCAGCAGCGCCAAGGCGGCCGTCGCGCACGCCGCCATCAACAGCTTCCTGGACATGACCATTGCTCCCTTCACGCCCCTCGCCGGCAGTATGGCCGAGCTGCGCTTGCGTGTCATTCCCTTGCACGCAAGTGATTGGTCGGGCCCGCAATCCGCGCGCCGTTAACCTTCGGCTAACCATACCGCCGCAGCATGATCATCGTCTTCCTTGAAGACACCCCACCATCACCGACTTCTCAAGCCCGGCCTCGCGCCGGGCTTTTTTTCCGAGGCGCTTGCGCTCCCCGCGAAGCCAGCTTACAAGCCGCTTCCTTCCGCGAGCGGCCTGATCCTCGGTAGCTCAGTTGGTAGAGCAGCCGGCTGTTAACCGGCTGGTCGCAGGTTCGAGTCCTGCCCGAGGAGCCACTTTAGGTGGTTAAGGCGTTGAAATTGCTGAAGAAATACACAAATTCCCAAAGACGCCCCTGCATTTACCCTAACAGTTTGGCGCGACGTCGGCAGATATTTTAACACGGCAACGGATCAACTTCCGGGGCGCAGGCCGACGCGATATGCCCCTGACGGCGGGTGATCGTTTCGGTAGCGACGTGCGTGAAGGCATGTCGTCGTCTGCTTGCGACCATCCCAGACAATCAACGGCGTTTTGCCGATTCGGCGACGGAACACCGAATGGCCGGCCGGGTTGCAGGACGAGGGCCGCCTCCGGCCCCGCGCCGAGGATGGTCCATGAGCGGCCCCGTAAGTCCACCTGTTGTCACCGGCGAAGGCGAGCGGGAGCTGCCGGCCTATGTCAGTAACGGCCTGATCGGGCTGCGCGTGCGGTCCGTTCCGCTGACGCCCGGCATGGCCCTGGTCAGCGGCTACGCCGGCGAGCATCCGGAACGCAGAATCGAGGCCGCGGCCATCGCCCCCTATCCGCTTGCCGGAGACATCGCCCTCAATGGCGTCTGGCTCTCCGACGTCCTTCAATCCGTACGCGACCTCCAACAGGGCTACGACTTCGCCTGCGGAGAGTTGACTAGCCGCTTCACCATGCGGGCGGAAGACCGGGAAGCGACATGCGAAGTCCTGACCTTCGCCAGCCGCGAGGACCCGACCCTGGTGTGCCAGGAGGTGTCGCTTCAGGTAAACGGCGCCTGCGACGTCCAGATACGCGCCGGCGTTGACGTGGCCGGCGTCGGCGGCCGCGCATTGCGGCGCATGCGCGAGACGCCCGGCGAACCCGAGCCGGCTTGCGATGGCGCCCTGCTGTGGGAGAGCCCCGGCGGCCTAGGAACCGTCGGCTGCGCCTATGTGACGGAGGTCCTCGGCGGCCGCGCACCGGGCTCCAATCCGGTCCGCCCGGCCCTCGCGGGTGATCGCCTGATCACCACCTACGCCTTTCGCGCCGCCAAGGGGGTGCGATATCGCCTCCGACAGATCACCAGCCTCGTCCCCAGCGCCATGCACAATCAGCCGGACCATCAGGCGGCGCGGATGGCGGCCAAGGCCCGGTTCGACGGCTTCGATGCGATCCGCCAGGAAAGCCGGGCGGCCTGGGCCGAACTCTGGAAGGGTCGCATCCGCCTGGTCGGGGCGGGCCAGCGGTGGCAGGCCCTCGCGGACGCGGCGTTCTTCTATCTGAATGCCTCGGTCCACCCGTCGTCCCCCGCCTCGACCTCGATCTTCGGCTTGGCGACCTGGCACGACTATCACTACTATTATGGCCACGTGATGTGGGACATCGAGGCCTTCGTCACGCCGGTGCTTTCGCTGGTGCAGCCCAAGGCCGCCGAGGCGATCCTCGACTACCGCTTTCGATGCCTGCCCGCCGCCCGGCGGAACGCCCAGTTGATGGGACGGCGCGGCGTACAGTTTCCCTGGGAAAGCGCCCCTTCGAGCGGCGACGAGGTCGCGCCTCTGCCGGCGACGGCGGCCTGGCACGAGGATCATGCCTCGCTGGATGTCGCCCACGCCTTTGCGCTCCACGCCGCCGTGACCGACGACCGCGAGTTCCTGCGCCTGCGCGCCTGGCCGGTGCTGGCCGGGGTCGCCGAATGGATGACGGTGCGGGCGCGCAGGACCGCTGACGGCTACGCCATCGAAGCGTCGATGGGCATCGCCGAGCGCGAGCAACCGGTGGACAACGCCGCCTACACCAACATGGCGGCGGTCGTGGTGCTGGCGGAAGCCGCCCGGACAGGCGACCGTCTGGGCTACGCCGTCGACCCGCTCTGGCGGGAGATCGCCGCGACCATGGCCCTGCCCCGCCGCGGCAAGGTCGTGGTGTCGCACGACGGCTTCCGCATCGACGAGGAGAAGGGCGCGACCCCGGACCCTCTGATGGGGCTTTGGCCGGTCGGCTATCGCCTGGCGCCGGCCGAGGAACAGGCCACGCTCGACTTCTATCTCGCCCATGCCGAGAGCTACATCGGCAGCCCGATGCTGTCGGCGCTATATGGGGTCTGGGCCGCCCGGGCCGGCGACCGGGCCAAAGCCCTGAAGCTGATGGAAGAAGGCTATGCCGCCTTCGCCCACGACCGCTTCACCCAGATCCTGGAATACCGGCGCGACCGGTTTCCCGAACAGCCCGTGGCCGGGCCCTTCTTCGCCAACATGGGCGGCTTCCTGAGCGGCCTGCTGACCGGCTTCGCGCGTCTGCGCATCGACGACGGCGACCCACAGGCGTGGGCCGGGCACGACGTCGTTCTGCCGGAGGGCTGGTCGGCGATCGAGGTCGATCGCGTCTTCGTCCACGGCCGGCCGATGCGCCTGACCGCGCGCCACGGAGAACGCGCGACGCTGACGCCCATCGACTGAGGGCTGGCGTCAGCGGTCGCCGCGATCGCCCTGTCCGGGCTTCGACCGGGTCTTGGCGGCGTGCTTCTGGTCGGCGGCGGACGATTTGCCGACGTCGACGCCGGACTTGAACCGTCCGTGCTCGTCCCGTCGCATGTAGAGCTTGTTGTCGCCGGTATCGATGAGTTCGCGCTTGGCTGTCATGGGGGTCTCCTGCCCCTAGAATCCTCCGAAGCGCCGCCCGGTTCCCGCCCGGTTCTCAACCCTCGTTCGGTCTCCCCGCCGCCGTGAAATCCGCTCCCGACACGCGCCAGCGTCGGCCTCCCGACACCTGGAACAGCTTGTCTTTCCTGGCGTTGCGAGCAGACCGCACCCCCGCGGCGAAGAGGAAAGCAACCATGGGCAACGACGCCAACAACGACCAGAACCGCCAGCCTCCGCAGCAGCCGGACAACACTCAGCGCCAGCAGCCCGGCCAGCAGAACCAGCAGGGCGGCCAGCAGCCGAAAGAAGGCGGCCAGGCGGACCAGCAGGGCCAGCGGATCGACACCGACAACGACGGCCGCACCCGCGACCCCAACGACAAGAGCCCCACCGACAACGGCGGTCGAGGCTGACCCCCCGATCGACGATCCGTCGTCGAACAGCAGAGGCCGGGAGCGATCCCGGCCTTTCGCCGTTGCGCCGCGGCGCATCGGAAAGCGGGTCGGGGCGTTTGCCCGGCATGCTCGGTGCGACGCCCATGGAAGCCAAGTCCCAGCCGGCCCTGCCCGACGGCGAGGGCTGGTGGTTCGAACCCAAGTGGGACGGCTTTCGCTGCCTGGCCTTTCGCCAGGGCGACGAGGTCGTGCTGCAGGCCAAGTCGGGCAAGCCCCTGACGCGCTACTTCCCCGAGGTCGTGGCGCGGCTCCGGACTGTCGACGCGCGCCGCTTCGCCCTGGACGGGGAATTGCTGGTGCGGTCGGGCGAGACCTGGTCCTTCGAGGCGCTCCAGATGCGCCTGCACCCGGCGGAGAGCCGGATACGCCGCCTCGCCGCCGAAACGCCCGCCGTGCTGGCCCTGTTCGACATGCTGCAGTCGCCGCGCGGCGAAGACCTGCGCGCCGCGCCATGGACGCGCCGACACAAGGCGCTGGACGCCTTTTGCGCCAGGCACGGGGACGCGGCGCTGACCCTGACTCCGGGGACCGACGATCGCGCCCTCGCCCAGGCGTGGCTCGACGAAGGCCGTCTCGAGGGCGTGGTGGCCAAGCGCATGGACGGCCCCTACCAGGAGGGCGAGCGGGCGATGATCAAGGTCAAGCTCGCCCGCACAGCCGACTGCGTGGTCGGGGGATTCCGATACGGAACGGGGAGCGACCTGGTCGGGTCGCTGCTGCTCGGTCTCTACGACGACGCCGGGCGCCTCAATCACATCGGCTTCACGGCCGGCATCCCTGCGGCCGACCGACCGGCCCTCACCCAGCGGCTCGAGGCGCTGAAGGGCGGCCCGGGATTCACCGGCGACGCGCCGGGCGGCCCCAGCCGCTGGTCCACCGAGCGCTCCGCGGCCTGGGTTCCGCTTAAGCCGGAGCTGGTGGCGGAGGTGGCCTTCGACCACGTGTCAGGCGGGCGGCTGCGTCATGGCGCCCGGTTCGTCCGCTGGCGGCCGGACAAGGCGCCGGCCCAGTGCCGCCTCGACCAGATCGCCTCATCCCTCGCCTGACGCCGCCGCGGGCTCGGACCGGCCGAACCCGGAGGTCTTCCCCGGCGTTGCGGTCGCATGGAGATGTTCCGCCAGCTGATCGGCCCGGACGATGGCGGCGCCTCGGCGCTGCAGCTGAGCGCCCGGGCCGTCATTCTGCTCATCTACGGCTTGGTCTGCATCCGGGTGGCCGGCCGCAAGACCTTCTCCCAGGCCTCGCCCCTCGACATTGTCGTGGCCGTCGTCGTGGGTTCGAACATCAGCCGCGCCATGACCGGCAAGGCGCCGTTCCTGGCCACCCTCGCCGCCACCCTGGTGTTGGTCTGCCTTCACCGTCTGCTGGCGATGCTGACCCTGCGGTGGACTCCGCTCGCCAGCTTGGCCAAGGCCCGCCCGACCCGGCTGATCGTAGAGGGTGTTCCCGACGAGGCGGCCATGGCGCGCCATGGGGTCAGCCGTGAGGATCTCCTGGAGGCCCTGCGGATGGAGCAGGTCGAACGCCTTGAGGACGTCAGGCTGGCCGTTCTCGAGGGTGGCGGCAAGATCAGCGTGCTTCCGCGAAAGCCTGCCTCGTGACGGACCTGAGTCGCCGTCACGCCTCGCCGCCGGCCTTGCGGTAGCGTCGCTTGGCGTCGGCGACGGCGCGTTCGGCTTTCCGGCGACGTCCGTCATGAGCCTTCGTGGCTGCGTGGATCGTCTCGTCGAGACGCCGGCGCTGGTCCTCAAGGCTTGCCTGCTCGGTCCGCCAGGCCTCTTCGATCGCCTGAAACGCACGCTCCGCGTCGTCGAGTTCGGTGCGGTCCGGCGGCGGGGGCGGCGGGGAAAGGTCGGCGGGGGGCGACTTGGCGCCGCCGGCCGCGCGGCGCGGCGGCGCGGCCGGGACCCGGGGCAAGGCGGTCGGCTCGGCTTCGAAGGGGACCTTGGCGCCGGCCGGCCGGCGCAGCACGACGCCGGGCCGGGCCAGAGCGGCCTCCACTGCCGCCGGATCGAGACTCTCGTGCGCCAACCCCTCGGCGAAGACATCCTGATGCACGCCCCAGGCCTCACGCGCGACGACGCGGCTCGGCGCGGCCACCACCGTCTCATGGAAGCCCAGGCGGGCCTCGAAGACCTTCAGCTTGCGCGCCATGATCCTGTCGACACTTGGATGGGCGGCGGAGCGGGGCGCCCGCGCCAGCCGTGCTTCGCCCTGTCTCGAAACGGCGGCCCCGCCCGCGCGTTCCTCGAATCCCCACCGCGGACGTCGCCATGACCGAGACCCTCTCCCCCGCCCTGCCCCCGGACATCGAAGCCGCCATCCCGCGCGTCCTGCGACGGGCTTTCGACCTGGGCCTCAGTCTCGTCACCGCCGAGAGCTGTACGGGCGGCCTGCTGGCGTCCGTGCTCACCGACGTCGACGGCCTTGGCCGGGTCTTCGAGCGGGGCTTCGTGGTCTATTCGCCCGAGGCCAAGCGCGACATCCTGGGCGTGCCGCAGGCGTTGCTCGACAGCGTCGGCCCGGTCTCCGAGCCTGTGGCCCGGGCCATGGCCGAAGGCGCCCTGGCGCGCAGCGAGGGCCACCTGGCGATCGCAGTGACCGGCTTCGCGGGACCCGCTGGGCCTGACGAGCCGCAGGGCCTGGTGCACTTCGCCCTGGCCACGCGGGGCGGGCCGACCGCCCATCGCCGCGCCCATTTCGGCAAGGTCGACCGCGGCGCCGGCCGCATCGCCTGCCTACGCACCGCGCTCGACTTGATCGAGCAGGTTCTGGCCACGCCGGCTGACCTCTGACGGGCCCCGTCGCGGCGTCAGCCCGGCCCGGACGGGGCCGGGGACTCCTCCGCCAGGGTCGCCTCCAGTTCGGCGGCCAGCTGGGAGACTGTGAACGGCTTGGAGACCAGGTGCGCGCCGACGTCCAGCACGCCGTTGTGAACGATGGCGTTGCGGGTATAGCCGGTCATGAAAACTACCTTGAGGTCGGGACGCCGCTTGAGCGCCGCGTCCGCCAGCTGCCGGCCGTTGACCTCCGGCATGACCACGTCAGAGAGCAGCAGGGCGATATGCGGATTCTGGTCCAGCAGCTCCAGCGCCGCCTGGGCGCGGTCCGCCGACAGGACGTCGTAGCCCAGGGCCGACAGGGCCTCGACCGCGAAGTCGCGCACCCCCGCCTCGTCCTCGACCACCAGCACGGTGACATCGCGCCGCTGGGACGGATCCGAAGGCACAGGGGTCGGGCGCGCCCGCTCGGGCTCGGTGGTGGAGCGCGGCAGATAGAGGCGGATCGTCGTGCCCACCCCCACCTCGGAATAGATGCGGATATGACCGCCCGACTGTTTGATGAAGCCGTGCACCTGGCTGAGGCCCAGGCCCGTTCCGAGGCCCGGCGGCTTGGTGGTGAAGAACGGCTCGAACACCTGCGCCATGATCTCCGGGCTCATCCCCGTTCCGGTGTCGGTGATCGCCAGCATCACATATTGGCCGGGCGTGACCTCGTTCTCGGCGTCGGCATAGGCGCGGTCCAGATAGGCGTTGCCGGTCTCGATGGTCAGTCGCCCGCCGCCGGGCATGGCGTCGCGGGCGTTGATCGCCAGGTTCAGGATCGCCGTCTCCAGCTGCGGCAGGTCGATCTGGGCGCGCCACAGACCGCCGGCCTGGATGGTCTCCACGGCCACCGTCTCGCCCAGGGTCCGGCGCAGCATTTCCCCCATGTCGCTGACCACCTTGGCGATATCGGCCGAGGTCGGCTTGAGGGGCTGAAGCCGCGAGAAGGCCAGCAGCCGCTGCGTCAGGGCCGCGGCCCGCTGGGTGGCGTCTATGGCCTGCTGCACCAGGCGCGCGGTCCGTTCGTCGAGCTGCTGCTTGCGGTTCTGCAGCAGGTCGAGACTGCCCAGGACGATGGCCAGCATGTTGTTGAAGTCGTGTGCGATGCCGCCCGTCAGCCGGCCGATGGCCTCCATCTTCTGCGCCTGGCGCAGCGCCGCCTCGGCCTTTTCGCGCTCGGCGATGTGGGTCTTCAGGTCGGCGTTGGTGCGGCGCAGGGCGCGCGCGTCCAGGGCCATGACCATCAGCATGGCCAGGGCCAGAAGCACCAGCAGCCCCGGCGCCACATAGCGGCTGGCGCGCTGCAGGGTCGGCTCGGCCCGGTCGCGCAGGTAGACCGTCCCCAGCCGCACGCCGCCCTGGACCACCGGGGCGAAGACGATCACCTGGTCCTTCGTCTGATCGGCGGTGCGCACCTGGTCCAGGCGGTCGGCGAGACGCGAGCGGGTGAAGCTGGCCACCAGCCGGCCGTGTTCGTCGAAGACGCCGACGGCGTCCACCTGGCTGTTGGCCCTTAGGGCCCCGACGTACTCCTGAAGCGCCGTCCGGTCGCCGAAGGCCAGGGCGGCGGTGGAAGTGTCGGCCAGGATCCGCGCCTGGACGCGGGTCTCCTGGCTGAGCTGGGCGCGGTACTGGCCCTCGCTGTAGAGGGCGGCCGCCAGGCTGGCGAGGATGAAGGCGATGATGCCCGGCAGCACCCACAGACGGCTCAGCCATTCGCGGCGCGGCGCGACGGCGGGCGTGACCGGGACCGGCGTCGGCGATTCCGTCATGGGTTGGCTCCCGCGCCGCGGGGGCGCACCGACAGCGCCAGGCTGAGCAGTTTCGAACTGATCACCAGGCCGCCCTCCGCCGCCGCCTGGTCATCGATGCGCAGGCGCACCCGCCCGTCCACCACCGCGAAGTCCACGACGCCAGCGGCGCCCGGCCCGTCGGTGACGGTCAGCACCGGCAGGCCCTTGAGCGCCCGCAACGCGTCCTTCACCGGCTGCGCGCGTGACCCGCCCAGGTACATCATCGGACAGGCGGCGGCCGGATCGGCCCGCCCCAGCCGCCGCACCACGATGGGATGCGAGCCCACGGCCTGGCCGGCGACCGCCCGGTCCAGCACGGCGCCGAACGGATCGCTGCCCACCACGCAGATGGCGAAAGGCGCCCCCTCCGCCAGCGCGCCCGACGGCCAGGTCACGAACGGCGCCAGCTTGTAGAGGTAGGTCGCCTTGACGGCGGTCTCCAGCGCGCTCGGCTGGCCGAGGGCGGGCGATCCGAAAGTCGCGGCAAGGCCCAGGGCCAAGGCGGCGGCGCCCCCGCGCTTCCAACCTGTCAGCGCCTTCAGAACCGCCATTGCAGTCCCGCGACGAAACTTCGGGGGATGGCGTCGCCGCCCGGGCGTTCCAGATGTCGCTCGTGCAGCAGGTTGAAGCCCGAGAGGTAGAGCTGCAGGTGATCGGCGACGTCCCATCCCAGGCGGCTGTTCAGCTCCACATAGCCGGGCAGGGCCGGGGCGGGCAGCGGGCCGACATAGCGCAGGGTGGCGTCCAGGCTGACGCGTCCCAGCCGCCAGGACGAACGCACCTGGGCCTGCGCCTCGGGATCGTCACCCAGCTGGGCGACACCCAGTATCCCGCTGGCGCCGGGGGCGAAGCGGAAGCGTTCCTCCAGGATGTTGAAGCCCGCCGTCAGCCGCCACCAGGACGCCACGCGGTAGGCGCCCCAGGCCTCCAGTCCGTAGGAATGACCGCCGAGACGGTTGCCCCAGCGCAGCGGCAGGAAGCTGACCTGGCCTGGCTCGATCGAGCGCAGGTCGTCATAGCGGTTGTAGAAGGCCGAGACGGAGAACGACAGCCTGGGCGAGGGTTGGAAGCGGCCGCCGACCTCATAGGCCGTCACGGTTTCAGGCCTGAAGGCCGCGTCGCCCGTGAGCAGAACCGCGCCGCCCACCTTCTCCACCACGTCAGTGTCGAACGGCGTCGGCGACCGGATCGCCCGCGAGACCGCGCCCCAGATCAGCACCTTGCCGCTCGGGGTCCAGCCCAGGCGCACGCTGGGCAAGGCGACGGCGCCGGAATACGGATCGTCCTCGAGCTTGATCCCAGTGGTCAGGGTGAGGTTGGGCGATATCGCCAGGCTGTCCTGGATGAACACGTCGCCCAGGGTCAGGGTCCGGCTCGGCGGCGTGAAATAGAACGAAGGCGTGCCGTTGATCGTGTAGCGGCTGGCGCGCATGCCGCCACCCCAGACGACCTGGTTGCGGGCGCCGAGCTGGAAGCTGTCCTGGACATCCAGGTCGTATGTGTCGAGGCCGAAGTCCCCACCGCCCTGCTCGGTGGCGCGCCCGGTGTGATCCCAGAACGCCCGCATCTGGAAGGTCTGTCCGCCGGTCCCGGCGTGGGTCCAGTTGAGCAGCAGGCTGTGGCCGTCGATGTCCTCGTCGGCGCCGCCGTCGTGGCTCTCGGTTCCTTGATAGGCGTCGCCTTCGAGGGTGACGTCGTCGCGCGGCGAGGCCGTCCAATCCAGTCGAAAGCCCCCGTGCGGGTTGCTCCACCGGTCGTGGGCCCGCGCCCCCCCGGCGGTGACGCTGTCATAGTCCTTGAAGGCCCCCGCATAGACGCGGAACGCCAGGGCCTGGCCAATGTGGCCGCCGTAGCGAAGGTCCAGGCCCCGGGTCTGGTCGCCGGCGTGGGCGTCCAGGTAGAGGCCCTGGGTGTCCGCCGCCTTGCGGGTGATGATGTTGATCACCCCATTCACGGCGTTGGCGCCCCACAGGGTCGCGCCGGGCCCGCTGATGACTTCGATGCGTTCGACGTCCTCCAGCAGCGTGCTCTGCATGTCCCAGTAGACGCCGGAAAACAGCGGCGAATAGGCCGTCCGCCCGTCCACCATCACCAGCAGCTTGTTGGAGAAGTTCTGGGCGTTGTCGGCGCCGGTCAGTCCTCGGGCGGTGATCACGTAGCGGCTGGCGCTGGCCTGCTCCACCTGCAGGTTGGGCGCCAGGCGCAGCGCCTCGGCGAGGCTCAGGGCCCCGGACCGGACGATGTCGTCGTGGGTGATGACATAGATCGCTGCCGGCGCGCCGCTCAGCGCCTCGGGCGTCTTGCGCACCGACGAGACGTCGATGTCGGCAAGCTGGTCGACGCTGAGGTTGCGCAGATCCTCGACCGCGCTGGTCGGTCCTGGCGCGGTCTGTGCATGCGCGTGCGCGGCGCCCAAGGCCGCCGTCATCGCCCCCAAGCAGAGGCCCGCCCCTCGAAACACTGCCTGACCCCGCGCCGAATCCCCAGGTTGCCGCTAACGCGCAAGCTGTACCTGGGGTTCCAGGCGCCGCCGGCGCGCCGTCCCGTCCGCCCCTAGCCTCCCGCATAGCCGCCGATGATCGGCAGGATCTCACCCGTGATGTAGCTGGAGCACTGTGGCGAGGCGAGGAACACGTAGGCGGGCGCGATCTCCTCGGGCTGCGCGGGCCGGCGCATGGGCGTGTCCGAGCCGAACTTCGCGGCCGCCTCCGCCGGCTTGTCGGCGGGATTGAGCGGCGTCCAGACCGGGCCGGGGGCCACGGCGTTCACGCGAATGCCCTTGTCGATCAGGTGGGTCGCCAGCGAGCGGGTGAAGGCGTGGATGCCGCCCTTGGTCATCGAATAGTCCAGCAGGTCCTTGTTGCCGAGGATGCCCGTCACGGACCCCGTCATGACGATGGCCGAACCCTCCGCCATGTGCGGCACCGCCGCCTTGGCCAGGTGGAAATAGCCGTAGAGATTGGTGCGCAGGGTGCGGTCGAAGTGGTCTTCGGTCAGGTCCTCGAACGCCTGTACATGCTCCTGGAAGGCGGCGTTGTTGACCAGCACGTCCAGCCTGCCGAAGGCCTCCAGCGTGCTGGCGACGGCGTGCTGGGCGAACTTCGGGTCGGCGACGTCGCCGGCCAGCACGATGCAGCGGCGGCCCTCGCCCTCGACGGCGCGGCGCGTCTCCTCGGCGTCCTGCGCCTCATCCAGGTGGGCGATGGCGACATCAGCCCCCTCGCGGGCGAACAGAACGGCCACGGCGCGGCCGATGCCGCTGTCGGCGCCGGTGATCAGGGCCGCCTTGCCTTCCAGCTTGCCCGAACCCTTGTAGAAGGGGGCGTCGTACATCGGCTGCGGGCGCAGCGCCGCCTCCACGCCGGGCTTGTCCTGGTGCTGCTGTGGAAACGGGGGTTCCGGATAGCGTCGGGCGCCGGCCTGCATGGCCCCGCCGCCCTTTTCAGCCTCTCCCTTCTCGGCGAACGAGCGGCTCTCGGCGGCGCGCACCTGCGCCTGGATCCGGCGTTCGGCCTCGGCGACCCGCTTGCCCGCCTCGGCGAAACCTTCGCGTTCGGTCTGGCTCATCTTCGTCTCCCTGGGTTCCAGAGCCAGGAACGGCGGTTGCGCCGAGGTGTTCCGGACTGGACCACAAACGCCGTCCGCCCGGCCAGGAGACCCTCATGCCCATCACCCAGCCCTCCGATCCGCAGCCGGCGCCCCCCGGCCAGGATCCGGCCGTCCCGCCACCGCCGCAGGAACGGCCTGCCGATCCGACGCCTCAGGAGTTCCCGTCCGCCCCGCCGCCCGTCGAGATCCCTGACCGACCCGCCGGCCCGCACCACCGCGTTGGGCCGTTGTCCTGATCGGAGGCTGCGATCAAGATCGATGGAGGCTCGGCGTCGACGAGGCGACCAATCCTGGCCGCCGGTTCACCCGGCGCAGGAGTAGGGCATGGCGAGAGCGATCAAGCTGGGCCCGAGCGAATACCAGCGCCTCGCCGCCTTCCGCCTGGCTTTGCGGGAATTCCTCGCCCGGACGGAGGCGAACGCCCGCAGCGTCGGGCTGACGCCGCAACAGCATCAGGCGCTGCTGTCGATCAAGGGCGGCTATCCGGGCCGCGAAACAATCTCGATCAGCGAGCTGGCGCAACATCTGCTGATCAAGAACCACAGCGCCGTGGAACTGGTGGCCCGCCTCGTGAACGCCGGCCTGGTCGTTCGAGAACCGTCCCGCGAAGACCGGCGCACCGTCTGCGTCAGCATCACGGCCAAGGGCGAAGAGATTCTCGGCGAGTTGTCCAAAGCCGGCTTCGAGGAATTGGCGACTTCGGCTGAAGCCCTTCGAGGCCTTGTGGCCGAGCTGGAACAATTTCGAGACTGACGTCCAGGCGTCTCCAGAAGCGTTGCGAACCCGCCGCCCGCCCTTGCGGCGCACGTTCGCCGCCCAGTGGTGGAACAGACCGAAAGATTGGGAGTTTGAAGAATACCTCGTGACACGAGGTATCACCTGTCTTGGGCGGGAAGGAGCGGGAAATGCTGAGGTTCGCGTCCGCGGCCACGGCCACGGCCTATTGCGGCGCTCCGCCCGCGCCAGGAGCGCTGATGGCGCGATGGAACCTCGATCCCATCCTGATCGCCGCCCTTCTGGCGACCCTCGCGGTCTATATTGTCGGGGCTACGCGGCGCCAGGCGGTGGGTTCAATTCCCAGCTGGCGACGCGCCGCCTTCGCCGGTGGGTGGACGATCGGCGCGGCGGCGCTGGTTTCGCCGCTGTGCGCCCTCTCCGTATCGCTGTTCAGCGCCCGCGTCGGACAGCACATGATCCTGGCCCTGATCGCGGCGCCGTTGGTGATCCTCGGCAGGCCGGGCGCGGCCCTTGCCGCCCTCGGGCCATGGACCTTGGACCGCCTCCCGGGCGGCCGGCCGCTTCAAGCCGCCTGCGGCCCCGCCAGTTCGGCGGCGGCCTTCGCCGTAGCGCTGTGGATTTGGCATGCGCCGGGTCCCTATGACGCCACCTTCGCCAGCCCCGCCGTCTACTGGCTGATGCATCTGACGGTGTTCGCGGCCGCCCTGATGGTCTGGAACATCATGCTCAGGACGGCCCCTGAGAGCGCCACGTCGGCTCTGGCGGTGGGCGCTGCCTCGACCCTTCAGATGACCTTCCTGGGGGCGATCATCACCCTCACGCCCCGCCTGCTCTACGCGCCCCATGCGCTGACCCCCTACGCCTGGGGCCTCACCCAGGCTTCGGATCAACAGCTCGGCGGGCTCATCATGTGGGTCCCGGGGTGCAGCATCTTCCTCGCCGTCACGCTTGCCACCCTCGCCAGGGCCATGAGCGAGCGAGCCCGCCCCAACGCCCTGGCCTGACGGAGCTTCGATGTTGCTCGCATCCCCGCTACATCGGCGCGTCGTGCATGGCATCGCCCTGGTCGCCTTGGCGGCCATGGCCGGCTGCCACAAGCCCCAGGATCCCAACAAGGGCCTCTCCGCGCCTGTGGAACATCTCGCCGGATGGACGGGAGCGACCGCGAACCTGGCGCCCAATCCGCCCCCCGGCGAGTGGCCGAGCGAAGGGCGCGACGACGCCAACACCCGCTACAGTCCCCTCACCCAGGTCAACGCCGCCAACGTCGCTCAGCTCAGGGTCGCCTGGACCTTCTCGGACGGAACGCAGTACGGCCACGAGGGCGCGCCGCTGGTCGTCGACAACACCATGTACGTCGTGACGCCGTTTCCGAACATCGCCTACGCCCTGGACCTCACGAAACCCGGCGCGCCGATCAAGTGGAGCTTCGCGCCCAACCCGTCGCCGATGGCGATCGGCAAGGCCTGCTGCGACGCCGTCCTGCGCGGCTGGGCGCTGGCCGACGGCAAGCTGATCTACAACCTGCTCGACGCCCATACCGTCGCCGTCGACGCCAAGACCGGGAAGGAGGTCTGGCGCACCAAGATGGACAATGTCGAGAACGGGGCGACCATGACGATGGCGGCCACCGTTTATGGCGACAAGGTCTACGTCGGCAACTCGGGCGGCGAAATGGGCGTCCACGGCTGGCTCGCCGCCCTGGACGTCAAGACCGGCAAGGAGCTTTGGCGCGCCTACAACACCGGCCCGGACGACCAGACCAAGGTTGGCGCCGACTACAAGCCCTTCTACCCGTGGCTCAAGGGCAAGGACCTGGGCGAAACGACCTGGCCCAAGGGCATGGCGGTGCATGGAGGCTCAGCCTCCTGGGGCTGGGTCAGCTACGATCCGGAACTCAAGCTCATCTACTATGGCACGGCCAATCCGAGCCCTCGGGTGCCGGCGCAACGCCCGGGGCTGAACCTTTTCAGCGCCACGGTCTGGGCCCGCGATGCCGATACGGGCATGGCCAGATGGGCCTTCCAGTTCACGCCGCATGACCAGTGGGACTATGACGGCGTCAACGAGAACGTGCTGATCGACATCCCCTGGAAGGGCCAGACCCGCAAGGCGATGGTCCAGTTCAATCGCAACGGCTTCGCCTACACCATCGACCGCCAGACGGGCGAAGTGCTGGTCGCCCAGCCGTTCGGCAACCTGAACTGGGCGACCGGCATCGACATGACAACGGGCCAGCCGATCGTCAATCCGGCGATGCAGCCCAAGCCCAACGTCAAGCTCGCCAACGCCTGCCCGACCGACATCGGGGTGAAGGACTGGCAGCCCTCGGCGTTCTCGCCGCGCACCGGCTTGCTCTACACCGGCATGTTCAACGTCTGCATGGACGTGACCGACCATCCGCAGTCCTACATCGCCGGCACGCCCTACGACGGCATGGAGATGACCCGGCACGCCGGCCCCGGCGGCAACTGGGGCGCCTTCATCGCCTGGGATCCGGTCCACGGGAAGAAGGTGTGGGAGATCCCGGAGAATTTCATGGTCATGAGCGGCGCGCTCGCCACCGCCTCGGACCTGGTGTTCTACGGCACGGTCGACGGCTGGTTCCGCGCCGCCGACGCGCGAACCGGCAAGGTTCTGTGGTCCCAAAAGCTGGGCTCGGGGATCATCTCCCAGCCGATGACCTACACCGGGCCTGACGGGCAGCAATACGTCGCGGTCTACACCGGCGTTGGCGGGGCGGCGATGGTGGAGAGCAAGCAGCCCGGCTTTCCGGCCCGCGGCAACACCCTCTACGTCTTCAGCCTGGGCGGCCAGCAAGGTGTCCCCGCCGTGGCCACCGCGTCTCCGGCCGCGAAGCCAGGCCAGCCATGACACACGTCGCCGCCACGCGATGCCTTCTGGCTGTCGCAGCCTTGACCCTCTTCGCCTGCGGTCCGAACGGCGGCCGCCCCGATCAGCCGAAGGCGCCGTACTCCGGCAGCCCGGAAGGTCTCCCTGGCGGCGACCTCGCCGGGGGCGCTCGGTCGACCCTCGGCGCCTCGATCCACAATCCCCTGGAGGGTCAACCCCAGGCGATCGCAGCGGGCAAGCAGCTGTTCGTGCAGATGAATTGCGCTGGGTGCCACGGCTATGACCTGGGCGGCTCCATGGGCCCCAACCTCACGGACAGCTACTGGCGCTACGGCGGCTCGCCCGGCGCGATCTACCGCAGCATCGCCGACGGCCACCCGCAGGGCATGCCCGCCTGGCGGCGCGCGCTTCCCCCGAACCAGATCTGGCAGCTGGTCGCCTACATCCAGTCCTTCGGCGGCGCGACGCCGCCCGACGACTACCAGGGCGCCCTGCAAGGCGACCATGCGGCGAGGGCCACCGGCAAGGGCGCCGGCACAGGCGCCCAGAGCGGAAGCAAGGGCGCGTCGGCGCCGGCTGCGCAATCGCCCAACCCATGACCGGCAGTCCGCTCTCCTACCTGAGTTCGGCCGGGCCGGCGGCGAAGCCGCTGACCCAGCTGGCCTGGGGCCTGGGCGGCATCTCCATCGCGGTGACCGTCATCGTGACCCTCGCCCTGGTCGCGGGCATCTGGCGCCGGCGGCCGCCCGCCCCGGCCGGAGCCTTCGCGCTGGAGCCGGGCGCGAGCCCCAACGCTGGCCTCGCCTGGATCTACGTCGGCCTGGGCCTCTCCGTGCCGGTCCTGGCGGCCTGCACGGTGTGGACCCTGTTTGTCCTCGGCCAGGTGATGCATCCGGCCAGCAAGCCGCAGCTGACGCTGGAGGTCACGGCGCATCAGTGGTGGTGGGAGGTCCGCTACATGGACCCCGTCGCTGGCCGCGTGTTCACCACCGCCAACGAGATCCACATTCCAACCGGGCAACCGGTGCGGGTCGTTCTTTCCTCGCCCGACGTCATCCATTCGTTCTGGGTGCCGAAGCTGGCGGGCAAGATGGACGTCATTCCGGGGGTCACGAACGTGACCTGGATCCAGGCCAGCGCGCCGGGGCGCTACAGGGGACAGTGCGCCGAGTTCTGCGGCCTGCAGCACGCGCGAATGGCCTTCTTCGTCACCGCCGAAAGTCCGGCCGAGTTCAACGCCTGGCGCGACCGGCAACTGGCCCCGCCGGCGGCGCCGACCGACGCGACGGTCGCGCAGGGCTCAGAGCTCTTCGCGGCGCACTGCGCAAGCTGCCACACCGTGAGCGGCACGCCCGCGGGGGCGATCGTCGGTCCTGACCTCAGCCACATCGCCGGCCGCGCGACGCTTGCCGCAGGAACGATCCCCAACGACGCCGCCCACCTCAGCGCCTGGATCTCCGATCCGGACGCGATCAAGCCGGGCGTCCTCATGCCCAAGGCGCCGCTTTCCGCCGCCGACCGCGCCAAGGTGGTGGCCTATCTGCAGTCGCTGACTTGAAGGGCGGGAGACATGGCTGACACCACATTCGATCGTTTTCCGCCGCCCGAGGACACAGGCCTTGCGGCCACCTGGGAGACGCGACCCGGATTCATCGGCTGGCTGTCGAGCGTCGATCATAAGGAGATCGGCAAGCGCTACCTGATCACTGCCTTCGCCTTTCTGGCGATCGGCGGGGTGGAAGCCCTGATCATGCGCGCGCAACTCGCCCGGCCGGACCAGACGCTGCTTACGCCGGTGGAGTACAATCAGCTCTTCACCATGCACGGCGTGACGATGGTGTTCCTCTATGCGCTGCCGATGCTCTCGGGATTCTCCAACTATCTGTGGCCGCTTCTGCTGGGATCGCGGGACATGGCGTTCCCGCGGCTCAACGCCTTTTCCTACTGGGTCTTCCTGGCGTCGGGCGTGTTCATCTATTCGACGTTCCTGATTGGCCAGGCGCCCAACGCCGGCTGGTTCAACTACGTGCCGCTAGCAGGCAAGGAGTACGACCCGGGCCTGAACATCGACGTCTATGCGCTGGGCCTGATCTTCCTGGGCGTCTCGACCACCGTCGGCGCGATAAACTTCATCGTTTCCCTGATGCGGACCCGCGCGCCCGGCATGTCGATCAACCGCATGCCGATCCTGGTCTGGGGGACCTTGACCGCCTCCGTGGCCAACCTCTTCGCGGTGCCCGCCCTCAGCGCGGCCTGCCTGTTGTTGTGGCTCGACCGCACCTTCGGCATGCACTTCTACGATCCTCAGGCCGGCGGCCAGCCGCTGTTGTGGCAGCACCTCTTCTGGGTCTTCGGGCACCCGTGGGTCTACGCCCTGGTTCTGCCGGCCATGGGGATCGTCTCGGACGCCCTGCCGACCTTCTGCCGCCGGCCGCTGGTCGGCTACACAGCCGTCGCCCTGGCCACGGTGACGACGATGGTCGTCGGCTTCGGCGTGTGGGTCCACCACATGTTCGCCACCGGACTGCCCGCCCTGGCGCTGTCCTTCTTCGGCGCCGCCAGCATGATCATCGCCATCCCCAGCGCCGTGTCGGTCTTCGCCTGGCTCGGCACGATCTGGGTCGGCCGGCCTGTGTTCAAGACGCCGTTCCTGTACTTCGCCGGCTTCATCATGCTGTTCGTGATCGGCGGGGTGTCGGGGTTCATGACCGCCGCCGTTCCCCTCGACTGGCAACTGACCGACACCTATTTCGTCGTCGCGCACCTGCACTACGTCCTGCTGGGCATCAACGTCTTCCCGGTGATCGGCGGTCTCTACTACTGGTTCCCCAAGATGACCGGCCGCATGACCAGCGAGCGGCTGGGTCAATGGAGCTTCTGGGTATCCTTCATCGGCTTCAACCTGGCCTTCTTCCCCATGCATCTAAGCGGACTGATGGGGATGCCGCGGCGGATCTACACCTATCCGTCCCACATGGGCTGGGACACCGCCAACCTGGTGACCTCGATCGGGTCAGGTGTCTTCGCAGCCGGCGTGCTCATCACCCTCTACAATCTCGCCATCAGCCGCGCTCGCGGCGCGCCGGCCGGCCCCAATCCCTGGGACGCCGCGACGCTCGAGTGGTCCGTTTCCTCTCCGCCGCCGGCCTACAACTTCCGGCGCATCCCCATCGTCGCCAGCCGCCACCCGCTTTGGGAAGGACGCCTGGAGCACGGCACGGGCCGCTCGGTGCTGGAGACCGACATCGCGCTGGAGCATGGTCGCGAAACCCTGGCGACCACTGTGCTCGATGCGGAAGCCGACGCCATCCTTCGCATGCCCGAGGACAGCCTCGCCCCCCTCCTGCTGGCGGCCGCGCTCTCCGTGGGATTCGCCGGCCTGTTGGTCCATCTCTGGTGGCTCGCCTGCCTCGGCGGCGCCCTGAGCGCCCTGGTCGGCGCGGCATGGCTGGCGCCCAGTCCTCCGCCGATTCCGGAGACGGAGACCGCCCGTGTCTGATGCCCTTGTACCCCCGACGGCGCTGCCGGTGGCCCCGCAGGGCGTGCGCGCCTCCGGCTGGTACGGCCTCGTCTTCCTGATCGCCACGGAGGCGGCGCTCTTCGTCTACCTGCTGTTCAGCTATTTCCTGCTGGCCTCACAGGCGCCGGGCCCCTGGCCACCCTCGGGCGCGCCACCGATCCTGTCGGCCGCGATCAACACCGCCATCCTCCTCGCCTCCAGCCTGACGGCCTGGTGGGGACAGCGGGGGATCGAAAGAGGATCCTCGCCGCGGTTGGTCGCCGGGCTCGTGCTCTCGCTCATCCTCGGGACGGCCTTCGTGGCTGTTCAGGTCCACGACTGGATGCACAAGCCGTTCAGCCCGCGGACGGACGCCTATGGCTCGTTGTTCTACACCATCACCGGTGTCCACATCGCCCACGTGGCCGTGGGCCTGTTCATGCTGGCTTGCCTGACCCTGTGGGCGGCCCTCGGGCGTTTCAGCGCCAAGCGGCATCTCCATGTCACCGTGGGCGTTCTCTATTGGCACTTCGTCGACGCGGTCTGGCTGGTCGTCTTCACGACCTTCTTCCTGACCCCAAGGCTTGGCTGAGACATGACCGCGTTCGACCTCGAAAAGCCCGTCCATCCTTCCCCGCATCGCTCGAAGACCGGTCTGGCCGCCCTTCTTTTTGGGTTGTGCGCGGGGCCGGTGGCGTGGGGCGTGGGAGAAGTGGTCAACGTCACGCTGGCGCAGGAAGCCTGCTTGCCGGGGACCGAACCCCTGGGCCTTCCGACGATCGCGAACGTGCACGGGTTTCAGCTCGGCGTGATGGCCCTCTCGCTCCTGATCAGCGCGAGCGCCGCGATGATCGCCCTTCAGGCCTGGCGAGCGACCAGGGGCGAACATGAAGGCGGGACGCACACGCTCCTGGCGATCGGCGAGGGCCGTTCCCGCTTCATGGCGCTGGCGGGCGTGCTGACCAGCATCGGCTTCGCGGTCGCAACCCTGTTTTCCTTGCCCGCGATCCAGTTCGTCAGCGCCTGTTGAGCCGTCAGGTCTCGAAACCTGTCCAAGCCGTCCGCGTTCGCAGACTTCCCTATCGTCTTCCCAACCTGGCGCGACGTCGGCGGATATTCTGAAACGGCAGCGGATCTCCTTCCCGGACGAACTACGCGGCGCCCGCCTGGCGGTGGGTGAGCGTATCCAGCGCTGCAAGCGCACCGTCCGAAAACCGGTAGACCCCGACCATCCGATACTTCGTCGCCGGCGTCTCGAGCCGTTCGATGATGCCACGCGCCGCCAGCCCGCTGGTCAGACGCCGCACCCGCATCTTCCAGTCGCCCTTCTTTTTGAGGCCCCAGGCGTTCAAGACGGCGTTGCCGATCCAGTTGGGCTTACGCCAAGAAACGTGAGCGGCCAGCCAGAGCTGCCTGCCCGTCACTTTCGACAGCCGGGCCACGCGCCCCAGACAAAGATTCGACGGCGCGGGTGGCGCCAGCAATCACCGTGTACGGCGTCGGGCGCGTCCGCCGCGTCGCTAGACCACCGGTCGGCCACGGATCAGGCGCATGACCAGGGACACCACGAACAGCACCAGGAAGATCAGGAACACCAGCTTGGCGATGGCGATCGAGGCGCCGGCGATCGAGGTGAAGCCGAGGACGCCCGCGATCAGGGCGATGACCAGGAAGACGAGAGCCCATCCGAGCATTTTGCGCACTCCGGCCGCTGCGGCGAGCGGCGTGGCGGGCGGCCCGATGCCGCCCTCCCCCGCCCAACGGCGCTCCGGATGCCGCGTTCCGCCGGCGGCTCGGGGTGAGCGCACGGCCGACGCCGCCCTAGCTGGCCGTCACCGCCGCCACGGACCGGCTGCCCGTAACGCCGGCGCTGGACGGCTCGAGCTCGCCTTCACCGGCCTCCGCCTCGCAGGCCTCCCGCATCTCCAGGATCTCCTGCTCGGGCCGCTTTTCCAAGGCGATGAAGCGGTTCTGCGCCTGGTCGAGGGCCCGGATCAGCTCGTCCAGCTTGGCCTGCAGCGCCTCGCCCTCGCGGTTCTGGCTGTTCTGGATCAGGAACACCATGAGGAAGGTGATGATGGTGGTGCCGGTGTTGATCACCAGCTGCCAAGTGTCCGAGAAGTGGAACATCGGGCCGCTCAGCGCCCAGGCCAGGATCAGCAGCACGCACAGCACGAAGGTCATCGGCCGACCCATGGCGCGGGACGTGCGGTTGGCGAAGGTCTCGAAGAAATTGTTCATCTTGCAGGCGCTCCAGGCGCGAGCCCAACGCCCCGGAGCCTGCCCGCGTTCCGCCCCTGGCCCGCCCCGGCGAACTGAGCGCCGAGCGGGACGTTGGGCACGGATGAACCCGCCGTCCACCGCCCCAGCCGGCCAGGCGACTTCCGCGGCGGCCCCTGAGGCAGCCGACGTCGGCCTCCACCTCGAGGCCTCCGTGGCGGACCTGACCTCTTTCCACGCCGAGCATCACCGGGCGTCCTCCGCCCTGGAGCGCCGCGCCGAGCGGCTGGTGGACGCCCTGGGCCGCCCGGCGGTGGCGCTCGGGTTGACGGTGGCGGTGGTCCTCTGGATCGGCCTGGCGGTGCTTCTGACCGGGCCGGACGCGGTCGCGCGGCCGCCCTTTGCGTGGCTGGAGCTGATCGCCACGGTGACGGCGCTGCTGATCTCCATGCTGATCCTGGCGGCGCAACGCCGGGCCGGCCAGCTGGCGGAGCGCCGCGACAAGCTGACCCTGGAACTGGCGCTGCTGTCCGACCGGCGCAGCGCCAAGATCATCGAGCTGCTGGAGGATCTGCGCCGCGATCTGCCGTCCGTCGGCGAGCGGCACGACCCGGAGGCTGCGGGCATGCGCCGCCCCTCGGATCCCAAGGCGGTGCTGGACGCCATCGATCGCCACGCCCAGGCGGACGAGCCGACGGGGAGCGAGCTGGACGTCGACTAGGACCCGGGCGCCGCAGCCTGCGCCGCACCGTGCGCCATCGTCACGCCACCGCGCCCTGCGCCTCCAGGGCCTGGTCGATCAGGCTGGGCGTGCGGCAGGCGGCGACGTATTCGGCGCGCAGCCGGGCGACCAGGGCGCTGACGCTGGGAATGTCGTCGATCAGGTCGATCCCCTGCCCCGCGCTCCACAGGTTGCGCCAGGGTGTGACGCCCGGCGGCAGGTGGTCGTGGCGCATGCCGCGGCCGAGCGGCGTCGGCAGATTGTCCGGATCGAGACCCACCCGGCGAATGCTCTCGACCATCCAGTTGGCCGGCACGCCGGCGATGTCGCCGGTATAGGCGAGGTCGGTGGAGGTCTGGCTCACCAGCAGTTGCTTGTACTCGTCCGGCGCATCGGCCTCCTGGGTGGCGATGAACCGGGTGCCCAGGTAGGCGAGATCGGCGCCCAGCACCTCGGCGGCGCGGATCACCGCCCCGGTGGAGACCGCGCCGGCCATCACAAGGGTCCCGTCATAGATGGCCCGCAGGCGCGGGATCAGGGCCAGGTGGCTGATCGTGCCCGAGTGGCCGCCGCCGCCCGCGCCGATGCAGTTCAGCCCGTCCGCCCCGGCGGCGATCGCCTTCTCGGCGAAGCGCAGGCTGGTCACGTCGTGGAACACCTTGCCGCCGAAATCGTGCACGCGCTGGATCAGCTCGGTGGGGTCGCCGCCGACGCTGATGATGATCTCGACGCCGTAGCGGGCGCACAGCGCCATGTTGGCGGCCAGCTCGTCGGGCGGCATGCGGGTCGGATAGTTGACCGCGATCGGCGCGATCCGCGCGGCCGGATGCGCCTGCCGGTGCGCGTCCAGCGCCTGGGTGATCTCGGCCAGCCAGGCCTCGAATTCCTCCAGGCTGCGGGCGTTCTGGCGCGGCAGGCCGCCGATCACCCCGGCCTTGCACGCCTCGCGCACCAGGGCCGGCCCCGTGACCAGGAACATCGGCGCGCAGATCGCCGGCAGGGTCAGGCTGGCGCGGATCTTGGGGTCGAGGCTCACGGGTCGGGTCCTTCCAGGCTATCGGCCCGGCAGTTGGCGACGGCTGCCGCGAGGACACGCAATTGGGCGCATCGGGGAACGCGATCCGTGCAAGACATCTTCCGCCAGATGCCGGCCAGGAGGGCCGCCACGTGCGCGCCGCGATGGCGCCCCGGATCGAGAGAGGTTCCCCCCGTGCGTATTGCGATTTCCAGTGTGATCCTTGGCCTGGCGCTCAGCCTCGGCGCCCTGTCCGTCGCCGCCGCCCAGTCGGCCGCGCCGCCGCGCCTGGGCCAGTTGCACGACGCCCTTCGCCTGACCCCGGCCCAGGAGGACGCCTGGCGGGCCTACGAGGCCGCCCTGCGGCCCACGCCGGGCGGGGCCGCTCGCCACCAGCAGACGGAGGCGATGATGCCGCGGCTCACCACGCCGCGACGCATCGCGCTGCTGGACGCCACCATGCAGCAGGACCTCGCCGACCTGCGCCGCCAGGGCCAGGCCGTGATCGCCTTCTACAATGCGCTGACCCCCGGGCAGCAGGCGGTGTTCGACCGCCAGACGCTGCAGAAGGACGACGACCGGGGCCAATAGCCCCGGTCAGGTCAGAGCCGGTGCTTCGGCCGGCCTGCCACGCCCCGCCGGCGCCTCAGCAGCCGACCCAGTTGTACTTGTTCGCGCCGGCGTCCCACACCCATTGGCCACAGGCCTGAGAGCTCTGCCCCTGGGCGTTCGGGGGAGCCGCGTTGACCGGGGGCGGCGCGGCGCGCGATGGCGGCGGGGCTCCGCCCTCGTCGTCGTAGCTGTCGTAACTGTAGTCGCCGTCGGCCGGCTCCACGGTCTCGTAGCTGTATCCGTAGTAGGGCGGATAGCCGTAGTAGGCGGGGTAGTCGTAGTACCAGGGCGAGCCGGCCCAGTAGCCCAGCCCAAGGCCGCCCCAGAAATAGGGATAGCCGCCGCCATAGTAGCCGTGGCCCCAGCCGCCGCCGTGGTCCCAGCCACCGCCATGACCCCAGCCGCCACCGCCATGCCAGTCACCGCCGCCGCCGTGCCAGCCGCCGCCGCCGCCGTGCCAACCGCCGCTGCCGCCACCGCCACCACCGTGCCAGCCACCACCACCGCCGCCCCCGCCACCGTGATGTTGAGCCGCGGCCGGAGTCGGCAGGCTGGCCAGAGGAGCGGCCAGCAGGGTCGCGCTCGCCAGCGCCGCGAAAATCGTCTTCATCAGGACCTCCTTCAGAGGCCGCGGGTCAATCTGGCCGACGGTCACTGCCGCGGCGACGCGCGCCGCATCGCCAACAACATAGGCGCCGGCGCGCCCGGCGAAAGGGCGTCGGCCCCCTCGCCTTACGTCGCGCGGGTTTCGGCCGCATTTCGCGGCGGTTTCCGACAAGGACACGATTGAGGCCGGGCGCCCAGGCGGCCTGCGGTTGAGGCGGGGCGCGGGCTGCCGCATAGTCGCGCCGGTGGCCGCGCCGTCGCGCGGACCGGAGAAAGCTTTCGCGTGACCGACGCCCTGGTTCTGAGGGACCTCACCAAGCTCTACGGCGCCCAGCGCGCGGTCGACGGCCTGGACCTCACCGTGCGGGCCGGCGAACTCTACGCCCTGCTCGGTCCCAATGGCGCGGGCAAGACCACCACCCTGCGCATGGTGGCGGGGCTGCTGAAGCCCGACGGCGGCGCGATCTCGGTGTTCGGCATCGACGCCCTGTCCCAGCCGGCGGCGGCCAAGCAGGTCATCGCCTGGGCGCCGGACGAGCCGATGCTGTACGACCGGCTGACGCCGCTGGAATATCTCGAGTTCGTGGCCGGCCTGTGGGGCGTGGACGGCGCGACCGCCCGGACCCGGGCCGAGGAACTGCTCACCTGGCTGGGGCTGTGGGAGAACCGCAGCCAGCGCTGCGAGGGCTTCTCGCGCGGGATGAAGCAGAAGGCGGCGCTGGCCGGCGCCCTGATCCACGACCCCCGGCTGCTGATCCTCGACGAGCCGCTCACCGGCCTCGACGCCGCCGTGGCGCGCCAGGTGAAGGACCTGCTGCAGGCGCGCGTGGCCGGCGGCGCCACGGTGATCCTGACCACCCACATCCTGGAGGTGGCCGAGCGGATCGCCGACCGCATCGGCATCATCAAGGGCGGCCAACTGCTGGCCGAGGGCACGCTGGAGGAGTTGCGCACCCGCGCCGGCGAGCGCGACGGCACGCTCGAGGACGTGTTCCTGGACCTGATCGGCGAGGCTGAGCCGGCGTGATCGGCCGTCCCGGGTCCACGCTCTGGCTGCTCGCCGCCGAGATGCGGCTGGGCCTGCGCGACAGCCTCGGCCGGATCGGCCGCACCCGCGCCATCGTGCTGACGGTCGCGGCGCTGGTCCTGGTGTTCGCGCTGGGGCTGCCGGCGGGCGTCGCTCTCCGGCGCACCGGCATTCCCGTGGTCCCCCTGTCGATCGTGGTCGGCGACATCATCTGCGCCGTGGTGTTCACCCTGATGCTGTCGCAGACCCTGTCGGCGGCGACGCTGGCGCTCTACGGCCGTGGCGACCTGGACCTGCTGTTTTCGTCGCCGATCGCGCCGCGCAAGGTGCTGGCGGTGCGCTTCGCCGCCATCGCCGCCAACGTCTTCGCCGCCTTCGCGATGCTCGCGGTCCCTCTCATGCTGCCGATCGCCCTGCTGGGTCACTGGCGCTGGCTCGGGGCGCTGCTGGTCCTGGCCGATCTGGCCCTGGCGGCCAGCGCCTGCGGCCTGCTGCTGGCCACGGCCCTGTTCGGCCTGCTGGGCCCGCGGCGCACGCGCACCGTGGCCCAGGTGCTGGCGGCGCTGGTTGGCGCGGCCTTCTTCCTGGCCAGCCAGGCGCACTCCCTGCTGGGCGGGGCGCGGAGCTCGAGCCTGTGGCTGTCCATCGCCCGCGCGGTGGGCGACGGCCGCCTGATCCTGCCTCCGGGCGCATCCTGGCCGCTGCGCGCCATGCTCGGCGAGCCCGGCCCCCTTGCCGGCATGACGGCCGGCGGCGCGGCGCTGTTCCTCGGCGCCAGCCAGTGGCTGGGCGGACGCTTCGCCCGCAACGCCGCGGCGGCGAGCGGCATCGACCTGGCCGGCAAGACGCGCCGCAGCCGTGATCGCGGCCGGCCGTTCGCCCAGGGCGCCCTGGCCGCCACCTTCCGCAAGGAGCTCCGGCTGCTGTGGCGGGACGCGGCCCTGCTGTCGCAGGTGTTTCTGCGGGTGCTCTACCTGCTGCCGCTGGCGTTCCTGCTGCTGCGCCAGGCGCATGGCCAGATGACCTACGCCCTGCCGGCCGGGGCGGCGGCGCTGGCGATGATGACCGGCCAGGTCAGCGGCAGCCTGGCCTGGGTGACGGTGTCGGCCGAGGATGCTCCGGAACTGCTCGCCGCCTCGCCGACCCCGGTCGGCCTGCTGCTGCGGGCCAAGCTCGCCGCCGCGCTGACGCCGGTGGCGGTGATGCTGGCCGCACCGCTGGTGGTCCTGATCGCGCTGTCGCCACAGACCGGCGTGGTCGCCGCGGCAGGATGCGCAGGATGCGCCGTGGCCAGCGCCCTGATCAACGCGTGGTACAACAAGCCCGCCCGTCGCACCGACTTTCGCCGCCGCCGCAGCGGCTCGCTGGTCGCCGGCATCGCCCAGTTGCTCGTTACGGGCATGATCGCCGTGGCCACGGCCATCGCCGCTGCGCCCAGCATCTGGGGCCTGTCGGCGATCGTTCCGGCGCTGGTCGCCCTGGGCGCCCTTTTCGCGCTGCGCCGAACCGACAGCCAGATGGCCGAAGCGCTGCGCTCGCCGGCCTGAAGCGGCGCCAGGGGCAAGGCCGCCGTTTCGGCGGGTGACGGGGCCGTCACCGGACGGCGAAGCCTTGCAATAATTTCGACAACCTTGGCATGGAAGGGGCGTTCCCCGCCGCGGCGCGGCGCGCATCACGCCGCGGCCGTCCCGGGGCGTGTCCGAACTGTGCGAATGGTCCGCCGATGCCCGAGAGCGCCAGAGCGCCCGTCCGCGCCCCCGATGTCGCCCTCCCCGGGGCTTACGACCCGGCGCGGGCCCCGGCCGCCGGCCTGCTGGCCTTCTGGACCCTGGCGGTGCTGACCGTGGCGGCGGCGGGCATGGCGGCGATGGCCTTCACCCTGCCGGTCGACCATGACGAGAGCCAGTATGTGGCCGCGGCCCTCGCCGCGGCCCGTGGCCTTCGGCCCTATGCCGACTTCGTCTACCTGCAGACCCCGCTGCAGCCGGCGCTCACCGCCCCCCTGGCCCGGCTGGCCGGCGCGGACACCCTGCTGGCCATCCGCCTGGCCAACGCCCTGGCCGGCGCCCTTCTGCTGACCCTGGTGTTTCGCCTGCAGGTCCGGCTCGGGGTCGAACGGGCCCGGGCCGCCACCGTCACCGCCCTGCTCGGGGCCTGCTACATCTTCGAGTTCTCGTGCGGCGTGGCGCGCAACGACGCCCTTCCCGCCCTGGCCGCCGGCCTGGGCCTGTGGGCCGCCCTCGCGGCGCTGGATCTCGGCGCGGCGCGCGAAGGCCGCGCCGCCGCGCTCTGGGGTCTGGCCGGCGTGGGGTTCGGGGCCGCCGTCAGCTTCAAGGTGTTCTATCTGCTGCCGCTGGCCGCGGCGGGCCTGTTCCTCGTGGCGGCCGCCTGGCGACGGCAGGTCGGCGTGGGGGGCCTGGCGGCCTTCTGCCTGGGCGCCGTGGGGGGGCTCGCCCCCTGCCTGGCCGCGCTGGCCGCGGCCCCAGGCCCGTACGTCTACGATACACTTCTCTATCACCAGACGGCGCCGGCGGCCTGGTACGCCGCCACCGGACAGGCGCAGCGCCTGAGCGCCCTGGCCAAGCTGCCCGACAGCCTTCTGGCCCTGGCCGTAGGCCCGGCCCTGGAAGTCCTGGCCGGGGTGGGACTGATCAGCGTCGCGCGCTGGCGGGCCGGCGTGCGCGCCTCGCCGCAACGCCGGCTGGTGGAGGTCCTGGCGCTGGCGGGACTGCTGGCCGCCCTGGTCCCCACACCCACCCAGCGCCAGTACTTCCTGCCGCTGCTGCCGGCGCTGTTCGTGCTCTGGGGGATCGGCGAAGAGGGCCTGCCGCGCGCCCTGCCCTGGCGCCGCGCGGTCACCGCCGCCGTGCTGGCCGGGGCGCTGATCGGCGCGGGGCGAGTGATCTACCTGATCGGCGACGCGGTCGTCCGCCTGGCGCGCGGCGACCTGCCGCCGGTGCTGGCGCTGCAGGACGAGGGCCGCTGGGTCGGCGCGCGCCTGCGCGCGGCCGGAGTCGCCGGCGACATCGCCACCGCCGCGCCGCAACTGGCCGCCGCCAGCGGCTACGACCTGGACGCCCGCCTCGCCGCCGGCCCGTTCTTCTACCGCACCGGCGACCAGCTGGGCGACGCCCGGCAGGCCGGGCTGCACGCGGTCAGCCCGCGCACCCTGGCGGCGGCCTTCGACGCCGCGCCGCCGGCCGCCCTGGTGGTGGGCCTGGAGCCGCGCAAGGGGCTGAACGGCCGTTCGGCCGACGACGACTTCCGCGCCTATGCGCAGGCCCGCGGCTGGCGGCGCGAGGTCAGCCCCGACGGGGTGGTCGAGCTCTACATCCGCCCGGGCGCCGGCCGCTCCTGACGACGCGCGCCCGGCGCGGCCCGGCGCCTACCAGGCCCCGACGTTGGGCATCGACACCCAGGGCTCCGCCGGCTCCAGCCGCCCGTTCTGCAGCAATTCGATGGAGATGCCGTCCGGCGAGCGCACGAAGGCCATGTGCCCGTCGCGCGGCGGCCGGTTGATGGTCACGCCCTTGTCGAGCAGCCGCTGGCACAGGGCGTAGATGTCGTCGACCTGATAGGCCAGGTGGCCGAAGTTGCGCCCGCCCTGATAGTCCTCGGTGTCCCAGTTGTAGGTCAGCTCGACCATCGGCGCCCGGTTGGCCTTGGCGGCCTCGGCGTCTTCCGGCGCGCTGAGGAACACCAGGGTGAAGCGGCCGTGCGGGTTCTCGGCCCGGCTGACCTCCACCAGGCCCAGCTTGTCGCAGTAGAAGTCCAGCGCCTGATCGAGGTCCTTCACGCGGACCATGGTGTGCAGATAGCGCATCGCCTTCTCCTCCTGCTGCGGCCTTGGAAATCGGCTCTCCCTTTAGCCAAGGAACGGCGCGCCGTCAGGCCCAGAATTGCCGCCGCATAGGTTGCAGATGGGAAACCTGTCTTCCTTTTCATTTGCGACTTGAAATAGGCGGCCGCAAAACCGCGGTCGTCGAATTCCTCCCGGGGGCGGGTGGGGGCGCGCTTCACCGGCGCGAACCGCAGGCTCTCGCGCCACCAAGAGCCACTCATGCGTATCAAGTCGTCCTATGCCGTGGCCGGAGGGATCGTCCTCGTGGTGGCGGTCTACATCATCGCCAAGCCGCTGCTGTCGCATGACGCCAAGGGCGGCCAGGCCGCGGCGGCGCCGGTGGCCGCCAGCAACGCCCCGCCGCTGGTGAAGATCGCCGACACCCCGGAGGCGGCGCACCCCTATTCCGTCGCCCTGCGCGGCCGCACCGAGGCCACCCGCACCGTCAGCGTCCGCGCCGAGACCTCCGGCGTCGTCGCCCAGACCCCGATCATGCAGGGAACCTTCGTGCGCGGCGGGACGGTGTTGTGCCGGCTGGCGGTGGACGCGCGGCAGGCGTCGCTGGACATGGCCAGGGCCAACCTGAAATCCAAGCAGCTGCAGATGCAGGCCTCGGCCAGCCTGGCGGCCAAGGGCTTCCGCTCGCCGACCCAGGTGCTCGCCGACCAGGCCAACCTCGATTCGGCCTCGGCCTCGGTGCGCCAGGCCGAGGTGGCGCTGAACCAGGTCAACATCCGCGCCCCGTTCGCCGGGGTGTTCGACCACCGCGACGCCGAGGTGGGCGCCTACCTCGGCCCCGGCCAGTCCTGCGGCTCGGTGATCGAGCTCGACCCGCTGCTGGTGGTGGGCGACCTGCCCGAGACCGAGGCCTCGCGCGTGCAGGTGGGCGCCGCGGCGACGGCGAAGCTGGTCTCAGGCGAGGTGATCACGGGCCGGGTGCGCTTCGTCGCCCGCGACGCCGACCCAACCACCCGCACCTATCGGGTCGAGATCGCCGTGCCGAACCCGGGCTCCCGGGTGCGCTCGGGCCTGTCGGCCGACATCCAGATCGCCGCCGGCGTGGGCCCCGCGCACCAGACCATCACCTCGGCCCTGGTGCTGGACAGCGCGGGCCGCCAGGGCGTGCGCACCGTTCTGGCCGACAACACCGTGGCCTTCACCCCGGTCAGCGTGCTGGAGGAGACGCCGCAGGGCATCTGGATCTCCGGCCTGCACGGCCAGGCGCGGATCATCGTCTCCGGACAATCCTATGTGTCCGAAGGCCAGAGGGTCAGGGTCTCGGCGCGCTAGCGCCGGGTCCCGGACGAGCGTGCGCCCCATGATCAGCGTGACTCAATGATCGACGGCCTCATCGACGGCGCGCTGAAGCGGCGCAAGGTGGTCCTGGCGGTGACGCTGGTGATGACCTTCTTCGGCCTGCTGGCCTATTTCCAGGTGCCGCGCGAAGCCCAGCCCGACATCACCATCCCGTTCGTCACCGTCGTGGTCCCCTACCCCGGGGTCAGCCCGGAGGACGCCGAACGGCTGCTGGTGCGGCCGATGGAGCACGAACTGCAGTCGCTGCAGGGCCTCAAGGAGATGAACGCCGAGGCGCGCGAGGGCGTGGCCGTGGTGAGCATGGAATTCGAGGTCAACTTCAACAAGGACAAGGTGCTGGAGGACGTCCGCGCCAAGGTCGACCTGGCCCGCTCCAAGTTCCCGCCTGACGCCCTGCCGCCCGACATCGAGGAATCCAACATCAGCGACGAGCCGGTGCTGGGGGTGGTGCTGTCGGGTCCGGCGCCGGAGCGCACCCTCTACGCCACCGCCCGCTCGCTGCAGGACCGCCTGCTGGGCCTGCCCGGCGTGCTCAGCGCCGACATCGCCGGCGGCCGCGAGGAGGTGCTGGAGGCCACCATCGATCCGGCGCGGATGGAGGCCTACAACGTCACCACCACCGACCTGGCCAACGTGATCGGGCGCAACAACCAGCTGGTCCCGGCCGGCGACGTGCAGACCCGCCAGGGGTCGTTCGCGGTGAAGCTGCCCGGCGTGGTGCAGTCGCCGAAGGACATCCTGCTGCTGCCGATCAAGAAGAACGGCGACAAGATCGTCACCGTCGGCGACATCGGCGAGGTGCACCGCACCTTCAAGGAGCCGACCTCGATCGCGCGCTACAACGGCCAGCGCGCCTTCACCCTGTACGTGGTCAAGCGGCCCGGCTCGAACCTGCTCGACACCATCCAGGCCGTGCGCGACACGGTGAACACCGAGCAGAAGCACTGGCCGCCGACGATCCGCTCGGACTATTCCTTCGACCAGAGCGAGTTCATCGCCCACACCCTGACCATGCTGGAGTCGGGGCTGATCACCGCGACCCTGCTGGTGATGCTGATCGTCATCGCCGCCCTGGGCGTGCGCCAGGGGATCATGGTCGGCGCGGCCATTCCGACCTGCTTCATGATCACCTTCCTGTGCCTGCAGGCGATGCACATCACCCTCAACCAGATGGTGATGTTCGGCCTGGTGCTGGCGGTGGGCATCCTGGTGGACGGCGGCATCGTGGTGGTGGAGTACGCCGACCGGAAGATGGCCGAGGGCCTGGCGCGGGGCGAGGCCTTCGCCGCCGCCGGCAAGCGCATGTTCTGGCCGGTGGTCAACGGCACCCTGACGACGCTGTGCGCCTTCCTGCCGTTCCTGTTCTGGAACTCGATCCCGGGCAAGTTCATGAGCTTCCTGCCCCTGACCCTGTTCTTCGCCCTCAGCGCGTCGATCTTCGTGGCCCTGATCTTCACGCCGGCGCTGGGCTCGCTGGTGGGCCGCAAACAGGGCGTGGACCTGCGGCACCTGGCCGAGATCGAGAAGTCCGAGCACGGCGACCCGAGCCAGATGACCGGCTTCATGGGCTGGTACGCCCGCACCCTCACCGCCGCGGGCCGGCATCCGTTCATCGTCACCGCCGGCGCCCTGGCGGTGATGGCGGCGATCATCGTGCCCTTCGCCATGAACAAGCACGCGGTCGAGTTCTTCCTCAAGCAGGACCCCGACCACGCGACCGTGTTCGTGATGGCGCGCGGCAACCTGTCGGTGGAGGCCGCCAACGACCTGGTGCGGCAGGTCGAGACCCGGCTGATCGGGGTCAAGGGCGTGCGCGCCATCGACGTGCGCGCCGGCAAGCTCGGCGGCGGCGGCCCCAACGCGCCGCCCAACGACACCATCGGCCGCCTGCAGCTGGAATTCGTCGACTTCGACGGCGAGAAGAAGCTGGGCCTGCGCGGCGTCGACATCGTCGACGACATCCGCAAGCGCCTGGGCGAGACGCCGGGGGTGCTGACCGAACTGCGGCTGCCGCAGAGCGGCCCGCCGCAGGGCAAGGACGTGCAGATCCAGCTGCAGAGCCAGGACACCGTGGCGCTGAACAAGGCGGCCGACCTGGTGCGCGCCCACCTGGCCGCCGATCCGCAGATCGTCTCGCTGGAGGACACCCGCACCTCGCCCGGCATCGAGTGGAACTTCGCCGTCGACCGGGTGGCGGCCGGCCGCTACGGCGTGGACGTGCTGTCCGTCGGCCAGGCGATCCAGTTCGTCACCGACGGCATCCTGGTGGGCAAGTTCCGGCCGGACGACGCCGCCGACGAGCTGGACATCCGCGTGCGCTTCCCGCCGGACGCCCGCAACCTCAGCGCCTTCGACAAGCTGAAGATCTCCACCCCGTCAGGCCCGGTGCCGGCCAGCTATTTCGTCAAGATGGCCCCGGCGCAGCAGGTCACGCGGATCGCCCGCCGCGACGCCCAGCGGCTGGTGGTGGTGCAGGCCAACGTCCAGGGCATGGCCCCCAACCAGAAGATCGACCAGCTGCGTCCCTGGCTGAAGGCCGCGGCCATCGACCCCAGCGTGCGCTGGAAGTTCCGCGGCGCCGACGAGGAGGGTCAGAAGGCCGGCGTGTTCTTCGTCACGGCCATGGGCGTGACCCTGTTCCTGATGTTCATGATCCTGCTGTGGCAGTTCAACAGCTTCTACGGCGTGGTGGTGACCCTCTCGGCGGTGGTGCTGACCATCATGGGGGTGCTGCTGGGCGTGGACCTGAACCTGTTCCACACCTTCGACTACATCTCGGTGATCATGATGGGCACCGGCATCGTCGCCCTCGCCGGGGTGGTGGTGGGGCACAACATCGTGCTGGTGGACACCTTCTACCAGCTGCGCCGGGCCGGCTACGAGGCTGACGACGCGGCGGTGCGCGCGGCGACCCAGCGCTTCCGGCCGGTGATGCTGACCACGGTGGTGACGGTGATCGGCCTGTTGCCGATGATGTTCCAGATGCACCCGGACTTCCGCAACGGCGGCTTCGACTACAAGGCCCCCGGCTCGGAATGGTGGGTGCAGCTGTCGGCCACGGTGGTGTGGGGCCTGTCGTTCGCCACCCTGCTGACCCTGTTCCTGACCCCGGCGGCGCTGGCCGCGCCCAAGGCGCTCAGCCGCAGCCTCGGCCTGGCGACGCGGCCGTTCCGCGGCGCCTTCCCGGCGCGCGGCCGGCGGCCCGGGCTTACTCCGCCCCCGCCATTTCCGGAGGCGGCCGAGTAGCCTCGCTGCGGGTCTGCCGCCGCCAGAGGGCGGCGTACTCGCCGCCGTTGGCCAGCAGCGTGGCGTGATCGCCGCGCTCGACCACCCGCCCGCGACGGATCACCAGGATCTGGTCGGCATCGGCGATGGTCGACAGGCGGTGGGCCACCACCAGGGTGGTGCGGCCGGTGCGGACCTTGCGCAGCGTCGCCTGGATCGCCGCCTCGGTGCGCCCGTCGAGCGCGCTGGTGGCCTCGTCGAGGATCAGCAGCCGCGGATCGGCCAGCAGCGCCCGGGCCAGGCCGACGCGCTGGCGCTCGCCGCCGGACAGCTTCAGTCCGCGCTCGCCGACCTTGGTGTCCATCTGCTGGGGCAGGTCGCGGATGAAGGTCGTCAGCTCCGCCGCCTCGGCCGCGGCCCAGACGCGCTCCGGCGACGCCGAGGGGTCGGCGAAGGCAATGTTGGCGTAGAGGGTGTCGTTGAACAGGGCGACGTCCTGGGGCACCAGGGCCACCGCCTTGCGCAGGCTGTCCTGGCGCGCCTGGCGCAGGTCGACGCCGTCGATCAGCACCTGGCCCGACTGCGGGTCCAGCAGCCGCAGCGCCAGCCGCGCGATGGTGGTCTTGCCAGAGCCCGACGGCCCCACCAGGGCGGTGGTGGTCCCCGGCGGGGCCTCGAATGAGACGTCGGTCAGGCCCACCGAGCGGGCGGTATGCTGGAAGGCGACGTTGCGGAACACCAGGTCGGCGCCCTGCCCCGAGGCCGGCGGCAGCGGCCGGGCGTCGGGGGCGTCGACGATCTCCGGCTCGACGGCGCGCAGGTCGAGCATCTGCTCCATGTCGACGAACGCCTGGCGGATCTCGCGATACTGCATGCCCAGGATGTTCAACGGCCCGTAGACCGTCTGCAGGATCAGGATGCAGGCGGTGATGCTGCCGGGCGTCATCTGGTGGTGCAGCACGCTCAGCGCGGCGATCACCACCACCAGGAAGCGGCCGACGCTCAGCACCACCGACTGCACGGTGTTGAGCAGCTGCAGCGAGGTGTTGGCCTTCACCGCGGCCGTGGCGTAGTCGCCCATCGCCTTGGCGTAGCTGGCCACCACACGGCCTTCCGAGCCGAAGGTCTTGATGGTCTCGAAGTTCATCAGCGAGTCCACCACCAGGCCGGCGGCGTCGCTGTCGGTCTGGTTCAGGTCGCGCCGGTGCTTGATGCGCCAGTTCGAGATCGAGAAGGTGAACACCACGTAGATCACGATCACGGCGTTGGCGACGATGGCCAGGCGCCAGTCGTAGCGGGTCGAGAGCACCCACGAGGCCATGATCAGCTCGATCGCCGTCGGCCCCAGGTTCAGCACCACGCTGCGCAACAGGAAGTCGGTGGAGCGCGCGCCGCGGTCGATGATCCGCGACAGCCCCCCGGTCTGCTTGCCCTGGTGGAAGTTCAGCGACAGCGACAGCGAATGGCCGAAGGTCTCCACCGCCGAGCGCGCCAGGGCCGCCTGGGACACCGGCGTGAACACCGAATCGCGGATGAACGGGATCGCCTGCGACAGCAGGTTCAGCAGCACCCAGGCGCCGGCGAAGCCGACGAAGGCGATCAGGATCGCCTCCACCTCGCCCCGCCCATGCCCCAGGTAGTCGATGCCCTTGCCGATCCACAGCGGCGCCACGACGCCGGCCAGCTTGCCGATCAGCACCAGCGCCAGGGCCAGGGCCAGCCGGCGCTTCAGCCCGGTGGCCTGCGAGCGCGCCACCAGACGTCCAAGGTCGGCCATGGAGCTGAAGAAGCTGAACCGGCTCCCCTTGGCCGCGGGGGCGCCGCCGCCGTGGCCGCCCATCGTGTCGTGCGCCAGGCTCAAGCCCCTCCCCCCGGTCGGTCCATGATGATGGTGCTCTGCATGCCGCCTCCGGGCGTAAGCCAGTCGATCCGCCAGCCCAGCGACACCCGCTCGGCGCGATAGGGCCCTCCGCTCAAGGTGGGGGCCGGCGAGACGGGCGCAACCGTGCGGGCCTGATGCTCGCCGTCGGACGCCTCGATCTGGTGCTCGCCGCGCGCCAGGGGTTCGCTCAGGGACACCTCGAAGCGGCCCTCCGCGTCGGTGGTGTTCTGGCCGCGCTGCACGCCATCGACCCGCACGCCGATGGTGGCCCCGGGCGCGGCGACGCCGGCGACCACGGCGCCGCCCTGCCGGTCGTAGTCCAGCGCCAGGATGCGCACGCCGCCGAGCGCCGCGCCGAATACCTGGGCGCCCGCGCCCGCCCGCAGCTGCGCGGCCTGTCCCCCCGGCAGGATCGCCAGATAGCCCTGGGCCTGCACGGTGCGCTTGCCGGCGCGGTCCGACATCGACAGGCCGAACAGCCGCGGCTCGCCCGCCTCGGCGACGTCGATGCGCCACTGGCCGCGTTCGTCGGCAAGCGAGGACTGGGCCTGGCCGGTGGGGCTCGCCAGCCGCACGGTGAGGCCCGGGGTGGCGTCTCCGGTCAGGCTGAGCCGGCTGCCCGGCGACAGGGTGACCCCGCTCAGCGCCGGGGGCGGCAGATAGTCCCCGTCCGCGCCGACGGCGCTGTGCGCCAGCGCGCCGGCGTCGTCGCGCCGTCCGCACCCCGCCAGCAACGCCGCCATGGTCAGCACCAGAGCAAGTCTCGACCGCGCCACGACTTGAATCGTCAGACCTTTCACCCGATTATCCCGTCAGATCGTTGCATAACGAAGCGCGCTGCGGCGCGCTGTTTTTTTCTGGAGACCCCGAACAATGTCCATCCAGTCCAGGCGCCTGGACTCCGTGTGCGTCTATTGCGGTTCGTCGAACGCGGCGCGCCCCGAATATCTTGCCGCCGCCGCCACCCTGGGCCAGCGCATCGCCGAGGACGGCCTGCGCCTCGTCTACGGCGGGGGCGGCGTCGGCCTGATGGGCGCCGCCGCTCGCTCGGCGCACGACGCCGGCGGACGGGTGCTGGGGATCATCCCCGAGTTCCTGACCTCGCACGAGCGGCCGCTGGCCAACGTCGAGACCATCATCGTGCAGTCGATGCACCAGCGGAAGATGATGATGTTCGAGGAGTCCGACGCCTTCGCCATCCTGCCCGGCGGCATCGGCACGCTGGAAGAGGTGATCGAGCTGTTGTCGTGGCGGCGCCTGGCGCTGCACGCCAAGCCGATCGTGTTCTACAACCCGGACAACTTCTATGACGGTCTGTTCGACTTCTTCCAGAAGTTCATCGACGAGCGGCTGATCCCGCCGGAGTTCGCCGAGACCTGGCGCGCCGTCACCGAGATCGAGGAGCTGCTGCCGGCCATCCGCAGCATGCCGACCAACGCCTTCGCCACGCCGCCCGGCATGGAACACGTGACCTGAGCTGGTGGCGCGGTTTCATTGAAACCACGAACCCACACGAACCACACGAACGGCTTCCAGTTGCCCACGTCCGGCTCATCCCGGCGACGACCGGGAACTGAGTCAAGCCAAGCGCTAGGTCAAGACCTGCCGGAGGCGACTTATGCCTGGGTCCCGGCCTTCGCCGGAATGAGTGGAATTGGGGGGAGCCGTTCGTGTGGGTTCGTGGTTCCAGACAGGAGCCGTCGCCGCACCGGCCGTGCATGGCGGGCCGCGGAAAGCCTCTGAATTTCCGGCAGAAAAAGACTGCGCCGCCCGGACCTTGGAGGCCGGACGGCGCCGTTCAGAATTTCAGTCGTCGCGATGGACGCGTTCGCGCCGCTCGTGCCGCTCCTGGGCTTCGAGGCTCAGGGTGGCGATCGGCCGGGCTTCCAGGCGGGCGATGCCGATGGGCTCGCCCGTCTCTTCGCAGTAGCCGTAGTTGCCTTCATCGATTCGGCGCAGGGCCTCATCGATCTTGGAGATCAGCTTGCGTTGCCGATCTCTCGTGCGCAACTCAAGAGCGCGATCGGTTTCGGATGACGCACGGTCAGCCAGATCAGGATGATTTTCCGTCTCTGCCTGTAGATGCGTCACCGTCTCCCGCGACTCTTTCAGGATGTCTTCTTTCCAGTCGAGCAGCTTCTGCTTGAAGTACTCGACCTGGCGCTCATTCATGAAGGGTTCGTCCTCACTTGGACGATACTCGGAGTCTTTCAACAACACGGAAGTTGCGTGCATAAACGCCTCACACCCCCTTAAATCCCCGTCTTGAGTACGGGAGCCGCGCTTATAGCAAAAACGCCGTTACGAGCAACGCGCCGCCGCTTCACGACCCCGCGTTCCAAGCTTCGCTGCGCGCCTTTGCCGCCGATTGCATCAGGAATAGTCAAGTTCGTCCGTCGGTTGGCCGACACAGTTCGTCCGCCGAAGGACGTGCGATTTCGCTGCGGGTCAGGCCGCCAGGCCATTGACCTCGAGCTTGGCCAGCTCGACCTCCGCCCGCATCTCGATCTCGCCGAGGATGGCGTCGAGACCCGGATCATCCGTCATGGCCCGCTGCTCGCGCGCCTCGCGCGCCAGTCGCTCCACGGCGCCCTTGGGCAGGGCGCCGTCCAGCAGGCCGATCTTCAGGTCTTCCAGGGCGTCCAGCAGGCGTCCGCCACGCGCCGTCGCGCGCCGGCGACGTTCCAGCGGCCCGCCGATATCCTGCAGGGCCATCAGCGCCTCGAGCGAGGCCACCGCGCCAACTCCGGCCGCGGCCGAGGTGCGCGCCACGTCCGACGCGCCGCCCCCGCTGACGATCGGCGCAAATCCGCCCGCCGCCGCAGCGGGCTTGGCGCCCCGCGGACCGCTGGCCGAACTGGCGCCGGATGGACCGGAAACCTTCATATCCGAACTCCCATGCCCCCAAAGTGAGCTGAGCCGATTGCGGTATGGTTAATGCCGGGCAAATTCTGCCGACAGCGCCAAGTCGCCGAACCGCGAGGCGACAATTGCCTGTTTTCATTGACGTTTCGTGACCATCCAGGTTGGCGCCGTTCTCGCATGGCCGCGCCCGAACCTGGGGGCGACGGTAAGGTCTCATGCGCAGTAGGATTTTCGGATTGGTTCTGGCGGCGATGGTGGCCTTCGGCCTCGGGGCCGGGCCCGCGTCGGCCGCCTCGCGGATCAAGGACATCGTCGAGTTCGAGGGCGTGCGCGACAACATGCTGGTGGGATACGGCCTGGTGGTCGGCCTCAACGGCACCGGGGACTCCCTGCGCAACGCCGCCTTCACCCAGCAGAGCCTGGTGGCGATGATGGAGCGCCTGGGCGTCAACACCCGCGACGTCTCCGCCACGCTGAACACCAAGAACATCGCCGCGGTGATGGTCACGGCCCGCCTGCCCGCCTTCGCCGCCAACGGCTCGCAGATCGACGCCACCGTCTCGGCCATGGGCGACGCCAAGAGCCTGCTGGGCGGCACCCTGCTGGTCTCCACCCTGCTGGGCGCCGACGGCCAGGCCTATGCGGTGGCCCAGGGCACGGTGCAGACCGGCGCCGTCTCCGCCGGCGGCGCCTCGGGCTCCTCGGTGACCAAGGGCGTGCCCACGGCCGGCCGCATCGCCGCCGGGGCGATCGTGGAGAAGGAAACCGGCTTCCAGCTGGCGAGCATGAGCTCGCTTCGCCTGACGCTGCGCAATCCCGACTTCACGACCTCGCATCGCATCGCCGACGCGATCAACGCCGCCTACCCGGGCACGGCCGTGGAGACCAACCCCACGATCGTCACCATCCGCCCGCCCGAGGGCCAGGACATGGTCAGCTTCGTCACCGCGGTGGAGAACCTGACCGTCACTCCCGATGCGCCGGCCAAGGTGGTGATCGACGAGGTCTCCGGCGTGGTGGTGATGGGCGATGCGGTGCGGGTCTCCACGGTGGCCATCGCCCAGGGCAACCTGACCATCTCGGTGCAGGAGACGCCCAAGGTCAGCCAGCCCGCGCCGTTCAGCCAGGGCCAGACCACGGTCACCCCGCAGTCGGCGATCAAGGTGGACGAGGAGAAGGGCAAGAAGCTGATCACTCTGCGCGACGGCGCCTCGCTGGCCAGCCTGGTGTCGGGGCTGAACGCCCTCGGCGTCACCCCGCGCGACATGATCTCCATCCTGCAGGCCATCAAGGCCGCGGGCGCCCTGCAAGCCGACATCGAGGTGATGTGATGGACGCCGCCGTCTCCGTTCCCGTCGACCTGACCAGCGGCGCCGCCACCGCAGCCAGCGCCGCCGACCTGGCCAAGCGCGGCAAGATCGACAAGACCGCCAAGGACTTCGAGTCCTCGTTCCTGAACATCATGTTCCAGCAGATGTTCAAGGATGTGGGCGCCGACAATCCCTACGGCGGCGGCCAGGGCGAGGAGATGTGGAAGTCGTTCCTGACCGACGCCATGGCCAAGCAGACCGTCAAGCGCGGCGGCATCGGCCTGGCGCAGACGGTCGAGAAGGAAATGTTGAAACTCCAGGGGCTGAGTGCGTGACATGAGCCAGGACAGCAACCCCGCCAACGCCCGGGTCGAGGCGCTGATCGTCCTCACCGACCAGCTCACCTCCGCCCTGGCCCAGCAGTGCAAGGCGTTCGAGGCGCATCGCCCGCAGGACGCCGCCGCCTCGATGGAGGGCGTCGGCAGGATGGCCAACGTCTACCGCCGCGAGTCGGCCGAGGTGCGGCTGCAGCCGGCCCTGGTGTCGTCGGCCTCGCCGGCCCTGCGCCAGCAGCTGGTGCGCTCGACCGAGGCGTTCGAGGCGGTGCTGGCCCGGCACGGGCGCGCGGTGCTGGCTTCCAAGACCGTGACCGAGGGCCTGGTGAAGGCGGTTGCGCACGAGGTGGCCGCCACCCGCCTGACCGGGACCGGCTATGGCCCGGGCGCCAAGGCCTCGCAGGCGCAAGGCACCGCCATCGCCCTCGACCGCCAGGCCTGATCCCTTCATACAATTGTTTCAAACGCACGTTTGACTCTCGCCGATCGCGGACGCTTACTGGCCGCGTCCGCCATCCGCGAGGGACCTGACATGGCCGATCCAGCGCCGCCACCCGGCTTTGAGCCCCACTTCCGCCGCAGCCCCGTCACCGACGCCTGGGCGCCGCTCTACAGCCGGCGCGCCGAGGGCGCCGTAGCGCTCGGCCTGTGGATCGACCGGCCGCATACCAACGGCCGGGGCTTCGCCCACGGCGGGCTGATCAGCGCTCTCGCCGACAACGCCATGGGCCTGACCTGCGCCGAGCAGCTGGCGGACGACGCCAGCCTGGTGACCGTCTCGCTGGCGGTGGACTTCCTCGACTCCGGCCGCATGGGCGAGTGGCTTGAGGTGTCGCCCCGCCTGGTGCGGGCCGGGTCCACCCTGTGCTTCACCGACGCCACGGTCACCGCCGACGGCCGCCCCTGCGCGCGGGCGCACGCCACCTTCCGGGTCGTGGGCCGACGCCTCCCCAGCGAGGCGCCCCCGCTCGCGCCCGCACTCCCCTGACGCCGGCCCGTCCTGCGCGGGTCGCGACTCCCTACCCCTGAGCGCCCGAGGCGCCCTGATCCGGGTCTGGGCCCAGCCACAGCATCTGATCCACGCCGATGGCGTCCAGGAAGTCGGGATCGTGGCTGACCACCAGCAGGGCGCCGTCATAGGCGTCCAGCGCCGCCTCGACCGCCGCCACGGCGTCCAGGTCCAGGTGGTTGGTGGGCTCGTCGAGGATCACCAGCCTTGGCGGCGTCTCACCCATCAGGGCGCAGGCCAGGGCGGCGCGCAGCCGTTCGCCGCCACTCAGGCTCCCCACCCGCTTCTGCGCCGCCGTGTTGCGGAACAGGAACCGCGCCAGCGCCGCGTGGGCGCTGTTCGCCGTTGCCCCCGGATTGAGCCGCAGGAAGGCGTCCAGCACAGTTTCGTCGGGCCGCAGGGCCGCGGCCTGCTGGTCCAGCAGCGCCGCGGGAACGCCGCGCACGATCCGCCCGGCCGTCGGCTCCAGCGCGCCCGTCGCCAGCCGCAGCAGGGTGGACTTGCCGGCGCCGTTGGGGCCGCCGACGGCGATCCGCCGCGGGCCGGTGAGCCGGAACGAGACCCCCTCCAGCACCGCCGCGCCGTCCGGCCAGCGCAAGCCGACGTCCTCGAAGGCCAGCACCAGCTTGCCCTCGGCCAGCCCCGACGGCGGCAGGGTGAAGCCCAGGGCGCGCAGACGCTCGACCCTCGCCTGGGCCGCTTCCAGCACCTCGGCGGCGTCGCTGCGCTGGCGCTCGGCGAGCCGCGCCTGGCGCCCGCCGGTGCGTTCGGCGCGCTCGGCCCGGAAATCCAGCAGCATCTTCGGCGCGTCGGACCGGGCGCGGGCGCGCTGGCCGGCGGCGTCGCGCCGCGCCTGCCGCTCGCGGGCCTGCTGCGCCTCGCGGCCGACCCGGGCGACCGCCCGCTCCGCCTCGTCGAGATCGCGCGCGGCGGCGGCCAGTTCCTCGGCCTTGCGGTCGGCGTAGAGGTCGTAGCCGCCGCCGTAGACCCGCGCGCCCAGGCTCGACAGCTCGACGATCCGGTCCATGCCGCGCAGCAACGCCCGATCGTGGCTGACCACCAGCGCCCCGCCCCGCCAGCCGGCCAGCAGCGCCGCCACCGCCGCCCGCCCCTCGGCGTCGAGATTGTTGGTCGGCTCGTCCATGATCAACAAGTCCGGCTCGGCGATCAGCAGCGCCGCCAGGGCCGCGCGTGTCGCCTGCCCGCCGCTGAGGGCGCTCGCCGGCCGGTCCAGGGGAACGTCCGCCAGTCCCAGACTGTCCAGCGCCTCGGCCAGGCGTGCGGGCAGCAGCCAGTCGGCGGCCTCGAGGTCGTCCTCCCGCGGGTCGCCGCGCTCGATCCGCGCGAGCCGCGCCAGGCCGTCGCCGACCCCGAGCAGGTCTTCCAGCCGCGCACCCGGCGGCGGGGCCAGGGCCTGGCGCAGCACGGCGAGCCGGCCGCTGACCGTCACCGCCCCGGCGGCGGGCTCCAGTTCGCCGAGGATCAGCCGCACCAGGGTGGTCTTGCCCACGCCGTTGCGGCCGACCAGCCCGGTGCGCTCCGCGCCCAGGCTGAGGGTCAGGTTGTCGAAGAGGGCGCGGCCGTCAGGGCTGCGGGCGCAGACGCCGTCCAGGGTGACGAAGGCGCCGGAGAGGGGACTGGGCATGGAGGGCCTTGGCGAAGGAAACGGGCTGGGCGAAGCGGGTTTCGTTCGCGCGTTCCATCGAGGCCTCCCTTGGCGTTGGCCTTGAACCTAGGCGCCGCCGGCGCGGCGCGCAAGCCGGTTCACGGCCCCCAAGCATGCCGCGCCTCAGGGCGTACTGGAGGGGATCACCACATAGCCGGCCCGCGGGAAGTGGGCGTGCAGCCGGCCCAGGCCCGGCTCGTCGCGCGCCAGGGTCAGCCGTTCGTGGCTGGAGGCCACCAGCACGCCGCTGATCGGGTCGCGGGCGTAGTCGTCGGCCATCACCGTCACCGCCGCGCCGGGGGCCAGGCTCAGGGGGTCGCCCTCGTCATGCGCCAGGGCGACGTTGGGCTCGGCGGTGCGGGCGATCTCCAGGGCCTCCTCCGGCGTCATCTCCGTGCGCTGGCCGTGGCCGATGGCCGCCATGCGCGCGCGCCAGGCCTTCACCCGGTCCAGGCCCGCCAGCAGTTGTTCGGCGACCTGCGGCGCGGCCGCGCTCAGCCACCAGACGTTCATGTAGGCCGAGACGTCGGCCACGTTCGGCCCGTCGCCGCCGAGGAAACCGCCGCTGGCCTCCAGCGCCCGCTCGATCCACCCCGCCTGGGCGCGCCACTGGCCGCGCATGGTCTGGGCGGCGGCGCGCATGGCCTTCACGTCGAACGGCCGGCCCGACAGCTTCTCGCGATCCTCGATGAAGGCCTTGGGCACGTTGTCGCCGATCTCGGCGAAGATGATCGGCACGGTCACGCCGAAGAACAGCCGGTCGGCCCACAGGTTGACCGCATAGTCCGGCCCGTGGCCCGACGCCTTCGCTCCCGGCGCGCGCCGTTCCAGCTCGGCCAGGATCACCTGGCTGTCGCAGAAGATGTCGGCGCCGATCTGCAGCACCGGCGCGCGGCGATAGCCGCCGGTCAGCGGCGTCAGCTGCGGCTTGGGCATGATCGTCGGCTGGATCACCGAACGCCAGGCCAGGCCCTTGATCCCCAGCATGATCCGCACCTTCTCGGAAAAAGGTGAGGTGTCGTAGTGGTGCAGGATGATCTCGTCGGCGCCGGCCATTTGGGTCCCCTTCCCTTCCGCTGGCCCCGATTGTGGCGCCCCCGGCGCGGCGGCGATATGGCGCCGTGGGGTCAGGGAGGCTGCGATCCGCCGGCCCCCTTGGCGCCGGTCCGCAAAGAGGGTCAATCAGGGCGTCGGTCCTTCCACCCGCCCAACAGCCCCAGGGAGAGACGGATGCCCAAGGCGGAGCTCCCGCTTCTGACGTTTGCCGATGTCGAGTCGCTGGAGCGGTGGCTGGAGACGCAGGGCGAGGCCTCGGCCGGCGCCTGGCTGCGGTTCGCCCGAAAGGGCGCGCCGGAGACGACGGTGAGCAAGTCGGAGGCGATCGACTGCGCCCTGGCCTTCGGCTGGGTCGACGGCCAGCTGGGCAGCGTGGACGCCCACTTCTTCAAGACCCGCTTCACCCCCCGTCGGCCCCGAAGCGCCTGGTCGCAGATCAATTGCCAGCGGGTCGAGCGGCTGGAGGCGGCCGGCCGCCTGCGCCCGGCGGGGCGCGCCCAGGTCGACCAGGCCAAGGCCGACGGACGCTGGGACGCCGCCTACGCCGCCCAGAGCCAGGCTGCCCCGCCCGCCGACCTCGACGCCGCGCTCGACGCCGCCCCCGCCGCCCGCGCCCTGTTCGACGCCCTCGACGCCGCCAACCGCTTCGCGATCCTCTACCGCGTGCAGCAGGCCAGGACCCCGGAAAGGCGGTCGGCCAAGATCGCCGAGCTGGTCGCCATGCTGGCCCGCGGCGACACGATCCATCCGCGGAGGGCGAAGCGCGGTGGGTAGCGGGCGCGCCGCCCCCGAACGATGAGCCGGCTTAGGGCGGGCGGACAGGGGCCGTGGCGTCCGGGGGGCATAGGTCGGCCGTCATCTATGCCCTCCCCCTTCTGGCGGGGATGCGCCATGAAGAGACATTGAGACCGGCGGGGAAATCCGACATTCAAAGGCGCTGCCCAGCTAGGCCCGGATGACCGATAGCCTTAAGGTTGTGGTTAGCGCGGCGAACGCCGATATCAACAGCCCCCGCTCAAGCTTAGCATTGAAAGCCAACCTTGTCCGATAGGCCGCCCAACAAGCCCCAAACCGACCGCGTCGGCGGAGGTGGGGCCGCAACGAGCGCTGGCATTCGTTTCGAGCAGCAGCTCGGAGCTCTAATCTCGTCATGGATTTTGGCAGGCGACCGGTTCGACGAGAGCTTTCAGCTTGGCGCCGCGACCCCGGAATGGGTGCGTTTCGAGACCGAAGCGCCGATCGATGATCTGCTGGTCAAGACGAGTGATGGCGGGTTCGTTGCCATCCAGGCGAAGACGACGGCGACCCTGAGCGATGACGTCGGCTCGCCGCTCGGCAAGACAGTAGCTCAGTTCGTGCGGCACTGGCTCGTGTCGAACCAGGGTGATGGCTCGATGGGGTGGAACCGCCCCCTCGACCCTGCCCGCGACCGCCTCGTGCTCGCCGTGAGCCCGCAGGCCTCGGCCCAGGTTAGAGATGACCTGCCGGCGGCCCTGCGCCTCGCCTCGCAGCCAGGTGGCGGCGCGCTGAATCAAGCTCAGCAAAGGGCCTATGAGGTGTTCACCACCCTCGTCGAGCGGGCCTGGAGGAGCATCACCAAGGCCCCCCTCGACGACGTACTGCTCGCAGACCTGTCCAAATTGGTGATGGTCTTTGTGTTCGATGGAGCGCGCGGCCCGGCCTTGGCTGGGGGATCGCTGGTCAAGGCTTTCGGAGCAGACTTCGACGCCAGCGCCGCTTTCACCGCGCTGACCGATCTTAGCGGCCGGCTGATGAAGGAGCGTGGAGGTGGTGATCTGGCCACCTGGCGGAATCTCCTGGCAGGCAACGGCATCGCTCTTGGCGCGGCGCCGGAATATCGCGACGACATCGAGGCTCTGAAACGGCACTCCAAACGCATCTCTGACGCGCTCGGCGCTTACGAGAAAATCGAGGTCGGTAGCGGCGCGCCGCTCACCCTCCAACGCGACTGCCAGCCCGCTGTCGAAGCCGCTGTGCGCAGCGGCCCGTTGCTCATCATCGGCGAACCCGGGGCCGGCAAGAGCGGCGTACTGAACGCCTTGGCGAAGACCCTGAGCGCGTCCGGTGCCGACGTGCTGGAACTTGCCGTTGATCGGTACTCGGTCGAGAGCTTGGAAGGTCTTTCGCTTGAGCTGGGACTGAAGCGCCCGCTGTTGGAGGTGCTGGAGGCATGGGACGGCACCGACCCAGCCTACCTCGTCGTGGACGCTCTGGACGCGACCCGAGGCGGTCGCGGGGAAGGTGTGTTTCGATCGCTCATCGAACGGGTCCTGGAGCTGAAGGGGCGTTGGAACGTCGTCGCCTCGATCCGCAACTTTGACCTGCGCATGGGGCAGCAGTTCCGCGCCTTGTTCAAAGGTACGCCGCCGGAGCGTTCGCTGGCCGACCCGACGTTTGCTGGCGTCCGGCACATCCAGGTGCCGCCCTGGTCGGAGGCGGAGTTCGACCAACTCCTCCGTCAGGCGCCTGCGCTAGCCGCCTGTCTCGCGGAAGCGCCTGCCCGCCTGCGCGATCTGGCGATGGTGCCTTTCAACACGCGCCTGCTCAGCGAACTAGTCACCGGCGGCGCCGTTGGCGGCCTCGACCTGGTGTCGTCTCAAGCCGATCTGCTGCGCCTCTATTGGGAACATCGCGTCGGCGGCCACGGGCTGCCGGCCAGGACCAGCCTGACCCGCGTGGTGCAGCTCATGGTTCAGGCGAGAGCGCTTCGCGCCCCGGCGGTGCAAGCGGCGGGCAACGATCCGGCTACGATCGACACTCTCTGCAAGGAGGGTGTCCTTGTCGTCGTTGACGGCGACCGCTGGGTGCAATTCCGCCACCACCTACTCTTCGACTATGCCGCGGCACGCTTGGCGTTCGAGCCAAGCGACGTCGTCAGTGGGGCCTACCGGTTCAGCAAGGCTGAAGCCCTCGGCCTGATGCTCTCGCCAGCGTTGGGGTTTGTGCTGCGGGAGATTTGGGAGACCGAGACTGACCACGCCCGTTTCTGGATCGCGCTCGGCCACCTAATCAATGACGAAGACGGCGACCCGATCATCCGCAGCACGGCCGGCCGGCTTGGCGCCGAGTTTCCGGCTGCTGCTGAGGACTGCCTTTGGCTAGGCGACCTGGCGATCTCCGGCGACGACACCGCCCCAAAGACCCTGTCGCATGTCAGCGGCGCCTTGGTCGTGCGGCTCGAAGACGAGAAGGGCGTTCTCCTCGAACCTTGGGCCTACCTAGCGGCGCGGATGGCTACCAATCCCGGGCCAGTCGCCGGGACGCTCCGCTTCCTGCTGCACAATCTGATCGAACGTATCAAGGACGGGCCCCTCACCCCGATGCTGGGCGAAGCGGCGCGCGCGCTTCTGGCCCACGGCTTGGTTCAACAGGAGGCCGGCTTCACCGTTCGGTCGGCGATCGGCTTTGTGATCGACACCTACGCCACGGACGTTGCGGCTTCCCGGGCGCTCCTTACGCAGCTCTTCACCCGCGAGCGGCTGGACGAGTTCGGCCACGAGGAAGTGCCAACGGTCTGTTACAAGATCGCCGCCGTCGGCGTGGCCGATCCGGAGTTCGTCACCGACATCTACCGTGTTGTCTTCGACTATGAGGTGACCGCGGATCGGCAGACGCGGCTCGGCCAGAGCCAGATTCTCAACCTGACCTCCAACGCGCGCCAGGACTACGGCATGGCGCGGTGGTCCCTCGGCGAGTATCTGCCGCAGTTCCTTGAGCGCCAACCGCGCGCCGCTGTGAAAGCGGTCGTCGCCGCAGTCGAAGGCTACGTTGGCCGCGAGCATCCCGTTAGCGAGGACGCGCTCGACATTCAGCTCGACGTCAACGAACGCGCGATCCGCCTGCGGGAGGATCGCAGCTACATCTGGGCGCATGACCCAGACGATCAGTATGACCGGGATGCGGGAAGCTTGGTGTCGAAGCTTCGGACCCGGCTTCGGGACGCGCCGGAGCCCGACGCCGCCAACCTGACCGATCTCCTGATCGAGGAAGCTGCATCGGCGATCTTCTGGTCCCGAATGTTCCTGTGCGCCGTCGAGCGTGGTGACAGCCTCATTGACCAGCTCTGGCCTTTCGCGGCGAGCGAGCCGTTCCTCGTCCTTCCCGACACCCGAAAGGACGCTGTCGATGTGGTCGCCGCTGGCTTCGGACGCCGGTCCCTAGAGGAACGGGAAGCCTTTGAGCGTGCAGCGCTAGGCTTCGACTTCGAGCGCTTCACCTACCGCGACGACGCTCGCCGGGGCTTCTTGGAGCGCGTCTTCACCGCGATTGGCCGGGACAATTTGGCGACCGGCGACGCTCGCGAGATCGTCGACGCCAAGGCGCAGGATGTAGCCGCCGACAATGAGCGCCTTTTTGTCATCCACTCCAGCGTCGGCGCCGCGGATGACTTCCACTGGATCGAGAACCTCGATCGCACAGCGCCGGAAAACGCTCCGGTCGTCGCCGCGCTCAATGCTGCCAAGACCCAGTTGCGCCTGGAGCCCGGTTCCGACGAAACGCCCACGGCCTCTTTAACGGAGGCGCTCGCCCGTCTTGTCGCCATCCGGACGGCGCTGGCCGCGGATGCGCCCGACGCCGGTTTGCGGCGGCACGCCGAGGCGATCATCGGTCAGGGCTGTCATGTCATCGTGTCGCGCAAGCTGCTCGCTACCAATCCCGCGCCTACCCCGGATCAGGACGCCCTGTTCCTCGAACTGTGGACGATCGCTGCTCAATCCGAAAACCCGGAAATCGACGACACCACGGAGGAGCGGTTCGAGGAGTCCGCCTCCTGGGGCGGCCCAGCAGCACGGGTCGAGGCCGCCGAGGCCGCGTTCGATCTCGTCTATCAGCGCCCTGATCTCTACCCCGTCATCTATCCGTTGGCTGAGCCCCTGCTGACCGACCCACACCCGGCGGTTCGGCTGAACGCCGCCGTGCGGATCGGGCGCATCTGGGACATCGACCGTGAGCACTTCTGGCAGCTCATCACGCAGGTGCTGGCCAACGAGCAAAATCTGACAGTCATCGAGCAAGTGCTCGGCAACCTGGTCTCGCGATTGATCCATTCGGAGCAGCCGCGGACGGTGACCCTGCTGCTGGCGCTGCTGCACCGTGAGCCCGCCGGATCAGACCGGGCGCGTCGCGTACACAAAGCCATCGCCGACAAGCTGAGCGTCCTTTGGGTCACCTATCAGTCGCGGGAAGCCAAAGCGGTCCTTGATGGCTGGCTTGCAGCGCCGTGGGAGCACCCCGACGAAGCGCGGACAATTCTCACGACTTTGCGCAGCGCGGTCGTGGCCGGAATTGGCGACGACGCCGACAAGGACGCGGGTCTTCGACAGAGGTCTCAAGCGCTAGTGTCCGCCATCGTGGATGCTGCGAACGCCCGCCTCGCGGTGCACATGGCCGCGCCCAACCTAGATGACGCCCAGACCAAAGAGGCGCGTGAGTGCGCCCACCTGATCGACATCGCCGGCAACGAAATGTACTTCGCGACCGGCGAAGCGGCCGGCAAGCGGGATAGCCATCCTGAGCACGGCCATGCTGGCCTCGACGTGTTCTTCCGTGAGAACGCCGATCTACTCAAACGGATCGGCACCTACGCGACGCCCCACACCACCTATTACCTGCTGCAACTCGTCGAGCGGCTGGTGGACGTGGACCCCGCCGGCGCCTTCGATCTGGCGGCCAGCTCCCTGCGGGCCGGCCGCAAGTCGGGCTATCAGTACGAGTCACTCGGCGTCGATCTGCTCGTCAAGCTGGTCGGTGTCTTCCTCGCCGACCACAAGGAAATCTTCGAGGATGCCGATCGCCGAGCCGCGCTCGTCGATTGCCTGGAGACTTTTCTGGAAGCGGGATGGCCGGCGGCGCGCCGTCTGCTCTATCGACTGCCCGAACTCATCCAGTGAACCGGGCCACGCTGCTCAACCTGTTCAAACAAGGCCTCGGCGATCTGCTGGAGGCGATCGACCACGCGTTGGCGAAGCCCAACCGCGATCCTTATGCGGAAGCCGATCCCGAGCGACGCCCGCATGAACACGATACGCGCCTGCTCTTCGTCGATGAGCTGTTAGGCCATCTCGGCTGGAAGCGCGGGGCCGGCGGCAACGTGTTGGAGGAGGCTCGTCTCCAAGACGCCACCACGAAGTTCATGGACTACGTCGGCGTCGTCGATATCGCGGGCAAGCCGCTGCTGTTGGTCGAAGCGAAAGCCTGGGACAAACCCTTCGTCTCAGCGCGCGCGGGGGGCGCGTTCGAAAGCGAAGCCGACCTAATCGTGGCTGCTATCCAACATGTGCGGGATGGAAAATCCGAAGACACCTCGCCTGCAATCGCCGAATGGCACAAATATCTTCGCCAGGTCGAAGGCTATGTCCGCACCCTCAAAGAGCAATACGGACACGACCTTCCGAGGGCGATGATCATCAGCGGCGAATGGCTGGTGGTGTTCAAGCGTCCGGGCGAGACCTTTCTCGGCGTGGCGGTTCCCGACGACATCGCCGTCTATCGGCGCGAGGAGTTCACTGCCCAGGCGGGGGAGATATTCAAGCTTCTCCATCGCTCATCGCTGACGCAAGACGCCCCGATCCCCTTGCGCCCCACGCAGCTTCGGCAGTTCGTCGAGCTGGCGGATGTCGCGGGCGCCTTTCGAGGCGTGCATGTTCACTACAATCACAAGGCCGCCAGCAGCCTCTTCGCGCCCCGCCCGCGCATCTCGATTTATCCGGCGACCTTCGTGATCCGCAAGGACGACGTCATCTACACGGTCATCGACAACGACACGCCCGTGGATCTGGACTACGAGCGCGACGACGCGGGGGGTGAAAGCCTTACCGCGCACCTGCACACGATCGATGCAAGAAGCACCGCGCTTCTCGCCGCGTGCGCCCATGAGGTCGGCGGGGCGCTGCCAATCCCGCCTCTGGCGACCTTTCCCGGCTTTCCGAGCGACGCCATGGCGAAGACGTTCGTCGGTGACCTCGCCGCAGCGAACCATTGGCTCGTCGCAACAGGCGACTCTTCCCATTTTCTGCTCGAAGAGCCGCGAGTTGCGGACTGCCGCTTCCACACCTGGGCCGACTGCGGCGCGGATGCGATCGGGCAATCCGCTGTCAGCGTTCGCTCGGTGGAGCTGCGCGCTTTCTTCATCGACACCCAGCGGCACCACTGCGCGCATCAGGTTGTCCAGGACCGCCGGGCGGGCAAATGCCTGATCGATCCGATCGACAGCAGGACCTGCTGTCAGGTTTGCGTCTTCCTCGACCACTGCTGGACGCCAGCAGAGAAGGCGGATTTGCCCTGCGGTCAGTGACTTGTGGCGTGCCGGCGAAGCTTCGCGTGCGGCCGCAAAGCAGACCTTTCCAGTTTCGGGGAAGAGTCAGGTTCCGCCATTGAGCCTTGACCGCATGTTTCGGCCTGGTTCGGGACGCCAAGGGGGCCCGGAAGCAGAAGCTCCCAAGGACCGCAAGGAGCCCACTGCAGACACCCCACCTCCCCGCAAGAACCGGGTGGGCGCGGCGCCGCCGCCGCGCCGATGATGCCCTCATCGGAAATGGAGGTTGCATCATGTCGTATGTGGTTTCGGGGCTGCCGGCGGAGCCGTTTCAGGGGCTGGCCGGGCTCGACGACGCCGCCCTGGCGACGCGGCAGGCGCGGCGGGTGATCGCCGGGGCGGAGGGGCGCTATCCGTGCCGGATCACGCTCGAGGACGCGCCGGCGGGCGAGGCGTTGCTGCTGGTGAACTATCGGCATCAGGACGCCGACACGCCGTACCGGTCGGACTATGCGATCTATGTGCGCGAGGGCGCGCTGGAGCAGGCCGGAACGGTGCGGCGGTTCGCCGGCGAGCTGCCGCCGGTGCTGAAGGACCGGGCGGTGGCGCTGCGCGCCTTCGCACCGGACGGGATGCTGCTGGGGGCCGAGCTGGTGGCCGCCGGCGCGGATCTGGAGGCGGCGATCGAACGGGGCCTCGGGCAGGCCGACGTGGCCTATCTGCATGCACACAATGCGGCCTACGGCTGCTTCGCGGCGCGGATCGACCGCGGCTAGCCAGGCGGCGCGAGCCGAGGGGCGCCGGCAGCGCCCCTCACCTTCCCACGGGACGCGGCGACTTCGGGAGGTTCAGGGCGCTCCGGAGGCGGAATCGGCGCCCGCCGGCGGCGCGTTACCGGTCCAGCGGCCCATCCAGCCGCCCACCACCCGGTACCATTCCACCGAGTTCTGCGGCTTCAGCACCCAGTGGTTCTCGTCCGGGAAGTACAGCAGCTGGCTGGGTACACCCTTGCGCTGGGCGGCGGTGAAGGCGCCCAGGCCCTGGTCGATCGGCACGCGGTAGTCGCGCCCGCCGTGCACCACCAGGATCGGCGTCTTCCACTCGCCGATGCGCGCGGCCGGGTTGAAGGCCTCGTACTGCGCCGCGTGCTCCCAGCCAAAGCCGCCGGTCTCGTGTTCGGCGAAGCCGGGGATGTCGGTGGAATAGGCCATCGAGCGGGTGTCGAACACGCCGTCGTGGTCGACCAGGCATTTCCAGGGGCCGTTCCAGGCGCTGGCGATCCAGGCGATCATGTAGCCGCCGTACGAGCCGCCCAGGGCGCAGGCGTGGTCGCCGTCCAGCCAGGGGTAGCGGCTCAGCGCCGCCGTCCAGCCCTTCTGCAGGTCCTCCAGCGGCCGGTCGCCCCAGTGCTCGACGATGGAGCGGGCGAAGGCCTCGCCGTAGCCGGACGAGCCGTGGAAATCGACCATCACCACCGCATAGCCCATCCCCGCCCACACCTGCGGGTTCCAGCGATAGGACCAGGCGTCGCCGAACGTGCCGTGCGGCCCGCCGTGGATCAGGAAGGCGACCGGGTACTTGCGCCCCTCCTGGAAGCCATAGGGCTTGACCACGTAGCCGTGCACGGCCTCGCCGTTCCAGCCGGGGAAGCTGAACGCCTCGTAGGGCGACATCGGCGTGGCGGCCATCTGGGCGGCGTTGGCGTCGGTCAGCCGGCGCGGCGGCCCGGCCCGGGCCAGGTCGTAGAGCTGGGCGCCCGAGACCAGGCTGTCGCGGCTGAACACCACCCGCGCGCCGGCGACGCTGACCTCGCCCACGTGGCCGACGTCGGTGAGCGCCGTCACCTTGCCCGACGCGGGGTCGATGGAGACCAGACGCTCCAGGCCCGTGTCGCCGACGGTGGCGTACAGGCTGCGGCCGTCCGGGGCCCAGGCCAGGGTGTCGGCCGAGCGGTCGTAGCCGGGATCGGCCTCCTTCACGGCGCCGGACTTCAGGTCCAGCACATAGACCCCGGCGCGCACGTCCTCGCCCCCCTGCCCTTGCTTGCCGATGAAGGCCAGGCGCTGGCCGTCCGGCGACGGGGTGGGATTGGAATAGGAGCCCTTGGCCGCCGGGCTGATCATCACCGGCGCCGCCGAGCCGTCCGCGGGGACCTTGTAAAGGTGCGTCTCCTCGCTGACGCCCCAGGCGTCGCCGGGGGCCAGGGCGGAGAACACCACGCTGCGGCCGCCGTCCACGAACACGAAGTCGGTGTCGTCGCCGAACGGCCGCGTCGGGCTGTCGGCGTCGAAGCCCTTCATCAGCGGAACCGGCGGCGTGGACGCCGCGCCGCTGGCGTCCAGCGCCAGGGCGAACAGGTGCGCCTGGGTTCCCGCCAGCCAGTTGTCCCACACCACGAACGGCAGGTGGGCGTAGGTCGAGCCGGAGACCCCGCCGGCCTTGCGCTCGTCCAGGCGCGCGCGGGTGCAGGCCAGGTCGGCGCAGTCGGGGAACACCTCGGCGGCGACCACCAGGCTCCTGCCGTCGGGGGCGAGGCGGTAGGCGGCGACGTCCAGCGGCAGGCTGGTCACGGCGATCGCCTCGGCGCCGTCGCTGTCGGTGCGCCAGACCTGCTGGCTGCCGGTGCGGCTGGACAGGAAATAGAGGTAGCGGCCGTCGGCCGACCAGCGGGGGCTGGAGGCGCCCTTGGCCGAGACCGCCAGCTTGCGCGGCGCCATGGCCGGCGTGCGGCTGTCCAGGATCCACAGGCTGTGCTCGCCCTTGTTGCCCTTCCAGTCGGTGGCGCGCACGTCCCACACCAGAAAGCGGCCGTCAGGCGACAGGCGCGGATCGGACACCCGGTCCATCATCGCCATGTCCCGGGCGGTGAACCGGCGGGGCGCGGCCGGGGCGGCGGCGGCGAAGCTCGCCGTCGCGGCGGCCAGGCCCGCCGTCAGTGCAAACACCATCGCCAGACTGCGCAAGATCATTCCCCCAACGGACAGTCCGGCGACGATAGCGTCGCCGTGCGGGCGGGGTAAACCGTCGGATGTGTGTCGCCGCGGGCGCCGCCGGCCGCGGACCGCCCGTCAGGCCGCGCGGCTGTCGGCCTGGGCGCCGGCTTCGACCGCGCGGGCGATGGCGGCGAACAGTTGCGCCACCTGGATCGGCTTGGCCACGAAGTCGGTCATCCCGGCCTCGCGATAACCCTGCACCTGGTGGTCCAGGGCGTTGGCGGTCAGGGCGATGATCGGCGCCGGCCGCCGGCCGATCTCGGCCTCGCGCAGGCGGATGCGGCGGGTGGCGGCCAGGCCGTCCATCACCGGCATCTGGACGTCCATCAGGATCAGGTCCCAGGCCTCGGCCTCCCACGCCGCGAGCGCCGCCTGGCCGTCGGCCACCAGCACCGGCTCCAGCCCCGCCTGCGCCAGCAGCGTCTTCAGCACCATCTGGTTCACCGCATTGTCCTCGGCGGCCAGGATGCGCAGCGCCCGGCCTTCGACGGGCTGGCTGTCCCCCGCCGCCGCGCCGGGCGGCTCCAGCCGGCCGCGCGCCAGCGGGAGTTCGACGGTGAAGCGGCTGCCCGCCCCCGGCGCGCTCTCGACCTCGATCCGGCCGCCCATGGCGCGGCAGAGCTGGCGGCAGATCGCCAGGCCCAGCCCGGCGCCGCCAAATCGCCGGGTCATCGAGGAGTCGGCCTGCACGAACTTGTCGAACAGGCGATCGACCTGTTCGGGGCTCATGCCGATGCCGGTGTCGCTGACGGTGATGCGCAGGCCCTCGTCGGTCGGCGCAAGGCGCACGCCGACGCCGCCCGCCGCGGTGAACTTCACCGCGTTGGAGGCCAGGTTGTAGAGGATCTGGCGCACACGCAGCGGGTCGCCGCGCCAGGCCCCGCCGGCCCCAGGCTCGACCACGAGCTCGAAGGCCAGTCCCTTGGCCCCCGCCAGCGGTTCGAACGCGCCCGCCAGGCCCAGGGCCAGGGCGTCCAGATCGAAGTCCAGCATCTCCAGCTCGAGCCGGCCGGCCTCGATCTTCGACAGGTCCAGGATGTCGTTGAGGATCGCCAGCAGCATCTCGCCGGATTCGCCGATCACCTTCAGCTGCGCCTGCTGGCCGCCGGTCAGCGGCTCGGCGCGCAGGGCCTGCACCATGCCCAGCACGCCGTTCAGCGGGGTGCGGATCTCGTGGCTCATGGTCGCCAGGAAGGCGCTCTTGGCCTCGTTCGCCGCGTCGGCCGCCCGCAGCGCCCCCTCGACGGTCTGGCGTCCCACATAGGCCTTGCGGATGTGGAATTCCTGGACATAGCCCGAGAACATCCCGACCCCGGCCGCCATGCACAGGAAGAAGTCGTTGCTGATCAGCAGCGGCCGCGGGATCGGGTTCAGCCACAGCGCCGCCACCTGGTAGCTGGCCACCAGGAACAGGGTGATCAACACCGAATAGTGGAACTTCAGGCGGATCAGGCTGCCGCAGTAGATCACCACCATGATCACGCCGGCATAGTACTGGCTGTTGAACGGGGGCGGCATGATCGCCGTCATCGCCACCACGCCCAGGCCCGACGCCAGCATGGCCGTGGACAGGGCGAGCTGGCCGAAGCGCTGGAACCACGGCAGGAAGGTGGCGACAAATATGCCGAACAGGATCGGGCAGACCACGCCATAGCGGATCGCCAGCATCTCGCCGGTCGCATAGCCGCCGGCGATCACGTCCAGGATGCCGAAGCTGAAGTACAGCACCGCGCCGGCCACCAGGTAGGCTCGGATCGAGGTCAGGAAGTCGGCGAAGGCGCGCCGGGAGAATTCGGCCTCGGTCACGGGATCACGGAACCGCAGCCAGACGCGGTCCAGCGCAAAATCCGGCGTGTCCGCCGAAGTCGCCTGAACGCCCGCCGTCATGCCTCGCCCGCGCCGCGCCTGCGCATCTCGCCCTCCGCACATCAAGACGAAGGCTATGGCCGGTGGCCTATGACCCAATTGCCAACCGGCTCTGCGGCCGTTGGTCACAGCGAAGCTTCGGGCGCTCCCCTCGGCGCCGGCCAGACGACGGGCGCCACGCGCGCCACGCCCAGCCCCCAGCCGATCACCCCCAGCAGGCTGACGGCGCCGGTGATGGCGAAGGGCCAGACGAAGCTTCCCGTGCGGTCGACCACCAGGCCGGTCAGCAGCGGCGCGACGATGCCGGCGATATTGCCGAGGCCGTTCTGCACCCCCATCCACTTGCCGGCCGCGCGCGGCCCGGCCAGCGTCTGGCCGATGGCGAAGATGTTCGGCGTGGTCATGCCGAAGAACAGGCCGGCCGCCAGCAGGCTGGCCAGGGCGCCCGTCGGCCCCGCCACGGCGCAGGCCGCCAGGCTGGCCGCCGCGCCCAGGTGGCCCGTGACCATGAAGGTCTTGCGCACCCGCGTGTCGCTGCCGCCGGCCCTCATCCAGCGGTCGCAGATCCAGCCGCACACCAGACAGCTGGCGGCGTAGACCAGGTAGATCGCGCCGCCGATCCCGGCCATCTGCGCCACCGAGAAGCCCCGCGCCTTGACCAGGTAGGTCGGCAGCCAGCTGATCACGAAATACAGGGTGTAGTTGGCCGCGAAATGCCCCAGCGCGGCGCCCCACAGCGACGGCTGGCGCAGGATCGCCGCGAACGACGGCGCGCGCGCCGACCGCTGCGCCTGCGCCTGCCGGGCCACCCCGCCGGTGACGGCCAGCCAGGGGACCAGCCACAGCAGCGAGACGGCGCCGAAGATGAAGAAGCTGGGCCGCCAGCCGGCGCGGGCGATCAGCAGGCCGCCCAGCAGGGTGCCCACCGCCGGGCCGATCGCCAGGCCCGCGCCGATCAGGCCGTTGGCGTGGCCAAGCCGGTGGCTGGGCAGGAACTCGGCCAGCACCTTGGAGCTGCAGGGAAAGGCCACCGCCTCGCCCAGGCCCAGCAGCAGCCGCAGCGCCAGCAGCACCGCGAACGATCCCGCCAGGCCGCTGCCCAGGGTCGCCAGCGCCCAGAGGCCGAGGCCCAGGCTCAGGGCCCGGTAGGCGGTGATCTTCTCGGCCAGCCAGCCGGCCAGCACCTGGCCCGGCGCATACACCCAGAAGAACGCCGACAGCAGCAGCCCGACCTGGGTGTTGTTGAGTTTCAGCTGGTCCTTGATCAGCGGCGCGGCGGTGGCCAGGTTGCCGCGGTCGACGTAGTTGATGAACACCGCCAGCGCCATCAGCGCGACGATCGCCTGGGTGCGGCCTTCCGATATCGGTCGCCCGGCGACTGCCTGTGCGGTCATCGCCCGTTCCCCCGGCTGATCCCCTGCGCATGAGGCGACGCTGTTCGCCGGGCCGTCAAGCCTGCCTCGGGATCGGGCGCCGCGCGGCCATCGTCGTCCCCCGCCAAGCTGCTGACAGTTTCAGACGCGCAGGCGCGATAGTCTGCCGCTTGCGACGAGATGCGAAGGTTCTATATTCGTTCTCGCTGCGCCACCGACTCTCCGCACTAGATTAGGGGGCTGGTCCGCATCCCTGGGGCCGGTTTCGAGCGAGCAGAATGTCCGACCAATCCCGCTTCATCCGAGTGCGCGGCGCGCGTGAGCACAATCTGAAGGACGTCAGCGTGGATATTCCGCGCGGCGAGCTGGTGGTGCTGACCGGGCTGTCGGGATCGGGCAAGTCGTCCCTCGCCTTCGACACCATCTACGCCGAGGGCCAGCGCCGCTATGTCGAGAGCCTCTCGGCCTATGCGCGCCAGTTCCTGGAGCTGATGAGCAAGCCGGACGTGGACCTGATCGAGGGCCTGTCGCCGGCGATCTCCATCGAACAGAAGACCACCAGCCGCAACCCGCGCTCGACGGTGGGCACGGTGACCGAGATCCACGACTACATGCGCCTCCTGTGGGCGCGGGTGGGGATCCCGTACTCGCCGGCGACCGGCCTGCCGATCGAGAGCCAGACCGTCAGCCAGATGGTCGACAAGCTGACCGCCCTGCCGGAAGGCACGCGCCTCTACCTGCTGGCCCCCGTCGTGCGCCGCCGCAAGGGCGAGTACCGCAAGGAGATCGCCGCCTGGCAGAAGGCCGGCTTCCAGCGGCTGAAGATCGACGGCGAATTCTATCCGATCGAGGACGCCCCGGCGCTGGAGAAGACCTACAACCACGACATCGACGTGGTGGTGGACCGGCTGGTGACCAAGGCCGGGCTGGAGAGCCGCTACGCCGACAGCCTGGAGACCGCGCTGCGCCTGGCCGACGGCATCGCCGTGGCCGAGTGGGCGGAGGCTGCGCCGGGCGAGGCCGAGCCTCGGCGGCTGATCTTCTCCGAGAAGTTCGCCTGCCCGGTCAGCGGCTTCACCATCGCCGAGATCGAGCCGCGGCTGTTCTCGTTCAACAACCCGGCCGGCGCCTGCCCCGCCTGCGACGGCCTGGGCATGAAGCTGAAGTTCTCGGCCGACCTGGTGGTGCCGGACAAGGACAAGAGCCTGCACAAGGGCGCGGTGTCGCCCTGGGCCAAGGGCCCCTCGCCGCTCTACACCCAGACCCTGCAGGCGCTCTCGCGGCACTACGGCTTCTCGATGGACGAGCCGTGGTGGAAGCTGCCGGAGAAGGCCCGCGACGTGGTGCTGAACGGCTCCGGCGCCGACAAGATCAAGTTCGTCTACGACGACAACGCCCGCAAGTACGAGGTCAACAAGACCTTCGAGGGCGTGCTGCCGAACCTTGAGCGCCGCTGGCGCGAGACCGACTCCAGCTGGGTGCGCGAGGAACTGGCCCGCTACCAGTCCGAGACCCCGTGCGACACCTGCGGCGGCGCCCGCCTGAAGCCCGAGGCGCTGGCGGTGAAGATCGCCGGCAAGGACATCTCGCAGGTCTCCACCCTGGCCATCCGTCCGGCGCGCGACTGGTTCGCCGGGCTGGAGGATCAGCTGACCGAAAAGCAGATGGAGATCGCCCGGCGGATCCTGAAGGAGATCAACGACCGGCTGCGCTTCCTGGTGGACGTCGGGCTGGACTACCTGAATCTGTCGCGCGGCTCGGGCACCCTGTCGGGCGGCGAGAGTCAGCGCATCCGCCTCGCCAGCCAGATCGGCTCGGGCCTGACCGGCGTGCTGTACGTGCTCGACGAGCCGTCGATCGGCCTGCACCAGCGCGACAACACCCGCCTGCTGACCAGCCTCAAGGGCCTTCGCGACCTCGGCAACTCCGTGCTGGTGGTGGAGCACGACGAGGAGGCGATCCTCACCGCCGACTATGTGATCGACATGGGCCCGGCCGCTGGCATCCATGGCGGCGAGATCGTCGCCGAGGGCACCCCCGAGGAAGTGATGCGCAATCCGCGCAGCCTGACCGGCCAGTACCTGACCGGCATGCGCGCGATCGCCATCCCCGAGCAACGCCGGCCGATCTCCAAGAAGAAGGTGCTGCGGGTGATCGGCGCCACCGGCAACAACCTGAAGAACGTCACCGGCGAGATTCCGGTGGGCACCTTTACCTGCATCACCGGGGTGTCGGGCGGCGGCAAGTCCACCTTCACCATCGAGACCCTGTACAAGCAGGCCGCCCGGCGGCTGAACAACGCCTCCGACGCCCCCGCCCCGCACGAGCGGATCGAGGGGCTGGAGAACTTCGACAAGGTCATCGACATCGACCAGAGCCCGATCGGCCGCACCCCGCGCTCGAACCCGGCCACCTATACCGGCGCCTTCACCTCGATCCGCGACTGGTTCGCCGGCCTGCCGGAAGCCAAGGCGCGCGGCTACGGCCCCGGCCGGTTCAGCTTCAACGTCAAAGGCGGCCGCTGCGAGGCCTGCCAGGGCGATGGCCTGATCAAGATCGAGATGCACTTCCTGCCGGACGTCTACGTCACCTGCGACGTCTGCAAGGGCCAGCGCTACAACCGTGAGACCCTGGAAATCCTGTTCAAGGGCAAGAGTATAGCCCAGGTTCTTGACATGACGGTCGAGGAAGCGGCCGAGATGTTCAAGGCCGTTCCGCCGATCCGCGACAAGATGGAGACGCTCAAGCGCGTGGGGCTCGGCTATGTGAAGGTCGGGCAGCAGGCCACCACCCTGTCGGGCGGCGAGGCGCAGCGGGTCAAGCTCAGCAAGGAGCTGTCGCGGCGGGCCACAGGGCGCACCCTGTACATCCTCGACGAGCCGACCACCGGCCTGCACTTCGAGGACACCCGCAAGCTGCTGGAGGTGCTGCACGAGCTGGCCGACCAGGGCAACACGGTGGTGGTGATCGAGCACAACCTCGACGTGGTGAAGACCGCCGACTGGATCCTGGACTTCGGACCCGAAGGCGGCGACGGCGGCGGGGAGATCGTCGCCACCGGCAGCCCCGAGCAGATCATGGCCAACGAGGCCAGCTGGACCGGGCGCTACCTGAAGGAGCTGATGGAGCGCCATCCCGCCCACGCCACCGCCAAGCCGAAAGCCGCCAGGTCCAAGAAGCTGGAAAGCGCCTGAGGCTAGTTCCCTCCCCTTCCCTGGCCCTCTCCCCACATCGTGGGGAGAGGGTTGGGTGAGGGGCGGCCCCGCGTGACGGGTTCTTCCTGAAGGGCGCTGCAGGCGGCGCTGCCCCTCACCCAACCCTCTCCCCCTCCGGGGGCGAGGGCTAAGATTGGCCCAAGCGACGAAGGCGCGTACATCGTCGCCAGGAAAACCGAGGGAACCACCGATGGGCGCGGCGACGGAGAGCCAGCGGGCGCTGCTGGCGCGGCTGATCGAGGTGCTGGGCGAGGACGAGCGCATCGAGAGCGCCTGGCTAAGCGGCAGCTTCGGCAAGGGCGCCGGAGACGCCTGGAGCGACGTCGACGTCACTGCGGTGGTGGACGAGGAAGACCTGCCGCACTGCATCCGCGAATATGGCGGGGCGAAGACGCCTGTGGGCGACACCGTGCTGATCCAGACGGTGCACGGCCGGGTCGTCAGCGCGGTGCGCGGCGACTGGGAGCGCTACGACATCGTCTTCGTCACCCCGCAGGAGTTCAGAAGCCAGGACCGCACGAAGCTGCGGCCGCTGACGCTGGAGAGCCTGGACCTGGCGGCTGCCCCCTCCCCCGCCGAACCCCGCCCCTACCAGCCATCGGTCGACGCCCTGGAGGGGGCGATCAGGGAATTCCTCCGGGTGATGGGCCTGTTGCCGGTGGCCATCGGCCGCGAGGAATGGCTGGTCGGGGTCGAAGGCGTCGGCCTGCTGCGCAAGGCGCTGATCGAGATGATGTTCGAGGCCAACGGCATCGGCCGCGGCCAGCGCGGCGGGGCCAAGGCGGTGAACGCCTATCTGACGCCGGCCCAGCGCGCCGCGGTGGAGGCCGCGCCCCTGGGCGGGCCCAGCCGCGAGGCGATGATCGCCGCCAACCAGGCCCTGGCCGGCCTGTTCCTGCCGCTGGCGCGCGAGACCCTGGCCAAGGCCGGCGGGACCTGGCCCCAGGCGCTGGAGGACGCCACCCGCGCCCATCTCAAGCGCGTGCTCGATCTTGAGTTCTGAGGGTTCTGAACGCCGGCGCTTGACCGGCCGCGCCCGGCCGGGGCAACTGCCCTGAAAAAGGGGAGACCGCTCATGAAACTCTATGGCGCGCCGATGCCGGCGCCGAACCCGCGGCGCGTGCGCGTCTTCCTGGCCGAGAAGGGCATCGACCTGGCGGAGACGCCGGTCGACATGATGCAGCGCGAGCACAAGTCGCCCGAGCACCGGGCGCGCAACAGCCTGGGCCAGGTGCCGACCCTGGAGCTGGACGACGGGACCTGCATCTCCGAGACCGTCGCGATCTGCCGCTATTTCGAGGAACTGCACCCCGAGCCGGCGATGTTCGGCCGCACGGCGGTGGAGAAGGCCAACGTCGACATGTGGGTGCGGCGCATCGAGTTCCAGCTGATGATGCCGGTGGGCCAGTTCTGGCGCCACGCCCACCCGCGCACGGCGGCCCTGCTGACCCAGTACAAGGACTTCGGCGAGAGCAACAAGGACGCCTATTCCGGCGCCCAGAAGTGGCTGGACCGCGAACTGTCCGACGGCCGCCCGTTCATCGCCGGCCAGGACTATTCGATGGCCGACATCTGCGCCCTGTCGACGGTGGACTTCGCCCGCTGGATCGGCCTGCCGCTGGACGAGGACAAGCCGCACCTGAAGGCGTGGCACGACCGGGTGACGGCGCGGCCCAGCGCCAAGGCCTGAAGGCCGGTCAGGCGCTGGGGTGGGCGTCCGGATCGGGCGCCCACGACATGCCGTAGACGGTGGGACTGTCGTCGGCCAGGGCGCGGAAGCAATAGGCCTGGCAGGTCCCGATCAGGATCGAGGGCAGCATGAACACCGACCCCGCCAGCACCGCCTCGACTCCCACCATGACGAACAGCAGCAGCCGGCGCAGCAGGTCGAGGCTGCTGGGCAGGCTCTGCACGGCGTTGAACACGCCGAGCACCAGGTAGCCGAGCACCCCCAGCACGACCGTCGCGGCGAACCAGATCAGGAAGATGATCAGGTAGGCGGCGAGCAGCCGCCAGAACCGCCCGCGCGCCAGCGGCCAGTAGGCGCTGAGATGGAAGCGGCGCTCGGCGAAGGTTTCCGCGGCGATCAGCGACAGGCGGGTGCCCAGCCAGACCCCCAGGCAGCCGGTGAGCAGCGATCCGATCACCGCGACATAGCGGGTGACCGGGGTCTGCGTGGCCAGCAGCGGCGTGAACATGAAGAACAGCGCCCCGGCCAGGAAGCCGCCGACCAGGGGCACGAGGATGAAGGCGATGAACGAGAACAGGGCGTTGCGGAACTCGTCGAGCCCCAGGCGCAGGAAGAACCAGTCGTGCTCCTCAGGCCGCAGCACCGAGCGGAACACGGCCGTGGTGGTGACCACCCACACCAGCAGCAGGATGGCGATGAACACCAGGGCGAAGGGCCCGAAGCTCTGCACGATCAGGTTCCAGGTCCAGTCGACCCGGCCGCGGGTGAAGGCGTCGCCGTCGATCCGCGGCTTCAGCACGCTGATCGTCACCAGGGCGGCGGCCCACAGCAGGGTCCAGACGGCCACGGCCCGGGGCTCCCGGCGCATCACCCGGAAGCCTTCCGTGGCGGCGGTGACGGGTGAGAAGCGGGACAAGGGTCGGAGCGCTCAGGTCGTGGTTGTGGACTGCCGATAGAGATAGGTCATGAGTCCGGCCTGCAAGGGAAGCGACACGCCGATCGCCGCCAGCGCGAAGGCGAAGGCGCCCTCCGCCCCGCCCGCCAGGCCCGCGGCGCGCACGCCCCAGGCCACGGCGAGGGTGGGAAGGCTGGCCAGGACCAGCGCCGCCAGCGTGGCCAGCACCCGGCCGCGGGTGGTCGGCCAGGCGCTGAGCACCTGCACCTTCTGGCGTTCGACCGTGGCGGCGGCGGAGAACGCCAGCCGCAGGCGCAGCCAGATGACCCCGGCCAGCCCGACCAGGGCCACCGCCCCGGCGATCGACCGGCCGGTGGGGCCCATCGCCGGCAGCCAGGTGGCGGGCTCGGCGGCCTGGAACCCCTTGCCCGCCGCGGCCACGCCGAAGGCCACGGCGCCGACCACCGTCAGCATCAGCGCCGTGATGATGCCCAGCAGGATCAGCTGCAGCAGCCCCGCCACCAGCAGGCGTGGCACGTCGCGGGTCACCCGCGAGCCGGCCAGGGCCGGAACCGACAGGCCAAGGCCAATCCGATAGCAGACCGCCGCCGCCTGGGCGCACCACAGCACCGCGCCGACGCCGACCAGCCAGTCCAGCGGCTCGCCCCGCAGGATGTGGGCGATGGCCAGCAGCAGCGCCGCGGGCAGCAACGCCCCCCAGCCGCGCCGCCAGCCGGTCGCCAGGACGTCGAGCGCGGATCGGAGGGCGGCGGATACGGAGAGGCCTTGCATCGGCGCCTCGTATCAGGCCGCAGGGCTCAGGCGAAGGCCTCCAGCGCGTCGGAGTGGGTCAGGTCGTTCAGCACCCGCGCCCAGGGCGCCGCCATGAAGGCAATCATGCCGCCCGCGATCGGGACGAACAGCAGGATGCCGAACATCGCCCAGGGGATGATCTGGGCCGGCGAGGGCGCCGTGGGGTGCTGCATGAAGCTGCGGATCCCGTCCAGGCCGAAGGTGACGCCCAGCACGCCGGCCGCCAGCAGCAACAGCACCAGCACCAGCACGATCTCGAAGAACAACACGATCAGCACCTGGCAGGCGGCGATGCCGAACAGGGAGGCGACGTGACCCTTGGTGATCGCCCAGGCGTCCGAGACGTTCAGCGTCTTGTCGCGCACGGTCAGCGGGCCCAGCAGCGAGAACCTCAGCCCGACGTAGATCGCCGCCACGGCGGCGGCGATGCCCACCAGCACACCCACCAGCACGCCGATCCCCGGCTGGTGCGCCACCGAGAAGATGCCGACCACCACGATCACGGGGATCATCACCACGACCAGCGCGATGATGAAGGCGAAATAGGCGACGACGCCGACCACGCCCAGCAGCAGTTCCGCCATCGACAGCCGCATGTAGGCGAAGCGCCGCTGGTCCGGGAACAGCACCGCGCGGAAGGCGGCGCAGTACACCACCACAGTGACCGCCGCGCTGGCCAGGCTCAGCAGCAGGTTGAGGCCCTGCATCTGCATCATCTGCGCCATCATCGCCGGGTCCGGCGCCGCCCCGGCCCCCGCCCCCGCTCCACGGGCGGCGGCCGCGCGCGAGAAGATCGTCGCGTACATCGGCAGGTACAGCATCCAGGCCCCGCCGGAGATGGCGGCCTGCAGCAGGCCCCAGCTGAGCACGCTCAGCGGCTTTCTTCGCATCAGGCTGAAGCCTTCGCCGAGAGCGGCGCCGATGGAAACGCGATTCATGAAGGCCTCGACGGAAGGTTCAGGAGAAGGTGGCCGCCACCTCGGCCGGCGGGCGGAGCTGGCGGTAGATGTGCGCCACGGCCCCCCAGGTCATGGCGTTGCCGATACCGATCAAAGCCACCAGCACCACGGCGAACACGGCGATCATCGGCGTCAGCCGGCTGATCCATCCGGCGGCGGTGAGGCTGGCCAGGGTCTGGGCGTTGGAAAGGTCGCTGTTGGCGAAGACGGTCACCCCCGCGGTCACGCCGACGACCATCCAGGCGATGAAATAGATCAGCATCATCATCAGCCAGACCAGCAGCATGGTCATGAAGATCTGGCCGGCGTGGCCCTTGGTGAGGTTCCAGGATTCGAACAGCCGGAACTCCCGCTCGCGGAAGCTCATCACCGCGCCCATCGAGAAGCGCAGCCACAGCCAGATGGTGACCACGGTGATGATGAGCTGGCCGATCAGGCGCAGCCCCAGCGCCCCCGCCATGGCCCCGGCGAAGGCGCCCGGATCGTGCTGCGCGGCGCTGAGACCCGCGCCGCCGGCCATGCCCATGCCGACGGTGACGATCACCAGCGGAATCGACAGCACCGCCTGCACGACCCACAGCAGGAAGCTGAGCACGAAGTTCACCGCGATCAGCCAGAGCTCCTGTCGTCCGAGCCGGAGAAACGCGAAGGCGGAGCGCTCCGGCTCGAGTTCGGTGCGGAACACCGCGCCCTGGATCATCGCGCCGATGAAGATCAGGCCGATGATCAGCAGGCCGATCGCGCCCAGGGCGCTGCCGATCAGGCCGAAGACCTGCTCGGGCCGCGGATCGGCGCCGGCCTTGACCATCGACATGACGGCGACCGCCACGCCGCCGCCGAACAGCACGAGGATCACGGTGACATAGGCGGAGGCGAGCACCCCCCAGGTCAGGACGGAAAACGGCCTGCGGGCGATCAGCCGCAGCCCGGCAGTCGCCGACTCACCCACCTGGATCTCGGCCATCAACCTGCCCTCGAGCCGCTACCGACGTGTAGCTTAAGCAGGAATCGCAGAACACCGCTACGTCGGGCGGCGCAGGGCCCGGACTTTCCCCCAGCCCGCCCGGGGCGTAGAACGCGCCCCCATGTCACAATCCCATTCCAATGACAGCGCCACGCCCGCCGACGGCGTGATCCATGTGATCGGCGGCGGCCTGGCCGGCTCCGAGGCCGCCTGGCAGGCGGCCCAGGCCGGGGCGCGGGTGGTGCTGCACGAAATGCGGCCGGTGGTCGGCACCCCGGCGCACCAGACCGACAAGCTGGCCGAGCTGGTCTGCTCCAACTCGTTCCGCTCCGACGACTGGGCCTACAACGCCGTGGGCCTGCTGCACGCCGAGATGCGGCGCTGCGACTCGCTGATCCTCGCCTGCGGCGACGCGCACCAGACGCCCGCCGGCGGCGCCCTGGCGGTGGACCGCGAGGGGTTCTCGCAGGCGGTCACCGACCGGCTGTTGGCGCATCCGAACGTCACGCTCGAACGCGGCGAGGTGGCCGGCCTGCCCCCGGCGGACTGGGGCAATGTGGTGGTGGCCACCGGCCCCCTCACCTCCCCGGCCCTCACCCAGGCGATCCTGACCCTGACGGGCGAGGACCAGCTGTCGTTCTTCGACGCCATCGCCCCGATCGTGCACGTCGAGAGCATCGACATGGACGTCGCCTGGCGCCAGTCGCGCTACGACAAGGAAGGGCCCGGCGGCGACGCGGCGGCCTACATCAACTGCCCGATGGACCGCGCGCAGTACGAGGCCTTCGTCGACGCCCTGCTGGCCGGGCCGAAGACCGAGTTCAAGGACTGGGAGAACGTCCCCTATTTCGACGGCTGCCTGCCCATCGAGGTGATGGCCGAGCGGGGCCGCGAGACGTTGCGCTATGGCCCGATGAAGCCGATCGGCCTGACCAACCCGCACAACCCCACGGAGAAGGCCTACGCCATCGTCCAGCTGCGTCAGGACAACGCCCTGGGCACGCTGTGGAACATGGTCGGCTTCCAGACCAAGCTGAAGCATGGCGCCCAGACGGAGATCTTCCGCACCATCCCCGGGTTGGAAAAGGCCGTGTTCGCGCGGCTGGGCGGGCTGCACCGCAACACCTTCCTCAACAGTCCCCGCCTGCTGGACCGTCAACTGCGCCTGAAGGCCGATCCACGCCTGCGCTTCGCCGGCCAGGTGACCGGCGTCGAGGGCTATGTGGAGAGCGCGGCCATCGGCCTGATGGCCGGCCGTTTCGCCGCCGCGCAGGCGCTGGGCGGCGCGCTGGAGACGCCGCCGGAGACGACCGCCCTGGGGGCCTTGATCGAGCACGTCACCGGAGGCCACCTCGACGGCGGCAAGGGCTCCTTCCAGCCGATGAACATCAACTATGGCCTGCTGCCGCCGATGGAGGCGCCCAAGCGAGATCCCGGCGGCAAGCGCTACGCCCGCGGCGAACGCGGCCGGGCGAAGAAGAAGGCGATGAGCGAGCGGGCGCTGGCCGACCTGGCCGCGTGGCTGGGCGAGCCGGAGGCGGTCGAGGCGGCCTAGTCGCGCTGGGCCATGCGCTCCAGCATCGCCTGGAAGGCGTCGATGATCCGCTGCACGGCAGGGTTCTTGTACGCCAGCGGGCCGTCGGGGTCCTCCGGATGCACCAGCATGGTGGCGTTGGCTTCGAACACCAGGATGCGGCCGTCGGCCAGGGGCGCGAAGTCGACGCCGCCATAATGCAGGCCCAGCCGCCGGCCGATCTCGCCGATCGCCGCCCACCCGGTCTCGCCGATCACCGCAGCGGGATCTTCCAGAAAGCGCGCCTCCTCGGCCAGCCTGTCGGCGGCGCCGACCATGCCGGCGCTCTCGTAGTGCACCATCCAGTCGTCCGCGACGGCGAAATGGTACGGGAACGGCCGGCCGTCGACGAAGATCACCCGCCCCTTGCGCCAGCGCCCGTCCGCGGATCGATAGTCGTGGTAGCAGGTCAGGTAGACGTCGCCCTGCAGCGCCGGGATCGACGCCCAGTCCGCCTCGGTCTGCACGCGATGGAGGCCCTTGCCGCCGTGCGAGCCCACCGGGCGCACCAGCAGCGGCAAGGCCAGGCCATGCCGCGCCGCCGCGCCCGCCAAGCCCAGCCGGCCTGCCTCTTCCGCCGGCGCGCGCGCGGCGGCCGGCGCGACAACGCCCGGAATGTCCCCCAGCAGGCGAGGAATCTCGTGGCGGTGGGTGCGCATCACCAGGGCCGGATCGTTCAGCAGTGGCTTCGCGTTGCCGGCCAGGAACGCGCGTACGCTCCCGGCGCTGGGACCGGCCAGGTCGGGATCGCCGATGGTGTTGAACACCAGGTCGAAGTCCCCTGCCCGGGCCAGGTCGCCGGGTTGGGCGTGCTCCATGTACCAGATCAGCCGGCTGTAGTGCTGGGCCGGCATCAGATGGCGATAGGGGATGTTGCCGCTCTCGATCGAGGCCAGCACCAGCACGGTCATCCGGCTTTCCGCCGCCGGCTGGGCGAACAGGCTCTGCCGCGAATAGGCCCGCGCCATCAAAGCCCGCGCGGCGTCGCCCTCGCCGCGCCGTTCCAGCACCACCGCCAGCGTCTGGCTGGCGACGATATGACCGGGTTGCAGCGCCAGGGCCCGAAGGGCGTGGTGTTCGGCGCCGGCCTCGATGTCGACGCTAAGGTATACGGCCGCGAGCCGCGCCTCAGCCGACACCAGCCCCGGGGAGAGGCGCAGCGCCTGTTGCAGACAGCGTTGCGCATCGGCCGGGCGATCGAGGTCGGCGTAGGTCTCTCCCAGTTCCAGTTGCAGGGCCGCGTTGCCAGGATCGAAGGCGGCCGCCCGTTCCAGGGTCCGAAGCCGCAGTTCCACGGCCGCATGCGCGTCCTCGGCGGCGCTGCGCAGGTTCAGGGCGGTGGCGTCGCCCGGCGCCCCGGCCAGGGCGGCCGTCGCCGCCGCCATCGCTTCGGCAGGACGGTCGGCGGCGATCAGCATCCGGGCCAGGGTGTTCCACAGCGCCGTCATCGACGGCTGGGCCTCGCACAGCGCCCGCTGGGTGTCGATCTCGGCGCGGTCGGGCGCGTCAGCCGCCATGTCGTTCAGCCCCCTCCGTCGCGACGGCCACCCGTCGCCGGCGCCGACTCGGCCGTAGTCTGACGGGCTCTTGTTGTCGGCCGATGCGTGAATCGTAGCAATCGCGTCGCAGTCGGCCCGCAGGCCGGATCAGACGCGCCCGCGCAGGGTGGCCCATAGCAGGCGCGCCTGCCGACCGAAGGCGCCGCCCTCGCCCGGCGACCGCGCGGCCAGGGCGGCGTGGGCGGCGGCGGGAAAGCTGGCGGGACTGGCGCGAGGCGCCCTGCGATGCTCGGCGAGGGCCTGGCGCGAGGCGGCCTTCGCCGCGCCGGCCTCGGCGAGGCCGATCCGACCGGCCTGGCCGAGCGCCCAGGCCGCCCCGGCGGCGGCGGCGGCGTCCGACGGTCCGCCCGGGTCCAGCATCCGCGCGCTGAGCCGCGCGACCGCCCCCGCCGTCCCCCGGGCCCAGGCGGCCAGTTCCGCCGGCTCCAGCAGCCGCTTGTCGAGCTCCACATAGCGCGCGTCGATCAGGCCCTCGAGGTCCTCGCGCGCCAGCCGGTGGCGGCGTGCGACCTCCGCCAAAGCCAGGGCCGTGGGATGGCGGCGCACCGGACCCTCGCCGAAGATCTCGTCCAGCGCCTCGCGCCACCAGGTCAGGCGGATCTCGCCGATCAGGGCGTTGGAGGCCCGCCGGGGCGCGCGGGCCAGTTCCAGGTCGAAGGCCAGCAGCGCGATCACGTCGGCGCGCGCCGCGGGGTCGGCGATCAGCCGGCTGGCCAGCCAGCGGTCGGGATCACCGCGGCGGACGATGTCGTCGAGATCGTCGAGGTCGTCGAGCCCTTCCGGCGCCGGCCCATGGTCGTGATCGTGGTGCGCGTGGTCGGCCATGGATGGTGAAATGGGCCCCTGGAACGGCAAAGGGCCCGCCGATCCGGCGGGCCCTCGTCCTCTAGACCGAATTGGCGGCTAGCCGAACAGGGTCTGATACATCGCCATCGAGGTCAGCATCGGCAGCGACAGCAGGGTGTTGGTGCGCGAGGCGAGCATGGCGATGCGGGCCGCCTTGGCCTTGGCGTCAGCGTCGGCCTCCTTGATGCCCAGCGCGATCTTCTGGTTCGGCCAGATCACGCCCCAGACGTTCAGGAACATGATCAGCGCCAGGTAGATGCCGATGCCCATCAGGGTGTAGCCGCGGTCGTCGGGGCCGTAGCCGCCGGCGAAGCCCAGGGTGAACACCTTGGCCCCGTAGCCGTGTCCGCGCGTCGCCGCCAGGCAGATGCCGGCCAGGACGGTGCACAGCGCCGCCCAGCGGAACCAGAACAGCGCCTCCGGGGCCACGTACTTGGAGACCGCCGGCTTCAGCTCGGCGGGGATCGCCGGCATCACGCGGATCTGCACGAAGTTGAAATAGTACAGCAGGCCGATCCACAGGATGCCGAACACCACGTGCATCCAGCGGAACACCGCCTGCCAGAAGGTGATGTCGAGCCCGTGCGGACTCTGCGAATAGGCGAAGATCATGATCAGCGCCAAGATGACGCTGAGGATCATGGTGTTGCGGAAGTTCGAGAGTATGCCGGCCATGCCGCGCCCCCTTAAGCGAGTCCTTGCCCTGGACTTGGCATAGCGCCTTTCCGCAGAGGCGCAAAGCGCACGTGGCGGAAGGTCAGACGGCGATCAGGGCCGTGGCGAAGCGGCGGCCTTCCGAGGCCAGCACATTGTGCATCCTCGCCGCCGCCTCGGTGGACATGAATTCCAGGCCGAGCCTGGCCGCGCGCAAGGCTTCGCGGATCTCCCGGGGCGGCAGGGCCTGGGTCGCGCCGGTGCCCAGCAGCACGAATTCCGAGACCGCCGCGCCGGCCGCGATCACGCCCGCGAAGTGGCCGAGACCCAGCTGCGCCAGCGCCGTCACCGGCCAGTCCTGCGGCGAGTCGTCGAGGATCAGCAGCGAGCCCGGCCGCCAGACGCCGGACACGCGGAAGCCGCCGTCCCCATAGGCGTCGATGGACGGGGGCTGGCGCACCGGCTCAGGGCCGCGTGCGGACCGGCGCGATCGGCGTGGCGTCGCCGTCGTCGCGCTTGGCGCCCCACAGCAGGATCACCGGCAGGGCGACGTAGATCGACGAATAGGTGCCGATGATGATGCCGAAGGCCATGGTGAACACCAGCGAGAACAGCGGGTTGCCCGGGTCGACCAGGGCGCCCGACAGCGCCAGCAATGCCGTGGTGCCGGTGATCAGGGTGCGCGACAGCCGCTCGTTTTCGGACAGGTTGATCACCTCCCGCAGCGGCGTGGTCTTGTACTTGCGCAGGTTCTCGCGCAGCCGGTCGAAACTGATCACCTTCTCGTTCATCGAATAGCCGATCACCGTCAGCAGGGCGGCGATCGAGGTCATGGACACCTCGATCCGCGCCACCGACAGCAGGCCGATGGTCAGCACGATGTCGTGGAACAGGGCCAGGATCGCGCCCAGGCCGAACTGCAGCTGGAAGCGGAACCAGATGTAGCCCAGCATCAGCAGCAGGGCGAGGCCCAGCGCTTCGAGGCCCTTGACCAGCAGCTCGCTCGAGAGCTTGGGGCCAACCGTGCTCTGGCTGGTGACCTTCAGACCGGGGAACTTCTGCTGCAGCTGTTGCTGCACGAAGGCGGCGCCTGCGTTGGCGTCCTTGCCGTTCACCGAGCGAAAGCGAACCTGGAAGGTGTTGGGGCCGCCGAAGCCCTGCACGCCCGGGTCGTGCGCGCCGATCTGGTCCAGCGTGGCGCGGACCTGGGCGAGCGGCGCGGGTCCGGGCGTGGAGACGTCCATCACGGAGCCGCCGGCGAAATCGACGCCGAAGTTCATCCCCTGCACGGCGATCGAGATCCCCGAGCCGACGATCAGGAGCGCCGAGAGGATGGCGGCGAAGGGCGCCAGGCCGACGAAGTTGAAATGGGTGGCGCGCGGGACGAGGCGGATGAGGGGCCAGAATTTCATGACAAGGTCCCTCTCAAGTGATCGGCAGGGCTTTGGGCCGGGCGAGCCGGAACCAGAGGCCGATCAGCAGCTGGGTCACCACGATGGCGGTGAACACCGACGTCACGACCCCGATTGCGAGGTTCGTGGCGAACCCTTTCACCGGGCCGGCCCCCAGCCAGAGCATGATCAACGCCGAAATCATCGTCGTGACGTTGGCGTCGAAGATCGAGACCATGGCGCGCCTGTAGCCCGCATCGGCGGCTGCCATGGGCGCGCGCCCGGCGTTGGCCTCGTCCCGCATCCGTTCATAGATCAGCACGTTGGCGTCCACCGCCACGGCCATGGTCAGGATCAGGCCGGCGATGCCCGGCAGGGTCAGGGTCGCCTGGGTCATCGACAGGGCCCCGATCATCATCAGCACGTTCACCACCAGGGCGATGGCCGCATAGACGCCGAACATGCCGTAGGCGACGATGATGAAGGCGAAGATCGCCGCCGCGCCGATGGCCAGCGAGATCTCGCCGGCGCGCACGGCGTCGGCGCCGAGTTCGGCCCCGACGGTGCGCTGTTCCTCGACCTTCAGCGGCGCCGGCAGGGCGCCGGCCTTCAGCTGGATCGCCAGGGTGGTGGCGCTCTCGGGCGTGAAGCTGCCGGTGATCTGACCGTTGCCGGTCAGGATCGGGGTCTGGATGTTGGGCGCGGAGATGATGCGCTTGTCGAGCACGATCGCGAACGGCTTGCCGACGTTCTCGGCGGTCGCCTTGCCGAAGCGCTTGGCCCCCTCGCTGTTGAACGCGAAGCTGACGGCCGCGCGGCCCGACTGGCTGTCGGTGACGAAGGCGGCGTTGGTCAGCATCTCGCCGGTGACCAGGGCGCGCTTCTTGACCAGGTAGCCAGGGCGATAGCCGTCGTCGGAGGGCAGGTACTCGTCGTCGGCCGGCACCTGGCCCGCCGCGAGGTCCTCGGCCGCCGCGGGATCAACATCCACCATCTGGAAGGTCAGCTTGGCGGTCTTGCCGATCAGGGCCTTGAGCTTCTCCGGGTCGCCCTCGCCGGGCGCCTCGATGACGATCCGGCTGGTCCCCTGCTGCGTGATCGACGGCTCCTTGGTGCCGAGCAGGTCGATCCGGCGGCGGATCTTCTCGATCGACTGGGTCACCGCCTCGCGCGCCGCCTGGTCCGTCGCGCCGGGGGCGAAGGCGGCCTGCAGCACCTGGTCGGGCTGGCGGGTGATGACCGTATCGCGCTGCCCGTTGGGCAGCTTGCCGCCCACCTGCTTGCTCAGCAGGTCGAAGGCGGCGTCCACCTTGGCCGGGTCGGTGACCCGCAGGGACACGAAGTTGGCGGCGGCGACCGGGGCGGTGGTCTCGATCTGCTGCTCGCGCAGCTTGGAGCGCATGTCATCCAGCAGAACGCTCAGCCGCTCCTTGTTCAGGGCGTCGGTGTCGACCTCCATCAGCAGGTACGACCCGCCCTGCAGGTCCAGCCCCAGGTTCAGCCGCTGGTGCGGCAGCCAGCCCGGCATCGCCGCCAGGGTCGAATTCGGCAGCAGGTTGGGCAGGGTGAACAGGACACCGAATATCACCGACAGGGTGACGGCGATGATCTTCCAGGGCGACAGCGAGAGCATGGGTGGGCGCGGTCCGCCGGCTCAGGACTTGGCGTCGTTGGCGGGCGCCGGCTCGCCGCGGGTGCGCACGTCCTGCACCATGTCCTTGATCACCTTGACGGTGACGTTCTGGGCGATCTCGATGCCGAGCTCGACGTCCTCGACCCGCACCACCTTGCCCAGCATGCCATTGTTCAGCACCACGGTGTCGCCGCGCTTGATCGACTTGATCTTGTCGGCGTGTTCGCGGGCCCGGCGCTGCTGCGGGCGCAGCATCATGAAATAGAACAGGGCCACGAGCAGGATCGGAAAGCCGATGGTCGACAGCATGTCCGGTCCCAGCAGGCCTCCAAGGCCCGCGGCGGGGGCGGCGGCGGCCAGGACGATGGCGGTCGTAGCAGTCATGATCTCTCCGGAATCGGTCGTGCGCGGCGCCGTTTCGACGGCCCCGCGCAAAGTCGGCGGAAGCTATGCGCTCGCCTCCCCTTTTGCAATGCGGGCTTCATCGGTACTAGGCGCGGCATGGAACAGGACTTCGCCCCCGATATCCGCCAGGACCTCCGTCGCATCGCCGAGGCCCTGGAACGCCTGGCCCCGCCGCCGCAAGCCGAGCCGGACTTCGGCGGCGCCCGCCTCTTCCGCCACGACGCCACCACCGGCGCCTTCATCGCCGCGCCGGACTACGCCCTGCCCCTGGAGCTGCTGATCGGCGTCGAGCGGCAGAAGAGCCGGCTGGTGGAGAACCTGCGCCGCTTCGCCCAGGGCCTGCCGTCGAACCACGCCCTGCTGTGGGGCGTTCGCGGCGCCGGCAAGAGCTCGCTGGCCAAGGGCGCGTTCATGGATGTGGCCCGCGCCGCGCCGGCCATGCGCATGGTGGAGATCGATCGCGACGAGGTGGCCGCCCTCCCCGTCCTGTTCGAGCGGCTGCGCGGCCGGCCGGAGCGGTTCGTGGTGCTGTGCGACGACCTGTCGTTCGAGGATGGCGCCGCGGCGGCCAAGGCGCTGAAGTCGGCGCTGGAGGGCGGCGTCTCCGGTCCGCCCGAGAACACCCTGTTCGTGGCCACCTCCAACCGCCGCCACCTGATGCCGCGCGACCATGTCGAGCACCGCGGCGCCATCGCCGCCGCCGAGGACGCCGAGGAAGAGGTGTCGGTGTCCGACCGGTTCGGCCTCTGGATCGGCTTCCCGCCCATGGACCAGGCCACCTACCTGGCCGCCATCCACGGCTACGCCGAACGCTTCGGCCTGGACCGCAAGGATCTGGAGCGGCGCGCCCTGCAGTGGGCGCAGCTGCGCGGCAGCCGCTCGGGCCGGGTAGCCTGGCAGTTCATCCGCGACCTGGCCGGCGAGATGGGCAAGACGCTGCCGGTGTAGGGCGCCTCGACCGGCCCCCATCCCTCTGTCATCCCGGAATCTGCGCAGCAGATATCCGGGACCGCCGCAAACACTGATGATGGCCGACAGCAGCGGGCGCCAGCGCTTCCCGCGGTCCCGGATATTCGCTCCGCGAATTCCGGGATGACAGAGGGAGGGTGACGGAGGCGCCCCCCTCCCCAAAGAGAAAGGCCCGGACCGATTGCTCGGCCCGGGCCCCGTTGGGTCTCTTCGCTCTGGCGGGAACTAGAACTCTTCCCAGCCGTCGTCGATGCTGGTCTGCAGGGCGGTGGCCATGGCCTGGCGACCGGCGCCCACCGCCTTGAGCACGCGCTCGCTGCGCGCCGGCGGCGGGGCCTGCGGCGCCGGCGCATGCGCGGCCGGGCGGGCGCGGGCATAGTCCTCGCTGCCCTGGCCGATGTTGAACCGGCCGAGCAGACGGGCCAGCTCGTTGGCTTCCTGCAGCAGGGAGTGGCTGGCGGCGGTGGATTCCTCCACCATGGCCGCGTTCTGCTGGGTCACCTGGTCCATCTGGTTGATGGCGGTGTTCACCTGGCCCAGGCCGTCGGCCTGTTCCTGGGCGGACGCCGCGATCTCGCCGACCACCGTATTGATCTCGTTGATCTGGGTGACGATGCGTTCCAGCGCCTTGCCGGCCTCGCCCACCAGCTTCACGCCCTGGTCGACCTGGCCGCTCGAGGCGGTGATAAGCTTCTTGATCTCCTTGGCGGCTTCGGCCGAGCGCTGGGCCAGAGCCCGCACTTCGGAGGCCACCACGGCGAAGCCGCGGCCCGCCTCGCCGGCGCGGGCGGCTTCCACCCCCGCGTTCAGCGCCAGCAGGTTGGTCTGGAAGGCGATCTCGTCGATCACGCCGATGATCTGGCTGATTTCCTTCGACGAGGTCTCGATCTGGTTCATCGCCGACACCGCGCCGCGCACCACTTCACCGGAGTGGGTGGCGTCGGTCTTGGTGTTGGTCACCACCTCGCGGGCGTGGTTCGAACCGTCGGCGGTGGTCTTCACCGTGGCGGTGATCTGGTCCAGGGCCGCGGCGGTCTGTTCCAGGGCGGCGGCCTGCTGCTCGGTGCGGCGCGACAGGTCGTCGGCGGCCGAGGAGATCTCGTTGGAGCCGCTCTGGATGCCGCCCGTGGCGTGGGAGATCACCCGCAGGGTGTCTTCCAGCTGGCTGATCGCACCGTTGAAGTCGGTGCGCAGCTTGGCGTACTCGCCCGGGAACTCGGCGCTGATGCGGAAGGTCAGGTCGCCCTGCGCCAGCCGCTCCAGACCGCCGGCCAGGTTGGTCACCACCAGGGCCTGCTGGCGCGCGGCCTCGGCGGCGGCGGCTTCCTTGGCCCGGCGCTCTTCCTCGGTCATGTTGCGAGCCGTTTCCTGTTCGGCGCGCAGCTGTTCGAGGTGCAGCTGATTGTCGCGGAACACCATCAGCGACTTCACCACCGCGCCCAGTTCGTCCCGGCGCTCGAGGCTGGCCAGGTCGACGCCGTTGTTGCCCGCGGCCAGGGTCTCGGTGGCCTTGGCGATCTGCATGATCGACTTGCGGGTGGTCAGCACGGTGATCGCCGAGATGGCGCCCACGGCCAGCATGGTGATCAGGCCCGCCAGGATGGTGGCGGTGACCGCCGCATTGGCGTTGTGCTCGGTGTCGTCGGCGCGCTGATCGGTCGCAGCCCGCGCGGCGGTGAGCGCCTTGTTCAGCGTCACGGTCATCTGTTCGTAGCTGTCTTCGAACGGCGAGACGAAGCCGGCGGCGGCCTGGAAGTCGGCCCCCACCATGCCGCCCACCACGTCGACGGCGCTGCGCGTGTCGCTGAGCTGCTTGATCAGCTGGTCGAACACCGGGCGTTGCGACACCGGCTCGACGGCGCGGATCGCCTTCACCTCGGTGGTGATGGCGTCGAATTCCTTCAGCAGCGCCTGCATCTGCCCATCGATCTTGTCCTTGTCGATGTTGGCCGCCGCGTGCGTGAGGATCTTGTAGAGATCGCCGTGCGCGGCGGCGATGCGACGCGAAACGTCCTGCATGCGCATGGCCGCCGGCATGTCCGACTTCACGACACGGTGCAGTTCAGCCGCCTCGTTCTTCTGGACGATGATGCTGCCGCCCGCGAGCACCGCGAACATGGCCAGCGCAATGGCCGGAGCGAACCCGATCTTGATGATCATGGGTACGTCCGAAAGCCTAAACCCCTTCATTATTCCGCCCCAAAGCGAGTCGCCGGCCCAACTCCGGCAGGGCGCATATTCAGGAGACAATGCTAACGGAACCTAACCATGGTTACGATAAAAGGTAACCGGCCGTTCTTCTCATGGTAAACGAAGACTTACTGAAGAGAACGAGGTGCAGATTGAGGTCTGAATGAGTCGAAAAATTGTCGGGGTGGCTTGTTATTAACCTTTGCATGGCATCAAGCGGCACCGTCCAATTTTATCGAGGAGAAGCGGATGAAAAACTCAATCGCGATTGCCGGGGGAATTATCGGCAGCTTTCTTATTGCCGGCACGTCGCTGGCCGACGGCGGGTTCTCCGCCCACGTCAGCCAATGCGTTGAAAAGTTTGCCAACCCGGCCATGGGCGCGAGCGTGATGCTCGAGTGCAACGCCGCCGACGGCAAGCTCGCCGACTGCAAGGTCGTCGAGAACAGCGCGCCGGGCAAGGGTTTCGACAAGGCCGCCACCTGCGTCGCCAGCTTCATCCCGATGGCCGGCAAGACCGGCACCGTGCGGGTGCCCGTCAAGTTCCAGCCCGCGGCCTAACCAGCCGATCGGCCCTGGACGGGGCTGAAGCGCCCCCCGACGCGAGCCGCGTCGGGGGGCGTTTCGCGTTTTGGGACCTTGTTGCGGCAGGTTCGGTCTTTCGTTGCCACCAGGCCAGCGCCGGGTCGCCTCGACACACGGGTCAGATCGGGGATGGCCGGCTCAGGCGGCCTGGGGCCGGGCCTTGGGTCCGATGCGCATGCGCTTTTCGGCCTCGACGATCCGGGCGCACAGCACGTCCAGTTCGGATTCCAGGGAGAAGCTGGCGTAGGCCTTGACCTCGCTCAGCGCCACCTGGGCGCGGGGCATCATCTCGCAATAGCGCTTCCAGGCCACGTGGGCCTCGCGCGCGCTCCACTTGGAATGGGTCAGCGGCTTCCACAGGTCGATGCGCATCAGCTCGTCGCGGCTGTCACGCATCACGGGCAGGCAGGTGTAAAGGAACAGGAAGGCGGGCGTGGCGTGCTGCTGGACTTCCGGCCGCACGGCCAGGCGCCAGGCGCGGAAGGCCATGAAGAAGGTCTCACGCCGCTTCTCGTCCGCGGGCAACCAGATGGCCTTTTGATTGACCATCCTGTCGGCGTTCTTCACCTCGCCGGCGACGGCGTCGGCGGTGGCGCCCTGGTTCATCGCCATCAGGATCGGCTGCAGGGGCGTCTTCAGGGTGTCCGTCAGGCTGGTGACGCTGACGGTGTCGCCGCTCAGGCTGGTCCACTGGCCATAGCCGCCGTTGGCGGCGGTCGGCGGCCGGGCCGGCGCCGGTTTGGGCTTGGTCCCCTTGGGCGCCCAGCGGACCTTGCCAGGCCCGTAGCTGCGCTCGTTCTCATAGATCGGCAGCAGCAGATGGTCCGGGCTCGGACATGGGCCGACATCGATCAGGAACTGCTTGAACGTCTTCCATTCCGAGGACACGCCGACCCCGCGACGCAACATGATGCTGCGGTGGGTGTCGGCTTCGCGGCGATAGCGGACCATGAGGTCGCGCGGATCCATCCGCACGATCTCGCGGCGCCATTCCGGCGTCAGTTTCTCCTGAACGTCATCAGGCAAGACGACAACTCCCCATGACGGGCACAATGTCGCACTTGTCTTAAGCAACCTTTAGGACCGCGCCCTGGCGCGACCGGTAGACGCAAAGTTGCGCGCGACGCCTTGTGGAATAAGGGTTCGCGTAACTATCGCCGTCAGCCAACTCAGCCGCAGGTTATCGAGGTAATCGTCCCAGTGGCAGCATCGAAGCGAATTGTTTGTCTGTTCGGCACGAAGTCCTGGGTGACCGGACAGGTGGTGCAGACCACACGTCTCAGGCGCGGCTCCAACGGAATGGGGATCTCGGTCTTCTGATGGCCGATCAGGCCCTGCAGGCCGGACGCGCCGCACTGGTCGGGCGCCGGCGGCGGCGGCTTCGGCGCGGGCGGCGGCGCGGGTTGGGCGGCAGGCGGCGGCGGGGGCGGCAGAGCCGGCGCCGGCCGCGGCGGCTGGTCCGTGGCGCACGCCGCCAGCCAGACGAAGCCGGCCGCGGCAAGGCCGGCCTTCAGCCGGGTCAGGCCTGCTTTTGCCATCCGCGCGTCTCTCCCTGCCGCCAATAGGACACCGGCGCGCCCGCCGCCTTGAACTGCGACCAGCGTCGCCGCGCCAGTGAGAGCGCCGATTCGTCACGCCCGTCGAACAGCACGATGCAGCGCTCGAAGCCGTCGATCTCGCCCGGCTCGGCGCCGTCGATCAGGAACAACGCCTGAGCGCCGTTTACGTTGTCCAGTCCCTGGGTCAGCAGCACCGGCTGGCGCTCGGCCATCGGCTCGCCGGTGTGGCCGTGCGGCAGGAAGCTGTCGTCGCGGTACGACCACAGCCAGCCGTCCAGATGGTCGATGCGCTCGGCCTGCGGCGTGCGCACCAGCGCGCGCCAGCCCCGCGCCAGGGTCTTTTCCAGCAGTTCCGGCAGCACCTGGTCCAGCGTCGAGCGCTCCAGGTGGTAGAACCACACCTCGCAGCCGCCCTCGCTCACGCCTCCGCCTCCAGCCTGGCCAACGCCTCCAGCATCAGGTCGGCGACCTTATCAGGGTCGGTGAGCATGGCGAGGTGGTGCAGATCGGCGCGCACCACGGTCCAGGCCCCGTCGCGCGCGGCCAGCGCCTCGCGCACATAGCCGCCGGACAGCTGGACGTAGGCCGTGCTCACGGCGGGCGGGAACGGCCAGGCGGGCGCCGGCGCCTGAAGATAGCTCAGCGGCGGCGACGGCAGCTCGGCCAGGAAGGCCGCCTTGACGGCCGGCTCGGCGAGGCTGTTCTCCGGCGCGCCGATGCTGAACCAGCGGTTCCAGGGCGGCAGCCGCCCGTCCTGCGCCAGGCCGCGCAGGCGCTTGACCAGCGCCGGCGGCGCCGTGTCGAACCAGCTGCGCCCGGGATGCGGCAGGATGGCGTCGACGAAGAGCGTGGCCTGGGGCTTCAGCGTGGCCGCCACGCCGGCCAGCAGCCCCCCTGCCCCGCTGTGCCCCACCAGCACGTCCGGCGGGCCGGCCTCCAGGGCCCGCGCCGCGATGCGGTCGGCCAGCTGCTGATAGTCCTCGTCCGGCTGCACCGGCCCGGGATCGACGGCCCGCGCCTGATGCCCGCGCGCCTCAAGGGCGGCCGCGGTCGGACGCCAGCACCCTGGCCCGACCAGCGGGCTGTGGACCAGGGCGAAGCGCAACGGGATCAGCCCTCGTAGAAGTCGGCGACCAGCTTATCCAGCAGCCGCACCCCGAAGCCGGTGGCGCCGTTGGGCGCGATCGGCGAGGTCGAGGACGACTTCCAGACCGGCCCGGCGATGTCCAGGTGCGCCCAGACGGTGTCCTTGACGAACCGCTGGATGAACAGGGCGGCGGTGATCGAGCCACCCGGGCGGCCGCCGGTGTTCTTCACGTCGGCGACATTGCTGTCGATCTGCTTTTCGTAGGCCGGCGGCAGCGGCATGCGCCACAGGGTCTCGTCGGTGGCCTTGGAGGCGGCCAGCAGGTTGTCGGCCAGGGTGTCATCGTTGGCGTAGAGACCGCCGTAGTCCTTGCCCAGGCCGACGATGATCGCCCCGGTGAGGGTCGCCAGATCGATCAGGAACTTCGGCTTGAAGCGCTGCTGGCAGTACCAGACGGCGTCGGCCAGCACGAGGCGGCCCTCCGCGTCGGTGTTGATCACCTCGATGGTCTGGCCGGACATGCTGGTGACCACGTCGCCGGGACGCTGCGCATTGCCGTCCGGCATGTTCTCGACCAGGCCGAGGATGCCCACCGCGTTGACCTTGGCCTTGCGGCTGGCCAGGGCGCGCATCACGCCCGTGACGGCGGCCGCGCCGCCCATGTCGGTGATCATCTCCTCCATGCCGTCCGCAGGCTTGAGGCTGATGCCGCCGGTGTCGAAGCACACGCCCTTGCCGACGAAGGCCACCGGCTGGGCGCTGGCGTCCTTGGCGCCCTTCCACTGGATGATCGCCAGCTGGCTCTCGCGGACGCTGCCCTGGCCAACGCCCAGCAGCGAGCCCATGCCCAGCTTCTTCATCTCCTTCTCGCCGAGAATCTCGACCTCGAGGCCGAGATCGGTCAGCTTCTTCACCCGCCGCGCGAACTCCTCCGGATAGAGGACGTTGGCCGGTTCGGAGACCAGGTCGCGGGCCAGGATGATGGAATCGGCCAGGCCGGACAGCGGCTTGAACGCCTTGGACGCCGGCTTCGGCCCCTCCACCGCGACCAGGACCTTGGCCACGGACGGCTTCTTTTCCGGCTTCTCGGTGGTGCGGTAGCGGTCGAAGCGGTAGGCCGCCAGGGTGACCCCGAAGGCGGCGGCCGCGGCGGCTTCGGCGGCGACGTCGCCCAGGCGGATCACCAGGCTGTCGCAGCCGGAGGTCTTCACCGCGTTGAAGGCGTGCGCGGCGGACAGCTCGGCGTTGCGCTCGCCCCAGGCGTCCTTCTTGCCGGCGCCCACCAGCACCAGACGGGCGGCGTCCAGCCCCTGCACGGCGATCAGGTCGAGGGTCTGCCCCAGCGTGCCCTTGAAGCGGCTGCCGGCGACGGCGCGGCGCAGGACGCCGCCCAGCTGCAGGTCGAGGGCCTCGGCGGCGGAGGAGAACTGGCCATCCTCGAAGGCGACCACGGCCACGGCGGCCGCGGCGCCGACGGGCGCGTCGGCGGCAACGAAATCGATCTTCATCAAGCGCTCCAGAACGGACCGGAAAACGGTTCTGAGGCGTCGTAGTCCAATGCGGCCCTACAGGAAAGCGCGCCGATGGCTGAGCTTTTCACGGACGCGGCGATTCCGGCGCGCGATCGTGCCGGCCTGGCGCCGGAAAGGGCACGATCACCCCCTCCGGCGCCGGCCGGCTTTACGACAGAGCCTGACCGGATCAGGCCCCGGCTAGATCGGATTGAGCTGCGCGCCGCCGAGGCCCTTGGGCGACGGGCCGTACTTGTTCGGCCCCGGGGTGCCGTCCAGGAAGCCGCACTCGATCAGCGTCCAGAGCGCGCCGATCAGCGGAATGAAGGCGATCAGCACCATCCAGCCGGTCTTGTCGCGGTCATGCCAGCGCTTCACCTGCAGCGCCAGCGACGGATAGAGCAGCGCCAGGATCAGGATCCAGCCGACCACCGCCGGTCCGGCGAACATGGCGCTGGGGTTCTGTCCCGAGGCCGCCATGCTGGCGGCGCCGCCAAGCGTGACCGACATGATCACCATCTCGACCACCCAGAGGATGATCGCGCCGATCCAGAAGTGCAGCCGCCGCAGACGGCCATCGAAGCTGAGAAACATGTGCTGGAAGTTCACGGAGACGCCCCTTCTCGGTTTTGTCGTCCAGTGCAGCTAACACCCAATCGCGGCTGATCGACAAGCGTTCACCGATCACCGTTCCGCGTATTGGGCTCCCGCCCGCGGCCGCCTCGCTGCAGATCGCTCAGGCCAGTTCGGCCAGCACGTCGTCGGCGGCGACGCTGTCGCCGGCCTTGGCGCCCACGGTCTTGATCACCCCGTCGCGCTCGGCGCGGATGATGTTCTGCATCTTCATCGCCTCGATGACGCAGACCACCTGGCCTTCCTTGACCTCCTCGCCGACCGCCACGTCCATCGACACCACCAGCCCCGGCATCGGCGAGATCACCAGCCGCGAGGTGTCGGGCGGCGTCTTCGCCGGCAGCCGCTGGTGCAGGTCGGCCGACACCGGCGTCAGCACCAGAACCGGCATCTTCGCCGCGCGGTGGCGGATCACGAAGCCCTCGGCGGCAGGCGAGGCTGTGACGGAAAAGGCCTGGTCGTTGAGACGCGCCTTGAACAGCGCCCGCCCCGGCCGCCAGTCGACCTCGTCCAGGGTCAGGGTGCGCTTCTCGTCGGTCAGGGTGATGGTCAGCACGTCGCCGGACTGGCTCAGGCGCACCGGCCGGCGCGCCTTGCCGGCTACCACGACCCAGTCCTCGCGGCTCAGCGGCGAGGTCAGGCCGTTGCCGATCCTGCGCGCGCGGCGCGCCAGGGTCAGGTGCATCCAGGCCGCCGCGGCGGTGACCAGGTCGCGCTGCCAGTCGCTGGGCTCCAGGCCGTGGAAGCCGTCGGGGAACTCGTCGGCGATATAGTTGGTCGACAGCTGGCCCGAGGCGAAGCGCGGCTGGTCCATCACCGCCGAGAGGAACGGGATGTTGTGGCCCAGGCCCTCGACGTGGAAGTCCTCCAGCGCCCGGGCCATGCCGGCCACCGCCCCGGCGCGATCCGGCGCCCAGGCGCACAGCTTGGCGATCATCGGGTCGTAGAACATCGAGATCTCGTCGCCCTCGCGCACGCCGGTGTCGTTGCGCACGCGATAGCCTTCCGCCTCGCCCTCCGCCGGCGGCTCGTAGCGCACCAGCCGGCCGATCGAAGGCAGGAACTTGCGGTACGGATCCTCGGCATAGATCCGGCTCTCGATCGCCCAGCCCTGGATGGCCAGGTTCTCCTGGCCGAACGTAAGCGGCTCGCCGGCCGCCACGCGCAGCATCTGCTCCACCAGGTCGACCCCGGTGATCAGCTCGGTGACCGGGTGCTCCACCTGCAGGCGGGTGTTCATCTCCAGGAAATAGAACGACTTGTCCTGGCCGGCGACGAACTCCACCGTGCCGGCGCTGTCGTAGCCGACCGCCTGAGCCAGGGCGACGGCCTGGGCGCCCATGGCCATGCGCGTCTCGTGGTCGAGCAGCGGCGAAGGCGCCTCCTCGATGACCTTCTGGTTGCGGCGCTGGATCGAGCACTCGCGCTCGAACAGGTGCACCATGTGGCCGTGCTTGTCGCCCAGCACCTGGATTTCCACGTGCCGCGGGTTCTCGATGAACTTCTCGATGAAGATCCGGTCGTCGCCGAACGCGCCCTTGGCCTCGGCGCGCACGGCGGGGAAGCCCTCCTCCACGTCCCGGCGGTTCCAGGCGACGCGGATGCCCTTGCCGCCGCCGCCGGCGGAGGCCTTGATCATCACCGGATAGCCGATCTCCTCGGAGATCCGGATGGCGTGGTCGACGCCGTCGATCTCGCCGACATGGCCCGGCACCACCGACACCTTGGCCGCGGCGGCGAACTTCTTGCTCTCGATCTTGTCGCCCATCGCCTCGATGGCGTGCGGGTTGGGGCCGATGAAGACGATGCCCGCGTCGGCGCAGGCCCGGGCGAACGAGGCCTTCTCGGACAGGAAGCCGAAGCCGGGGTGCACCGCCTGCGCCCCGGTATCCAGGCACGCCTGGATGATCCTGTCGGCCAGCAGATACGACTGCGCGGCCGGCGGCGGGCCGATGAACACCGACTCGTCGGCCATCTCCACCGCCAGGCTGTCGGCGTCGGCCTCGGAATAGACCACCACCGTCTGCACCCCCAGGCGGCGGCAGGTCTTGATGATCCGCACGGCGATCTCGCCGCGGTTGGCGATCAGGATTTTCGAGAACATGCGCTTCCGTGAGCCCGTTTCGGCATTATGTTCGCGGGGTAGACGTCCGCCGTCCTCCTGACAACAGTGCCGCCGCGTCACGGCCCCGCCCGGATCGCCGCCGCTTGCGAAAAGGCGGCTTTGATTCAAGCGCCGGGGATCGGTCGGACGGCACTGTGCCACCTTCGCCTGCTGGAGACCCGCCATGACCGACACCGCCACCGCCCCCCACCTCTCGGCCTCCGGCTTCGACCTGACCCCGCCGAGCCCGGACGAGCGCAAGGCGCTGGAAGCGGGCCTCAGCCAGGAAGAACGCGACGTTCTCCTGCACCACGGCACCGAGGCGCCGTTCTGCGGCGGCCTCCTGGATAACAAGGAGGACGGGGTCTACTGCTGCCGCCTGTGCGGCCTGCCGCTGTTCCAGGCCAAGACCAAGTTCGAGAGCGGCACGGGCTGGCCCAGCTTCTTCGCCCCGTTCGACGAGGACCACGTGCGCGGCATCCGCGACACCTCCTACGGCATGATCCGCATCGAGACCCGCTGCGCGCGCTGCGACAGCCACCAGGGCCACGTCTTCCCCGACGGCCCCGCCCCCACCCGGCTGCGCTACTGCATCAACTCGGTGTCGCTGGAATTCGTGATGAACGGCCAGCCGCTGAGGGACCCGCTGAAGCGCGGCGATCACATCGCCTAATCCCCTTGGAAGTCCGCCCTCCCCTTCATGGGGAGGGACAGGCGGCGAAGCCGCCAGGGTGGGGAACGCCCGCCGACGCCACGCCACCCAGCGGGGCTTCGGCGCACGCCACCCGACTCCCCCACCCTGATCGCTTCGCGATCTGTCCCTCCCCACGAGGGGGAGGGTGGGCGATCTGTCCCTCCCCACGAGGGGGAGGGCTGAAACGCAAAAACGCCGCCCCATCGCTGGGGCGGCGTCGAAAGCGCACGGCGCCGGGGCGGACCCCGGCGGCCTTCGGCTTACTTGTGCTTCTTGCGCTTATCGCCGTCGGTGATGTCGGCGATGGTGCCCGAGAGCGGTTCGCCGCCGGCGCTGGTGACGATTTCACCGGCGTCCTGCACGCCCTTCTTGGCTTGATGGTATTCCGGGTGCGGCTTCTCTTCCGCGGGCTTGTTCTCGTCGGCCATGATGGCTCTCCCTCAGATTCGCATCTGCAAATTAGACAAACTCTGGGCCGCGCGCCCCTAATGTGTCGCGGCCAGCATGGCATGCCGCCGCGACGATGTCAGCCTTCGCCGAACGCCGGACGCCGAAAGACGGCGCCTCAGAGCGGAATGTTGTCGTGCTTCTTCCAGGGATTGGAGAGCTGCTTGTTCTTCAGGCTCTTGAGCGCCCGCACGATGCGCCGCCGCGTCGAGTGCGGCATGATCACGTCGTCGATATAGCCGCGCGAGGCGGCCACGAACGGGTTGGCGAAGTGGGTCTTGTACTCCTGCTCCCGCTCGGCCAGCCGCTCGGGCGCGTTCATGTCGGCGCGGAAGATGATTTCCACCGCCTGCTTGGGCCCCATCACCGCGATCTCGGCGGTGGGCCAGGCGTAGTTGAAGTCGCCGCGGATGTTCTTGGACGCCATCACGTCGAACGCGCCGCCGTAGGCCTTGCGGGTGATCACCGTCACCTTCGGCACCGTGGCCTCGGCATAGGCGAACAGCAGCTTGGCGCCGTGCTTGATCAGCGCGCCCTGCTCCTGCTTGGTCCCCGGCATGAAGCCCGGCACGTCGACGAAGGTGACGATCGGGATGCCGAAGGCGTCGCAGAAGCGCACGAAACGGGCCGCCTTGCGCGAGGCGTCGATGTCGAGCACCCCGGCCAGCACCTGCGGCTGGTTGGCCACGAAACCCACCGTCTCGCCGTCCATGCGGCCGAAGCCGATCAGGATGTTCTTGGCGTAGTCCGGGCTGATCTCGAAGAAGTCGGCCTCGTCGACCACCTTCAGGATCAGCTCGCGCATGTCGTACGGCTTGTTCGGGTTGGCCGGCACCAGGCTGTCGAGCGACTTCTCGTTGCGGAACGGCTCGTCGAAGCTCTCGCGCACCGGCGGCTTCTCGCGGTTCGACAGGGGCAGGAAGTCCACCAGCCGGCGCACTTGGGTCAGGGCTTCCAGGTCGTTCTCGAACGCGCCGTCGGCGACGCCGGACTTCAGGGCGTGCACGCGGTAGCCGCCCAGCTCCTCGTGGGTGACGTCCTCGTTGATCACCGTGCGCACCACGTCGGGGCCGGTGACGTACATGTACGAGGTGTCCTTCACCATGAAGATGAAGTCGGTCATCGCCGGCGAATAGACGTCGCCGCCGGCGCAGGGCCCCATGATCACGCTGATCTGCGGCACCACGCCGGACGACAGCACGTTCTGCAGGAAGATGTCGGCGTAGCCGGCCAGGCTGTCGACGCCCTCCTGGATGCGCGCGCCGCCGGCGTCGAACAGGCCGATGATCGGCGCGCCGTTGCGCGCGGCCATCTCCTGTACCTTGACGATCTTCTCGGCGTGCGCCTTCGACAGCGACCCGCCGAACACGGTGAAATCCTTGGAGAAGACGTACACCACCCGGCCGTTGATGGTGCCCCAGCCGGTGACCACCCCGTCCCCCGGGATGCGCTGCGATTCCATGCCGAAGTCGTGGCTGCGGTGCTCGACGAACATGTCGAACTCCTCGAACGACTCCTCGTCCAGCAGCAGGTCCAGGCGCTCGCGGGCCGTCAGCTTGCCCTTGGCGTGCTGGCTGTCGATCCGCTTGCCGCCGCCCCCGGCCCTGGCCTGGGCGCGGCGCTTCTCGAGCTCCTCGAGGATGTGCTGCATGGGGCGTATCCCTCCACCGAAACTGGCCGCCAAAATCAAGGCGCCCAGCCCTAGACGCGGCGCCTTCACCTGACAAGCTCACGCCAGGGCGCCCTGGCGACGCCCGCGGATGCGGTCAGCCGGCGCCCAGCGCCCGGAACCAGCGCTCGAGCATGTCGGCCTCGCGGGCCATGGCGGCGGTGCGCTGCGCGGCCTCCTCGTCGAGGCCCCACTGTTCCTCCTGGAACGCCTCGTCCAGGCGCGAGAGGGCGAAGGCGTCCTCGCCGGTCAGGCGGCCGCGGGCCACCGCCAGGGCCAGCACGGTGGAGCCGAACAGCGCCGCGCCGAACGCCAGCCCGGCCAGGGCGAAGTCGTCCGCCTCCAGCGCCAGGGCGCGGGCCCGCTGGAGGCTCTGCGACGGCTGCGCGCGGTGCATGACGCCCTCGACCCGCACCAGGGCCACGCCGAGCTCGGTGTCGGCCCATTCCAGCATCGGCGACCAGGCCGCCTCCTGACGGCTGACCAGGGCCACGGGGGCCTCGGCGAAATAGCAGACAAGGTCGGAGCCGGCGTAGCTGGCGATCGTCTCGGCCGTGGCCTCGCGGGCGCCGGCGACCCCGTCCAGCGCGGTATAGGCCAGGCGGGTCAGCGGCATGGTGGCCAGGTCGATGTGCTCGCCCTGGGCGCGCCACTCGGCGGCGATCGCCTCGGCCAGGGCCTCGGTGGGCGCCTCCAGCCGCCGCCCGCCCGGAGACTTGGGCGCCCGCCCGTCCAGCCGCACCTCGAAGCCCACCGCCACGGGCTCGACCGTCGCCGTCTTGTAGAAGCGGCGCGGCTTTTCCAGGTTCTCGACGGGCTGGTGCAAGGCTTGTCCTCGGGCATTCGGGGGGCGTTCGGGGCCGGCGCCGCGACGGAAGCGGCTGGCCATGGCGTGCAACCATCAAATTCCGCGACGGTTCGCAAGCCGTCGCCTCTCCGGGAGCCCCACCGCGTGCCCATGGACCGGGACCTTCAGGCCGCCATCGCCGTCACCCGCTTCGGCCTGGGCGCAAGGCCCGGCGAGCTGGAGACGGTGAAGGCCGATCCGCAGGGCTGGCTGACCGCTCAGATCCGCCACGACGGCGCCGACCAGCCCCAGGCCAGCCCCGCCACCGCCGCCCAGCGCTACGCCGAGGTGCGCCAGTACGCCCAGCAGCGACGCGAGGAACGCAAGGACGGGACCTTCGACAAGGGGAACAGGGGCGATCCAGTGAAGATGGCCGCCCGGCTGCTGCGCGACGACACCGGCGGCGACTTCCTGGCGCGGGCGCAGCTGGCGGCGACCACCGACGCGGGCTTTCGCGAGCGTTGGACCCTGTTCTGGTGCAACCACTTCACCGTCTCGGCCACCAAGCTGGTGACGGCGACCCTGGTGGGGCCGTTCGAACAGGAGGCGATCCGGCCGCGGGTGTTCGGCCGCTTCGACAACCTGCTGCTGGCCTCGTCCACCCACCCCGCGATGCTGGTCTACCTCGACCAGGCCCAGTCGATCGGCCCGCACAGCCGCGCCGCGGAACGGTTCGGCGGCGGCGACGGCAAGCCGAAGGGGCTGAACGAGAACCTCGCCCGCGAGATCATGGAACTGCACACCGTGGGGGTGGACGCCGGCTATACCCAGGCCGACGTCACCGAGTTCGCCCGGGCGATGACCGGCTATTCCATCACCGGCCCGCGCGACGCGGACCAGCCGGGCCGCTTCGTGTTCCGCCAGAACGCCCACGAGCCCGGCGTTCGCCACGTGATGGGCCGCAGCTACACGCAGGACGACGGCTACCAGGCCTGGGGGGTGATGCAGGACCTGGCCGCCAGCCCGCACACCGCCCGCCACATCGCCACCAAGCTGGCGGTCCACTTCGTCGCCGACGAGCCGCCGCCAGCCCTGGTCGACCGGCTGCAGGCCAGCTTCCTGGAGACGCACGGTGACCTGGGAGTCCTGGCCCGCACCCTGGTGACGGCGCCGGAGGCCTGGGACCCGCAGCCGCGCAAATTCAAGACGCCCTACGAGTTCATGATCTCCAGCTGGCGCGCGGCGGGGACCACCCCGCAGACCCTGCAGGGCCTGGCGCCGGTGCTGAACAGCATGGGCCAGAAGGCGTTCAGCGCCCCCTCCCCCAAGGGCTGGTCCGAGGAGGCGGCGGTCTGGTGCGCGCCCGACGCCATCGTCAAGCGCATGGCCTGGAGCGAGGGCTTCGCCGCCGGCGCCATCGGCGACCGCGACCCGGTCCAGCTGGCGCGTGATGCGCTCGGCGCGCGGCTGACGCCCCTGGTCGCCCAGGCCGTCGCCCGCGCCGAGACCCGCGCGGAGGGCCTCTCCATCCTGTTGATGTCGCCGGAGTTCCAGCGCCGATGAGCCGCCTCCCCCACCCCACCCCCAGCCGCCGGGACGCCCTGCGGGGCGCCGTCGGCCTCGGCATCGCCGTGGAATTCCTGGGCGGCCGCGCCTGGGCGGCGTCGCAGGGCGCGCAGGCCTCGAAGAAGCTGGTGGTGATCATCTGCCGCGGCGGCATGGACGGCCTTTCGGTCTCGCCGCCGGTGGGCGATGCGAACTACCACAGCCTGCGCGGGCCGATCGCCCTGGCCGGGTTCGGCCAGCCCGGCGGCGCCCTGCCGCTCGACGACACCTTCGGCCTGCACCCGGCGCTGGCGGCCACGCACCGCCTGGCCCAGAAGGGCGAGGCCCGCATCGCCCCGGCTGTCGCCACCCCAGACCGCGCCCGCTCGCACTTCGAGGCCCAGGACGTGCTGGAGAGCGGCGGCGCGGTGGTCTACGGGACCAATTCCGGCTGGCTGAACCGCGCGCTGCAGGCGATGGGGCCGGCGGGCAAGGTGCAGGCCATCTCCCTGGGGGCCACCGCCCCGCTGCTGCTGCGCGGCAAGGTCGAGACCGCCGCCTGGGCGCCGGGCGGCGCACCCGAGCGCGACCACCGCCTGCCCGGCATCCTGCAGGACCTCTATGCGAACGACCCGCTGCTGAGCCAGGCCCTGGCCAGCGGCCTCTCCACCGAAGGCATGGCCAAGATCGCCGCCCAGGACGCAAACCAGGCGCTGATGGCGCAGGGGGCCATGGCGCCAGCGCCGGCGGCGGGCCCCCTCCCGGGTCAGGCCGACGCGATGGCTGGCGCCGCCGCCGACCAGCCGCTGGCCGCCGCGCGCGGCCGGCTGAACGGCCAAAACGCCGACCAGGCCCGCCGGCTGGGCGCCACCCTGGCCGGCCTGATGACCCAGCCCGACGGCAAGCAGGTGGCCGGCGTCTCGTTCGACGGCTTCGACACCCACGCCAACCAGGGCGCGGCGCAGGGCCAGCTGGCCAACCGGCTGGGCTACCTGGACGCCTTCGTCGACGGCCTGGCGACCGGGCTGGGCCCCGCCTGGAAGGACACCGTCGTCGTCGTCGCCACCGAGTTCGGCCGCACGGCGCACGTCAACGGCACGAACGGCACCGACCACGGCACCGCCTCCACCGCCCTGGTGCTGGGCGGGGCGCTGAAGCGCGGCGGCCTGATCGGCGACTGGCCGACGCTGCAGCCGGCCCGGCTGTTCGAGAACCGCGACACGGCGCCCACGCTGGACATGCGCGGCCTGTTCAAGGGGGTGCTGAGCGAACACCTGGGCGTGGACCGCCGCGCCCTCGACACCCTGGTCTTTCCGGACAGCGCCGCCCTCGCGCCCGCGAGCGGCATCGCCGTCTGACGCCACAGGACACCGGCGCGTTTCTGCCGGTTCCGGCGCGGCCCCATCCCCCCAGGCGCCGCGCACGGAGCGCCCCTCCCGGCCAGAGGAGGGGCGCGTCCCCCTCAGGCGCCCGGCCTCAGTAGAGCTCGTCGAGCAGGCGGTAGAATTCCAGCCGGTCCTCGTCGAGGGTCTCCAGCGGATAGTGCTCGCGGATCAGCGCCGGCGTGTCGAGATCCGGCGCATTGCGCCGGCCGGAGCGCACGAACAGGGCCAGGTCATGATGCCGGTCCGCAAGCCCCGCGCGGCCGAGGTCGATCAGGCCGACGCGGCCCTGATGGATCAGGAAGTTCGGCCACGAGGCGTCGCCGTGCGTGACCACCAGGTCTTCCGACTCGGGCCGGGTGGCTTCCAGCTGCTCCAGCACCTCGGCGGCGGTGCGGCCGGTATGCCCGGGATCGAAGCCGGCGGCGTCGACTTCGCCCAGTTGCACCCGCAGGCGCACCTCGCGCATCCGCCGCGCCAGGCGCTCGTCGAAGGGGCAGTCGGCCGTCGGCAGGGCGTGCAGCGCCGCCAGGGCGCGGATCGCCACGATCGCTCCGGCCTCGGCGTCGCCGGCCGGCGCCGCGTGCAGGGCCACGCCGTCCAGCGCCTGCATCAGCAGGGCGGGCCGATCCTCGTCCAGCATCCCGCCCCAGATCAGCCGCGGGGCGCCGATGCGCCCGTCAAGCCAGCGCAGCACGTCGATCTCGCGCTGCATCTCCACCCGGCTGATCCTGCGCCCGGGCGCGGCGATCTTGGCGAAGGCGCGCATGGGGGCGTCCAGCCGGAACACCAGGTCGCCGGACATGCCGTGGTCCAGGGCCACGCCCTGCACCGGCCCGGCGTCCAGCCCGGCGGCCGCCAGCAGCCGCGCGACCTCGTGCGCGGCCGTCCCGCTCATGAGCGCTGCCGGCGCACCTTGCGGCCGAACGGCTCCTCGTCCGCCTCGTCCTCCGAGAAACCGAAGCGGGCGAAGCCGGCCTTCAGTTCGGGACTGATCGGCGCGGTGAGATTCAGCGTCCCCCGCGACGGATGCGGGATCACCAGGCGGCGCGCGTGCAGCTGCAGCTTCAGGTCGCCGGAGAGCTCGGCCGAGGCGTCGGTGCGATACTTGGGATCGCCCAGGATCGGATGGCCCATGGCCAGCATGTGCGCGCGCAGCTGGTGGGTGCGGCCGGTGTGGGGGCGCAGCGCCATCCAGGCCGCGCGCGGCCCGGCGCGCGACAGGGTGACAAACTCGGTTTCGGCCGGATCGGCGCGTGGATCCTTGGGGTCGGCCGGGGCCACGATCTCCCGGTCGCCGACGCCCGTCTTCATCAGGTGCAGTTCCATGATGCCATCGGCCGGCTTGGGATTGCCCGCGACGATCGCCCAGTAGGTCTTCTCCGCCCGGCGCCGGGCGAAGGCGCCGGCCAGCCGCGCGGCGGCGTTGGGGGTCTTGCCCAGCACCAGCACGCCGGAGGTGTCGCGGTCCAGGCGGTGGGTCAGGCGCGGCCGGTCCGGCCCCTCGCCCCAGGCCGACAGCAGGCGGTCGATGTGCTTGGTGGTCTTGGTGCCGCCCTGCACGGCCAGGCCCGCCGGCTTGTTCAGCGCCAGCACCTCCTCGTCCTCGTACAGCACCAGGCGCCGGGCGAAGGTGATGTCGCGATCGGACAGGCCTTCGCGCTCGCCCTTGGGCGGGGCGTCCGGAAGCGGCGGCACGCGCACCTGCGCCCCGGCCGCCAGCCGCGTGTCGGCCTTGACCCTGCCGCCGTCGACGCGGATCTGCCCGCTGCGCGCCAGCTTGTGGATCTGGATCTGGCTCAGGTGCGGCCAGCGCCGCTTCAGCCAGCGGTCCAGGCGCGCGCCATCCTCGCCGCCACCGACGGTCAGGATCTTCACCTCGGCCATCAGCGGACCCTCCGGTGGGAGGAAAACAGCACCTCTCGCATCGCCCCCATATGCGCCAACCGGTCGCAGGCGCAAAGGCCCGCTCGCAAGTCGCGGTTAAGCAGCATTCACGAGAATGCCGCCCCAACAGGTTGTGGCCCGAGAGTTCTGCAATGCCCGCGACGGCCAATGTCGTGATGCGTCGCGCCGAGCCGGTCGGCTTCACCGATCGTGGCGGCCGCCGGCTGTGGCTGGACTTCGCCGTCGAGACGGTGGTGAACCTGCGCCTGGGCGCTCCGGCCGCGCGCCGCATCGCCCGCGCGGTGGTGAACGGCCGCACCGGCGCGGCCCTGGCGCCGGCGGACTTCGCGCGCCTGGCCGACGAGGACCACCTTCACGTCGACCTCGAGACCGTCGACGCCGCCCTGGCGGCCCTGAAGGACGGGCAGCCGCCGCCCATCCTGATCGTGCCCCTCTCGTTCCACAGCCTGTCCGGCCGCCGCAGCCGCCGCGACCTGGCCGAGCGTCTGGGCGGGGAGGCCAAGGGCCGGCTGATGATCGAGCTGATGGACGTCGACCGCGGCACGCCGCTCGGCCGTCTGTCCGAGGTGGGCGCGGTGGCCGCAGGCCTGTCGCGCGGCGTGCTGGTGCGGCTCTCGCCCGGCCGCGACCCGGCCGCGCCGGTCAAGGGCTACCGGCCGCATGGCGTGACGGTCGAGGCCTCGGCGTTCGGCGAGACCGACAGCGAACGCGCCGCCGGCCTGCTCGCCTTCGCCGAACAGGTGAAGGGCGCGGCGCCCACGGTGATGACCTTCGGGCTGCCGGACGACGGCTTCTTCGCGGTGGCCGAGGTGGCCGGCGTCAGTCACGCCTCGACGCTTCCGGCGCCGCGGGAATAGGCAGGCCCAGCCGCTCGAGCACCGCCGCGAACGCCGTCGGAACCGGCGCCGACAGGCGCATCGGCTGGCCGTCGGGATGCCGGAACTGGATCTGGAAGGCGTGCAGCATCAGGCGCTCGACGGCCTCGCCCTTGAGCGCCAGGGCGCCGCCATAGCGAACGTCGCCGGCGATCGGCCGGCCTATCGACGCCAGGTGCGCCCGCAGCTGATGCATGCGGCCGGTGTGCGGCGACAGCTCCACCAGCGCCGCCCCGTCCACCACGCCCAGGGTGCGATAGCGGGTCAGCGCGGTCTCGGCGTCCGGATGCTCCGGCTCGGTGGGGCGCATGTAGGATTCGCGGCCGATCTCCACCCGCCGCAGCGGCGTGTCGATGACGCCTTCGCGCGGCTCCGGCGCCCCGGGGGTCACGAGCGCCAGGTAGGTCTTGCGCACGCGCCGGTCCATCAGCGCCTTGCCCAGCGCCGCGGCCGCCGGCTTGGTGCGCGCCGTCAGGATCACGCCGGAGGTATCGCGGTCGAGCCGGTGCACCAGCCGAGGCCGGTTGCCGTTCGACCGGGCGAAGGCCGCCAGCAGGTCGTCCAGGGTGTGAGCCTGGATGCGCCCGCCCTGGCTGGACAGGCCCGACGGCTTGTTCAGCGCGATGATCGCCTCGTCCTCGTGGATCACCATGGCGCGGACCGCCGCGACGTCCGCCGGCGTCAGCTCGACGGGCCCTCTAGCCATCCCCGCCGCTCTCGTCGTTCGCACCCTTGCGCGCGCGCATCTGCGCCCAGCGGTCCAGCCGCTCCCTGACCCGCGCCTCGGCCCCCTCGCCCTTGGGCGCGTAGAAGGTCTGCCGCGGCACGCCGTCGGGGAAATAGTTCTGGCCGGAGAAGCCTTCCTCGGTGTCGGGGTCGTACTGGTAGCCCTTGCCGTAGCCGAGCTGCTTCATCAGCCGCGTGGGGGCGTTGCGGATGTGCGCGGGCGGCGTCAGCGAACCGGTCTCGCGCGCCATGCGACGAGCGGCCCCGAAGGCCTTGTAGACCGCCGTGGACTTCGGCGCGGCGGCCATGTGCACGCACGCCTGCGCCAGGGCCAGCTCGCCCTCCGGACTGCCGAGGAAGTCGTAGGCGTCCTTGGCGGCGGTGGTCAGCAGCAGCGACAGCGGATCGGCCTCGCCGATGTCCTCGACCGCCATGCGCACCAGCCGGCGGGCGATGAACAGCGGGTCCTCCCCGCCCTCCAGCATCCGCGCCAGCCAGTACAGCGCCGCGTCGGGGTCCGAGCCGCGGACCGACTTATGCAGGGCCGAGATCAGGTTGTAGTGCTCCTCCCGGTCCTTGTCGTAGGCGGGGCTGCGCCGCTGCAGCACCTGGCCGAGGCCGGCGGGGTCGAGCGGGGCGGCGACGCCGATGTTGAACAGGGTCTCGGCCAGGGTCAGCAGGTAGCGGCCGTCGCCGTCGGCCATGGCGATCATCGCCTCGCGCGCGGCGGCGTCCAGCGGCAGGCTTCGCTGCTCGTGGGCCTCGGCCTTGGCCAGCAGGCTCTCCAGCGCCGCCTCGTCCAGCCGGCGCAGCACATAGACCTGGCAGCGCGACAGCAGCGCCCCGTTGAGTTCGAACGACGGGTTCTCAGTCGTGGCGCCGACCAGGGTGACGGTCCCCTCCTCCACGAACGGCAGGAAGCCGTCCTGCTGCGCGCGGTTGAAGCGATGGATCTCGTCGACGAACAGCAGGGTCGCGTGGCCGGCGGCACGGCGCATGCGGGCGGCCTCGAACGCTTTCTTGAGGTCGGCGACGCCGGAAAAGACGGCGCTGAGCTGCTGGAACTCGTAGCCGGCCTCGCGCGCCAGCAGGCGGGCGATGGTGGTCTTGCCGGTGCCGGGCGGCCCCCACAGGATCATCGACGACAGCCGGTGCGCCTCGGCCATCCGCCGGATCGGCCCGCCCGGCCCCAGCAGGTGTTCCTGCCCCACCACCTCGTCCAGGGACTGCGGCCGCAGGCGATCGGCCAGGGGCCGCGGCGCCTCCGGGGTCAGGCCCGCGGCTTCGAAGAGATCACTCATGCGGCAAGACTAGCAGGCCGCCCCGGCGGTTGCGAATGCGCTGGTCAGGCGAGCGGCCGACGGCGGTCGGCTGGCGCCCTGAGATTCAGGCCCTCACCTGGGCGGTGATCAGCTGGCCGTTGCGCTGGATGGTGACGGTCCAGGCGTGGCCGCCGGCGGCGATGATCCGCGCCAGGTCGGCGGTGGAGGCCACTTTCTGGCCGTTCACCTCGCGCACGAAGTCGCCCGGCTGCAGCCCCAGCTGCTGGCCGAAACCCTGGTCGATCTTGACGATCACCACGCCCTGGCCGGCGAACGGGTCGAGACCGAGCTCCGACGCCTTGGCCGGCGAGAAGTTGACCACCGTGGCGCCGCCCAGGGGATTGCGCCCCTCGATGGTGCGCTGGTCGGCAGCCGGACTGTCCGGCGGCGCCTCGACCCGGACGGCCAGGTTGCGCGGCTCGGCGGCGCCGCGGCGCACGGCGAAGGTCAGGCTGTCGCCGGCGTGGCGCGTGCCGACCCGGTAGTTCAGGCCGCCCTCGTCGTTCACGGGCTGGCCGTCCACGGAGACGATCACGTCGCCCTGCTGGATGCCGGCCCGCGCGGCCGGGCCGCCGGGCCAGAGGTCGGCCACCAGCACCCCCTGCGGGCTGGGCAGGCCCAGGCTGCGGGCCATCTCGCCGGTCAGGCTCTGGGCCCGCGCGCCGATCCAGGGGCGCACCACCGCATGGCCGCCGCCCAGGGCCGTCTCCACCACCTGGCGGGCCATCACCGCCGGAATGGCGAAGCCGACGCCGGACGAGGTGCCCGAGCGGGACAGGATCGCCGTGTTCACCCCCACCAGGTTGCCGTCCATGTCCACCAGCGGCCCGCCGGAATTGCCCGGGTTGATGGCCGCGTCGGTCTGGATGAAGGACGAGAAGTCGGCGATGCCGACGTCGGAACGCGCCTTGGCGGAGACGATGCCGTTGGTCACCGTCTGGCCGACGCCGAAGGGATCGCCGATCGCTAGCACCAGATCGCCGACCTGCACGTCCTGGCGGTCGTCGATGGCGATGGTGGGCAGGCTCTCGCCCCTGGTGTCGATCTTCAGCACCGCCAGGTCGGCGCGGGCGTCGTCCAGCAGCACCTTGGCCGGCCACTCGCGGCGGTCGGCGGTGACCACCATGATTTCCTGGGCGTTCTCGATCACGTGGTGGTTGGTCAGCACCACCCCGTCGGCGCGGACGATCGAGCCGGAGCCCAGCGACTGCTCCACCCGGTTCTGCGGCACGCCGCCGCCCATGAACATGCCCCAGAAGGGATCCACCATCTGGCGCACCACCCGCCGCGAATAGACGTTCACCACAGCCGGCGCGGCCTTCTTCACCACCGGGGCGAAGGACATCTTCATGGTCACCGCGTCACGCGGAGGCGCGCGCACGGCCTCGGGCAGATTGGCGTTCTGCGCCCGGCCGCAGCCGGCGGGGCCGAGACCGGCGAGGACCAGGATCAGAATGGGGACAAGGCGGCGCGGCGTCATGGGCATTCCGGGCAGTTTCTCTCAAAGGCCCCGCACACGGGACCCGGGGCGGAGCATCGGTCGGTTTGGGGCGCAAACATGGCGCGGCGGCCCGCCAAGGCAAGCGTCAGCATGAATTCGCGGAAAGGTTCGCGTGGTCCGCGTGGCGAGGATGGGTCGTTCCGCCGCCGGTCGCCGCCTAAGGCTTGAACCCCCAGCGAGCGTACACGGCGGCGACGTTGGCGTTCATCGCCCTGGCCGCCGCCAGATCCGCCGCGGCAGCCGCCCGCTGCGACCGGTCGGTTCTGGCCGCCGCCGTGCGGACCAGGCCGCGGACATAGAAGGCTGAAGCGTCGCCGGGCTCGCCCTGCACCCCCGCCTCGGCGTCCGTCTTCGCCCCATCAAGGTCGCCACGGCGCATCCGCGCGAGCGCCCGGAACATGTGCAGCTGTGGGTCGGATGCATCAGCCTGAATGGCGTGGTCACAATCCGCCAGCGCCTGATCCAGCTGCTGGCCCAATCCGGCCAGGATCAGACAACGCTCGCCGAGGAAGACGGCGAGGTCCGGAGCGATCGACAGCGCCTGCGACAGGTCGGCCATGGCCCTGGTCGTGTCCCCCTTGTCGAGCCAGACCGAACCGCGATTGCCCAAGGCGTAGGCGTCGTTGGGCTGGATCGCCAGCGCCTGGTTGAAGTCGGCGATCGCCCCGTCCGTGTCGCCCTTCTCCCGCCGCACCAGCCCCCGGCTGTTGTAGGCCTGGTACACCTGAGGACTGATCTGGATGCCCTTCTCGAGGTCGATCAGGGCGCCGGGGTTGTCCCCCGCCTGGTGCCTGGCCAGGCCTCGGTTGACGTAGGGCTGCGGGGAAGCCGGGTCTGCGGCGATCGCCTTGTCGAAGGCGGCGATGGCGTCCGGGTAGCGCTTGGCGCGCTGCAGGGCGAGACCACGCTGGTTGTAGGCTTCGGACTCCTGAGGCTTGAGGGCCGCCACCCGGTCGAAGGCGGCCAGCGCACCGTCCAGGTCGCCCGCCTTGGAACGGAGCATGCCGTGCGCGAGCAAGGCGCTGACGTTGTCGGGCGCGAGGCTCAGCGCCCGGTCCGCATCCGCCTGGGCGGCGGGAAGCTGGCCCACCGCCATCTCGATCCGGGCGCGGCCCGCAAGGGCGTCCGCCGAGTCGGGCGCAAGCTTCACGGCCGCGTTGAAATCCGCGAGCGAGCCGTTCAGGTCGCCCATCACCTCACGCGCCTGGCCGCGGTTGGTCAGGCCCAGCGCCGTCGGCCCCTCGATGCGAAGCACCGCTTCGAAGTCGGCCAGGGCGCCCGTCGCATCGCCGGCGTCCTGGCGCAGGACCCCGCGCAGGTTCAGCGCCTGTGGCTGTTCCGGGTAGGCGGCCAGCAGGGCGTCGATGGCCTGACGGGCGCCGACGTGGTCGCCTCGGCGATAGCGCACGTCCGCCACATTCACCAGGATGTGCAGGTCCCCTGGCGATTGGCGCAGCGCCCGGTCGAGATCGGCCTGGGCGCCGGCTAGATCGCCCCGCTCCATCAGGATGAGCGCGCGATTGTTGCGCGCCACGGGCAGATCGCCCAGCTCGATGGCGCGCGCGTAGTCTGCAAGCGCCCGGTCTGTCTGCCCCCTGCGCTTGAAGAGGTCCGCGCGGTTGCTGTAGGTCACCGCCCCCGAAGGCTCGAGCCGCAGCGACTGGTCGTAGTCGCTCATGGCGGCGTCCACCTGGCCCAGTTCCTCGCGGGCGATCCCCCGGTTGTTGAAGATCACCGCCCGCTGGTGCGGCGTGCCGAGCCCCAGACCGATGAGATAGCTGCAGGCGTCCACCTTCAGCTGCGCGGAGACGGCGCTGCGGCCGGCGCAGCGATCCACCATCAGGCCGACCTGCGCCGCTCCGCCGGCGGGCCTGGCTGCGGCGGCATCCGCGTAGCCGGCCGAAAGCAACACGATCGCGGCGCCGGCAAGCGCCGGCGCGAAAAGCTTGCGCCGCATGAATCCCCCCAGACCTGGCCCCCGACGGCCGCGACGACGGCACTTGGCGCGATGGCGCGGCGCGGGTCAACCTTGCGATGCAACGGCTTGCACACCCTTGTCCGCGCCGCGCGTTACTGCGCCGTCCAACGTCCGCCTGGAGTGCTGAATGTCCGCCCTCGCCGCCCGCCTGCTGCCCGTCCTTCTGCTGGGCTGTTCCAACGTGTTCATGACCTTCGCCTGGTACGGGCATCTGCGGTTCAAGGACCGGCCCCTGTGGCTAGTGATTCCCATCAGCTGGGGAATCGCCCTGTTCGAGTACTGCCTGGCGGTGCCGGCCAACCGCTGGGGCAGCGCGATCTATTCGGCGGCGGAGCTGAAGGCGATGCAGGAGGTCATCACCCTGGTGGTGTTCGTCGGCTTCTCGGTGTTCTACCTGGGCCAGAAGGTCACCGTGATGCAGGGCGCGGGCTTCGCCCTGATCGCAGGCGGCGCCTTCCTGGTGTTCCGCGGCCAGGCGGCGCTGCCGGCCTAGAGGCCGTCCAGCGTCGTCTCCAGGGCGTCGACGAAGCGGTCGATGTCGGCCAGCGTCGTGCGGTGGTTGAAGATCGCCGCCCGGACCACCCAGCGACCGTCACGCATCGTCGTCGAGGGCGCCGCCAGGCCCGCCTCGTGCAGCGCCATCACCAGGGCGCGGCTGGTGTCGCCGGTTGCGTCGCCGCGCACGCCGAAACAGACGATGTTCAGCCCCACCGGCGCGGCCAGCTCGAACCGCTCCGAGCCCCGCAGCCGCGTCGCCAGGTGCTCGGCCGCCCGGCAGTTGGCCTCCATGGCCGCGCCGAGGGCGTCAGTGCCGACCGCCTGCAGGGTCATCCACACCTTCAGGGCGCGGAACCCGCGCGACAGGTCCGGGCCCAGGTCGCAAGGCCAGGTCTCGCCGGCCGCCAGGCCGCGCGGTTCGCGCGACAGATAGTCGGCGGGGTTGGCGAAGGCGGCGCGGTGGTCGGCGGCGTCACGCACCAGGATGAAGCCGGCGTCGTAGGGGACATGGGCCCACTTGTGGAAGTCGAAGGCGACCGAGTGGGCGCCGTCCAGCCCGGCCAGCCGGCCGCGCAGGCGCGGCGAGAAGGTCGCCAGCGCGCCAAACGCGCCGTCGACGTGGAACCACAGGCCCTCGCGGCGGGCGATCTCGCCGACCGCGGCCAGGTCGTCGAAGCCGCCGATGTTCACCGTGCCGGCCGTGCCCACCACCAGGAAGGGCGCCAGCCCGGCGGCCCGGTCGGCGGCGATGGCCGCCTCGAGCGCGTCGAGGCGCATCGCCCCGCCCGCATCCGCCGCGATGCGCCGCAACTGCGCCGAGCCCAGGCCGGCCAGGTCCATCGCCTTGGCCACGCAGCCGTGCGCCTCGGCCGAGGCATAGGCGGTCAGTCGCCGGGAGCCGTGCAGCCCGTCGCGGCGCACGCCCTGGCCGAGCGCCTTGTCCCGCGCCACCAGCACGCCGATCAGGTTGGCCTGCGAGGCGCCGGTGACCAACAGCCCGGAGGCGTCGGCCGGAAAGCCGAAGGCGCCCGCCATCCAGGCCGTGATCTGGCGTTCCACCATCGGACCGACGTGGTTGCGCCCGCCGCAATTGGCGTTGAGCCCGGCCGCCAGCATCTCGGCCACCATGCCGTAGGGCGTGCCGGCGCCGTGCACCCAGCCCATGAACAGCGGGTGGGTGTTGCCGGGGGTGAAGGGGGCGATCCACCGGTCGACGTCGTCCAGCACCTCGGCGAAGGGCCGAGGGCCGGCGGGGATCGGCGCCTGGAACGCCGCCACGGCTTCGGCTGACGGCGCGCGCCACACCGGCCCCTCGCGCACGCCCCTGATCCGGGCGATGGCGCGGTCGAGGGCGGCGTGGGCGTCGGCGGCGAAGGCGTCCCAGTCGGCCGGGTCGAGGCTGGCGTCGGCAGGGGCCGGACGGTGCGGGCGCAGGGCCTGGTCCAGGCGCGTGAGGGCGTGGTCGAGGTCGGCCTCGACCGGCGCCGTCGCCGCGGCCAGCGGCTCGCCGGCCTGCAGGCGCAGGGCGATGTCGGTGACCAGGGGCATGCTCGCGCAGATCCGCAGCACCGCGCGCTCGCCGACCGCCACCGGCTGGCCGAGATGGCACGCCGGTCCGTCGGCGGCGGGCGATGCCATCGCCCTCCAGGCGTCGGCAAGGGCTGCAGGCGGCGCGTCCAGCGCCAGTACGTGGATCGAGCCGGCGCCGGGCGCCGCGAGGCCAGTGAGGCCCTCGATCCTGGAGGCGCGCGCCGCCACCGCGCGGGCGAAGGCGCCGAGCGCCTCGGCGCGGCGTTCCGGGCACAGGGCCTCATAGGCGCCGATCTCGGCCAGGGCCGCGCTCCAGCGCAGCGCCAGCCCCAGGTTGAACGGCGCCCGCAGGGTCGCGGCCACCGCGCCGCGCCAGCGGGCGGGCCAGTCGAGCCGGGCGGAGGCCGTCGAAAGCCCGGCCGGCAGCGCCGGTGTGGCTCCTAGCTCCGTAACCCAGGCGTCGGGAATCAACAGGGCGCCGCAGAACGCCGGACCGCCGGCGAACTTCGAGCCGGTCACGGCCACGGCGAAGCCATCGGCCAGGTCCGCGCGCAGCTGCGCCGACGCGCAGCGCAGCTGGCAGGCGTCGACCAGCACCCGCACCCTTGCCGGATCCAGGGCGCGGATCCGGCGCGCCGCGGCGCGCGTCACCCCGGCCAGACCGGTCTTGGAGCAGTCGAGCACGTGCAGCAGCACGCTGCGCCCGTCCGCCAGCGCGTGGCGGGCCTGGTCCTCCGCCTCGGCATCGACCGTCGCCGCAGCGCGGGGCGTTCCGTCCGCCTCGCGGATGGCGATGTTCCGCACACGGATATCGGCCGCGGCCAGCCCAGGCAGCCGCTCGCCCAGCGGGACGCAGGGTTCGAGCGCCCCGCTGGACAAAAAGAAACGTCCGTCGGCCGCCAGGGGCACGCCGCTGCCGGCTTCCGTCGGCGCGATGACGATGCTGGTCAGCGCTCCGGGCCTGATCGCCAGCACAAGGCCGAGCGCGAGGCCTTCGACGTCCGTGCCCGACGCGCTGAGCACCACTTCGCCGCCCGGCGCGCCGTACAGCGCCTTGAGGCGGGCGCGGATGGCGTCGACGAGGTCGGCCGGCGTCGCGGTCCCTTCGGCAAGGCTTGCCAGCGCCGCCGCCGCGGCGCTCCGGCCCCGCGGAGAGAGGGCCGAGGCGGTGGAAGAGGAAAACCAGATCTCGTCGCCCGCCATTCCGGCGGGCACGCCGTAGCGGTTTCGCCCGGTCGCCGGATCCCGCCACAGGCGCTCATCGCCCCCGGCGGCGAGCGCAAGGTCCAGCCACGCCTCGGCGGCAGGCGCGGGGATGACGGGCGTGCAGCCCGACGGGGCCGGTTCGGAAGGATGAGGTAACGCCATGCGGCCCGCGACTCGGAGGACAGAGGCCAGGGTTCGCCGACATGGCTAAGGATTGGTTGCCGCCTTCACCAGCGCCGCGGCCGCCCGTCGATTTAACAGGACTTAGCAGAGCTTAGCGCGCCTGGACGGCGGTCCTGCGTCATGTTGTCACTTGCAGACGCCGAGCGGCGCCCCCCGGCCGCCGGCGCAGAATGCAGGAGCCTGACCATGCAAAGCCAAGCCGTTATCCGGGTCGAACCCGCCCACGCTGACGCCGAGCCCTGGCCGAACGCCGTGATCGTCATGCAGCTGCTTGAGCGTGGGCTGCGCGACATGGAGGCCGACGCGGGCGCCGCCCGCGGCGCCCTGGAGCGCGCCCGCTCGCTGCTGGAAGCCGGCCGCGCTCTGAGGGCGGCGCCCGACAACATCGTGCGTCCAGGCTGCCTGGCCCCCTGGCAGGCGCGCCGGGTGAAGGCGCACATCGAGGCCAAGCTCGACGAGACCCTGCCCACCGCCGAGCTGGCGGCGATCACGCGGCTGAGCCCGCACTATTTCGCCCGCGCCTTCAAGCAGACCTTCGGCGCCGCGCCGCACGCCTATGTGCTGTCGCGACGGGTGGAGCGGGCCAAGGAGATGATGCTGACCTCGGACGATGCGCTCAGCCACATCGCCGTGGCCTGCGGTTTCTCGGACCAGGCGCACTTCACGCGGCGCTTCCATCAGGCGGTCGGGGCCACGCCCCATGCCTGGCGCACGCGCATGGCGGGCCCGGCGCTGCGCGCGGCGAGCTAAGCTCAGGCCGCCGCCCCCGGGGCCGCGCGCACCGGCCCCGGCCGCGCCACGAACAGGGCGATGACGAAGGCGGCGACCACGCAGCCGGCGCCCATCAGCAGCGACAGCCCGGGCAGGTGCAGCGGCCGTCCCGGGCCGATCGACCAGGCGAAGATCCGGGTGAAGACGATCGGCCCCAGGAAGCCGGTCAGGCCGATGAAGATGGTCAGCGCCCCCTGCAGCTGGCCCTGTTCGTCGACGCCCACCCGCTTGGACATCAGCGACTGGGTGCTGGCGAACGAGATGCCGCCCAGGATGCACAGGCCGATGCCGGCCCAGAACAGCAGGACGGTAGGCGCGAGCGCCAGGGTGGCGAAGCCGGCGGCGTTCAGCGCCAGGCCGATCAGGATCGAGCGGCGCTCGCCGAGACGCCGGGCGGTCTCGCCGGACAGATAGCTCTGCACCAGCATGCTGCCCCCGCCCAGCACCATCAGCAGCACCCCCACCTGGGGCGGGCCCCAGCCGAAGCGGAAGTGGGTGTAGAACTGGAAGACGCTGTTGAACGCCATGCCGGCGAACTGGGTGAAGAACGGCAGGAAGGCCAGGCCGACCAGTTCCGGCCGCCCCAGCAGGCGAAAGGCGCCCACCGGATTGGCCCGTGTCCAGTGGAACGGCATGCGCCGCTCGCGGCTGAGCGATTCCGGCACCATGAACAGGCCGTAGAGGCCATTGGCGAACGACAGCGCCGAGGCCACCCAGAACGGCGCGCGCGGGTCCAATCCGCCGACCAGGCCGCCCAGGGCGGGCCCCAGGATGATGCCGGCGCTCGCCGCCGCCTGGAACCGGCCGAAGTTGCGGGCGCGGTTCTCCTCGGAGGACACGTCGGCCACATAGGCGCCGGCGGCCGAGGAGCTGGACGAGGTCACCCCGCTGATCAGCCGGCCGACGAACAGCCAGGTGATCGAGGGCGCCAGCGCCATGATCACATAGTCGATGGCCAGGCCGAACATCGACACCAGCAGCACCGGCCGGCGTCCGAAACGGTCCGACAGCGAGCCGAACAGCGGCGCGAACAGGAATTGCATCACCGCCCAGGCCGCGGCGAACAGGCCTGAAATCTTCGCCGCCCCGGCGTCGTCCACGTGCGCCAGCGACTTGATCAGCACCGGCACCGTGGGCGCGGTCACCCCCATCGACACCACGTTCATGAAGATCGCGGCATAGACAAAGCCCAGCGCGGCCTGACGAGGCGCGCGGAGCGGCCTCCCGGCATCCGCCACGGCGATCTCTCCCCTCCCCGCCTTGGGTAGCGGGCCGCCGGACTTAGCAGATCGCGCGCCGCCGGTCGCCGTCGCAATCGGCGGTCAGGCGACTTCGGTGGGCTTGCCGGCCCTCGCCCGGGCCAGCCCCATCACCGGCAGCGACAGGATCGCGGCGGCGGCGTGCAGGCCGGCGGCCAGCAGGAACGCCGCGCCCGGCAGCACCACGCCGTGGCCGCCGACGAACCAGGCGTAGGCGCCGCCGAACAACGCCGCGCCGATGATGCCGGCGGTGGAGTCGATGCCGGCGTTGGCGCCGCGCAACCGTCCCTGCACCGGATGATCACCCCCCGCGCCAGCACGTCCAGCCAGACGTTCACCAGCACGAAGCCGAACGCGGCGCGCCGCCGGGCCTGGGACGGCGCGCTGGCCACGGCCTATTCCGCCGCGGCCTGGGCCACCTCCCCGACATCCACGCGGATGTTCAGGCAGGCGACGATGGCGATCGCCAGCAGGCTGGCGGCGATCAGGATCGGCAGGCCGGGCACGCCCGGCAGGTGGGTCAGGGCGAAGGAGAAGGTCAGCGGGAACACGGTCGGCCCGATGATCGCTGCGATGCCGCCGGTCGACTGGTTGGCGCCCTGCAGCCGGCCCTGTTCCGACGGCGACACCCGCCGGCTCATCATCCCCTGCAGGCCCGGCTGCATCAGCCCCATCAGGGCGAACACCGGCATGCCGATGAAGTACAGCGTCCCGCTGGGGGCCAGGGCGTAGATCAGGAACCCGGTCGCGCCGCAGGCCGCGCCCAGCAGCACCGCGCCGCGCTCGCCCAGCCAGGACACCATCGGGCGCACCACGAAGGCCTGGACGATGATCCCCAACGCCCCGGTGATGAAGAAGGTCACCCCCAGGAACTGCACCGGCCAGTGGTAGCGGAAGGTGGTGTAGAGCACGAACACGTTCGGCAGCACCTGCTGCGCCAGCTGGAACAGGAAGTTGACGCTGGCCAGGGGCAGCAGCTCGCCGTGCGAGGACAGCAGCTCCAGGCTGGCGATGGGATTGGCCCGCCGCCAGTTGAAGGCGCTCATCCGCCGCTCGGGCGGCAGCGATTCCGGCAGCACGAACAGGCCGTACAGCCAGTTGATGGCGCACAGCGCCGCCGCGGCGATGAACGGCACGCGCAGGCCGCTGACGTGCAGCGCCAGGAGGTGCAGGTCCTTGGTGGCCAGGAAGCCGCCGGTGGCCGGGCCCAGCAGAAAGCCGATCGAGAACGCCGAGGCCATCCAGCCGAAGTTCTTGGCCCGGTCCTGGGGCTGGGTGATGTCGGCCACATAGGCGTTGGCGGTGGAGAAGCTGGAGGCCGTGGCCCCGTTCAGGATCCGCCCGATCAACAGCCACGCCAGGGTCGGGGCGAAGGCCATGATCAGGAAGTCCAGCGCCAGGCCGAAGATCGAGATCAGCATCACCGGCCGGCGGCCGAAGCGGTCGGACATCATCCCCAGCACCGGACCGATGACGAACTGCATGGCGCCCCAGGTGACGCCGAAGATGGTCTGCCAGATCGCCGCGTGCGCCGTGGCGTCGGCCGTCGCCGCGCCGAAGAACGAGCGGATCAGGTTCGGCAGGATCGGGATCATGATGCCGAACGACAGGGCGTTCATCACCGCCGTGGCGTAGATGAAGCCGAACGCCGCGGTGCGGCCGGTTTCAGCCACCGTCGGCGGACCATGATGCGGCGGCTCGCCCTGCGGCGCCGGCGCGCCCGATGGCGCGGAATCGTCGGACATGCGTTTCACTCCCCCACCCGCACTTTGAAGGCGGCGAGCAGGCTCTGCCACCATTCTGCATGCCGGCGCAGGAAAATGGCGTCAGGAAACGTATGCTTGGCTACGTGGGTCTGCGGCACGCTGTCCCAGCCGGTATGCTGGACGGTGACCCGGGTCTCCTCGCCCACGGCCTCGAAGGTGACCTCCACCTCGGTGTCCTGCCCCTCGGCGAAGCTGGCCTGCCGCCAGCCGAACACCAGCCGGCGCGGCGGCTCCCAGGCGCGGATGCGGCCGATCTCGAACACCTTGCCGTTGGCCAGGGTCTCGGTCAGCCGTCCGTCCGGCCCGGGCTCGAAGCCCAGCACGCCGGGACTGCGCGGCGTGAACTGGAAGAGGCCGTTCGGCCGCCACCACTGGCCGATCTCGGCGGTGAACGCCTCGAACGTGCGTTCCGGCGTGGCCGGCACGCGCAGGGCCACCAGGATGCGCGAACTCATGCTTCGCGGTCTCCCGCGTCCGGCGTCGCCGGGGAGGACGGCCGATCCTTCAGCAGGTGATCGCGCAGGGCCAGGAGCTGGGCGCTCCACAGCCGCTCGGTCTCTTCCAGCCAGCGCAGCAGCTCGATCATAGGCTCCGGCCTCAGCGCATAGACCCGCACGCGGGCGTCGAACGCGGGGTGCGATTCCTCCACCAGCCCGCTCTGGCGCAGGGTTCGAAGGTGCCGGCTCATGGCCGGAGGGGCGAGGCCGACCGCCCGCGCCAGCTCGCCGGCCGGCCGCGGACGCTCGCGCAGCAGGTTGATCACCTGGCGCCGGTGCGGGTCGGCGAGCGCCGCGAGGGTGCGGTCGAGGGTGAGGTTGGGGCTGAGGTCGGGGGCCGCGCTCACACCCACCCCGTGATCTTCATGCCGCCGCCCACCCGCTGCAGCGCCTCGTCCGCCGTCACCGCTTCCACGGTCTGGCTGACCGACCAGTGGTGGCCCTCCGGGTCCAGGCAGCGATAGCTGCGGTCGCCATAGAACTGGGTCTCCGGCTCGGCGACGATCACCGCCCCGGCCCGGCGCGCCCGCTCGCAATGGGCGTCGACGTCGCTGTCGATCTGGAGGCTGGTCAGCTGGGTGTTCTTGCCGTCCAGCCTGAGCGGACTCTTGAACGCCTCCGACCATTCCTGGCCCACCGAAATCAGGGCGTCGCCATAGCGCATCTGGCAATGGATGAACGCCCCGTCCTCCCCCTCGAGATACAGCGCCAGCTCGAAGCCGAAGGCCGCCTCCAGCCAGCGCATGGCCGCCTTGGGGTCGGCATAGATCACGGACGGCTGGAAGCCGAGGCTCTTGGCCATGGGAACTCCTTTCAGAGGCTCTCGCGGATGTCGTGACCAGTGGCGGCGGCCGTCTACGCCAGGGTCAGGGTCTGCACGGTCTGGCCGAACGACCAGGGATGGCCCTCCGGGTCCAGGCAGGTGAACACCCGGTCGCCGTAGGGCTGGTCCTCGGGCTCGCGCTCGATGCGCGCGCCGGCGGCCCGAGCGCGCTCGCACAGGGCGTCGAGGCCCTCGCGGACCTGCACGTGCACGGAAGCGCTGGTCACGCCGCCCAGGTCCAGGGGGCTGGCGACGCCCGGCCGCGGCGGGCCGACCACCATCAGCACGCCGTCGCCGAACGCCGTCTCCGAATGCATCACCCCGCCCTGGCCGTCGTCGACCAGCAGCCGGGTCTCGAAGCCGAACGCCGCCTCCAGGAAGGCGAGCGCAGCCTTCGGGTCGCGGTACCAGAGCAGGGGCGACAGGGACGGACGCTGCGCCACGCCGGTCATCGCGCCCCCTCCCCGACGGGCTGGACCTTCAGGCCGCTGCGGCGCTCCATTTCGTCGGTGGAGACCTGTTCCACCGGCTGACGGAAGCACCAGACGTGACCTTCGGGGTCGAGCGCACGGTAGGTGCGGTCGCCGTAGAACTGGTCGGACGGCGCCTGGGTGATCCGCGCCCCGGCCGCGGCGGCGCGGGCGTGGTGCGCGTCGAGCGGCTCGCTCAGGCCGATCCAGATGAACTGGGTGCCGGCGCCGCCGATCGACGCCGGGCTCTTCATCTGCGCCCCGCCCAGCAGCTCGCCGCCCCACTCGCCCGCGACGCCGATCGACGCGCCGTCGTGGCTCATCTCCGCGTGCGCGACCCGGCCGGCGTCGTCGGTCAGGAGCACGCTGATCTCGAAGCCGAATGCGCGCTGCAGCCAGTCCAGCGCCGCCTTCGGGTCCTGGTAGAAGACGGTGGGGGTGATGGACATCCGGGCCTCCCGATTTCGGTGCGCACTTCGACAATATTTAACGCATTTCGAAATTATCCCGTCAACCCAAAATGGGGATCGCCCGCCCGACGCCTAAAATTTCGCGGCCGCCGTTAGCGGTTTGTTGCCCGCGCCGTGCGATCAGTCCCGGCGATGACCCGCGACGCCCTGGCCCTTGCAGAGACGCGCCCCGCCGCGCCCGAGCCGGAGCTGGGCGCGGCGCCGTCGCTGTCGGCCGTGCTGGTCAGCCCGCGGCTCGACAACGGCGCAGAGCTCGGGGCGATGCTGCGCGAAGCCCTGCCGGACGAGAACCTGCTGGCCTACGCCAAGGCCTCCGAGGCGATCTCCAGGACGCGGCCGGAACTGACCTACGACCGGCCGGCGGCGATCTGGCTGTTCGACTTCCGGGGCAAGCCGGTGGGCGACCTCGCCGACGAGCTGCGCACCGTCAAGGCGGCCCGGCCCGACGTCGAGCTGATCGTGGTCACCGAGGCCGACGGCGCCGCCGTGGGGCCCTGCCTGCAGGTGACCCAGACCCCCGAACGGCTCACCTTCCTGCTGGCGCCGCTGCACCGCGCCGAGGTGGTGCAGGCCATCCGGCTTGTCGCCGACCGCTATCTGGCCACCCACACGGGCCGCCAGGCGCTGGAGGACAGCCAGCGGCAGATCCGCCGGCTGGAGACCGACCTCGGCGAACTGCACGCCCGTCTCGACATCGCCCTGCACGCCGCCCGGCACGACAGCCTGACCGGGATCATGAACCGCGCCGGCTTCGTCACCGAGCTGCGCGAACGGCTCGACCGCAGCCGCCAGCGCCAGACAGTGCTGATGATCGACCTCGACCGGTTCAAGTCGGTCAACGACACCCTGGGCCACGACGCGGGCGACGACCTGGTGCGCAAGATCTGCACCGCCATGTCGGCGGTGGTCCCGGCCGGCGGCATCCTGGCGCGGCTCGGCGGCGACGAATTCGGCGTGATCCTCGAGGGGGCCACGACCCAGGGCATCGCCGACTTCTGCGGCCTGATTCTGCGCATCTGTTCGCAGAGCCGGCGGGTCGGCGGCTATGAAGTGCAGGTCAGCGCCTCGATCGGCGTCGCCCACCAGGGCGCCAGCGCCAGCGAGGTGACGCTGATGCGCCACGCCGACCTGGCGCTCTATGCCGCCAAGCGCGAGGGGCGCAATCGCTACCGGGTGTACGACACGGTGATCGACGCCCAGGCCAAGCACCGGCTGACCATCGAGAGCGGCCTGGAACGGGCCCTGACCTCGGCCCAGTTCCGCATGGCCTACCAGCCGATCGTCAAGGCCGACAGCGGCGCGATCCAGGGCTTCGAGGCGCTGATCCGCTGGGAGAGCCCGGAGCTGGGCGCGATCTCGCCCGCCGACTTCGTGCCGGTCGCCGAAGAGACCGGCATCATCCAGGAGCTGGGCGACTGGATCACGCGCCAGGCCTTCAAGGACTGCCGCCGCTGGGGCGGGCCGTACGTCTCGGTGAACCTGTCGGCGCGCCAGTTCCTGCGCCACAACATCGCCCAGCAGATCCTGCAGTACGCCGAGGACGCGGACCTGCCGCCGCAGCGCATCCAAATCGAGCTGACCGAGACGGCGATCATCGACGACGTCGAGCGCGCCGACTTCAACCTCAACGTCCTGCGCGCCGCCGGCGTGCGTGTGGCGCTGGACGACTTCGGCACCGGCTATTCCAGCCTCGTCTACCTCAACCAGTTCGCCATCGACTGCATCAAGATCGACAAGTCGTTCGTCGACAACGTCACCCGTGACCGCCAGTCGGCGGTGATCGTCGCCTCGGTGTCGAAGCTGGCCTCGTCGCTGGGCATGGGCGTGGTCGCCGAGGGGGTGGAGACCGAGGCGCAACGCCAGGTGCTGATCGCCGCGGGCTGCGGCTCGCTGCAGGGCTACCATTTCGGCCGGCCGATGGCGGCCAAGGACGTGATCGCCATGCTGGCCGGGCCGACCGCGGGCTGATCGGCCGCCGCCCCCTAGGCCGGCGTCGCGACATGGTCGGGCAAGGTCGCCTCCAGCCGCCGCAGCGCCGGCAGGGCGTAGGCGGCCAGGCTGAGCGCCGCCGTCAGGCCGCCGCCGATCACCAGCAGCAGCCCCATGCCCGCCCCCGCCTGGTCGCCCACCAGCCAGGCCACGACGCGCCAGCCCGGGGAGCGCACCGCGGGCTCGGCGATCCGGTCCGTGAGCGGGCCGGCGACCAGCAGGGCCAGAGGCATGGTCAGGACCGAGATCTGGCTCATCGCGGCGAACACCCGGCCCTGGACGTCGGGCGCCACCTTGGCCTGGAAGATCGAGGTGGAGGCCGTGTTGACGAACGGCAGCATGAACATGAAGGCGAAGAAGCCGGCGGCCAGCTGCGCCGTGTCCCGCGCGACGCCAGCCGCCGCCAGCAGCAGGCCGGCGACGGTCAGCGCGGCCATCACCGTGTGGATGCGCGGGCGCGTGCCGCCCCAGGCGGCCATGGCCGCGGCGCCCAGCGCCGTGCCGATGTCGGCGCAGGCCATGACGATGCCGAACGCCACCGTCGAGTGGGTGCGCGCCAGCGGATAGGGCAGGATCAGCACCCCCAGTCCCGCCATCAGGAACGAGACCAGGCTGACCACCAGGCACAGCCCCAGCAGCGGCGGCCGGCGCCACAGATAGGCCAGGCCGTCGAACGCCTGACGCCAGATCGCCCGCGCCATCGCCGCGCCGTCCGGACTTCGGGCCGGCATCGGAATGCGCACGACCGACAGGACCGCGATCGCCAGGACGAAGGTGGCGATGTCCACCATGATGGCGCCGACGACCCCGACCGCGGCATAGAGCAGTCCCGCCAGGACGGGCGCCAGGGCGTTGCTGGCCGGCCCGACCATCTGACTGATCGCGTTGGCGCGGTCGCGGTGGCCGTCCGGGACGAGCATGGTCACCGAGGCGCGGAAAGCCGGCGCGCTGACCGTGAGGAGGCTCGCGGTGATCAGGCTCAGTGCGTAGAGATGCCAGAAGCGGAAGGCGCCCGAGGCGAAGCTCGCCAGCAGGAGGCCGCTGGTGACCACGAAGCCGATGTTGGCCAGGATCAGCAGGCTGCGGCGGTCATGCCTGTCGGCGATCGCCCCGGCGAAGCCGGCGCCGACGATCCAGGGCAGGATCTGGCACAGCGAGATGATCGCCAGCGGCGTCGCCCTGGACGCCTGGCTGAAGGCGGCGATCCCCACGGCGAAGAAGCTGATCCGGCTGCCCACCTGCGACACGGTCTGGGTGGCCACCAGCAGGTAGTAGGTGGAAAGGCCCCGGCCGGGCGCCTCGGTCCCCGTCAGCATCCGCCCTGCCCCCACGGCGTCTCGTCGGGCTCGGGCGCCCGCGGTCCTGAGACAGCCTAGAGCCGCCCGAGCGCCACGTCGAGGAACAGGGCGTCGGTCGCGGCGATCAGGTCCAGCGCCGGCGGGCCGGGGGTCAGAGCGCCGCTGTCGATCGCCCAGGCCTGCATGGCTTCGCAGAAATGGTCCAGCACGGCCACGCGCGCGCCTTCGCCGACCTCGTGCGTCGCCAGCTTCACCGCCAGCAGCGGCGCCAGCGCCTCCTGGACGTCCGCCGGCACAACGCCGCCTTCCAGCAGTTGCGGCAACGCCATCGGCGCCGGGGCGCCGTGCTCGCGCAGCCACGCCAGCGCCGAGGCCGCCCGCACGGCGTAGAAGTACTTCTTCAGCTTGACCGCCGGTCGGTCGCCGAAGTCGCGGCGCCACTGGCCGTGCAGCAAGCCGAAATAGTGACGGATCGATCCTGGCGTGTCGGCGAAGGTCTCCGCCAGACGCCGCATCGCCGTCACCGGCTCGCCGCCATCGCGGTAGACCAGGGGCGAGCGCAGCCACTCGACGATCACCGCATTGCCCTTGCGCAACAACCGCAGCGCCTTGCTGAGATCCCAGCCGTTGACGTCCCAGAGCCCCTCGATGGGCGCCTCGATCACGTCGCGCGGCGGCGAAAGCGACAGATAGGTCTCGAGCGGCCGCACGTAGACGAACCGCACGTCGTAGTCGCTGTCGGGCGAGGGAAACCCCCAGGCGCGGCTGCCCGACTCCACCGCCAGCAGCAGGCGCACGCCGTTTGCGGCCACGATGGCGTCCAGCCGCCGTTCGGCCTCGGCGCGGGCTTCGGTGGACAGGAAGGCGGACATCAGGCCCCCAAACGCAAGACGGCGGCTGGGAGACCCAGCCGCCGTCTCGACGTCGTTGATGTTCCGAAAGCCTAGGCTTCGAACGCCGCCTGGGTCGGGCCGGAGTCCTGGCCCTTGGCCGAGACGTCGCGATCGATGAACTCGATCACCGCCATGGCCGCGTTGTCGCCGTGACGGAAGCCCGCCTTCAGCACGCGGGTGTAGCCGCCGTTGCGCGCCTTGTAGCGCGGGCCGAGCGTCGAGAAGAGCTTGCCCACCTGGTCGACGTCGCGGACGCGGCTGATGGCGATCCGGCGCGCGTGCAGGTCGCCGCGCTTGGCCAGGGTGACCAGCTTGTCTACGAACGGACGCAGTTCCTTGGCCTTGGGCAGGGTCGTGACGATCTGCTCATGCTTGATGAGCGAGGCGGCCATGTTGGCGAACATGGCCGTCCGGTGGCTCGTCGTGCGGCCCAGTTTGCGGTGCGCAACGCCGTGGCGCATGGAAGTCTCTCCTCAGGGCGGGCCGTCTCACGACGGGCCGCAAAATTAAAGCCTAGATCTGGTCTTCGAACTTCTTGGCCAGGTCTTCGATGTTTTCCGGCGGCCAGTTGGGCACGTCCATGCCCAGATGCAGCCCCATGTTCGCCAGCACTTCCTTGATTTCGTTCAGGGACTTGCGGCCGAAATTGGGGGTGCGGAGCATCTCCGCCTCGGTCTTCTGGATCAGGTCGCCGATGTAGACGATGTTGTCGTTCTTCAGGCAGTTGGCCGAACGGACCGACAGTTCCAGCTCGTCCACCTTCTTCAGCAGGGCCGGGTTGAAGGGCAGTTCCGGCTTGGCTTCGCCGTCCAGCTTCTTCTTCGGCTCGTCGAAGGTGATGAACACCTGCAGCTGGTCCTGGAGGATGCGCGCGGCGTAGGCCACCGCGTCGACCGGGCTGACCGCGCCGTTGGTCTCCACTTCCATGATCAGCTTGTCGTAGTCGAGGCTCTGGCCCTGGCGGGTCGGCTCGACGCGATAGGCGACCTTCTTCACCGGCGAATACAGCGCATCGACCGAGATCAGGCCGATCGGCGCATCTTCCGGGCGGTTGCGCTCGGCCGGGACATAGCCCTTGCCGTTCTGCACGGTGAACTCGATGCGCACCGAGGCGCCCTCGTCGAGGGTCAGCAGCACGTGGTCGCCGTTCAGGATCTCGATGTCCGACGGGGCGTCGATCTGGCTGGCGGTCACCGGCCCGGGGCCCGTGGCCCGCAGGGTCATGCGCTTCGGCCCTTCGGAGTGCATCCGCACGGCCAGCTGCTTGATGTTCAGGACGATGTCGACGACGTCTTCACGCACGCCTTCCAGCGACGAGAACTCATGCACCACGCCATCGATCTGGATGGCGGTGACGGCGGCGCCTTGCAGGGAGGAGAGCAGAACACGACGGAGCGAATTGCCCAGCGTCACGCCGAAGCCGCGCTCGAGGGGTTCGGCGACGATGCGGGCCTTGCGGCTGGCGTCGGCGCCGGACTCGATCTGCGGCTTCTCGGGACGGATGAGCTCGTTCCAGTTTCTTTCGATCACGGGCGATTGTTCCTCGAACGCGGATGCGCCGGCCGTTGGGGGAGACGGCCGGCGGGGAGGATGTGGGTCGTAACGCGCTTAGACGCGCCGGCGCTTAGGCGGCCGGCAGCCATTGTGCGGGATGGGGGTCACGTCTCGGATGGTGGTGATGGTCATGCCGGCGGCCTGCAGGGCGCGCAGGGCCGACTCACGTCCGGAGCCCGGGCCGGAAACGTTGACTTCCAGCGTGCGCACACCGTGCTCGGCGGCCTTCTTGCCGGCGTCTTCCGCCGCCATCTGGGCGGCGTACGGCGTCGACTTGCGCGAGCCCTTGAACCCCATCATGCCGGCGCTCGACCAGGAGATGGTGTTCCCCTGGGCGTCGGTGATGGTGATCATGGTGTTGTTGAACGAGGCGTTCACGTGCGCCACGCCCGAAGTGATGTTCTTGCGCTCGCGCTTCTTTACGCGGGTCGGTTCCTTGGCCATCGGCGGGTCTCTTTACTTCTTCTTGCCGGCGATCGGCTTGGCCGGGCCCTTGCGGGTCCGGGCGTTGGTGTGGGTGCGCTGCCCGCGGACCGGCAGGCCCTTGCGGTGACGCAGGCCGCGGTAGCAGGCCAGGTCCATCAGGCGCTTGATGTTGACCGCGGTCTCGCGACGCAGGTCGCCCTCGACCTGATAGTCGCGGTCGATGGTTTCGCGGATCTGCAGCACTTCCTGGTCGGTCAGCTGGTTGACGCGGCGCGCGTCCTCGATGCCGACCTTGCCGACGATCTCTTTCGCCTTCGCCGGGCCGATGCCATGGATGTACTGAAGCGCGATGACCACGCGCTTGTTGGTGGGAATGTTGACGCCTGCGATACGGGCCACGCAGCAAATCTCCTAGTCACGACAACAAGCGCGAAAAGCACATCCGGCCCTATTCCCCGGGGGGAAGAGCCGACGCGCCATTCGCGCCCTTTCGCGGAAGGGGCTTCATATAAGGAACGTCATGTGCGCGTCAATGCCGGAGACCGCGAAATCGCTCCGGAAAATCGAGGCCTTATGTGGGCGCCCGCGTCACCGGGGAAAGCCCCGCTGACGCCATGACGCGGCCACGCCGGCCTCCGCGCCGTTCCCGGCTAAACCGTCACCCCCGCAAGGGCTTCGTCGATACCCCGCGCCACCTGGTCGATGGCGGCCATGCCGTCCACCTCCACCAGCTTGCCCTGCCCTTTGTAGTAGGGCAGCAGCGGCGCGGTCTGGGTGTTGTAGGCGTCCAGGCGCACCCGGAAGCTCTCCGGATTGTCGTCCGGGCGGCCCGATTCGGCGAATCGTCCGGCCACGCGGTCGACCAGCACGCCGTCGTCCACCTTCAGGCGCACGACCACGTCGATCTTGCTGCCGCGGCGGGCGAGCATGGCGTCGAGCGCCTGGGCCTGGGCCAGGGTGCGGGGGAAGCCGTCGAAGATCGCGCCGCCGGCCGCCTCGGTCTCGGGCAGTCGCTCCTCGATCAGGCCGATGACGATCTCGTCGGTGACCAGCTCGCCGCGCTGCATGATGCCGGCGACCTTCTGGCCCAGCTCGGACCCCGAGGCGATGGCGGCGCGCAGCATGTCGCCGGTGGACAGCTGCACCATGCCGCGCCCGTCGACCAGGCGCTTGGCCTGCGTGCCCTTGCCCGCGGCCGGCGGGCCGAAAAGGATCAGATTCAATCTCCCCTCCCCTATAGCTCTAATCAAAGCCAGCCTGGGGTTCGATAGCCGCCTAGCGTCGTGCGCCGCGCAGCTTCGACTTCTTGATCAGGCCTTCATACTGGTGCGCCAGCAGGTGCGACTGGATCTGCGCCACGGTGTCCATGGTCACCGACACCACGATCAGGATCGAGGTGCCGCCGAACTGGAACGACTGGGCCGTCCCGCCGCTCTGGGCGATGAAGAATTCCGGCAGCAGGCAGACCGAGGCGATGTACACGGCGCCGATCAGCGTCAGCCGGGTGAGCACGTAATCGATGTATTCCGCGGTGCGCTTGCCCGGACGGATGCCCGGCAGGTTGCCGCCGTACTTGCGCAGGTTCTCCGCCGTGTCCTCGGGATTGAACACCACCGAGGTGTAGAAGAAGCAGAAGAACACGATCATCACGCCGTAGGCGACCATGAAGGCCGGCTTGCCGTGGGTGAACTGGGCGACCACGTCCGGCAGCCAGGAGGCCCAGCTGGGCAGGTTGGTCTTGGCCAGGAAGCCCAGGATGGTCGCCGGCAGCAGCAGCAGCGACGAGGCGAAGATGGGCGGGATCACGCCCGAGACGTTGATCTTCAGCGGCAGGAACGAGTTCTCGCCGCCGAACATGCGGTTGCCCACCTGGCGCTTGGGATAGACGATCAGCAGCCGGCGCTGCGAGCGCTCGAAGAAGACGATCGCCAGCACCACGCCCACGGCCAGGCCCAGCAGGCCGATCAGCGCCGGCACGCCCAGCTGCCCCACGCGGGCCTGCTGGAACAGGTCCCACAGGGCCGTCGGCATGCGCGCCACGATGCTGGCGAAGATGATCAGCGAGGTGCCGTTGCCGATGCCGCGGCTGGTGATCTGCTCGCCCAGCCACATCACGAACATCGTGCCGCCGGTCAGGGTGACCATGGTGGACAGCACGAAGATCCAGCCGGGGTTGTCGACCACGCCCTGGCTGTTGCTGAGGCCGATGGCGATGCCGGCGGACTGGAACAGGGCCAGGGCCACCGTCAGATAGCGGGTGTACTGGTTCAGCTGCTTGCGGCCGGCCTCGCCGCCTTCCTTGCGCAGCTTCTCCCACGGCGGATAGACGCTGCCGAGCAGCTGCACGATGATCGAGGCCGAGATGTACGGCGTCACGTTCAGCGCGAACACCGCCATGCGCGAGACCGCGCCGCCCGAGAACATGTCGAACATGCCCAGGATGCCCTTCGACTGGCCCGCGAAGGCGCTGGCGAAGGCGGCGGCGTTGATGCCGGGGATGGGGATGTAGGTTCCGAGCCGGTAGATCACCATCGCCACGACGGTGAACCAGATACGCTTGTGAAGATCGGTCGCCTTCTGGAAGGCGCCGAAGTTCATGTTTGCGGCGAGCTGTTCTGCGGCCGAAGCCATTCAAATCCCCACGACGAATTCGGGATCGCCATCACATAGGACGCTTGTCGCCGATGCTCCAGCCCGCAGGCAAGATCACGCGGCGGCAAGGGGCCGATCGGCCCCCTGCCCTGGGCGCGCCCTAGGCTTCTTCGGCGACGACCTTTTCCTTGCGGGTCACGGTGACCGAGCCGCCCGCCTTCTCGACCGCGGCCTTGGCGCCGGCGGTGGCGGCGTAGACGGTGATGTCGATCTTCGACGTCAGTTCGCCCTTGCCCAGCAGCTTCACGCCATCCTTCTGGCGGCGCAGCACGCCGGCGGCCACCAGGGCGGCGCCGTCGATGGCCTTCTTGGCGTCGAGCTTGCCGGCGGCGATCGCCTGCTCGATGCGCCACAGGTTCACTTCCGCGAAGTCCAGGGCGAAGGGATTGTTGAAGCCGCGCTTGGGCATGCGCATGTGCAGCGGCATCTGGCCGCCTTCGAAACCGTTGATGGCGACGCCGGAGCGCGCCTTCTGCCCCTTCACGCCGCGGCCGCCGGTCTTGCCCTTGCCCGAGCCCGGGCCGCGGCCGACGCGCATGCGGCCCTTGGTGGAGCCTTCGCGCGGGGCGAGTTCGTTCAGCTTGGTCATGTGCCTTCTCCTTGGAGGTCATGCGCCGGCGCGAAGGCGCCGACTCGGCTTTTCAATCCTGGCTTCCCTTCCCTCCTGGGGAGGGTGTCTCGCAACGCGAGACGGGTGGGGAAGTGAGCTACCACACAGACGGCGGGGACTTCACGCCTGTTCCCCACCCTGCCCGCGCTTGGCGCGGTCTGTCCCTCCCCACAAGGGGGAGGGAGAACACGCTACTCGACGATCTCGACCAGGTGGCGGACCTTGGCGATCATGCCGCGGATCGACGAGTTGTCGTCGTGGGTCGCGGTGCGGCCGATGCGGTTGAGGCCCAGGCCCACCAGGGTGGCGCGCTGGTCGCTCTTGCGTCGGATGGGGCTCGCCGTCTGGCGAACGGTGACCTTGGCCATCATCGGTTTCCTTAGGCTTCGGCGGCTTCGCTGGCGCCGTCGGTGCGGCGGCCAACGATGTCGCTCACCTTCTTGCCGCGCTTGGAGGCCACCTGGCGCGGAGACGCCTGGACCTTGAGCGCTTCGAAGGTGGCGCGCACCATGTTGTACGGGTTGGACGAGCCCATGGACTTGGCGACCACGTCCTGCACGCCCAGGGTTTCGAGCACGGCGCGCATCGGGCCGCCGGCGATGATGCCGGTGCCGGCCGGAGCCGAGCGCATCATGATCTTGCCCGCGCCCCAACGGCCAGCGCCGTCGTGGTGCAGCGTGCGGCTTTCGCGCAGCGGCACGCGGATCATGGACTTCTTGGCTTCTTCCGTCGCCTTGCGGATCGCTTCCGGCACTTCACGGGCCTTGCCGTGACCGAAGCCGACGCGGCCCTTCTGGTCGCCGACCACCATCAGGGCGGCGAACGAGAACCGCCGGCCACCCTTCACGGTCGCCGCGACGCGGTTGATGTGCACCAGCTTCTCGACGATTTCGGAATCGACGCGCTCTTCGGGGGCGTTGCGGTCGCGCCGGTCACGCCGGTCGCCGCGTTGTTGTTCGCCACGGGCCATGGATATCCCCTTAGAAGTTCAGGCCGGCTTCGCGGGCAGCATCCGCGAGCGCCTTGATACGGCCGTGATAGATGTAGCCGCCGCGGTCGAACACGACGTCCTTGACGCCCTTGGCGATCGCACGCTCGGCGACGAGGGCGCCCACCTTGGCGGCGGCTTCCTTGTCGGACCCACGCTTGGAGCCGCCTTCCAGCGAGGAGGCGGCGGCCAGGGTGACGCCCTGGGCGTCATCGATGACCTGGGCGTAGATGTTCTTGTCCGAGCGGAACACGGACAGGCGCGGCCGGCCATTGCCGACCTCGCGCAGGCGAGTGCGGTTGCGCTGGGCGCGACGCTTGGAGGTGTCTCGAGGAGAAAGCGCCATGACTTACTTCTTCTTGCCTTCCTTGCGGCGAACCTTCTCGCCGGCATAGCGGACGCCCTTGCCCTTGTAGGGTTCGGGAGGACGGATCTTGCGGATGCGCGCGGCCAGCTCGCCGACCATCTGCTTGTCGATGCCGCTGATCTTGATCTCGGTCTGCTTCGGCACCGCGAAGGTGATGCCTTCCGGCGGATCCAGGTCGACGTCGTGCGAGAAGCCGAGTTGCAGCGACAGGGCCTTGCCCTTCAGCGCGGCGCGATAGCCCACGCCCACCAGCTCGAGGGTCTCCTCGTAGCCCTGGGTGACCCCGTGGACCATGTTGGCCACCAGGGTGCGGGACAGGCCCCACATACCGCGGGCGCGCTGCGTGTCGTTGCGGGGGGCGAGCGTCAGTTCGCCGCCGTCCTGCTTGATCTCCACGTCGTCGACCACGGTCCACGAGAGCTGGCCCTTGGGGCCCTTCACCGTGACCGTCTGGCCGTCGACCGTCAGGGTGACGCCGGCCGGGATCGCGATGGGTTTCTTGCCGATACGGGACATATCAATACACCTGGCAGAGCACTTCGCCGCCGACGTTGGCGTCTTTGGCGGCGGTGTCGGACATGACGCCCTTGGGCGTCGACAGGATCGAGATGCCCAGGCCGTTCTTCACCGGCTTGAGGTCCGAAATCGACGAGTAGACCCGGCGGCCCGGCTTGGACACGCGATGGATCTCGGCGATCACCGGCTCACCGTCGAAGTACTTCAGCTCGATCTCGAATTCCGGGAACGCGCCGGGCTTCTGAACCAGGGTGTAGCCCCGGATGTAGCCTTCGGACTGCAGCACGTCGAGAACGCGCTGGCGCATCTTGGATGCGGGGGTCGACACCTTCGAACGCTTGCGGGTCGCGGCGTTCTTGATGCGGGCGATCATGTCGCCGATGGGATCGTTGACCATATCTCCAGCCCTTCCCTACCAGCTCGACTTCACGAGGCCGGGGATCTGACCATGCGAGCCCAGCTCGCGCAGCGCGATCCGGCTCATCTTGAGCTTGCGGTAGAAGGCGCGCGGGCGGCCCGTCACCTCACAGCGGTTGCGGATGCGCGTGGCGGACGAGTTGCGCGGCAGCTTCGCCAGTTGCAGGCGCGCCTCGAAGCGCTCCTCAAGCGACAGTTGCTCGTTGTTGGCGGTGTCAACCAGGGCCTGACGCTTGGCCGCATACTGCTTCACCAGCTTGCGGACCATTTCGTTGCGGTTGACGGCGCTTTTCTTGGCCATGTTCGGTTCCTTGCCCGTCCCTTAAGCGTTGAACGGGAACTGGAATTCCTTGAGAAGCGCGCGCGCTTCGTCGTCGGTCTTCGCAGTGGTGCAGACGATGATGTCCATGCCCCAGATCTGTTCGATCTGGTCGTAGTTGATTTCCGGGAACACCAGGTGCTCCTTCAGGCCCATGGCATAGTTGCCACGGCCGTCGAAGCTGGTGGCCTTCAGGCCCCGGAAGTCCTTCACGCGCGGCAGGGCGATGGTGATCAGGCGGTCAAGGAACTCGTACATCCGGTCCTTGCGCAGGGTCACCTTGGCGCCGATTGTCATGCCTTCGCGCAGCTTGAAGGTCGCCACGGACTTGCGGGCCTTGGTCGCCACCGGCTTCTGGCCGGCGATCGCGGTCAGGTCCTTGATCGCGGCGTTGATCTTCTTGGAGTCGGCCACGGCCTCGCCGACGCCCATGTTCAGGACGATCTTGTCCAGCTTGGGAATCTGCATCTCGTTCGTGTAGCCGAACTGGTCCTTCATCGCCTTGCGGATGCGCTGGCGATATTCGGCCTTCAGCCGCGGTTCGTAGGTGGTTTCAGTATCAGCCATTGATCACCTCGCCAGTCGTCTTGGCGATGCGCACCTTCTTGTCGCCATCGATACGGAAACCGACGCGGGTCGGCTTCCCATTGGAGTCCACGACCGCCACGTTGGAGATGTGGAGGCTCGCTTCCTTGGTCTTGATGCCGCCCTGCGGGTCGGACTGGCTCGGGCGCGTGTGGCGCTGCACCAGGTTCAGGCCCGACACGATGACGCGGCCTTCCTTGGGCATGACCTTGGCGACCGGACCGGTGCGGCCCTTGTCCTTGCCGGCCAGAACGACGACACGGTCGCCCTTCTTGATCTTGGCGGCCATTACAGCACCTCCGGCGCGAGCGAGATGATCTTCATGTGGTTCTTGGCGCGCAGCTCGCGCGGCACCGGGCCAAAGATCCGGGTGCCGATCGGCTCGTTCGCCTTGTTGACGATCACCGCCGCGGACTTGTCGAAACGGATCAGCGAACCGTCCTTGCGCTTGATGCCCTGGGCGGTGCGCACGACGATGGCGCGCAGCACGTCGCCCTTCTTCACGCGGCCGCGCGGAATGGCTTCCTTCACCGACACGACGATGACATCGCCGACACTGGCGTAGCGCCGCTTGGCGCCGCCCAGCACCTTGATGCACATCACCCGGCGCGCGCCGGAGTTGTCGGCGACGTCGAGGTTGCTTTGCATCTGGATCATGGTCTGACCCTTACCTTAAGCGCTGGCAGCCTGGTCGCCCTTTGGCAGGACTTCCCAGGTCTTCAGCTTGGATTTCGGCGCGCACTCGATGATCCGGGCCAGTTCGCCTTCCTTGTAGGAATTGGCCTCATCGTGAGCGTGGTACTTCTTCGACCGGCGCACGGTCTTCTTCAGCAGCGGGTGCAGGAAGGTCCGCTCGACCTTCACGATCACCGTCTTGTCGCCCTTGTCGGAGACGACCACGCCTTCCAGAATTCGCTTCGGCATCTGTCTGTCTCTCGTCTTAGGCCGTGGCGGCCTTGGCGCGCAGGACGGTCTGAATGCGCGCGATGTCGCGACGCACTTCCCGCACGCGGTGGGTCTTCTCGAGCTGGCTGGTGGCGCCCTGGAAGCGCAGGTTGAACTGCTCCTTCTTCAGGTTCAGCAGCTGCTCGGCGAGCTGGTCGGAGGTCAGCCGACGGACTTCATCGATCTTCATTGGGCATGCTCCACGCCGGCGTCGAGGCGCGTGACGATGCGCGTGCGCACGGGCAGCTTGGCGGCGCCGAGGCGAAGGGCTTCACGCGCCACATCGTCCGGCACGCCGTCGACTTCGAACATGATGCGGCCAGGCGCGACGCGCGCGGCCCAGTATTCCACCGCGCCCTTGCCCTTGCCCATCCGCACTTCGGCCGGCTTGTCGGTGACCGGCAGGTCCGGGAAGATGCGGATCCACACCCGGCCCTGACGCTTCATCTGGCGGGTGATCGCGCGGCGGGCCGCTTCGATCTGGCGGGCGGTGATCCGCTCCGGCTCGACCGACTTGAGGCCGTGCGAACCGAAGTTCAGCAGCGCGCCACCCTTGGTCATGCCATGGATGCGGCCCTTGAACTGCTTGCGGTACTTGGTTTTCTTCGGAGACAGCATGTTCGTACGACCTTAAGCGTTCGCGTTTTCGCGACGGTCGCGGCGCGGGCCGCGATCACCGCGGTCGCCACGGCCTTCGCGATCGCCGCGGCCACCGCCTTCACCGGCCGGACCGGACTCGCTGGCCAGACGCTTGTCCAGGGCCATCGGGTCGTGCTCCAGCACCTCGCCTTTGAAGATCCAGGTCTTCACGCCGATGATGCCGTAGGTCGTCTTGGCTTCCGCGAAGCCGTAGTCGATGTCGGCGCGCAGGGTGTGACGGGGGACGCGGCCCTCGTGATAGGATTCCGTCCGCGCGATTTCCGCGCCGCCGAGGCGGCCGGCGACTTCCACGCGGATGCCCTTGGCGCCCAGGCGGGTCGCCGACTGCATCGAACGCTTCATGGCGCGGCGGAAGGCCACGCGGCGCTCGAGCTGCTGGGCGATGTTCTCGGCCACCAGCTGGGCGTCGGTCTCGGGCTTGCGCACTTCGACGATGTTGAGGTGGATCTCGCCCTCGGTCATGCCCGAGAGGTCCTTGCGCAGCTTGTCGATGTCCGCGCCCTTCTTGCCGATGATCACGCCGGGGCGCGCGGCATAGATGGTGATGCGGCACTTCTTGTGCGGACGCTCGATGATGATCCGCGACACGCCGGCCTGGCCGAGACGCTTCTTCAGCTCGCGGCGCACCTTGATGTCGGCGTGCAGCAGGCGGGCGTACTCGGCGCCGTCGGCGAACCAGCGGCTGTCCCAGGTGCGGTTGATGCCGAGGCGCAGCCCGACCGGATTGACTTTCTGACCCATTAGGCGGCCTCACCCAGTTCGCGGACCACGATGGTGATCTCGGAAAACGGCTTTTCGATCCGCGACGAGCGGCCCCGCGCACGGGCGGAGAAACGCTTCATCACCAGGTTCTTGCCGACGTAGGCTTCGGCGACCACCAGGCTGTCGATATCGAGGTTGTGGTTGTTCTCGGCGTTGGAGATCGCCGAGTAGAGCGCCTTGCGCACATCCTTGGCGATGCGCTTGTGGCTGAACTCCAGTTCGTTGAGGGCGCGCTGCACCTTCAGACCCCGGATGGACTGGGCCACGAGGTTGAGCTTGCGCGCGCCGGTGCGCAGCGAGCGCACCTTGCACATGGCCTCAACCGGCTTCAGGCGCCGCTCTTTGGCTTTCTTGCTCATGTTACTTCCTCTTGGCCTTCTTGTCGGCCGCGTGGCCCGGGAAGTAGCGCGTGGGAGCGAACTCCCCGAACTTCATTCCAACCATGTCTTCGGAGACCAGCACCGGAACGTGCTTCTGGCCGTTGTGCACGCCGAAGGTCAGGCCGACGAATTGCGGCATGATGGTCGAGCGGCGCGACCAGGTCTTGATGACGTCCTTGCGGCCCGACGATTGGGCGGCGTCCGCCTTCTTAAGAAGGTAGCCGTCGACAAACGGGCCTTTCCAAACAGAGCGGGTCATCGCTTAGCGAGCCTTCTTCACGTGGCGACTGCGGATGATGAACTTATCCGTGGTCTTGTTCGTACGAGTCTTCTTGCCCTTGGTGGGCTTGCCCCACGGGGTCACCGGGTGACGGCCGCCGGAGGTGCGGCCTTCACCGCCGCCGTGCGGGTGGTCGACCGGGTTCATCGCCACGCCGCGGACGTGCGGGCGACGGCCCTTGTGGCGAACGCGGCCGGCCTTGCCGAGCACTTCGTTCATGTGGTCCGGGTTGGACACCGCGCCGACCGTGGCCATGCAGCCGTCCGGCACCATGCGCAGCTCGCCCGAGTTCAGGCGGATCTGGGCGTAGCCGGCGTCACGGCCGACCAGCTGGGCGTAGGCGCCGGCGGACCGGGCGATCTGCCCGCCCTTCAGCGGCTTCAGCTCGATGTTGTGGATGATCGTGCCGACCGGCAGCGAGCGCAGCGGCGAGGCGTTGCCCGGCTTCACGTCGACCTTCTCGGCGGCGATGATCTCGTCGCCGGCCTTCAGGCGCTGCGGGGCCAGGATATAGGCCATGTCGCCGTCGGCGTACTTCACCAGGGCGATGAAGGCCGTGCGGTTCGGGTCGTATTCCAGGCGTTCCACGACGCCGACCACGCCGAACTTGCGGCGCTTGAAGTCGACCATGCGGTAGAGGCGCTTGGCGCCGCCGCCGCGGAAGCGGACCGCGATGCGGCCACCGCCGCCACGGCCGCCGGACTTGGTCAGACCTTCGACCAGGCTCTTTTCCGGGCGGCCCTTGTGGAGCTCGGAGCGATCGACCAGCACCAGCCCGCGGCGGGACGGCGAAGTCGGGTTGAACTGTTTCAGAGCCATGACCTAGAGCCCCGTCGTGATGTCGATGGATTGGCCTTCGGCAAGCGTGACGATGGCCTTCTTGACGTCGGAGCGGCGGATGCGCATGCCGCGGCGGACCTTGGTCTTACCCTTCTGCAGGATGGTGTTGACCTTGGTCACCTTGACCTTGAACAGCTCTTCGACGGCGGCGGTGATCTCGGGCTTGGTGGCCTCGAGCGGCACCCGGAAGACGACCTTGTTCTGGTCGCTCAGCAGGGTGGCCTTCTCGGTGATCACCGGCGCGAGGATCGTGTCGTAGTGACGGGCGGTGGGCATCAGGCGGCTTCCTTCTGAGCGAAGCGGGCCTGAATGGCCTCGACCGCGTCCTTGGTCAGCACCAGGGTCTCGCGGCGCAGCACGTCGTAGACGTTGAGGCCGGCGTTCGGCAGCACATCCACGTTGGGGATGTTCCGCGCGGCCAGCTTGAAGTTGGCGTCGACCTCGACCCCGGCGATCACCAGGGCGTTCTTCAGGCCGATCTTGGCGAAGTTGGCGCGCAGGGCGGCCGTCTTCGGCTCGGCCAGGGCGGCGCTGTCCAGCACCACCAGCGTCCCGGCCTTGGCCTTGGAGGACAGCGCGTGGCGCAGGGCCAGGGCGCGGACCTTCTTGTTCAGGCCGAACTCGTGGCTGCGCACCACCGGCCCGTGGGCCTTGGCGCCGCCGACGAACTGGGCCGCCCGGCGCGAGCCGTGACGGGCGCCGCCGGTGCCCTTCTGCTTGTACATCTTCTTGCCCGTACGAGAGACCTCGTTGCGGACCTGGATCTTGTGGTTGCCCGAGCGGCGCTTGGCGAGCTGCCAGGTCACCACGCGTTGCAGGATGTCACCGCGGATCTCGTCGATGCCGAAGATGTCGTCCGGCAGGTCGAGCGAACCGCCCTTGCCGCCGTCCAGTTTGATCACGTCGATTTTCATTGGTCTTCGCCCCCGTTCGAGGCCTCGGGAGCCTGGGCGTCTTCAGCCGGGGTTTCGGCCGGAGCCGCGGCCGCAGCCGCCTTGGACTTGATCGCGCCCGGGGTGGGAACACCGTCCGGAGCCGCCGCCTTGATGGCGTCGCGGATCTTCACGTAGGAGCCCTGGGCCCCCGGAACCGCGCCGCGCAGAAGAATAAGACCGCGCTCCACATCCACGCGGAACACGGTCAGATTGAGGGTGGTGACGGTTTCCTGGCCGAGGTGGCCGGCCATCTTCTTGTTCTTGAAGGTCTTGCCCGGATCCTGGCGGTTGCCGGTCGAACCGTGGGAACGGTGCGATACGGACACGCCGTGGGTGGCGCGCAGACCGCCGAAGTTCCAGCGCTTCATGGCGCCGGCGAAGCCCTTACCGATGGTGACGCCCTGAACGTCGACCTTCTGGCCGGGAACGAAGTGGTCGGCGGTGAATTCCGCGCCCACGTCGATCAGGTTGTCCTCGGACACGCGGAACTCCGCCACCTGGCGCTTGGGTTCGACCAGGCCCTTGGCGAAATGGCCGCGCTCGGCCTTGGAGGTGTTCTTGGCCTTCTTGGCGCCGGCCCCGAGCTGCAGGGCGACATAGCCGTCCTTGTCCTGGGTGCGCTGGCCGGTGACCTGGCAGCCGTCGAGGCTGAGCACGGTCACGGGGATATGGCTCCCGGCCTCGTCGAAGAGGCGGGTCATACCCAGTTTCTTGGCGATCACGCCGGTACGCATCGGCTGGTCCCCTTAGAGCTTGATTTCGACGTCGACGCCCGCCGACAGGTCGAGCTTCATCAGCGCGTCCACGGTCTGCGGGGTGGGGTCGACGATGTCGAGCACGCGCTTGTGCGTGCGGATTTCGAACTGCTCGCGCGACTTCTTGTCGATGTGCGGCGAGCGGTTGACGGTGAAACGCTCGATGAGCGTGGGCAGGGGGATCGGCCCCCTGACGGTCGCGCCGGTGCGCTTGGCCGTATTCACGATTTCGCGGGTGGAATGATCCAGCACGCGGTGATCGAAGGCCTTGAGCCGGATGCGGATGTTCTGACGATCCATATCGCTCGATAATTCCCCTTAGGCTTGCGCCCGCGTGTGCCAGACCGTTCAAAGACCAGCCCGTTTGGTCGAAAGACCGCCCGGGACGCGTAGCCCGCAAAAACGAATGATAGCCCGCGCGGTCCCCCGCGAGGGCTGTTCCCCTTAAGTCTCCCGGCCAACGGTGGCCAGGTCCTTCAGGTTCGTTCCGCGAACCGCGTCTGCCCCAAGGGACACAGCCGGCTCAACAGAGGGGCGGCTTCTAGACTCACCCGCCGCTGGCGTCAAGGGCTGATGCGTGACGGACGCGGTCACGAAACGGCCTTGGCCGATAGCGATGTTCCGCTGAGAGCCGAACCCCTGTAAGGGTGAAGCACATAGGGGTCCAGACCACAGGGGGCGCTGGGTTTTGAGTCGCGATCCGGAGACCCCGCGCAATCTGCTCGAGGCCATCGGCGCCCGGCTGGACCGCTTCTTCGGCGATCTGCAGGAGCGCATCGAGCGCTATCTCGGCTTCCCCAAGCCGGACAAGCGTCGCCAGGACGGAATCATCCTGGTCCTGTCGGTGATCATCCACGCCGTGCTGATCGGCGTGATCGCCGACCAGCTGACCCCGGTCTACAACCTGCCTGTGGAGCAGCCGATCCAGGCCGAGATCGTGCCGGAGCCGGAGGAGCCTCCGCCGCCCCCTCCCCCGCCGCCGCCGGTCCCGCCGCCGAAGGTCGAGCAGAAGGTGGAGACGCCGCCGCCGACGCCCGTGCCGCCCAAGCCGCAGCCGCCCCCCAAGCCCGCGCCCCAGCCGGCCCCGCAGCCCGCGCCCGCGCCGAGCCCGCCCGCGCCGCAGCCGGCCCCCAGCCCGCCCGCGCCGCCCAAGCCCGCTCCGCCCAAGCCCGAGCCCCCCAAGCCGGCCCCGCCGAAACCCTCGCCGCTGCCCGCCCCCGTGGCGCCGACCCAGGCCAAGCCGACGCCAGCGCCCTCCCCGGCGCCGGCGCCGACCCCCGCGCCGGCCAGGCCCAACCCGTCGCCGGCGCCCACCATCAGCCCGGCCCCGCCCGCGCCGGTCGCCGGCCCGCCGAAGCCCTCGCCGTCCGCCAACGTCGCGCCCAGCCCGCTGAACGTGCGCAAGCCCAAGGACACGCCGGCGGGCGTGCCCGGCCTGCCGATGGCGCCTGCCGCGGGCCCCGCCGGGCGGCCGGGAACGCCGGCCGGCGGCTCGCCTGGCTCGCCTGGCTCCCCCGGATTCCCAGGATCACCCGGCGCGCCGGGGACCGGCAGCCGGCTGAACGGCCTCAATCCCTTCCCCGGCGGGATGATGCCCGGCGGCGGCGGCGGCCTGCGCGGCACGCTGGTCGGCTGCGCCAACGCCGATGCGGTGCATCTGAGCGGGGTCGAGAAGAACACCTGCGCCGAACGGTTCGGCACGCACGTGGGCTCGGCGCCGGCGATGACCCTGTCGCCGGCCAAGCGCAAGGAATACGACGCCGCCGCCGCCCGCCAGGAGCAGGACCGCAAGTACCGCGACAGCGCCCCGGTGGGCACCACCTCGGACGGTCAGGACGCCGGCATGGGCGCCGGCATCGGCCCGCAGCACCGCGGCCCCTGACGACAGTCTCCCGGCACAGCCCCTGACCGCCGCCGCCCGGCCGCCATGCTTTGGCCGGCTTGCCCCCCGATGCTGGCGCCATGTCCATGATCCGAACCGTCGGCCTGCGAAGCCTGGGCGGGGGCGCCGCGGCCCTGCTGCTGCTGGGCGCCGGCCTGCCGCCAGACGCGGTGCGCCCCGGCTACTGGGAGAGCACCAGCACGCTGGATTCGCCGGTGGCCAGCAGCAAGACCGAGCGCCGCTGCATCACTGCCCAGGACGTGGCCAAGTTCATGCTGGGGCCGTCGAACCATATCTACAGCTGCAGCTATCCGGTGCAGTCCGCCCGCGGCGGCCACATCGCCTTCAAGGGACACTGCACCAGCCGCCAGGGTCGGGAGGCGGACATCGCCGGCCAGGGGACCTACAGCCCCACAACCCTGCACGTGGAGGCCCAGGTGCAGACCACCCTCGCCTCCCTGCCGATCACCGCCACAGCCACCACCGACGCCCACCGCATCGCCGACGCCTGCCCGGCCCCGACCGCGCCCCCGGCGCCCTGAGGGCGGCCCTAGGCCCGCTTGGGGAAGCCCTCGTCCAGCCCCAGGCGCTCGGCCGGGGTCAGGCGCTGCGGGGCCGCCACGGGATCGCCGGTCGCGGGGTCGAAGAAGCTGTTGCGCCGCCAGTCGCCCGAGAGCCGTGCGCCGACCATCCGCGAGGCCATGCGCCAGAGGATCGCGGCGACGTTGGCCTGACGCACGCGGCCGATGTCGCCGGTGGCGTAGCGGGTCCAGACGTGGCCGGCGGGCGGGCCGATCGCGCGGTCGCAGGCGCGCGGGTCGAAGCCGGCGAGGATCAGCGACATGAACGAGCGCCTGGCCGAGCCGTAGGTGTTGGCGATCGGCGTGCGGCAGCAGTCGGCGTACCAGCGCAGCAGCGGCCGGTCGGTCACCTGAACGCAGGCGAGCCGGCTGGCGCCCAGGGTGATCTCGAAGCGCGAGGCGGCGGTCTGGAACACGTCCGTGCCGCCGTGGCGGTCCAGCCAGCGCTCGGGCGCGCCGAGGAAGCGCGCGAAGGCTTGGCAGTCGTCGCAATGACAGATGTAGCGCATGCCGGTCTTCGGCGACGGCCCGCGCAGCACCCCCCGCACCGCCCCGCAGGCGCAGCTGAAATCGAGCTCGGCCATGCCGTAGCCTAGCACGGCCACGGCGCCGGTTCGGTGACGGCGAGCGCCCGGAATGGGCGCCGCACATGCGAACGGCCCGGGATCGCTCCCGGGCCGCCGCATGTCGTTACCTCGATGGAACGCCTCAGGCGTCCGCAGCCTCGGCCGCGGCCTCCTCGGCGATCTCCATGGGCAGGGGCTCCATGGCTTCCTCGCGGCTGGCGGCCAGCTGCTCGTCGCGCTTGGCGGCGATGCGCTGCAGGCCACGCAGGTAGGAGCCCGTACCCGCCGGGATGAGCCGGCCGACGATGACGTTCTCCTTCAGCCCTTCCAGGGTGTCGCGCTTGCCGTGCACGGAGGCGTCGGTGAGCACGCGGGTGGTTTCCTGGAACGAGGCGGCCGAGATGAAGCTGCGGGTCTGCAGCGACGCCTTGGTGATGCCCAGCAGCACCGGCTGGGTGATCGCCGGACGGCCACCGCGGGCTTCCGCCTTGGTGTTCTCTTCCTCGACTTCGGACTTGTCGAGGTGATCGCCCTTCAGCAGGCCCGTGTCGCCCGGCTCCATGATCTCGACCTTCTGCAGCATCTGACGGACGATCGTCTCGATGTGCTTGTCGTTGATCGGCACGCCCTGCAGCCGGTAGACCTCCTGGATCTCGTTGACCAGGAAGTTGGCCAGCTCCTCGATGCCGAGGATGCGCAGGATGTCGTGCGGGTCCGGGTTGCCGTCGATCAGGTACTCGCCCTTGCGGATGATGTCCCCGTCGTGGACGGCGATGTGCTTGCCCTTCGGGATCAGGAACTCGACCGCCTCGCCACCGTCTTCCGGGGTGATCTTGATGCGGCGCTTGTTCTTGTAGTCCCGACCGAACTCCACCCGGCCGTCCATCTCGGCGATCACCGCGCAGTCCTTCGGCCGGCGGGCCTCGAACAGTTCGGCCACCCGCGGCAGACCGCCGGTGATGTCCCGCGTCTTGGCGCTTTCCGTCGGCAGACGGGCCAGCACGTCGCCAGGACGCACCTCGTCACCGTCGCCGACCGAGAGGATCGCCCCCACGGGCAGCAGCGAGCGGGCCTCACCGCCGTTCGCCAGGCGCTTGTAGGCGCCGTCGGCGTCGAGCACGGCCATGGCCGGACGCAGGTCCGAGCCCTTGGACGAGGCGCGCCAGTCGATGACCACGCGGTTGGAGATGCCGGTGGCCTCGTCGGCCTCCTCGCGGACGGAGAAGCCTTCCACCAGATCCTCGAAGCGGACCTTGCCGGCCACTTCGGTGATGATCGGCGTGGTGTAGGGGTCCCATTCCGCCAGGCGCTGCCCGCGCTTGACCTTGTCGCCGTCCTTGACCTTCAGGCGCGCGCCGTACGGCGGCTTGTAGGACTCGCGGTCCTTGCCGTCGACCTGCACGGTGACCGTCAGGTTGCGGCTCATGACGATGATGTCCCCGTCGGGGGCCTGCACAGAGTTGCCGCCGCCGACCCGGGCCACGCCCTCGTTGGTGGCTTCGAAGAACGACTGCTCGGCCACCTGGGCGGTGCCGCCGATGTGGAAGGTCCGCATCGTCAGCTGGGTGCCCGGCTCGCCGATCGACTGGGCGGCGATGACGCCCACGGCCTCACCGATGTTGACGGTGGTGCCGCGCGCCAGGTCGCGGCCGTAGCAGGCCGCGCAGACGCCGACCTTGGCCTCGCAGGTCAGCACCGAGCGCACCTTCACCGACTGCACGCCCGCGGCCTCGACGGCCTCGATCATGTTCTCGTCGAGATAGGTGTCGGCCGGCGCGACCAGCTCGTTGGTGCCCGGCTCCTTCACCGCCTCGGCCGTGTAGCGGCCCAGGATGCGCTGGCCGAGCGAGACGATCACGTCGCCGCCTTCGACCACGGCGCGCAGGGTGATGCCCCGCGTGGTGCCGCAGTCTTCCTCGGTGATGATGCAGTCCTGCGCCACGTCCACCAGACGGCGGGTCAGGTAGCCCGAGTTCGCCGTCTTCAGCGCGGTGTCGGCCAGACCCTTACGGGCGCCGTGCGTGGAGTTGAAGTACTCCTGCACGGTCAGGCCTTCCTTGAAGTTCGAGATGATCGGCGTCTCGATGATCTCGCCGGACGGCTTGGCCATCAGGCCGCGCATGCCGCCCAGCTGCTTCATCTGCGCCTGGGAGCCCCGGGCGCCGGAGTTGGCCATCATCCAGACCGAGTTGATCTCGAGCTCGCGCCCGGTCTTCTCGTCCTTATGGCTGGTGGAGATCTCGGCCATCATCTCGTCGGCCACGCGGTCGGTGGCCTTGGACCAGGCGTCGACCACCTTGTTGTACTTCTCGCCCTTGGTGATCAGGCCGTCGGCGTACTGCTGCTCGTACTCCTCGACCAGGTGGCGGGTGGTCTCGACGATCCCCTTCTTCTTCTCGGGGATGATGATGTCGTCCTTGCCGAAGGAGATGCCGGCCTTGGCCGCTTCCTTGAAGCCCAGACCCATCACCTGGTCGGCGAAGATCACCGTCGCCTTCTGACCGCAGTGCCGGTAGACGGCGTCGATCAGGTTGGCGATTTCCTTCTTGGTCAGGTTCTTTTCCACCAGCCGGTGGCCGATGTTCGGGTTCTGCGGCAGCAGGGCGGCGATCTTCATCCGGCCCGGCGTGGTGTCGATCACCTTGCGTTCCGAGACCCCGTCCGCGTTCATTTCGGTGAAGCGGGCCTTGATCTTGGTGTGCAGGGTCACGACCCCGGCGTCGAGCGCCGCGTCGATCTCGCCGAGGTCGGCGAACAGTTTGCCCTCGCCCGGCTCCTTATCCTTGGCCATCGACAGGTAGTAGAGGCCCAGGACGATGTCCTGCGACGGCACGATGATCGGCCGGCCGTTGGCGGGCGACAGGATGTTGTTCGTGCTCATCATCAGCACGCGCGCTTCCAGCTGGGCTTCCAGCGAGAGCGGCACGTGCACGGCCATCTGGTCGCCGTCGAAGTCGGCGTTGAAGGCGGTGCAGACCAGCGGGTGAAGCTGGATCGCCTTGCCCTCGATCAGCTTGGGCTCGAAGGCCTGGATGCCGAGGCGGTGCAGGGTCGGGGCGCGGTTCAGCAGCACCGGGTGTTCGCGGATCACCTCTTCGAGGATGTCCCACACCTGCGGCTGCTCGCGCTCGACCATGCGCTTGGACTGCTTGACGGTGCCCGACAGGCCCTTGGCGTCCAGCCGCGCGTAGATGAACGGCTTGAACAGCTCCAGCGCCATCTTCTTGGGCAGGCCGCACTCGTGCAGCTTCAGCTCGGGACCGACGACGATCACCGAACGGCCCGAGTAGTCGACCCGCTTGCCCAGCAGGTTCTGGCGGAAGCGGCCTTGCTTGCCCTTCAGCATGTCGGCCAGCGACTTCAGCGGACGCTTGTTGGCGCCGGTGATCACGCGGCCGCGGCGGCCGTTGTCGAACAGGGCGTCGACGGCTTCCTGCAGCATCCGCTTCTCGTTGCGGATGATGATGTCCGGCGCGCGCAGCTCGATCAGGCGCTTGAGGCGGTTGTTCCGGTTGATCACCCGGCGGTACAGGTCGTTCAGGTCGGAGGTGGCGAAGCGGCCGCCGTCCAGCGGCACCAGCGGGCGCAGCTCGGGCGGGATCACCGGGACGACCGTCATGATCATCCATTCCGGCTTGTTGCCGCTCTCCAGGAACGCCTCGATGATCTTCAGGCGCTTGGACGCCTTCTTGAGCTTCATCTCCGAGGTGGTGGTGAGCAGGTCCTCGCGGAGCTTGTCGGCTTCCTTCTCCAGCTCCAGGCCCTTCAGCAGGCCCTGGATCGCCTCGGCGCCGATCTCGGCGGTGAAGCTGTCGTCGCCGAACTCGTCCTGGAAGCGCATGTACTCGTCTTCGCTCAGCAGCTGGTGCTGCTTCAGCGAGGTCAGGCCCGGCTCGGTGACGATGTAGTATTCGAAGTACAGGACCCGCTCGATGTCCTTCAGCGGCATGTCCAGCATCATGGCGATGCGGCTGGGCAGCGACTTCAGGAACCAGATGTGCGCGACCGGGCTGGCCAGTTCGATGTGGCCCATCCGCTCGCGGCGGACGCGGGCCAGGGTGACCTCGACGCCGCACTTCTCGCAGATGATGCCCTTGTACTTCATGCGCTTGTACTTGCCGCACAGGCACTCGTAGTCCTTCGTCGGACCGAAGATCCGCGCGCAGAACAGGCCGTCACGCTCGGGCTTGAACGTCCGGTAGTTGATGGTCTCCGGCTTCTTGATCTCGCCGAACGACCACGACCGGATCTTCTCCGGGCTGGAGAGCGAGATGCGGATCTGGTCGAAGGTCGGGGCGGCGACCACCGGATTGAAGATATTCAGGACTTCCTGGTTCATGAGACTTCCAGTTCGTCAGTATTGCAGAAGGCGAATGGGAGGGGGCTGACGGTCCCTCCCCTCGCACAGGATCGATTGGCGGACGTCGAACGCCGTCAGCTGTTTTCCAGCTCGACGTTCAGGCCCAGCGACCGCATCTCCTTGACCAGCACGTTGAAGCTTTCCGGGATGCCGGCCTCGAAGGCGTCGTCGCCGCGGACGATGCTCTCGTAGACCTTGGTCCGGCCCGCCACGTCGTCCGACTTCACCGTCAGCATTTCCTGCAGGGTATAGGCGGCGCCGTAGGCTTCCAGGGCCCACACCTCCATTTCCCCGAAGCGCTGACCGCCGAACTGCGCCTTGCCGCCCAGCGGCTGCTGGGTGACCAGGCTGTAGGGGCCGATCGAGCGGGCGTGGATCTTGTCGTCCACCAGGTGGTGCAGCTTCAGCATGTAGATGTAGCCGACCGTCACCTTGCGCTTGAAGGGCTCGCCCGTCTGGCCATCGTACAGCTGGACCTGGCCCGAACGATCGAGACCAGCCGATTCCAGCATGTCCTCGATGTCGTTGATGTGCGCCCCGTCGAACACCGGGGTGGCGATCGGAACGCCCTTGCTGAGGTTGCGCGACAGCTCGATCAGCTCATCCTCGTCGTCGGGGATGTGCTCGTTCGGGCCATAGATCTCGCGCAGACGGTCCTGCAGCGCCTTCTTCTCGCCGCCGCTGGAACGCCAGTCCTCCAGGAGGGCGGCGATCTGCTTGCCCAGGCCCGCGCAGGCCCAGCCGAGGTGGGTCTCGAAGATCTGGCCGACGTTCATCCGCGACGGCACGCCCAGCGGATTGAGCACCACGTCCACGGCGGTGCCGTCTTCCAGGTGCGGCATGTCCTCGATCGGCAGGATCTTGGAGATGACCCCCTTGTTGCCGTGACGGCCGGCCATCTTGTCGCCCGGTTGCAGCTTGCGCTTCACCGCCACGAACACCTTGACCATCTTCATCACGCCGGGGGGCAATTCGTCGCCGCGCTGCAGCTTGTCGACCTTGTCCTCGAAGCGGCGGTCCAGACGCTTGCGCGCCTCGTCGAACTGGCGGCGCATGGCCTCCAGCTCGCCCATCGCCTTCTCGTCGTCGAGGGCGATCTGCCACCACAGGCCCGGCGCGATCTCTTCCAGCTTCGCCGGGGTGATCTCGCCCCGGCCCAGGCCCTTGGGCCCGGAGACGGCGGTCTTGCCCGTGAGCAGTTCGCGCAGGCGGCCGGTCATGTTGCGGTTCAGGATCGCGAATTCGTCGTCGCGGTCCTTGCCCAGACGGTCGATTTCTTCGCGTTCGATCGCCACGGCGCGTTCGTCCTTGTCGACGCCATGCCGGTTGAACACGCGCACCTCGACCACCGTGCCGGCGACGCCGGGCGGCAGCCGCAGCGAGGTGTCGCGCACGTCGGAGGCCTTCTCGCCGAAGATCGCGCGCAGCAGCTTCTCTTCCGGGGTCATCGGGCTTTCGCCCTTGGGCGTGACCTTGCCCACCAGGATGTCGCCCGGCTGAACCTCGGCGCCGATCGCCACGATGCCCGCCTCGTCGAGGTTGCGCAGGGCTTCCTCGCCGACGTTGGGGATGTCGCGGGTGATCTCTTCCGGACCCAGCTTGGTGTCGCGGGCCATGACCTCGAACTCCTCGATGTGGATCGAGGTGAACACGTCATCGCGCACGATCCGCTCGGAGATCAGGATCGAGTCTTCGAAGTTGTAGCCGTTCCAGGGCATGAAGGCGACGAGGGCGTTGCGGCCCAGCGCCAGTTCGCCCAGCTCGGTGGACGGGCCGTCGGCGATGATGTCGCCGGCCTGCAGCCGATCGCCCACCCGCACCAGCGGACGCTGGTTGATGCAGGTGTTCTGGTTCGAACGCTGGAACTTCGACAGGCGGTAGATGTCGACGCCCGGCTTGGTGGGGTCGGTCTCTTCCGTGGCGCGGATGACGATCCGGGTGCCGTCGATCTGTTCCACCACGCCGGCGCGGCGGGCGGCGACCACGGCGCCGGAGTCACGCGCGACCACGCCCTCCATGCCCGTGCCGACCAGCGGCGCATCGGACTGGATCAGCGGCACCGCCTGGCGCTGCATGTTCGAGCCCATCAGCGCGCGGTTGGCGTCGTCGTTCTCGAGGAACGGGATCAGGGCCGCGGCCACCGACACCACCTGCTTGGGAGACACGTCCATCAGGTCGACGGTGTCCTTGGGCAGCAGCGAGGGTTCGCCGTTCACCCGGCCGGGGACCAGATCCTCGACCATCTCGCCGCCATCGATCTTGATGTTGGCCTGGGCGATGACGTGCTTGGCCTCTTCCATGGCCGACATGTAGATTACCTCGTCGGTGATCTTGCCGTCCTTGACCCGCCGGTACGGGCTTTCGATGAAGCCGTACTTGTTGACCACCGCGTGGGTGGCCAGCGAGTTGATCAGGCCGATGTTCGGGCCTTCCGGCGTCTCGATCGGGCAGATCCGGCCGTAGTGGGTCGGGTGCACGTCGCGCACCTCGAAGCCGGCGCGCTCGCGGGTCAGACCGCCCGGGCCGAGGGCCGACAGACGCCGCTTGTGGGTGATTTCCGACAGCGGGTTGGTCTGGTCCATGAACTGCGAGAGCTGGGACGAGCCGAAGAACTCGCGCACGGCGGCGGCCGCCGGCTTGGCGTTGATCAGGTCGTGCGGCATGACCGTGTCGATATCGACCGAGCTCATGCGCTCCTTGATCGCCCGCTCCATGCGCAGCAGGCCGACGCGGTACTGGTTCTCCAGCAGCTCGCCCACCGAACGCACCCGGCGGTTGCCCAGGTTGTCGATGTCGTCGATCTCGCCGCGGCCGTCGCGCAGGCCGACCAGGGTCTTGAGCACCTCCAGCACGTCTTCCTTGCGGATCACGCGCATGTCGTCCGGGCAGTCCAGCTCCAGACGCATGTTCATCTTCACCCGGCCGACGCTCGACAGGTCGTAGCGCTCCTGGTCGAAGAACAGGCTCTTGAACATCGCCTCGGCGGCTTCCACCGTCGGCGGCTCGCCCGGGCGCATCACCCGGTAGATGTCGAACAGGGCGTCTTCGCGGGTGACGTTCTTGTCCACGCGCAGGGTGTTGCGCATGTAGGCCCCGACCGTGACGTGGTCGATGTCGAGCACGTCGATGGTGGTGAAGCCCTTCTGCTCCAGGTCGGCGATCATGCCCGGGTCCAGCTCGTCGCCGGCCTCGGCGTAGATCTCGCCGGTCTGCATGTTGACTTCGTCGCGCGCCAGGTAGCGGCCCACCAGGGCGTCCGGCGACAGCAGCAGGGTCTTAAGCCCGTTGTCGGCCAGGCGCTTGGCCTGGCGGGCGGAGATCTTGGTGCCCGCGGGCGCCACTTCCTCGCCGGTGTCGGCGTCGATCAGCGGGAAGTCCGGCTTCACGCCGCGCCAGCGCTCGGGCTTGTAGGGCGTGGCCCAGCCGCCGGTGCGCTTCTCGAACGGCACCACGTCATAGAAGGTGGTGAGGATCTCCTCGCCGTCCATGCCCAGGGCATAGAGGAAGGTGGTCGCCGGCAGCTTGCGGCGCCGGTCGATGCGGACATAGACGATGTCCTTGGCGTCGAACTCGAAGTCCAGCCACGAGCCGCGGTACGGGATGATCCGCGCAGCGAACAGCAGCTTGCCCGACGAGTGGGTCTTGCCCTTGTCGTGGTCGAAGAACACGCCCGGCGACCGGTGCATCTGCGAGACGATGACCCGCTCGGTGCCGTTGACGATGAACGTGCCCTTGTCGGTCATGAGCGGGATGTCGCCCATGTAGACGTCCTGCTCCTTGATGTCCTTCACGGAGCGGGCCTGGGTCTCTTCGTCGGTCTCGAACACGATCAGGCGCAGCTTGACCTTCAGCGGCGCAGCGAAGGTCATGTCGCGCTGGATGCATTCCTCGACGTCGTACTTCGGCTCTTCGAACTCGTACGAAACGTACTCGAGGGTGGCGCGTTCGTTGAAGTCGCGGATCGGGAACACCGACTTGAAGACCGCTTCGACGCCCTCATCCCGGCGCTGGCCGGGGCGCACTTCGCGCTGCAGGAACTGTTCGTAGGACGACCGCTGAACCTCGATCAGGTTCGGCATCTGCACAGCTTCGGGGATGCGGCCGAAAGACTTCCGGATCCGCTTCTTGCCGGTGAACGATTGCGCCATCGTGGCTCCCTTGGGTGCGCGAGGACGGACCCCGCGCGTGATATGGTCCGATGCGTCCACCCTCGGTGCGGTCGGGGGGCCTTCGAGCAGACGCTCCTGAGGGCCACATGCCGTCCGCCCGGACGCTCGAAAATCCCGGCCGGACGGGGAAACGTCCGACGGGCGCCCCTTCGCGCTGATCAGAGGGCGGCGACCGCGCCTCGGGGCGTATGTGCTGCACGACCCGAATCCGGGCGCGCGCATGCGACTTGAATCTCTGGCTGTAAGAGAAAGGCGTATGTAGTCCGTCGCCGCGGTCTTGGGAAGCCCCCTCCGCGCGAATTTCGCCGTACCCGTCAGCTAAGGCCAAAACCGCCGGGGGCGCAAGGCCGGGGCCCCTCAAGGTTGTGGGCGAATCCCCACCGCGGGCGCCGGGCCGACCGGCGCCGCCGCGCGCAACGAAAAAGGCCCGGGCCTAAAGCCCGGGCCTTCCCGAAAGGTCGTCCGAAGGGACGGCTTACTTCACCTGGACGGTGGCGCCGGCTTCTTCGAGCTTCTTCTTGATCTCTTCCGCTTCCTGCTTGGAGATGTTCTCCTTCACGTTCTGCGGGGCGCCTTCGACCAGGTCCTTGGCTTCCTTCAGGCCGAGGTCCGGACGCACGGCGCGGACTTCCTTGATCACGTTGATCTTCTTGTCGCCGCCGGCGGTCAGCACGACGGTGAATTCGGTCTGCTCTTCGACTTCGGCGGCCGGGGCGGCGGCGCCCGGAGCGGCGACGGCCATGGCCACCGGCGCGGCGGCGGAAACGCCCCACTTTTCTTCCAGCAGCTTGGACAGCTCAGCGGCTTCCAGGACGGTCAGGGCGGAGAGGTCTTCGACCAGCTTTTCGAGCTTCGACATGGTTTTCAGTTCCTAGGGAAAGGTTGGGATGACGTTGGGAGATGACGGGCCTTAGGCGGCGTCCTTGGTGGCGTAGGCGTTGAACACCCGCGCCAGCTGGCCGGCCGGAGCCTGGAGCACGCCGGCGACCTTGGTGGCCGGGGCCTGCAGCAGACCGATGATCGAGGCGCGCAGCTGGTCGAGCGACGGCAGCTTGGCCAGCGCGTCGATGCCAGCGGCATCCAGGACCTGTTCGCCCATCAGGCCGCCAATGACCGTGAACTTGTCATTGTCCTTGGCGTACTGGGTGGCGACCTTGGCGGCGCTCACCGGATCGGGCGCATAGGCGATGGCGACCGGGCCCTTGAACAGCGCGTAGGTGTCGCTGCCCTCGGTCGTCGCCAGGGCCTTCTGGGCCAGACGGTTCTTCACCACCTTCATCGTCGCGCCTTCCTTGCGGAGGCGAAGGCGAAGGTCAGTCATTTCCGCAACAGTGAGACCCATGTAGTGGGTCACGACGACGGCGCCGGCGTCGGCGAAGACGCCCTTGAGCGTCTCGATCGACTCCGCCTTTTGAGCGCGGTCCATTGCGGTCTCCGTTACTCATGACGCGCCCACCGGACCATCCGGCGGACGTAATCAACGGTTCTTCGCGCGAAGGATCGCTCCCGCGCGCGGCGAACCAACAGACCTGTCCCAAGGAATTGCAGGCGACCGTCCATGCCTGCGGCATCGGACCTGTGGCCTTCGCTTCCCCGTCTCCCAGCGGTGAGGAAGGGCTCTTCCTCGCTTATGGTCCGGGTGACCCCCGAACGCCGCAGTTCTCGGACAGGATCGACGGGGCGAGCCCCATCGGAGGCGCGCTCTTACACGCGATGGGGTTTGGAAGCAAGTCCTGGGCAGTTGGGCTGTTCCTGCCTTTGCCCCCCTCCTTCGTCACCCCGGACAAGGCGCGAAGCGCCGCCGATCCGGGGCCGGCCAGGCCGGCTCCTCGCGGCAATTCGTCTTGGCGCCGGCCGGGCTGGCCCCGGCTCTCCGCTGCGCTGCGGCCGGGGTGACGAGAATTGGGGACAGCGCGGGCCCAAAGTCAGCCCCGCGATGCGGCGGCAAGTCGCCTGCCCTACCCGTTCAAATACACAGGATTGCCGATCAACAGCGTCCGCTCGCCATCCTCAGAGCGGACGTCGGCGCGGATCCAGTGGCAGGCGCCGTCAGACGGCAGGGTGAAGGCCAGGGTCGCCACATCGCCGTCGGCCTGCACGCCGGCCAGGGCCGCGCCATGCTCGCCGTCCAGCACGACGTCGATGCGCGCGCCGGCCAGGCCCGTCACCGTCAGCTCGAACGCGACCTCCGCCCCCGCCGGCGCGGCCAGGGCGTCGCCCATCATGGCCGAGGCTTCGCCGCAGCGGGCGGTCAGCTCCAGCCCCCTGCCCCGCACGCCCTCGACGTCGACGAACACGTGGCCGGCGCGGATGGCGTCCAGGATCGCCCGCTCCGACAGGTTCGGCGCGAACACCACCGTGGTCGGGCTGCCCACGGCCGGGGCGGCGGCCGGATCGCCGTCCGGCTTGTGGTTGTCGGAGCCGCCGATGGCGGTGATGCGATGGCCCTCGTTCAGCCGGGCCTCCCAAAACGGAACGCCGGAGAACACCCCGTCGGCCTTGCCGCCCTGCGCCTGCATGGCGCCGCCGTTGCACACCTCGATGGCGTCCACCCGGGCGAAGTCGGTATTGGCCGCCGTCCAGCCGCAGCCCATGCAGTACTCGTTGGACGGCAGGGCCGGATGGTTGATGGCGAACAGGCCGTGCTGGCGGGCGACGGCGTCCTGCAGCTGGGTGACCGCCGGCAGGTGGCGGCTCTCCAGGCGGAATTCCACGAAGCCGATCGCGCCCAGCACGCCGGCGTGGCCGCGGAAGGTGGTGATCTCGACGCCCGGCATCAGCAGCAGCCGGTCGAAGTGCGGCTGCAGCTCGCGCAGGGCGTGGTGGTGCGAGACGGCGTTGTGGTCGGTGACGGCGATGAAGTCGCAGCCGCGCGCGGCGGCCGCCTCCACGGTGCGGTAGACCGGCCCCGGCGCCCGGCGCTCGCCGCCCTGGGTGGCGACGGTGCCGTCGGAATGGCAGGTGTGCATGTGCAGGTCGCCGCGGTACCAGCGGGCGCCGACCTCCAAGGGCTCGTCGGCGAAGGCCGAGACGGCGGTCGCCTCGCCGCGGCCGAAGCGGATCGTCGCCGTATACGCCGCCACCACGCCCGGCCGGATGTTCGGCACCCCCAGCAGCAGCGTCCAGCGGCCGGGAACGATCGGCCCCGGCAGGTACGACGGGGTGGCGTCCAGTTCGCCGACGGTGAAGCGCATCTTGTCGCCGCCGCTCCAGCCACGGAAGCGGTCGGGGTCCATCAGGCCCAGGTCGATGGTGGTCTTCTGCTCGCGGGTGGTGAAGTCGAAGTCGACCGTCAGCCGCTGCACCCCCGCCGGCACGTCGAAGGCCAGCTCGCGATAGGTCTCGTGGTCGGCGCGGGTGAGAACGCCGGTCAGCACGACCACGGTCTGCGCCTGCGCGGCGGCGGGGACGACGGGCGTCTCGGTCAGGCTCAAGACTGGCCCTCCAACGGCGCGCCCGGCTCGATATCGACCGCCGCGCCGCCGTTTCGCCGGCCCGCCCGGCGCAGGGCCTTGGCCTCGCGCTGACGGCGGCGCTCCTCGCGGTAGTCGTGGAACTGGGCCAGCTGGTTGACCAGCAGCGCCGCCTGGAAGGCGATGAACAGCGACAGCTTCACGACGCTGTCGTGCCGGCCGAGGTCCTTCATCAGATCCTGGAAGGCCGCGACGATGCCCAGCACCAGGCCGACGCCCAGCGCCGCCAGATACGGCCGCCCGATATGTTCGCGCAGCCAGGCGTCCAGCGCCGAGGAAAGCTTCAGTATCGTCGCGATCATGGCCAGGTCCCTGAGACGACGGAGCCTAGGCGAGGATCGCGCCCGGCCCAAGTCCCGGCGCGCGGGCGCCGGCGCAAGAAAAAGGCCCCCGGAGATCGCTCCCCGAGGGCCCGTTCCTTCAGCGCTCAGCGCCGCCTCAGGCGGTGATGCTGGCGGTATCGACCTTGAAGCCCGGGCCCATCGTCGAGGACAGGCTGATGCGCTTCACATAGGTGCCCTTGGCGCCGGAGGGCTTGGCCTTGTTGAGGGCGTCGACCAGGGCGCGGGCGTTGGCCAGCAGGGCGTCGTCGGTGAAGCTTGCCTTGCCGATGCCGGCGTGGACGATGCCTTCCTTCTCGACGCGGAACTCGATGGCGCCGCCCTTGGCGTCCTTCACCGCCTGACCCACGTTCGGGGTCACGGTGCCGACGCGCGGGTTCGGCATCAGGCCGCGCGGGCCGAGGATCTTACCGAGACGGCCGACCAGGGCCATCATGTCCGGCGTGGCGATCACCCGGTCGAAGTCCATGAAGCCGCCCTGGATGCGCTCCACCAGGTCTTCGGCGCCGACCACTTCGGCGCCCGCCGCGGTGGCTTCCGCCGCCTTGGCGTCCTTGGCGATGACGGCCACGCGCACGTCGCGGCCGGTGCCGGACGGCAGGCTGACCACGCCGCGGACCTGCTGGTCGGCGTGACGGGGATCGACGCCCAGGTTGACGGCGATCTCGATGCTTTCGTCGAACTTGGCCTTGGCGTTGGCCTTGACCAGCTTGACGGCTTCGGTGAGGGCGTGGGTGGCGTCGCGATCGCCGGTCCAGGCCTGGATCCGCTTGGGTTGCTTGGGCATGCGCTTAGGCCTCCACGACCTTGAGGCCCATGGCGCGGGCCGAGCCTTCGATGATCCGGGCCGCGGCCTCGATATCGTTGGCGTTGAGATCCTTCATCTTCTTCTCGGCGATGTCGCGCAGCTGCTGGCGCGTGATCTGGCCGACGCTCTCACGGCCGGTCTTGTTGGCGCCGGACTTCAGGCCGGTCGCTTCCTTGAGGAAGAAGGTGGCGGGCGGGGTCTTGGTGACGAAGGTGAAGCTCTTGTCCTGATAGACGGTGATCACCGTCGGCAGGGGCGTGCCCTTCTGCATGTTCTCGGTGCGGGCGTTGAACTCCTTGCAGAACCCCATGATGTTGACGCCGCGCTGGCCCAGCGCCGGCCCGATGGGCGGCGAAGGCGTGGCGGAGCCGGCGGGGACCTGCAGCTTGATGTAGCCCAGGATCTTCTTGGCCATATGGTCCTCTCATAGACCCGGCCGGGACCGGGTCTTTCGGTTGAAGAGCCGTGGTAATTGGGCTTGGCGACCCTCCCACGGATTTGTCACGCCCGGACCGACGGCCCGCGCGCGAAGGGGCGGCGTGTAGCAGAGCCCACGCCGAAGAGCAAATAGGGTCGGCTAGGCGGTCTTCTCGACCTGGCCGTATTCCAGCTCCACCGGCGTGGCGCGGCCGAAGATGGAGACGGTGACGCGCAGACGGGCGCGCTCCTCGTCGACCTGTTCCACGCTGCCGTTGAAGCTGGCGAACGGACCGTCGATGACCTTGACGGTCTCGCCGATCTCGAAGGTGATGGTCGGCTTCGGCCGCTCCACGCCCTCCTCGATGGCGCCGATGATGCGCGCCACTTCCCGCTCGGAAACCGGCATCGGCTTGGAGCCGGAGCCCAGGAAGCCGGTGACCTTGGGGGTGTTCTTCACCAGGTGATAGGCCTCGTCCGAGAGGTCCATCTTCACCAGCACGTAGCCGGGGAAGAACTTGCGCTCGGCGTTGACCTTGCGGCCGCGGCGGATCTCGACGACGTCCTCGGTGGGCACCAGGATCTCGGAGAAGGCGTCGTCCAGCCCCTGGGCGTGAGCCTGCTCGCGGATGCTCTCGGCCACCTTCTTCTCGAAGTTCGAGTAGGCGTGGACGATGTACCACTTGTGGCGCGGATTGGAGGCCTGGACGGCGGTATCGGTCATGGGTGGGTCTCTATTGGCCGCCGGCGGCGAATTTCAGGATCTGGCTGACGGCGAGCGACAGCGCGGAGTCGACGGTGAAGAAGAAGATCGCGGTGACCACCACCATGATCCCCACCATCACCGAGGTGATCCAGGTTTCCTTCCAGGTGGTCCAGGTGATCTTCCTCGCCTCGGCCCGCGTCTCGCGCAGGAATTGGACGGGATTGAAAGGCTTCCTGGGCGTCTGGTCGACCTCGCCGCCCTGTCCCGCAGGCGGGCGGCCGCCGGCGCCGCGCAGGGCGGAGCGGGGGCGCAGGTTGGTCTGGACGACGCCTTGATCCTTGGCCATGGGGCCTTTCAACTCGCTTCTTCGTGGGTCGGCGGCGGCGGGGCCGCGCCTCGGGTACGCTTCATATAGTGGCAGGAGTGGAGGGACTCGAACCCCCGGCCCTCGGTTTTGGAGACCGATGCTCTACCAGCTGAGCTACACTCCTTCAGGCACTTTCCCCGGCAATGAACAACGCGCCGGAGAGCGGCCAGCCCACCGGCGCGTTCGGCTCATCGCCGTAGGGCGCGTGGTTTAGCAAGGGGCGCCTGCAAGAGCAAGCGGGGAGCCACTAGGCGCGTCACCGCGTTCCTTCGACGAAGGAGCCCGCCATGACCGACGCCACCGGGACCGAACGCAGCCGCGAATCCGAGAGCGAGAACCAGCGCCCCGACCGCGCCGGCCACCCTCCCCGCCCCGCGACCGAACCGAAAGGGGCGGAGTGGTCGACCCAGACGCCGAAGACCGAGACGGATCCCGGCACCGGCGAGCCGACGAAGGGGAAGTGAGGGGGGCATTTCTCCCTTACCCCTCTCCTCCTCTGTCATCCCGGAATGGGCGCAGCCCATATCCGGGACCGCCGGAAGCGCCGATGGGTGACGGCGGTAGCGGGCGCCGGCGCCTGCCGCGGTCCCGGATATCCGCTTCGCGGATTCCGGGATGACAGTGAGGGGGGTGGCGGAATCGAAACGGCCGCCGGAGTGTCCTCCGGCGGCCGCCCGATAGTCGTCTTGTCGTTTGGGCCTTGGCCTATTCGACGATCTTGGTCACCACGCCCGAGCCGACCGTGCGGCCGCCTTCGCGGATCGCGAAGCGCAGGCCCTGGTCCATGGCGATCGGCGTGATCAGTTCCACGTCCAGCTCGGTGTTGTCGCCCGGCATCACCATCTCCACGCCTTCGCGCAGCTTGATGATCCCCGTCACGTCCGTCGTGCGGAAGTAGAACTGCGGGCGGTAGTTGGAGAAGAACGGCGTGTGGCGGCCGCCCTCGTCCTTGGTCAGGATGTAGGCCTCAGCCACGAACTTGGTGTGCGGCGTGATCGAGCCCGGCTTGCACAGCACCTGGCCGCGCTCGACGTCCTCACGCTTGGTGCCGCGCAGCAGCACGCCCACGTTGTCGCCCGCCTGACCCTGGTCCAGCAGCTTGCGGAACATCTCGACGCCCGTGCAGGTCGTCTTCTGCACCGGACGGATGCCGACGATCTCGACTTCCTCGCCGACCTTCACGACGCCCTTCTCGATCCGGCCCGTCACCACCGTGCCGCGGCCAGAGATCGAGAACACGTCTTCCACCGGCATCAGGAACGGCAGGTCAACCGGACGCTCCGGCTGCGGGATGTAGGCGTCGACCTGGGTCATCAGTTCCAGGATCGAGTTCTCGCCGATGATCGGATCACCGCCGTCGATCGCCACCTTGGCCGAACCCTTGACGATCGGAATGTCGTCGCCCGGGAACTCGTAGGACGACAGAAGTTCGCGAACCTCCATCTCCACCAGCTCCAGCAGCTCGGCGTCGTCCACCAGGTCCACCTTGTTCATGTAGACCACCAGCGCCGGCACGCCCACCTGGCGGGCCAGCAGGATGTGCTCGCGCGTCTGCGGCATCGGGCCGTCGGCCGCCGACACCACCAGGATCGCGCCGTCCATCTGCGCCGCGCCCGTGATCATGTTCTTCACGTAGTCGGCGTGGCCAGGGCAGTCCACGTGCGCGTAGTGACGGTTCGCCGTCTCGTACTCCACGTGCGCCGTGTTGATCGTGATCCCCCGCGCCTTCTCTTCCGGCGCAGCGTCGATGTCCTCGTACTTCTTCGCCGTCGCACCGCCCGTCTTCGCCAGGATCATGGTGATCGCCGCCGTCAGCGTCGTCTTCCCATGGTCAACGTGACCAATCGTGCCAATGTTGCAGTGAGGCTTCGTGCGTTCGAACTTTTCCTTGGCCATCGTCTTACCTTCGCGCGGTCCCTTGTGTGATGAGATGTACTACTGGATCTGGAGCGGGTAGCGGGAATCGAACCCGCATCCTCAGCTTGGAAGGCTGCTGCACTACCATTGTGCTATACCCGCGCGCCAAGCGGGGCGCTGAATGCTCTCCTAGCTCGTCGAGGACGTCTTGGCCGGGGGCGAGGCCTTCGAGAACCGCGTGGTGGGGGAAGTAGGACTCGAACCTACGAAGCTTACGCAGCGGATTTACAGTCCGCCCCCTTTGCCGCTCGGGACATTCCCCCAACGCGGTTTCTCGAATGGGCCCGATCCCGGCGCCGCCGTCAGCCCGGGAGACCCCGGACCGCCGTGCGAAACACCTTCCGGTCACGGCTCCAAATGCTTAGAGCGGAACGGCAGGGCTCGCATGGGCCCCAAATCGGAGCGCGTCTTATAGTGGCCTCGCATCGGCAACGCAACGACCGGAAAAGCACGGCGCGAAATAGCCACGCGTCGCCAGCAAAAAGCCAAGCCGTACAAAGGCCTGCGGCCGGCGCCGCAGCCGCCGCCAAGCCCCCTTCCCGCCCCCGCCCACCCGCCAGGGGCCACGACGAGGCCGACTGGATCTGGGGCGTGCACCCCGTGTTCGCCGCGCTGGAGAACCCCGCGCGCACCCAGATTCGCCGGGTGGTCGCCACGCCTGACCGCGCCCGGACGCTCGCCGAGCGGTTCAGCGCGCTGAAGACCCTGGAGGTCGCCGACACCCAGGCCATCGCCCGGCTGCTGCCCCAGGGCGCCGCGCACCAGGGCCTGGCCCTGCGCGCCGAGCCGCCCGAACCTCGGTCGATCGAGGACCTGGGCACGCCGGCGCAAGGCTTCCTGCTGATGCTCGACCAGGTCACCGACCCGCAGAACGTCGGCGCCATCTTCCGCTCGGCCGCGGCCTTCGGCGCGCGCGGGGTGATCGTGCAGGACCGCCACGCCCCGGCCCTGGCCGGCGCCCTGGCCAAGGCCGCCGCGGGCGCGGTCGACAAGATCCCGCACGCCCGCGCCGTGAACCTGTCGCGCGCCCTGGAGCAGCTGGAGGAGATGGGCTGGCGCGCGGTGGGCCTGGCCGGCGAGGCCGAGGACGACCTGGAGACGGTGCTGGACGGGCGCCCGACGGTGATCGTCATGGGCTCGGAGGGCGAGGGCCTGCGCCGGCTGGTGCGCGAGCACTGCGACGCCCTGGCGCGCATCCCGATGCCCGGCGGCTTCGAGAGCCTGAACGTCTCGGCGGCGGCGGCGGTGGCCCTCTACGCCGCCGCGCGCGCCACCCGCCGCGGGTAGAGTCAGGAATAATTCACCCCCGCGCGCTTGCGCGCGCGACGCGGGCGGGCCATTTCTTGCGCATGGTCGAAATGCTGCCCGGCCCCCTTGGGGATCACGCCTGGATCGGGCCCGCGACCGTCCTCGTACAGGTGCTGATGATCGACCTGGTCCTGGCCGGCGACAACGCCGTGGCCGTGGGCCTGGCCGCCGGCGGCCTGTCCGCCGACCAGCGCAAGAAGGTGATCCTGGTCGGCCTCGCCGCCGCGGTGGTGATGCGCATCGGCTTCGCCATCGTCACCGCCCAGCTGATGGCGGTGATCGGCCTCTTGCTGGCGGGCGGGGTGCTGCTGCTGTGGGTGTGTTGGAAGATGTGGCGCGACCTCCGCAGCCAGTCCGCGCACGAGGACGCCGCCGAACTGAAGCCGGCCAAGACCTTCCGCGCCGCCTTCGTGCAGATTCTGATCGCCGACCTGTCCATGTCGCTGGACAACGTGCTGGCCGTCGCCGGGGCGGCGCACAACCATCCCCTGCTGCTGGCCATCGGCCTGCTGGTGTCCGTCGCCCTCATGGGGCTGGCGGCCAACGCCATCGCCCAGCTGCTGAACCGCCACCGCTGGATCGGCTACGTGGGGCTGGGCATCGTGCTCTACGTCGCCGTGCACATGATCTGGCAGGGCTATCGCACGGTGATCATCGATACCCACCAGGTGGCGCAGTACAACGCCTGGGCGCCCGACTGGGCCGACATCCATCCGCAGGAAATCAGCAGGCGGACCGGCCAGCACATCTGAGCCCGGCCCGCCTGCCCTTCCCTAGCCCTCCGAACGTCAGCTCTGCCCCTGGAACTGCTCGGTCCACTCGGCGACCTGGGCGTCCTCGATCTTCTGGAACAGGATCTCCGGCACGCTGAACGGCCGGCCGGCCTCCAGGCGCGACAGCTCCACGGCGATGTTCTCCGACGGCCAGGTGGGCGGGAAGGGTTCGCCCACCGCCATGGCGATCTTCTCGGCCGCGTACGGGATGATCGGCGCAGACACCCGCGCATAGAGCGCCGCCAGGTTGATCGCCGTGCGCACGACCACCGCCGCCCGCTCGGGATCGGTCTTGATCGCCGTCCACGGGGCCGCCTCCTGCAGGTACTCATTGCCCACCACCCAGAGCGCCCGCAGAGCCTGGGCGGTCTTGCGGATCTCGATGGCTTCGAACTGGGCGGTGAGGTCGGCCAGCTTCTCGGCCACCTGGGCGTAGAGCTTCTCCTCCAGCGGCCCGGGTTCGCCGCCGGCGGGGATCTTGCCGTCGAACCGGGTCTCGGCGAACTTCAGGATGCGGTTGACGAAGTTGCCCAGCACGTCGGCCAGGTCGCGCACCGCCCCCTGGAACAGCTCCCAGGTGAAGGCGCTGTCGGAGTGCTCCGGGCTGTTCGACGTCAGGTACCAGCGCCAGTAGTCGGACGGCAGCAGGGCCAGGGCCTGGTCCATGAACACGCCGCGCCGCTTGGAGGTCGAGAACGGGCCGCCGTACCAGTTCAGCCAGTTGAAGGCCTTCAGGTTGTCGACGCTCTTCCACGGTTCGCCCGAGCCGATGATCGTCGCCGGGAAGCTGACGGTGTGGAAGGCGACGTTGTCCTTGCCCATGAACTGGACGTAGCGCACGTCCTTCGCCCCGGCGTCCTCGCGCCACCAGCGCTGCCAGTCCTGGCCGGTGGCGTCGGCCCATTCCTGGGTCGAGCCGATGTATTCGATCGGGGCGTCGAACCAGACGTAGAACACCTTGTCCTCGAAGCCCGGCCGCGGCTGGCCGCCCCGAGTGACCGGCACGCCCCACGACAGGTCGCGGGTGATGCCGCGGTCGATCAGCCCCTCGTCGAGGTGCTTGTAGGCGATCGAGCGGGCCAGGCTGGAGAACTCCGGCTTGGCGTCCACCCACTGGCGGATCGGCCCCTGCAGCGCCGACTGCTTCAGATACAGGTGCTGGCTCTCGCGCACCTCCAGGTTCCGCGAGCCGGAGATCACCGAATAGGGCTCCTTCAGCTCGATCGGGTCGAGCAGCGAGCCGCAGTTGTCGCACTGGTCGCCGCGCGCGTCCGGATAGCCGCACACCGGGCAGATGCCCTGGATATAGCGGTCCGGCAGGAAGCGCTTGTCGTCGATGGAGTAGACCAGCTTGTCGGTGCGCTCCTCGATGAAGCCCCTGTCCTCCAGGGCCTCGGCGAAGTGCTGGGTCAGGCGCGCGTTCTGCGGCGAGGACGAGCGGCCGAACCAGTCCCACGACAGGCCGAAGCCGCGCCCCAGGTCGTGCTGGATGCGGTGCTGCTCCTCGCAATAGGTCATCACGTCCTGGCCGGCGGCGGCGGCGGCCAGCTCCGCCGGGGTGCCATGCTCGTCGGTGGCGCAGATGTAGAGCACCTCGTGCCCCCGGGCCCGCTGGAAGCGGGCGTAGAGGTCGGCCGGCAGCATCGAGCCGGCGAGATTGCCCAGGTGCTTGACGCCGTTGATGTACGGCAGGGCGGAGGTGATGAGGATACGGGCCATGGCGGTCCTTTAGCGTCAGCCGCGCCGCCCCTCCAGCGGGTATGGCGCGATGTTGGATGATGCCGGCGCGCAATCGCGCGACCGGCGGGTCGACAAAGCCTGGGATCAGGATGAGGGATGAAGCGCAGCGCGGGCCGTCAGGTCGGCTCGCCAGCGGCCCTCACCCGGCGCGCATTCGCCGGCCGCGGGCGACCAGGATCGTCCGGCTGGAGCCCGTGTCGGGATGATCGGCGGCAGTCGTCACGTCTTGATCAGTCCCATGCCCTGGATGGCGCAGAGGTCTGGAAATATAGAACCGGCGCCGCAAATGCCAAGCGGCGCTTAACGTGGCCGCCGTGGCGCCTGTAAGGTCCCGCGCGATCGGGAGGTGGTGATGCGGGCGAGAGGTTCGGTCCTGGGCAGGCTGCGCGGCGTGACGGCCGCGCTGGTCGGCGCCCTGACGCTGGCCGCGTGCGGCGGGGGTGGTGGGGGCGGCGGCGCGCTGCACATCTACAACTGGTCCGACTACATCGATCCCAAGATCCTGGCGGACTTCACCCGGGAGACCGGGACCAAGGTGGTCTACGACACCTTCGATTCCGTCGACATGCTGGAGACCAAGGTGCTGACCGGCAACTCCGGCTACGACATCGTCGTGCCGTCGAACCAGTACGTGCCGCGCTTCGCCGAGGCCAAGGCGATCCAGCCGCTGGACCAGGCCAAGCTGCCGAATGCGAAGAACCTTTGGCCGGCGGTGATGCGCTACATGGCCCCGTTCGATCCGGGGGCGAAGTACGCCGTGCCGTACATGTGGGGCACCGTCGGCATCGGCTACAACCCGGACAAGGTGGCCAGGGCGCTGCCCGGGGTGAAGGTCGACAGCTGGCGCGTGCTGTTCGACCCGGCCAATCTGGCGAAGCTTAAGGACTGCGGCGTCTATTTCCTGGCCGATCCTCAGGACATGTATGGCTCGGCGCTGCGCTTCATGGGCAAGGATCCCAACAGCAAGGACCCGGCCGACTATGCCGCCGCCACGGACCTGCTGCTGAAGCTGCGCCCGTACGTGCGCAAGTTCACCAACTCCGAGAACATCGAGGCCCTGGCCAACGGGGATATCTGCATCGCCATCGGCTATTCCGGCGACATGCTGCAGGCGGCCTCCCGCGCCCGGGAGGCGAACCACGGCGTCACCCTGGCCTACGCCATCCCCAAGGAGGGCTCGCAGGTGTGGTTCGACAGCTTCACCATCCCCGCCGATGCGCCCAACCCGTCCGCCGCGCACGCCTTCATCAACTACATGCTGCGGCCGGACGTGATCGCCCGCGCCTCGAACGCCACCCACTACGCCAACGCCAATGCGGCCGCGACGCCGCTGCTGGACAAGGCGGTGCGTGACGACCCGAACGTCTACCTGTCGCCGGACACCTTCGCCCGGCTGTACGTGGTGGCTCCCAAGGATCAGGCGCTGCTGCGCGAGGTGAACCGCGACTGGACGCGGGTCACCACCGGCCAGTAGCGGTCGGCGGCATGGCTGACTCCGCTCCGCGTCCGCCCCTCGCCCGCTTCGAGGGGGTCAGCAAGCGCTTCGGCGAGGTGACGGCGGTCAACGACGTCACCCTGGATATCCTCGAGGGCGAGTTCTTCGCCCTGCTGGGCCCGTCCGGCTGCGGCAAGACCACGCTGATGCGGTTGCTGGCCGGGTTCGAGGCCCCCGACGGCGGGCGCGTGTCCCTGGGCGGCCAGGACCTGGCGGGCACGCCGCCGCACCGGCGGCCGGTGAACATGATGTTCCAGTCCTACGCCCTGTTCCCGCACCTCGACGTGGCCGGCAACATCGCCTTCGGCCTGCGGCAGGAGGGCCTGGGCAGGGCCGCGATCGCCGCGCGGGTGGAGGAGATGCTCGCCCTGGTGCAGCTCACCGGGCTTGGCCGGCGGCGCCCCGACCAGCTCTCCGGCGGCCAGCGCCAGCGCGTCGCCCTCGCCCGCGCCCTGGCCAAGCGGCCGAGGATGCTGCTGCTGGACGAGCCCATGGCCGCCCTGGACCGCAAGCTGCGCGAGGAGACGCGCTTCGAGCTGAAGGCGCTACAGGCGCGGCTGGGAACCACCTTCCTGATCGTCACCCACGACCAGGAGGAGGCCATGAGCCTGGCCGACCGCATCGCGGTGATGCGCGAGGGCGCCATCGAGCAGGTGGCCCCGCCGGCGGAGATCTACGAGGCGCCCGCCAGCCGCTACGTCGCCGGCTTCCTGGGCGAGGTGAACCTGTTCGAGGCGGCGGTGACGGGGACCGAGGGCGGTCTGGTTAAGCTGGCCGGCGCGGCGTGTCCGGCAGGGTTCCTGGCGCAGGCCCCGGACGCGCCGCCGCCCGGAACCACCGTCTGGCTGGCCGTGCGCCCCGAGAAGATGGTCCTGGCGCAGGATCCGCCCGCCGCCGCAGCGCCCAACACGCTCGCCGGCGAGGTGCGCGACATCGGCTACACCGGCGACTGGAGCACCTATGTCGTGGCGCTTGAGGGCGATAGCACCCTGCGCGTCGCCCGCGCCAACGCCTCGCGCCACGTGCAGCGCCCGATCGTCCGCGGCGACAAGGTCTGGGCCAGCTTCGCGCCCGACGCCGCCGTGGTGCTGACGCGATGAGCCGCCGCCTGTGGCCTTGCGCCCCCTCCGTCACTCAGCGCTGCGCGCTGAGCGCCACCTCCCCCGCTGCGCCCTTCGGGCTTGCATGGGAGGAGATGAGAATGGCGCCGACCGTATCTCCTCCCCTGCGCAGCGCAGCGAAGCGGGGGAGGTGGCAGACCGCGAAGCGGGCTGACGGAGGGGGCGCAAGGCAGTCGCAGAGAGGGCCACAGCCCCATGGCTGACCCCCGCCCCCGCCGCTGGCTGGCGGCCGTCCCGCCCTACGCCTGGCTGCTGGTGTTCTTCCTGTTTCCGTTCGTGCTGGTGGCCAAGCTGTCGCTGTCGCACACCGTGCTGGCGATCCCGCCCTATGCGCCGACGCTGGACCTGTCGCGCGGGGCCGACGGCGTCGCCGATTTCGTTCGCGGCCTCAGCGGCGAGACCTATGCCCGGCTGGTCCACGACCGCCTGTACCTGGCCGCCTATCTCTCCAGCCTGAAGGTCGCGGCGGTCTCCACCCTGCTGCTGCTGCTGGTCGGCTATCCTATGGCCTACGGCATGGCCCGCACCGGTCCACGGGCCCGCACCTGGCTGCTGATGGCGGTGATCCTGCCGTTCTGGACCAGCTTCCTGATCCGGGTCTATGCCTGGATCGCCATCCTCAAGCCGGAAGGGCTGCTGAACCTGGCGCTCGGCTGGCTGCATCTGGGGCCGGCGGAAATCATGAACACCCCGACCGCGGTCTACATCGGCATCGTCTATTCCTACCTGCCGTTCATGGTGCTGCCGCTCTATGCGGCGCTCGAGAAGCTGGACCCGACCCTGCTGGAGGCCGCCGGCGACCTGGGCGCGCCGCCGTGGCGGGCGTTCTGGCGGGTGACCTGGCCGCTCTCCTGGCCGGGCGTCGTGGCCGGCTCTCTGCTGTGCTTCATCCCGATCGTCGGCGAGTTCGTGATCCCCGACCTGCTCGGCGGGCCGGGCTCGCTGATGATCGGCCGCACGCTGTGGACCGAGTTCTTCGCCGACCGCGACTGGCCCAGCGCCTCGGCGGTGGCGATCGTGCTCCTGGCCACCCTCACCGCGCCGATCCTGATCTACCAGCATCAGCAGGCCCGCGCCCTGGAGCGCCAATGAGAGAGCCCCGCTGATGCGCAAGGGCCCCTCCTGGTTCAACCTGGCCTCCATCGGCCTGGGCCTGGCCTTCCTCTATCTGCCGATCGTGCTGCTGGTCGCCTGGTCGTTCAACGCCGGCCGGCTGGTCACCGTCTGGTCCGGCTTCTCGACGCATTGGTATGCGGCGCTGCTGGACGACGACGCCCTGCGCGACGCCGCCTGGGTGACGCTGCGGGTGGGCGTGCTCAGCGCCAGCCTGGCCACCGTCCTGGGGACCCTCGCCGCCGTCGGCCTGGTGCGCGGCGGGCGCTTCCGCTCACGGCTGCTGTTCGCAGGCCTGATCTATGCGCCGCTGGTGATGCCCGAGGTGATCATGGGCCTGTCGCTGCTGCTGCTGTTCGTGGCCCTGGGCCTGCCCCGCGGCTTCTGGACCCTGACCGCGGCGCACACCACCCTGACCCTGTGCTACGTCGCCGTGGTGGTGCAGGCGCGGCTGGTCGACTTCGACCGCAGCCTGGAAGAGGCCGCGCAGGACCTGGGCTGCCCGCCCTGGCGCACCTTCCTGTCCGTCACCCTGCCGAACATCGCCCCGGCCGTCGCCGCCGGCTGGATGCTGGCCTTCACCCTGTCGCTGGACGACCTGGTGATCGCCTCCTTCACCTCCGGCCCCGGCGCGACCACCCTGCCGATGCGCATCTACAGCCAGGTCCGCCTGGGGGTCTCGCCGGAGATCAACGCCGTCTGCACCCTGCTGATCGGCGCCGTGGCGCTGGGCGTGGCCGCCTGGGGACTGGCAGGCCGGGCGCGGACGCGGCTGCCGCTATGACGCCCCTGCCGGCCGGTGAGTTGCCACCAACCCCTCCCCTACGGCATAAGCGCCCCTCGGCGCCGGTTTAGCTCAGCTGGTAGAGCAGCGGTTTTGTAAACCGAAGGTCGCGGGTTCGAGTCCTGCAACCGGCACCACGCCCCGTCGGGGCCAGCCCTGGCCGGGTCGCCAGGCCCTGGAGCCCTCAGGGTCAGACGGGATCATCTGACCCGTTGAAAAAGGCTCTGTCTTCATAAGTTTAGACCATGTTCTTAGACCATGTTCGGGCGACAAGGCCGCGTACGCTTTTGCCTGACAGGTTCTAGCCGGGTCTGAACGACACCACGGTCTCGCGCGAGCGGATGCGCCAGCCGTCGGGCGTGCGCACGAACACGTCACGGTATTCACCGATCAGCGCGGGAACCAGGGCGGTGGCGTAGGGCCTGCCGGGAGGTCCGTCCTCCCGATACAGGGTCAGATAGACCACCCCGGCGGCGCGCTCGGCGTCCTGGACCTCGACCAGCAGGTTCTCGCAGACGTGCCGGGAGATGCGGCCCCGGTTGTCCTGCCGCCGGCGGAAGCCGCGGGCGATCGCCTCGCGCCCGTCCATCATCTGCTCGGGCGAACTCCAGGTCCCATCCTCGGTGAAGAGGTCGGCGACCCGCTCGGCCTCCCCGTGGTCGACGAGGTGGCAGTACCGCGCCACCAGGCGCGCACAGGCGCGCTCGATCAGCAGGCGCTCGACATCGTCCATGGAACTCAGGCCTCCCGCGTCGCGCCGCCCGCGAACAGGGCATAGGGCTTGCTGTTCCAGAACACTTCGCCGTTCGGGCCCCCGCTGGGAAGGCTCGCCATCCACCGCGCATGGGGATAGACGGCCGCCGGCTCCTGCAGGCCAGGGCCCTGGTTCATGCCGCTGCGGGTAGGCCCGGGGATCATGGCGTTGACCAGGATATCCGCCCCTTGCGTCTCGGCGGCGGCTACGCGGGTCAGGGCGAACAGCCCCGCCTTGGCCGAGGCGTACCCGGCCCAGCCCGGGGCGCGCGCCTCGGCGCCGCGCGAGATCATGTTGACGACGCGGCCGTAGCCCTGGGCGCGCATCACCGGCAGGGCGGCGCGGATGGCGTAGAACGGACCGAACAGCGAGACTTGCGCCATGCGCTCGAAGAGACCGTCCGGGATCTCGTCGATGCGGTGGCGATGGCCAAGGCCGGCGTTGTTGAACAGGACGTCGACGCGCCCCGTCTCAGCCTGCGCGGCCGCGATCAGCGCCCGGACCTCGGCCTCGACGGTGACGTCGCAGCGGCGGGTGACCACGCCGCGCGCCGCCAGCCGCTCCAGACCGGACAGGTCCACGTCGGCCCCGACCACGCGGGCGCCATCGGCGAGGAAGCCGAGCGCCAGGGCCTCGCCTATGCCGCCCCCGGCCCCGGTGATGATGACGGTCCTGCCGGCGATGTCGGTGGTCACGAGGCGACTCCTTGCATGGGGATGACGTGCGCCCGCGCCGGGCGCAGGACGGGCTTGGCGCAAGCCCCGGCGGCGCCTAGCCTGGGCGCGCGACCGCAGCGGGGGCGAAGAAACAGGCTATGGATGTCAGGCAGCTGCGTCAGGTCACCGAGATCTGCGACGCCGGCAGCTTCAGCCGGGCGGCGGAGGTGCTCGGCCTCTCGCAGCCGGCCCTCAGCCGCAGCATCGCCCGACTGGAGCGCGACCTGGGCCTGCGGCTGTTCGACCGCAGCGGCCGCGGCGCCCAGCCCACCGACTACGCGCGCCACATCGCCGACCAGGCGCGCCGGGCGCTGAGCGACGTCTCGACGGTGGTGCAGGAAGTGCGCGATCTCGCCGAGGGGCGCTCGGGCGCGATCTCCATCGGCGTCGGCGCCGCCGCCCGCGCGATCCTGGCCGCGCCTCTGGCGGTGCGCCTGACCGCGGCCTACCCGCGGCTGAGCATCCAGCTGGTCAACGGGCGCGCGCGCGAGCTCATCACCGACGTCGCCGAGCGGCGGCTGGACATGGTGATCACCACCTCCGAGCTGGTCCCCGATTCGCGCGACCTGGTGCGCGCCAGCCTGTTCCGCGATGAGGTCTGCTTCTTCGCCCGTCCGGGCCATCCTCTGCTCGCACGCCGCGGGGCGCCGGACCTGCGCGCGCTGCTGGACTATCCGTTGGCCTCGCCCGGCGTTTCTCCGGTGCTGATCGCCAAGGCGCAGGGCTATGACGCCCGGCGACGGGAGAACCTGACCGCCTATCTGACGCACGACTACGGACTGATCCTGGACATCGTGCGCCGCTCGGACGCCATCGGCCAGGCGCCGCTGTCGGTCTACCCGCGGGCCTTCGCCGCGGGCGAGGTCGTGCGCCTGCCGTCGGACCACACGGACCGCTATCACTGCGTCAGCCTCGTGCACCGGGCGGCAATGGCCTCGCCGGTGATCCGCCGGACCCTGGAACTGGCCAAGGCGGCGGCGCTCGACCTGCCGGACCTTTCGTCCCTGAGAGTCTCGGTGACCCCGCCCGGGCCGGCGCGCCATCGCCCGGTCACTGCCGCGCCGTGACGGTGAGGCCCCAGGTGGCCGGCTGCGACCAGAACTGGGCGCTGCCCACCGTCGAGGTCAGATAGCGATCGTCGGTGATGTTCTTGCCGTACGCCGAGATCTCCCACCCCCGGGTCGAGGCCAGCGTCAGATGCAGGTCCAGCAGGTTGCGGGTCGGGAACGGCACGGGCGTCAGCACGCCGCTGGCCGCCGAGTATTGCTGCACCCCGCCACGGGCGAAGCCGTAGGTCCCCTCCAGCTTCAGTGACAGCTGCCCGTTCAGCGGCAGGGTATAGGCGGCGTCGATCGAACCCTGGATGTCATTGGTGTAGGGCGTCCGCAGGCCGGCGAGCGACAGGGGGCCGTAGGGCGCCTTCTCGGTGATCGTCGCCCCGCCTTCAAAGGCGCCGGTGTTGGACGACAGGCTGACCGACAGCTTCAGCACGCCAGGCCCGACGCCGCGGAACTCGCGGTGCGCGTTCGCCTCGATCCCGTAGACATGGTCGTCGCCGACGTTCTGCAGCACGTAGCCGCCCGCCGCCGTGGTCGAGTACTGGACCAGCTGCACGTGGCGCGTGGCCTGGTAGTAGATGTCCGCCTCGGCATGGAACAGGCCGAAGACGTCGCCTTTCCAACCGGTCTCGACCGAGCGGGCGTACTCCGGCTGGTACAGCGGCTGCACGGCCGTGAGCGGGTTGTTGTAGCCCCCTGGGCGATAACCGGTGGCGAAGCGGACGTATAAGATCTGGCGCGAACTGGGCCGCCAGTTGAGGCTCGCCCCTGGCAGCACTTCGGTCCAGCGGTGGCTCAGGGGGCCGCTCTGGTACGGACCGCCCGTGGCGCCCGTGCACTGTCCAGCCGCAACGATGGCTGGCGAACAGTATTCCCCCGCCAGGGGCGCGAGGAAGCCGGCCGGGGCGGCGCCGGCGCCGAACCAGGCCAGCGGATCCTGGGAGTACTGCTGGAAGCTGAAGTTCGCGCGGTCCGTGGTCACCCGCCCCTCGAAGCCAAGCGCCACCTGGGGGGTGAGGTCGTAGGTCAGGGTGCCGAAAGCGGCGTAGGAGGTCAGCTTGCTGAGGTAGCGCAGGTCGCTCATCTGCCCGCGGATGGCGTTCAGCACCGCCACGTCGGCGGTGTACTGCGACGAGACTGGATAGGCCGCGGACGACGGCGCCAGCCCCGCCACGCAGCCGCCGGCGCCATTGCCTTGATAGGTCGCCATCGCCGCCGCGGTCTTGGGCGCAGGATCGTAGGCCGCGCAGTTGGCCATCCCCTGGTGCACGGCGTCGGAGAAGTGCAGCGCCTCGCCGCCAACGAGCCACTTCCAGCGCCCCGTCTGATGCGCGGCAAAGGTCACCTGGCCGTCGTAGAGGTGGTAGTCCTCATACTGGAACTGCGACAGGTCGGTGGGCGCGGTCACGCTGCCGGCGGCGCGCGAGGCGAAGCCGGACAGGCCCAGATAGTGGTCGTAGTCCTCGTTGTAGCGTCCGGCGTTGCGGTCGCGGTTGTAGAGCTTCACCGACAGGTCGCCGGCGTCGGTCGCCTGGTCGAAGCCGACGTAGGCGCTGAAGTCCGGCGCCTTGGAACGGCCCTCGCGGTTCATGTTGCTGCGGGTGTAGGGGCCCGGGTCGAGGGTGGCGCCCTTGGTGAAGGCCGAGGTGGTGGCCGCATAGACCGGCACATAGCCCAGCGTGCCGAACGAGCCCTGGCGGATGTCGTAGTACTCCAGCTGGACGTACAGCTTGCCGCCGTGGGTGGGCCTGGCCAGGAAGCCTGTGCGCACACCCCAGGAATGATAGGCGTCGATGGCGTCCCCGGTGGTCAGGTTGCTCATGAACCCGCCGTTCTGCGCCGTATAGAACCCGCCCACGCGCACATCGAGTTCGCCAAGTCCGGTGGTGATCGGCGCGTTGACGACGCCCTGGCCGCCGTAGGTGTTCTTGTCGCCGTACTTGAACTGCTCGAGGGCGGAAAAGCTGCCCGTCGGCTGGTGTTCGATGACGTTGATCGCGCCGCCCACCGAATTGCGGCCGTAGAGCGCGCCCTGCGGGCCATGGAGCACTTCCAGCCGGTCGACGTCGAACAGGTTCATTTCCGACAGCTGACGGCCGTTGAACCCGCCGCCGGCGATGTAGGCTCCGTTTTCGTAGAGTCCGGTCGAGGTCTCGGAGAAGCCGTTGCGTCCGGCCCCCTGGCCCCGCATGGAAACGTCCTGCAGGAAGGTCGGACCGCTGGAGACGAGGTCGACGCCGGGCAGCTGTTGCAGCAGGTCGCGGGTGCTCGAGACGCCCAGCGACACCAGCTGATCACCCCCCACCACGCTTACCGCGGCAGGAATGTCCTGCAGTCTCTCCGACCGCTTTTCGGCGGTCACGACCACAGTGTCGAGCGTAGCCCCGTCGCTGGCGGGGAGTTCGGCGGCGACGGCCGGCGCGGCGGCGGCCAGGACGGCGACGGAGGCGCCTGCCTGCAACGCCAGGACGAATGCGCGCGCGGCGACGCGCGGACGGCGGATGTTCATGGTCCCCTCCCCTTTGGTGCGGCCGCTTCTCGGGTGCGGTCGTCGGCCGGAGACTAGGGCGGGACCTGATGTTTGAAATTGAATTGTCTTTGCGATCCCCATAACCCGAAGGCATGGACTACCGACGGCTGCACCTGGTGACCGAGATCGTCCGGCAGGGTAGCTTCGGCCGCGCGGCCCAGGCGCTGGGCGTGTCGCAGCCGGCGCTCAGCAAGGCGGTCGCGCGGCTGGAGGATCAGCTGGGCGTGGCGCTGTTCTCGCGCGGGGGCGGCGCCACCTTGCCGACGGCCTTCGCCTTGCACATCGTCCAATACGCCCGCGAGCGCCTCGGCGACGCCGACCGCATCACCGCCGAGGTGCGCCAGATGGCCATCGGCGAGACCGGCCGCGTGAGGATCGCCGACGAGCCCGTGGCCCGGACGGGCTTCATGCCGCAGCTGGTGCGCGCCATTGTCGAACGCTTCCCCGCCCTGAAGGTGGAAATCGTCGATCGCGCCGCCTCCGACATGGGCGACCGCCTGGCGGCGCGGGAAATCGACCTCGGCGTCGCCAGCCGCCGGCTCGACGCAACGCAACCAGGGCTGAAGGCCTTTCCGCTGCTTGAAAGCCCGCTGGTGGCGGTGGCCCGCCCCGGCCATCCGCTGCTGAGTGCGCAAGATTCGTCGCCCGCCCCCGCCGTGGTGCTTCCGAGCCGATCGCCGGAGCTCGGCCGGCTCGTGGGCCGGCCCGCGAACGACGGCGCCGGTGACATCATCGGCCCCGACTTCGATCTGGTGAAGACGATCGTCGCCCAGACCGACGTGATCAGCCACGGGCCGGCCTTCCTGTTCGCCGCCGAGTTGGCCGACGGCCGCCTGGCGCGGGTTCCCGCCCGCCTGGAGGGCGGGCCCTACGCACTCAGCCTGTTCGTCACCGAGGGCGCCCTGCACTCTGCGGTGATCCGCGAGATCGCCGTCATCGCCCAAGCCTGCGGGGCCCAGATCACCCGCAGCGGGGGTGCATAGTTGTCGGCGCCGCCATAACCCGAGGGCATGGCGAAGGATAAGCCGTTGAAATCCGTATGAAGCCTCGCGGGCGGCGGGAGGTCGCGCCGCCCGGCGGCGGGCTCGTCGACCGGCAGGTCCACCGCTAGGCTCGGCAGGCGACAGACCGGGCTGCATCCGACGGGGCACAGGCAAGCGATGACGTGGGGAAGAGGGACGCTTTCAGGCATGGCGGCCGCCTTGGCGGCGGCGACGCTCGGGGTCTGGACGGCGAGCGCGGCGGCTGCGTCCGTCGAGGTGGCGGTGGACGGCGGCCGGGTGGACGGCGTGCGCGATGCCGGTCTGGAGATCTTCAAGGGCGTGCCCTATGCCGCCCCGCCCATCGGCGAGCGCCGCTGGGCCCCGCCAGCCCCGGTGCAGGCCTGGACCGGCGTGCGTCCGGCCGCCGACTTCGGCCCCGTCTGTCCGCAACCCAGGCGACCCGACGGCGCGGCGGCGGCGGGCGCCGACCAGCCGCAGAGCGAGGACTGCCTGACCCTGAACATCTGGAGCTTCGCCGGCGCGCGCAAGGCGCCGGTGATGGTCTGGATCCACGGGGGCGCCTTCCGTTTCGGCTCCGGCTCGGCGCGGATCTACGATGGCGCACCCTTTGCCCGTGACGGCGTGATCCTGGTCAGCCTCAACTACCGGCTGGGCGCGCTCGGCTGGTTCGCCCATCCGGCCCTCACCCGGGCGGCGTCACCGGACGAGCCGCTCGTCAACTACGGCCTGATGGACCAGATCGCCGCGCTGCGCTGGGTGCAGCACAATATCGCGGCCTTCGGCGGCGATCCGGCCAACGTGACCGTGTTCGGGGAGTCTGCCGGCGGCGAGAGCGTGCTGGCCCTGCTGTCGGCGCCTTCCGCGAAGGGGCTGTTCGCCAAGGCGATCGTCGAATCCGGCGGCGGCTGGGGCGCCGACAAGACTCTGGCCCAGGCGGAGGCGCAGGGAAGCAGCCTGGCGACGGCGGCCGGCCTGGGGCCTGATGCGACGCCCCAGCAGCTGCGCGCACTGCCGGTAGACAAGCTGTTCGCCCTGCCCATGACCCTCGGCGCAGTCGGGCCGGTGACCGACGGGCGCCTGTTGCCACAGTCGGTGACCCGGACGTTCGCGGCCAGCCGGCAGATCGCGGCGCCGCTGATCATCGGCTCGAACAGCTACGAAGCCTCGCTGATGCGGAGCTTCCGCATTCCGCCGCAGACCATGCTGGCGAGGGTCCCGGCGACCATGCGCGCCCTCTATCCCGGCGACGACGACAAGGCCGCCTCGGACCTGTTCACCGACGCCATCATGGGCGCGCCCTCGCGTTGGGTCGCCGCCCGTCAGAGCGCCGTCGCGCCCACCTGGCTCTATCGCTTCGACTACGTGCCGACCCTGCGCCGCGGGTCCGCGCCGGGGACCCAGCACGGGGGCGAGATCCCGTTCGTGTTCGCCACATGGTCGGCGCTCGCCGGCCCGGCCGCCTCCGCCGACGACCAGGCCATGGAGCGCCTGGCGCACGGCTGCTGGATCGCCTTCGCCAAGACAGGGACACCCGCCTGCGGCGATCCGAAGTGGCCGGCCTACACGCCCGCCCAGGACCGGCTGATGGCCTTCGGCGTCTCGAGCGGTCCGGCCCAGGAGCCTCGGGAGGCGCAATACGACGCCCTGCAGCAGACCCTGCTGCCGCTGATGGAGGCGGCGCGATGAGCCCCCTCGCCTCCCTCTTCGCCGCGCTGGCAATGCTGGCCGCGCCGGCGGCGTGGGCCGCCGACGCCTGCGACGCCCCGCCGATCACCACCGGATACGGCGCCGACGGGACCTTCGCCTTCGATGTCCGCGCCGTCGCCAACCCCGCCGATCCGGCCCAGCCGGTGCAGGTCTTCCTGCCGCGCGGCGCGCGGGGGCCACGGCCGGTCATCTTCTTCGCCCATGGCTTCGGCCCGGGCGAATGGCGAAACTACGAAGACCTGGTGCGGCATCTGGCAAGCCGCGGATATGTCGTGGTGTTTTCCTCCTACGAGATGTTCGGCGTCAGCATGCAGCAGCGCTACGAGGCGCTGCGCCAGGGCGACCGGGCGGCAGCGGCGGCGTTCGGGACGGCGATGGACCTCAGCCGCGTGGGCTTCGTCGGCCACTCGTTCGGCGGCGGGGCGGTCCCCGCCCTGGCCTACGACGGCGTGGCGCGGCAGGGTTGGGGCGCGAACGGCGCCTTCATGTTCGAGCTGGCGCCCTGGTACGCGATGCAGGCCGACGACCGGCAGATTCGCGCCCTGCCGCCCTACGTCATCGAGGTGGCGGAAGTCTTCGACCAGGACACGGTCAACGACCATCGCATGGCCATCGACCTCTTCCGGACCAGCGCCGCGTCGCGAAAGGCCTATTTCCTGGTGCGCTCGTCCGGCGCCGGCTGCGGCGTGGTCGCCGACCATTCCACCCCCGGGCGCAACGCCTCGCACATCCAGCGCCAGTATGCCGTGTTCCGGCCGCTGGACGCCCTGGCGGGGGCGGCGTTCGACGCCAGCCCACAGGCGCTGGCCGCGCTGCAGCACATGGGCGACGCCAACGGCGGCTATCAGCCTCTGGACCTGCAGGCCTCGCCGGCGCCCGAGCGGCCCGAGAGCGCCTACCGCTTCGGCTGGAGCGGGCCGCAGAACCCCAGGCGCACCCCGTGACCCCGCCCCTGCCGGTCTCCCGCCGCGCCTTGCTCGCCCTGGCGGCGGCGGGCGGCGGGGCGGCCACGCCCATCGCCGCGTCGCCGCCGCCCGCCGACACCTGCGTCGCCGACCTGCAGCGCTACGTCGGCTTCGGGGGCAAGGCCTCGGGCGGTCCGGGCGACGAGGCCTGTGGCGCCTGGCTGGAAGCCGAGGCCGTCCGCGCCGGCTATGCGGTGCGTCGCCACCCGATCGAGGTTCCCTGGTTCGAGCCCTCCACCGCCATGCTGGCGGCCGGCGCAGCGAGTGCGGAGGTGATCCCCCAGGGGGTGGTCACGCCCACCGGTCCTGGCGGGGTCGAGGGCCCCCTGGTCATCCGCCAGGCCTGGACGGCGCCGGCGGCGCCCTGCCTTGGCGCCATCGCCCTGCTGGTGCTGCCGCACAGCCGCTGGTCCACCGCCACCGCGCCCGGCCTGCGCCGGGCCGTGGACGAGGCCTTCGCCGGCGGTGCGGCGGCCGTGGTGCTGGTCACCACCGGGCCCACCGGTGAGGCCATCGCCCTCAATGCGCCGCCGGACAGACCCCTGTTCAGGGGTCCCGTCGCCAGCCTCGCGCCGCGCCAGGCGGCGCCGCTGCTGGCGGCCGCCGAACGCGGCGCGCACGGCCACCTGGTGATCGACGGCCGCGGCGGGCGACGGCGGGCCTGGAACCTGCTCGCCCGACTGGATCGCGGCGCGGGCCGCACCCTGGCCGTCTCGACGCCTCGCTCCGGCTGGTTCGCCTGCGGCGGCGAGCGGGGGCCCGGCGTGGCTGTCTGGCTCGCCCTGCTCCGCTGGGCCCCGGCCGCGCTGACCGGCCATGATCTCGTGTTCCTGGCCACATCCGGTCACGAATACGAAAACATGGGCGGCGAGGCGTTCCTGACCTCGCCCCTGGCGCCCCGCCCTGCCGCCACCGACCTGTGGGTCCACCTGGGGGCCAACGTCGCGGGCCGGGACTGGAACGAGCTGGGCCCGCTGACGCCCTTGTCGAGCCCCGATCCGCAGCGGATCCTGATGGTGTCGCCGCCTCTGGCCGCCCGCGCGCGAGGGGCCTTCACCGGCCAGCCCGGCTTGCAGGACGTACGCGAGACCGCGCCGGGGGCTTCCGCCGGCGAGCTGACCGGCATCCTGGCGGCCGGCTATGGCGCTGTGGCGGGCGTGTTCGGCGCCCACCGCTTCCACCACACCCGCGCCGACGATCTTCGCCGCGCCGACCCTCAATCCACGATGGCCGCCGCGATGGGGTTCAAGAGCCTGATCCTGGCGAGTCTCACCGCCAGCTGACATCGTAAAGATCAATCACGACCATAGCGATCGCTGTTGCCGATTTGCCGCAGCCTGGCACCCCAATGGTGAAGATGAGGAACGGCTCAGCCCCCTCGCGTCTTCATGGCTCGTCAAAGGGCTGCGCGTCGTAAGCGCCGCTTACACAAGGCGTACTGGAGTTTCTCATGTTGAAGAGCGTATCAATACTGGCCGCGGTTGGCGGCTTCTGTCTGGCCGCCGGCGCGGCGTCGGCGCAACCGGCCGATGGCGCGCCGGACTGGAGCGGCCTCTACGGCGGTCTGAACGGCGGCTGGAGCGGCGCGCGCAGCACGGCGGACTCCAACCTCACCGTCAATCAGCTCACCGGGGTGAACGCCGGCGCGGGCGCCGTCACCGTCCCCACCACCAGCTCCACGGCGCGCCAGCACCTGAACCACGACGGGTTCATGGGCGGCGGCCAGCTGGGCTACAACCTGCAGCGCGGCGGCCTGGTGTTCGGCATGGAAGGCGACTTCGACGGCATGAGCGGCCGGGCGCGGGCGTCCGACAGCTACACCCTGCCGGCCACCGGCCTGACCACCGGCTCGTCGGTGGCGGTGCAGCGCTTCGCCGATCCCACCTGGACCGCGACCCTGCGGGGCCGGGTCGGCGTGGGCATGGACCGGGCGCTGATCTACGCCACGGGCGGCGCGGCCTGGGTGAACATCCGCGACCGCGCCTTCTACGGCTATGCCCCCACCGTCACCTCGGCGGTGACCACGGCCAACCCGGGGACGACCTTCGGCCCCTATGCCAACAGCGCGGGCCGTGAAGACACCCACGCCGGCTGGACCCTGGGCGGCGGCGTCGACTTCATGACCACGCCGAACATGACCCTGGGCGTCGAGTACCGGCACACCGAGGTCGGCGACTACACCGACAACTTCTCGACCAGTTCCGCCAACAGCGTCTCGGACATCTCCCGCATGCACTATCACGACGACGCGGTCATGGGCCGGGTGAACATCAAGTTCTCGGCCCTGGGCCACATGTTCTAGACCACCAGGAACCGACAGGGCGGCCGGCGCGCAGCGTGCGCCGGCCGCTGAATCCGTTCTGTCGCAAGCCGCCGCTATGCACGCTTCCGGAAGGTCCCGGTCCGGACCATCGCCTGGAGCAGCGGCATGCGACATCGGAACGACGCGGAGCGCCCCCGCCGGACGAGCGCCCGATGACGGCCGCCGCCGCCGCGCCGCCCGCCCCTTCGCTGTCCGGATTCAGCGCCTGGCTCGCCCGCGCGCCGGCGCCGGTGTTCGCCGCCTACGCCGGCAGTATGGCGTTCGGCGCTTATTTCGCCATGTACGCCTTTCGCAAGCCGTTCACCGTGGCCAGCTTCGCTGCCGCCGCGCCGTTCGTCGTGCAGTACAAGATCGCCCTGGTGATCGCCCAGGTGCTGGGCTACGCCCTGTCCAAGATCGCCGGCGTCAAGGTGATCTCCGAGACCCCGCCGCACCGCCGCGCGCTCGGCATCGTCGCCCTGATCGGCGCCGCCGAGGTTGCGCTCGTGCTGTTCGCGCTGATCCCCGCGCCCTGGAACATCGCCTGCCTGTTCGCCAATGGCCTGGCGCTGGGGATGATCTGGGGGCTGGTGTTCGGCTTCCTGGAGGGCCGGCGGCTGTCGGAGGTGCTGGGCGCGATCCTCTGCGCCAGCTTCATCGTCTCCTCCGGCGTGGTGAAGTCGGCCGGCAAGGCGGTGATGCTGCGCGGCTGGGCCGACGAGTACTGGATGCCGGCCCTGACCGGCCTGCTGTTCGCCCCGCTGCTGCTGGCGTGCGTGGCGGGGCTGGCCGTGCTGCCGCCGCCCAGCGCCGAGGACGAGCGGCTGCGGGTGGCCCGCGCGCCGATGGACGGGCCGGCCCGGCGGGCGATGTTCGCCGCCTTCGCCCCCGGCCTGGTCGCCCTGATCGTCGTCTACGTGGGCCTCACCGCCCTGCGCGATTTTCGCGACAACTTCGCCGCCGAGATCTGGAATGGCCTGGGATTCAAGGACGATGCGGCGATCTTCTCACTGTCGGAACTGCCGGTGGCGGTGATCGTGCTGGCGACCCTGTCGCTGGTGATGTTCGTGCGCGACAACCGCCGCGCCTTCCTGGCGAACCTGGGCCTGGTGGCGCTGGGCCTGGCCCTGGCCGGGGCCTCGTCGCTGGCCTTCCAGGCGCGCTGGATCGGCCCGATCAGCTGGATGATCGCCCTCGGAGCGGGGCTCTACCTGGCCTACACCCCGTTCAACGCCCTGCTGTTCGACCGTTTCATCGCCGCCAGCGGGCGCACCGGCACCGCCGGCTTCCTGATCTATGTGGCGGACGGCGCCGGCTACGCCAGTTCCGTGGCGCTGCTGATCGCGCGCAATCTCACCGGGCTGAAGCTGTCTTGGATCAGCTTCCTGGAGATGATCTCCTACGTCCTGGCCGTCGCCGGCCTGGCCCTGGTCGCCGGCGCGTGGCTGTACTTCCGTCGTCGCCTAGAGCCAGCCGTCTTTTGATGGAACCATCAAAAGGCGATCAGCAGGCTCGCCTCTTTAAGTCTACGAGCACGATTCAGCCTCTTGTCGATTCCGACAAAAGCCATCGTGCTCTTGCGGAGGATCGGATCGTTGCCGCGCCTGTCCAGCCTTGACGACCTGGCCGCGCTGTACGCGGCGCGGGGCGGCCAGACCTACGGCGAGGGGGTCACCCAGCTGGAGCACGCCGTGCAGTGCGCGGGGCTCGCCGAGGCGGCCGGCGCCGCGCCCAGCCTGGTCGCCGCCGCCCTGCTGCACGACGTCGGCCACCTGTTCCTGGAGGAAGCCGAGGCGACGACCGCCGCCCAGGATGATCGTCACGAGATCACCGGCGCGCGCGCCCTGTCGGCGCTGTTCGGCCGGGCGGTGCGCGGACCGATCGCCCTGCATGTGCCGGCCAAGCGCTGGCTGTGCCTGCGCCAGCCCGGCTACCTCGACGCCCTCAGCCCCGCCTCTGCGGCCTCGCTGGCGCTGCAGGGCGGACCGTTCGACGAGGGCGGCGCGGCGGCGTTCGAGCGCAAGCCCTATTGGCGTCAGGCCGTGGCCCTGCGCCGCTGGGACGACCTGGGCAAGGACCTGGAGCCTTGTGGCCGCACCTTCGCGGACTTCGCGCCGCTGCTGCGGTCGTTGCAGCGGGACCAGCCGCCTCAGGACTGAACGGAGAGCTGCGGCTCCGCCGAGCGGGAAGCTTCGGGGCGGCCCGGCGCCGACACGGCGCGTGGCGCCGGCGCGTGCAGCGGCAGCGGGCTGAGCGCCTTGAGGGTCTGCGCCGCCGTGAGCACGGCGCGCATCATCGCCGTTCGCCGCCGCTCGACCCGGCCCACCAGATAGCCGGTCAGCTGCGCGCGCTCCCCCTGGCGGTCCGGACGCACCAGCGCCAGGCGGGTGTCCGGCGGGCAGTCGCTGGAGAAGAACAGGCTGACGCCCATGCCCAGCGCGATGGCCTCGCGAATCGCCTCGCGGCTGTGCAGCTCCATCACCTGGGCGGGAAACACCCCCGCCGAGGCCATCAGAGTCTCCATGGCCGCGCGGGTCTTGGAGGCGGGCTCGCGGATGATCACCCGCTCCTCCGCCAGGGCCGCCAGCGGGAACACCGGCGAGCGGGCCAGCCGATGGCCGACCGGCAGCACCACCTGCAGATAGTCGGCGAAGATCGGCTCGTAGAAGAACTGGCCGTCCATCGCCGGGTCGCTCAGGATCGCGACGTCGACCTTGGCGTCCTGCAGGCAGCGCATCGCGTCGCCGGCGTTGTCGATGCGCGCCTCGACGACCATGTCCGCGTGGGCCTGCATCAGCGCCTGCGCCAGCCTGGCAGCGTACACCGGCGAGTCGGCGCCGATGCGCACCGAGCCCGAACCGGTGTCGATCCGGTCGTCGAGCAGTTCGTCGATCTCGTCGGAGGTGGCGAACATGCGCTGGGTCAGGGCGAACAGCTCCCGCCCGATCGGGGTCAGCCTCAACGGCGGACGGCGGCCCTCGAACAAGACCGCTTGATGACGGTCCTCCAGCGCCTTGATCTGCTGCGACAAGGTCGGCTGGGCCACGTTGAGGCGTCGCGCGGCCCGGCTGAAGCTGCCTTCCAGCGCTATGGCATGAAAGGCGCGCAGATGTTGGTGATTAACCGCCAATATAAAGCGCCACGACTAACGCTCATTATACAGAGCAGTCTGCCGATTATGCGCCGGGTCAATTGCAGTTTTATGACACCGCGACCGTGTATAGGTCCGACCTATAAGACGCTTCACATCTAAATATTTGCCCTGCCGAGGGGCATTCACCAGGGTCCGCCACGCCTGCCCGACAGCCCGCGACCCGGTGGCTCCCAACCCCCGCCGGCCGCGCGCGGCTGTGCCCGGGCCAAGAGGGGGACAAGTGTCATGAGAGTTCGGCTTACGGTTTCATGTGCGGCGGCGGCGCTGCTGAGCGGCCTCGGCGGCGGGACGGCGTTCGCCGCGGCCGCGGACGTCGCCGCGGACAACGCCAACACGGCCATCCAGGAAGTCACGGTCACCGCTCAGCGCCGCGAGGAGACGGCCCAGACCGTGCCGATGACCGTCCAGGCCTTCGGCAGCGAGACCATCAAGCAGCTGAACATCACCACCCTCGACGAGATCCTGCGCTACACCCCAAACGTGGTCTATTCGGCGCCGGGGGCCGGCCAGGGCCAAGTCTACATGCGCGGCCTCAGCACCGGCCGCGCCGGCGAGCAGTCCTACGCCACCGTGGGCAACTTCCCCAATGTGGCGGTCTATCTGGACGAGCAGTCGATGCAGTTCCCGGGCCGCAGCCCGGACATCTACCTGGCGGACATGGAGCGGGTCGAGGTCCTGGAAGGCCCGCAAGGAACCCTGTTCGGCGGCGGCGCCCAGGCCGGCGCCCTGCGCTACATCACCAACAAGCCGCGCTTCGACGAATTCGAGGGCAGCGTCGAGGGCAGCTACGGCCTGACCGCGCACGGCAGCCACAACGACAGCATCGTGGCGATCGGCAACTTCCCCATCATCGCCGACAAGCTGGCGGTGCGGGCGGTGGTCTACGACGACCGCCAGGGCGGCTACATCGACAACGTGCCCAGCACCTTCACCCGCAACGAACAGCTCGACAACAACACCTATATCGGCGTGTTCCCCACCGGCGGCTTCTGCCCGGACGGCGGCCGGCCGAACCCCAGCACCGGCTTCTGCCTGCCGGCGCACACCACCCAGGCCAACAACTTCGCCCTGGCCAGCAAGGCGCAGAACCCGGTCACCACCACCGGCGGGCGCGTGTCGTTGCGCTGGAAGCCGGCGACCGACTGGGACGTGCTGATCACCGAGAGCATCCAGAACCTGGACGCGGAGGGGCTGTCGACCTCCTATCCGCTCGGCTCGGACCAGCAGGTGCTCAAGCCGCTGGAGGTCACCGCCTTCGTGCCGACCTACAACCGCGACAAGTACGAGAACACCGCCTGGACCGTGAACGGCAAGGTCGGCCAGTTCAACCTGATCTACACCGGCGCCTACACCGACCGGCACGTCACCCAGCAGAACGACTACACCAACTACTCGCGCACCCTGTACGGCCAGTATTACGAGTGCACCGGCGGCAACAACGGCGGCTTCGGCGCCGGCCCGGGCGTCCCGGCGCAGTGCTATTCGCCGGTCACCTACTGGCACGACAAGGTGCACTCCACGCACCTGAGCAACGAGGCGCGGATCAGCACCCCGTCGGAGTGGCGCCTGCGCGGCGTGGCCGGCGCGTTCTACGAGCAGATGCGCATCTATGACGTGATGGATTTCGACTACAAGACCATCCCGTCCTGCCAGAACCCCTCGATCCTGGCCGCGGCCCTGGCCGGCGGCGCCCCCTGCGTCGGCAACGACGCCCCGGCGCCCGGGTCGACCATGAACGAGCCCGGGGTCAAGGGCGACATGGTGGGCTACGGCGACGACACCCAGCGCGGCTACAACCAGACCGCCGTCTTCGCCCAGCTGGACTACGACATCATCCCCAAGGTGCTGACGATCACCGCCGGCTTCCGGCACTACAGCTACGACGAGTTCGAGACCGGCTCGATCTACCACACGGCCACCAACTGCCTGAACGTGCCGGTCTGCCCGGCCAAGGCCAACATCGACGCCGAGCACCTGAAGGTGAACTACTCGGGCTTCTCCAGCCGCTTCGGCATCCAGTGGAAGCCGACCGACTCGATGATGTTCTACTACACCTATTCCGAGGGCTTCCGGCCGGGCGGCTTCAACCGCTATTCGGAAATCAAGGCGCCGCTCACCGCCGGCGGCAAGGACTACCAGTTCGCCAAGCCCGTCTCGTACGCCCCAGACACCCTGGTCAACCACGAGTTCGGCATCAAGTCCGAGCTGTTCGACCACCGGGTGCAGCTGAACCTGACCGGCTACCACATGATCTGGAGCGACAGCCAGATCGCCCTCTACCAGCCCTGCTGCCTGGGCAATTCGACCTTCACCACCAACGGCGCCAGCTACCAGATCAACGGCGTCGAGGCCCAGTTCATCGCCCGGGTGACCGAGCAGCTGACCTTCCAGGGATCGGGCGCCTACAACGACAACCGGCAGATCAATTCGCCCTGCCTGATCAGCAACATCCCCACCTCGCCGACCTTCGGCAAATGCATCACCACGGTGAAGGGGAACGCCTATCCGAACCCGTTCGGCGTGCAGGGCGGCATCTCGGCCTTCTCGTCGAAGCTGCAGTTCAACCTGCGGGTCCGCTACGACTGGACGCTGGCCAACAACCTCAAGGCCTGGGTCAGCCTGGACGGCAGCTACACCAGCACCCAGTTCAACGAGCCGGAGAACTACATCTCCGGCAACGATCCCTCGCAGGCGGTGCCGACCACCACCTACCTGCGCTACGAGATCCCGGCCTACGGCACCATGGGCGCCTCGATCGGCCTCAGCCGGGATCGCTGGCGGGTCGAGCTGGTGGGCGCGAACCTGCTGAACTCGCACGCCCCGACCTTCATCTCGTCGGGCCAGTTCATCAAGGCGGAGGTGCCGCTCCGTCCGCGGACGGTGAACATCAAGGTCAGCGAACGGTTCTAGTCGTCACATAACGTCTCTAGAGCAGCCTGAGGGGCGGGTGGAAACGCCCGCCTCTTTCGCGTCCTGAGCCATGCAAGCCCTCGCCAAGTCCCCCACCGAACTGGAAGTCGGCCGCCTGCGGCAGCTGCAGCAGGGTGGGCGCCATGCCGAAGCCCTGGCCGGCGCCCTGGCGCTGAAGGCGAGCGTGCCGCAGAACCGCGACGTGCTGCTGCTGGCCGCGACCAGCCAGCGCTGCCTCGGCCAGGTCGATGCGGCGATGCAGACCCTGGACGAGCTGGAGCAGGTCGCGCCGCGCTTCAGCCGGCTGCATCAGGAACGGGGCATGGGCTTCGTCGCCCGCCGGGACGCGCCGAACGCGATCCGGAGCCTGCTGATCGCGGTGAACATCAATCCTGCCCTGCCCGCCAGCTGGAACATGCTGGCCGGGCTCTACCGGATGACCGGCGACGCGCAGAACGAAGCCCTCGCCGAGGCGCACGTGGAGACCCTCAAGGTCCTGGCCCCGGAGGTCGTCGCCGCGACCTCGCACTTCTCCGACGGCGACGTCGGCTTGGCCGAGCAGATCATCCGCCCCTACCTGCGCCGGCACGGCGACGATCCGGAAGGCATGCGCCTGCTGGCCAGGATCGGCATCGAACTGGACGTGCTGAACGACGCCGAGGCCCTGCTGGAAGGGGTGCTGGCCCGGCTGCCGACCTATCACGCCGCCCGCTACGACTACGCCCAGACGCTGATCAGGCGCCAGAAGCACGCCGAGGCCCGCGCCGAGGCGCAGACCCTGCTGGCCCAGGATCCGGCCAATCCGGACTACCTGACCCTGGCGGCGACGGCCGAGGTGGGCCTGGGACAGAACGCGCGGGCGCTGGCGATCTACGAAAGGATGCTGCAGCTGCAGCCGTCATCGTGGGACGTGCCGCTGTGGATGGGCCACGCGTACAAGACCATCGGCCAGATCCCCGAGGCGATCGCCGCCTACCGCGCCGCGGCCGCCGCCCGGCCGGACTTCGGCGACGCCTACTGGAGCCTGGCGAACCTCAAGACCTATCGCTTCACCGACGAGGAGCTGGCCCGCATGCGCGCCGGGGAGGCTGCGCCGAGCACTGCCCTCACCGACCGCCTGCACCTGTGCTTCGCCCTGGGCAAGGCGCTGGAGGACCGCGGCGAGCCCGAGGCGTCCTGGGCGTTCTACAGCCGCGGCAATGCGCTGAAGCGCGCCGAGAGCCGGTATGCGCCCGAGATCATCGAGGACAACACCGCCCGCCAGAAACAGGTCTGCACCCGCGCCTTCTTTGCCGACCGCGCCGGCTGGGGCGATCCGCGCCCGGACCCGATCTTCGTGCTGGGCCTGCCGCGGTCCGGCTCGACGCTGATCGAGCAGATCCTGGCGTCGCATTCCCAGGTCGAGGGCACCCTGGAGCTGTCCAACGTTCAGCGCATCGTGCTGGACCTGCAGGGGCCCGAGCCGGAGGGGAGCCAGCCGCGCTATCCGCACGCGCTCGGCCAGCTTTCGCCGGACGCGGTGCGCGCGCTGGGCGCGCGGTACCTGGAAGAGACCCGCGCCTACCGCACGGACCGGCCGTTCTTCATCGACAAGATGCCCAACAATTTCCGCCACATCGGCCTGATCGCCCTGATGCTGCCGAACGCCCGGATCATCGACGCCCGTCGCGATCCGATGTCCTGCTGCTTCTCCAACCTCAAGCAGCTCTACGCCCAGGGCCAGGAATTCACCTACAGCGTCGACGATATCGCCCGCTATTACCGTACCTATCTCGAGCTGATGCGGCACTGGGACGAGGCGCTGCCGGGCCGGATCCTGCGGGTGCAGCACGAGGACGTGGTCGACGACCTCGAGGGCAGCGTGCGCCGCATCCTCGACCATTGCGCCCTGCCCTTCGAGCCAGGCTGCGTCGACTTCCACAAGACCCGGCGGGCCGTGCGCACGCCCAGCGCCGAACAGGTCCGCCAGCCGATCTTCCGCGACGGCCTGGACCAGTGGACCCGCTACGAACCCTGGCTGGACGATCTGAAGGCGGCCCTCGGCGACGCCCTGGTCCGCTACCGCGACTAAGCCCTCCTCAGCCGACCACCCCGTGGTCCCACATGTGCTCGGCCGCGCTGCCCAGCATCTGCAGGAACATGCGGTCGCCGCGCTCGGTCTGGGTGACGATCATCGCCGCGAAGAAGGCGGTGGCGAACAGCAGGTAGGCGCCGCGGGCGTAGTGGCGCCTGAGGTCGGTCATGGCGTAGCCGGTGACGCCGAGACTGGTCAGGGTCTGCAGATACAGCCCCAGCAGGTCCGCCTCGTGCGCGCGGCGCACCTCGGCCGGCAAGGCGCCCGCCAGGAAATAGGCCACGTCCGTGGCGCCCGCGCCGTAGGAGAACGACTGCCAGTCCAGCACCGTCACCGGACGGCCGCCGGCCGGGGTGGCGAACATCATGTTGTCCGGCCGGAAGTCGTTGTGCGTCAGGCAGCGGGGCCCGTCGTGGCCGCCGCCGAACTGGGTGAAGCGCCGCGACAGCCAGTCTCCGGCTTCGATCCAGCGCGGCTCGAGCCGGCCATCGTAGCGCGCCTTGAAGCCCTCCCACAGCGCGGCGACCATCTCGTCCTGCACCATGCTCGGCGGCGCGGCCTTCGAACCCTGCACCCAGGGGATCTGGTCCAACCCGTCGTCGCCCCAGTGCGAAGCGTGCAGCCGGGCGGCCTCGACCACCACCAGGCGCGCCTGGTCCAGGCTGACGCCGGCCAGCTGGTCGCCCTGTTCGGCGGGGGCGAGGTCCTCCATCATCAGCACGAAGTCGGAGGTGGCCTCGTCGACGTCGGCGAAATAGCAGCGCGGCGTGGCGATCAGCGCCTTGGGCGCCAGCTGCTGATAGAAGCGCACCTCGCGCAGGTAGTTGCCCAGGGCGACGCCGGTGTTGCGGCTCTCCTCACCCGCCGCCGGGAACTTGCCGACCAGTGAGGCGGGGGCGGCGTCACCGCCGCGTTCGTAGTCCAGCCGGAAGCGCACGCTGTCGCCGATCTGGCCGGTGCCCACCCCCTTGGCGGTGAAGTTGCCGACCACGGCGTCGACGCCGGCGGCCTGCAGCACCTGCGTCAGCCAGCGGGCGTCGACCGCCTCGGGCCGGCGGATGTCGGGAGCCGATGAGCCGCTCATGCGCCGCCGAGCATGTGGATGTAGACCTCGTTCAGGGCGATGCGGTCGCCGTCGAGGATCACCAGGTCGAAGCCGCGCATGCGCCCGCCGCCGGCGATGTCGCAGTACCAGCGCCCACAGAAGCCGCCGGGGATCGGCCAGACCTCGTCGGGCGCGTAGGTCATCGCCGGGGTGCTGGCGAAGAGCTGCGTCAGGTAGGGGCGCAGGGCCGCGTGGCCGGTCAGGCCGGCCGGCGTCTGAGGGTCCTTGAACACGCAGTCCTCGGCGTAGAAGCCGCAGAGGGCGTCGACGTCCTTGGCCGTCCAGGCTTGCAGCCAGCGGGCGTTGTAGTCGGCGATGTCGACAGTGGCGGTCATCTTCAGGTCTCCGCTCAGCCGCCCAGCACCCGGGCGCGGTGCTCCTCGGTGAACATTTCCGGCGGCAGCATCTCCGGCCCTGCCATCACCCCCAGGCCGTGCGCCTTGAGGCTGGGGTCGGCGGCGCCCCGTTCGAACAGGCTGCGCCGGCGCTCGGCGGCGGCCTCGCCGAACTCCATGTCCACCGCGGCCTGCAGCCCGGCGATGAAGCGCAGGCGGCGCATGCGCTCGGCCCGTTCCTGGGCGTAGCTGGAGAAGTCGACGGCGCGCCAGTCGTCCGAGGCCTTGAGCAGGTCGCTGACGATGCGCACGTCGCGATAGGTGATCGACAGGCCCAGCCCCAGGATCGGGTCGTTCCAGCCCGCGGCGTCGCCTACCAGCACCACGCCGGGCGCGAACGGCTCGTCGGTCCAGCTGTCGGCGTTGAAATAGCTGAACAGTGGCCCCGCGGGCTCGCCGGCCACCAGGGCGGCGTTGCCCGGGCTGCACGCCATGGCGAAGGCGTCCAGGAACCGCCGCGCCCCGTCAGGGCCCTTGAAGCGCTGGGCCTGGTCCAACGGATAGCCGCCGTAGACCCGCACCCGCCCCTCGCCCTGCGGGAAGGCCAGGAAGCCGAAGTCGCCCTCGGTGCCGATCGCCTGCAGGGTCGGGTCCCAGCCCTCGACGCCATCCACCAGCAGGCCGGCGAACCAGTGGTGCGGCTTGTCCTGGTGCAGGACGATGCCGGCGGCCTCGCGCACCTGCGAGGTGCGCCCGTCGGCGCCGACCAGCAGGCGGGCGTGCGCCTCGACGGTCCGACCGTCGTGCTCGTAGACCACCGTCGGATCGGGCCCGCCCGTGGCCGACATCACGTTGACGCCGCGCAGGGCGGTGGCCCCCGCCGCCTTGGCGGCGTCGAAAAGGGTCTGGCAGTGGATCGGGTGGCGCAGGCACAGCGGCCCCGGCACGCCCTCGCGGAAGATGCCGAGCGGCAGGGCCGTCGCCTCGGCGTCCTCCGGGGCGCGGGTCTCGTCATAGGTGACGTGGCGGGTGATGTGGTGGCCGCCGGCGGCCATCAGCCGGTCGTAGAGCCCCAGGCGCTGCACCTCGGCCACGCCCCAGGGCGCGATCCATTCGCCCCGCACCTTGTCCTGATAGACGTCGGTGGCCTCCAGCAGCAGCACCGACCGCCCCGCCTCGGCCATCACCGTGGCCAGGGCCGAGCCGCCGATTCCGCCGCCGACGATGACCAGGTCGTAGGCCTGCACGTGTCGCTCCCGCGATTGCCCGCAGCGTCTGTCGCGCCGCGTGCGGTCACCATCGCCGCGCGGCGCGGCCCCGTCCAGTAGCCGCCACGGAAGCCTTGCGTCGGGTCAACGCGGCCGGCCGGCTCAGGCGGAGGCGGGGCGGCTCCACGCCAGAGCGGGGTCGCTGCGGCTGGGCCGGCCGGTCTCGATATGGCCGGCGAAGCGGCGCAGGAAGCCGGCGTCGCCCGCCACGCTCACCGTGACGTCGTACCAGTGGCCATGCGGCGCCAGCGGCCACGACAGCGTGGCTTTCGCGCCTGGCGCCAGTCGTGCGGTGCGGACCTGGCCGCCGTAGGCGTTGACCGCCCGAACCGCCACGGGCGCGGGACCGCTGTTGGCCACGTCCACGCGCAGGACGCCGCCCACGGAGTCGCGCAGCCGTGCGGAGAGGGGCTCGGCGCCCGCGCCGCCGAACTGCCGCAGAAACCCGTTCGGGCCGTGCAGGGTCAGGTCGTAGGCGCTCTCGATCGGCAGGCTGTCCGTCAGGCTCTTGCCGGCGTCCACGGCGTAGAACCACGGCCCCGGCCCGCCCGCCGCGGCGGGATAGAGGGCAAAGCCGGCCCCCGCGGCGCCAGTGTTGGCGATGGTCAGGGCCAGCGTCCCGCCCCGGCGTTCCATCCACGCGTCGAAGGCGTAGGGCAGCGGCCGCGCGGGCCGCGCGCCGGGCTCCTGCGACGGCAGGGCCTGCGCCTGGGCGGGCGCCTTCGGCTCCGGGAGGGCCGATTGCGCCGTGGCGCGCGCCGGCAGGACCGACGCGTCCGGCAGCGCGGCGCGCGGGCCGCGGTCGGGGGCGGCGAAGTCGAACACGCTGGACAGATCGCCGGTGACCGTGCGCCGCCAGGGGGTGATCTGCGGCTCAGCCACCCCGAACCGCGTTTCCAGCAGGCGGATCACCGACGTGTGGTCGAAGGTCTGGGAGTTGACCCAGCCGCCCTTGGTCCAGGGCGAGACCACCAGCATCGGCACGCGCGGTCCGAGGCCTACCGGCACGCCGTGGTAGGTCTCGCCGTCCAGCGCCGCGGTGCTGCGTCCAGGCGCGCCGCCGGTCGGTGGGACCAGCGGCGGCATGTGGTCGAAGAAGCCGTCGTTCTCGTCGTAGTTCACGATCAGCGCCGTCTTGGCCCACACCTCGGGGTTGGCGGTCAGGGCCGCGATCAGCCGGGCGGTCAGGTGCTCGCCCGCGGCAGGCGTCGCCGAGGGGTGTTCGCACAGCTTGTACGGGGGGACGATCCACGACACCTGAGGCAGGCGGTCGGCGGCCACGTCGCGGGCGAAGGCGGCGACCAGGTGCTCGCCGTCAGAGGTCTTGGCGTTGCCGGCGTTGGCGCCGTCCGCCCAGGCCCGTCCGCGGTCGAACAGCGGATGGCCCGGACCGACGCCACGGAACGTCTCGAAGTACGCCAGGGCGTTGTCGCCGTAGTTGTCGAACTCCTGGTAGACCCGCCAGGAGACGCCGGCCGCCTGCAGCCGCTCGGCGTAGGTCGGCCAGCGATAGGCGGCGAAGGCCTTGGCGTCGTTGGCCGGATCGGCCGTCTCGTTCAGCTCGTCGGGCGGATTGGCCACCACCTGCGGGCCGTCGGCGCCCGCCGCCAGGCCGCTGGTGCCGGTGAACAGGAACATCCGGTTGGGGTTGGTCGGTCCGAAGATCGAGCAGTGGTAGGCGTCGCAGACGGTGAAGGCGTCGGCCAGGGCGTGGTAGAAGGGGATGTCGGCGCGGGTGAAATAGCCCATCGTCAGGTCGGTCTTGGCCGCGATCCAGGCGTCGTGCCGCTTCCAGAGGTCGTGGCTGCCCTTCCAGCTGTGGTCCAGGCTGTGCAGGCTCTGGGCGCGGGTGGCCGCCGCGTCGAGGTGGAACGGCGTCACCACCTCCGCGGAACCGGGCGAGCGGGGCTGGTGGAACACGTTGGCGCCGCCCGGCAGCCGCAGCGGCCGGGGATCGGCGAAGCCGCGCACGCCGCGCAAGGTCCCGAAATAGTGGTCGAACGAGCGGTTCTCCTGCATCAGGATCACCACGTGCTCCAGGTCGCCGATCGTGCCGCCGCCTCGCCGCGCCGGCAGGGCCAGCGCCCGGTCGATGGTCCCCGACAGCGCCGAGCCTAGCGCCGCAGCGCCGGCCGCCTTGAGGAATGTCCTGCGTTCAGCGCCCCGATCCGCCCCCTGTCCCGCCATCGTTCCGCCCCCAAACGCGTCGCAAGCCGCCTCTATGCGGACCGATCTTGAAGCCCTTGCGACAGTCCCGCCAGCGCCCTCTTTCTGCGCTGGCCCCAGACCAGGGTATCGGCCGCCGCGGCGCGGGGCGACAAACGCCGCTTCGGTTCTCCAAGACCGGCGGCCCCGCGCAGCCGATAGCCGCCACAGCCGAAGCGCCAGCCTCGCGCCCTTTTCCCTGCAGGAGCCGACCCGATGAGCGAGATCAAGACCAAGGACGGGACCACGATCTTCTACAAGGACTGGGGGTCGGGCCAGCCCATCGTCTTCCATCACGGCTGGCCGCTGAGCGCCGACGACTGGGACGCGCAGATGCTGTTCTTCCTGCATCAGGGCTTCCGGGTGATCGCCCACGACCGCCGCGGCCACGGCCGCTCCAGCCAGACGTCCGGCGGACACGACATGGACACCTACGCCGCGGACGTCGCCGAGCTGACCGCGGCGCTGGACCTGAAGGACGCCGTCCACATTGGCCATTCCACCGGCGGCGGCGAGGTGGCGCGCTACGTCGCCCGGGCCGACAAGGGCCGGGTCGCCAAGGCGGTGCTGGTCAGCGCCGTGCCGCCGATCATGCTGAAGACCGCCGCCAACCCGGGCGGCCTGCCCATGGAGGTGTTCGACGGGTTCCGCACGGCCCTGGCCGGCAACCGCGCCCAATTCTTCCGCGACGTGGCGGCCGGCCCGTTCTACGGCTTCAACCGGCCTGGCGCGACGATCTATCCCGGCGTGATCGACAACTGGTGGCGCCAGGGGATGATGGGCGCGGCCAACGCCCACTACGACTGCATCAAGGCCTTCTCGGAAACCGATTTCACCGAGGATCTCAAGGCCATCGACGCGCCGACCCTGGTGCTGCACGGCGACGACGACCAGATAGTGCCCTACCAGGATGCCGGCGTGCTCTCGGCCAAGCTGCTGAAGAACGGCGCGTTGAAGATCTACCCCGGCTATCCGCACGGCATGCTGACGGTGCACGCCGACGTGCTGAACGCCGACCTGCTGGCGTTCATCAAGAGCTAGCCCCCGGGCGTCGGCCCCAAAGCCTGTTCCGGTCCGCACGGATCGGGGCGGGCTTCGCCCTGCGCCGTCCGGGAACCGCCGTCGACGCCGCGCGTTGGCTCCGGGTGTCACCGGGGACGGCGCGAGAGGAATGTTGTTGGCCGAACGCGGGCCCCAGGGGGTCACCAACGACGAACTGCCGTTCAGGCAGCTCGCACAGAGCCTGCCTACGCCTTGCTGGATATCCGACCCCGCCGGCCAGATCATCTGGGTGAACGACGCCTGGCTTGACTACACCGGCTTCGACGTGGGCGCGATCGAGCGCCAGGGGCTGGCCCCGCTGCACGACAGGGCGGTGCTGCCGCGGGTGAACGCGCGCTGGGACGAGGTGCGCCGGGCGGGGGGCGCGGCGGAGATGGTGTTCCCCCTGCGCGGCCGCGACGGTCAGCTGCGGCCCTTCATCACCCGGGTGGCGCCCTTGCGCGACAGCGCCGGCCGCCTCACCGGCTGGTTCGGCACCAACACCGACATCAGCGTCCAGGCCGACGCCGAGACCCGCGCCCGTCAGCGCGAGGAAGACCTGCGCGAGGTGTTCGACTGCGCCGGCGACGCCATCGCCATCACCGACGGTCAGGGGCGCATCCTGCGGGCCAACCCGGCCGCCGCCGCCCTGCTGGGCTACACGACCGAGGAACTGCTGGAGACGGCCGTGCTGGACCTTGTCCGCGTCGAGGACATCGACCGGCTGCACGTCGACCGCGGTCGAAGCGAGACGCTGGACGAGTGGCGGCTGCGGCGCAAGGACGGCGCCCTGGTCGACGTGGAGATCAACACCCGCCAGCTGAGCGGCGGCCGGCGCTTGGCCATCCTGCGCGAGATTTCCGAACGCCGGCGTCAGGAGGCCCGGCGCGAGGACGCCTCCGAGCGGCAGTTCCGCCTGCTGGTGGCCAATGTGGTGGACTATGCCCTCTACATGCTGGACCGCCAGGGACACGTGGTCAGCTGGAACACCGGGGCGCAGAACATCAAGGGCTACGCCGCCGACGAGATCGTCGGCCGGCATTTCTCGGCATTCTACACGCAGGAGGACCGCGCCGCCGGGACGCCGCAGCGGGCGCTGGCGACGGCGCTGGAAAAGGGCCGCTTCGAGGCCGAGGGCTGGCGGGTGCGCAAGGATGGTTCGCGCTTCTGGGCCAGCGTGGTGATCGACCCCATCCGGGACGAGACCGGCGAGCACCTGGGCTTCGCCAAGATCACCCGCGACATCACAGAGCGGCGCAACACCCAGCTAGACCTGCAGCGGGCGCATGACCGGCTCGCCCAGGCGCAGAAGCTGGAGGCGGTGGGCCAGCTGACCGGCGGCGTGGCGCACGACTTCAACAACCTGCTGATGGTGGTTGGCGGCCAGGCGCAGCTGCTGCGCGACAGGGCCGCCAGCGATCCGGTGATGCTGCGCCGACTGGATTCGATCGACGCGGCCGCGCGCCGCGGCCAGGACCTGACCCGTCACCTGCTGGCCTTCGCCCGCCGCCAGCGGCTGCAGCCGGCGCCGCTGCGGCTGGACGAGCGGCAGGCGGGGCTGCGCGAGCTGATCCTGGCCTCGGTGGGCTCGATGATCCGGGTCAACCTGGATCTGCCCGAACATGTCTGGCCGGTGCAGGTGGATTCCGGCGAGCTGGAGCTGGCGCTGCTGAACATGGCGGTCAACGCCCGAGACGCGATGCCCCAGGGCGGGGCCCTCTCGATCTCGGCGGGCAACGCCGCATCCGACGAGGTTCAGGGGCTGGAGCTCACAGGCGACTTCGTAGTGCTCACCATCGCCGACACCGGCCAGGGCATACCGCCGGACATCCTGCCCAAGGTGTTCGAGCCGTTCTTCACCACCAAGCCGGTGAACCGTGGCACGGGCCTGGGCCTGTCCCAGGTCTACGGCTTCGCCCAGCAGTCCGGGGGACGGGTGACGGTGGACAGCACGCTCGGCGAAGGCACGCGCATCCGCCTGTTTCTGCCCCGGGCGACGGACGAGCCGTGCTCCGCGGCCGCGGAACCCCTGGCGACGGCGCCCGCGGGCCTGGACATTCTGGTGGTGGAAGACAACCCAGATGTCGCGGAGGTCGCCGCCGGACTGCTGGCCCAGCTGGGCCACACCCCCTGGCTGGTGAACAGCGCCGACGAGGCCATGGGCTGGCTGACGGAGAACCCCCTGCCCGACCTGGTGTTCAGCGACATCGTCATGGCCGGGGAGATGGACGGCCTGGGGCTGGCCGAGCGACTGCGGGTTCTCCACCCGCAGCTCCCGGTGCTGCTGGCCAGCGGCTACAGCGACGCCGCCGCCAGATCCGATGCCGCCTTCACCATCCTGCCCAAGCCCTACCAGATCGAGGACCTGGCCCGCGCCGTCGCCGCCGTGGCCGCAGGCCGCCGAACGGCGGAGAACGCGTAGCGACGCGCGCCGCGATCTGCTAGAACAATCGGCGAACATGTCAGCCGTCGTCCGATGAGCCAACGTAGCGGCAGCGCCGATCTTCCCCTGCACGGCGGCCGGGTGCCCGCCTGGCTGGCGGAGCGGATGAGCGCGCTCGGGGTGATCATCAGCGAGGCGATCGTCGCCGAGTACGGCCGCGACGAACTTCTGCGGCGCCTGGCGCATCCCTTCTGGTTCCAGTGCTTCGGCGCGGTGATGGGCATGGATTGGCACTCGTCCGGCATCACCACCAGCGTGCTGGGCGCGCTCAAGCGCGGTCTGAAGCCGCGCGAGGCGGAGCTGGGCCTGTTCGTCTGCGGCGGACGGGGGCGCCACTCGCGCCGGACGCCCGACGAACTGGTCGCCGTGTCGGACCGCCTGGGGCTGGACGGCGCGGCCCTGTCGCGCACCAGCCGGCTGGTGGCCAAGGTCGACAGCGCCGCGGTGCAGGACGGCTTCGACCTCTATCTGCACGGCTTCATCCTGGCCGAGGACGGGCGCTGGGTGGTGGTGCAGCAGGGCATGAACGGCGGCTCGCGCCAGGCGCGCCGGTATCACTGGCTTTCGGAGGGCCTGACGAGCTTCGTCGACGCCCCGCACGCCGCCATCGAGGGCCAGAACCAGGGCGCCATCGTCAACCTCACCGACCGCCGCGCCGAGGCCTCGCGCTCGCGCCAGCTGGACCTGCTGGGATCACTGGGTCCCGACGGCGTCAGCCAGGCCTACGCCCGGCTCGCGACCCGAGCCGCCCGGCGGCCGGATCCCGAGCCCGCCCAGGGTCTTCTGCCGCATCTGGTGCTGCCGGAGCATCATGACGTGCGCGCCGAGGACGTGGTGGCGCGGCGCCTGCAGGCCAACCTGGCGGCGGCGGCGGACCGCGCGCCGGCCGACTTCGCCGAGCTGCTGCTGGCGCCCAAGGTGGGCGCGCGGACGGTGGAGGCCCTGGCTCTGGTCGCCGAGGTGATCCACGGCGCCCCCTGCCGCTTCACCGATCCGGCGCGGTTCTCGTTCGCCCACGGCGGCAAGGACCGCCACCCGTTCCCGGTGCCGATCACGGTCTATGACGAGACCATCCGTGTACTGAAGGCCGCGGTCGGACACGCGCGCCTGGGCCAGTCCGATCGGCTGGATGCGATCCGCCGCCTCGACGCCCAGGCCCGGCGGCTGGAAGGCCGCGTGGCCGGACCGTCGGTGGACGCCCTGATCGCCAGCGAACGGGCGAGGTCGCCCGACTATGGCGGCAGAAGCGTGTTCGGCTGGGAGGCGGAGCTGGCGGCCAAGGACCGGCCGGCCTGAGGCCGCCGCGCCGGATTAACCTTTCAGGAAGTCGCCGATCATCGCCACCGCGAAGATCAGCACGCCCAGTTCCATCAGGCCCAGCACGCCGATCATCACCAGGCGCACCGGCGAATAACCTTCGGATTCCATGACAACCTCCTCGACCCTTGCGCCCCAGCGCCAGGGAAACGCCCCGCCGCGGCCAAGGTTGCGGCGATCCCCTCTCGACCCGTGCGACGGCGCCGCTAAAGTCGCCCCCTGATCCGCGGCCGATCGGCCGGCCAAGACAATCCCAGGGACGAACCCATGAAGACCCGCATCACCGAACTCTTCGGCATCGAGCACCCGATCATCCAGGGCGGCATGCACTTCGTCGGCCTGGCCGAGATGGCGGCGGCGGTGTCCAACGCCGGGGGCCTGGGCATCATCACCGGCCTGACCCAGCGCACGCCGGAGCTGCTGGCCAAGGAGATCGCCCGCTGCCGGGAGATGACCGACAAGCCGTTCGGCGTGAACCTGACCTTCCTGCCGGCGGTCACGCCGCCGGACTACCCCGGCTATGTGAAGGCGATCATCGACGGCGGGGTGAAGATCGTCGAGACCGCCGGCAACAACCCGCAGAAGTGGATGCCCGCGCTGAAGGAAGCCGGCGTAAAGGTGATCCACAAGTGCACCTCGGTGCGCCACTCGCTGAAGGCCGAGGCGATCGGCTGCGACGCGGTCAGCGTCGACGGCTTCGAGTGCGGCGGCCACCCCGGCGAGGACGACGTGCCCAACTTCATCCTGCTGCCGCGCGCGGCCGAGGAGCTGAAGATCCCGTTCGTCGCCTCCGGCGGCATGGCCGACGCCCGCTCGCTGGTCGCCGCCCTGGCCCTCGGCGCGGAAGGCATGAACATGGGCACCCGCTTCATCGCCACCAAGGAAGCGCCGGTGCATGAGAACGTGAAACAGGCCATCGTCGCCGCCTCCGAGCTGGACACCCGGCTGATCATGCGCCCGCTGCGCAACACCGAGCGGGTGCTGACCAATGCGGCGGTGGAGAAGCTGCTGGTGATCGAGAAGGAAAAGGGCGCGTCCCTGTCCTTCGCCGACATCGCCGAGGAGGTGGCCGGGGTCTATCCGCGGATCATGGTCAATGGCGAGATGGACGCCGGGGGCTGGTCGTGCGGCATGGTCGCCGGCCTGATCCACGACATCCCCACCTGCAAGGAGCTGGTGGAGCGGATCGTGCGCGAGGCCGAGGAGATCGTCGCCGGCCGCCTGACCCGCATGTTCGCCCGCCAGCCGGCCATGGCCTGAGGCCAGGCCCCCGACCGTGCCGCGTAACCTCACCCTCGACCGCCGGCGCCTGATCGGGGCGTCGGCGAGCCTCGGCGCGCTTGGCCTGGGATCGGTGGGGCTGGGCGCCTGCGCCACGGCGCCCGCGGCGCGGCCGTTGACCGCCGCCGGCCTGCCCGCGCCGCAGGTCGGCCCGCCGTTCGTCCCGGAGCTGGCGCCGATCCGCGCCCGCGCCGACCGGCTGTTCGACATCACCGTCTGTCTGCGGCCGTTCCGCGCCGCCGGGCCGCGACTGGACACCGAGACGGTGGGCGACACCCTGGTGGTGCACAACTACGGCCACGGCGGCTCCGGCTGGTCGCTGTCGTGGGGCTCGTCGACCATGGCTGTGCGCAAGGCTATGGCGGGCAGCCCACAGCGCGTCGCCGTGATCGGCTGCGGCGCCCTGGGCCTGACCTCCGCCACCCTGGCGCAGCAGGCCGGCGCGCAGGTGACGATCTACTGCAAGGACCTGCTGCCCGACACACGCTCGTCGCGGGCCACGGGAAGCTGGACGCCGGACAGCCGCATCGCCCTCACCTCGGCCGCGGGACCGAAGTTCGGCGCGCTGTGGGAAGAGATGGCGCGCATCTCGTTCAAGACCTATCGCCGGTTCCTCGGCCTGCCCGGAACGCCGGTGGAGTGGGTGGACCACTATGTGCTGGCCGATGACGGGCCGCAGGCCGAGCCGCCGGACCCGCTGGGCTTCGCCAGCTATGGCGAGCGCATCGCCGACCTGACGCCGCGCCGCGAGATCCTGCGGCCGGGGTCGACACCGTTTCCGGTGGCGCACGTCAGCCGCAATTCGACGCTGATGTTCAACATCGCCGACTACGGGCACACGCTGATCGCCGACTTCCTGGCGGCAGGCGGCCGCATCGAGCACCGCGAGTTCCACGATCCTTCGGAAATCGCCCAGTTGCCGGAAAAGGTGGTGATCAACTGCACCGGCTACGGCGCCCGGGCGTTGTGGAAGGACGAGAGCATCACCCCGGTGCGCGGCCAGATCGCCTGGCTGATCCCGCAGCCGGAAGTGCGTTACGGCGTCTTCTATCGCGACGTGAACGTGCTGCCGCGCCGCGACGGCATGGTGGTGCAGGCCCTGGAGGGCGGCGACATGAAGGGCTACGGCAACGACCACGAGGTCCCCGACCGCGCCGAGGCCGAACACGCCGTGGGCGTGATGGCCGACCTCTACGCCCGCTTCCCCCGCCGCGCCTGAGGCGGCGGCGATGGCCGGCGACATCGACCTCGTCGTCTCCGACATCGACGGCACCCTGGTGACGCCAGACAAGACCATTACGCCCCGCGCCGCCGCCGCGGTCGCCGCGCTGCGGGCCGCCGGCGCCCGCTTCACCCTGGTCTCCAGCCGCCCCCCGCGCGGCATGGCCGCGATCGCCCGGGCGCTGGACGTCGCCCTGCCCTTCGCGGCCTTCAATGGCGGCGCCATCGTCTCGGCCGAGCTGGAGCCCCTGCGCCGCATCAGCCTGCCGCCGGATCCGGCGCGCCAGGCGCTGGCCGTGCTGGAGGCGCACGGAGTCTCGGCCTGGGTGTTCGATGGCGCCGACTGGCTGATCACCGATCCACACGGCCCGCGCGTCGGGCTGGAGCAGCGCACCGTCGGCTTCGATCCGCTGGTGGTGTCGCGGCTGGACCAGCGCCTGGACGCGGTGGGCAAGATCGTCGGGGTCAGCGACGACCACGCCCGCCTGGCCGACGCCGAGGCCGCCGTGCGCGAGGCCCTGGGACCCGCGGGCTCGGCCAGCCGCTCGCAGGCCTATTACCTCGACATCACCCCCTGCGGCGCCGACAAGGGCTCGGCGGTGCTGGCCCTCTGCGCCCGTCTGGGCGTCGATCCGGCGCGCACGGCGGTGATCGGCGACATGGCCAACGACGTGGCGATGTTCCAGGTCGCCGGGCTCTCCGTCGCCATGGGCCAGGCCCCGGCCGCCGTGCAGGCCGAGGCCCTCGCCGTCACCGCCGCCAACACCGCCGAAGGCTTCGCCCGCGCGGTGGAGGAAATCATCCTGCCCCGCATCGGCTGACGTGCTCTAGTGTCGGCCCGCGCAGACAGGAGGCGGCATGCCGACGCCCGAAGACCCGTTCGACCTGATCCGCTTCGAGGAGGCGCAGGACGACGTGCTGGACCAGGTGCGCGCCGAGCTGGCCGAGGGCCGCAAGCGCGGCCACTGGATCTGGTACGTGTTTCCGCAGTTCGCCGGCCTGGGCGCCAGCATCATGTCCCAGGGCTACGCGATCCGCAGCCGCGCGGAAGCGCAGGCGTTCATGGCCCACCCCGTGCTCGGCCCGCGGCTGAAGCAGCTGGTCGCCCTGGCCACGCAGATCCCTGAGCGCAGCGCCACCCAGGTGTTCGGCACGCCGGACGACCTGAAATTCCGCTCGTGCGTGACCCTGTTCGGCGCCATCGAGCCGGACGAGCCGGTATTCCAGCGCGCGCTGGCGCGGTTCTATGGCGGCCAGCCGGACCCGAAGACGCTGGAGCTGCTGGCGGCGTCCGGTTGACCCGCGCCCACCCTTCCGGGGTCGCTTAGTTCCCCTCCCCCTTGCGGGGAGGGGTCAGGGGTGGGGGCGCCAATCGGGACGCGGCCGATGCTGGCGCGGCAGGCCGGATGGGTGTCCCCGACCGGACTGCGCAACGATCCCTTGGAAGGCGGCGGCAATCGAGAAGCTGTCGCCGAACAGCTCACTCCACCGTCACCGACTTGGCCAGGTTGCGCGGCTGGTCGATGTCGCGGCCGAGACCCTGGGCCACTTGGTAGGCGATCAGCTGCAGCGGGATATTGAGCAGCAGCGGGGCCAACTCCGGCTCGCAGGCCGGGACCGCGAACGCCGCCTCCACCCCCTCCAGCGAAACCCCTGGCTGGGTCACCGCCAGCACCGGCCCGCCCCGCGTGCGCACCTCGGCGACGGTCGACAGGTTCTTGGCCAGCAGATCGTCGTCCGGCAGCAGCATCACCGTCGGCGTGTCGGGCGAAATCAGCGCCAGCGGGCCATGCTTCAGCTCTGACGCCGCATAAGCTTCGGCGTGTAGATAGCTGACTTCCTTGAGTTTCAGCGCCCCTTCCACGGCGATCGGGAAGCTCGCCGCGCGGCCCAGGAAATAGGCGTGCTCGGCCCCGGCCAGCCGGGCGGAGAGGGCCGCCAGCTCAGCCTCGCGGGCGATGATCCCGGCGATCTGGTCCGGCAGGGCGTCGAGGCCCGCCACCAGCCGCGCTCCGGCCGCCGCCGACAGGTCGCGCACCCGCCCCAGCTGCAGGGCAAGCAGGGCGAAGGCCGTGCAGGTGGAGGTGAAGGTCTTGGTGGACACCACCGCCACTTCGGCCCCCGCGTGCAGGTAGACCCCGCGGCCGCACTCGCGGGCGATGGTCGAGCCGACGGCGTTGACGATGCCCAGCACCCGGCCGCCCTTGCGCTTGACCTCCTGGATGGCCGCCAGGGTGTCGAACGTCTCGCCGGACTGGCTGACCGCCACATACAGGGTGTCGGGCTCGATCACCGGGTTGCGGTAGCGGAACTCCGAGGCCGGCTCGGCGTGGGCCGGGATGCGGGCCAGCTGCTCGATCAGGTGCGCGCCGACCATGCCGGCGTGGCAGGCCGAGCCGCAGCCCAGGATCTTCACGCGCCGGATGTCGAGCATCTCGCGCGCCGCCATTTCGATGCCGCCGAGGTGGGCGGTGGCGAAACGCCGGTCGAAGCGGCCCAGCAGGGTGCGCCGCACCGCCGCCGGCTGTTCGTCGATTTCCTTGCGCATGAAGTGGGCGTAGTCGCCCTTTTCCAGGGCCAGGGCGTCGCCCGAGAGTTCGCTGAGCGCCTTGACGGTCTGCGTTCCCTCCAGCGTGAACACGGTGAAGCCGTCGGCGCGGACCTCGGCCAGTTCGCCGTCGTCCAGGTGCGCGATCGAGCGGGCATGCCCCATCAGCGCCGCGGCGTCGGAGGCGATGAACCCCTCCCCCTCGCCCACGCCCACCACCACCGGCCCGCCATTGCGCGCCGCCACCAGGGCGCCGGGTCGAGCGGCGTCGATCACCGCCAGGCCGTAGGCGCCCTTGACCTCGGCCAGCACCGCCCGCACCGCCTCCACCAGCGACGGCTCCGGGCGACGGGCGATCAGGTGGGCCAGCACCTCGGTGTCGGTCTCCGAGGCGAACGTCACGCCCTCGGCCGCTAGGCGCTGCTTCAGCGCCGCGGCGTTCTCGATGATGCCGTTGTGCACGACGCCGATCCGGCCGGTGGCGTCCAGGTGCGGGTGGGCGTTGGCGTCGCTCGGCTCGCCGTGCGTGGCCCAGCGGGTATGGGCGATGCCGACAGCGCCGGAAAAGCCGGCCGCCGGCAGGGCTGCGTCCAGCTCGCGCACCTTGCCCTTGCGCTTGGCCACCGACAGCCGGCCGCCCTCGGCCACCGCGATGCCGGCGGAATCATAGCCCCGGTATTCCAGCCGCCGCAGGCCCTCCATCAGCAGCGGCTGGGCGGCGCGGGCGCCCACATAGCCGACGATGCCGCACATCAGCAGGCCTCCTGCGCGGCGGGCGTCTCAGCCGTAGATGATCCGGCGGATCTGTCGCAGGCTGTAGGGCGCGGCGGGAAAGCGGCGCTGGGCCAGTTCGCGCGCGATGCGCGGATAGATCGCCTCGTTGCGATGCCCCAGGCGGCTGAGCGCGGCATGGCGCCGGCGCACGAAGTCCTCCGGACTCTCGACCAGGTAGCTGAGTATGTCATCGACGATCCGCCTTGCCGTGGAAGGATCGAGCCCGCTGGACCGCGCCACATAGGCCGCCAGGTCATCCAGGTCGCTCAGATCCGACATCCCGGCCTCATGCGGCTTGTCCGGACGCCACACAACGCGCTTGCCCGATTTCGGGCAAGCGACATCGCAGCATCACGCGAGGTGCGCCGTCAGGTCTGGGAGATCAGCAGCTGGGTCAGGCCTGGGCGCGGCCGGGGTGCTGGCCGTGCGCCACGGCGACGGCGTCCATCAGCCGCTGGGCCAGCCGTTCGGCGGTCTGAGCGCTGATGCTCAGCGGTTCGTGGGTCAGGCCCAGGATCAGGACCTCCCCGTCGCGCACGGCCACGTTAACCGACGCGATCGCCGAAGACGGCGACACTGGCACAGCTGTCACGGACGAAAGCTTCCTCAACCCGTCCCACGCCTTGCCGTCCATGCGCCCCACCGCATGGCCCGTCGACGCGAGCCCGAACAATCCCACGCCGGAGGATACTCCCTCAATTCTAGCGGGCGGGTAAATGCGGAATCGTCCGGCGCGACATAAGGGCGCCGTAACGGTCCCGTCACCGTCAGGGTTCGGATCAGGCCATGCCCGCCAGGCCGCGGTCCACGGGCAGAACCGGCGGGCGCTGGTAGTCGCGCGGCGGCAGCTCCTTGGGATCGTCGAACCGGTCGGTGACCCCCAGCAGGGTCAGCAGCCGGGTCTTCAGCCGCCGGGCGTCCAGCGGATCGACCCGCCCGTCCGCGCCGCGCGGCATGGCGATGTCGGCCGCCAGCCGCCCGCCCTCCAGCACCACCACCCGATCGGCCAGGGCGATGGCCTCGTCGACGTCGTGGGTGACCAGCAGCACCGCCGGCCGGTGGATCGCCGACAACCTTCGCAGCAGGGCGTGCATGCGGATGCGGGTGAGCGCATCGAGGGCGCCGAACGGTTCGTCCGCCAGCAGCAGCGCCGGCTCGCGCGCCAGGGAGCGCGCCAGGGCCACCCGCTGCTGTTCGCCGCCGGAGAGTTCGTAGGGCCACGAGCCGCCGCGGTGGCCGAGTTCCACCTCTTCCAGCGCCTTCAGGCCGCGCTGGCGCGCCTCGGCGCCCGGCAGGCCCAGCACCACGTTGTCCAGCACCCGCTTCCAGGGCAACAGCCGGGCGTCCTGGAACACCACGGACAGGTTGGCCGGCACGTCGACGGTCCCGGAGCCGGTGGCCTCGTGATCGAGATCGGCCAGGGCGCGCAACAGGGTGCTCTTGCCCGAGCCGCTGCGCCCCAGCAGGGCGACGAACTCGCCGCGATGGATATCGAGGTCGACCCCGTTCAGCACCCCGCGCAGGGTGAAGCGCCGGTGCAGCGCGCGAACGCGGACGATGGGCGCGTTGTTCATGCGAAGGTCCTCCGCCAGGCCAGCACGCGCGCCTCGACCAGGCGCACGGCGGCGTCGCTGACCAGTCCCAGGAGGGCGTAGACCACCAGTCCGACCAGGATCACGTCCGACTGGGCGTAGGTGCGCGCCAGGTTGATCATGTAGCCGATCCCGCTGGTGGCGTTCAGCTGCTCCACCACCACCAGGGCCAGCCACGCGCCCAGCACCGCGAAGCGCAGGCCGGTCATGAACCCCGGCAGGGCGCCCGGCAGCACCACGTGGCGGATGAAGTCCCAGCGCCCCAGGCCGAGGGTCTCGGCCAGCTCCAGGTGCTTGACGTCGAGGCCGCGCAGGGCGGCGTGCAGCTGGATGTACATCGGCGTGAACACCGACAGGGCGATCACCGTGACCTTCATCCCCTCGCCGATGCCGAACCACAACACCAGCAGGGGGATCAGCGCCAGCACCGGGATCGAGCGCTTGATCTGCACCAGGCTGTCGATGGCGTAGCCGCCCAGCTGCGACAGGCCCGCGGCGAGGGCCGCGATCACGCCGACCACCACGCCCCAGGCCAGCCCCTGCCCCGCCCGCCAGGCGGAGATGGCGAGGTTCTCCTGCAGCCGGCCGTCGCGGATCAGGTCGCCGGCGGTGGTGACCGCCACCCAGGGCGCCGGCAGGACGCGCGGGTCGATCAGGCCGGCGGCCGAGCCGGTGGTCCAGGCCAGCAGCAGCAGGAACGGGCCCAGCAGCCACCCCCCGCGCACCGCCTCGCCGGGGCCCAGCCGCCGGGCGCGCCGGGCCGCGGGCCGGCCGGTGGAGGCCTGGCCCAGCGGGATCGGGCCGGCGAGCGGCGCGCCGCCCGGCAGGGCGTCGGCCACCTCCAGCTGGGCGCCGATCACGGCGCTGGTCACGGGGGCGTTCATGCGGGGCTCCTTCAGCGGCCGGCGGCGGGGGCGCTGCGGCCCTCCGCGGCGGCGGCCTGCCAGGCGACGGCTTCGAAGCGGCGGTCGAACAGGCTGGCGGCGTCGAAACGGGGATGGCGGGTCTCGCGCGCCATCAGGTCGAGCGACGCCTGCTCCAGGCGCACCGCCTCGTCCCAGCTGCGCGGAATGTCGGGCACGCCGTTGGTCTGGGTGACATAGCGGGCGTCGGCGGGCGAGAGGCCCTGGTTCTGCTGGTAATAGACCTGCGACCACTCGTCCGGGTGCGCGGCGATCCAGGCGTTGGCCCGCGCCCACAGCTTCACATAGGCCTTCAGCGCCGCCGCCTTGCCCGGATCGGCCAGGGTCTCGGTGCGCACATAGAGGCAGGTGAGGTCGTCGCGGGTGGCGCTGTGGCGGATCAGCGCCGCGCCCTGCGGGCCGTAGGCGTCGACATAGTGCTTGGCCACCGCGCCGGCGCCGATCGGGGCCACGTCGACCATGTGGCTGACCAGGGCGTTGACGTAGAGGTCGCCGCCGGTGCTCGGCAGCTCCACCAGGGTCACGTCGGCGCGGGTTAGGTGCGCGGCTTCGAGCGAGCGCAGCACCACCTCGCCCTGCACCTGGCCGGGACTGTAGGCGATGCGCTTGCCCTTCAGATCGGCCAGGCTGCGCACGCCCGCCCCCGGCGCGACGGCCAGCACGTACAGCGGGTGCGCCTGCGGATCCTGCCGCAGCCGCACGGTGATGATCTTCACCGGAATACCCACCCAGACCGCGTGGATCGGCGGGATGTTGGCCACCGAACCGACGTCCAGCGCCCTGGCGTGGAACGCCTCGGTCACCGCGGGCCCGCCGGTGATCTCGGCCCACTTCACCTGGAACGGCAGGTCCTTGATCCAGCCCGTGTGTTCCAGCACCCGGCGGGTCGTCGGATCGCCGATGGTCAGGGTGACGCCGGGCGGCACGGTGTCGGGGATCGGCGCAGACAGCGGCAGGCCGCCGAGGGCGACGGCGTCGCCGGGCCGGGCGAAGACGCCGCGATGGTCCCTGGCCGCGCCCAGCAACACCACCGCCGAGGCGGCGAGCGCCACGCCGACGATCGCGGCCAGTCCGGTTCTTGTCGACGCCATGCCGGTCGTCCTGTCGGTCTCAAGCAAGAAGGTTCGGGCGCCGCAGCCTGAAGGGGAGACTAAAGGCCACGACGCCCGAGGTGCTCGGCTGTGAAGCGGTTCAGCCGAGAACGTTGAACAGCTCGCCCTCGAGCGGTTGCGAGCGGAAACCGTCGACGCCTTGCGGCAGGTCGCCGGCCACGGTGATGCGGCGCACCACGCGGGGCAGGTCGAAGTGGGCGTAGTCGATGGGGCCGGCGTGGCTGACCGCCGCGTTGTCCCACACCACCAGCGAGTTCGGCCGCCAGCGGAAGCGCGCCTGGTACTCCGGCCGGGTGATTTCGGTGTACAGCAGGTCGATCAGGAAGGCGCCCTCGCGCTCCTTCAGGCCCTCGAAGTGGCTCACCGTGCCGGCGTTGAAGAACAGCACCCGCTCGCCGGTCTCCGGGTGAACCCGCACCAGCGGATGCAGCGAGGCGAACGGACCAGGCTTGCGACCGTCCTTGCGCAGCCGCCGCTCGCCGCCCCCGCCGTCGTAGGCCGAGGTCTGGTGCACGGCCTTCAGCCCATCCGCCAGCGTGCGGATGGCGGGCGACAGCCCCTCGTAGGCCGCCACCAGGTTGGCGAACAGGGTGTCGCCGCCGAACGCCGGGATCTCGGTCCCGTAGAGGATGGAATAGCGGTTGGGGTTGGCGACGAAGGTGATGTCGATGTGCCAGCCCTTGTAGTCGCGGGGCGGACGGCGGCCGACGGCGCGGGTCTCGTCGCTGCGGCGACGCTCGCGGTATTCGTCGGCGGCGCGCTCCCAGATCTCCGGGTGATCGTCCAGGCCCTCGGAGATCGGGTGGGCGGGGGTCAGGGGTCCGAGGTGGCGGCCGAAGGCCTTGAGCTGGTCGTTGCTGAGCTGCTGATCGCGGAAGAACACCACCCGCCAGTCGCGGATCGCCGCGCGGATCTCGTCCACCGTCTCGGCGTCCAGCGGCCGGGTAAGGTCGATCCCGGAGATCTCGGCGCCGATCACCGGCGTCACCGGCTCGATGACGATCCGGCGCGGAACGAACTTCGGCCGCGCGCCGGCGGCGGCTTGCGGACGATCAAGGATTTCGGCGGTGCTCACGACGGCGTGCTCCAGGCCCAGGTTGCGGTCGCAGCGCCCGCCGCGACGAGGCCGGGACAGGAGCGCCGCCGGCCTGGGCTTTTATTCCTATCGAACTGATATGAATGTCAATGGAGCATGCCCGGTGTCTTCGGGAAAGAAATTCTGCGCGCGATGCCAGACCCGCTGACAGACAGCGGCCCACCATCGGCTCTCAGGGCGGCAGAATCGGAACGCAGAGGGCGCGTACGGCGCGGCCTCGGCAGCCATCAGGCCGCGGGCGCGGCGTCGTCCTGCAGCAGGGGATGCACGGCGCCGGGCGCGCGCAGGGCGCCGGCCAGGGTGGTGCGATCGAGGATCTCGGACACCTCGTTGCGCACATTGGCCATGATGCGACGCAGGACGCAGGCCGTCTCGTCCGTACAGTCGTCGCAGCGCTTGTAGAAGTTCTGGCTGGCGCACGCGAGCAGCGCCAGGGGGCCGTCGATCAGGCGGATCACCTGGCCGAAGGTGATCAGGTCCGCCGGCCGCGCCAGCCGGTAGCCGCCCATCTTGCCGCGGGCGCTGTCCACGAGCTCGCCCCGGCGCAGGTCCGACATGATCGCCTCGAGGAACTTGCGCGGGATGTTCTCCTCGGCGGCGATGGTGCTGACCCCGCGCGAGGCCCCTTCGGCTCGCGCCAGGTTGATCATCGCCTTCAGGGCGTAGCGGCACCGCTGCGACAGCATCTCGACATCCAGATCCGGCCGGACGCACCCGCCCGCCGCATGAAACCCTGAGCATAGATAGTGGATCGCCCGACGAATGGCGACGGGGCCGCGACACCCCGCCCCAGCGCGGCATGCGCGTCGCCAAGCGCGACCATGACCCAGAAAAACTATTCAATTCGCCAGAAGGAATGAGATTCATTTCATATTGACCCAATAGGATTTTAAAGACCACAAACCGGCGCCTTTGAAAGAATGCTGGAACAACAAAAGATGCGTCTGTCTCTGAAGTCCGCCCTTCTCGCCTCCCTCGCCCTGTCGCCCGCCGCCGTCGCGCGCGCCGCCGATGCGGTCGCCGCCGCCGACGTCGATGCGGCCAGCGCCACCGCCGTCAACGAGCTGATCGTCACCGCCCGACGCCAGTCCGAGCGCGCGCTGGACGTGCCGATCCCGCTGTCGGCCCTCTCCGGCGACAGCCTGGCCAGGACGGGCGCCTATACGATCGCCGACGTGCAGAACCAGGTCCCCAGCCTGACGGCGTACAATTCCAACCCGCGCAATTCATCGGTCGGCATCCGCGGCATCGGCGTGTCCTCAGCCTCCGATGGCCTGGACACCTCGGTCGGGGTGTATGTCGACGGGGTCTACCTGGGACGCCCCGGGATGGCGCTGACCGACCTGATCGACATCGACCAGGTGGAAGTCCTGCGCGGGCCGCAGGGCACGCTGTTCGGGCGCAACAGCTCGGCGGGCGTGCTGAACATCACCACCAAGGCGCCCAATTCCACGCCCAGCGCCACGGTGGAGGCCTCGTACGGCAACTTCAACTACGGCCAGGTGCGCCTGAGCCTCAACGGCCCGCTGCTGGACGACAGGATCGCCGCCCGGCTGACCGCCTTCACCACGCGGCGCGACGGGGTGCTGCCCAACATCAAGACCGGCTCGGCGGCCAATAGCGTGGGTCGCAGCGGCGCGCGGCTGCAGGTGCTGTTCACGCCGGACGCGAAGTTCTCGCTCAAGCTCAGCGGCGAGTACTCCGTGGAAGACGACACCTGCTGCGTCAGCGTGCTGAAGTCGGTGCTGCCCGACAGCGCCGGCGCGACCACCGCGCGCACCAAGGCGGCGCTGGCGGCGCTGGGCTACGTCCCGACAGCCAGCCTGGACTACACCCGGAACAATGCGCCGCAGGAGATGATGACCGACCAGCACGCGGTCTCGGCGGAGGCGAAGTACGACCTCGGCTTCGCCGACCTGACCTCGATCACCGCCTACCGCTACTGGCACTTCCATCCGCTGCAGGACAGCGACGGCACGCCGCTGGACATCATCCAGGTGAACGTCGCCCAGACCAAGGACGACCAGTATTCACAGGAGTTCCGCCTGGCCTCCAAGCCGGGGCGCCTGACCTGGCAGGCGGGGGCCTACTTCTTTCACCAGAAGCTGCGCGACCACTATATCCTGAACCAGTTCGGCTACGACGCCAGCGCCTTCTACACGACCTACGCCCGGCTCGCGAACCCGGCGGCCGCGGCGATCACCGTGGCGCCCGGCTCGCAGTATCTCGACGACGTCGTCGCCACCACCGACAGCGCGGCGGTGTTCGGCCAGGCCAACTTCAAGCTGACCGACCGCCTGACCCTGACCGCGGGGGTGCGCTACACCCACGACAAGCGGCACGGCGTCAGCGCCACCTCGACGGCGGGCACGCCGCTCGCCACCACCTCGATCCCGTTCAGCTACGACGTGACGGTGAAGAACGGCAACTGGTCGTACCTGGCCAGCGGCTCGTACAAGGTCACCGACGACGCCATGGTCTACGTGTCCTATTCCACGGGCTACAAGGCCGCCGGGATCAACCTGAACTCGGCGGTTTCGGCCGGCATCCCGCTGGTGCTGCAGCCCGAAACCGTGGGGGACTGGGAGGCGGGCTTCAAGTCGTCGCTGTTCCAGCACCGGGTGGACTTCAACATCGACGTCTTCACCACCCGGCTGAACGGACTGCAGGCCAACATCTATCCGCCCGGCCTGAAGTCCTACCTGGCCAACGTCGGCGACATCCGCGCCAAGGGCGTCGAGGGCGAGGTGGACTGGCACGCCAGCAGCGCGCTCGATCTCGGCCTGAACTTCTCGTACAACGACACCCGCTACATCAGCTACGCCAACCCGCCCGCGCCGGTGGGCGTGGTGCTGCCAGCTGGGACCGTCGCCAGCCTGACCGGCCAGCCGGTGTACCAGGCGCCGAAGTGGGTGGTGAACGCCAACGCCCGCTACGACTTCCCGGCGCATGGCCGGTTCAAGCCGTACATCCAGGGGCAATATTCCTACCGCTCCGGCGTGTTCGGCGACGTGCAGGAAAGCCCCGGCGCCTGGATCCCGGCCTATTCGCTGGTCAATGCGCGGCTCGGCGTCCACATCGGCGAGCGCTACGACGTCGCCGTCTGGGTGAACAACGCCTTCGACAAGCGGTATTTCCAGAACCTCGGCTCGTCCTCGATCACCGGCGCGGCGGCCTACGGGTTCGGCGGGCAGCTCGGCACGCCCAGGACCTTCGGCGGCACGGTGCGGGCCGAGTTCTGATCCTGTCGGCATCTTCACTCGACAGGACCGCGCGGGCGCCCGAACCTCGACCTGACATCGAAGGTCGCGCCGGAGCGCCCGCATGGACATCAAAAGCGACCTGAAGAGCACCCTCGCCGCGCGGGCCGACGAATACCACCGTCTGGGCCTGGCGGGGGTGCGCGCGGCCATCCGCGCCGCCATCGCCGGCCGCGACCGGCGCTGCCCGCCCCTGGACGAGGTGCGCGAGCTGGTGATCGACGGCCCCGCGGGCCCGCTGCCCGGTCGGCTCTATCGGCCGCGAGGGGCGCCGCCTGGCGGGCCGGCGCTGCTGTTCATCCACGGCGGCGGCTTCGTGATCGGCGATCTGGACACCAACGACGCCTTCTGCCGCCGGCTGGCCGACGGGGCGCAGGTGACGGTGATCGCCGCGACCTACCGCCTGGCGCCCGAGGCGCGCTATCCGGCGCAGCGCGACGACGCCCTGGCCGCCGCCCGCTGGGTGCTGACGCACGCCGCCGAGCTGGGCGTGCGGCCGGACGGGCTGGTGCTGAGCGGCGATTCCGCCGGCGGCTACCTGGCCATCACCCTGACGGCGGCGCTGAACGCCGAGCGGCCCGGAACGGTCGCGGCGCAGGTGCTGGTCTACCCGCTGATGCATATCGACGACGCCATCTGGTCGACCACCATCTTCCAGGATTCGCGGATCGTCGGCCGGGCGGCGGTGGCCTATATCCGCAGCCAGCTGGCCGACGGCGAGGTGAGCGCCCCGTCGCTGTTCGACGTCGACATGCCCCCGGCCCCGCCCACCCTGATCGTCACCGGCGGCCCGCTGGACCCGGTGCGGCCGGACGCCCGGCGCTACGGCGAGATCATCGCCGCCCAGGGCGCCCGCGTGGTCACCCGCGAGTTTCCACTGCTGCCGCACGGCTGGGCCAACATGACCCACGCCTCGGCCAACGCCCGCAAGGCGGTCACCGAGACGGCCGCCCTGGCCGGAGCCCTGATCCGCGGCCAGGGAATGGGCGTGTGATCGCCGCCCGCAGACCCCACCCTCCCCTTCTGTTCAGACCGGGGACATCGGTGACAGGTGTTCGGGGACATCCGTGACACATGTCCGATCTCGCAGGGAGGTCGGAGATGGCATTCACGGGGGTGTCTGCGATGGATCAGAAGCGTGAGTTTGTGCGGTTGGCTCTGGTGGAGGGGTGCAACCGGTCGGAGCTTTGCCGACGCTTCGGGGTGAGCCGGACGTTGGGGTACCGGCTGCTGGCACGCTATCGGCAGGAGGGTGAGGCTGGGCTGGATGAGCGCTCGCGCCGGCCGCTGAGCAGTCCTGGGCGCACGGCCGCGGCGGTGGAGGCGGCGGCTCTGGCGGTGCGGTCGGAGCATCCGGCCTGGGGCGGGCGCAAGATCGCCAAGCGACTGGAGCGGCAAGGGCTGGCGGCGCCGTCACCCTCGACGGTGACGCAGGTCCTCAAGCGCCACGGCGTGGCGCTGGGGACCTTCGGCGGCGGCCATGCGCCGTTCACCCGCTTCGAGCATCCCGCGCCCAACGATCTGTGGCAGATGGACTTCAAGGGCCATGTGCCGATGCGTTCGGGCCGGCTGCATCCGCTGACCGTCCTGGACGATCACTCCCGCTTCTGCCTGGTGCTGGCCGCTTGCGCCGACGAGAAGACCTCGACCGTAAAGGCCAACCTGATCAAGGCCTTCGAACGCTACGGCCTGCCCTGGCGCATGACCATAGACAACGGCGCGCCCTGGGGCAACGGACCTGGCGATCCCTACACCCCGCTGGGCGTGTGGCTCATCGAGCAGGACATCCGCGTCGGCCACTCCAGGCCATACCACCCCCAGACCCAGGGCAAGGACGAGCGCTTCCATCGCTCCCTGAAGGCCGAGGCCCTGACCGGCCCGCCCTTCGAGACTCTCCACCACGCCGCCAGACACCTCGAGCAATGGCGCGGCGTCTACAACACCCAGCGCCCGCACGAAGGTATCGGCATGGGCGTCCCCGCCGAGCGCTACGCCGTCAGCCCAAGAGCCTATCAGCCCAAGCCCCGGCCCTTCGACCACGGACCAGACGACCAGCTCCGCCGCGTCCCGCCAGAGGCCCGCATCAGCTTCAAAAGCCGCAGATGGCGCGTGCCCAAGGCCTTCAACGGAAAGCTCGTCGCCGTCAGGCCGACCCAGACCGACGGCCTCTACGACGTCTTCTTCCGAACCAACCGCATCGCAACCATCGACCTCAACCAGTCCGACTGACATCATCCACATGTGTCACGGATGTCCCCGAACACCTGTCACCGATGTCCCCGGTCTGAACACCTTCATGGGGAGGGAAAGGCGGCGAAGCCGCCAGGGTGGGGAACACCCGCCGGTGGTGGGAAGGTTCCGATTGGCCGGTGGGACGCCCTGACTCCCCCACCCTGATCGCTTCGCGATCTGTCCCTCCCCACAAGGGGGAGGGCGACCGGCGGGCCTACTGGAACCCCGCCGGGCGTCTGTTGGCCCACGGCCGGACCTGTTCCAGTTGGCCGGCAAGGCGGAACAGCAGGGCCTCCTCCGCCGCCCGCGCGGCGAACTGCACGCCGATCGGCAGGCCGGACCGGCTCCAGGCCAGCGGCACGGTCATCGCCGGCTGGCCGGTGATGTTGAACGCCTGGGTGTTGGGCATGAAGGCGAACAGGCGCGATGCATAGCCGGCCAGGTCCAGCGGCTGGCCGCGCAGCTCGCCGACCCTGATCGCCGGCGAGCCCAGGGTCGAGCACAGGAAGATGTCGAAGGTCTCGAACAGCGCCGCGACCTGCCGGCCATAGGCGTGCGCCGCATACAGCGCCCGCACGAAGTCCGGGCCGCCGACCGCCTTGCCGCGGCCCAGCATGGCCTGGGTGAGCATGTCGATCTCGCCGGGTTCGACCGCGCGGCCGCGGCGATCCTCCTCGGCGGCGATGGTGGCGGCAATGCTGGCGCCGATGATCTGGCCCGCGGCCGCGGCGGCAACGCCGATGTCGGGCAGGCGCGCCGGCTCCACCGCGTGGCCCAGGCTTTCGCAGAGCCTGGCCGCATCCTCGACGGCGGCCACGCATTCCGCATCGATCTGCCCACCGGTATTGATCGCGCCGGTGAACACGCCGATGCGCAGGCGCCCGGGATCGCGGCCCACCTCGGCCAGGAACGGCGTCGCCGGCGGCTCCAGCCAATAGGGATCGCCTGGCTGCGGCTGGCAGATGGCGTCCAGCAGCGCGGCGCTGTCGCGAACCGTGCGGGTGACGGCGTGCTGGATCGAAAAGCCGCCCCAGCCTTCGTTGGAGGGGGCGAAGGACACGCGGCCCTTGCTGGGCTTCAGCCCGAACAGGCCGCAGCACGAGGCCGGCGTGCGGATCGAGCCGCCGCCATCGCTGGCGTGCGCCGCCGGCACCATGCCCGCCGCCACCGCCGCCGAGGCGCCGCCCGACGACCCGCCGGGCGTGCGATCGAGGTCCCACGGGTTGCGGCTGGGACCGAACAGCTCCGGCTCGGTCACCGGCTCCAGGCCGAATTCCGGGGTGTTGGTCTTGCCGTACAGCACCAGGCCCGCCCGGCGGTAGCCGGCGACCACCGCGCTGTCGGCGGCCGGCACGTTGTCCTGGAACAGGCGCGAGCCGATGGTGGTGGGCACGCCCTTCATCAGCGCGCCGAGATCCTTGATCAGATAGGGAACCCCGGCCAGGGGCCCGTCCGGCAGCGGCCCGGCGGCGGCGGCGCGCGCCTCGTCCTCCAGCAGGCGGATCACCGCGTTGACCTTGGGGTTGGTATCGGCGGTGCGCGCCAGGGCGGCCTCCAGCACCTCGAGCGCGCTGACCTCGCGCCGCCGGATCAGGTCGGCCAGGCCGATGGCGTCGTGCGCCAGGTAGTCCTCGGGCGTCATCACATCCCCTCCGCGATCTCGCGCACCCAGCGCCGCGCCGCGCGGCCCTTCTCTTTTTCGACGGATCGGGCCACAGCTTCGGCGAAGGACCATGACCCGCCAGCGATGACCCGCGCCATCGAAATCTTCATCGACGCCGACGCCTGCCCGGTGAAGGACGAGACCTACAAGGTGGCCCAGCGCTATGGCCTGAAGACCTGGGTGGTGGCCAACGCCTTCATGCAGGTTCCGGCCCACCCGCGCATCGAGCGGGTGCAGGTGGACGCCGGGCCGGACGTGGCCGACGACTGGATCGCCGAGCGGGTGCAGCCGGGCGACATCGTGGTGACCAACGACATCCCGCTGGCCGAGCGCACGCTGCAGGCCGGCGGCTCGGCGATCGGCGCCAACGGGCGTCCCTTCACCCGCGACAGCATCGGCTCGGCCATCGCCCAGCGGGCGCTGATGGAGCAGATCCGCTCCACCGGCGAGATCACCGGCGGCCCGCGCCCGTTCGACCGCAACGACCGCTCGCGCTTCCTGCAGGCGCTCGACGAGGCGGTGAACAAGGCCATGCGGGGGCGGCGATGATCGAGGTCACCCAGCGCATCAGCCTGGACGATGGCGAGCTGGAGTTCAGCTATGTCCGCGCCGCCGGCCCTGGCGGCCAGAACGTCAACAAGGTGTCCTCGGCCGTGCAGATGCGCTTCGACGCCCGGCGCAGCCCGTCGCTGCCCAACGACGTCAGCATACGCCTGCAGCGCCTGGCCGGCTCGCGCCTGACGCAGGACGGGGTGATCGTGATCAGCGCCAGTCGCTTTCGCGACCAGCAGCGCAACCGCGCCGACGCCATCGAGCGGCTGGTCGAGCTGATCCGCAAGGCCGAGCCGGCGCCGGTCAAGCGCAAGGTCACCAAGCCCACCCGCGCCGCCCGCGAGAAGCGGCTGGAGGGCAAGGCCAAGCGCGGCGCGGTGAAGTCCATGCGCCAGCGTCCGATGGGCGATTAGTCCAAACGGACGGCAGCGACGTTGCAAGCTCGGCCGTCTGCGGTATGTCTCCGGCAGACAACAGGCGGAGACGGCGATGCGCATCGGAACTTCTGTGGTGGTGATCCTGGGAGCGGCGTCGCTGCTGGCGGCCTGCGGCAAGTCGGGCGGCGCCTCGAGCACGGCCTCCGCCGACCAGCCGTCCGCGCCCGCCGAGCCGGCGTCCGCCCCGGCCGCCCTCACCGACGCGCAGAAGAAGGCGCTGCTGGCCGAGCTGCCGGCGGCCTACCAGACCGCCGACCTGGACAGCGGCCAGGCGAAGTTCGCGCTGTGCAAGTCCTGCCACACGGCGGTCAAGGACGGCGGCGACATGACCGGGCCGAACCTCCACGGCGTGTTCGGCCGCAAGGCCGGGTCGAAGGAAGGCTTCGCCTACTCCGACGCCCTGAAGGCCTCGGGCATCACCTGGGACGCCGACAAGCTGAACCAGTGGCTGACCAACCCCAAGGGCCTGGTGCCCGGCACCAAGATGACCTTCGTCGGCCTGCAGGACCCCAAGGACCGCACCGACCTGATCGCCTATCTGAAGACCATCACCAGCGATCCGAAGTCCTGAGGACGGTCTGAGGCGAACCGGGGAAGGCGCGGCGGATGAGCGACAACGGTCCTGACGCCCGGCTCTTCGCCCTCGAACGCCTGGCCGCCCTGCTCGAGAAAGGGCTGCTGACGCGCGAGGAGTTCGACGCCCAGAAGGCGGTCATCCTCGCGGGTGGCGAAGCGCCTCCCCAGCAGGCCGTCCCCGAACCGGTCGTCCCGCTCCCGGACCCCGTGGAGCCGGCGGTCGAGCCGGCCTTGCCGCCCCCGTCCGAGCCCACCGAGGCCGAGCCGGCGCCCGGACCGGCAGAGCCGCCGGCCGGCGCACAAAGCCCGCGCGGGCCGTCGGTTCCGGCCATTGCGCTGGGGGTCAGCGCCGCCATCGCCGTGGCGGCGCTCGGCGCGGTGCTGTGGATGCTGTGGTCGCGCGCGCCGCCCACCGGCCCCAGCGCGGCGACCAATGCGATGAGCGCGGCCACCGAGGCGGCCAGCGTCGCCCTCCCCGCGCCGCCCACCCTCGACGACGCCTTCGCCCTGGTGTTCGGCGCCCACGGCTCGGCGGTGACGACCCAGCAGTGGCAGCACGATGCCATCCAGGTCCGCTACACGCCGCAGAAGCTGATCCCGATCACCGGCGGCTACGCCGTGGTGGCCAAGGGCGACGTGGTGGACGCCGCGCACGTCAACTCCGGCTTCCTGGGCGTCGCCTACCTGACGCCCGGCCCGGCCGGCTGGGCGGTGTCCGGCAAGTGGCCGCAGCTGGTGGAGACCGGCTCGTTCGGCGCCATCGATGGCTGGCGCTCACGCGACGAGCTGTTCGACAACCCGGGGCTCGAGGTCGACGGCGGCTACCAGGGCCAGGGCTGTGCGGTGCAGTCGGCCGATCTCGTGGAACTGACCCCCGGTGCGCCGACGGTGCGCGCGCGGCTGCTGCTGCTGTTCGACTATCCGTCGCCCGACACCGCCGACCAGCCGACGCCGGACCCGGCCGACGGCGCCGCCATCCAGTACGGCCACAGCGAGGCGAAGATCGCCGCCCTGGTGAAGGGCCAGTCGTTCAAGGCGACCTATGACGGCGACTATGCCCGCACGGTCACCTACAGCCTGAACGGTCCCGGCCTGTTTCGCGCCTCGGCCAACGTGAAGACGCTGCCGGGCTGCTGAGGCCGGCCCGAAAAGAGAAAAGCCGCCTCGCGGCGGCTTTTCCGTTCCTTCGGCTGAAGGCCCCCGTCAGGCGTCGTAGCCCGGCAGTTCGCGGTCCAGCCGGCGCAGGGCGCCCGGCCAGGCCAGACCCCCGCCGATGCCGCGGCTGGTCTGCGACTTGACCTCGGCCTGGGCGGCGTCCGGCGCGATCAGCACGTTCTCGCGGCCGGCCGAGAGGGCCATCACCTGCTGCTTGCAGGCGCGCTCCAGATAGAACATCCCGGTCCAGCAGTCAGCGGCGCTGCGGCCCACCGACAGGGTGCCGTGATTGCGCAGCAGCATCAGCGTCTTGTCGCCGATGTCGTGCACCAGGCGCTCGCGCTCGTCGAGGTTCAGGGCGATGCCTTCGTAGTCGTGGTAGGCGAGCTTGGGCAGCACGATCAGGGCATGCTGGCTGAGCGGCAGCAGGCCGTCCTTCTGCGCCGACACGGCCACGCCCTGGTCGGAGTGCAGGTGCATCACGTAGTGGGCGTCCTCCCGCGCGGCGTGGATCGCCGAGTGGATGGTGAAGCCCGCCGGATTGATGAAATACGGGGTCTCCTGCAGGATCTTGCCCTCCAGGTCGATCTTCACCAGCGACGAGGCGGTGATCTCCTCGAAGAACATGCCGTAGGGATTGATCAGGAAGTGGTGCTCCGGCCCCGGAATGCGGGCCGAGATGTGGGTGTAGATCATGTCGTCCCACCCGTAGAGCGCCACCAGGCGGTAGAGCGCCGCCAGGTCGACGCGCGCCTTCCATTCCTCCTCGGAAACCTTGCCCTTGAGCGAGCTGAGGCCCGCGACCGAACCGTCCGCCATGGCCATTCCTCCTGTATGAGATCCGTTCAGCTCAGAGTCGCGCCGGCGCCGGCCTGCGTCAAGCGCGCGCAGGGAGAACCGGCGCCGATTGGTTTAAGCACGTTCTTAACATGATGCGTCGAAGCTTGACCTCTAATGACCCTGGATTCCAAGGCCAGCCACACGACATGAGCGCCCGCTCCGAAGACCTTCTGGAACTGGCGCGCAGCAGAGACCCGGCCGACCGGGAACAGCTGCTCGGCGGCATCGTCAGCATTTGCGAAGACTCCGACATCCAGGGGCGTTCCCTGGACCCGGCCGTGAAAGGACTTGTGGAGTCCATCTTCATGGCCCTGGTGGTCGAGGCCGAGCATGACATCCGCCGTCGCCTGGCCGATCGTCTCGCCACCGCCGCCTGGGCGCCGCGGGCGCTGGTGAACGTGCTGGCGCTGGACGACATCGAGGTCGCGCGGCCGATCATCGCCGCCAGCCCGATCCTGCAGGACGAGGATCTGGTGCGCCTGCTGGTCGAGGCGACCATCGAACATCAGATCGAGGTCGCCCGGCGGCCGAAGCTGTCCAATGCCGTGGTGCAGGCGATCCTCAACGGCGACGAGCCGGCGGTGCTGACCGCCCTGGCCTCCAACGACAGCGCCGACGTCTCCGCCGCCGACATGCGCCGGCTGGTGGAAAGCTCGCGCCGGATCGCCGCCCTGCGCGCGCCGCTGGTGCGCCATCCGAAGCTCAATTCCGACCTGGCCGGCCAGCTCTACGCCTGGGTGGGCCAGTCGCTGCGCAGCGCCATCTGTTCGCGCTTCAGCGTCGACCCGGCCGAGCTGGACAAGGCCATCGCCGCCGCCGCCAGCGAGGCGCATGGCAACATCGGCGCCGACAAGGGCGCGCCGGTGGTGATGGAGCGGGACGGCGAACAGGAAGAGATGGAGAAGCGGCTGATCGACAAGCTGTCGGAAGCCGGCCAGCTGCGTCCCGGCTATCTGCTGCGCGCCTTGAAGGAACGCCGGCTTTCGCTGTTCGAGGCCGCCCTGGCGCGGCTCGGCGGCTTCGACGCGACGCAGGTGCGCAAGGCCGTCTCCAGCGCCGACCGTCCCGAGCTGCTCGGCCTGGCCTGCGCCGCAGTGGGCATCGACCGCGGGGCCTTCCCGACCATCCTGGCCATGGTCCGCGACATCAATCACGGCCGCCCCGGCGGCGGCGAGGATGGCGAGCGGCGCGCCATCGGGGCCTTCGGCCCGTTCGCCAGCGACATCGCCGCCAGCGCCTTCCGCAAGGCCGTCGCCACCTAGCCCAAGAGTACGATCGTCCCCGCATGACCGAGCATCAGATCATCGGCCTCAGCGCCGTGGCCGCGGCCCTGTCGACCGCCCTGGCCCTCATCACCGGCCGCGCGCCCTATGTCAGCCTGACCGGCCGCCCGCGCATGGCCATGCGCCTGGAGCATCCCGACCACTATTGGGAATCCGTCTCGGCCTTCGCGGTGGTCGCGGCGATCTTCGCCTGGATGGTGTTCCAATAGGCCCTGGGCTGGCGCCTACCGCCGTCCCGCGCTGAGGTCCGCGTCGACGCGGCGGTCGGGTCCCTCGAATATCCGCATCAGGGCCTGCACGAGGAGCCAGCGCAGGGGTTCCGGCGGCAGCGGCGGGGATCTGCGCTGCAGCAGGTCGACGTCGCCATTCGGCCGGTCCAGGACCTGGTCCGCCAGCAGGGCGCCGTTGTAGGTCGCCTGGGCGACGCCGTGGCCGTTGTAGCCCATGCCGTGAAACACCCGGCGCCGGCGGTCGGCGTGGCTGAACGGCAGGAAGTCGATGGTCATGGCGATCCAGCCGCCCCAGAAGGTCTCGATCTTCAGGTCGGGAACCTCGGCGAAGCGCTCGCGCAGCAGCCCGTCGTAGCGTCGGAACACGTCGGGGCGATCGCCGTCCGCCAAGCCGCCGCCGTAGCCGTACTGGACGTACTTCGATCCGCCGAGCAGGCGCCCATCGGCCGTCATCCGATAGGATTCCAGGCTCTCGTGCGCCGTATAGACGCCCTCGCCGCCAGGCCAGCCCAGCGCTTGCCGCTGACGGCTGTCCAGCGGCGCGGTGCGGAACAAGGTCACGCGCAGAGGGAACACGCGGCTGCCCATCCGACCCAGCGTCGAGGGCGTATAGGCGTTCGTGGCCAGCACCAGCCGCTCGCCGACGATCGCCGCCTTGCCGACCACCGCCCGCACGCCCCGGCCCGTGGTCTCCAGCCGATCGACCCGCGACTGCTCATAGATCCTGACGCCCGCCTGCAGCGCCGCCCGCCGCAGGCCCATCACGTACTTGCCGGGGTCTAGGTGGCCGCCCGTCGCTTCGAGGACGCCAAACCGGAACGCCGCCGGCAGGCCGCGCCGCCGCATCGCCGCCTCGTCGAGGAAGGACGCCGCCACGCCGATGCCGGCCGCCAGCTCGGCCGCCCGCTCCAGCGGCGCCCTGTGCCTGGGGTGCACCCCGGCGATGATGTTGCCGACCGGGGCATAGTCGCAGTCGATGGCGTGCCTGGCGAACGCCGCCTCCGTGTACCGCACGGCCCGATCGGCAAACCCCGCCAGTTCCGCCGCACGGCCCTTGCCGACGTACTTCACCAGAGTCGGCAGATCCTTGCCGATGGTGGGCGTGAGATGCCCGGCGTTGCGGCCGCTGGCGCCCTTGCCGCAGTAGTCCATCTCCAGGATCGCCACGTCGACGCCCGCCGCCCGCAGCGACAGGGCGGTGCTGAGGCCGGTCAACCCGCCGCCGACGACGACCACGTCCGCGCGCGTGTCGGCGTCCAGCGCCGGCTGCAGGTCCGGCGGCGGCTGCACCCAGACGCTGACATCGCGAAAATCATGCACCACGGCCCTGGCTCCTCCGGCTCGACAGCCGGAACGCTAGCCGAAGGCGTGGCGACGGGCGTATCCAGAGACGCCAACCTGATATCCGATCACGCCAGACATCGCATGCCTCGCACCACCCTGATCCAGGGCCTCACCCTCGACCGCGCCATCGCCGTGGCGAGGCAGCGTGGCCTGGACTGCCGGCCGTTCCTCCGCCGCGCCGGCGTGCGCCGGGTCCCCGACGCCTGGGCCGGACAGACCGTCGCCAACGACCTCTTCGCCGGTCTGCTGCATTGGGCCGCGCAGGAAGCCGGCGACCCGCACTTCGGGCTGCGGGTCGGCGCGGCGTTCCAGCCCGGGGACCTCGGCGCCCTGGGCTATCTGCTGATGAATGCGCCGACCATTGCCGACGCCCTCGTCGCCGCGGCGCGCTGGTTCGTGTTCCAGCAGGATGGCGGCTTCTTCGAGGTCCGGCGCCTGGAGCCGGGTGAGGTGATGTTGCTCTACGACGGTGGCGACCTCGCCGAAGGCCCGCGCCGCCAGGATGCGGAGTGCGGCCTGGCCATCATCTCGACGCTGCTGCACGCCATCGTCGGCGCACGCCCCCTCGCCGCCTATGTCCGCCACGCCCTGGACGAGGGTGACAAGGCTCTCGCCAGCCACTTCGGCTGCCCCGTGCAGGGGGCCTGCCCCGACAATGCGCTGGTCTACGACCCCGCCCTGTTCACAAGCCCAATTCGCGGGGCCGACCCCCTGCTGTTCCGCATCCTGGCCGAGCACATCGCGCGAAAGGTCGGCGAGCGGCCGCCCGACGACGACGTGGTCGGCACGGTCGAGTGGCGGATAGGCCGGGTGCTGGCCGACGGCGGCGCCGTGCGCCTGCCGCTCGTCGCCGAGGCGATGGGCCTGAGCGCGCGCACCCTGCAGCGTCGCCTGACCGAGGAGGGCCAGAGCTTCGCGTCGGTGCTGGACCGCGTGCGGCGGACCCTCCTGTCGGAGGCGGGCTCCCGGCCGGGCAGGACGTGGGCGGAGCTGGCCCCGATGCTGGGGTTCGCCAATGCCGGCGCCCTTCACAAGTGGCGACGACGCCAGGGGCCTTTGTGACGGTTTGACTTTGCCGGCGGCTTTGCCTCTTGTGCCGCCCGCATGAGCGGCCCTCCCCCCCACCCTCGCCTCGCCTTCCTGGCCAGCGACCGGCCCGAGGCGCAGGAAGCCAAGGCGGCCCTCGAAGCGCGCTACGGCGCGGCGACGCAGGATGAGGCCGACGTGGTGGTCGCACTCGGCGGTGACGGCTTCATGCTGGAGGTGCTGCACCAGAACCTGGCGACGCGGCGGCCGATCTACGGCATGAACCGCGGCTCGGTCGGCTTCCTGATGAACGACTACCGCGAGGATGGCCTGCTGGAGCGGATCGCCGCCGCGGAGCTGTCGCACATCCATCCGCTGCGCATGCGCGCCGAGGACGCGGGCGGCGCCGAGCACGAGGCGCTGGCGATCAACGAGGTCTCCCTGCTGCGCGAGACCCGCCAGACCGCCAAGCTGAGGATCCTGATCGACGGCCGTCCGCGCCTGGCCGAGCTGATCTGCGACGGCGCGATGGTGGCGACGCCGGCCGGCTCCACGGCCTACAACCTCTCGGCCCATGGCCCGATCATCCCGATCGACGCCCAGGTGCTGGCCCTGACCCCGATCAGCGCCTTCCGCCCGCGCCGCTGGCGCGGCGCTTTGCTGTCGCATCGGGCGAAGGTCACCTTCGAGATCCTCGAGGCCGACAAGCGGCCGGTCAGCGCGGTGGCGGACAACGTCGAGGTGCGCAACGTGGTGCGCGTCGAGGTCGTGGAGGACCGGTCGATCTCGCTGGTGATGCTGTTCGACGCCGGCCGCAGCCTGGAAGAGCGCATGCTGGCCGAGCAGTTCCAGGCCTGATCCGCCCCCCTGAGACCCGTCGCCGCAGGCCGCGAGGCGGCATGGATCATGCGTTGTTAAGCCTTTCTGCCTAGCTTCACCTGAGTATTCAGGAGGGGTGAGCCTTGAGCGAGACCAATTCCAGTCAGGTCATTCCGGCGTCCAATACGCTTCGTCTGAAGGTGGGCGGCCGGCTGGGCGGGATCGACGCGGCGGCGGTGGCCAAGGCTGAGGCGGCGCTGAAGAGCCTCGCCGGCAACTTCGCGCAGTGGCTGCAGGACGAGGTCACCAAGCTGGAGGCCGCCCGCAACCGCATCAAGACCGACGGCCTGACCCCCGAGACCGCCGAGAACCTGTACTTCCGGGCGCACGACCTGAAGGGCCTGGGCGCGACCTACGAATATCCGCTGGTGACGCGCATCGCCGGCTCGCTGTGCAAGCTGATCGACGATCCGAAGACCCGCATGGATGCGCCGATGTTCCTGATCGACGCCCACATCGACGGCATCAAGGCCGCCGTGCGCAACCAGATCCAGACCGACACCAATCCGGTGGGCAAGGCCCTGGCCGAGGAACTGGAAGGCCAGGTCCGCGCCATGCAGGCCGCCGGCTGAGGGCTGGAGCTTCCTCGGTCCGAAAAAGGTCTGCCTTCAAACATTTGGAGCCTGTCAGGCGAAGCCGCGCTGGCTTCGCCTGATAGACGCTGGGCCTCGGCTCACATCACCTTCGACAGCGGCTCGGCGACCTCGCCGTAGCCCGCGTTCGGCGGGATCACCAGAACCCGCCCTTGCGGCGTGTCGGTGACCTTGGGCTCGACCGTCACGAGTTCGCGCGCCCGCGCCCGCTCCACCGCATCCTCCGCGCCCGCGGCCTCGGCCAGCAGCTGCAGGTTCATGCGCGTGGGAAAGATGACCGTCCGCTCGCCGGCGGCGCCCAGACGCAGGGCCTCCGCCGGGGCGATCCACTCGGCGTCCACCGTCTCCCAGCCATCGCACACCGCCAGCTGGTCCTCGGGAGCGATGGCCACATAGAACCAGGTGTCGAACCGCTTGGCGGTGAGCGGCGGGGTGATCCAGCGGGCGAACACCGACAGGGCCTCCAGGTCGAGGCTGACGTCCAGCTCCTTCACCAGGTCCAGGAACGAGCGGCGATCGTGGGCGATGTCGTCGCGCGCCTTGGCCGCCCGGTCGTCGGCGGTGAAGGGAGAGCCGTCGGGGTGGCGGGCCAGCAGGATGCCGGTCTCCTCGTAGGCCTCGCGGATCGCGGCGATGCGCAGCGGCCGCTTCTCCGGCAGGGCGGCGCCCCAGCCCAGGGTGCGGAACTCCCAGTCCGGGTCGTGGTCGCCGGCGTGGGTCTTGCCGCCCGGGAACACCAGCGCGCCGGAGGCGAAGTCGATCTGGTGGTGGCGCTTGACCATCAGCACTTCGAAGGTCGGCGCGTCGCGCACCAGCAGGATGGTGGCGGCCGGCAGGATCGGCGCGGGCGGCTTGGGGGCTTCCTCGGTCATGCCGCCAGCTTGGGCGCGCCCCCGAGGCGGATCAAGGGCGCCGCGAGGTCAGGCCCCGGCGGGCCTGAGCCGGCTTTAGCCGGCGGCGGCGCTGAGCCGCGGGGTCTCCTGGGGCCCGACCGACATGCGGTCCAGCTTGTCGAGCAGGTAGTCGACGTCGTCGCGCGAGGCGCTGAGCGGCTGGGTCAGGAAGCGCTCCAGCATACGCCGCTGGAAGCGGGCGCGGTCGTGGTCGGCGCCGTCGAACTCCACCGAATGGAAGGCGTCGACCCCGGCCCGAAACGCCGGCAGCAGGCGCGCCGGCAAGCCGGCCCGCTCGTAGATCGCCTTCAGCCCCAGTTCCCCAGCGTCGTGGATCATCAGCCAGGTACGGTGGTGCGGCACGCCGGCCAGTTCGGCCACGGCCCATTCGAAGAACGGCATGTGCCCGTGCGCCAGGGCCCGCAACATCAGCGAGGGCGTCAGCCGGCCCATCTTGTGCAGATAGGCGACGAAGGCGCGCATGTCGGCGGCGCGGCCGGCCTGGTCGACGAGGTCGAGGGTGGCGCGCTCGCGCGCGCCCAGGGCGATGGCCAGCGCCGTCTCCGGACTGACGGCGTGGTGCGTGATCAGGTGCTCGCGAACCTGTTCGGAGACCAGGTTGACCAGCCGCTCGGTCACCGACAGCGGCAGCACCTGGCGGAAGGCGATGGCGGCCAGCACCCTTTCCGACTGCTCGAAGCGCTCGACGGCCTTCTCCAGGCTGCGCGGAGCAAAGTCGGCGTTCTCGTTGGCGCAGGCCCGGCCGACGGCCTCCTCGACGCCGAAGTCGACGATGGCGGCGGTGACCTTCTGCGACAGGACAGGGCGCTTGGCGATCGCCACCTGGCGCACCGGTCCGCCCAGACGGACGATCTCGGCGAGGTCCTCGTCGCTGAACGCGGGCGAGAAGTTCAGCACCGGCAGGGCGATGCTCTCGATATCGCGGGCCAGGCGGTTGGCCACGTCGCGCGGCACCAATGGCGAGGATTTCAGGGTCACGGCCAGGGCGCGGCGGACCAGCTCGGCGGCGTCCGAGGCCATGATCCGGAGGATCTGCTGCGCCTCGTCGCGTTCCTCGTCGGTCAGGTCAGCGCGGTCGATGTGCCGGCAGAGCCGGTGGGCGGCGACGGCGCGCTCGTCGGCCGTGGCCCCCTTGATCAGGGTGCGGATGTCGTTGTCGGTGAGCGCCGCGCGCGTGGTGGCCATGTCTTCCCGCCCGCCCCGCCCCCGGGGCCCGAATCTCTTCTCCAGCAGCATGGTCGGTTAGGCTTAATGATTGCTTGTGCCGGCGAGGTTTCGTTAACGCTGTCCCGTAACCCCGGGACAAGGCGGCGCGGGTAGTCTGCGAGGCGAATACGCTTCAGAGGTGACCGCCCCGCCATGTCCTCCGCCCTCCCCGGCGACGCCGCCCGACCGGCCCCGCACAGCGAGGCCGAGGCCCTGACGCTGCAGGCGCTGGACGCCCAGCAGGCCCTTCTGCCGCAGGCGCTTGGCGTGTTCGCCGTGTGCCTGCCGTTCTACGTCTGGGCCGGGTCCTACGCCGCCAACAGCGAGGTGATGGCGGCGACCTTCTCGGTGTTCGCCATCAACTGGGGCGCCTTCTACATCATCGTGAACTGGCTGAAGCGGCCGGAGGCGCGGGATGTCGCCCGCCGTCAACGAATCCAGATCCTCGGCGGGCTGCTGTGGGCGGGAGCCGTGGCGCAGATCGCGGCCATGGGCGCCGGCGCCGGGGCCGCGGGCCAGACGATCATGATGATGGCCGCCGCCGCGGCGGTGATCTGCCTGTTCTTCGCCGCCACCTCGCTGCCGGGCCTGCTGATCGTCGGCCCCGCCGCGATGGCCGGTCCGCTGCTGGCGATGTTCGTGCGGCCGGAGTCGCGCCAGGACGGGGTGATCACCTGGGGCGCCTTCGCCCTGGCCTTCCTGCTGGCCCTGCTGATGAACCGCAACCTGCGCCGCCAGTTCGTCATGGCCGCCGACCGCGAACGCCTCTCGACCGAGCGCGAGCGATCGCTCGCCGAGGCCGAGCGGCTGGCGCGCTCAAAGTCCGATCTCGTGGCCACCCTGTCGCACGAGATCCGCAACGGCCTGACCGGCGTCGCCCACGTGCTGGCCGCCGCCGCCGGGCAGAACGGGCGCGCCGCCCCCTCGCGCGAGCAGCTGGGCGCGGCCCTCGCCGCCGCCAACGACCTGATCGCCGTGCTGAACGCCACCCTGGACACCGAGACAGCGCAGGCCGGCCGCCTGACCGTCGACGCCGCGCCGTTCGACCCTGTGAGGACGATGCGCGAACTCTCCGTCCAGGTGCGCCAGCAGGCCGCCGCCAAGGGGCTGGAGTTCTCGCTCTATGTGGAGCCCGAGCTCGAGGGCCGGCGGGTGGGCGCGGCCGTCGCCGACGTGGTCCGGGTTCGCCAGGTGCTGGCGAATCTGCTGTCCAACGCCGTGAAGTACACCCTGCGCGGCCGGATCGAGGCGCGGGTCGAACGCAAGGGCGAGGGCCGTCTGACCATCGCCATCGCCGACACCGGCCCCGGACTGACTCCCGAGGAGCTGCGCGTGGCCTTCGAACCCTTCAAGCGGGTGGCGCGCACCGCGGCCGGGGTTTCCGGCGCGGGCCTGGGCCTGTCGCTGTCGCGCCAGCTCGTGCGCCTGATGGACGCCGCCCTGGTCGCCGACAGCGCCGTGGGCGTCGGCAGCTGCTTCACCCTGGAGCTGCCCTACGACAGCGCCGCGCTGATCGATGCCGAGGACGAGGACGAGCGCGCGACGATCGAGGGCCCCGGCGGCCTGCGCGTGCTGATGGCCGAGGACGAGGCGCTGAACGCGGCCATGCTGCGCGGGGTGCTGGAGCAGCTGGGCCACAAGGTGGTGCACGCGCAGAACGGCCGGCGCGCGGTCGAACTGGCCCGCATCGTCGACTTCGACGTGATCATGCTGGACGGGCGCATGCCCGAGATGGACGGGCCTGAGGTCGCCCGGGCGATCCGCGCCCTGCCCGGGCCGGCGCGGGGAATCGGAATCGTCGCCATGATCGCCGGCGACGCCGACGAAGCCCGCGAATGCCTGGACGCCGGGGCGGACACAGTGATGCGCAAGCCGGTGACGGTCAGCGGCGTGGCTCGCGCCCTGGCCGAGATCGCCCGTCGCGCGGCGCCCGCGCTCGCCCCCGCGACCGGCCCTCGGGCGGTCGCCTGAGCCCTGCCCTCGCGGCGCCTATCGCCCCCGCCCCGCAGCCGCTAAACCGCCAACAGGCGGCGGCGCGACGCGTCGCCGCAGGCGAACCGGCGGCAGGGAGGCCAGGGTGCTCGAAGGTCTGAAGGTCGTGGAGTTCTCCACCTATGTCGCCGGTCCGAGCGCGGCGATGGTCATGGCCGACTGGGGCGCCGAGGTGATCAAGGTGGAGAGCCGCAGCGGCGATCCCACCCGCCACACCTTCTCCGCCTCGCCGCACCTGAAGCACAACCCGGTCTTCGAGTTCGAGAACCGCGGCAAGCGCGGCGTCGTGCTGGACATCAGCAAGCCTGGCGGCCGCGACGCCCTGGTGCGGATCCTCAAGGACGCCGACATCTTCATCACCAACCTGCGGCCGCGGGCCCTGAAGCGGGCCAAGCTGGACTTCGCCTCGGTGCACGCCGAGCTGCCGCGGCTGATCTATTGCAACGTCACTGGGTACGGCCTGGAGGGCGAGGCCGCCGACATGCCCGCCTTCGACATCGCCGCCTTCTGGAGCCGGGGCGGCGTGGCCAGCTCGACCATCCCGCGCGGCGTGGAGCCGTTTCCGATCGGGCCGGGCGTCGGCGATGAGATCTGCGCCCTGGCCACGGTCTCGGCCGCCCTGGCCGCGGTCAACGAGCGCGCGCGCACCGGCGTCGGCCGCCAGATCGAGACCTCGCTGCTGCGCACCGGCGTGTTCGCCAACGGCTGGAACACCGCGATCCAGCTTCGCTTCGGCAAGGTGGCGGCGACGCGCTCGCGCCGGGAGCTGTTCAATCCGCTGTCCAACTACTGGCCGACCGCCGACGGCACCTGGGTGTGCACCGTCACCCGCCACGGCGCCGACGACTGGGCCGGGATCACCAGCGCGGCCGGCCTGCCGCAGCTGATGGAAGATCCCCGCTTCGCCACGCCGCGCGACCGCACCCAGAACGCCGCCGCCCTCATCGACGCGCTGGACGACGGCTTCTCCAAGCTGTCGCTGGCCGAGGTGGGCGCGCGCCTGACCGCCGGCGACGTGATCTGGGCGCCGATGCAGAACCCCGGCCAGGTCGCCGGCGACCCGTGGGCGCAGGCCGCGGGCTGCTTCACCGAGGTGGAAGAGGACAATGGCGAGCGCTACCTGGCGCCGGCGGGGCCCGCCCGACTGCCCGGTCAGCCGGAAAGCGTCAAACGCACCGCGCCGGGGCTGGGCCAGCACACGCGGCAGGTCCTGGCCGAGGCCGGCTATTCGGCGGCCGAGATCGAGGCGCTGATCGCGGACGGCTCGGCGGTCTGACGGCCTTCAGCCGCCGTGGCCGCGGCGCGCTTCGGAGAGCACCTGGAGCATCTCGGCGGAGAACATCGCCCCGGCCGCGCGGCTGGTGGCGCTGGCGCCCACGTCGTCCACCGACTGAGGCCCGCGCAGGATCAGGTCCACCACTTCGCGCTGGGCGGCGACCCGGTCGGCGCGGCGGGCGGAAGCGTACTGCACGAACGCCTTGTCATCCTCCTGCGCCGGCTGGGCGGCGCCCATCGGGCGGCTGGCGCCCGGCGCGGCGGTCAGGTTGGCGTAGACTTCGGACACCGTCGCCGAGCGACCCTGACGGTAGAAGATCGTGGGATTGGCGTGCGCGGCGTCGGGGAACAGGGCCGAGGCGGCCGCCCCCGGCTGGCTGTGCGCCGCCTCGATCAGCTTGGCCGATCCGGCGGCGCCCAGGAAGTGGGCGATGTACAGCTCCCCCGCCGTCGGGTCGCGCCCCACCCGTCCGCGCAGGTAGGAGGCGTGGTCCGCGGTCAGTTCGCCGGCCATCAGCGCCGAGGCGCGCGGGTCGAGCCGCAGCGCCATCACCGCCTGCCGCGCGTCCGAGCCGTTGATCCGCAGCCGCCCGTCGCCGCCGGTCTCGATCAGGTCGGCATAGCGGGCGTAGCCGTGGCGCGCGCCGTACTTCTTCAACGTCGAAAGCCAGGTCTGCTCGGTGAACTGGTAGAGGCCGGCCGCAGACGACGTGGGCGCCTTGGCCGCGGGATTGTAGCCGCTCTCGCGCTTGGCGGTGCCCAGCAGGAAGCCGAAGTCCACGCCCGTGGCGTTGGACGCGCTCTGGATCGCCGCCTCGACGACCCCGCGGATGGACTCAATGGGCATGGCCTCATTGGTGGCGGGTTATGGTTAAAGGCGGCTTAACCATGTTCGCGCGCGGCGCGGCGCGCACCCCCGCGCGCGGCCTTGGGCGGCGCGAGCAAATGCGTATTCCCCCTCCGCATCTCCACAAACGCCCGTTCGTATCTTGGACTGCGCGTTCCACTCAAGTCCTGGATAAATGGACTTTCCGCCTAAACTACCAAATCCGCAGTAACTAAACCGCGATAACTGCCGCCCGGCACAGGACGGATGCTTTACAGGCGCAAACGACAGCCCGACGCTTCCCACAACTATAATCGAACCAGGGAGGTTCGCATGGTCATCCGGGAACCCATCAACGGGGCCGTCTTCCACTCGATCGCCGGCGACACGCCGCGGCGCAAGATGTCGCGGGGCATGAGCATCGCCATCGGCGCCTCGATCGTCGCCCACGTGGCGGTCGGCATCTATCTGTACAACGCCAACTTCAACGTGCCGAAGCCGCTCGCCGAGCCGGAAGACCCGCCGACGATCATCGACATCCAGCACCCGGTGAAGCAGACGCCGCCGCAGCCTGTGCAGAAGCAGATCCCGCATCCGACGATCCATAATCCACCGCTCGTGCCGGACGTCCCGCATCCCGATCCGCTGCTCGTCGACGTTCCGCCGAAGACGACCCCGGCGCCAGCCGACCCGCCCCGGACGCTCACCCCTCCGAACGTGGTCGTCGCGCCGCCCCAGCCGCAGCCCAAGCACATCACCCGTCCGGACTGGCTGAGCCGGCCCAGCGCCGACGAGGTGAACCGCTGGTACCCGGAGCGGGCGATCCGCATGAACATGTCCGGCGCGGCGACCTTGCGCTGCACCGTGGCCGCCAACGGCTCGGTCTCGGCCTGCACGGTGCTGAGCGAGACGCCGGCCGACTACGGCTTCGGCGCGGCGGCGCAGAAGCTGGCGCGGTACTTCAAGATGCGGCCGCAGATGGAGGATGGTCAGGCCGTCGCCGGCGGCACGGTGGAGATCCCGATCAAGTTCCAACTCAGCGAGGGCAACTAGCCGAAGCGTCGAGGATCGAAGCCGGCGGGGAGCTGCGGCTCCCCGTCCGAGAGCAGGGCGTCGGTCAGCGCCCGGGCGATCAACGGAGCCAGCAGCCAGCCATTGCGGCGCGCGCCGCCGGCGATCCACATGTCCGGCGTCGTCGAGCGCCCGGCCAGCGGCAGGTGGTCGGGGGTCTCAGCCCTGACGCCGGCCGCGGCGACCAGCCCGGCCCCATCCAGAGCCGGGAAGGCCGCGCGGGCCTGATCCAGCAGCCGCGCCACCACCTCCGGCTCGATCTCGGTGTCGCAGCGGCCCGGCTGCATGCTGGCGCCGACGATGGCGCCGCCGGGCGATGGGCAGAGATAGCCGCGCGCCAGGCGCACCATCGGCCCAGCCGACGGTCCCCCGGCCAGGCGCAGGATGTGCCCCTTGATCGGCCGCAGCGCCTTCAGCTCGGGGACCGCCTCGGCCAATCCCACCGCCGCGCCGGTGGCGACCACCAGCCGGTCCGCGGCCCAGGTCTCGCCGGCCTCCAGGCGGACCACACCCGCCGAATACCCGGCGATCCGACCGAGGACGCGCCGCACCGATCCGGCGCGCGCCACCGCAGCCAGGACTGCTGCAGGGTCGATGCGGAAGTCGCCGGTCGTGAACAGTGCGCCGTCGGCGGCCTTCAGCCCCGAGACCAGCGCCTCGGCTTCGCCGGCCGACCGTCGCGCGACGGTCGCCCCAAGGCGCTGAGCGGCGGCTTCCCAGGCTTCCAGGGTCTCGGCCGTCGCCACAGCCAGGGCGCCGGCGCGGTCCGGCTGCACGCCGATGCGGGCGCTGAGCGGGCCCCAGAGCGCCGCCGCCTCGCTCAGCACGGCGAAGTCCACGCCTGTGTCGCCGTCCAGCAGCGCCTCGAACACCGGCGCCACCATGCCGGCGGCCACCGCCGAGGCGTTCGGCCGCCCGCCGGGGTCCACCAGGGTCACCTCGGCCCCGGCGTCCGCCAGGAACAATGCCAGCACCGAGCCCAAGGCCCCTGCCCCGGCCACGGTCACCTTCATGCCGGTCGGTCCGCTCATGCCCCCTTAGCAGCGGGACAGGGCGGCCGGGTCAACCCCGGGCGGCGAAGATCAGGCGAACTGGTAGCGGATCGGCAGGCGCTTGGGGCCGCCGACGAAGGCGCCGGCCGAGCGCGCCGGCTCGCCGGCGAACTCCAGGGACTTCAGCCGCGGCAGCAGCTCCTCCCAGAGAATCCGCATTTCCATCTTCGCCAGATGCTGGCCCAGGCAAAGGTGCGCCCCATAGCCGAACGCCAGGTGCCGGTTGGGCGTACGCTCCGGACGGAAGGCGTCGGGGTCCTCGAACACCTCCTCGTCGCGGTTGCCGGAGGGATAGGCCAGCCACAGCCAGTCGCCCTTGCTGATCTTGCGGCCGCGCAGCTCGGTGTCGGCGGTGGCCGAGCGCATGAAATGCTTCACCGGGGTGATCCAGCGGATGGATTCGTCCACCAGGCCTGGGATCAGCGACGGATCGGCCTTCACCTTGGCGAACGCCTCCGGATACTGACACATGCCCCACACGGCGCCGGCGGTGGACGAGGAGGTAGTGTCGTGGCCGGCGGTGGCGACGATGACGTAGTAGCTCATCGCCTCGAAGTCGTTGATCGGCTCGCCGTTGATCTGGCCATTGGCGATCACCGAGGCGACGTCGTTGCGCGGATTGGCCTTGCGGTCATCGGTCAGCTGCTTGAAGTACATGAAGAAGTCGGCGATCACCGCCTGCAGCTCCAGCATCGCCGCGTCGTTGTCGCGCCCCTCCGCGCCCGAGCGGTTCAGTTCCGGATCGCCGGCTCCGAACAGTTCCTGGGTCAGCTTCAGCATGCGGGGCTCGTCCTCGGGCGGAACGCCCAGGATCTCCATGATCACCCGCAGCGGGTAGGTCAGGGCCACGTCGCGCACGAAGTCGCACTCGCCGCCCAGCGAGGCCATGTGCTCCACGTGGGCGCGGGCGATGCCGCGGATGCGGTCTTCCAGGCCACGGATGTTCTGCGGCAGGAACCACGACTGGGTGAGCAGCCGGTACTTCGGATGATCCGGCGCATCCATCTGCACCAGGGTGCGCAGCAGGTGCGGACTGCCGCCAGTGCGCTCGCGGACATAGCGATCGCCCTCTATGGTGGTAAATGTCGTTGGCATGTCGCCAGAATGGAAAAGGTCGTTCTGCCGGCTGATCTCGAGGATGTCGGCATGCTTGCTGACCACCCAGAATGGGTACACGCCGTCCAGTTCAGCCCGGCCGAGTGGATTATTGGCGCGCAGCCAGCGGAACGCTTCGAGCGCCGGAGCGTCTTCAGCATAGGCGGCCGGCGCAATCACCGCCGTCGCGATGTCCTTAGGAATGACGATGTCGGCCGTCATAAAAACGTCTCCCCGAAACGCGTGTATCTACACTCTATTCAGCGACCGGCGCCGCCACGGCAGTCAACCACAACCTTTCGTTCAAAGATACATGCGCTCCACCATCTAGAATCTGGAGATATATTCTCTGTTTCGAAAACGACACCGGCCAGAGCGGTCGAATTGTTGGAAGTAGAGCTCAGAGTGGAATCATGGTTTCAAACCCGACGCATCGGTGCGTTGAGCCGCAAGGCCCTTTGGTGGATGCTTGGATCGGTGGAAGCCGGACAAGTTGTGATCTTGGCGTCAATTCCCCTTTCACGCGCGCGCCCTAGCGTTTTTCACTTTGGGGCTGTAAGCGGGGTAATTCCCGCCACTTCTGGAGAACGCTGATAATGCAGGCTGTTAATCGCGAGGGACCGGACCCGATCGACGTCGCCGTCGGCGCGCGCGTTCGGATTCGCCGTCGCTGGCTCGGCCTGAGCCAGACCCAACTCGCCAACGCCCTCGGCATCACCTTTCAGCAGGTGCAGAAGTACGAACGCGGCGCCAACCGCGTTTCGGCCTCCATGCTGGTGAAGATCGCCGCGAAGCTGGAGACCACCGTGGCCGCCCTGGTGGGCGAAGACGGCTCCGCGCCGGTGGAAGCGATCATCTATGCCCAGCTGGCCACGCCCGGCGCCACCGACCTGCTGGCCGCCTTCGCCAAGATCAGCGACGGCGAGGCTCGCCGTGCGGTGCTGACCATCGCCCAGGCCCTGACCGGCGAAGGCGCCGCCCGCACGCACGCCGCGGCCTGAGCCGCGCGCGTCGCATCGCCGCCGGACCCGGGCGCCGCGACGGCGCCCTTGACGCCGGCGCCACATGAGGGCGCCATGCCGGTAACCGCGCTCTGAAGCGCCGTGACCGCGCCGCGCCGCGGATCCCTGTCGGACCCGGCCCGGAAGGCGCGCCGCCGCCCGCGGCGGCCGCGCGCCGGCAGGTCGGCAGTCTATAGGCGGCTGGGGCTTAAGGGGGCGGGAAGACAATCGGGTTCACAACAGGCGAAACCGCCGACGGACCCGCTAGGGAAGGAACACCATGCCCCTGGACTACGCCACCAATCTGGACGAGGCGATCGACGCCGCCCACCTGCCCGCCCTGATGACGGCCCTGGTCCACCTGACCGGCAACACCCATCACCTGAAGCCCGAATGGCGCCCCGCCTACGCGCCGATGGACCGCAACAACATCGGCGTGCCCGACGAAGAGCAGGCGATCATGCGCGCCTTCGCCAAGGGGGTGATCACCGACTACCTGGAGGGTCGCCGCCAGCCGGTGGGCGACCTGGCCTCCGAGGCGATCCGGCCGATGATGGACTACATCACCGGCGTCGACATCCCGTCCAGCTACCTCGACTTCCTGGAGGACGAGCTGGACCTGATGGGCGAGAGCAGCAAGCGTCCGAAGTGGGAGACGCCGAAGCTCAAGGCCGCTGCGGCGAAGATGAAGGTGCTGGTGATCGGCGCGGGCATGTCCGGCATCCTGGCGGCGATCAGGCTGAACGAGGCGGGCGTCGGCTACACCGTGGTCGAGAAGAACGCCGACGTCGGCGGCACCTGGCTGGAGAACACCTATCCAGGTTGCCGGGTCGACTCATCCAACCACTTCTATTCCTATTCCTTCGAGCCCAACCACCTGTGGCCGCAGCACTTCTCCACCCAGCCGGTGCTGCTGAAGTACTTCCAGGACGTGGCCGAGCGCTATGACCTGAAGAAGCACGTGCGCTTCCAGACCGAGGTCGAGGCGCTGACCTTCGACGAGGCGCGCGGCGTCTGGCAGGCCACCCTGCGCACGCCGCGCGGGACCGAGACCCTGGAGGCCGACGCGGTGATCACCGCGGTGGGTCAGCTGAACCGCCCGCGCCTGCCGGACATCGAGGGCCGCGACAGCTTCAAGGGTCCGGCGTTCCACTCCGCGCGCTGGGATCACGACGTCGACCTGACGGACAAGCGCGTGGCCGTGATCGGCACCGGCGCCAGCGCCTTCCAGTTCGTGCCGGAGATCGTCGGCAAGGTCGGCCACCTGGAAGTCTTCCAGCGCACGCCGCCCTGGTGCTTCCCCACGCCGCACTACCACGAGGACGTCGCGGAGGGGAAAAAGTGGCTGCTGGAGAACATCCCCTACTACGACCGCTGGTACCGCTTCTGGCTGCTGTGGATGGCCACCGACGGCCTGCTGCCGGCCGTGCGCGCCGATCCCGACTGGACGGGCCCCGCGACCGCGGTCAGCGAGGCCAACCAGGCGTTCCGCGACATGATCGCCGAAATCCTCCGCGGCCAGGTGGCCGGACGCGAGGACCTGGTCGACAAGGTAGTGCCGCAGTACCCCCTGGGCGGCAAGCGCGCCCTGCTGGACAACGGCGTCTGGCTGGCGGCCCTGCAGCAGCCCAACGTCGACCTGGTCACCACGGCGATCAGCAAGATCACCCCGGACGGCCTCGTCACCGACGACGGCGTGCTGCATGAAGCCGACGTGATCATCTACGGCACCGGCTTCACCGCCTCGAAGTTCCTGTCGCCGATGAAGATCACCGGCAAGGGCGGGATCGAGCTGCACCAGCAGTGGGCCGGCGACCCGCGCGCCTACCTGGGCATGACGGCGCCGAACTTCCCCAACCTGTTCATGATCTACGGGCCGAACACCAACATCGTGGTCAACGGCTCGATCATCTTCTTCTCCGAGTGCTCGGTGCGCTACATCCTGGGCTGCCTGGAGCTGCTGGCGGAAACCGGGGCCAAGACCCTGGAGGTCCGCCAGGACGTGCACGACGCCTTCAACGAGAGGGTCGACGAGGGCAACAGGCTGATGGCCTGGGGCTCGCCCAACGTCACCAGCTGGTACAAGAACGAGGCCGGTCGCGTGACCCAGAACTGGCCCTTCGCCCTGGTCGACTACTGGCGCGCGACCCTGAAGCCGAACCCCGAGGACTTCGTGCTGAAGGAGCCGGCGACGGCCTAGCGCCGCCTCCCCGATGATGTCCGGTTTCCGCCAGCCACACGGCTGGCGGGCCGGCACACTGGCGTCCTGACACGACATCAGGAGACGCCGGCATGGCCTCGATTCACAAAGAGATTTCGCTCGCCTCGACGCCAGAGGCGGTGTGGGACGTGGTGCGCGACATCGGCGCGGCGCACACCCGCTTTGCGCCCGGCTTCGTCACCGACACGACGATGGACGGCCCCGACCGCATCGTCACCTTCGCCAACGGCTTCGTGGCCCGCGAGGTGATCGTCGACGTCGACGAGACCGCCCGCCGCCTGGCCTATTCCGCCCGCAGCGAGCGCCTGGCCCACCACAATGCCTCGTTCCAGGTGATCGCCGAAGGTGAGGGCAGCCGACTGGTCTGGATCGCCGACGTCTTGCCCCAGGCCGCGGCCGAGACGGTGGGCGCGATGATGCGCGAAGGCATCCAGGCGATTGCGGCGGCGATGAATGGCCGAGCCTAGGCGCCTATCCTCACCTCACCGCGATGGCGCGCACCGACTCCCTTCTCCCGCAAGGGGAGAAGGAGCCCAGACACTGGCCGACGCCCGCGAAGTGACTAAGCCGTCGCCGCTGCCCGCCCGTACTGCCGCTGCAGCGCCGCCAGCTCGGCCTCGAACTCGGCGACGGTCTCGGCGATCACCTGGGCGACCGGCTTGATCTCGTCGATGCGGCCGGCGACCTGGCCGGACAGGGCGATGGAGGCCTCCATGTCGCCGCCGAAGTACAGGTCCAGGGCGTTGCCGAACTCGGCCATGATGTTCTCCGGCGGCGTCTTCTCGTAGGCGCTGGTCTTTTCGGTGCGCAGCGCCCGCAGCGCCGGCCCGGGGCCGAAGCGGTTGAGGAACACCGTGTCGGTCTCCTTGGCCTCCAGGATGGCGGTCTTCCAGTTGCCGTGCACCGGGCTCTCGGCCGCCGAGACCATGCGCGTGCCCATCTGCACCCCTTCGGCGCCCAGGGCGAAGGCGGCCAGCATGGTGCGACCGTCGACGATGCCGCCGGCGGCGATCACCGGGACCTTCACCCTGGAGCAGACCAGCGGCAGCAGCACCATCGAGGCCACGTCGCGGCCGTTCTTGAAGCCGCCGCCCTCGCCGCCCTCGACCACCAGCCCGTCGACCCCGGCCTCGATCGCCTTCAGCGCCGCCGCCAGCGACGGCACCACGTGGAACACGGTCAGGCCCGCGGCCTTCAGCGCGCTGCAATAGCGATTGGGATCGCCGGCCGAGGTGGTGACGAACTTCACCCCCTGGTCGACCACGAACGAGACGATGTCGGGATCGCGCACGAAGGCCTGGGCGATGTTCACCCCGAACGGCTTGCTGGTGAGGGTGCGCATCTTCCTCACCTCCTCGCGCACCTCGTCGAGGCGGCCGGAGGAGGTCTCGATGACACCGAGCCCGCCGGCGTTCGACACCGCAGAGGCCAGCTGCGCGCGGGCGATCCAGCCCATCGGCGCCTGCACGATCGGGTACTCGACGCCCAGCAGTTCCGTGATGCGGTTGTTGATGGCCATGGGCTCCCCGATCGTCTCGTCTTTGCGTGGGTTTGGTTGTTTGCAATCGATCTGGCCACAGTGACCCAGCGCGAGGCAAGGCCCTGCGCCGCGGGCGCCTCCGCGTGGCAGGGGCCCGCGCGGCTTCCCTGGCGACAGGCTTGCCAGCCTGCCCCCGCCCGCCGGACAATGGCTGAAACACGACGGGAGCGCGCCATGCCGACAGCCATCGGGAACGGGGTCGAGCTGGAATACCAGGTGTTCGGGGCCGGCGGGGCGGAGACCTTCCTGCTGATCAACGGCCTGGGCTCGCAGATGACCCGCTGGCCGGCGGACTTCTGCGGCCGGCTGGCGGACGCCGGCTTTCAGGTGGTGCGGTTCGACAACCGCGACGTCGGCAAATCCACCTGGCTCACCGACGACCAGCCCTACACCGTCGAGGACATGGCGGCCGACGCCATGGCGGTGCTGGACGCCGTGGGCGTGGCCAGGGCGCACATCGTCGGCATGTCGATGGGCGGGATGATCGCCCAGACCGTCGCCTCCGACTTTCCCGAACGCACCCTGTCGCTGACCAGCATCATGTCGGCCACGGGCAATCCGGACCTGCCGCCCGCCACGCCCAAGGCCTGGGCGGTGATCAGCCAGCCGGCGCCCGACCCCAAGGACCGCGAGGCCTACCTGGCGCACGCCGTGGAGAACGCCGAGACCATCGGCAGCCCGGCCTATCCCTGGCCCGAGGGCGCCCTGCGCGAGCGCGCCGAACAGGAGCTGGCGCGCGCCTTCAACCCGGCCGGCGTGGCCCGGCAGATGGGGGCGATCCGCGCCTCGGGCGACCGCCGCGCCAAGGTCAGGACCATCACCGCCCCTACGGTCGTGCTGCACGGCGCCGAGGATCCGCTGGTGCCGCCCGAGGGCGGGCGCGACACCGCCGCCCTGATCGCCGGCGCCGAGCTGCGCGAGATCCCGGGCATGGGCCACGACCTGCCGCCGGCCCTCTACGAGACCTTTCTGCAAGCCATGCTGCGCGCCGCCCAGCGCGCCCACGCAAACGCCTGACGTCGAACCAAACCCCTTCAGGAGCCTTCCATGGCCGACGACGCCCCCCAGTTCATCACCCGCCTCGAGCCGCAGGACGAGTACACCCACGAGCCAGACGCCGCGGCGAACTACAATGAAAGCATGTACTTCAACGTCTTCGACCACGGCTCGAGGGCGGGCGGCTGGTTCCGCATCGGCAACCGGCCGAACGAGGGCTACGCCGAGATGAGCGTCTGCCTGTACCTGCCGGACGGGCGTATCGGCTTCATGTTCGGCCGGCCGAAGATCGATCACAACCGCGAGCTCAACGCCGGCGGCCTGAAGATCGAGGTGATCGAGCCGTTCAAGCGCCTACGCGTGACCTATTCGGGCAAGGTCTGCCTGATGGCGCGGCCGTTCGACATGGCCGACCCGTCCAAGGCGTTCCGCGAGAACCCCACCCTGCCCTGCACGGTGGAGCTGGACTACGAGGGGGTCTCGCCGATGTACGGCGGCGAGACCGTGCGCGCCGACGGCAAGCCGCGCGAGATCGACCCCGAGAAGTCGTTCGCCAAGGCGCACTACGAGCAGCACGTGGCGGCCAAGGGCTTCTTCCAGATCGGCGAGGAGCGCTTCGAGATCGACGGCTTTGGCCTGCGCGACAAGTCGTGGGGGCCGCGGCACTGGTCGGCGATCAACTGGTATCGCTGGTGCCCGCTGAACTTCAGCCGCGACTTCGGCATGATGCTGTCGGTGGTCACCGGCGAGGACGGCAAGCCGCGGCAGGGCGGCATGGTGTTCAAGGATGGGGCCTACGACCTGATCACCACCTGCGAGATGGACAGCGACTGGGACGAGCACGGCTACCAGACCGCCCTGCGCGCCAGCGTCCGCACCAAGGGCGGCAAGGCCTATGAGGTGACCGGCAAGGTGCTGTCGCTGATCCCGCTGCGCAGCCGGCGCAAGGGCCCGGACGGGACCGAGCTCAACACCCGCATCACCGAGGGAATGACCGAGTATCGCTGCGGCGACCTGGTGGGCTATGGCCTGTCGGAATACCTCGACCAGATCGAGGACGGGCAGCCCAGCGGCAAGGTGGCGGAAGCCGCCGCCAAGGCCTGAGGCGCGGGATGACCGTCGAACCGTTCAAGACCTACCAGTGCGCCACCTGCGGCTTCATCTATGACGAGGCCGAGGGTCTGCCGGCGGAAGGCTTCCCGCCCGGCACGCGTTGGGCCGACATCCCGGCCAGCTGGAACTGCCCGGACTGCGGCATGTCCAAGAGCCAGTTCGAGATGGTGGAACTTTAGGACGGGTCCTTCTTCTCCGGCGGCACGGGAATCGACACCGGGTCGCTGGCGGGGAAGGATTCCTCGAGCGCCTCGTCCAGCAGGTCTTCCTCGTGCTCGGCGGCGTCGTTCGCGGGGGACTTCGGCGGCTTGCTCATGCGGGGACTCCAGACGCTCGGCGCCGATAAGCCGCCTCCCCGGGCGCGAAATCAAGGCCGACCGCGCGCCCGCGGCGCGCCTGGACAAGCGGCGCCGCGATCCGACAACGCCCGCCGACACCCCCCTGGCAACGCCTCCCCGACAACGCCCCTTGCGGCGCCGCAGGGACAGCCCGCTATGCTGCGCGCAAACGGGAGGATTTCCATGAACGACCGCATCACCATGACCATCGACCGCGGCGTGGCGGACGTGCGCCTGGTGCGCGCCGACAAGATGAACGCCCTGGACGACGCCATGTTCGAGGCGCTGGTGACCACCGGCGAGCAGATCAAGAACGACCCGTCGATCCGCGTCGTGGTGCTGTCGGGCGAGGGCCGCGGCTTCTGCGCCGGGCTGGACATGGGCAACTTCGGGCGCATGGCCGACGGCTCGCGCGGCGACGGCGCCAGTCGGCCGAAGTCCGACAACCTGGGGCTTTCCAGCCGCACGCATGGCATCGCCAACCGCGCGCAGTACGCCGTGTGGGTGTGGCGCGAGATCCCGGTGCCGGTGATCGCCGCCGTGCACGGGGTCGCCTTCGGCGGCGGCTTCCAGCTCGCTCTGGGGGCGGACATCCGCTACGTGGCGCCCGACACGAAGATGGCCGTCATGGAGATCAAGTGGGGCCTGATCCCCGACATGGCCGGCACCCAGATCATGCGCCATCTGGCGCGCGAGGATATCGTCCGTGAGCTGACCTACACCGGGCGCATCTTCTCCGGCGTCGAGGCCAAGGACTACGGCTTCGCCACCCGGGTGTGCGACGACCCGCGCGCCGACGCCCTGGCCCTGGCCCGCGAGATCGCGGGCAAGAGCCCCGACGCCATCCGTGCCGGCAAGCGCCTGCTGAACGAGGCGGTGATCACCGATCCGCGCTCGGGCCTGATCCAGGAAACCGTCGAACAGGTGGCCCTGATCGGCAGCCCGAACCAGGTCGAGGCGGTGATGTCCAACCTGCAGAAACGCGAAGCCAACTACGCCGACCCGGCGTGATCTGGCGTCCTCCCTCCCCTTCATGGGGAGGGAAAGATCGCCCACCCTCCCCTTCATGGGGAGGGACAGATCGCGAAGCGATCAGGGTGGGGAAGTGAGGTGTCGGGTGCGGGCTCATCCAATGAGTCCGCGCGCCGGCCGGTGCCCCCCACCTGCCCGCTTCGCGGGCCCCACGAGCTAGGGATGCACATTGGCGAAGACGGCTCGATTGCCCTCCCCTTCTCCCCTTGCGGGAGAAGGTGGCCCGCGTCAGCGGGTCGGATGAGGGGTTGACGGAGCCTTCGCGACTATCCTGGCGAAGGCGGCGCAGCACCAACCGGAAAGGCGCGTCGACCCCTCATCCGTCTTGCTGCGCAAGACACCTTCTCCCGCAAGGGGAGAAGGGCTTCGCAACGCGGCATCGACATGTGTGAACCGCCTGGACCCCACGAGGGGGAGGGCTATTTCGCCCCGCCCGCCGCCTGGTACGCCCGCGCCTGTTGCAGCAGATAGGCGCGGATGGATTCCACCTGCGCCGGGGTCAGGTACTTGGCGAAGCTGACCATGCCGTTCTGCCGGCGCGCGCCGTCCAGCACCACGGATTTGAAGTTGTCCGCGGTGACGATCATCGGCGAGTTGCGCAGATTGGGCAGGTAGGTCCCGCTGGCCCCGGGGCCGTGGCAGACCGAACAGTTGGACAGGAACAGACCCCGGCCTTCCTCGGCGTTGCCGCTGGAGGCGGCGCCGGTCAGGTCCACCTTGACCACCGCCGGCTTCGGATAGGCCGGCACGGTGTCCTTGCCGCCGATCTTGAACACCAGCAGCCGCCCCGGCAGGCGCGGCCGGTCGGGCAGCGTCCAGCTGGCGGCCAGCGGCGCGGCGCCGCCGTAGCCGACCATCACCGCCACATACTGTTCGCCGTCGATCTCGTAGGTCATCGGCGCGGCGACCACGCCGTTGCCGGCGTCGTACGACCACAGCAGCTTGCCGTCCTTGGCCGCATAGGCCGAGAACTTGCCCTCGGCCGCGCCCTGGAACACCAGGCCGCCGGCGGTCGCCAGCACGCCCGCGTTCCAGAAATAGGGGTGCTGCACGGTCCAGCGCGCCTGCTGCTTCACCGGGTCCCAGGCGATCAGCATGCCCTTCAGCATCGCCTTGGTCGCCGCCTGCTGGGCGGCCGGCGGCAGGTCGGTCAGGCCGAAGTCGATGCCGACGTTCCAGGCGCCGTCGTGATAGGCGAACTTGGAGTCGTTGCCATAGCCGAACGGCACCTCCATGGCCGGGATGTAGACCAGCCCTTCCTTGGGGTCGTAGGCCATCGGCTGCCAGTTGTGGCCGCCGTAGGGGGCCGGCAGCACCACGTCCGGCTTGTCGACGAAGCGCGCGGCCGGGTCCTCGATGGGCCGGCCGGTCTTCATGTCCACGCCCTTGGCCCAGTTGATGGTGATGTAGTTCTTGGCCGAGATCAGCTGGCCGGTCTGGCGGTCCAGCACGTAGAAGAAGCCGTTCTTGGGCGCCTGCATCAGCACCTTGCGCGGCTTTCCGTCGATGGTCAGGTCGGCCAGGATGATGTGCTGGGTGGCGGTGTAGTCCCAGCTCTCGCCCGGCGTGGTCTGGTAGTGCCAGACATAGGCGCCGGTGTCGGGGTTCAGCGCCACGATCGAGGACAGGAACAGGTCGTCGCCCTTGCCGCCCGAGCGCTTGACCGCATTCCACGGCGAGCCGTTGCCGGTGCCGACGTACAGCAGGTTCAGATCGGGATCGTAGGCCATCGAGTCCCAGGGCGTGCCGCCGCCCCCGGAATGCTTCCAGACGCCGTCGCCCCAGGTCTTCTGCGCCTTGGCCGCCAGCACGTCGTCGGAGGCGGCCCCGTCGGGCTTACCGTCCGGGTTGGGGGTCATGTAGAAGCGCCAGTCGAGCTTGCCGGTCGCCGCGTCGTAGGCCGACAGGTAGCCGCGCACGCCGTACTCGGCGCCGCCGTTGCCGATCAGCACCTTGCCCTTGATCACCCGCGGCGCGCCGGTGATCGTATAGGGCTTGGACTGGTCGACGGTGACCACCGACCAGTCGACCTTGCCGGTCTTGGCGTCCAGGGCGATCAGCCGGCCGTCCAGCGCGCCGACGAACACCTTGCCGCCCCACACCGCCACGCCGCGGTTGACCACGTCGCAGCAGGCCGAAAAGCCGCGCTGCCCGTCCACCTTGGGATCGTACGACCACAAGAGCTGACCGCTCTTGGCGTCGAAGGCGAACACCTTGGACCAGGCCGTGGTGGTATAGAGCACCCCGTCCGCCATCAGCGGCGTGGCTTCCTGGCCGCGGTCGGTGTCGAATTCGTGGTGCCAGGCCAGCCCCAGCTGGCCGACGCTGTCGGCGTTGACCTTGGTCAGCGGGCTGAAGCGCTGTTCGGAATAGGTGCGGCCGGTGGTCATCCATTCGCCGGCGTCGGCGTCCGCGCCGTTCAGCCGCGTGGCGTCCACGCCCTTGGGCCCTGCATGACAGGCCCCCAGCAGCAGCCCCGCCCCCAGGGCGATCGCCGCCCACAGTTTCGCCTGCGCACCCTTGGCCCGATCTCGGCCCATGCCCGCCTCCCCCGATGATGTCCTCCGGCGCCGCTGTGTCGCGGCGTCCGGATGCGCACATTCACGCTTATTTCGAGGGTGTCAAAGCCTCGCCGCCAGGCTGGCGGGATGGAGAGGGCGTATCGAGCGTCGCCCGGGTATAGGTCTCGACCACCACGCTGAACGGCGCTCCGTCCGGCGTCGACAGCACGGCGGTGTTGCGGATCACCGCATAGGGCAGCGGCAGCTGCGGCGGCTGGCCCGGGACCACCGGCGCCGCATCGCCGGGCGACGGATCGAAGGGATGCAGCAGGATGCGCGAGTCCACCGCCTGGCGGTGGAAGTCCAGCGCCTTCACGGCCACGCCGAACGGGGTGTCGGTCTCGTCCAGCGCCTTGTTCATCTCCGGCGTCAGCCGGGCCGGCAGGTACCAGTTGTCGGCCTCGGACAGCACCTTGTCGGCGCACATCAGCTTGACCCGGCGATAGCGGATCGGCGTGCGCGGGCCGGCTCCGAGCAGGCTGCGCACCTCGGGCGTCGCGGGCTTGGCGGTGGCGACGTCGCGCAGGGCGCGGATCCGCGCCGGCTCGGCCCAGTGGTGCGCCTCGCACCAGAGACGCAGGGTCTCGGTGGCGCTGTCGCGGCTCTGCAGGGCCGCCTGCAGCCGCTGCACCTCGGTCAGGGCGTCCAGGCGGCCGGCGTAGGTGTCCGGAAAGGCCGGCGCGACCGAAGGCGCCAGCAGGGCGCAGGCCAGGACGGCGAACGGCGCGGCCCGGCGCGACCGCAGAAACACGAGCGTCTTCATCGTCCGCGGTCTCGCATGACCGCCCGGGGTTCGTCGAGACCAGGGCTTGAGCCTCATCAATGCCGCGGCGCGCACCCCACGGCAGTATGATGCCGCAGTGGCCGAAAGGCCCCGCCACACGAAGCCCGGGAAACGCCATGGTCTCCGACATGCTGCTCGCGCGCCTGGAAAGGGCCGTCGGAAAGGACGCCGTCGTCGCCGGCGAGGAGGCCGCCAGGGCCGGGGCCGGCAGCTGGGGGCGGATGGGCGCGCCGGCGGCGGTGCTGAAGCCGACGTCCGTGCAGGCCGTCTCCGAGGCGCTGAAGATCTGCCACCAGTACAGCATCCCGGTCACGCCGTGGGGCGGACGCACCGGACTGGTGGCCGGCGCCTGGGCCGACCACGACGTCGCCCTCTCCCTGGAGCGCATGAACAAGGTCGAGGTGGTCGACGCCGACAGCAACTCGATGGTCGTCCAGGCCGGCTGTCCGCTGCAGGCGGCCTGCGCGGCGGCGGAGGCCGAGGACCTGTTCTTCCCGCTGGATCTGGGCTCGCGCGGCTCGGCCACCATCGGCGGCAACATCGCCACCAATGCGGGCGGCAACCGGGTGATCCGCTTCGGCATGATGCGCGAGAACGTGCTGGGGCTGGAGGTGGTGCTGGCCAACGGGACCATCGTCAGCGCCATGCACCACCTGATCAAGAACAACGCCGGCTATGACCTGAAGCAGCTGTTCATCGGCTCGGAAGGCACGCTCGGCGTGATCACCCGGGCGGTGCTGCGCATGCGCCCCCTGCCGCAGAGCCAGGACGTGGCGGTGGCGGCGGTGAACGACTTTTCGTCGCTGCCGAAGCTGCTGCGCCGCCTGGACCGCCAGCTGGGCGGACGGCTGTCGGCGTTCGAGGTGATGTGGGCCGACTTCTACCGCCTGGTCACCACCGCGCCGGCGCCGGGGCGACCGCCCCTGCCCCCGGGCCACGCCTATTATGTGCTGATCGAGGCCCTGGGCGCCGATCCCGGTCCGGACGCCCAGGCCTTCGAGGCGGCCCTGGCCGCGGCGCTCGAGGCCGGAGAGATCGCCGACGCGGTGATCGCCAAGGACCAGGCCGAGCGCGATGCGCTGTGGGCGCTGCGCGACGACGTGGGCCAGGTGGCCCGCGACGGCCCGGTGCTGACCTTCGACGTCTCCCTCGGCGTCAGCCAGATGCAGAGCTATGTGGCCGAGGTGCGCGCCGCCCTGCACCGCTGGCGGCCGGACGCCACCCTGACCGTGTTCGGCCACCTGGGCGACGGCAACCTGCACCTGATCGTCGGAGCCTCGCCGCTGCATCGCTACGACGTGGAATCGATCGTCTATCGGCCGCTGCGCGACCGGCTGGGCTCGATCAGCGCCGAGCACGGCGTCGGCCTCGACAAACGGGCCTGGCTCTGGGTGACCCGCAGCGCCGAGGAGGTCGACGTGATGCGGGCGATGAAGCGGGCCCTGGATCCGCTCAACATCCTCAACCCCGGTAAGATTTTTGAAGTCCCGGTAGGTCAGCCGTCGGTTTTCAGTTGAGTTCGTCGTCGGCCGGCATTGAAATCCTCCGCAAAGAACACGGAGGACGGCCATGGCTTACGTCGAGGGGCGCGTGGTGCACGACGCCGATTCGCACCTGATGGAACTGGGCGACTGCCTGGACGCCTATTTCGACCCCCGCTTCCGCGCCGCCTACCACGCCCTGCCCTACTACCGGCACAAGATCGGCGACAACCGCTGGGCCGAGAAGGCGCGCGAGCGGCAGGACGACGCCGAGTTCCGCGCCGGCGCCGACGACAACATCCTGCTGCGCAAGAACTATGAGGCGCTGGGAGCCTTCCGCCGCGAGGACCGGCCGCGCACCGTCGACCTGCTGGGCTTCGCCAGCCAGCTGGTGTTCACCACCTTCTGCCTGGGCAACTTCGGCCTCGACGACGGCGACGACATGGGCCTGTGCTACGCGGCGGCCCAGGCGCACAACCGGATGATGACCGACTTCTGCTCGGTGGACCGGCGCCTGCTGGCGACGGCCTACGTGCCCCTGGCCGACTTCGAGCGCGCGCGCGTCGCGGCCGCCGAGGCGATCCAGCTGGGCGCCAAGGCGCTGATGATCCCCTCGAAATGCCCCAGGGGTCACTCGCCCAGCCACACCGCCTTCGATCCGGTGTGGGCCATGGCGCAGGAGGCCGGCATCCCGATCCTGTTCCACGTCGGCGGCGAGGAGAAGCTGAACCCCGCCTATTTCGAGAACGGCATGCCGCGGGTGAAGGACTTCCACGGCGGCGAGGAGAACTTCACCTCGGTCAGCTTCATGCCGATCCCCCATGCGGTGATGCAGACCCTGGCGGCGATGATCATCGACGGGGTGATGGACCGCTTCCCGCGCCTGAAGTTCGGGGCCATCGAGCTGGGCGGATCGTGGGTTCCCAGCTGGATGCGCTTCATGGATAGCGCCCACCAGGCCTTCTACAAGAACGAGGAGCGGCTGCACCGCCTCTCCGCCCCGCCCAGCGAGATCGTCCGCCGGCAGGTGCGGGTGACGCCCTATCCGCATGAGGACACCGGCTGGATCATCGCCAATGCGGGCGACGAGATCTGCCTGTTCTCCTCGGACTTCCCGCATGTGGAGGGCGGCCGCAATCCGCTCAAGCGGTTCGGCGATTCCCTGGCCAACACGCCGCAGGCGGCGCAGGCGCGGTTCTACTGCGACAACTTCATCGACCTGATGGGCGAGGGCCTCGCCCCGGACCTGCGCCGGCCGAAACACCTGATCGCCGCCTGAGGTCCACCCGGGCGCGGCCGCCGGGGCGGGGCGGCCGGTAGTGTCTCAGTTTGAATCCAGCCCCGTTGACAAGCATGGCGCCGGGCGAGGCGTGGGTCTATCTTTCGGCCATGGGAACTTACACGCTCAAGCTCTTCCGCTCACGCCCGGGCACCGCCGTCCAGATGGGCGACGGGGAATTGCACTTTGAGGTCGGCGATGATGCGACAGCGATCCGTTACGCTCAATCCGACCTAAGCGAGGCAATCGCCGACCACGACATCGTGGAACTCCACAGTTCGGACGGTCGAGTGCTCTGGGAGCGGCGCCCCAATGCCTAAGGGCCCCAACGGACAGAAGCGCCCCGGCGACGTGATTGGAGCGGCCATCATGGTCGCCAAGATCGCGACAGGAGAGGTCGAGGACAACGCCACGCCTGACGACAAGGCGCATCACAGCGCGGGCGGGAAGAAGGGTGGCGCGGCCAGGGCGGCGACGCTGACGGCTGAGCAGCGGTCGGAGATTGCCAGGAAGGCGGCGGCTAAGCGCTGGTCTAGATAACGCTTGCGTGTCGATTTTTTTGCCCTACAGGTAGGTAGAGAAAATCGACACGAGGTCCGCTATGCCCGAGCTTGTGGAAACCAAAGTCCTTCGCGAGCCCTGGGAGATCGAGCCCCGGCTGGTTGAACTCGGGCTGACCCGCGATGGCCTTCATGGAGTCGTCCTGGTGGCGATCTCGGAAGCCGCCAACGCAACGCCGTTCCACCCCGCCAACGCCGCCGGGACGCTAGCCTATCACCATGGCACCTGGGCGTTGCGGAACACATACGTCGGTGACGAGTGGAGGCTGGACCGTGAGGGTGGCGTGGAAGCCATCTGGAACGACAAGCTGAAGGTCCGCGTGGTGTTTTCCAACGTAGACCTCGCCTGCAATGACGACCAAGGGCCGAAGCCGCGTTCCCGAAAGGGCGCTGGCGCGGAGCGGCTGTGCATGAGCAACTACAGTCTTTTCGGTGATATGCCGATGTACACGCGCCAGCCGACCGGTGAAGTCTCGACCTTCTACCTGATGGTGGACGAGGCAGGGCGCGCCGAGCTGACGAGACCGATTGTGAAGGGCGGTACGTTCGAAAGCTACGTTGAGCGCATCTATCTCATCATTGACGGCGAGGACGACGACCCGGCCGGGAAACTCTCCCTGGATGACGGCGACGTGGCGGACGGCTTCGACCCTCAAATCGTCCGCAAGTAGCGGATCGATTCCATGTTCATTCCGAAGAGGCTTAGCCTCGCTCGTCACCGGCGGCGGTTGACGGCGAAGGCTCTCGCTGGACTCGCCGGCTTGGCAGTCGACACGATTTCTCGCCTGGAAAATGGCGTCAATGAACCTGACGACGCGACCGTCGAGCGCCTTGCGCACGCCCTCGGATTCCCGGTCGGCTTTTTCGTCAGCGACGACCCCGAGGTGATCGACACGAGCGCGGTGAGTTTTCGGAGCTTTTCAAAGATGAGTGCGCGGGAGCGCGATGCCGCGCTTGCGGCCGGCGCCCTGGGCCTGGAGTTGAGTAATTGGGTGGAGGATCGCTTTAGTCTGCCAGAACCCAATCTGATCGACCTCAGCTATGAGACCGACCCAGAGGCGGCGGCGAATATGTTGCGCCAGTATTGGGGGCTGGGCGAGAAGCCAATTGGCCACCTGATAGCGCTTCTTGAAACGCACGGTGCTCGTGTTTTTTCGCTATCCGAAAACACCGCTTCTGTGAACGCCTTCTCCTTTTGGAGAGATGGGAAGCCATACATCTTTCTGAACAACTTCAAAACTTCTGAAAGCAGCAACTTTGACTTAGCCCACGAGCTTGGGCACTTGGTGATGCACAAGCACGGCGACCCGAAGGGGGCTCGTTCCACAGAGCGGGAAGCGGACGGGTTCGCGTCCGCCTTCTTGATGCCGGCGCGCGATGTCCGCTCCCGAATGCCTCGCCCGGTGACGATCAATGTTGTCCTGGCGGCGAAGGCGCGGTGGCGGGTATCGGCCATGGCTATGGCCTACAGGCTGCGTGCGCTCAGCGTGATTTCGGAGTGGCAGTATAAGTCGCTGTGTATTGAGCTGACGAAGCGCGGCTTCCGGACGGGCGAGCCCGGCGGGATTGAGCGCGAAACCTCTCCAATCTGGCGCAAGGTGCTTACTCAACTCTGGTCAGAGCGCGTCACCAAGGACGAGATCGCACGGGACCTGAACCTTCCGGTAGATGAACTGGAGGGCCTAATCTGGAACCTCGCCGCTGTGGGGCAGCGCCCGGATCGGGTGAACACGCCTCCACGCCTGGAGGCAATGTGAACTGAACGATATGCTTGACACTCAAGCAAAAAGTTCAGATAAAAAGGGGCGTGAACAAGCTGCCCCTCGCCAAGCGCGTCATGATCCTGAACGGCCTTTGCGAGGGCGTGTCGATGCGGGCGAACAGCCGCATGGCCGACGTGTCCATCAACACCGTTACGAAGCTGCTGGAAGACGCGGGCGAAGCCTGCCTGGCGCTTCACGACGAGGTGGTGCGGGGCGTCGCGTCCAAGCGGATTCAGTGCGATGAGATATGGTCGTTCTGCTACGCGAAGGCCAAGAACGTCGCGGCGGCGAAGTCTGCTCCCGATGGCGCCGGCGACGTGTGGACGTGGACGGCGCTGGACGCCGACTCCAAGCTGATGATCTCGTACTTCGTGGGCGACCGTTCGGGCGAAAGCGCATCAATCTTGGCGGCCGATCTGCGCGAGCGCATCGCGACGGAACGTGTGCAGCTCACCATGGACGGCCACAACGCCTATCTCGGCGCCATTGAAGACGCCTTCGGGGCGGGCGGCGACTACGCCACCATCCAGAAGATTTACGAGACCGACCCGGCCGCCGCCCGTGGCCGCTACGGCCCGCCCGTCTGCACCAGCGTCATCAAGAACGTGGTGTCAGGCGATCCGAACATGGCGCACGTCTCGACCAGCTACGTCGAGCGTTCGAACCTGTCGATCCGGATGCAGAACCGCCGGTTCACGCGCCTAACTAATGCCTTCAGCAAGAAGCTGGACAACCATATTCACGCGCTGGCGCTCTACTTCGCCTTCTACAACTTCATGCGGGTCCATAAGACCCTGCGCATCTCGCCCGCGATGGCCGCTGGCGTCAGCTCTACGCTCTGGACGATGGAAGACATTGCGGTGAGGATCGAAGCGCGGCGCCCGCAGCCTGGAAAGCGCGGCCCTTACAAGAAGCGGCTCTAGATCGTGCAGTTCAAGACGGCTCTGAACATCGTTTCTGCGGTCGCGGCCTTCGTTGCCGCCGCCCTCTGGCTGGCGTCGGCACTAGTTCGTATATCGCCAGTGACATTGGCGATCATCCGTGAAGACGGCACGATCCAACGTCCAAAACACGAATCGGATTTACGCCGACAAAGCGCCCTAAGCGCGTGGGCAGCAATCGCCGCCGCCGTCGCAGCTGCGCTTCAGGGTTGGGCATCGATTTCAAACTGAGACACTACCGGCGGCCGACCTGGTTTGCGGCAGGGTCGCATTCGCGCAACATTGGGCGACTCATCGCACGGTGTCCGCATGGCGCAACCGCCCCCCAAGTCTCCTGCCAAGACCGCCGCCAAGACCGCACCCGCGGCCAAGGCGCCGCCGCTGGCGTCCACGACCTGGGCGGTGCGGCCGCCGCCGCCGGACCATTTCGTGCGCAACGCCACGGTGTTCATCGCCGTGGTCGTCGCCCTGGCGCTGATCAAGTACTTCCAGTCGATCCTGACCCCGCTGGTGGTGGCCACCTTCCTGCTGCTGCTGATCGACGCCGTGGCGCGGGTGCTGCACGACCGCATGCCGAGCGCGCCGGACTGGGTGCGCGGCGCGATCGCCGGATCGCTGATCCTGGCGGCGTTCGGCGCCATCGGCGGCCTGTTCGCCGTGGAGGCGCCCCCCTTCGCCGGCCAGATCGCGGGCCTGGAGCCGCGCATCAACGCCGTGATCGCCCAGGTGATGGGCATGGCCCACGCCCAGCCGCTCACCATCGGTCAGATCTTCTCGGGGGGCGATCCCTCGCACGCCCTGACCAGCATCTTCGCCACCGCCCGCAGCCTGCTGTCCTACGGCTTCCTGGTGATCATCTATTTCGGCTTCCTGGTGGCCTCGCGCGCCGCCTTCTCGCAGAAGGTCAACAGCCTCTACGACACCGAGGCGCACCGTCAGGGCGCCCGGCGCATCCTCGCCAGCGTGCGCAATGCGGTGGAGCAGTACGTGCGCCTGCAGACGCTGAAGGCGGCGATGATCGCCCTGGCCGCCTGGGCGCTGATGTTCCTGTTCAAGGTCAACGACGCCCTGTTCATCGCCTTCGTGGTGTTCCTGGCGGCCTATGTGCCGATCGTCGGGGCCATCGCCGGCTCGCTGTTCCCGGGCCTGGTGGCGCTGTCGCAGTTCAGCACCCTGACCGTGCCGGCCCTGCTGATCGCCATCCTCGGATCGGCGGTGTTCGTCATCGACAATGTGGTGATGCCCAAGCTGCAGAGCGACGAGCTGAACATCGACCCGCTGCTGGTGCTGATCTCGATCGGCTTCTGGGGCGCGATCCTCGGCGCGCCGGGCATCCTGCTGTCGACGCCGCTGACGGTGACGGTCATGGCCATCGCCGCCGAGTTCGAGTCCACCCGCTGGCTGGCGGTGATGATTTCCAAGGACGGCCATCCGATCAAGGGCGCCACGGAGGCCTGAACGCCGGCGCACGGCAGCCCCCTGGACTTCACGCGCCCATCATGGTCCGAAGGCGCGTATGAGACTCCTGGTCACCGGCACGGCCGGCTTCATCGGCTTCCACCTGGCCAGGCGGCTGATCGCCGAGGGGCACGAGGTGACCGGCGTCGACGGCATGACCGCCTACTACGACGTCGCCCTGAAACAGGCGCGGCACGCGATTCTGAAGCGGCACAACGGCTTCTCGGCCCACGAGGCGATGCTGGAGGACATGCCGGCGATCGGCGCCATCGCCGACGCCTGCAAGCCCGAGGCGATCATCCATCTCGCCGCCCAGGCGGGGGTCCGCTACAGCCTGGAAGCGCCGCGCGACTATGTGCAGACGAACCTGGTCGGCACCTTCAACATCCTGGAGGCGGCCAAGGCGCACGGCGTCGGCCACCTGATGCTGGCCTCCACCAGCTCGGTCTACGGCGGCAACCAGACCATGCCGTTCCGCGAGGCGGACAAGGCCGACCATCCGCTGACCATGTACGCCGCCACCAAGAAGGCGACGGAGGCGATGAGCCACGCCTACGCCCACCTGTGGGACATCCCCACCACCGCGTTCCGCTTCTTCACCGTCTACGGCCCGTGGGGCCGGCCGGACATGGCGCTGTTCAAGTTCGTCGCCGCCATGCTCGAGGGCAGGCCGATCGACGTCTACAACGACGGCGAGATGGCCCGCGATTTCACCTATATCGACGACCTGATCGAGGGGGTGGTGCGTCTGCTGGCGACGCCGCCGGTGAAGGGCGCCCCGGTGTCCGAGGCCGACTCCCTTAGCCCTGTGGCCGCCTGGCGGGTGGTCAACATCGGCCGCGGGGCCCCGGTGGCGCTGAACGACTTCATCGCCGAGGTCGAGCGGGCCACGGGCCGCACCGCGATCCGCAACAACATGCCCCTGCAGCAGGGCGATCCGGTGGAGACCTTCGCCGATTCCGGCCTGCTGCAGGCCCTGACCGGCTATCATCCCGACACGTCGCTGCGGACCGGGGTCGAAGCCTTCTGGACCTGGTACCGCGAGCACTACAAGGTCGCCTGAACCGAGCCCGAGAGGAGAAGACCCATGCCGCGTGACGTCGCCGTGCTGGTCGGCAGCCTGCGCAAGGCTTCGCTGAACCGCAAGATGGCCCTGGCCCTTGCCAGCCTGGCGCCCGAGACCCTGAAGCTGCGCATCGTCGAGATCGGCGACCTGCCGCTGTACGACGAGGATCTGGAGGGCGACGCCCTCCCCGCCCCGTGGAAGCGCTTCCGCGACGAGGTGCGCGCCGCCGAGGCGCTGCTGTTCGTCACGCCGGAGTACAACCGCTCGGTCCCCGGCGCCCTGAAGAACGCTATCGACGTCGGCTCGCGCCCATACGGCCAGAGTGTCTGGAGCGGAAAGCCGGGCGCTGTCGTCAGCGTCTCGCCGGGCGCGATCGGCGGCTTCGGCGCCAACCACCATCTGCGCCAGTCGCTGGTGTTCCTGGACGTGCCCGTGCTGCAGCAGCCGGAAGCCTACATCGGCGGCGCGGCCAGCCTGTTCGACGACGCCGGGACCTTGACCAACGAGGGCACGCGCAAGTTCCTGACCGCCTTCATGCAGAAGTTCGCCGCCCTGGTGGAGACGGTGATCGGCCCGGCCTGAGGCTTCGATCAGGTCTCGAGAAACACCACCGCCAGCCCGAGCGCGCACAGCAGCAGGCCGAGGATCAGGCCCTCATAGCGCTCCAGGGCGCCGAGACGCAGGCGCGAGAGGCCGGCGAGGCTGAGGCTGGTGAACACCAGCATCCCCGCCAGGGTGGCCAGGGCCAGGATCAGGCTGAGCAGGATGAAGGCCGTCCAGCCGTAGCGGGCCCCGGACAGGAACACCGGCAGGAAGCTCTCGCACGGCGAAAAGGTCAGCAGGGCGAAGAGGCTGGCGATCGCCGCCCGGTCGGAGCGGCGCGGCGGCGGGGCGTCGACCATCGCCTCGCCCAGGGTCTCGTCCTCGCAGATCGGGTCATGCCCTGGCGCAAAGCCCACGTGAGCCTGCCGCGGGTGGTCATGGTCCGCGTGGCCGTGGCCATGCCCGTGGCCGTGATTGTGCGCCGCCCCGCCGATCAGATGCGCATGGCCGTCGCCCCGCCACTGGCGCACCAGGTAGTAGAGGCCGAAGCAGAACAGGGCGCCGCCGGCCACCAGGTGGAAGATGGCCCCGGCCCGCTCGCTGAGCTGCATGCCCAGGGCGACGATCACGACACCGATGGCCGTGGTGAAGAGGCCGTGCCCGACGCCCGCGGCGGCAGTGATCGCCAGGGTCTTGGGCGCGCTCCAGCCCTGGGCGCGCGAGGTCAGGGCGAAGGGCAGCCAATGGGTGGGGATCGCCGCGTGCATGAAGGCGACGAAGAAGCCAAGGCCGACGATGGACAGGAACAGCGGGGCGCTCACAGGCGCGTATCTCCGGGCAGGCTTGGCATGAGGGTCAGGGCGGCGGTGCGGTCAGTGATGGCTAGGCGCCAGGCACAGGCTGTGGTCGGACAACACCTCGATCACGCGGCAGTCGGCCACCCGCCCCCGGGCGCACTCGGCCGTGACACGCGCCAGCTCGTCGCGCAAGGCCTGTAGCTGGGCGATCTTGCGCTCGATCTCCTGCAGGTGCTCGGCCGCGAGCCGGTCGGCGTCGGCGCAGGACTGGTCCGGATGGTCGGCCAGCTCCAGCAGCGAGCGCACCGCCTCCACCGAAAAGCCCAGGTCGCGGGCGTGCTTGACGAAGGCCAGGCGCTGGGCGGCGCGGCGGTCGTAGACCCGCCGGTCGCTGGCGGTCCGGGCCGCCGCCGGCATCAGGCCAATGCTCTCGTAGAAGCGGATGGTGGGGATCTTGACCCCCGTCTCGCGCGACAGGGCGCCGATGGTCAGTGGAGCGTGGGGCATCGTAGCGTCAGATAGGGGTTGATCCTCTAGCCGCTAGAGGATGCAGACTGGCTCGTCCATGACTCACTCGCACGCCCGCCCCGATCACGCGCCCGGACACGACCACGCCGGTCCGGACCACGACCACCACGATCACCCGCACCACGGGCAGGCGCACGCGCACGACCATCACCACGATCATGATCACGGCCATGACCATGGGCCAGAGCATCAGGGTCACGGCCACGGGCATCATCACGGCCACGGCCACAGCCACGCCCCCGCCACCTTCGGCCGGGCGTTCGCCATCGGCATCACCCTCAACACCGCCTATGTGATCGCCGAGGCGGTCTATGGCGTCTTCGCCAACTCGTTGAGCCTGCTGGCCGACGCCGGGCACAATTTCGGCGACGTCCTGGGGCTGGTAGCGGCGTGGCTGGCCTCGTGGCTGGTCAAGCGCCCGCCCAGCGCCCGCTACACCTACGGCCTGCGCTCCTCGACCATCCTGGCGGCGCTGTCGAACGCCACGGTGCTGATGCTGGTCACCGGCGCCATCGCCTGGGAGGCGGTGATGCGCCTGATGACCCCCGCCCCCACCGGCGGAGCGATCGTCATGGCGGTGGCGGCCGGCGGGGTGCTGGTCAACGGCTTCACGGCGCTGATGTTCATGTCCGGCGCCAAGGGCGACCTCAACATCCGCGGCGCCTTCATGCACATGGCCTCCGACGCCCTGGTCGCTGTCGGCGTGGTGATCACCGGGGGCCTGATCCTGCTCACCGGCTGGCAGTGGCTCGATCCGGCCGTCAGCCTGGTGATCAGCGGCGTGATCGTCTGGGGCACCTGGTCGCTGCTGCGCGAGTCGCTCGACCTGGCCCTGCACGCGGTGCCGGCGGCGGTCGACGAGACCGCCGTGCGCAACTACCTCTGCGGCCTGCCCGGGGTCGTCGAGGTGCACGACCTGCACATCTGGGGCATGAGCACCACCGAGACCGCCCTCACCGTCCACCTGGTGCGTCCGGGATCGGACCTCGACGACGCCCTGCTGCGCCAGGCCTGCGCCGAGCTGAAGCAGCGCTTCAGAATCGGCCACGCGACCTTGCAGATCGAGGCCGGCAGCGACGCCCACCCGTGCGAGCTGGCCTCGCACGCCGTGGTCTGAAAAGGCGACCCAACGGGCTACTGCGGCAGGGCGAAGGCCACCAGCTGGTCGCCCAGCCTGGTCCCGGACTTGGCGTGGCCGCCGGCGGCGATCACCACGTACTGCCGGCCCCTCCAGACGTAGGTCATCGGCGTCGCCTGCCCGCCGGCCGGCAGCCGGCCCTTCCACAGTTCCTTGCCGTTGCCGCCGTCGAAGGCGCGCAGGTAGTTGTCCATGGCCGCGCCGATGAACACCAAGCCTGACGCGGTGACGATCGGGCCGCCGAAGTTGGGCGTGCCGGTGTTGTGCAGCAGCAGCTGCGAGCCGGGCGCGAGGTCGGCGGTCGTGCCCAGCGGGACCTCCCACAGGATCCTGCCGGTGGCCATGTCCACCGCGTGCAGCTGGCCCCAGGGCGGCTTGTTGCAGGGCATGTGCAGCGGCGAGGCGATCACCGCCCGGCGCATGCCGTAGCGGGCGCCGGCCTGCGGCGAGATCTCGGTCTTTGGCTCGGCCGCCTTGGCCGCCGCGAACCGCTCGCGGGGGATCAGGGTGACCAGGTGCATGGCGTTGGAGGTGTTGACGAACGCCACCCCGCGCCCGGGATCGAAGGCCAGCCCGCCCCAGTTCACGCCGCCGCCGGTGAACGGATAGACGATGGTTCCCTGGGTCGACGGCGGGGTGAACAGCCCCTCGTGGCGCGCGCCGGCGATCAGCTTGCGGCAGGCGGCCCGGTCCCAGGGCGTCAGGCCGAAGGCGTCGTCGGGGGTGATCGTGCTGGGGGCCAGCGGCCGCGGCGCCACCGGGAACGGCTGTGTCGGCGACAGCTTTTCGCCCACCGCGCCGCCCTGCGGAACCTTGCGCTCCTCCACCGGGATCACCGGCCGGCCGGTGTCGCGGTCGAGGGTGAACAGCAGACCCTGCTTGGTGGGCTGCAGCACCGCCTCGCGGCGGACCCCGCCCCAGGTGATGGTCGCCAGGGTGGGCTGCGCCGGATTGTCGTAGTCCCAGATGTCGTGGTGCACGGTCTGGAAGCCCCACGCCACCTTGCCGGTGGCGGCGTCCACCGCCACCACCGAGGTCGACCAGCCGTCCGCGCCGTTGCGCGCCTCGCCGGTGAAGTCCGGGCTGGGGCTGGAGGTCGGCAGGAAGACCAGGCCGCGGCCCTCGTCCGCCGACATCGGCGCCCAGACGTTGGCCGCGCCGGAGACGGTGGCGGGGTCGGCCTTCGCCAGCGGATCGAAGATCCACCGCAAGGCGCCGGTGCGCGCATCGAACGCCCGCACCGCGCCGGACACCTCGCGGGCCCGCTGGTTGTCGTCGATCGACGAGCCCACCACCACGACGCCGCGCACCACCACCGGGGCGGAGGTGATCTGCATCTCGCCGTTGCGGCTCAGGGTCACGCCCTGGGCCACGTCCACCGTCCCCTGCCCGCCGAACCCGGCGCACGCCTTGCCGGTGGCGGCGTCGAGGGCGATCAGCCGCCGGTCGTTGGTGTTGAGGAAGATGCGCTCGGCGCAGGGCGCGGCGGCCGCGGCGGTCTCGTCGCGCCACCAGGCGACGCCGCGGCAGTTGAACTCGTTGGGATAGCGCACGTGGATGTCCAGGTGCGGGTCGAACCGCCAAAGCGCCCGCCCCGTGCCCGGATCCAGGGCCGAGACCTCGTTGAACGGCGAGCAGACGTAGAGCCGCCCGCCGGCCATGATCGGCGTGTTCTCGAACGCCGAGTGATGCAGCGCCGCACCCTTGCTGGCCACGTCGCCGGTGGAGAACCGCCAGGCGATCTTCAGCCCCCGCACGTTCGCCGGCGTGATCTGCGCGGCGGTGGAGAACCGCTGCCCGCCCTGGTCGCCGCCATAGTACGGCCAGCCCACGTCCGGCGCCGGGGGCGCCTTGGTCACAGGCGCGCCGCAGCCCGCCAGCCCCAGCGCCGCGGCCAGCGCGGCAAGGCTCGCGGCGCCTGGTCGGCGGCTGTTCGGGGCGACCCCGGATCGAACGCTGAACGGCATGGACACTCCCCTTGCTGGAAGCTCCAGGCCTAGACCGCGCCGCGCGCCGGCGCCGCCGCCGAGGGACGCCTGGCGGCGGCCCTGGGACGGATGGCGGGCCGGGTGTGACCGGCGGCCGGCCACCGGTGACGAGCGGCGGCGGCGCGCACGCCCCGCCGCCCGCGCCGGCGCGGCCTAGTGGTGGTCGTGGTGGTCGTGGTGGTCGTCGTGGCCCGGCTGGCCGGCGCCACCGCCGCCAGCGCCGGCATGGCCGTGATGACCGTGGCGGCCATGATGGGCCATGTGATGGTGGTGGCCCCCGTGGCCGTGGTGATGGCCGCCGTGACCATGGTGGCCGTGACCCATGTGGTGGGTTTCGGGCGGGTTGGGGATCGGCTGCATGTCGGCCAGGGCGGCGCTGGCCGCAAACGACAGGGCCGCCGCGGCGGCGAGCCCGAACAGATGCTTCATGGATGGTTCCTCCGAGACTCTCATGGTCCCCCGTGGAAGGAGCCTAGGCCGCGGGGCCGGCCTTGGCCATGGGCGGTGTGCGTCGTTTCGGGGAGGGATCGGGGCGGCCTCCGTGGCGCCAGCGCCTGCTCGTCGCCTGAGGCGCAGCCGAACCTGCCGGCCATCGCAAGCACGAGTGGACGCACTTACCGATCGTCGCCCAATGTCACCGCGCGAGTGCGTTGAGGGTGCGATGCGCGGGCTTGGCTACTTCCTGATCGTCGTCGGGCTGGCGCTGGGCGCGTGGGGCTTCATGTTCGACATCAGCGTCCAGGGCGACGCCAACCTGATCGACCGGATCAGCAACCTCAGCCTCGTCAGCGAGCGCGAACTGATCCTGGCCGGCGCCGTCGCCGCCATCGCCTCCGGGTCCGCCTTCATCGCCGCCGCGGAAGCGGCGGACGTCGTCCTGGAGGGCATCGCCAAGTATATCATCCAGGCGTCCGTGCGGGCCCAGGCGGCTGCGGCGGCCAGCCAGGGCGCGGACCCGGACAAGCCGGCGGGCGAGTAGGCGAGCCGGAGTGGCGAACAGGCGCTGTGAGACAGCGACATCGGGACAAGGTGCGAATGCGGATCGGATTCGAACGTGCGCTTGCGACCTCCGACTCAGGCGCTTGCAGCGACCGGTAGGCGGAAAGGCGCCCCCAACCGGTTGAAGGCGTTCATCGCCGCGATCGCGATCGTCAGGTCCACGAGGTCCTTCGGCTCGAACGCCGCCGCAGCAGCGGCATAGGCTTCGTCCGACGCATGCGTTTCGCTGACGCGGGTGACTTCGTCTGCCCAGGCGAGCGCGGCCCGCTCGATGTCCGAAAAGAGGTGCGGAACCTCATCCCACACCGGAACGAGGGTGATCTTCTCGTCGGACATGGTCTTGCGCAGGTCGCGGGCGTGCAGGTCGATGCAATGGGCGCAGCCGTTGATCTGCGAAACCCGAAGGAACACCAGGTGGATCAGCTCCCGCGGAAGCCCTGTGCGCGCCACAACATAGTGGTGGACGCTGTGGAGCGCCTTCGCGCCTTCAGGGGCGACCTCAACCCAATTCAAGCGCGCCATTGAATCTCCTATCATAGCGTTTGATCAGAAGACGCGCGGCAGAACCTCTTTGTGACATAGGCCTTCGCGGACACGTCCCGCCGCATTGGCGGAAGTCCGCAATCCACCCACTGCTTCCAGTCGGAATGTCCGCTATGCGGGCGGGTGCTTCACCCGCTAATCAACTGCCTAGTGTGTCGTCTTAGCGGGAAGAGCATCCATGCATCGGTGGTTGTCAGGGGACACGGTGGTCGTGCGATACTTGGCCCGATCAGATGGAACTGTCGCGACGGCGCTGCCGGCGGTCGCTATCCAGGACAAGGCAGACTTGCTCGCCCTCTACGTGCCGCCCGGAACTGTGATGATGGACAACTACATCGTCGCGGCCGAGGACCGGGTCGCCGCTGTCGGTCAGGCCCCTCCGTCAGCCGAAAGGCGACATGTCGAGCGCCACTGGACGGTCCCCACGATCCGGCTCTACCGAGCGGGCGAAGCGTTTTCCGTGTGGGCGTTCTTCGATGAGCAGGGGCGCTTCGCGTCCTGGTACGGCAACTTGGAGGCGCCGTTCGTCCGCACTGAGATTGGCATCGACTCGCTCGACCATACGCTCGATGTCGTGGCTGACGCTAAGGGGCGTTGGCGCTGGAAGGACGAGGAAGAGTTCGCGCGGCGGCTCGAACTCGGGCTCGACACCTCGCAGCATCAGGCCGACGTACGTGCCGCCGGCGAAGGGTTCATCTCGCGGCTTGAAGCACAGGTGGCGCCGTTCAACCAAGGTTGGCAGACTTGGCGACCTCCCCCGGGCTGGACCCCGCGAGCGCTTCCGGCTCGCTGGAGGGATGATCTTGGGACCGCCCCCGGCCTGGGATAGGTCGGCGGCGTCCGCATTCGGGCAAGGCGCGAACGACAGCAAACCACCCTTCTCGGACGTTTGGGACGTCCGCTTCCGGGGCGTTTGGCCGATGATTCGGCGCGCGCGTTTACAGGGGCTGAACCAACAACGCCTTAGCGGTCGTCCGAAGCGGCGTTCGAAGCGCAATCTGGTCAGATGCTTTGCGATGGTACCGTCTCCCCGGATCGAACGGGGGACCTCCAGAGCCACAATCTGGCGCTCTAACCAACTGAGCTAAGACGGCATCGCGAAGAGGCGCTTGTTTAGTCGCGAAGGCGCGCCGGATCAAGCGGGCGTGTCGCCGGAAAGCGACTGGCGATAGCGACGGCTGCCGGCCAGGGTGCGGCCGTCGCGCAGGGTGACGGTGAAGTCCCCCGCGGGCGTGGAGGCGACCGTGGCGATGCAGGCGCGGTTGACCAGGCGGCTGCGGTGGATGCGCGCGAAGCCCGCCGCCTCCAGCCGGGACGCCAGCGCCGACAGCGGCGTGCGCATCAGGAGCTCCCGGTCCTGCAGCCGCAGGGCGACGTAGTTGCCGGCGGCCTCGGCCCACAGGATGTCGGCGGGCCGCACGAAGTGGCGGCGCGCGCCGTCGCGCACCTCCAGCGGCGGCGCCTCGCCGGGCAGGCCGCCTGCGGTCGGGGGCGCGGCCCTGGTTTCGCGCGCCGCTCGCCAGGCCCGCCACGTCCAGAAGAAGCCCAGCAGGGCGCCGTAGGTCAGCACGTCCTTGCGGTATTCGTAGAGCCCGTTGCGCAGCGGCCAGAACGGGTCGTAGCGGCCGCCGAGCACCGGCGACAGCCCCCAGCGCACGAGGCCCATCAGCACCACATGGGCCATGGACAGGGGCGCGCTGGCCAGCAGGTGGAACAGCACCGGCCGCCAGGGCCGCGCCTGCGGCAGGGGGAAACGGGCGGCGGCCCAGCCGATCACCGGCAGGAAGGCGATCCAGACGGCGGTGGAGGTGAAGTCCCACGCCAGCGAGACCCGCAGGGGCACCGCCTTGGACGTGCCGGCCAGGTCGCTGACCCGGGTGAAGGAGATCACGGCGGTGACCAGCAGCATCAGCGCCACCAGCAGCGCCCAGGCGGCGAGGTCGGCGCGGGTCGGCCGCGCCGGCCGCCGCCCCGCCGTCTCCGCCCCCTGCCCTGCGCCGTCCTCCGCCATCGCCCTGGATGTAACAGAAAAACCCCGGAGGTCGCCCTCCGGGGTTGGTCTGTCTTGGGTTTCGACCGGTCCGGCCGCCGTTATTCCTTCGGCAGCTGGAAGCGGATCGGGATCGTCACCTGGCCGCCTTCGACCGGTGCGCCGTCCTGGGTCTTGGGACGCATCTTGAAGAGCTTGGCCATCTTCAAGGCGGCGTCGCCGAAGCCCATGTCGGCCGGATCCTCCGACACCACCGAACAGCCGGCGAGCGTGCCCTTGGCGGTCACGCTGCAGGAGATGGTGGCGCGGCCCGCCGTTTCGGTCCGCGACGCCCGTTCCGGGTAGTAGCGGGCGAGGTCGTCAGCATTCGGCCGCGACGTCCAGTCGGGGCGGGTGATGATCGACACGTGCGGCGGCGGCGGCGCCGGAGCCGCGACCACGGGGGGCGCGGGCGGCGGCGGCTTGGGCGCTTCCACCGGCTTGATTTCAAGCGGCGGCGGGGCGGGCACGTTCACCGGAACCGCAGCCGGGGGCCGCGGCTGGACCGGCGGCGGCGGCGGCAGGTTCTTCGGCGGCGGCGGCGGCGGCGGAGGCGGCGGAGGGGGGGCCGGCGGCTTGATGATCTGCGCGTCGGTCTTCTCTTCGCCGTACTCGACCATCTTGGCCTGGAACTTCGAGTGCCACAGGTAATACCCGATGATCACGTGAAGAACGGCCGAGATGCCGATGGCCACCCACAGGCCGGTCCGCTGCTTCGGACGCGGCATGTCGAACGGGTTGTGAGCCGGATGGGCGATGTCGGGAGGAGTCGTGCTCATTTGTGCATGCCCCTCTTGTCTTCGCCGACCAGGGCCACGCTGTAGAACCCGTTGTCCTGCAACTTGTTCATCACAGCCATGAAGTCCTGGTACTGCATGTTCTCGTCGCCACGGATGAAGATCCGTTCCTGCGTCGGGTTGCGCCGGCCGACCGCCTTGACGAGGTCATCGCCCAGGGAGTCGAGGTCCGAAGCACTGTCGCCGACATAGACGCGGCCATCCTGCTTGATCGAAATATACACCGGCTTCGGCGGGTTGACGGCAGGCTTGGCCACCGCGGGCGGTAGCGTCACCTTGATCGTCACACTGGCCAGAGGCGCCGCCACCATGAAGATGATCAGAAGCACGAGCATCACGTCCACGAAGGGCGTAACGTTGATCTCGGCGTTCTGCTCGACCTCGTACCGGCCGCCGCCAGACCCTGCGAGTTTAGCGGCCATATGCCTTACGCCCCCTTGTCGAGCTGCCGGGAGATGGCGTTCATCAGTTCAGCGACGAAGCCCTCCGAGCGGGTGCCGTAGCTGGTGATCTGCGTCTGGAAGTAGTTGTAGAACACCACCGACGGGATCGCCGCGAACAGGCCCATGCCGGTGGCGAGCAGCGCTTCGGCGATGCCGGGCGCCACGACGGCCAGGTTGGTCGTGTTCGTGTTCGCGATGTTGATGAACGAGTTCATGATCCCGTAGACGGTGCCGAACAGGCCGATGAACGGACCGGTCGAACCCACCGACGCGAGGAACTGCATGCCGCCGGACAGGCGGCGGGCCAGCGAGGACTGCACCGCGCCGATGGCCGCCTGGGCCCGGACGATGGTGGAGTCGCGGTGCTCGCCGGAGACGTGCAGGCCGGCCTGACGGGACAGCTCGACTTCCGCCGCGGCGGCCGCGGCCATGTCGGCCAGCGGGTTGCCGGCGAACTCGTCGGACTCGGCGATGCGGCCCATGTCGACGATCGACTTCGCGCCCCGGAAGGTCTCCAGGAAGCTGTCGGACGTGCGGCGCAGCGAGCCGAACTCGAACAGCTTAATGACCAGCAGGGTCCAGGAGAGGATGGAGCAGAGCACCAGGCCGATCATGACGAACTTCACGATCAGGGTGGCGTCCAGGAACATCCGGATCGGGGTCAGCTTGCCGGCGCTCTTGCCGCCGACCTTCAGGCTTTCGGCGTCGACCGCGGGGGTCGAGGCGTCCGAGGCCGCCGGGCTGGCCGCAGCGGCGCTGTCGGCCGGGGCGGCGCTGGAAGCGGCCGCTGCGGAGCTGGCCGCCGGCGACGCGCTTTGCGCGAAGGCCGGAGCGCTCGTCATCAGCGCCACGGCGCCGATCAGAGCAATGATTGGGGTGGTTCGTTTGTTATCGAGCATCTGTCGCCAGTTCCTGTTGGTCTAGCCCATGGGACCGAAGGGTCGTCGCGCCATAGCGTCCCACCCTAAACTATTTGAGACGGCGGAGTCAGTCGCCGAACAACCGGCGCTCTGGCTCCCCCGCCCGATGTCTGTGCCCGCCGCCGCGCCGGACCCGGGACCGGGCCGCACCGCCTGCCGACGCGCATTCGGCCGCGACCGCCTCACGGAGGCAGTCCAGCCTTACCGCTTTGTTAGACTTGCGGCTGGGGTCCTTTGGCAACCCCTTTTTGCACCGTCAAGAGGCCGCGGCGGCGCGGGTTTTTCGGCGCCTTAAATCTAAACAATGTCCATTTTGCACTGCACAACGGACATCGCGTTGCCTTGCAAGGCGCATAGGGTCTGAAGAACGCCGCGGCTCTTGCAGTGCAACATGAACCGGCAAACGGCGATCGGTCGAAAAACTGCGTCGACACGCCTGAAGGCGCCGCCTTAGCGGGCGATTTTACCGCCTGCGCCCCTCATATGGAGGCATTGCGCCCGCATTCACACCCCGCAAACATGGGCTGACGGGTCCAGTTTTCTTCACTTTGGCCTAAAATGCACTTTCGTAAAGCCGGTATGCTGGGGATGACGGTCCCCTGCCCTCCGTTTCATTGGACGACGCCGCCGCTGTTCTTTCTCAATCGTCGGCGCTAGAGGCGTCTGCCGGGGGGACGCAGCATGGCGCAGGACACGGTCGCGGTCGGCGACGCAAGCCTCTGGCGGCACGCCGACTTCCTGAAGCTCTGGGCCGCGCAGTCGGTCTCCTCCTTCGGCGCCCGCATCACCCGCGAGGGCCTGCCGTTCGCGGCGGTGATGAGCCTGGGCGCGGGGCCCGGCCAGGTCGGCGTGCTCGCGGCCCTGAGCATGGGACCTTCGCTGCTGGTGGGCGTGTTCGGCGGCGGCCTGATCGATCGCACGCGCCGCCGGGGCGTGCTGATCGCCGCGGACCTTGGCCGCGCCCTGGTGCTGGCGAGCATTCCCCTGGCGGCCTGGCTCGGCGTGCTCGGCCTGGCGCACCTCTACCTGGCGGCCGCCCTGGTCGGCGGCCTCAGCGTCGCCTTCGACATCGCCGACCATGCCTTCCTGCCCATTCTGCTCAGGCCCGACCAGCTGGTCGATGGCAACAGCCGGCTCGCCGCGACGGAATCGGCGGCGGAGGTCGGCGGGCCGGCCCTGGCCGGGGTGCTGTTCCAGACGCTCACCGCGCCGATCGCCATCGCCGTCAATGCGGCGACCTACCTGGCGTCCGCCGCGGTCCTGGCCACGATCCGAGCGGCCGAACCGGCGCCGCCACCGGCCCCGCCCGGCGCGGCCGGCCACCCGCTGAGCGACTTCCTGGCCGGACTCGGCGCGGCCATGGGCGACGCGGTGATCCGGCCGATCCTGCTGATCACCACCCTTTCCAGCCTGTTCGGCTCCTTCTACTCGGCGCTGTACATCATCATGGCGCTGAAGGTGCTGGGCCTGACCCCGGCGATGCTGGGGGCGACGATCGCGGTGGGCGGCGTCGGCGCCCTGATCGGGGCCGCGGCGGCCGGCCCCGCCATCCGCCGGCTCGGCGTCGGGCCGGCGCTGGTCGCGAGCGGGGTGGTGACGGGCGCCGCCAGTTTCCTGATTCCCCTCGCGGCCAGTCCGGGCCTGCCCGGCGGACGCTGGGGCGCGATGGCGATGCTGATGGGGGCCCAGCTGCTGGGCGACAGCTTCGGCACGATCACCGAGATCGCCGCTCGCAGCCTGCGCCAGGCGGTGACCCCGCAGGCCCTGATGGGCCGGGTCGGCGGGGTGTTCGCGGCGGCGCCGGGGCTGACCGCGGTGGCCGGCGCGCTGGCGGGTGGCTGGCTGGGCGGCGTGATCGGGCCGCAGGACACGGTGTTCATCGCCTCGGCAGGCGTCACCGTCGTCCCGGCGCTGGGCTGGTTCAGCGCGCTCCGCGGGCGGCGGGAGATGGTGGAGATCGACGCCTGACCACTTCCTGGCGTCCGGCGCCCCGGAGCTTCTGGACAAGCCATCGGCGCTTGCGTATAGAGCGCGCCCTTACGGGCGTCGCCCGCGGCGCCTGGGTAGCTCAGTTGGTAGAGCAGCGGATTGAAAATCCGCGTGTCGGTGGTTCGAATCCGCCCCCAGGCACCACTTTCCCCTCCCATCGCTGGCGGCCTGTCTTCGCCTGTGGCCCGTCATTGCTTGCTGTCCGTCTTTCGTCGCGGTCGGACGCCGTCCGCGTGCGCCCGGCGCTTGCTTTCAGTTGCCGCCGCCAGCGATTGATGGAAGCGTCGCCCCATGGGGGTGGTCGCGGGCGCTCTGGGCATTCTGGCCGACTGGTGGGCGCGGCTGCTGGCCGTGCGGGCGCCCGGGTGGGTGCGCCCGCTGCTGGTGATGGCCGTCAGCAGCGGCCTCGCCTTCGTCCATGCGCTGCAGCCGGGCAAGTCTTCCGACTTCACCGTGTTCTGGGCCGCGGCGCATCACGCGTTCGGTCCGGTCTACGACGTGAACTTCATCACCGCCGCGCAGGCCGGCCTGGCGCAGGGCGGACCGCGGCCGTTTGAATATCCCCCCACCTTCCTGCTGCTGATCCTGCCGCTGGCGATGCTTCCCTACCGGCTGGCCTATGTGCTGTGGGTCGGCGCGTCGTCCGTCGCGTTCGTGGAGTGCGCCGGACGGATGACCCGCTGGCCGTGGCTGGTCATGCTCAGCCCGGTCTTCATGTTCACCGCCCTGATCGGCCAGACGACGCTGCTGGTCGGCGCCCTTCTGGTGCTGGCCCTGAGCCCCAGGATGTCCGGCGTCTGGGCGGGCGCCGCCCTGGGTCTGGCGCTGGCGATGAAGCCCCAGAGCGCCAGTCTGGCCCCCGTCGTGCTGTGTCTGCGCCTTGGCTGGCGGCCTGCCGCCATCGCCGCCGCGGTGGCGGGCCTGCTCGTGCTGTCGAGCCTGGCCGCCTTCGGCGCCGGCGCGTGGGAGGCGTGGCTCGGTGGACTGCGCGGCTTCGTCGGGGTCAACGACAGCCTGCACATCGCGCGGCTGGGCGCCCCCTCGCTGCCGGGCAAGGTCGCGGCCGGCGTCACCGCGCTGGGACTGATGGTCTGGTCGGTCCGCGCCGGAGACGAACTCGCCGCATCCGCATCGGCGATCGGCGGCGCCCTGCTGATCTCGCCGCACGCCCCGTTCTATGAGGTGACGATGCTGCTGCCGGCCGCCGTGGCGTGGCTGTGGCGTCCCACCTGGCGGATCGTGCCCGCGCTGGCGATGCTGGCGGGCTGGATCGAGACCCCGCTGATGCTGGCGGCCTGGCTGGCGACGGCTGCGCCCTGGGGCGCGCCGGCGCGCCGGCCCAGGCACGCGAGATCGCCCGCGCCCTGATCGCGCCGCCCACGCGCGCTACCCCGTCACTCCTCGTCGCCGTAGTCAGACGAGCGGATCGAATCGGCCTCATCGTCATCCTCCGGCGCCGCGGGAATCGCGTAGCGGCCCGAGAGCCAGCGCTGCAGGTCCACATCGGCGCAACGGCGCGAACAGAACGGACGGTAGGCCGGATCGACAGGCTTGCCGCAGAGGGCGCAGGCGGGGGCGGTCATAGGGCTCTCACGCTCGACTCGGAACGCGCCCGGCCAGGCTCGGCGCGCAGGGTCACGCGCGCACCCACCCGGGCGATCAGCAGCTTCAGATAGGGCGCCGCCGCCTCGGCGACATCCCCCGCCGCCACCGCCTCAAGGCGCGCGCCGCCATCGGCGGCGGCCTCGCGCTCCAGCGCCCGGATCAGCGCCAGGGCCGCGGTGAGCGCGGTGGGGGCGCCCGACGCGTCGGCCAGCTGCTCCACCGCCGGCCGGCTGCGGCGCGGAACGGTCAGTTCCAGCGTGCCGAAGCGGCTGATCGGCCCCAGGGCCACGCCAGGATTGTCCGGACCAAAGGCGGTGCGCGCGGTCGACAGCAAAGTCGGTCCGTCGTGACCGCGCCCGGCCAGGTCGATCACCACCAGCCCGCCCAGCCCCTTGAGCCGCAGCACCCGGGCGACGGTGGCCAGGGCGGCCTGGTTGGCCTGGCGGGCGGCGCGCTTGGCCTCGGCGCCGGGCCGCGCGCCCATGTCGACGTCGACGGCGGTCAGGGCGCGGGTGCGCTCGATGGCCACCGTGCCGCCGCCGGGCAGCGGAAACACCGTCTGCAGCGCCTCGTCCTGGGCCTCGTCGGCCATGCGCCGGGCGACCTCGCCGGCGACGATCTGACCGCGCGGCGCGAAGGCCTGCAGCTGGGCGGCCAGATCCGGCGCGGCCTCAAGCACGCGCGGCGCGCCCTGGGCGGGACCGATCAGGCGCAGGTTCGGCCCCTTGTCCGCGCGGCCCTCGCTGCGCACCTCCACCTCCAGGGCCTGGCCCTCGGCGAAGCGCTCCATCTCCGGGCGCAGGTTCAGCACGCCGTCCGGCCCCGCCCCCAGGTCGAGGAAGGCAAGGGCCTGGGCCCGCTCCAGCTTGCGCACCCGCGCCACCAGGCGCGCGCCCAGCGCCTGCGCCGGCGCGACGTCGCCGCGGTCGATCAGCAGCCGCTCGGGCCGCCCGTCCAGGGTGACCACGCCGCGGGTCTCGCCGATGCCGGCGTCGAGATAGAGGCGCCGCTCGCTCATCGCCGGTAACCGAGGCCGGTCAGCAGGGCGAGGGTCTCGTAGAGCGGCAGGCCGACCACCCCGGTATAGGAGCCGCTCAGCGCGGTGACGTGGGCGCCGGCCAGGCCCTGGATCTTGTAGGCCCCGGCGGCGCCGTCAAACTCGCCCGACGCGATCAGCTGGTCGGTCTCTGCCGCGGTCAGCCGCTTGAAGGTGACCCGGCTCTCCGACAGCCGCTCGGCGGCGCGCCCGCCCGGCGCGACCAGGGCGACCCCGGTCAGCACCCGGTGCGCCCGCCCCGAGACCAGGCCGAGCATGCGCCGCGCATCCTTGTCATCTATCGGCTTGCCGAGAATCCGCCGTCCGACGGCGACCACGGTGTCGGCCGCCAGCACATAGGCGTCCGGGTGGCGCGCGGCGGCGGCCGCCGCCTTGCCGCGGGCCAGCCGCATCACCGCCAGACGCGGCGTCTCGTCCTTCAGCGGCGTCTCGTCGATGTCGGCGGGGTCCACGGCGTCGGGAACGATCCCGGCCTGGGCCAGGAGCTCGAGGCGGCGCGGGCTGGCGCTGGCCAGGACCAGGCGCGGCGGGGCGGGCAAGGGTTCGGTCGTCACCGCCTCCCCTTAGCGAGCGGCGGCGCAGTTGTCTTTTGCCGGATGATGCGCCCGGTCCGCACAGGGCGGTTTTCCGCTTGGCCGGCAAGCCCTTCACGGCAAACCATCGTTGACTTTGCGGGGGGCCGCCCTATGTTCCGCGCGCCCGAGCCAGGGTTCCGCGCGCGCATGATTCGCGCCGGGAGATTCCCCGCTCGCGCCATTCAAGGCATGACAGATTTTTCCGAATTGGGCCTGAGCGCCCCGACTTTGCAAGCGGTCGCCGAGACCGGCTACACCATCGCCACCCCCATCCAGGCGCAAGCCATCCCGATCGCCCTGGCCGGCCAGGACGTGCTGGGCATCGCCCAGACGGGCACCGGCAAGACCGCCGCCTTCACCCTGCCGATGATCGACCGCCTGGTGGCGGGACGGTCCAAGGCGCGCATGCCGCGCTCGCTGGTGATCGCCCCGACCCGTGAACTGGCCGACCAGGTGGCCGCCTCGTTCGACAAGTACTCCAAGGGCCAGAAGCTGACCTGGGCCCTGCTGATCGGCGGCGTGTCGTTCGCCGACCAGGAAATGAAGCTGGACCGCGGCGTCGACGTGCTGATCGCCACCCCCGGCCGCCTGCTCGACCACTTCGAGCGCGGCAAGCTGCTGCTCACCGGCGTGCAGATCATGGTGGTCGACGAGGCCGACCGCATGCTCGACATGGGCTTCATCCCGGACATCGAGCGCATCTTCAAGCTGACCCCGCCGAAGAAGCAGACCCTGTTCTTCTCGGCGACCATGCCGCCCGAGATCACGCGGCTGACCAAGCAGTTCCTGAACAACCCGGTGCGCATCGAGGCCACCCGGCCGGCGACCACCGCCGAGACCATCGCCCAGCACATCGTGCGCGTGCCGATGGCCGACGCCGCCGCCAAGCGCACCGCTCTGCGGGCGCTGATCTCCGGCGCCACGGACATCCGCAACGGCATCGTCTTCTGCAACCGCAAGTCCGAGGTCGACATCGTCGCCAAGTCGCTGAAGAAGCACGGCTTCGACGCGGCGGCGATCCACGGCGACCTGGACCAGGCGACGCGCATGCGCACCCTGGAAAGCTTCCGCAAGGGCGACCTGAAGCTGCTGTGCGCCTCGGACGTGGCGGCCCGCGGCCTGGACATCCCGGATGTCAGCCACGTGTTCAACTACGACGTCCCGCACCACGCCGACGACTATGTGCACCGCATCGGCCGCACCGGCCGCGCCGGGCGCAAGGGCGACGCCTTCATGCTGGTGACGCCGGCCGACAGCCGCAACCTGGACAAGGTGCTCAAGCTGATCGGCAAGACCCCCGATGAGGTCACCCTCGACATCGACTGGGCCGACGTGAAGCTGGAAGGCAAGCGCCGGGACGATCGCCGCGGCGGCGAACGCGCCTCCGGCGGCCGCGATCGCGACCGCGACCGGGACCGCAAGGGCCGGGGCCGTCCCGCTTCCGAAACGTCTGTGGTCGGCATGGAGCCCGTGACGGTGAAGCCGCGCGCGCCTCGCCCCGAGGGCGAAGAGGCCGAGATCGCCGACGCGCCCGTGGCCGCCGAAGCCCGGCCGCCGCGCGAACGCTCGCGCCGCAGCCGCCGGCCGGAGGCGGACGCCGCCCCGGTCGCCGCCGTGGAAGCCCACGACGACGAGACCCGCGCCGAAGCCCCCCGCCGCGGCCGCGCCGAACGCCCCGCCCGCGGCGAGGCCCGCGCGACGCGCGGCGAAGCGCGGCCTGAACGCGAGGCCCGTCCGGAGCGCGAAGCTCGTCCCGAGCGCGAAGCCCGGCCGGAGCGCGACAGCCGGGGCGAGCGCGAGCCGCGCCGCGACCGCGATCGCCACGAAGGCCGTCGAGGCCGGGACGACGACGGCCCCTCCGTGGTCGGCTTCGGCTCCGACCTGCCGGCGTTCATGCGTCCGCGATAGAGCGCGAGGGGTCCGCGCGGCCCCTCACCTTCCCAACCGCTGCGGGGTCGGGCCCCTTCCTCTCCCTCAAGGGAGAGGATTCACCAGTGTAACCGCCATCGATCTTTTCCTCTCACTGCAGGGAGAGGAAGGGGCCCGCGCCCGCCAGGGCGTGAGAGGGTGAGGGGCCGCGCCGGCCCCACCCCTACCGCGTGATCGAGCCCGACAGGAACTTGCGGAACGCCGGACCATACGGCGGGCGCATGGCGGCCAGCTGGGGCAGGTCCTTCTTCAGCTGGGTGTAGATGGCCTTGCGGTGGCTGAATTCCTTGAAGCCGTCGAAGCCGTGGTAGCTGCCCATGCCCGAGGGTCCGACGCCGCCGAACGGCAGCTCCTCCTGGGCGACGTGGAAGATCACGTCGTTGACCGTCACCCCGCCGGAGGTGGTGCTGTTCAGCACCGTCTCCTGTTCGGCCGCGTCGTCGCCGAAATAGTAAAGCCCCAGCGGCCGGTCGTGGGCGTTTACGTAGCCCACCGCCTCCTCGACGGTCTTGTAGGTCTTCACCGGCAGCACAGGGCCGAAGATCTCTTCCTGCATCACCTTCATGTCGTCGGTCGGGTCGATGATCAGCGTCGGCGCGATCTTGCGGTGCTCCTGCTGGGTCAGGTCCTCGTCGTCCGGCTTCAGTTCGATCACCCGGGCGCCCTTGGTGCGGGCTTCCTCGATGTAGCCCATGATCCGGTCGTAATGCCGCTGGGCGATGATCGCGGTGTAGTCCGGGTTGTCCTTGATGGTGGGGAACATGGTCCGCACCGCCCCGCTGGCCTCGTCGACGAAGCGCTCGAGATTTTCCGCCGGGGCCAGCACGTAGTCGGGGGCCAGACAGATCTGGCCGGCGTTGAGCGTCTTGCCGTTCATGATCCGCGCGGCGGCGGTCTTCATGTCCGCCGAGCGGCCGAGGATCACCGGGCTCTTGCCGCCCAGCTCCAGGGTCAGGGGCACCAGGTTCTCGGCCGCCGCCTTCATCACGTGGCGGGCGATCGAGGTGGCGCCGGTGAAGATCAGATGGTCGAAGGCGAGGCCGGCGAAGGCCTGGCCCTCTTCCGGCCCACCGGTGATCACCGCGATCTCCTCGGGGGCGAACACCGAGCCGAACATCCGCGCCATCAGCTCGGAGGTGGCGGGGGTGTATTCCGAAGGCTTGATCATCGCCCGATTGCCGGCGGCCAGCACCCCGGCCAGCGGCATGAAGGTCAGGTTCACCGGGAAGTTCCAGGGGCTGATCACCCCCACCACGCCCTTGGGCTGGTAGCGCACCTCGGCCTTGGCGCCGAACAGGCCGAGGATCGCCGGCGTGGTCTTGCGCTTCTCCGGCTTCATCCAGGTCTTGAGCCGCTCCTTGGCGTGCTTCAGCGCGCCGAGCGACGAGGCGACGTCGGTGAAGGCCGTGGCCTCACGCGAGCGTGAGCCGAAGTCCTCGTTCAGCGCATCCTCAATCTGGGTTTGATAGTCGACCAGCAACCCGATGCAGCGGTTGATGCGGTCGATCCTCAGCTCCGCCGTCGGCGCACCGTCGCGCAGGTGCGCAGCCTTTTGCCGCTCAAGGATCTGCTGCATTTCGGCGGGGGCGTCGGCCATCGCGGGTCTCCCGATCTGAACAGCGTTCAGAGTGGCAGGAGCCGATGTCGGGCACAAGACGAACGCCGCGTCAGCTTAACCGGTCGTTTGAAGTCTCACGGCTATGGTTGCCGGCAGTTCGTGGGCCTGTGCAAAACGCGCCGGCCCAGTCGGTGAGGATCTGATGGCGGCCGAAGTCGAAACCACCCTGCGCGGGCCCAAGGCCTATTCCGTGGCGCGGGCGGCGATCGAGATGATGGAATCGGCCAAGGTCTGGCCGACCGCGCTGAACTTCGAGCTGTGGACCTACCTGGTCGCCGATCCCAACAGCGCGCTCGCCAAGGAGATCCAGCGCCTGCTGGAATCTGGCGAGACGATCACCGACGTGATCGCCGAGGAGCTGGCCGCCACCTACCTGCCCAAGGCCAAGCTGAACGAGCAGATCCGCGACGCCGGCGACGTGCTGACCAAGGAACTGGCCGCCGTCTCCGAAGCGATCCACTCGGCCAAGATGCACAACGCCGCCTACGGGGCCACCCTGGCCGGCGCCACCAAGGACCTCAGCGGCGAGCTCAAGGTCGACGCCCTGAAGGCGATGGTCGGCAACCTGACCAGCGCCACGCGCCAGGTGCAGCGCCACAACGCGTCGCTGGAAAAGCGCCTGGCGGAATCTTCCGAGGAGGTCGCGCGCCTGAAGGAGCACCTGGAGCAGGTGCGCCGCGACGCCACCACCGACGGCCTGACCAACCTCGCCAACCGCAAGGCGTTCGACGAGGAGCTGGAGCGCGCCTGCATCGAGGCCGACGCCCATCAGGGCATCGTCACCCTGGCGGTGCTCGACATCGACCACTTCAAGTCGTTCAACGACACCTGGGGCCACCAGACCGGCGACCAGGTGCTGCGCTATGTGGCCAGCGTGATCGGCCGGGTCGGGGCGCCGCCGCGCTTCGCCGCCCGCTACGGCGGCGAGGAGTTCGCCATCATCTTCGCCCAGGAGAGCCAGCGGCAGGTCGAGCGGACGCTGAACGACATCCGCACCGAGGTGTCCTCGCGGATGCTCAAGCGCCGCTCGACCAACGAGGACCTGGGCGCCATCACCATCTCCGCCGGCTTCGCCGAACGCCGCGCCGGCGAGGCGATCCACGCGGTGGTCGAGCGGGCCGACCGGGCGATGTACGTGTCCAAGCGCACCGGTCGCAACCGGGTGACCAACAGCGACCAGATGGCCGACGCCGCCTGACCGGGCGGCAAAGGCGTCGTTCTCCAGATTTATTTGATGTCGCCTGTGCGACGGGCCTGAACCGCGCCTGTCATATTGCCCCGCAGCGGCGCCGCCAGCGGGCGCGTAGCGGCAGGATTGAAGCCTGCGCTTCATGACTTTCATGTCCAGGCCGACACTGTGACACGACGGTTTCAGGACGTTCGGACAGCTGAGATCACGCCGCGAGAATCCTTGCCCACGCAAGGATCATGCGCCACCGCCCGCCACGCCTGCCGGACGCCTACGACGAGGGCCAGGCCCTGGCCCGCGCCGGACGCCACGCCGAGGCCATCGAGCGCTTCGGACGGGCCCTGGCCCGACGGCCCGACGATCGCGACACCCTCTACGCCCTGGGCCGGACCGCCGAGGCGGTCGGCGATACGGCGGCGGCCGAGTCGTTCTACCGCCGGGTGCTGGACCTGGCGCCGGACCAGCTGGAGGCGCTGGTCGCCCTGGCCAACCTGCTTCGGGCCGGCGCCCGCGCCGGCGACGCCATCGCCCTGCTGCAACCCGCCATCCGCCGCGCGCCGGGCAAGGCGGACCTCTGGATGACCCTGGGCTCGGCCGTGCGAGAGACCGGGGACGCCGTCAACGCCGAGATATTCTACCGCGAGGCCCTGCGCCTGGCCCCGCGCTCCGGCGCGGTCGTCGGCAACCTGGCCGAACTGCTGGCGGACGCCGGCGACCTGGACGGCGCCCTGGCGCTGTGTGAGCGCGCGGTGCGACTGGATCCGCGCAGCGCCCAGGCCCGCCTGAACCGGGGCCTGCTGCGGCTGCAGGCCGGGCAGCTGGCGGAGGGATGGCGCGACTACGAGCAGCGCCTGCGCATCCCCGGCCGCGCGATCCTGGCCGACCATGGCCTGCCCGCGTGGCAGGGCGATACGCGGCGGGGTCTGAGGCTGCTGTTCACGGCCGAACAGGGGGTGGGTGATCAGCTGATGTTCGCCAGCCTGATCCCGGAGCTCGCCGCCCGCCTCGCCGCCGGCGGCGGCCGGCTGGTGCTGGAGGCCGAGCCGCGGCTTGTCCCGCTGTTCGAACGCTCGTTCCCCGAGGCGCGCGTCGCCGCCTGGGACCTGAAGACCATCGGCGGCCAGACCCGGGCGGCCTACGGCTGGCTGGAGGCCGCGGGCGGCGCGGACGCGGTGATGGCGTTGGGCTCCCTGCCCGCCCTGCTGCGGCCGGCGATGGACGCCTTCCCCGACCGCCACGCCTATCTGGCGCCCGACCCGGTCGAACGGGCTCGGTGGCGCGCATGGCTGACGGCGTCGGGTCCGGGTCCACACGTTGGCGTCTCCTGGCGCAGCGGCCTGAGCGGTGGCCTGCGCGAGCGCGAGTACGCGCCGCTGGACGCCTGGGCCGCGTTCATCCGCGACCTGCCGGGCAGCCCGGTGATGCTGCAGTACGGCGCGGGCGGCGCCGAGATCGAGGCCCTGGCGGCGGCGAGTGGGCGGTCGATCCTGGTCCCGCCCGGCCTCGACCAGCGGATGGACCTGGACCGCACGGCCGCCCTCGCGGCCGGCCTGGATGCCGTGATCTCGGCGCCGACGGCGACGGCCTGGTTGGCGGCGGCCGTGGGGACGCCGACGCTCAAGCTGCTGTACAAGGACAGCTGGACCGCGTTCGGCGGCGAGCACGAGCCGTTCGCCCCGGCCTGCCGGCTGGTGCGCGCGCCGGCCGCGGGCGACTGGGCGGGCGCCTTTGCCCTGGCGCGCACGGTGCTGGCGGCCGCCCTGACGTCGCCGCCCTAAAGAGTAAGTGAGCGCTCACTTGCATTGACCGGGGCGGTCTGCTATCTCTCGCTTCATGAGCAGACCAAGCACCGCCAAGCCGCGCATCGACGCCGCCGCCATCACCCTGTTCACCCAGGTCGGCGTGGACGGCGCCACGACCAAGGAGATCGCCGCCCTGGCGGGGGTCTCGGAAGGCGCGATCTATCGCCATTACAAGTCCAAGGACGAGCTGGCGATCACCCTGTTCATGGGCGTGCATCGGCGCCTGTCGACCCTGGTGGCCGAGGCCGCCGCTTCGGCCAGGGGCATAGACGCCAAGGCCGCCGCGATCGTCTCCGCCTATTGCCAGGTGGCCGACGAGAACTGGCCGCTGTTCGTGTTCCACATGCTTTCGCTGCACCGCTTCCTGCCGTTCTACCAGGAGGACGGTCAGGACCCCGTCAGCGTGGTGGAGAACATCCTCAAGCGGGCGATGATGGACTGCGAGGTCGAGCCGGCCGACCCGCGGGTGGTCGCCGCCATGGCCATCGGCGCCATCGTCCAGACCGCCCAGAACAGGGCCTATAACCGCATCGACGGGTCGATGACCGCCCACGCGCCGCTGATGACCGCGGCGGTGAAGGCCATCCTCCACGCCCGATAGACCCTCCCCTTCCCCTCGCCTGACAAGGACAGAGCGCCGCCATGCGCAGCTTCGCCTTCGCCGTCGCCTACTGGGTGATGAGCATCTTCTACGCCCTCATGACCGCCATCCTGGCCCTGCTGCCCGGCCGCGGACCGATGGGCTTCGCGCTGCGGCTCTACAGCCAGCGCATGCTGTGGGCCCTGCGCTGGTTCGGCGGGGTAAAGGTTGAGGTGAAGGGCAAGGAGCGCCTGCCCGACGGCGCCTTCATCATCGGCGCCAAGCACCACTCCTGGGGCGACGGCTTCGTGATGTTCGCCAACGTGCCGAACCTGGTGTTCGTCACCGGCGACCACCTGGAGCGCATTCCGCTGCTGCGCGGCATCCTGAAGAAGTTCGGCGCCATCGTGGTGGACAACTGCGGTGGTCCGGAAGCGCGCCGCGCCCTGACGGAAAAGGCCGCGGCGGCCCACGCGGACGGCCGGCGCATCCTGATCTATCCGGAGGGCAACCTCGCCAAGCCGGGCGAGCACTTCCGCTACCGCACCGGCGTGTTCCACATGTACCGCGACTTCGACCTGCCGGTCGTGCCGGTGGCCACCAACCTGGGCGTCTTCTGGACCCAGACCGAGCACCACAAGACCCCCGGCGTCGCCACGGTGGAGTTCCTCGACCCCATCCCGCCCGGTCTGGGCCGCGCCGAATTCATGGCGCTGCTGGAAACCCGGGTGGAGACCCGCACCCAGGAACTGATCGCCCAGGCCACCGGCCAGCCGGTCCGCCCCTCGGTGCTGGTGCCGACGCCGGACGAGCTGAAGAAGCTGGGCGAGGCGCAGGTGGCGTAGTGCCTGCAATTTCACGGCCGTCACCCTCGGGCGTCAGTCCCGAGGGTCCAGGCACGCGTGAGAACGGGCGGCGCGCTTCGAAGGGCGCGCCACGACGGAGCGGTTGCCGCCATGCGACGCTCCGCTGCCGCTCGCGACTTCGCTTCACGTGTTCATGGATCCTCGGGACTTACGCCCGAGGATGACGGTGAGAGTGGGGACGACGGTGAGAAGGCGAATGGCAAGGCCACCACCGTCGTCGCCCTCAGTCCTCGTCGACCTTCGCCGGGATGATGGTGACGCTCTCGCCGCAGCCGCAGGCGTCGGTCTCGTTGGGATTGCGGAACACGAACTTGGACGACAGGCGGCTGATCTCGTAGTCGATCTCGGTGCCGATCAGGAACAGCACCGCCTTGGGCTCGATCAGGATCTGCACGCCCTTGTCGCTCACCACCTCGTCCAGCGGATCGGCGGCATCGGCATAGTCCAGGACGTATTCCTGGCCGGCGCAGCCGCCGTTCTTCACCCCCACCCGCAGGTAGGGCTTGTCGCCACGGGCGATGATCTCCTTCACGCGCTCGGCGGCGCGCTCGGTGAGCGAGACGACCTGGGGTCGCGGGCGGCGGGGACGGGGCTGAACCTGGACTTCCATGACGGGGATATGGGGATCCTGTTCTAGTTTAGAACATGTTGAGTTCGAGCTTGGCCTCGTCGGACATCAGCGACGGGTCCCACGGCGGCTCGAACACGATGTTGACGGTGCACGACTTCAGGCCCGGGATTTCCATCACCGCATCCTGCACCCAGCCCGGCATCTCGCCGGCCACCGGACAGCCCGGCGCGGTCAGGGTCATGTCGATGACCACGTCCTTGTCGTCCGAGACGTCGACCTTGTAGATCAGGCCCAGCTCGTAGATGTCGACCGGGATCTCCGGGTCGTAGACCGTCTTCAGCTTCTCGACGAGCTGATCGGTGATGGCGTCCAGCTCGGCCTGCGGCAGGGCGGAGACGGGTGCGGGGGATGCGGAAGCGTCGTCCATCAGGCGAAAAAGGTCCTGGTCCTGTTGAGGGCCTCGACGAAGGCGTCGGCCTCCTCGAGGGTGTTGTAGAGGGCGAAGGAGGCGCGGGCCGAGGCGGTGACGCCGAAGCGCCGCATCAGGGGCTCGGCGCAGTGCGTGCCGGCCCGCACGGCGATGCCGTAGCGGTCGAGTATCTGGGCCACGTCGTGGGCGTGGGCGCCCTCCATGGCGAACGAGAAGATCGCGCCCTTGCCCGGCGCCGTGCCGATCTCGGTGATCCAGTTGGCCCCGTTCAGCCGTTCCTTCACCCGGTGATAGAGGGCGTGCTCGTGGGCGGCGACGGCGTCGCGGTCGAGGGTGTCCAGCCAGTCGATGGCCGCGCCCAGGCCGATCGCCTCCAGGATCGGCGGCGTGCCGGCCTCGAAGCGGTGCGGCGGGTCGGCGTAGGTGATCGCCTCCTCGGTGACCACACCGATCATCTCGCCTCCGCCCTGGTAGGGCGGCAGGGCGGCCAGGCGCTCGGCCTTGCCGTAGAGCACGCCGATCCCCGTGGGGCCGTACAGCTTGTGGCCGCTGTAGGCATAGAAGTCGACGTCCAGCGCCTGGACATCCACCTTGGCGTGGACCACCGCCTGGGCTCCGTCCAGCAGCACCAGGGCGCCGGCCGCGTGGGCCTCGTAGACGATCTCGGAAACCGGATTGATGGTGCCCAGCACATTGGACATGTGCGAGGCGGCGACCATGCGGGTCTTCGGGCCCAGCAGCCGGCGGAAGCCTTCCATGTCCAGGCTGCCGTCCTCGCGCACGGGCGCGAAGCGCAGCACCACCCCCAGCCGTTCGCGCAGGAAGTGCCAGGGCACGATGTTGGCGTGGTGCTCCATCTGGGTGAGCACGATCTCGTCGCCGGCCTTCAGCGACTGGCCGAACGACGAGGCCACCAGGTTGATCGCCTCGGTGGTCCCCTTGGTGAAGACGATCTCCTGGGCGCTGGCGGCGTTGATCAGCCGCCGGGCGCTCTCGCGGGCCTTCTCGTAGGCGTCGGTGGTCTCGTTCGCCAGGCTGTGGATGCCGCGGTGGACGTTGGCGTAGGCGTGCTCCATCGCCCCGGCCATGGCCTGGATGACCGCCCGCGGCTTCTGCGCCGAGGCGGCGCTGTCGAGGTAGATCAGCGGCTTGCCATGCACCTCGCGGCCCAGGATCGGGAACTCGGCGCGGATCGTGTGAGGATCGAAGCTCATTGCGCCGCCCCCAGCCGCCCGGCCACCCAGGCGCGGACGATCTCGCGGGCGCCGGCGTGCTCGATGCGGTCGACCACCTCGCCGACGAAGGCTTCGGTCAGCAGGGCGCGGGCCTCGGCGTGCGGGATGCCGCGCTGCTCGGCGTAGAACAGCGCTTCCTCGTCCAGGGCCCCGACCGTGTTGCCGTGGGCGCACGAGACGTCGTCGGCGTAGATCTCCAGCTCCGGCTTGGCGTCGACCTCGGCGCGGTCGTCCAGCACCAGGGCGTGGTGGCCCATGCGGGCGTCGGTCTTGTCCGCCCCGTGGGCGACGATGATGCGGCCCTGGAACACCGCGCGGGCCTGGTCCTTGACCACGCCCTTGACCAGCTGGTCGGTGGTTCCGTCGACCCCGGCGTGGGTGACGACCGTGGTGATGTCGGCATGCCGGCGGCCGTCCAGCAGATAGACGCCGTCCAGGCGAACCGATGCGCCCCCGCCCGGGTGGGCGACGTGGGTCTCCAGGCGCTGGCGGCGCGCCCCCGCGGCGATCACCGTCTGGGCGAACGAGGCCCCAGGCTCCAGGGTCACGTCACAGCGCACGACGCTCACCGCGTCCTCCGGCTCGTCGGTCAGGACGATGCGCTCGATCGATCCACCGGTCTTCACCGACAGGGTGAAGTCGATCTCGGAAAGATAGCCCGATCCCAGCCCCTCATAGGTCTCCAGGATCACCAGCCGGCCCTTGCTGACCTCCATGCGCGGCGGCGCGGCGTGGGCGCCGGCGTCGGCGGCGGCGATGAAGCGCACCGCCACGACCTGTTCCTCGCCCCGGGCCAGGGTGATGCTGGTGCGCAGCTCGCCGTTGCTGACGATCACCACCTCGTCGGCCAGGCCGTCGAACAGGCCGGGCGCGAAGGGACCGACGTTGGTCGGCGAGCGCGGCGGAAGCGTGCGCACCAGGCCGCGCAGGTCGGTCCAGCGCCAGTCCTCGTCGCGGCGCGACGGCAGCTCGGCGAGGTCGCCCGTCTCGATGGCCGTGCGCAGGCTCATGCCACGGCCTCGACCACGCCCTTGGGCAGGTACTTGTCGTAGCCCTCGCGCTCCAGCTCCAGCGCCAGCTCCGGCCCGCCGGAGGCGACGATGCGGCCGGCGGCCAGCACGTGCACGCGGTCGGGGCGGATATAGTCCAGCAGGCGCTGGTAGTGGGTGATCACCAGCATCGAGCGGTCGGGGCCGCGCAGGGCGTTGACGCCCTCGGAGACGATGCGCAGGGCGTCGATGTCCAGGCCGGAGTCGGTCTCGTCGAGGATGGCCAGCTTCGGCGCCAGCATGGCCATCTGCAGGATCTCCATCCGCTTCTTCTCGCCGCCCGAGAAGCCGACGTTCAGCGGCCGCTTGAGCATGTCGAAGTCGATCTTCAGCTCGCCCGCCTTGCTGCGGGCCAGGCGCAGGAAGTCCGGCGCGGAAATCTCCCCCTCGCCGCGCGCCTTGCGCTGGGCGTTGAGCGCCGTGCGGATGAAGGTCAGGGCGGGAACGCCCGGGATTTCCGTGGGATACTGGAACGACAGGAAGACGCCGCGCGCCGCCCGCTCGCTGGGCTCCAGGGTGGTCAGTTCCTCGCCGTTCAGCACCGCCGAGCCGGCGGTCACCGAATAGCCCGGCCGCCCGGCCAGGGCGTAGCTCAAGGTCGACTTGCCGGCCCCGTTCGGCCCCATCACCGCATGCACCTCGCCCGACGGCACGAAGAGGCTGAGGCCCTTGATGATCGCCTTGTCGTCGACGGAAACGTGGAGGTTTTCGATGGAAAGCATTGGTCTCATTTCAAAAAACGACTGTCATCCCGGACGGCGCGCAGCGACGATCCAGGATCGCCAGGGCGCCGGCGCCGGCCGCCATGATCGGCGGCAGCGCTTCCGGCGGTCCCGGATAAGCGCTTCGCGCTTTCCGGGATGACAGTGGGAGCGGGCGGGTCATGCCGCCTCCACGGGTTGCAGGAACTCGAGGCGGTTCCCGAACGGGTCATAGATGTAGATGCGCTCGAAACCCTCGAGCAGGTCGTCGTCGATCACCTCGTAGCCGCCGGCGCGGGCCCGATCGGCCAGACCCTGGACGTCGTCCACCTGGAAGGCGATGTGCGCCTTGCGCGCGGGGTGGAAGGGCTCCTCCACGCCGCAGTGCAGCTTGACCGCCTCGCTTTCGAACCAGCACCCGCCGCGCTTGGCCAGTTCCGGAGGCTTGGGCTGCTCGGGCAGGCCCAGCAGGCCCTCGTAGAACTCCCGCGCCCGGTTCTCCGCGCCGCGGGGGATCGCCACCTGGGCGTGATCGATGAACTGCAGGGTCATCCGACACTCCCCTCCAGCGAGATCGCCACCAGCTTCTGGGCTTCGACGGCGAACTCCATGGGCAGCTCCTGGAGCACGTCCTTGACGAAGCCGTTGACCAGCAGCTGCACCGCCTCCTCCTGGGAGAGCCCGCGCTGCATGGCGTAGAACAGCTGGTCCTCGGACAGGCGCGTGGTGGTGGCTTCGTGCTCGAACTTGGCCGAGGCGTTGCGCGCCTCGATGTACGGGGTGGTGTGGGCGCCGCAGTCCTTGCCGATCAGCAGACTGTCGCACTGGGTGAAGTTGCGCGCGCCCTTGGCCTTCGGGTGCGCCGAGACCAGGCCGCGGTAGGTGTTCGACGAGTGGCCGGCCGAGATGCCTTTGGAGATGATCCGCGAGCGGGTGTTGGCGCCCAGATGGATCATCTTGGTGCCGGTGTCGGCCTGCTGGCGGTTGTTGGTGATGGCGATCGAATAGAACTCGCCGGAAGACCCCTCCCCGCGCAGCACGCAGGACGGATACTTCCAGGTGATCGCCGAGCCGGTCTCCACCTGGGTCCAGCTGACCTTGGCGCGGTCGCCGCGGCAGTCGGCGCGCTTGGTGACGAAGTTGTAGATGCCGCCGCGCCCCTCGGCGTCGCCGGGGTACCAGTTCTGCACCGTGGAATACTTGATCTCGGCGTCGTCCAGCACCACCAGCTCGACCACCGCCGCGTGCATCTGGTTCTCGTCGCGCATCGGCGCGGTGCAGCCTTCCAGGTACGAGACGTAGGCGCCCTTGTCGGCGATGATCAGGGTGCGCTCGAACTGGCCGCTCTCGGCCGCGTTGATGCGGAAATAGGTGCTGAGCTCCATCGGGCAGCGCACGCCCGGCGGCACGTAGACGAAGCTGCCGTCCGAGAACACCGCGCTGTTCAGGCAGGCGAAGAAGTTGTCGCTGACCGGCACCACCGTGCCCAGGTACTGGCGCACCAGGTCGCCGTGCTCACGGATCGCCTCGCTCATCGAGCAGAAGATCACCCCGGCCTCGGCCAGCTCCTTCTTGAAGGTGGTGACCACCGAGACGCTGTCGAACACCGCATCGACCGCATAGCGCGGCGCGCCCTCGACCCCGGCCAGCACCGCCTGTTCCTTCAGCGGGATGCCGAGCTTGGCATAGGTGGCCAGCAGCTCCGGATCGACCTCGTCCAGGCTCTTGGGGCCCTCCTTGGTCTTCGGCGCGGCGTAATAGTAGGCGTCCTGGTAGTCGATCTCGGGAAAGTCGACCCGGGCCCAGTGCGGCTGCTCCAGCGCCAGCCAGCGCTGAAACGCTTCCAGCCGCCACTGCAGCATCCAATCGGGCTCGTTCTTCTGCGCGGAGATGTAGCGCACCGTCTCTTCGGAGAGGCCCTTGGGCGCCATCTCCTGTTCGATCTCGGTGACGAAGCCGTGCTTGTAGCGCTCCAGCTCGGCGACGCTCTGAACGGTTTCCTTGACGGCGGCCATCTTACGCTACCTCTCGCCGGCGCGCGGCGTGGCGCGCGTGGGCTTCAATCCAGGCGTCGCCGAAGCGCCGCCAATCCTCTTGCGTGGTGTCCCAGCCGCCGCTGACGCGGATCACGCACGGCGCCAGGTCCGGGTGGCCCATGGACTCCACCACGTGGCTGGCCTTGACCTTGCCCGACGAGCAGGCTGCGCCGGCGCTGATCATCACCCCGGCCAGGTCCAGGTTCATCACCTGCAGGCCGGATTCGAAGCCCGGCGCGGCCAGGCACAGCGTCTGCGGCAGGCGCGGCGCGCCCGCGCCGATCTGCACGGCGGCCCCGGCCACCCGCTCGGCGGCGGCGTCGCGCCAGGCGGCCTGGGCGGCCAGCGCTTCCAGCCCCGCCTGTGCAGCCTGGGCGGCCGCGCCGAAGCCGGCGATGCCGGGAACGTTCTCGGTGCCGGAGCGGCGGCCACGCTCCTGGCCCCCGCCCTGCATGCGGCGCGTGATCTTGGCGCGCTCGCCGGCGGCCAGGGCGCCGACGCCCTGCGGCCCGCCCAGCTTGTGCGCCGAAAGCGCCATCGTGTCCGCGCCCAGGGCGTTGAAATCCACGGGAATCTTGCCGGCCGCCTGCACGGCGTCGACGTGCAGCCAGCCCTCGGCGGCGCGCACCAGGGCGGCGGCGGCGGCGACGGGCTGGATCACCCCGGTCTCGTTGTTGGCCAGCATCAGGCATACCAGCGGCCGGCCCGGCGCCCGCAGCGCCGTCTCCAGCCAGGCCAGGTCGGCGACGCCCTCGCCGTCCACCGGCCAGGTCTCCACCGGCAGGCCGCTGGCCCGGGCGCTCTCGACCACCGCCTCGTGCTCGGTCGCGCCGACGATGATCCGCTCATAGCCGGCCAGCACGGCGCTCTCGATCGCCAGGTTGCTGGCCTCGGTGCCGCCGCTGAGGAAGGTGATCGAGCCCGGCTTGACCCCGACCAGGGCGGCCACGGCTTCGCGCGCGGCCTCGACCGTGGCGCGGGCGGCGCGGCCGGTCGCGTGGATCGACGAAGGATTGCCGCCGGCGATCATCGCTTGGGTGACCGCCGCGATCGCCTCGGGGCGCACCTTGGCGGTGGCGTTCCAGTCCAAATAGACGCCGGCCATCAGGCGGCCCTCGCCGGCTCGGGACCGGTCTCGCCCGGACGCAGCCGCCCGGCGAGCACGTCGGCCAGGGAGACGGAGGCCAGATAGTCGTGGATCGCCCGGCCGGTCTGCTCCCACAGGTCGTGCGTCAGGCAGCGGGCGCCGCCGTGCATGCAGCCGGTCTCGCCGCCGCCGCAGCGGGTGGCCTTCAGCGGCTCGTCCACCGCGGCGATCACCTCCGCCACGCTGATCGCGCCGGCCTCCCGGCACAGCTGGTAGCCGCCGCCGGGTCCGCGCACGCTGCGCACCAGGCCGGAGCGGCGCAGGCGGGCGAAGATCTGCTCCAGGTAGGGGTGCGAGATCTGCTGGCGTTCGGCGATGTCGGCCACGGTGACGGCGCGGGCGCAGTCACGCTGCGCCAGGTCCGTCATCGCCATGACCGCGTAGCGTCCGCGGGTGCTGAGCTGCATGCTCTCGATCCGTCGCAATTTTCTCGCTTTTTCGGGCGGCTTCTTGCTACAAGCCGCCGCCCCGCGAGACCCCTGGGCCGTTCAGGGCCCTTGCGGGGCATGTAGGAAAACCAAGCGCGGCGGTCAAGTATTCCGGGACCGCTTCGCCGAGACCAGGTGTCTGAATGCCCGAGATCGTGCTCACCGGCGCCGCCGGACGCATCGAAGCCCGCTATTCCCAGCGCAAGGAGGAGACCGCTCCCATCGCGCTGATCCTGCATCCGCACCCACGGGCGGGCGGGCACATGGACAATCCGGTGGCCGTGCAGCTGTTTCACCTGTTCATGAAGCGCGGCTTCAACGTGCTGCGCTTCAACTTCCGCGGCGTCGGCCGCAGCCAGGGCGAGTTCGATTCCGGCATCGGCGAGCTGGCGGACGCCGCCACCGCGCTCGACTGGCTGCAGTCCTCGCATCCGGCGGCCTCGCAGTGCTGGGTGGCCGGCTACAGCTTCGGCGCCTGGATCGGCATGCAGCTGCTGATGCGCCGCCCCGAGACCGACGGCTTCATCAGCGTCTCGCCGCCCACCAACGCCTACGACTTCTCGTTCCTGGCCCCCTGCCCGGCCTCAGGCCTGATCCTGCACGGCGCCAACGACACCGTGGTGCCGCCGGTCGAGGTCGAACGCGTGGTCTCCAAGCTGCGCACCCAGAAGGGCATCGTCATCGACTACGACCTGGTCGAGGGCGCCAACCACTTCTGGAACGACCAGCTGAAGGAAGTCGAGACCCGCGTCGGCGCCTACCTCGACAAGCGCCTGGAAGCCAATCCGATCTGATCCGGCGAGGCGCTAGCGCCCTGCCGCTCCGGTGATCCGCGCGATCGCCGCGTCCAGCGCCGCCTGTTCGGCCGGCTCCGGCGGCGCCGGCTCCTGGCCCAGCAGCGCCCTCAGCCGCACGGTGTTGGTGGTCAGGCTGACCACCAGCCGCGCCTCGGCCGCCACGTCGACCGCGGTCATCAGGCCGTCGGCGATGCAGGCGTTCAGGTAGTCGGCCAGCACCTTTTCCGTCGCCAGCACCGTCGCCCGGTAGAGGGCGGCGCCGAATTCCGGGTGGCGCTCGGCCTCGGCGATGACGATGCGCTGGAACCGCGCGCTGCCGGGCTCGGCCACCGCCGCGCGCAGGCGCTGGACGAAGGCGGCCAGACCCGCGGCCGGCGGCCTCTGCAGGCTGCCCGCGCTGGGCAGGGTGTCGATGAACTGGCCGCTGGCGAAGGCGATCACCTCGGCGAACAGCGCCTCCTTGGAGCCGAAGTGGTCGTACACCGTGCGCCGGGTGACGCCCGCCGCCTGCGCCACCTGATCCAGGCTGGCCAGGTGATAGCCCTGGCGGAAGAACACGTGCTTGGCCGCCGCCAGGATCTCGCGCCGGCGCGCCTGCGAGGCCGCCGTGCGGCCCCACTTGCCGGCCCCCTGGCCCAAGGCCGGCGCCTCGCCGGCCACCGGCGTCCGGCCCAATGCCTCGTCCTTCGCCGCCATCCCCTCACGCCCTTTCGCCCGGCCGCAACACGGCCGCTTGACATCGACCACTTTACTTCACAGTGTTGTAAAGTTCCAGTGCCCGACGGACGCTAGCACGCTGGCGAGCGATCCCGAAGGCCGGACCCCTGTCCCATTCCTGCCGAAGGAGCCGGCCATGAGCGACGACGACCACATCCGCCAGGCCACGCTGCACGTGGTCGCCCAGTACCAGGCCCTGCTGAGCCAGGGCCGATGGGATGAGTGGATCGGACTGTGGGCCGAGGACGGCGAACTGGACTTCCCGTTCGCCCCCGCCGGGCGCCAGCGGCTGTACCGCGGCCGCGAGGCGATCTTGCGCTACATGCGGGCCGCCTCCGGCAAGATGGTGATCGAGGCCGTGGCGAGCGCCCGGCTGATCCCGGCGCAGGATCCGCGGGTGGCGGTGGCGGAGCTCAGCATCCGCGGCCATGCGGCGGAGGGCGGGGCGCCCTACGATCAGAGCTATGTGCTGGTGTTCGAGACCGAGGACGGCCTGCTCAAGCGCTACCGCGAGTACTGGAACCCGCTGGTGTCCATCGACGCCTTCGGCGGGCGCGAAGCCTGGACCGCGCACTTCGGCTTCCCGGCCGCGGACGCGGCCGCGTGAGCGGCCCCATCCTGGTCACCGGGGGCACGGGCAAGACCGGGCGTCGCCTGGCCCTGGCCCTGGCCGCGCGCGGCGCCCGGCCGCGGCTGGCCAGCCGCACGGCCGAGGGGCCCGACACCGTACGCTTCGACTGGAACACGCCGGCGACCTGGGAGCCGGCGCTCAGCGGCGTCGGCGCGGCCTATCTGCTGGCGCCTCAGGCGGCACCGGAGACGATCGCCGCGGTGATCGCCTTCAGCGACCGCGCCATCGCCGCCGGCTGCCGTCGGCTGGTGCTGCTCAGCGCCTCGCTCCTGCCGCTGGGCGGGCCCGGTCACGGGCAGATTCACGCCTGGCTGGCCGAGCATGCGCCGGAGTGGGCGGTGCTGCGGCCCAGCTGGTTCATGCAGAACTTCAGCGAGGGGCAGCTGCTCGGCCCTATCCGCGCCGAGGGGGCGATCTACACCGCCGCCGGCGACGGCAGGGTCGGCTTCGTCAGCGCCGACGATATCGCCGCCTGCGCCGCAGCCTGTCTGACGGTCCCGGAACCGCCGAACCGGGACGCCATCCTCACCGGCCCCAGGGCGATCAGCTATGACGAGGCCGCAATGATCGTCAGCCGCGTGTCGGGCCGGCCGGTGACGCATCACCGGATCGGCGCGGACCAGCTTGCCGCCCGCCACCTCGACCACGGCCTGACGCCGGCGGCGGCCCAGGGCCTGGCGATGATGGATCTGGCCATCGCCGCGGGCGCGGAAGACCGGACCACCGGTGAGGTGCAGGCGCTGACGGGCCGGCCCCCGATCGCGTTCGAAGACTTCGCCCGGGCCGCGGCCGCCTCCTGGACCCTGGCCTGAAATCCCCCAAAGGAACCCTCAGATGATCCGTATCGACCGTCCCGGCGACATTCCGCGCGCCGATCGGAGCCACTGGCGCGAGGCGCCCTTCAGCCGCTGGAGCTTCAGCCACACGCCGCAGGTGCTGGCTTGCGCGCCCGTCGCCCCGGCCGCCGAGCCGCGCCCGCTTCCCGAGGCGCCGGCCGACCTGGCCGGCTTCAGCGTGCAGGCCATGGATGGCCAGGCCCTGGACCTGGCCGGCTGGCTCACCGCCACCGCCACCGACGCCATCGTGGTGCTGAAGGACGGCCGGCTGGTGTTCGAGGCCTATGCCGAACCCTGTGGCCCCCACCAGCCGCACATCTTCATGTCGGCCACCAAGTCGGTCACCGGCCTGATCCTGGGCCTGCTGGCCGAGGCCGGAACCGTGGATGTGGCGGCGCCGGTGGAGACCTATGTCCCCGAGGTGGCGAACGGTCCTTACGCGGGCGTCTCGCTGCGCTGGCTGACCGACATGCGTTCGGCCGTACCCTACGACGAGGCGCGGCTGGCGGCCTACGCCGAGGCCAGCGGCTGGGAGCCGCGGGGCGCCCGCGCCGACCTGGCGGCCTTCTTCGCCGGCCTCGAGGGCCCGCCCGCCGCCCCGCCCAGCCCGTTCACCTACCTCTCGGGCAACACCGACCTGCTTGGCATCGCGATGGAGCGAGCCAGCGGCAAGACTTTCGCCGCCCTGGTCGAAGCGCTGATCTGGCGGCCGATGGGCGCGGCCGACACCGCCTTCATCACCCTGGACGAGGCCGGCGCGCCCCGCTGCACCGGCTGCGGCACGGCGCGGGACATGGCGCGGCTGGGCCTGCTGGTGTTGGAGGACGGCGTCCGCGACGGCCGGCAGATCCTGCCCGCGGCCTGGCTGGAGGACATGCGCCAGGGGGGCGACCGCGAGGCCTGGCGCACCGGCCAGTGGGCGCCCGCCTTCGAGGGCCGCGTCACCCGCTATCGCAGCGGCTGGTACGTGAACGATGGGCCGCCCGGGATGATCTTCGCCATGGGCGTCCACGGCCAGAACCTGTTCGTCGACCGCGACGCCGGCCTGGTGGTGGCCAAGCTGTCGTCCCAGGCCCAGTTCTTCGACTTCGCCGCCGACCAGCTGACCCACGCGGGAGTGGCCGAGCTGCGACGGCGACTTGGCTAGAGGCGCCCCGCACAGGAAAGGCTCTAGGGTCGCACCACCCTGCCCCCGCTCATCGGCGCCGGAACGCCGGTGGTGCCGGGGAAGCTGATCGGCAGGTCCATCACCGTGCGGGCGGCGAGGTAGGCGAAGGCCTCGGCCTCGATGGAGTCGCCGCGCCAGTGCGCGTCCTCGGCCGGGATCACCGGCAGCACCAGGCGCTGCTGGATCGCCTGCATCAGCACGGGGTTCGAGCGGCCGCCGCCGCTGACCACCAACCGCAGCGGGGCCTGCGAGGCGGTGCGCACGCCGCGGGCCACGGCCTCCGCGGCGAAGGCGGTCAGGGTGGCGGCGGCGTCCTCGAGGCTGAGATGCGCCACCGGCTCCAGCGAGAAGTCGAAGCGGTCCAGCGACTTCGGGCCCGTGCGGCTGAAATAGGGGTGGGCCAGATAGGCCTCCAGCACCGCCTGGTCGACGGTTCCCGCCCGGGCGGCGGCGCCGTCGTGATCGTAGCGATGTCCCGTGCGCGCCTGCATCAGGAGGTCGATCATGCCGTTGGCCGGGCCGGTGTCGAAGGCCTCCAGAGTCCCGTCGGACTTCACCAGGGTCACATTGCCCACGCCGCCCAGGTTCAGCACCGCGGCCGGCTGGTGAAATCCGGAGAAGCGCACCAGGGCCGCGTGGTAGATCGGCGCCAGCGGCGCCCCCTGCCCGCCCGCGGCCACGTCGTCGGTGCGAAAGTCGTAGACCACCGGCAGGCCAAGCGCGCTGGCCACCCGCTGGGCGTCGATCAGCTGCACCGTGCGGCCCACGGGCCGGCCGGGGATCGGCGGCTCGTGCAGCACCGTCTGGCCGTGAAGGCCGATGAAGTCGAGGTCCTCGGGCAGCAGGCGATGCTCGGCCATGAAGGCCTCTGCGGCGGCGATGTGCTCGTCGGCGATGGCGCGGGCGGCCACGGCGAAAGCCTCTGGCTCGGGCGCGCCCTGCGGCCACTGGAAGGCGGCCGTGATCGCCGCCTCCACCAGGGCGCGGCAGCCGGGGTCCAGCTTCTTCTCGCCGGCCGGCCCGAAGCCGAGGATCTCCTCGCCGTCGGTCTCCAGCACCGCCATGTCGACCGCGTCGAGGGAGGTGCCGGTCATGAAGCCCAGGATACGCATCGAATTTCCCTACGCCGTCGCCACCGCTCAGAACATCCTCATGTGGAAGGTGGCCAGCAGATAGACGACCACCCCGACGGGCGCCGCGGCCAGGGCCATCGCCGCAAGCAGCCATCCCCGTCGCCGCATCCACCAGGCCAGCGCCGTCGGCAGCGCCAGGACGCTCAGGCCGAAGCCGAGCACCGGCCAGTCCATGTCCAGCACCCCGTCACGGCTGGCCACCATCCAGTCGAACACCAGGGCCGCGCCGGTAAACAGGCTGCACAGGCCCAGCCAGATCGTCGCCAGCGCCCTGCCCATCATCGCGCCCCCGTCGGCCCCGACCTTGACTGCCACACCCCCGAGCCGGTATCCAGCCGCCCATGACCGCCAGCGCCCGCCTTCGCCGCCGCTATTACCGCTCGCAAATCTAGCGAGCGGCCGGTCAGTCACGCCCAGCCGCCAGATGGTCGGCGTCGGGCTCTTGCCAAGAGACGGTCTCCGGCCGAAAGCCAGCCCTTCGAGGAGACCTGCATGCCAGCCGAAGCCGATCTTTCCACGTTCAGACCCAAGTCCGAGTTCCTGAAGGTTCTGCTGGAGCGCGGCTACGTGCACCAGTGCACCGACCTGGAGGCGCTGGACGCCGCCGCCGCGTCCGGCGTGGTGACGGCCTACGTCGGCTACGACTGCACGGCGGATTCGCTGCACATCGGCCACCTGATCTCGATCATGATGCTGCGCTGGTTCCAGAAGACCGGCCACCGGCCGATCGCGCTGATGGGCGGGGGCACCACCAAGGTCGGCGATCCCACCGACAAGGACCAGCAGCGACCGCTGCTGACCGAGGCGGTGATCAATGCGAACCTGGCGGGCATCCAGAAGACCTTCGACAAGTTCCTGACCTTCGGATCTGGACCGAAGGACGCCGTGCGCGTGAACAACGCCGACTGGCTGGAAAAGCTGGGCTACGTGGAGTTCCTGCGCGACTACGGCGTGCACTTCACCATCAACCGCATGCTGACCTTCGACAGCGTCAAGCTGCGGCTCGAACGCGAGCAGCCGCTGAGCTTCCTCGAGTTCAACTACATGCTGATGCAGGCCACCGACTTCCTGGAGCTGAACCGCCGCTACGGCTGCACCCTGCAGATGGGCGGCTCCGACCAGTGGGGCAACATCATCAACGGGGTCGAGCTGGTGCGCCGGGTCGAGGGCAAGCAGGCATTTGGCCTGACCACGCCGCTGCTGACCACCGCGTCGGGCGAGAAGATGGGCAAGACCGTCGGCGGGGCCGTGTGGCTGAACGCCGACCGGCTGAGCCCGTACGACTACTGGCAGATGTGGCGCAACACCGAGGACGCCGACGTCGGCAAGTTCCTGAAGCTGTTCACCGAGCTGCCGCTGGACGAGGTCGCCAGGCTGGCCGCGCTGCAAGGCGCGGAGATCAACGAGGCCAAGAAGATCCTGGCCAACGAGGCCACCACCCTGCTGCACGGCCGCGAGGCCGCGGAAACGGCGGCGGCGGCGGCCAAGGCGGCGTTCGAGGAGGGCCGCGTCACCGGCGACCTGCCCACGGTGGAGATCTCCGGGACCGAGCTTGAGGTCGGCGTGCCGATCGCCAACGTCGCGGCCGACGCCGGCCTGGCCAGCTCGCGCGGGGAAGCCCGGCGCCTGGCCCAGGGCGGCGGCCTGCGGGTCAACGACCAGGTGGAGAAGGACGCCCAGCGCCTGCTCACCCCGGCCGACCTCAACCCGCAGGGGGTGATCAAGCTCGCCGCCGGCAAGAAGAAGATCGTGCTGGTCCGCCCGGTCTAGTGGGCGCGCCTAGCCCTCTCCACATCAACGATGGGGAGAGGGTTGGGTGAGGGGCTGGCGCCGCCGGCTCTCCCTCTCCGAAAGGCCCGTCACGCGGAAACACCCCCTCACCCAACCCTCTCCCCGCAAGCGGGGCGAGGGCTGGAAGCTTGACGGCCGGCGCCGGCTACGATTGGGCTTTCAGCTCTCGGTCCGCGCACCTTCGGAGCCTGCCCCATGACCCTCGCCGCCGGCGACGCCGCCCCCGACTTCGACATGCCCGCCGACGAGGGCCGGGTGTCCCTGGCCGGGCTGAAGGGCAAGACGGTGGTGCTGTATTTCTACCCGAAGGACGACACCACAGGCTGCACCAACGAGGCCCTGGGCTTCACCGCCGCGGCGGACGACTTCGCCAAGGCGAACGCGGTGGTGGTCGGGGTGTCCAAGGATACGGCCGCCAAGCATGCGAAATTCCGCGCCAAGTACGACCTCAAGCCCCTGCTGGGCTCCGACGCCGAGGGCGACGTGGTGGAGCGCTACGGCGCCTGGGTGGAGAAGAGCCTCTACGGCCGCAAGTACATGGGCATCGACCGCTCCACCTTCCTGATCGACGGCCAGGGGGTGATCCGGCGAATCTGGCGCAAGGTGAAGGTGCCCGGCCACGTCGCGGCGGTGTTGCAGGCGGCGCAGGAAATCGCCTGAGGCGAGCAAGGCTGGCGCCGGCGCACGCGATCCGTCCGGCCAAGGCGCCATAAAGTCGGCCTCCCGCGTCGCAATATTCGCCCCGTGAAGCACCGCTTACAGACGGTCGTCGACTTGCGCTGTGCTTGCGCAACACCTTGCGAAACTGCGACTTCGCGCCGCCCAACATGTGGTTGAATTAGGGCTTTTGTAACCCATCGACCGACGGTCGCCGATGGCCGCTTGCGCTTTCGATTCGGATGGGCGCATATCGCGACGTCTTCAGAAATAGTTTGGGTACCCCGACGCAATGAGCCTCAGACGCTTCACGCGCCTCGCCCGTTCGCTTACGGACCTCTTTCCAGAACGTCACCTCTATGTCCGCTCCGGCGGCGAGATGCACAGCTACGTTCTGTCCACCGGCAAGCAGCTGACCCTGGCCGGGATCGTCGCCGGCTGCGCCCTGTGGATGGGCGTCTCCACCGCCGCCCTGATCGCCGGCGCCCTGACCCAGTCGCACAGCGAGCGCGAGGTGGCGCTGACCCAGGCCAAGTACGAGCGTTGGATCGCCGACCGCCAGGCGCGGCTGAACAGCGCCATGGCCCAGCTGAACACCTCGTCCACCTCGTTCGACGATCTGGCCACCACCATGGAGAAGCGCAACCAGGCGCTGGCCCTGCTACTGACCCAGGCCAAGGGCCAGCCGGGCGCCGTGCAGGCGCTGGAGCCGGCCCTGGTGGCCGCCACGACGGACGGCAAGGGCACGCCGATGCAGCGCATCCAGGCGGTGCGCGCCGACCAGGAGCGGCTGATCGAGGCCACCGAGACCTTCGCCAAGAACCGCGCCGATCGGCTGCGGCTGGCCTTCCGCCTGGCGGGGCTGGACCCGGCGGTCTACGCCGGCCGCGGCGACGCCCTCGGCGGGCCGCTGATCGAGGCCAAGGACCCGCGCGCCCTGGGCGCGGTGCTGGACGTGGACGCCGGCTTCGCCGAGCGCATCCAGCACGTCGCCTCCGACCTCTCGGACGTGCGCGGCCTGTCGCAGTCGGCGCAGGACCTGCCGCTGGCGCGGCCCACCACCAACACCTCGGAATCCAGCGGCTTCGGCGTGCGCGAGGATCCGTTCACCGGCCACCCGGCCTTCCATTCCGGCCAGGATTTCGCCGGCGCCCTGATGACCCCGGTCGCCGCCACCGCTCCCGGCGTGGTGTCGTTCACCGGCCAGCGCACCGGCTATGGCAACACCGTCGAGATCGACCACGGGCGCGGCTTCAAGACCCGCTACGCCCACCTGGCCGCGATTTCGGTTTCCGTGGGTCAGCACGTCTCGCTCGGTCAGAGGATCGGCGGGATGGGCTCCACGGGCCGCTCCACCGGCCCGCACCTGCACTATGAAGTGTGGGTCAACGGGCGCCCCCAAAACCCCCTCCGCTTTGTGAAGGCCGGCGACTATGTTCAGCAAGACGTCCAATAACCCCCCGCAAAACACGCCCCCCGCGCCGCAGCCCCCGGCTCCGCAGCCGACCGCGACGCCCGCTCCGACCTCGGCCACGGCGACGCCGGCCGCGGCTCCCGCCGCTGCGCCTGCGCCTCGCCAGCAACAGAAAGGCGCTTCCGTGCTCTCTTCTGACCTGACCATCGAAGGCAACATCTCCGGCGGCGGCGAGCTGCAGATCGACGGAGTGATCAAGGGCGACGTGCGCATCGAGCGCGTGACCGTCGGCGAAGGCGGCCAGGTCGACGGCGGCATCTATGCCGAAGCCGTCGAGGTGCGCGGCAAGGTCAGCGGCTCGATCACCGCCAAGCAGGTCCGCCTCTACGGCAACTGCCACGTGGATGGCGACATCACCCACGAGCAGCTGGCCATGGAAACCGGCGCCTTCTTCCAGGGCCGCTCCCTGCGCCTGCAGCGCGCCGCCCCGGCGCCGACCCCGGCCCCTGCCCCGCGCCCGGAACCGCCCAAGGACACCGCCCCCAGCGGCCTGGCGCCGAAGCCGACCGTCGCGCCGTAGGATTCGACCGGCGGGCGTCGATCACGCCCGCCGCCCCCTCCCCGTCCCCCCGGCCGCAGCGAAGCGGAGAGCCGGGGCCAGCCGGGCCGGTCCACAGCTGGATATCGTCTAGGTGGCTGAACCGCCGGCCCCGGATCTGCGGCGCTCCGCGCCTTGTCCGGGGTGACGAGAAGGGATGTCGGCCCTCCCCGTCCCTCAGACCCTACGCCTCCGCAGCGTCCCGGGTGGCGCCGACCTTCTGCGCCAACGAGGCGGCCATGAAGGCGTCGAGGTCGCCGTCGAGCACGCCGGCGGTGTCGGAGGTCTCGACGTTGGTGCGCAGGTCCTTGACCATCTGGTAGGGCTGCAGGACGTAGCTGCGGATCTGGTGGCCCCAGCCGATGTCGGTCTTCTGGTCCTCGACCGCCTGGGCGGCCGCCTCGCGCTTCTGCAGCTCCATCTCGTAGAGGCGCGCGCGGAGCATCTTCCAGGCCTGTTCGCGGTTCTGGTGCTGCGAGCGCTGGCTCTGGCTGGCCACCGCGATGCCCGTGGGGATGTGCGTCAGGCGCACGGCCGAGTCGGTCTTGTTGATGTGCTGGCCGCCGGCGCCGGAGGCGCGGTAGGTGTCGGTGCGCACGTCGGACGGATTGATCTCGATCTCGATCTTGTCGTCCACCACCGGGAACACCCATACCGAGGCGAACGAGGTGTGCCGCCGGGCGCTGGAATCGAACGGCGAGATGCGCACCAGGCGGTGCACGCCGGCCTCGGTCTTCAGCCAGCCATAGGCGTTGGTCCCCGAGACCTTCAGGGTGCACGACTTGATGCCGGCGGTCTCGCCCGCGGTCTCTTCGATCACCTCGACCGCCATGTCGTGGGCGTTGGCCCAGCGTGTGTACATGCGCATCAGCATCAGCGCCCAGTCCGCGGACTCGGTGCCGCCGGCGCCGGAGTTGATTTCCACGAAACAGTCGGCGCTGTCCGCCTCGCCGGAGAGCAGCGCCTCCAGCTCGGCTCGGGCCGCCTGGATCTTCAGGTCGGCCAGCTGGGCGGCGGCGTCGTCCAGCGAGGCCTGGTCGCCCTCCGCCTCGGCCATCTCGGCGAATTCCACCGCGTCGCTGAGCTCGCGCTCCAGCCGCTGCACCGCGCCGACCGAGTTGGCCAGCTGGGTGCGCTCGCGCATCACCGCCTGGGCCGCCTCGGCATTGTCCCACAGGGTCGGATCCTCGACCCGGGCGTTCAGCTCATCGAGTTTTCGAAGCGCCGGTTCCCAGTCAAAGTCTCCTCCTGAGCAGTCCGATGGACTGCTCGATGTCGGCCGCAGCGGCCTCGACATCCGCACGCATGATCGCGTTCCTCTAGATTCCCGATGAGCCGAACCCACCGGCAGGGCGCGCGGGATACCCCGGCGGCGCCGACAAGACAATCAACTCGCGAGCGGCTCAGTAGAGCCCGTTCATCTCGTCCGACGTCTTCGGCGGGCGATTGGCCTTGGGCGGATGGGTGTCCTTGCCGCCGGCGGGCGTGTTGGACGAGCCGGGCGAGAGCGGGGTGATCGCCACCGAGGCGTCGCCGCCCTGGATCGGCAGGCCGGTGGTCGCGGTGCGCGCGGCCGGCTCTGTGCCCGGACGGAAGGCCTCGCGGTTGGGCCCGACCATGGCGAACTTGGTGTTGGGCGGCGCCTTGAAGTCGAGCGCCGGCATGGTCTTGGTGGCTTCCTGCATGAACTCGATGAAGATCGGCAGGGCGGCCACGGCGCCGGTCTCGCCGCTGCCCAGCGAGCGGTTGTCGTCGAAGCCGATATAGGTGGCCACCACCATCTGCGGCGAGAAGCCCATGAACCAGGCGCTGCGGAAGTCGTTGGTGGTGCCGGTCTTGCCGCCGATCGGCCGGCCCAGCACCCGGGCGGCGGCGCCCGTGCCATGCTGCACCACGCCCTCGAGCATCAGCTCGATCTGGTAGGCGGTGATCGGGTCGATCAGCTGGTCGCCGGTGCGCGGGATCGACGGGGCGAAGTCGCCGTTGAAGCCGGCGCTGCAGGCCCGGCAGTCGCGGGTGTCAGCCTTGACCACCACCTTGCCGTCGCGATCCTCGACCTCTTCCAGCAGGTGCGGCGTCACCTTGCGCCCGCCGTTGAGGAAGCTGGAATAGCCGGTGGCCATGCGGAACGGCGTCGTTTCGCCGGCGCCCAGGGCCATGGCCAGCACCGGGTCCATCTTGTCGACGATGCCGAACCGGCGGGCGGTGTCGGCGATCTTGGGCATGCCCACCTGCATGGCGATGCGCACCGTCATGGTGTTGCGCGACAGCTCCAGGCCCCGGCGGAACACCACCGGGCCGAGGTAGTCGTGCTCGTAGTTCTCCGGGCTCCACTGCTGGCCGTTGGCGCCGGGCAGCGAGATCGGCCCGTCGACGACGATGCTGGCCGGCGTGAACTGGCCGCTCTCCAGCGCCGTGGCGTAGACGAACGGCTTGAACGAGGAGCCGGGCTGGCGATAGGCCTGGGTGGCTCGGTTGAAGCTCTGCAGCGAGAAGCTGTAGCCGCCGACCATGGCCAGCACCCGGCCCGACTGCGGCTCCATGGCCACCAGGGCGCCGTTCACCGCCGGCACCTGGCGCAGGTGGAAGCCGCCCTTGTCGGCCGGTTCGACGAACACCAGGTCACCCGCTGACAGGCCCTTGCCGGCCCGCTCCCAGGCGACGTCCGCGGGGATCAGCTCGCCGGCCAGGCCGTCGACCGTCTCGACCTTCACCGAACCGCCGGTGGCGGTGACGGCGGCGATGCGCCAGTTGCGCCGCTCGGCGGGCGCGCGGGCCCCGCGCCCCTGGGGCGCGGCGTTGGAGGCGGCGATGGCCGCCTTCTGCCAGCCTGGAGCGACCTGGCTGAGATGGGCCCAGGCTCCGCGCCAGCCATGCCGGCGGTCGTAGGTCTCCAGCCCGTCCTGCAGGGCGATGCGGGCGGCCGTCTGCAGGCGCGGATCCAGGGTGGTGCGAATGTAATATCCGCCTTCGGTCAGGTCCTTGACCTGCGGCGTGGTGGTGCGCTGCACCCAGTCGACGAAATAGTCGGCGTCGCGGTACTTGGCCCGCGCCGGCGCGCTCTCGACCTTCAGGTCCTCGCGCATCGCGGCCTCGCCCTCGGCCTTGGACACCCAGCCCAGGTCGATCATGTCGCGCAGGATGAAGTTGCGCCGGCGGATCGCCGCGGCCTTCTGCTTGATCGGGTGGTAGTTGTCGGGCCCCTTGGGCAGGGCCGCCAGGTAGGCGCACTGCGCCAGGCTGAGGTCCTGCAGCGACTTGCCGAAATAGTTGTAGGCCGCCGCGCCGACGCCGTACGAGCGATAGCCCAGCCAGATCTCGTTCAGATACAGCTCCAGGATCTGTTCCTTGGAGAGGGTCTGTTCCAGCTGGGTGGCGAGGATCGCCTCCTTCATCTTGCGCCCGACGCTGACCTCGTTGTTCAGCAGCACGTTCTTGGCCACCTGCTGGGTGATCGTCGACCCGCCTTCGGGCCGCTTGCCCTGGGCCAGGTTGAAGACGTCCTTGATCATGGCGCGCGAGAGCCCGCCGACGTCGACGCCGCCGTGGCGGAAGAAGTTGTGGTCCTCGGCCGCCAGGAACGCCAGGTACACCTTCGGCGGGATCTGGTCGTACGGCACATAGATGCGCCGTTCCTTGGAATATTCGCCGATCAGGGTGCCGTCCCAGGCGTAGACCCGGGTGGCGGTGGGCGGGTGGTAGTCGGCCAGGTCCGAGGCGTTCGGCATGCCGTGGAACAGGATCGCCGCATAGATCGCCGCCGACACCGCGGCCACGCCGGTCGCCACCAGCAGTCCCGCGGCGACCAAGCCGATCGAACGACCCATAACTCTCAAGACCGGGCGCCTCCGCCGGCGGACACGCCCGCCGCGCGGCAAGGTCTAGACGGCTTCGATGCGGGGGAAAAGAGGATCGGCGGTCGCGGGGGGAGCCGCCGTCCCTTCCCTAGCGCGAAGCCAGCTTGGTCTGGCCGCTGAAATAGGCGTCGATGGCCGAGGCCACGCCATCCATCAGGCGGGCGCGCTGGTCGGCGTCCACCAGCCGGGACTCGTCGTCCGGATTGGTGATGAAGCCCATCTCCAGCAGGGCCGCCGGCACGTCGGGCGCCAGCAGCACGAAATAGCCGGCGTCGCGGTGGGTGCGCGGCAGGATGTCGACCCGGTCGCTGATGCGGTCGACCACCAGGCCGGCGAACACCGCCGAGCGGTTGCGCGTGGAGCGCTGGGTCAGGTCCAGCAGGATCTGGCCGACGGCCGGGTCGCCGGCGCGGTTGCCGGTGCGCACGAACCAGTCGTTGCGGTCGATCACCTTGCCCACCCGCTCGCCGCCGCGGTCCGACAGGGTATAGACGCTGGCCCCGTGGGCGCCGGCGTTGTCGCCCGCGGAATCGGCGTGCAGCGAGATGAACAGGTCGGCGCCGGCCTTGCGGGCGATCTGCACCCGGGTCTCCAGCGGCACATAGACGTCGGCGTCGCGGGTCATCACCACCTGATAGCGGCCGGTCTTCTCCAGGCGCGCCTTCAGCGCCTTGGCCGCGGCCAGGGTGATGTCCTTCTCGTTGTTGTGGCTGCTCTGGGCGCCGGGATCGTGCCCGCCGTGACCGGCGTCGATCACCACCACCTTCTTCAGCGACAGGCCGCCGGTCGAGGGGGGCAGCAGGTCCTGCAGCCCGTCCTCCACCGCGGCCATCGCCGTGGCCTGGGACATGGCCGGCGTGGCCTTGGGCGCCTTTACCGGCGTCGCCACCGGGGCCGGGCCGCCGGTCGCCACGTCGATCACGTAGCGGTAGTTGGTCACCCCGTCGCCGGGCGGCAGCAGGAAGCGCCGCTTGACCTGGGCGCCGGGCGCCACCTCGAGGGCGAGGCGCGCGCCGCCGCCGCCGTTGTCGACGGTCCAGGCCTTGACCAGGCCCTGGCCCTTGCCCTGCAGCACGCCCTTGGCGCTGACGTTGGGCAGGCTGACCACCAGGCGGGTCGGCGCATCATCGTCGCGGGCCACGCGGGCGGAAATCGAGCGGTCCAGATCCACCACGATGCGGGTCTCGGCCGCATCGCCGCCGAACCGCACGCGCAGCACGGCGCCCCCCTGGGACGCGCCCTCGCCGGAGGCCACCGCCGCCGCCGCGCCGCCGGCCAGCAGGAAGGCGAAGGCCGCCAGCAGGCGCCGCCACCCCAGACCCGCCAAGGCCGAACCCAAACGCCGCAACGCCATCCCCCCGATTGGAGCACCGCACACCAGGGGGCACTATCGTCGCCGGCGCGTAGCCAAAGGGTTAAGCAGGCTTCAATCCGACTCGCGGCCCGGGGGCCCCTCCCGGGCCGCCTCGCCCCGCGCGCGCATGCCGTGCTTTCAATTGTGGGATTGTTCTTCTACATTGCTTCCGCGCATGCGCCGTCTTCGGACTTCAGCGACCTTGCGCGGCCCGCGCGGGGTCTAGCGCCCTCTGGCGCAAGCGCATCAGCCGATCCGCGCTGTCTGAGCGCGACTTTGGAATTTTGAAACCAATGGGCAGCGCCGCCTACGCCCCGGAACAGACCCCGATCGCCCTCTCCGCGCCCCATGGCCGGACGGCGGACGGCGTTCTGCGCGCGCGCCCCTGCAGCCGGCGCCCGGACCCAGAGTCCTGGAGGCGCCCCGGAGATATCCTTTATGTCGAAGAGAATGTTGATCGACGCCGCCCACGCAGAAGAAACGCGGGTGGTCGTCCTGGACGGAAGCCGGGTTGAGGAGTTCGACTTCGAGAGCCGCGCGAAGAAACAGCTTCGCGGCAACATCTACCTGGCCAAGGTCACCCGCGTAGAGCCCAGCCTGCAGGCGGCCTTCGTGGAATACGGCGGCAACCGCCACGGCTTCCTGGCCTTCAACGAGATCCACCCCGACTACTACCAGATCCCGCACGCCGACCGCGAAGCGCTGATGCGCGAGCTGGACGAGGACGACGACGACGATCACCTGCCCACCGCTTCCGGCGACGGTGAGGAAGCCGAGAACGTGGGCGGCGAGGACGACGACGACGAGGTCGACGAGGCGCAGGCGCGCCTGCGCCGGCGCATGATGCGCCGCTACAAGATCCAGGAAGTGATCAAGCGCCGGCAGATCATGCTGGTGCAGGTCGTCAAGGAAGAGCGCGGCAACAAGGGCGCGGCGCTGACCACCTACCTGTCGCTGGCCGGCCGCTACGGCGTGCTGATGCCCAACACCGATCGCGGCGGCGGCATCAGCCGCAAGATCACCGCGGTCACCGACCGCAAGCGCCTGCGCACCATCGTCCAGGACCTGAAGGTGCCCAAGGGCATGGGCCTGATCGTGCGCACGGCGGGCGCCAAGCGCACCAAGGCCGAGATCAAGCGCGACTACGAGTACCTGATGCGGGCCTGGGAGAACATCCGCGACACCACCCTGCACTCGGTGGCCCCGGCCCTGATCTACGAGGAAGAGGACCTGGTGAAGCGGGCGATCCGCGACCTGTTCGACAAGGACATCGAGGGGGTCTGGGTCGAGGGCGAGGCCGGCTATCGCGAGGCGCGCGACTTCATGCGCATGCTGATGCCCTCGCAGGCCAAGAAGATTCAGGCCTACCGCGAGCCGGTGCCGCTGTTCGTGCGCCACCGCGTGGAAGACCACCTCAGCCAGATCTATTCGCCGGTCGTGCCGCTGAAGTCCGGCGGCTACCTGGTGATCAACCAGACCGAGGCGCTGGTCGCCGTCGACGTCAACTCGGGCCGCTCCACGCGTGAGCGCAACATCGAGGCGACGGCGCTGAAGACCAACATGGAGGCGGCGGAGGAGGCCGCCCGGCAGCTGCGCCTGCGCGACCTGGCCGGCCTGATCGTCATCGACTTCATCGACATGGACGAGGCGAAGAACAACCGCGCCGTCGAGAAGAAGCTGAAGGACTGCCTGAAGGACGACCGCGCCCGGGTACAGATGGGCAAGATCTCCGGCTTCGGCCTGATGGAGATCAGCCGCCAGCGCCGCCGCACGGGCATCCTGGAAGGCACGACGCAAGTCTGCCCGCACTGCCAGGGCGCCGGCCGGGTGCGCTCGGTGGAATCCAGCGCCCTGTCGGCGCTGCGCGCGGTGGAGATGGAAGCCCTGCGGGGCGGCGGCGAGCTGTCGATCCGCGTGCCGCGCGAGGTGGCGCTGTACATCCTCAACCACAAGCGTGAGGACCTGATCCGCATCCTGCAGACCCACGGCCTGCAGGTGAACGTGGTGATCGACGACGCCCTGGCGCACGCCGACCACGAGCTGGACCGCCTGTCGAGCACCCCGTTCGAGCCGGTGCAGGCCTGGGCGCCGCCCGCCCCGCCCGCCGAGCCGACCGCTGACGACCTGGAAGACGAGGCGTTCGAGGACGAGGACGAAGAGGTCGAGGACGAGGAGGAGGAGGAAGAGGTCTCCACCGCCGCGCGATCGGATGAAGAGGACGAGGACGACGGCGAATCGGCCTCCGGCAGCGACGATGGCGAACGCCGCCGCGGACGCGGCCGTCGCCGCCGGCGCGGTCGCCGTGGCGACGAGCCGCGCGAGGCCGCCGCGGCCCCTGCCCCGGTCGAGCGCCGCCCCGCGGCCAGCGAGGACGAGGAAAGCGAATCCGAACGCCGCCGCCGCCGGCGCGGCCGGCGAGGCGGTCGCCGCGCCCGCGAGGAAGGCGGCGCACGCCCGCAGGACACCTACGGCTGGTCGTGGCCGGCGCGCCTGGTCGGCGACGATCCCTACCAGTGGCGCGGCCCCGTCGAGCCCGGCCCGCGTCCCGCCCCGGCCGTCGCTCCGGCCCGCGCCGAGGCGGTCCAGCCTGCCCCGGCGTCCCTCGCTCCCGCCGCCACCGCCCCGGCGCCCGCCCCCGAGGCGGCCGAGCCGGTGGCCCTGGCCGGGTCGCCGCAGCCTGAGGTCGATGACGTCTGGGTGGAACTGCCGGCCCCTGAAGAGGTGGCGGAAAAGCCCAAGCGCGTTCGCGCCAGCCGCGGCCGCGGTCGCGGCAAGGCGGTCGCCGAGGACGCCGTGACCGAGGCCGTCGCCGAAGCCGCGCCGGAACCGGCCGTGGCGGAGGCGGTCGCCGAGCCGGCTGCCGCCCCCGTCGCCGAAGCGCCGGTGGCGGAGGCTGCGGTCGCGGAAGAGCCGGTGGTGCTGACCCCGGCGCCCGAGCCCGTGGTGGCGACTCCGGTCGCCATCGCCGAGCCGCCGGCGCCGGCCGAGCCCGACCCCGCGGAGATCACCACGCCGGCGGCGCAGCCCCGTCGCGGGTGGTGGCGCCGCGGCGCGTGAGGCCCTAAGTTCGGGCAAACGTGGCCGGGGGGCGTACGGAGTCTTGATGTGATCGGAACGCCCCTCCGCCGCCTGCGCGTCGCCGTCGGCCTGCTGGCCACGGTGAGCGCCCTGGCGTTCGCCCCGGTCCCGGTGGCGGCGCAGGAGGACGGCGGGGTGTCGATCATCCGCGACACCGAGATCGAGGCCATCCTGCGCCAGGACTGCGACCCGATCTTCGTCGCGGCGGGCCTGACGCCGCAGAACGTGCAGATCCACATCGTCGGCGACAAGGAGCTGAACGCCTTCTCGGCGGCGGGCCAGCAGGTGTTCCTCAACACCGGCCTGATCATCGAGACCAAGTCGCCGAACCAGCTGATCGGCGTCATCGCGCACGAGACCGGCCACATCGCCGGCGGCCACATCGCCCGCTCCGGCGAGATGGGGCGCTCGGGCATCGCCCCGCTGATCCTGGGCATGGGGCTGGGCATCCTGGCGGCCATCGCCGGGGCGCCGGACGCCGCGGCGGGTCTGATCTATTCCTCGTCATATTTCGCCCAGCTGTCCGTGCTGGGCTATTCGCGGGTCCAGGAATCGGCCGCCGACCAGGCGGCGGTGACCTATCTGGAGAAGAGCGGCCAGTCGGGCGAAGGTCTGGTCGAATTCTTCAACAATTTCCGATACCAGGAAGTGTTTTCCGACGAGAAGAAGTACCCCTTCTTCCGCGACCACCCCTTGAGCGACGACCGCATCGAGGCCCTGACCGCGCGGGTCACCGCCCAGCCGCACTTCCACGCCGTCGACAGCCCCGAGGCCATCGCCCGCCACGAGATCATGAAGGCCAAGCTGGAGGCCTTCCTCAACGCGCCGCAGCAGACCTTCGTGGAATATCCGGAATCGAACACCTCGTTCCCGGCCCGCTACGCCCGCGCCATCGCCTATTACAAGGAACTGGAGACCGACAAGGCGATCCGCGCCATCGACGCCCTGATCGCCGAGCACCCCAACAATCCCTACCTCTGGGAGCTGAAGGGGCAGGTCTATTTCGAGGCGGGCCGGCCCAAGGACGCCGAGCCGGCGCACCGCCGCTCGGTGGAGCTGAAACCCGACGCGCCGCTGCTGCGCATCAACCTGGGCCAGACCCTGGTGGCCACCGAGGACAAGACCAAGCTCGACGAGGCGATCAGCGAGATCAACCGCGCCCTGACCGAGGAGCCGGACAACGCCCTGGGCTGGCGGCTGCTGTCTGAGGCGTACGACGCCAAGGGCGAGGCCGGCCGCGCCCGGCTGGCGGCGGCGGAGCAAAACTTCTATCTCGGGCAGATGAAGGACGCGCGGGTGTTCGCGCTGCGCGCCCGCGACCTGCTGAAAAAGGATACGCCCGAATGGCGTCGCGCCACGGACATCGTGCTGGCCTCCAAGCCCTCGCCGCAGGAGCTGCAGGAGATCAATCACCCCGGATGAGGCCCCTGGTGAGCCCCCTGCGCTGGACGGCGCTCGCGCTGGCCGGCGCCGCCGCCCTGGCCCTGGGCGCCTGCCAGAAGACCGACGATGCGGCCTTCGGGGCCAAGGTGCGCGCCTATCTGCTGGCGCACCCCGAGGTGCTGCGCGAAGCGGCCCAGAAGCTGGACGAACAGGACCAGGCCAAGGCCACCGCCCAGGCGCGCGAGGCGCTGGCGAAGGCGGCGGTGAGACTGCCGCAGTTCCGCCAGCAGCTGGAGCACGATCCCGCCGACTTCGTGGCCAATCCGAACGGCAAGATCACCGTCACCGAGTTCTACGACTACCGCTGCCCGCACTGCGTCAACGCCGCCCCGCGGGTGATGGCGATGATCAAGGCCAATCCGGACGTGCGCTTCGTGTTCAAGGAGCAGCCGATCTTCGGCGACCTGTCGGAGCGCGCCGCGCGCGCCGCCCTGGCGGTGAAGAAGGACGGCGGCGACTATGTCGGGGCCTATGCGGCGATGATGGCCGCGCACGGCGCGCTGGACGCGGACGTGATCGACAAGATCGCCGTCGCCCACGGCGCCAAGGCCGCCACCCTGCAGTCCGCCGCCTTCCAGCAGGAGGCCAACGCCCACCTGGCCGCCACCGACCAGCTGTTCCGCCAGCTGGGGATGGGCGGCACGCCCTCGTTCGTGATCGGCGACGAGGTGGTCCCGGGGGAGGACGTCGACGCGGTGCTGCAGGCGGTCAACCAGCAGCGCACCCGCCTGGCCGGGACCTGACCGCCACCGCGCCGCGGCGCTGTCATCCAAACTTCACGGGACCCTCTGCGCCCGCCGTCGGATAAGGCGGCGACGCCCCGCCCTTGCGCCGACCAGCAGGAGCCACCCGTGACCGCCGCCCCCCAGGACCTCGACGCCGCTTTCACCGAGCGCGCTCCCGATGAAGACGGCGACGCCGACTACGCCCAGCGCGTGCTGGCCGAGCAGGCCGACAGTTTCGACGAGGAGTTCGAGCTGGCCCTGGTCGATGATGGCGACGACCACCTGGTCAGGCTGCTGGACCAGCTGCACGATCCGGCAGACCCCGGCGCGATGACCGAGCGCCACCGCTATTTCAAGGAGCTGCTGCGCCTGCAGACCGAGCTGGTGAAGCTGCAGGACTGGGTGGTGCGCCAGAAGCTGAAGGTGGTGGTGCTGTTCGAGGGCCGCGACGCCGCCGGCAAGGGCGGGGTGATCAAGCGCATCACCCAGCGGCTGAACCCCAGGGTCTGCCGCGTGGTCGCCCTGCCCGCCCCCAACGAGCGCGAGCGCACCCAGTGGTACTTCCAACGCTACGCGCCGCACCTGCCGGGCGCCGGCGAAATCGTGCTGTTCGATCGCAGCTGGTACAACCGCGCCGGCGTCGAGCGGGTGATGGGCTTCTGCAGCGAAGAGGACGTGCAGGAGTTCTTCAACTCGGTCCCCGAGTTCGAACGCATGCTGGTCCGCTCCGGCATCGTGCTGATCAAGTACTGGTTCTCGATCACCGACGACGAGCAGGCCTTCCGCTTCGAGATGCGCAACGTCGATCCGCTGAAGCAATGGAAGCTCAGCCCCATGGACCTGGAGTCGCGCCGCCGCTGGGAGGCCTACACCCACGCCAAGGAAGAGATGCTGGCCCGCACCCACATCCCCGAAGCGCGCTGGTGGGTGGTCGAGGCGGTGAACAAGAAACGCGCCCGGCTGAACTGCATCAGCCACCTGCTGGGCCAGTTCGACTACCAGGCCGTCGAGCACCCGCCGATCGTGCTGCCCGAACGCGCCCACAGCCCGGACTATGTGCGCCACCCGGTGCCGCCGGAGCTGTTCGTGCCGTCGGTGTATTGAGGCGCGCACAGGGGCCTCTGGCCGCCCGTCGCCGTTCGCGCCATGATCGGGCCCTTCCGGGAGCGCCCGCCATGTGCCGCAACATCAAGACCCTGTTCAACTTCGAGCCGCCGGCCACCGACGACGAGATCCGCGCCGCGGCGCTGCAGTTCGTGCGCAAGCTGAGCGGCTTCAACACCCCGTCGAGGAGCAACCAGGCGGCGTTCGACCAGGGGGTCGAGGCGGTCTACCGCGCCGCGCGAGACCTGCTGCAGCAGCTGGAGACCAACGCCAGCCCGCGCGACCGCGAGGTGGAGGCGCAGAAGGCCCGGCAACGCTCGGCCGAGCGGTTCGCCAAGGTCGGGGCTTAAAGCCTCCCTCCTCTGGTGGCCAGCAGGTCCACACATCCCACGCCTTGCAGGCATGCCCGGTCCTTCTCCCCTTGCGGGAGAAGGTGGCCCGCGCAGCGGGCCGGATGAGGGGTTGGTGATCCTTCGAGACTAGCTTGCAAAGGCTTGGCGCGGCGCCAACCTGAAACGCCGCGTCCACCCCTCATCCGTCTTGCTACGCAAGACACCTTCTCCCGCAAGGGGAGAAGGGAGTTGTGAACTCGCGAGCCCCTTATGGGGAGGGATGTACCATCACGATACCAGACCGAACTCGCGCATGGCCGGGACGAAGTTGACGTTGTCGTGGTTGTCGCGCGACAGCTTCAGCAGCACGAACCGCTGCAGGTCGGTGAGCCCGGCCCAGACGGTGTCGGAGGGCGGCGCGACGCCCGCCTGCCGCGCGAAGCCGATCACCTGATCGGGGGTGCGCGCCATGGCCTGCCAGGCGACGGTCACGCCGGGCGGCAGGTCCCTGGCCGTCTCGCCGCTGCGTTCGGCCACCAGCGCCTGGAGGGCGGCGCGATACGCCCCGACCTCGGCGGGGGTGGCGCAGGGGGCCATCAGCCGCTCGAACCGGTCCTCCGGCGTCAGCCGGCTCCACTGGCGCAGGGTCAGCTTCACCCCGGCGAGGTCCAGCTTGAAGCGCACCGCCATCGGCACGCAGCGCAGGGTGTCGACGAAGTCAGCCTCGAAGGCGAACAGATCGGTCTCGTTCATGCGCGCCCTATAGCGCGAGCCGGTGGGGATGGGTGAAGACCTCGAAGCCGTCGGCCCGGGCGATGGCGGCCAGGGTGATGTTGGCCTGGTCGGCCGCCTCGACAGCCAGGGCGCTGGGGGCCGAGACGGCGACCAGCACCGGCGCGCCGATCATCGCCGCCTTCTGCACCAGCTCGATGGAGACCCGGCTGGTCAGCATCAGCAGGCCCTCGCCAATCGCCGGGCGCCCGCGCTCTCCGGCGCGGGCCAGGGCGCCGATCAGCTTGTCGAGGGCGTTGTGCCGGCCGACGTCCTCGCGCAGGGCGACCAGACCCAGCCCCGGCCGCCAGAAGCCGGCGGCGTGCACGGCGCGCGTCTCGGCGTTCAGCACTTGCGCCGGCGCCAGCGTCGCCAGCGCCTCGGCCACCTGCGCGGCGGTGAAGCGTGGCTCGGCCGCCACCCGCGGCAGCGCCCGGCGCGCCTCGGCCAGGCTTTCGACGCCGCACAGGCCGCAGCCGGCGGGACCGGCCATGTGCCGGCGCCGGGCGACGAAGGCTTCCCGCCGCGCCGCCGACAGGCCGATGCGCAGATCGACGCCCAGGGGCTGGACGGCGATCTCCAGGCTCTCGATCTCCTCGGCGTCGCCGATCAGCCCCTCGCTGAGCGAGAAGCCCACGGCGAAGTCCTCCAGGTCGCGCGGCGTCGCCATCATCACCGCCTGGCTGGTGAAGTCGTAGGTGAAGGCGATGGCGGCCTCCTCGGCCAGCACCCGCACGCCGGACACCGGCTCGCCATGGCGGACGCCGACGCGTGGCGCGGCCCGGCTGGCCGGCGGCGGCGCACGCTCCCCGGCGGCGGACAGGGCGGCGCGCGGGCTCATGCGGCCGCGGACGAGCGCCGCACGGTCACCGGCGCCGACTTGTAGGACGGGGTGCCGCTGACGGTGTCGTACTGTTCCAGGGCCACCAGCACATTGGCCTCTGGGTAGTAGGCCGCGGCCGAACCGCGGGCGATCTCGTAGGCCACGGCGGTGTAGCCGCGCAGGGCCCGCACCGGCTCGCCCGGCCGCTCCGGCACGGTCTCGACGTCGACCACGTCGCCGTGCGCCAGCCCCGCGGCCTGCAGATCGTGGGCGTTGAAGAAGATCACGTCGCGCCGGCCGGTGACGCCGCGATAGCGGTCGTCCAGGCCGTAGATGGTGGTGTTGTACTGGTCGTGGCTGCGCACCGTGGTCAGGATCAGCACCGGCCCGCCGGCGGCGTCCGGATCCTCCTTCAGGCCGGGATAGGTCAGGAACTGCGCCTTGCCCGAGGGCGTGTTCCACACCCGGTTGGAGGCGCCGACCGTGAGGCGGAAGCCGCCAGGCCTCGCCACGCGGTCGTTGAAGTCGTGGAAGTCGGGGAACACCTCGGCGATCTTCTCGCGGATGCGGCCGTAGTCGGCCACCAGGTGCGGCCAGTCGACCTTGCTGTCGGCGATCGTCGCCATGGCGATGCCGGCGACGATGGCCGGCTCCGAGCGCAGCTGGTCGGAGGCCGGCTTCAGGCCGCCGCGCGAGGCGTGGACCATCGACATGGAGTCCTCCACCGTCACCGCCTGCGGCCCGCCGGCCTGTTCGTCGACCTCGGTGCGCCCCAGGCAGGGCAGGATGATCGACTCCTCGGTGGCCAGCAGCAGGTGCGAGCGGTTGGGCTTGGTGGCGATATGCACCGCCATTTCCAGGCCGCGCATGGCGGGGAACACCGCCTCAGGATCGGACATCGCCACCGCCAGGTTGCCGCCCAGGCTGACGATCGCCTTGGAGCGGCCGTCGCGGATGGCCATGATCGCCTCGACCGCGTTGTGGCCGTGCTTGCGCGGCGCGGTGAAGCCGAACACCTTCTCCATCGCCGAGGACAGCGCCTCGCTGGGGATCTCGGTGATGCCGACGGTGCGGTCGCCCTGCACGTTGGAGTGGCCGCGCAGCGGGCAGATGCCGGCGCCCGACCGGCCCATGTTGCCGCGCAGCAGCAGCAGGTTGGCGATCTGCTGCACGTTGGCGACGCCGTGCCGGTGCTGGGTGATGCCCATGCCGTAGCAGACGATCACGCTCTTGGCGGCGCCGTAGACCCTGGCCGCGGCGGTGATGTCGCCGCGCGACAGGCCGCTGGCGCGCTCGATGGCGTCCCAGGAGACGGTCTCCAGGTCGGCGATGAGGGCGTCGACGCCCTGGGTGTGGTCGGCGATGAAGCCGTGGTCCAGCACCCCGGCGCCGCCCGCCGCCCGATCCTCGGCGTCGGCCTCGAGCAGCACCTTCATCATCCCCTTCAGCGCGGCGATGTCGCCGCCCACCTTGACCTTGTAATAGGCCGAGGCCAGCGGGGTGGAACCGAGGGTCAGCATCTCCACCGGGTCCTGCGGCGCGGCGAACCGCTCCAGTCCGCGCTCGCGCAGCGGGTTGAACACCACGATCGGCACGCCCCGCTTCGACGCCGCCCGCAGGGTCGTCAGCATGCGCGGATGGTTGGTGCCGGGGTTGTGGCCGATGCAGAAGATGGCGTCGCAGGCGTCGAAGTCTTCCAGCGTGACCGTGCCCTTGCCGACGCCGATCGACACCGGCAGCCCGACGCTGGTGGCCTCGTGGCACATGTTCGAACAGTCGGGGAAATTGTTGGTGCCGAACTCACGCACGAAGGTCTGGTAGAGGAATGCCGCCTCGTTGGAGGCGCGGCCGGAGGTATAGAACTCGACGCTGTCGGGGTCCTGGGCGCGCAGGGCGGACAGCTTGCGGCCGATGCGGGCGAAGGCCTCGTCCCAGGCGACCTCGACGAAGCGGTCGCTGGCCTTGTCGTAGGCCATCGGGTGGGTCAGCCGCCCGGCGCCCTCCAGAGCGTGGTCGGTCCAGTCCCACAGTTCCGACACGGTGTGCTGGGCGAAGAAGTCCGGCGAAGCGCGCTTGGCGGTCGCCTCCCAGGTCACCGCCTTGGCCCCGTTCTCGCAGAACTCGAACGACGAGGTGTGCTTGGGGTCCGGCCAGGCGCAGCCGGGGCAGTCGAAGCCGTGCGGCTGGTTCATCTGCAGCAGGGCGCGGGCGTTGCCCGGCGCCTGGATCTGCTCCTTCAGCGCCACCGCCACCGCCTGCAGCGCGCCCCACCCGCCGGCCGGGCCCTCGTAGGTGCTGATGCCCTCGATGTCGTCGTCCTGGGCCATGGGGTCCTCCTACGCAGCACTCTGGGCGCGATCCGACGCCCCGCATGGCCCAAGGTCAAGCCCGACGCCAGCGCCGTTGCTAGAACGTTTTCAGCCTCGGACGGCTGTTGGGGCTGGCGCGGGTCCCCGCCTGCTTCACCTCTTGCCGTCATCCTCGGGCGTAAGTCCCGAGGATCCATGCGCACGTGAGAGCGATTGGCGCGCTTCGCAGGGCGCGCCACGGCGCAGCGGTTGCCGCGTGCTTTCGCCGACAGCACACTGCGTCGCTCCGCTGCCGCTCGCGACCTCAACTCACGTGTTCATGGATCCTCGGGACTTACGCCCGAGGATGACGGTGTGTTGCTGTTGGCGTGGCCTCGCCGTGCGACGCGGCCTGCCGCCTAGATCAGCCCCGCCAGCGGCGACGACGGGTCCGCGTAGAGGCGGCGCGGCATGCGGCCGGCCAGGTAGGCCTCGCGGCCGGCGATTACCGCGTGCTTCATGGCCCGGGCCATGCGGATCGGATCGCGGGCCTCGGCGATGGCCGTGTTCATCAACACAGCGTCGCAGCCCAGCTCCATGGCGATCACCGCGTCGGAGGCCGTGCCCACGCCGGCGTCGACCAGCACCGGCACCTTGGACTGTTCGATGATCAGACGGATGTTGACGCGGTTCTGGATGCCCAGGCCCGAGCCGATCGGCGCGGCGGCCGGCATGATCGCCGCGGCCCCGGCCTCCTCCAGCTTCTGGCAGTAGACCGGGTCGTCGGTGGTGTAGACCATCACCGAGAAGCCCTCCGCCACCAGCATCTTCAGCGCCCGCAGCGTTTCCTCCATGTCGGGCAGCAGGTGCCTGGTGTTCGACAGCACCTCCAGCTTGACCAGGTCCCAGCCGCCCGCCTCGCGCGCCAGGCGCAGGGTGCGCACGGCGTCCTCGCCGGTGAAGCAGCCGGCGGTGTTGGGCAGGTAGGTGAAGCGGTCGGGCTTCACGTGGTCGACCAGCATCGGCTGGCTGGGGTCCGACAGGTTCACCCGGCGCAGGGCCACGGTGACGATGTCCGCGCCCGCGGCCTCGGCGGCGGCGGCGTTCAGCGCGTAGTCCTTGTACTTGCCCGTGCCGACGATCAGGCGCGAGCGAAAGGTGCGGCCGGCGACCGTCCAGGTGTCCTCGTCCGCCATCTGCGATCCGTCCATCAGCCGCCTCCGATAAAGTGCACGATCTCGATCCGGTCGCCGTCGGCCAGGGGCGTGGCGCCATAGGCCGAGCGCGGAACAATTTCCAGGTTGCGCTCGACCGCCACCTTGCGCGCGTCCAGGCCGAGACTGGCCACGAGGTCGGCGATCACGCCGACGGCCTCGAAGCTGCGTTCCTCGCCGTTCACCGTCAGCCGCATGGTCCTGGCCGTCCGCTCCTCAAGCTGTCGTCGCCCGCCTTGTGAGCCCGAGCGCCGGACGATACAAGACGCGCGAACCGGGCGGCGGAGCTGAATGTCGAAACCGATCTATGTGCTGAGCGGGCCCAACCTCAACCTGCTGGGGGTCCGCGAGCCCGAGATTTACGGCCGCCAGACCCTGGACGACGTCCGTGTCCTCTGTGAGGCGCGCGCGGCGGCGTTCGGCCGTCAGGTGGTGTTCCGGCAGAGCAATCACGAAGGCCAGCTGATCGACTGGGTGCAGGAGGCCCGCACCGAGGGGGCGGCGGTGGTGATCAACCCCGCCGGCTACGGTCACACCTCCGTGGCCCTGCTGGACGCCCTGAAGACTCTGTCTATACCGGTCGTCGAGTGTCACCTGTCGAATCCGGCCGCGAGGGAGGACTTCCGCCGCTCGACCTACGTTTCGCTCGTCGCGGCCGGCATGGTCTCCGGGTTCGGCGGGGCGAGCTATGAACTGGCCGTCGAGGCGGCGTGCGGCCTCGCCGCCGCCTGAACACCCGACATCACCTCCGACATCTGAACCCGGGCCCAGCAAGAAGGTTATCTGTACATGGCTACTCCCAAGGCGCCCGCCGAACCCATCGACGCACGTCTGGTGCGCAAGCTGGCCGACATCCTGAACGACACCAACCTGTCGGAGATCGAGGTCGAGCGCGGCGAGCTGAAGATCCGCGTCGCCCGCACCATCGCCGCCCCGGCGGCGGTCTACGCCGCCCCGCCGCCGCTGGCCGCCGCGCCGGCGCCCGCGCCCGCAGCCCCCGCCGCCGCGCCGGCCGCCGCCACCGAAGCGGCCCTGCCCGCGGGCGAGGTGGTGAAGTCGCCGATGGTCGGCACCGTCTACCTGCAGCCGTCCCCGGGCGCTTCGCCCTTCGCCAAGGTCGGCGACCGCGTCGAGGCCGGCCAGACGCTGATGATCATCGAGGCGATGAAGACCATGAACCCGATCGCCGCGCCCAAGGCCGGCGTGCTGGTGGAGTACCTGGTGACCGATTCCCAGCCCGTCGAGTTCGGCGAGCCTCTGGTGGTGATCGGCTAGCCCGTGTTCGACAAGATCCTCATCGCCAACCGGGGCGAGATCGCGCTGCGGGTCCACCGGGCCTGCAAGGAGATGGGCATCTCCACCGTGGCCGTGCACTCCGAGCGCGACCTGTCGGCCATGCACGTGCGGCTCGCCGACGAGAGCGTCTGCATCGGCCCGGCTCCGGCGTCCAAGAGCTATCTCAACATCCCCTCGATCATCGCCGCCTGCGAGATCACCGGGGCGCAGGCGATCCATCCCGGCTACGGCTTCCTGTCGGAGAACGCCCGCTTCGCCGAGATCGTCGCGGCGCACGGCTACACCTTCATCGGGCCCAAGCCAGAGCACATCCGCATCATGGGCGACAAGATCTCGGCCAAGCAGGCGGTGAAGGCGGCCGGCATCCCGGTGGTGCCCGGCTCCGACGGCGCGCTGGAGACCGAGGCCGAGGCCATGGCCGCCGCCGAGGAGATCGGCTTTCCCGTGCTGATCAAGGCCGCCGCCGGCGGCGGCGGGCGCGGCATGAAGGTGGCCAAGAGCCGCGAGGACCTGGCCGAGGCGGTCGCCACCGCCCGGGCCGAGGCCAAGGCCGCGTTCGGCGACGACGCGGTCTACATGGAGCGCTATCTCTCCACGCCCCGGCACATCGAGCTGCAGGTGATCGCCGACGCCTTCGGCAACGTCTGCCACCTGGGCGAACGCGACTGCTCGCTGCAGCGCCGCCACCAGAAGGTGCTGGAGGAGGCGCCCTCCCCGGCCATCGACGCGGCCGCCCGCGAGAAGATCGGCAAGGTGGTGGTCGACGCCATCAAGGCCATCGGCTACCTGGGCGTCGGCACCATCGAGTTCCTGTACGAGAACGGCGAGTTCTTCTTCATCGAGATGAACACCCGCCTGCAGGTGGAGCACCCGGTCACCGAGGCGATCACCGGCATCGACCTGGTGCGCGAGCAGATTCGCATCGCCGCCGGCATGCCGCTGTCCTTCCGCCAGGAGGACATCGTCTTCGAGGGCCACGCCATCGAGTGCCGGATCAACGCCGAGAACCCGCGCACCTTCACCCCCTCGCCGGGGCTGATCACCGACTTCCACGCCCCCGGCGGCCTGGGCGTGCGGCTGGATTCGGCGATCTACGCCGGCTACGCGATCCCGCCCGACTACGACAGCCTCGCCGGCAAGCTCATTGTACACGGCCGCGATCGTGTGGAATGCATAGCCCGGCTGAAGCGGTGTCTGGATGAAATGGTGGTCGGAGGCATCGAGACCACCATTCCGCTGTTCCAGGATCTTCTGGTGGATCCGGATATTCTGGAAGGGCGTTACAACATCCACTGGCTTGAGCATTGGATCGCGGCGCAGGGATGATCCCTTCGCCGAACGGCTTGGGGGGGTCTTGGACGGGTTTTCGGCCGACGATCTGATCGCCTGCTACCGTCGCGGCGTGTTCCCGATGGCTGATGCGCGCCATGATGACCGGGTGTTCCTGGTCGATCCCGCGCGCCGAGGGATCATCCCCCTTGATGGGTTCCACTGCCCGCGGCGCCTGCAGCGCACGGTCCGCTCGGGACGCTTCGACGTGCGCGTCGACACCGCCTTCTGCGAGGTGATCGACCTGTGCGCCGCCGCGCGGCCGGGGCGCATGGAGACCTGGATCAACGGGCCGATCCAGAGCCTGTGCCTGGAACTGTTCGACCGCGGCAAGGCGCACAGCGTCGAGGCCTGGCGCGACGGACGCCTGGTGGGCGGGCTCTACGGCATCTCGGTGGGCGCGGCCTTCTTCGGCGAGAGCATGTTCAGCCTGGAGCGGGACGCCAGCAAGGTGGCCCTGACGCATCTGGTGGCCAGGCTGAAGGTCGGCGGCTACCGGCTGCTCGACGCCCAGTTCATCACCGACCATCTGGCCGGGCTGGGGGCGGTGGAGATCTCCCGCGCCGAATACGGCCGACGCCTGGGCGACGCGGTCGGCCAGCACGCCGACTTCCTGAAGATGAACCTCTACGCTGGCGGGACGGAGGCGCTGCAGGCGATCAGCCAGGCGTCGTAGACCGGGTGCTCGAAGGGGTGCAGCCCCGGGGCCGTGGAGAACATCCAGCCCTTGTAGACCTGCTTGGTGGGCGGCGGTTCGTGGCCGGGGACCGGCCGCGGCTGGCTCTCGACGACGAGGTAGGCGGCCGCCTGCGGCTGCGGATCATCCAGGCCGGTCGTCTCGCAGGCCTTCACCGTGAACACCAGGTTCTTGTAGCGGATCCGCCGGCCGATCGGCGCCTCGAAGCGCATGGTCTCGGCGGTCACCTTGTCCAGCGCCTGCAGGATGGCGGCGGGGCTGCGCAGCGGCTTGGGCGGCTCCGGCGGCTTGTCCGGCGCGGCGGTGCTGGCCGAGGCTCGCGGCTTGGCGGCCACGCTGTCGGCGTCGTCCGCGGTGGCGTCGGTGGCAGGGCGCAGGCCCGGGGAGGCGGCCGGCGCGGCGCTCGGGGCCGGCGCCGGCGGCGAGATCACCGTCGGGGCGGCGGGCGCGGGATTGTCGTCGGGCGCGGCCGCGCCGCCGGCCGGCTGCTGCGCCCACACCAGGCTGGAGACCGCGAGGGTGGTCCCCGCGAACGCCACGGCGATCCCGGCGAAAAACTCCGCGCGGCGGCGACGCGCCGCCCGGCGCTCGGCTATTCCGGAGTCCACGGCTGGTAGTCCCCCGTGGCCTTGGCGCGTTCGCCGCCGCGGGCGATGGCCCCCTTGGGCCGCCAGGCCCAGATGGTGCCCGTCAGGTTCGGCTGATGGTCCTTTTCCCACGCGCGGCGGGTCAGCGGCGCGGTGGTCGGCGGCTCGGCGAAGGTGTGGTGCAGCCAGCCATGCCACTCGGCCGGCACCTTGGAGGCGTCGGCGTAGCCCTTGTAGATGACGTAGCGGCGCTTGCGGCCCTTGTCGTAGCTGCCCTTGTCGGTGCGCGCTTCGAAATAGCGATTGCCGAAGTCGTCCTCGCCCACGAAATTGCTGCTGCTCTTGATTTGGTTGTTGGCGCCGATCGTGGCGCCGTTCCACCAGGTGAAGATGGCTTTCAGCACAGTCGCGAGAATCCAAACAAAGGCCTGAGCGCTTATAGGCGCCCCGCCCCCTCCCCGTCCAGCGAACCGGCGCCGCATCGCCCATGCGCCGCACGCTTTACGCCACGTCGCGGATGACCGGCGCGGCGCCCTCCGCTATGGGTTGAGCCATACCGGATCATCGAATTTCGGCAGACCACAGGGACCCACTGGGCTCCGCAGGGACAAGGGAAGCGCCATGAAGGATTTCGCCGGCAAGATCGCCGTCATCACCGGGGGCGGCACGGGCATGGGCCGCGAGCTGGCCCGCCAGCTGGTCGCCGAGGGCGCGAGCGTCGCCATGTGCGACGTCTCCGCCGGCAACATGGCCGAGACCCAGCGCCTGTGCCAGCAGGACGCCCGCCAGGGGGTGAAGATCACCACCCACGTGGCCGACGTCTCCATCGAGGACCAGATGAACCGCTTCCGCGACGAGGTCGCGCAAGCGCAGGACACCGACCACATCCACCTGTTGTTCAACAACGCCGGCATCGGCGGCGGCGGCTCGATGATCGCCTCCAGCCGCGCCGAGTGGGAGCGGACGTTCAACGTCTGCTGGTACGGGGTCTACTACGGGGTGCGCGCCTTCATGCCGATGCTGCTGAAGGCCAGCGAGGGCCACATCGTCAACACCTCCAGCGTCAACGGCTTCTGGGCCTCGCTCGGGCCGAACGTGCCGCACACCGCCTACAGCGCCGCCAAGTTCGCGGTGAAGGGCTTCACCGAGGCCCTGGTCAACGACCTGAAGGTCAATGCCCCGCACCTGAAGTGCTCGGTGGTGATGCCCGGCCACATCGGCACCGACATCGTCGCCAACTCGCGCAAGGTGCTGGCCGGCAACGACAGCGACACCCTGTCGGGCGAGGAGCTGGCCCGCTCGCGCGAGATGCTCAAGCGCTTCGGCATGGACGTCGGGGCGATGTCGGACGACCAGATCCAGGCCCTGTCGGCCGAGCGCGCGCGCCGCTTCCACGACGACGCCCCCACCAGCGCCGCCCAGGCGGCGACCATCATCCTCGACGGGGTGAAGGCCGAGACCTGGCGCATCCTGGTCGGCGAGGACGCCCAGAAGCTCGACGCCGCCGTGCGCCGCGCCCCCGAGCACGCCTACGACGCCGACTTCTTCGAGCGCTTCAACAACGAGGTCGGCTGGCGGCTGGGGCAGTAAGGCCGTCCCTCACTTCGAACCACGAACCACACGAACCACACGAACGGATTCCGCTCCCGCCATCCCGGTCAGCCCGGCGAAGGTGGAGGCCCAGGCATGACTCGCCTGCGACAGGAGGCCTGACCCCCAGGGTATGGCGCACGATCCAATGAGTGGAAGCTTTTGCCTGAGCCCGGGCCTTCGCCGGGGTGAGCGGTGCGAGTGGACGTGTTCGTGTGGTTCGTGTGGTTCGTGGTCAAAAGAACCAAGCTAAGATCCGACGGCCCTGACGGCGCGCGCGCCAGCCTCCCCGCCCCCATCCAGCACCCGCTCCATCGCCGCCACCAGCTCGCTCACCTGGATCGGCTTGGCGACGAAGCCGTCCATGCCGGCGGCGGCGTATTCGGCCTGATGGTGGGCCATGGCGTTGGCGGTCAGCGCCAGGATCGGGACCCGGGGAGCGCCAGCCGTCGCTTCCTCGGCGCGGATGGCGCGGGCGGCGCTGGGGCCGTCCATCACCGGCATCTGCACGTCCATCAGGATCAGGTCCCAGCCGCCGCAGGCCGCCGCCCGCACCGCCGCGGCGCCGTCGCCGACGATCTCCAGGCTGACGCCGAGCTGCTCCAGCAGGGTGCGCAGCACGGTCTGGTTCATCGGATTGTCCTCGGCGGCGAGCACCTTCAAGCCTTCGCACTCGGCCTCGTCCGCCGGCGCCAGAGCGGCGACCGCGGCCGGCGCGGCGCGTTCGGCGCGGCGCAGCGGCAGGCGCAGGGTGAAGGTCGAGCCCTCGCCCCCCACGCTCGCCGCCGTGATCGTGCCGCCCATCAGCTCCGCCAGCTCGCGGCAGATCGCCAGCCCCAGTCCGGAGCCGCCGTACTGGCGGGTGGTGGAGGCGTCGGCCTGCACGAACTTCTCGAACAGGGCGCCCAGCCGCTCGGCGGGGATGCCCGGCCCGGTGTCGGCCACCGTGGCGACCACGTCCGCGCCGTCCACCGCCAGGGCGACGCGCACGGCGCCGCGGGCGGTGAACTTCACAGCGTTGGAGACCAGGTTGAACAGGATCTGCCGCACCCGCGTCGGGTCGCCGCGCCAGGCGCCCGCCGCCTGCGGCGCGATGTCGAGCACGAAGTGGATGTCCTTGTCTGCGGCCAGGGCCATGAAGGCGTCCTGGGCGTCGCGGGCGGCGGCGGCCATGTCGATGACGCCGTCCTCCAGCTCCAGACGGCCGGCCTCGATGCGCGACAGGTCCAGCAGGTCGTTCAGCAGGCGCAGCAGGGTCTCGCCGCCCTGGCGGATCACCGCCAGCCGCTCGCGCTGCATCTGCGGCAGGTCCTCGCGCGCCATGGCCTGGGCCATGCCGATCACCCCGTTCAGCGGCGTACGGATCTCATGGCTCATCGTCGCCAGGAATTCGGACTTGGCGGCGTTGGCGGCCTCCGCGGCGGCTCGGGCGCGTTCCAGGTCCGCCGTGGTCCGCGCCAGCAGTCGCGCGGCGCTGATGTTGCGGCCGCCCGACAGCGCCGCATAGATGGTGAACAGGCACACGCCGAACACCGTGGCGAGTTGCACCGGCCCGGTGAACTTCGGCCAGATCAGCGGGCTGGCCACCATCACCGCGCACACCGGCGCGGTGAACATGCCGAACGCCAGGGGTGAGCGGAACGCGAAGCTGATCGCGTTGGCCAGCAGCGCCGCCCACACCAGCAGGGCCAGGAACCGCCCGCCGAGCGGCTCGGCGTTCCAGAACATGACGCTCAGCGCCAGCCAGACCGAGCAGCCGCTCAGGGCGGAGGCCATGTAGCCCAGCCGGTTCCATCGGGTCAGAGGCCGCCCGCGAGCGTGCGGGCCGGTGGCCAGCCACATCCAGCCCTCGGCCGCCAGCACGCCGGCGCCCCAGAGCCCCGCCGCGCGCTGACCGAACATCGCCAGCACCAGCAGGATCACCACGCAGGCCGCCGCCAGCCGTCCGACGCCCAGCTTGCGGGAGTCGAGGGCGACGAGGTCAAGCTGCTCCAGTGGGGGGAAGACAATACGCGTCATGGGAACCTCAGGGGCGCCCTTACCCCCTCAGCTTGCAATTTTGGCTTAACGTCGGGAGAAATTGGCAGCGCGGCGCCAATCCCCTGCGTCGCCGCACCGCACCCCATATGTTGTGGATGACAGGCTTCAGACCCGCAACATCTGTTGCTCCCAACGGTCATGGCGCCTAGCGTGTCACCCGGCAGATGTTCGCCGGAGCGAGTCCCATGCGATTTCAGAAGCGGTTCTGCGGTCAGGTCCTTCCCGAGGCCGAACTGCGCTGGATCGAGCGCGCGCATGAGCTGCTGGAAACCCTGGCGCCGCGCGCCTGGACCACCGCGCGGGTCGAGGCGTGGCTGGACTGGGCCGACACCCTGCCCACCGACTATCCGACGACGGACCTTCCCGAGCGCCTGAAGCCGAACGGACGGTTCAAGGGCCTGCTGGCCGAAGGGCCGGACCGCTGGGCGCATCGCCTGGCCGCCTGGGGCTGGGCGCTGGGGCTGTTCGACAGGCCGGCCGACGCCGAGACCTTCGCCGAGGAGCTGTTCGCCCTGGCGGCCCTCGGTATGGCCGCCCCCGGCGCCAGCCTGGCCTTCGGCGCGCGCATGCATCCCCTGGCCGAGGACAGCGCCAAGGCGCCGTCCGCGCCGATCGCCGACCTGGCCGCGCGCGACCTCGGACTGGCGGCGTCCGCCGAGCGGGGCATCGTCCGCGAGCGCCTGCGCGCCGTGGCCGACGCCATCGCCCGCTGCGAGGGCGATCCGGCCGCCTGCGCCGATCCGGCCGCCAATCCTTCCCTGGCCCGCGCCGCCCTGGCCGCCCGCATGTCCGGGGCCAGCGACGCCGAGATCGCCGACGCCATGGCCCTGGCGGCGCACGAGACCGCCCTGGACGGCGCCGACGCCGCGGTGCTGGCGCGGGCCGATCGCGACGCCGTGGCGCGCGCCGACGCCGCGGCGGTTCGCGCCGCCGCCCTGGGATGGCGCTCACGGCGGCTGACGCTGGCGTTCGGCTCCGAGGAAGCCGTCGCCCTGGCCCGCGCCGGCGACGCCCCCGCCGCCGCGCTGAACCTGGCCCGTCTGGAGACGCCCGAGGACATCGAGGCCGCCGCCCGGCTGCTGACCGTGGCGCTGGACATCGAGGTCTCGGCCGGCTTCTGCGCCGATCCCGCCGCCGCCTGGCGTCGGCGCGAGCGCCGGCCCCTGGCCCTGGGCGCTGCGGGCCTGGCCGAACGGCTGGTGGCCGAGGGCCAGGCCTACGACAGCGACGCCGGCCGCGCCCGCGCCGCGGCGCTGCAGGCGCTGGTGGACGCCGCCGCCCTGGCCGCCTCGGCCGAGCTGACCGCCGCGGCCGGCGCCACGGGCGAGGCCGACCTCGCCGCGCTCGACGCCCGGATCGCCGCCGTCACGCCGCTGAAGCCCGATGCCGCCGCCACCCGGGCGAAGGCGCTTTACACGGCCGCCCGCAAGGCCCTGGCCAAGGCCGGCGCCCGCAACGTCCAGGTCACCGCGGTCAGGGCCGATGCCGACCTGTCGCTGAAGCTGGGCGGCGTCTCCCTGGGCGCGGCGCCCTGGATGGGGCCGGCGGTGTTCGCCGAGACCGCTGACGGCGACTGCGTGGCGGTTCTGGCGGAAGCGGCGCTGCAGGGCCTGGAGCGGCTGGGTCTCGACGCCGCCGAGGCGCGCGCTCACGTGCTGGGCCGGCGCACCCTGATCGACGCCCCCGCCATCGACCATGTCGCCCTGGCGGCCAAGGGTCTGACCGAGCACGAGATCGCCGCCGCCGAGAGCGCGCTGGCGGCGGGCCTGACCCTGGAGGCGGCCTTCGCCCCGGCCGTGGTGGGCGTCGGTTTCGTCTGCGACGTGTTGGGCGCGCCGGAGGAAGCCGCCCTGGCGCCCGGGTTCGACACCCTGGCCTTCGCCGGCTTCACCGCCGCCGAGGTCGAGGCGGCGCGGGCGCACGCCTGCGGCGCCGGGTCCCTGGCCCGGGCCGCCGCGCTGCCGGCCGAGGCCCGCGGCGTGTTCCTGACCGCCGGCGAGACCGGCCTGCCGGCGCGCACCGCCATGACCCTGGCGCTGGAGCCGTTCCTGGGCGCCCCGGCGACCCTGGCCATCCCGCTGGCGTTCGACGCCCCGGTCGCCGAGGCGGTGGCGCGACAGGCCGAAGCGGCCAGCGCCGGTGTGCGCGCCATCCGGCTGGACCGCGCGCAGGCCCCGGCGGATTTCACCCTGGCGATCCCCGAACCGGCGGCCGAGCGCCCCGCCCGCGCCGCGCCGGAGCCCGAGCCGCAGGCCGAGCGGGTGGTGGAGCGCATCGTCGAGGTGGAGCGGATGCGCCGCAAGCTGCCCGACCGGCGCAAGGGCTACATCCAGAAGGCCAGCGTCGGCGGCCACAAGGTCTATCTGCACACCGGCGAGTACGACGACGGCGAACTGGGCGAGATCTTCATCGACATGCATAAGGAAGGCGCCGCCTTCCGCTCGCTGATGAACAACTTCGCCGTGGCGATCTCCATCGGCCTGCAATACGGCGTGCCCCTGGACGAGTTCGTCGACGCCTTCGTGTTCACCCGCTTCGAGCCGGCGGGACCGGTGACCGGCAACGACTCGATCCGCTCGACCACCTCGATCCTGGACTACATCTTCCGCGAGCTGGGCGTGTCGTACCTGGACCGCCGCGACCTGGCCAACGCCGACCCGGACGAGCTCAACGCCGACGGCCTGGGGCGGGGCAAGGCGGACGAGACGGGCGAGGACCCGGTCGCCGAGGCGGCTCCGCAGCCGGCCTCGCGCTACATCTCCAAGGGCTTCTCCCGCGGCGCCGCGCCGGACAACCTGGTGTTCCTGCCGTTCGGCGCCAAGCCCGGCGGCTCGCTGATGGCCACCGCCGACGTCTGCCCCTCGTGCGGCGACCTGGCGCTGGTCCGCAAGGGCCAGAGCCTGATCTGCGAGACCTGCGGCGCGCGCGCGCCCAAGGCCGGCGACGCGGAGCGCTGAACCCTGGCGCGAGCCGGCTCGCTCATCTGGCCTTAAGCTTGCGGGTGTAGGGGCAGATCGACCGATTTTGCCGAGGCCTGTGCCGAAATGAAACCGCTTGCCATCCTCGCCGCGGCCGCCGCGCTGCTCAGCGCCCTGCCCGCCGCCGCCCAGAACGCGGGGCAGATCGCCCACGCCCGCGACGGCGCCTCGTGCCCGCACTGCAACCTGTTCCAGGCCGACTTCGCCAACCTGGAGCTCAAGGGCCGCAACTTCTCCGGCGCCCGCCTGCGCCAGGCCGACATGAGCGCGGCGGTGATGAACCGCACCTCGTTCGCCGGCGGCGACCTGCGCGACGTCAACGGCTACGGCGGCGTCTTCACCGGCTCCAGCTTCGCCGGCGCCAACCTGACCAACGCCAGCTTCGTCGGCGCCTATCTGCAGGGGGCCGACTTCCGCGGCGCGATCCTGGACGGGGTGAACTTCTCCGGCGCCGAGATGGACCATGCGGTCGGCCTGACCCAGGGCCAGCTGCGCGGCGCCTGCGGCGACGAGGCCACGACGCTGCCGCGCGGCCTGCGCCTGCGCCGCTGCGACTGACGCGAGAGGCCGGAGACGCCCGCGCGCATGGCGCTAGCGGGCGCCGCCAGGACCGCGCGGTCAGCGCCTCTGACCCCGCTATTACAAGGTTTTAAGTGGCGCCGGGGCGCGCTTGGCCGCACTAAGGTCCCACGAGGACACTGCTGCCAGGATACCGCCGTTGTCGATTTCGTCCTTCACCTCGCGACTGACCCTCGCCCTCAGCCTCTCCAGCCTGATGGCCGTCATGGCCGTGGGCCGGGCCTACGCGCTTGAGGAAGATCGCGATGTGCCGCGGATGGTCTCGTTCGGCGGCATGTGCGCCAACTGCGAGCTGTCCGGCCGCAAGCTGACCGGCGCGCGGTTCATGGGCGCCAACTTCGCCGGCGCCGCCCTGGTGGGATCGGACCTGCGCGGCGCCTCGTTCTTCGGCTCGAACTTCTCCGGCGCCGACCTGACCCGCGCCGACCTGCGCGGCGCCTCGATGACCGGCGCCACCTTCCTGGCCGCCAACTTCCAGGAGGCGACCCTCGACGGCCTGCAGGCCAAGGGCGCGAACTTCTCGAATTCGAACATCTCGCACGCCCGCTTCGACGCCAGCGACATGCAGGGCGCCAGCTTCGCCGGGGTGAACGCCAGGAGCGTGTCCTTCGCCAACGCCAGCCTGCTGGGGGTGAACTTCACCGGCGGCGACCTGGACCACGCCTCGTTCAAGGACGCCACCCTGGCCGGGTCCAACTTCGCCAACGCCCAGCTGGCGGGGGCCGACTTCCGCGGCGCCAGCATGATGCGGGCGTTCTTTGGCGGCGCCGACCTGACGACCGCGCGCGGCCTGACCCAGGGCCAGCTCGACGAGGCCTGCACCGACGCCGCCACCCGCCTGCCCTCGGGGCTCAGCGGCCACGCCTGCAAGGGCCCGCGCGTGGTGATCATGCACGCGCCGCCGCACCCGCCCGCGCCGCCGGCGCCACCCCGCTGAGCGTCGCCCAGCGCCCGCCCTCCCCTTCATGGGGAGGGAAAGATCGCGTCAGCGATCAGGGTGGGGAACACTTGCCGAAACAACGGTGGTCTTGGGGTCCAGGCAAGCGTCTGACTCCCCCACCCTCCCCGCGAGGGGGAGGGAAGACGCTATTTGATCGGCGGCGCCAGGCGGATGTGCAGGTCGCGCAGCTGCTTGTCCGACACTTCCGACGGGGCGTTCATCATCAGGTCCTGTCCCTGCTGGTTCAGCGGGAAGGCGATGACCTCGCGGATGTTCTGCTGGCCGGCCAGCAGCATGACGATGCGGTCCACGCCCGGGGCCATGCCGGCGTGCGGCGGGGCGCCATAGCGGAAGGCGTTCAGCATGCCGGCGAACTGGCGCTCAACCTCTTCGGCCGGATAGCCGGCGATCTCGAAGGCGCGCAACAGGATGTCCGGGCGGTAGTTCCGCACCCCGCCCGAGCACAGCTCCACGCCGTTGACGACGATGTCGTACTGGTAGGCGAGGATATCGAGCGGATCCTTGGTGTTCAGCGCCTCCAGCTCGCCCTGCGGCATCGAGAAGGGGTTGTGCGTGAAGTCGATCTGCTTGGTCTCGTCGTTGAACTCGTACATCGGGAAATCGACGATCCAGCAGAAGTCGAACCGCCCCTCGGCGACCAGGTTCAGCTCGGTCCCGACCTTGGTGCGGGCCAGGCCGGCGAACTTGTAGAAGCTGGCCGGATCGCCGCCGATGAAGAAGGCCGCGTCGCCGACCTTCAGGCCCAGCTGGTCGCGGATCGCTTGCGTGCGCTCGGGGCCCAGGTTGCGGGCGATCGGGCCGGCCGCTTCCTCGACGCCGTTCTCCTCGCGCCAGAACACATAGCCCAGGCCCGGCTGGCCCTCGGACTGGGCCCAGGAATTCATCCGGTCGCAGAAGGCGCGCGAGCCGCCGCCCGGCGCGGGCAGCGCCCACACCGCGTTCTTCGGCGATTCCAGCATGCGCGCGAACACCCCGAAGCCGCCGCCGCGGAACGCCTCGGAGACGTCCTGCATCACCAGCGGGTTGCGCAGGTCGGGCTTGTCGGTGCCGTACTTCCTGATCGAGTCCCGATAGGGGATGCGCGGGAACGGATAGGGCGTGACCTGCTTGCCGTCGGCGAACTCCTCGAACAGGCCGTGCAGCACCGGCTCCATGGTCGAGAACACGTCTTCCTGGGTGGCGAAGCTCATTTCCAGATCGAGCTGGTAGAACTCGCCGGGCGAGCGGTCGGCGCGGGCGTCCTCGTCGCGGAAGCACGGGGCGATCTGGAAGTAGCGGTCGAAGCCGGCCACCATCAGCAGCTGCTTGAACTGCTGCGGCGCCTGCGGCAGCGCATAGAACTTGCCCGGGTGCACCCGCGAGGGCACCAGGTAGTCGCGCGCGCCTTCGGGGCTGGAGGCGGTCAGGATCGGCGTCTGGAACTCGGTGAAGCCGGCGCCGACCATGCGGCGGCGGATCGACTCGATCACCTTGGCCCGCAGCACGATGTTGCGGTGCAGGCTCTCGCGGCGCAGGTCCAGGAAGCGGTACTTCAGGCGGATGTCTTCCGGGTAGTCCGGCTCGCCGAACACCGGCAGCGGCAGCTCGGCGGCCTCGGACAGCACGGCGACCTCGCGCACGCGCACCTCGATCTCGCCGGTGGGCAGGTTGGGGTTGATGGTCTCGGGCGTGCGCGCCACCACCTCGCCGTCCACCTGGATCACGCTCTCGGCGCGCAGGCGCTCGACCGTGGCGAAGCCGGGGGTCTCCGGGCTGAACACCAGCTGGGTCAGGCCATAGTGGTCGCGCAGGTCGACGAACATCAGTCCGCCGTGGTCGCGCTTGCGGTGGATCCAGCCGGAGACGCGAACATTCGCGCCCTTGTCCGCGAGCCGGAGGGCGCCGCAGGTATGGGTGCGATAGGCGTGCATCGGTCTGTCTCTAAGCAAGAAAGTTGCGGTTTTTGGAGGCGCGGAAGGGCGCATGACCCCTGCCCAATGTCAAGGCAAAGCGCCCCTTGGCGCCCCTGCGGCCGCTTGACGTTTGCGACTCTCGCAAAGGCGGCCCATATTGGGGGTCCTGTTCAACAGCTGAAAGGAGGTGATCCAGTGTCTCATTGTCTCCAACCGTGGTCCCAAGCGGCCTGGAGCCTCAAGACTGAGGTTCGCGCCTGACAGCGTTTGACGCTCGAAGGTTTTAGGTCGCGAAGAGCGCCGGTTCGCCGGTAGGATTCGCGGTCCCGACGATGGAGGCCCGCCCGGGAAACCGGGCGGGCCTTTTCGCATGTAAGGGGGGGTCGGCCCGCCCGGGAAACCGGGCGGGCCTTTTCGTATCTGAGGGCTCGCCCCCCTACCCGGCCGCCGCCATCCGGGCGCGCAGGCGGCGCATGCCGCCCAGCCAGCGGTCGTAGTCGGCGGTCTTGCGCTGCATGTAGGTCTCGACGATCGGGTGCGGCAGGATCAGGAAGTGCTCGGCCGCGAGCCCCTCGATCACGCTGTCGGCCACCTGGTCCGGGGTCAGCACGCCGTCGAGGTTCTGCGGCTGGGCCGCGCCGCCGCCGGCGCGCAGCATGGCGGTGTCGACGCCCTGCGGGCACAGCACCGAGACGCGGACGCCGCCGTCGCCGTGGGCGATGGCCAGCGATTCGGCAAAGCCGATCGCCGCGTGCTTGGTCGTCGAATAGACGGCGCTGCCGATCTGCGACAGCAGCCCGGCGGCCGAGACGGTGTTCAGGATGTAGCCCTCGCCCCGCGCCAGCATGCCGGGGATCACCGCGCGCGCGGCGTGCACGTGCGCCATGACGTTGACCTCCCAGCCGCGCTGCCAGGTCTCGTCGGTCGCCGAGGCGGCGTTGTTGCGGTCGGGATCGCCGCCGCCGACGCCGGCGTTGGAGCAGAACAGGTCGATGCGGCCGAACCGCGCCTCGAGGTCGGCCACCAGGGCGGCGATGGCCGCGCCGTCGCGCACGTCCAGGGTCACGGCCTCGCCGCCGATCGCCTGCGCCACCGCCGCCGCGCCTGCGCCGTTGATGTCGGCCACCACCACCCTGGCCGCCCCGGCCTGGGCGAAGCGGCGGCAGAGCGCCGCGCCGATGCCGTCCGCCCCACCGGTGACGACGATGACCTTGCCCGCCACATCCATGTCGATTTCCTTCCCGAGACTTGCGTTTGATCGGCATCGCTAGTCCAAGGCGCGAGCCGGCGCCACGTCGAAACACGGCCGCGCCGCCGGCGTCCCGCGTGCTCCGGCGAAACGGGCGGCAAAACTCAGCTGGAACAGGCGCCCTTGTCGGACATTCCCCGCCCATGACCTTCGACGCACACGTCCTGGTGGCCCGGTACGGCTACCTGACGATCTTCGCCCTGATCTTCGTCGAGAGCGTCGGCATTCCGCTGCCGGGCGAGGCGGTGCTGGTGGCCGGCGCCCTCTACGCGGCGCGCACCCACCGGCTGGATCCGCTGGCGATCGTGGCGGTGGCGACCCTCGCCGCGAGCAGCGGTTCGATGCTCGGCTACGGGCTGGGCCGGTGGATCGGCGAGCCCGTGCTGCAGCGCTTTGGGCGTTTCATCGGCCTGACCGAAGGGCGCCAGAGGATCGGTCGCTATCTGTTCCTGCGGCATGGGGCGACGATCGTGTTCTGGGGCCGGTTCCTGGCGATCCTGCGCACCTTCGCCGGGCTGCTGGCCGGGATGAACGAGATGGGCTGGCGCCGCTTCGCCCTGTTCAACGCCCTGGGCGCGGCGCTCTGGGCCGCGACCGTCACCACGGCGGCCTATGTGTTCGGACGGGCCTTCGCGCACCTGGCCGGCCCCGCCAGCCTGGCGCTGGGCGCCGCGGCGGTCGTGGCGGTCTGCGTGGCGCTCGTCTGGGGCCTGCGCCGTGAGGCGGACCTGCAGCGCAAGGCCGATGCTGTCCTGGCCCATCCCGCGGCCTGAGAGGAGCCGTGGTGCGACGTCGGTTCAGCCGGGATGGCCTGGCGCCTTGCGGGCAGGCGCTGGCGGCAGCGGATAGATTGCGCCGACCAAGGCCAGGGCGATCAGGGCCCCGGCCACCTCGGCCGCCACGTGGGCGGCCGCGGACTGCAGGCTGACCGACAGCAGCGGCGCGCCGGCCAGGGCGGCCAGGGCCACCGCCGGATTGGCGAACGGGAACGTCGGAACCACCAGAAGCGTCGCCAGCACCCACCCGGCGGCGGCGAACGCCCCGGCGATCGGCGAGGCGGCCCGTGAGACCGCCAACACGACGATCATCAGCCCACCCGCGCCGACCAGTTCGCCGGCCAGCAACAGGGCCAGAGGCGGCGTCGTCTGCGGCATCCAGCCGACGGCGCCGAAAAGTACGGCCGCGACCTTGGCCCCCAAGACCCCGCCCGCCAGCTGGGCGCAGAGGTAGGCCAGCAGGCACGCGGTGTTGCGCCGCCGCTCGAACCACTGGCAGGCGGTGATCAACGGGTTGAAGTGACCGCCCGACACCGGCCCGAAGGCAATCATCAGTCCCGCCAGGGCCGCGGAAATCGCCAGAGCTCGCGCCACCGTGGCCGGCCCCGGCGGCAGGCAGCAGGTCCCGGCGAAGGACGCCGCGATCACCAGCACCAGCAGGAAGGCGCCCACCCCCTCGGCCAGGGCGCGGCGCCACAGCGGGGCCCCTGGATCGCGCTCGAAGAAACTGGTGGGATGGCCAGCGCCGGGGACGAGCTTCATGTCGTTGTCGGGCGTGAGGCCGCCAGGCTCGGTCCGAGCGTTCCAGGTCGCAGCCGGCTTGCGGCAGCCTGTTGCGGCCCCTGCCCAGCCACCGGCCTGGTGATCGAAGACTGGGACATGGACGCGAGCGCTCCGACAGGGCTCGTCAGACTGACCCACGGCTTCGCCGGGCGTCTTCGACCGCCGCATCGTCGGTTTCACTTTCGAACGGCCGTCTGACTGCAGCCGACGCGGCGGGCAACAAGACTTAACGCCGCGAAACACCGCCTCACCGCCTCGTCCGCGGGACAGGTCCACAATGGCCGCGGTCCGTGGAGGGATCCTCATGTCCGTCGTCGCCGCGCGCCTGGGGGTCCCGTCCGCTGCCGGCTCCCAGCCTTCGACCCCGGTGTGCGGCGACAGCCGCGTTGGCGGCGAGCCGCTGCGGACGTCGCGCTGGCGCGAACTTGAGGCGGGCGCGCGCCGGACGCTCGACACGGGCGACGACTACGTCTTCACCATCGCCCTGCTGGCGACCCGCCTGGAACTGCGCTGCGACGACAACGCCGTGTTCGACGGCTGGATGCGCCCAGGCGCCGGGGTGGTCACCGGGCCCGGCAGGCGGCTGAGCGGGGCCCTCGCCGAGCCCTGCGACCTGCTGCACCTGCATGTTCCGGCCCCGGCGCTGCGGCGGCGGCAGGCAGCGATCGCCGGGATCCACGGCCGCGCGCCGGCTTCGCTCGATGGACGTGCGTTCTGCGACCCCCTGGCCGCCCAACTGGCGCAGATGCTGCTGGGCGAGTCGCCGGACACGGCCAGCGCCGCCGCGGCGATCGGCGAGACCCTGGCCGCGCGACTGATCGACGTCGCCCAGGCCCAGCCCCAGGCCGCGGCCCTGCCGAAATGGCGCCTGCGGCGGGTTCAGGCCCTGATCGAACAGCGCCTGGACGACACCCTGACCCTGGGCGAGCTGGCGGCTGCGGCCGGCCTGTCGCGCATGCACTTCGCCGCGCAGTTCCGCGCCGCCACCGGCTGCTCGCCGCACGCCTACCTGCTGGCGCGCCGCGTCGAGGCCGCCAAGGCGATGCTGGCCGGCGACGAGACGCCGCTGGCGGACGTCGCCCTCAGTCTGGGCTTCACGGCGCAATCGCACTTCACCACCGTGTTCAAGCGCTTCACCGGCCAGACGCCCGGCCGCTGGCGCCGGCTGAACCGGCCGGCATAGCGCCGGCATGCCGTGGCGCCCCCCGCTTCCTGCGGCCGCCAGCCCGATCGGAAATCGACGCGCCGCTCGCCGATTGTGCCGCGGGGCGTGGCCGGGCACAGTGGCGGCCTGCCGGTGGCCGGAACGTCGGCGACCGCCAGTGGCGATCGAAGAGGCGGACGATTGGACGATGAGCAGTCCATACCCTCATCGAACGCCGTCCTGGCCGAGAGGTCCGAGGCGGTGCGCGGCGCCCTTCAGCGGTACTTTGCGCGCCAGGGTTGCGAAGCCCACGAAATCGACGATCTGGTTCAGGAGGTGTTCCTGCGCATCGTCCGGCGCGGCGGCGCCGACGAGCTGCAGCGCCTGGACGGCTACATCTTCCAGACCGCCAGCAGCGTGTTCCAGGATCGCTACCGCCGCCGCAAGGCGCGGCTTTCGGACCGCCACGTTCCGTTCGAACCCGAGACCCACGGCGGCGTCGCCGGCGGTCCGGACGAGGATCTGCTCGGGCGCGAGGCCCTGGGCAAGGTGAGCGCCGTGCTGCTGACCCTTCCCGAACGCACCCGCCAGGTGTTCATCCTGCGGCGCCTGGAAGAGCTGAGCTATCGGGAGATCGCCCAAAGGCTGGGCGTCTCGGTCAGCGCGGTGGAGAAGCACCTGGCCCATGCGATGGCGGTGCTGATGACCGAGATCGGGGGGCGCGAATGAGCGACAGCCTGCGTCCCGTCCGCGCGCCGCCGGCCGCGACCCTGGCCGCCGCCGAGTGGCTGAGCCGCCGCGAGGGCGGCGAGGACCTGGCCGCCTCGCCGGCCTTCGCCGCCTGGCTGGACGCCGCGCCAGAGCATCGCGCCGCCTGGACCCAGGCCGAAACCGTCTGGAGCCTGGTGGACGCCGAGGCGCGGCACGATCCCTTGCTGCAGGCCATGCGCCGCGACGCCCTGGCGGCGCGGCCGCCTCCGCCGCCAGCGCCGCGCTGGCGGCTGGGCGCGGCCATCGTCGCGGGCCTGGCGGCAGCCGTGGTGCTGGCCGTGGTCACGCTGCAATGGCGTGGCGCGCTGGTGCAGAAGCCGTCTTCCCAGCAGGTCGCCAGCAGCGCCCAGGCCGGCCGGACCTATGACAACGGCGCGGGCCTGCCGACGACCGTGGCGCTGGACGACGGCAGCAGCGTCACCCTGGATGCCGGCTCGACCATCCAGGTGGTCGGCCGACGGGTGACCCTGACCCGTGGCCAGGCCTATTTCCAGGTGATCCACGACCCGGCGCGACCGTTCCAGGTGGCCGCGCGGGACGTGGTGCTGACGGACATCGGCACCAACTTCAACGTCGCCATCGCCGGCCAGCGCACCGTCACCACGGTGATCTGCGGCAGAGTCTCGGCCGCCGCGCCGCGCCATCCCGGGACCCGGCCGGTGGTGCTGAGCGCCAACCAGAGGCTGGAAGCCTCGGCGGGCGCCTTCACCGTGCGGTCCGTCGACGCCCAGGCGGTGTTGGCGTGGCGGCAAGCCATGCTCACGTTCCACGACACGCCGCTCAGCCAGGCGGTCGCCGAGGTGAACCGCTACGGCGGCCCGCCCGCCCGGGTCGAGGGCCTGGAGGACCTCAAGGTCAGCGGCGCCTTCCGCGCCGGCGATCCCACGCGCTTCGCCCGCACCCTGGCGGAGATCTATCCGATCAAGGTGCGCGAGCGCGCCGACGGCGGCGTCGACATCACCCGGCGGTAGGCGTCGCCGACGGGCGCCCCATTTTCGGGAGCGCTGGCGGGTGATTTCAAAAAATCCTCGAAAATTCGCATAACGGCGGTGTGGGTTTGCCGCGCGCCTGCGTCCCTGGAGCAGGAGGGTGCGATCATGCCGCTGCTGAATCCCGTCATCTTGGGCCGCGCGCCCGACCGGCGCGCGCCGGCGCCCGAGGGCTCCGCGGGCCGGCTGCGGTCGGCGGCGGTGCAGTTCGGCGACTTCACCTACCTGCCCGGACAGGCGCTGCTGCTGCGTGACGGGGTCGCGCAGAAGATCGGCAGCCGCGCGCTCGACATCCTCGACTGCCTGCTGGCCAATGCCGGGCAGCTGGTGGAGAAGGCCGAGCTTGCCCGCTGGGTCTGGCCCACCACCACCGTCGAGGAGGTCAGCATCCGGGTGCACCTGGCGGCGCTGCGCAAGGTGCTGGGCGACGGGCGCGACGGCGCGCGGTTCATCATCAACGTGCCCGGCCGGGGCTATCGGTTCGTCGCCCCCGTGCGCCGCGCCGCCCTCGCCTTCGCCCCAGATCCCGAACCCTGCCAGGCCTGGGACGGGGGTCCGCGGCTGGCGGGCGAGGACGGATGGGCAGCCGACCGGCTGGACGGCCGCACGCGCGAGCTGGTCGCGCTGGTGGCGGCCGCCTGCCTGCGGCGCGACGGCGCCGTCGGCCTGCACGTGGCGGCGGCGCAACGCCTGGGAGTCGGGCCCGAAGAGATCGCCGAGGCGCTGCGACTGGCAGCGGCCATGGAAAGCGCGCCGGCGCCGGCTGCGGCCTTGCACCTGACCCGGGTTGCAGCGCAGGATTCGTGACTCCCGCCGCGGCCTCGATCCGGCTTGCAGCCGGGGGAGACCAGGGACGTCGGGAAGGGTGGCATGGGGGCGAGAGCGGCGACGGTCGCGGCGGCCGGGCTGATCGCCTCGGCCATGGCGCTCGCCGCGACGCCCGCCCGGGCGGCCGGCGGTCTCGACCTTCCCGCCCAGGACCTGGCCAGCGCCCTGCGCCAGCTCGCCGCCCGCGCCCACGTGGACCTGCTGTTCGACGCCTCGCGCATGACCGGGCGCCGCAGCGCGCCGGTGCGCGGCGCGGCCGACGCCCGCGCCGCCCTGCGCCAGATGCTGGCGGGCACGGGCTTTGCCGTCCGCAGCGGCGACTTCGGCGCGCTGCTGATCGTGCCGGGCACGCCGGCCGCCGCTGCGCCGAGCGCCGCGGACGCCGAGCCCTCCGCCGTCGCCGAGCTGCTGGTGGTCGGGTCGCGCTCGCTGAACACGGCCATCCGGCGCAGCGAGGACGACATCCAGCCCTACAAGGTGGTCTCGTCCGAGACCCTGGCCACGGCGCAGAGCCAGACGCTGGAAGACTATCTGCGCACGCGCGAACCCAGCGACGCCCAGGCCGGAACCCTGGCCCAGGCGCCGGTGGCCAACGCCGGGGCGGCGCGCTCGCGCATCGACCTGGGCGGCCTCGGCCCGGCCCAGACCCTGGTGCTGGTGGACGGGCGGCGCCTGCCCAGCATTCCCGGCCAGGACATCTTCCAGCAGGCCGACCTGAACGGCGTGCCGCTGGCGGCGATCGACCGGGTCGAGACCCTGACCTCCACAGCCGGGGGCATCTACGGCCCGGGCGCCACCGGCGGGGTGATCAATGTGGTGCTGCGGCGCGACTACGACGGCGGGCAGATCGGCCTGAGCGGCGGGGAGACCACGCTGGGCGACGCCCCGCACTGGCGGGTGGACGGCGTCTGGGGACATGCCCTCTTCGAGGGCCGGACGCAGGTGATGGTCGCGTTCAGCCACGCCGAGGACTCCGGCCTCGTCCAGGGCCAGCGCGGCTTCGGGCTGGCGGCGCGCCAGCAGCTGATCGCCAAGGGCTATTTCGGAGGTATCCCACCGGTGTCGTCCAGTCTCAACGTCATCGGCGATAGCCCGCTGCCTGGCGCGCCCGACCCCGAGGCCAGCGAATTCAGTCACAAGCCGCTGAACCAGCCCCTCGCCGCAGGCGGTCTGGCGTCGCTGATCGCCAACGCCGGAAGCCTGGACGACAGCCTGTCCCCCGATGGCCAGGGGACGATGCAGAGCCTGCTCAGCCGGACCCGCATCAGCTCGGTGGTGTTCAGCCTGCGACAGCAGCTGTCCCCGCGGATCGACACCTTCCTGGACGTTCTGTACCTGCGCACCCAGGGCTGGGCGGTCGGGCCGCGCACGCAGCCGACCAACGCCGTGTTGACGATGCTGGACCCGAGCAACCCCTATCCGGAGGGCGCCTGGGTCTCGTTCCCCACGCCCGGCCTGGCGGCCACCAGCAGCGACGACGTGCGCACCCTGCGCGCGACGCTGGGCGCCATCGTGCGGCTTGGCCGGGGCTGGAGCGGCGAGCTGGACCTGACCTATGGCCGCGCCAGCGACCGCATCAGCACGCCGGCCCTGCCGGGCATCCAGGGCGATCCCGAGCAGATCGACCTGTTCGACACCGGCGCGGGCATCCCCAGCCTGTGGCCAGGCTTCGCCGACAACAACGTCGAACGCCAGGTCAACGCCCTGGTCGACGTGAACCTGCGGCTCTCCGGTCCCGCCCTGTCGCTGCCGGCCGGAGCGGCCACCGTCACCCTGCTGGGCGAGTTCCGGCGCGAACACCAGCCCAACGCCTTCGCCACCTTCACCAATTTCGATACCGGCGCCGTCGACTTCTATTCGATCGGCCCCCAGACCCAGACGGTGGGTTCGGCCTACGCCGAGCTGCGCGCGCCGGTGCTGCGGGCCGACTCCGCCCTGCCCCTGCGCGGCCTGGAGCTGCAGCTGGCCGGCCGGGTGGACGGCGAGACCACCACCGCCCCCGCCGACGCCTATTTCTTCAGTCCCGACCGCGTGCTGTCGGGGACGCCCTTCGCCGGGCGCGCCAGGACCTTCGCCTTCACGGCCGGGGTGCGGGCGACGCCGGTGGAGGGCCTGTTGCTGCGCGCCAGCGTGGCCACCGGCTATCTGCCGCCCACCACCTCGCAGCTGGTCCAGGGCGTCGCCCGCCTGCCCGCTGGAGAGGGCGGCATCGGCCTGGACCCCAGGCGTGGCGACAGCCAGGTCGGCGAGGCGACGGACGTCACCTTCCAGTGGCACGGCTCGCCCAGCCTGCGGCCGGAGCATGCGCGCACCCTGTCGGCCGGCATCGTGGTCACGCCGACCTGGGCGCCGGGGCTGCGCGTGTCGCTGGACTACACCCGCATCGACAAGTCGCGGGAAATCACCGACTTCGCCAGCGTCGACTTCCAGTTCTTCCTGGATCACGAGGCGCAGTTCCCCGGCCGGGTGATCCGCGCGCCGCTGAGCGCCGCGGACATCGCCGCCGGCTACACCGTCGGCCCGGTGATCGACATCGACACCACGCCGCTCAACATCGGCCGCAGCATCGTCCAGACCATCGATCTCGACGCCAGCTACCGGCGCGACACCCGCTTCGGCAGCTTCCGCCTCTATCTTCGCGCCACCTGGCAGCCTGATTTCCGGCGCAAGGACGACCCCGACCGCGGCTTCTACCAGACCGCCGGCCACATCGACGGCCCCCTCACCCTGCGCGGCAACGGCGGCGTCGCCTGGTCCGCGGGGCGATGGCGCGCCGACCTGAACGTCCAGGCCTACGGCCGCTACAGCGTGACCTCCCTGAATCCGAGCTCGGCGGTCGCGCGGCAAAGCTATCTCAACGCCTACCTGCAGGGCGGAGCGACTGTGCCCGCCCAGGCCTACGTCGACCTCGAGGTCTCCTATGAGCAGCCCGTGCGCCAGGCGCCCGCCGGCCTGAAGAGCGTGGAGTACCGGATCGGCATCCACAACCTGTTCGACACGTCGCCCTCCCTGCTGGTGATCGACAACAGCGCCATCCAGCCGCTTCAGACCCTGTCGTACAATCCCTACGGCGATCCGCGCGGGCGCCGGTTCGAGATGTCCGTCGTCGGACGCTTCTGAAGGCCGCCTTGCCGACACGCAAAGGCCCCAATGCCCTTGGCCGCCACGATATTGGCGCCGTGGGCGGCGACACCCGGCTCCCTCTTGGCGGCGCAAAGCGTTTGGCGGCAATGGGTCCGGTGATCCTGCAGAGACTGAGATCGGCGGCGGTGGCGCTTGGCCTGACCGCGGCTCCAGCGCTGGCCCACGCCCAGGCGGCCGCGCCGTTCGACCTGGCCGGGCCGACGCTGCACGTGAGCGTCACGCACGACGGGCGCACCCTGCCGATCGCCGAGGTCCCGAACCTGGCGGCCGGCGACCAGCTGAGCATCCGCGCCGACCTCAGCGCCGACCAGTCCGCCCCGTATTTGCTGGTCGCCGCCTTCCTGCGCGGCGCCACCAATCCGCCGCCGAAAAAGTGGTTCTTCCAGGTGAAGACCTGGACGCCGGAGGGCCGCGCCGGCCTGGCCATCACCGTGCCGCCCGGCGCGCGGCAGGCGCTGGTGTTCCTGGCCCCCAGGACCGGCGGCGACTTCGACACCCTGGTGGGCGCCGTGCGCGGACGCCCCGGAGCCTTCGTGCGCGCCTCGCAGGACCTCTACCAGACCGCCCTCGACCGCACGCGCCTCGACGCCTTCCTGACCGCCGTCGGGGCCAACGGCCAGCACGACCCCACCCGACTGGCGACCATCTCGCCGCTGCTGGCCCGCAGCCTGGCGATCAAGCTCAACGCCGACTGCCTGGACAAGATTCCCGACCTGCAGGCGGCGTGCCTGTCGAGCAACCGTGACGCCCTGGTGCTGAACGACGGGCACAGCGCCTCGGTGGCCCAGAGCCTGACCTCCGGCGCCTCGTCCGAGCTGATCCAGCAGCTGGGCGCCACGCCGCGGGTCGGCGGCGGCGAATACGGCATCTACGTCGACACGGTGATGGACATCGTCCGGGTGCTGGATTCCCTGCACACCGCGCAATACCAGTACATTCCGGCGGTGGGCGACGCGGCCGGCGACACCCTGAAGCTGGCCCTGAACACCGCCCCCTCGTTCCACGCGCCGCTGTCGGTGCTGGTCACCGCCCTGCCCCCGGTCGCCACGCCGCAACTGCCCACCCTGCGCCTGGTCGATCCCGCGCAGAGCTGGTGCGCCAACCAGCCGGACCTCGTGCTGCCGGTCGAGGGCGCGCCGCTGACCTTCTCCACCCCCTACGCCCACGATCTGGCGCTGCGGCTGAAGACCGCCGACGGCCAGTCGGTGGACCTGCCGGCCCGCGCCGATCCCAGCCGCGGCGGCCTGGTCGTCGACGCCAGGCCCCTGGGCGCCGCGAAGCTGCGCGGCGGCCTCGACGCCGTGATCGCCGGCCAGTGGGGCTTCACCTCCTTCGAGGGCCCGCGCTTTCGCGTGCAGTCGGCGCAGGCCGAGCACTGGGGCCTGGCCTCGGACCAGGAGGGCGCCATCACCGTCGGCCACGACGCCACGGTCCGCCTGCAGGCGGCCGCCAATGCCTGCGTCAGCGGCGTGACGTTCCAGGACCACGGCGGCGACCCGCGGCCCGTGGAGTGGAAGCGGCTGCAGCCGGGCGAGCTGCAGGTCACCCTGCCGCTGCAGGGTCGTCAGCCCGGCCCGGCGGCGATCCTGGTGCGCCAGTGGGGTCTGGACGCTCCCGACGTGATGCCGCTGCAGACCTATGCCGAAGCCGGGCGCCTGGAAGGCTTCTCGTTCCATGCCGGCGACACCACCGGGGTGCTGAGCGGCTCGGGCCTCGACGAGGTGAAGGGCCTCAGCCTGGATGGCGCCGCCTTCGCGCCGATCCAACCCGCAGTCGGCGCGGCGGGCGGGGAGATCAGCCTGGCGGCGGCGGACCCGGCGGCCGTGTCCCGCTTCGCCGCCGGCGCGGCGGTCTCCGCCAGCGTGACGTTCAAGGACGGACGCAGCCTGCCGCTGAAGGTCACCGTCGGCCCGCCCCGGCCGAACGTGGCCCTGATCGCCGCCAGCCTGCGCCAGACGCAGCGTCCGCCGCTGGGACCGGTGCAGCTGGCCGACCGGTCCGAGGTTCCGGCCGGCGCCACCCTGGTGTTCGCGGTGCAGGCGGAGACGCCGGCCAGCTTCTCCGGCGACGAGGTGCTGGAGGTGTCGGCCGGCGGCGGCGCGGCGATGACCACCCTGACCTTCGCCGGCGGCCTGGTGTTGCAGGACACGCGGATCGCCGTGGCCACCCTGGACACCCGCGCCTTCCCCGGCGCCTCGGCGTTCGGCCCGCTGCGGTTCCGGCTGGTGAAGAAGGGCGTGGCCAGCGACTGGCAGCCTCTGGCGCAGCTGGTGCGCGTGCCCGCGCTGAAGGCGCTGGAGTGCGGCCGCGGCGGGCCGAAGACCTGCGAGCTGGCGGGCGCGCGGCTGTTCCTGATCCAGGCGGTCTCGACCGATCCGGGCTTCAAAACCGCCACCTCGGTGCCCGACGGCTTCACCGGAGAGACCCTCAGCGTGCCGCGCCCGACCGGCGGGAAGCTGTACCTGAAGCTGCGCGACGCGCCCGCGGTGGCCAATCTGGCCGAGTTCGGCAAACCGCGTGCAGCGCCGGCGGCGACCAGACCGAGCCGTTCGGCGCCCTAGGTCTGGAAGCTGCGCCGGGTCAGCCCCGGCAGCGCGATCGACTGGCCGGCCGCCCGGAACAGGAAGAACGTCAGGTAGGCCAGCCACAGGCTGTCGTTGCCGAGGGCGCGGCCGAGCCACAGCACCAGCACGTAGCCCGCCAGCGCGGCGGCCATGGTCAGCATCATCGCCCGGGTCCAGCTGGCGCCGATGAACACCCCGTCCAGCACGAACGAGGCCAGGCCCGCCACCGGCAGGGCCGCCGCCCACCAGCGATAGCGCAGCACCGTGCCGATCACCGCCGGGGCGGTAGAGAAGCTCGCCGCCAGCGGCCCGCCCGCCAGGGCGTAGACGGCGCTGATCGCCAGGGCGAAGCCCATCCCCCAGACCATGATCGCGCGCACCAGCCGCTCGAAGCGCGGCCGGTCGCCGGCGCCCAGGGCCTCGCCGCACAGCACCTGGGCGGCGCTCTCGAAGCCGTCCAGCATCAGCGCCGACAGCATGAACAGCTGGTAGAGGATCGCGTTGGCCGCCAGCACCACCGCCCCCTGCCGCGCCCCGGCCCGGGTCAGCAGGGTGACCACGGCCATCAGCAGCACCGTGCGCGCGAAGAGATCGCGGTTCAGCCGCAGCAGGGCGCCGATCTCGCCCGCCGCCCAGGTCGCCCGGTGGCGCAGCGCGGCCAGGGCCCGCCTGGCCGGCGGCTCGCGCGCCGCCATCAGCGCCAGGGCCGTGAACTTCAGGGTCTCCGACACCAGGGTCGCGCTCGCCACACCGGCGACGCCCAGGCCGAGACCCAGCACCAGGGTCAGGTCCAGGGCGACGTGGACGATGTTGGAGCCGACCTCGACGGCCAGCACCGCCCGCACCTGCCGCCGCCCCACCAGCCAGCCGGTGAGCACCGAGCCGAACAGGAAGGGCGCCGCGCTCCAGTAGCGGATCGCCACATAGGCGCCGGCCTGCGCCCGGATCGCGCCCTGCGCCCCCAGCACCGCCAAGCCGGCGGCGCTGACCCAGGGCATGGCCGCCAGCAGCAGCGCGGCGATCACCAGCGCCAGGAACAGGGCGCGCACCAGCACCTCGGCCTGGGTGTCCTCCTCGCCGCGGCCGGCGGCCTGGGCGGTGAGCGCGACGGTGCTCGAGCGCAGGAAGTTGAACACCACCAGCACGGTGGTCAGCAGCTTGGCCCCGACCTCCACCCCGCCCTGGGCGGGCGCGTCGCCCAGGCGGCCGATCACCCACATGTCGGCCAGGCCGAACAGGGCGGTGGCGACGTTGGTCAGCATGGCGGGCAGCGCGATGGCGAGGATCGCCCGGCTGAGCCCCCCACCGTCCGATCCCACCGCCGCCTGAGCCATCGCCGAGCCCCCAAGGTCCCCTAGGCCCCTACGCGAAGGGCGCCGGCACCATGCCCGGGATTCTCCGCGCCGGACTAAGCGCTCGGCGGGCTGGCCGCAACGCTTTACAGAACAAATCAAGAACACTATCGTTCGGGGGTGCCCCAGCTTTCCCTGCGTCAGAAGCTTTCCATCCTGGCGGACGCCGCCAAGTACGACGCCTCGTGCGCCTCCTCCGGCGGGGAAAGGCGCAACTCGACCGGCGGCAAGGGCGTGGGGTCGACCGATGGCGGCATGGGCATCTGCCACGCCTACGCGCCCGACGGGCGCTGCATCAGCCTGTTGAAGATCCTGCTGACCAACTTCTGCCAGTACGACTGCGCCTATTGCGTGAACCGGGTGTCGTCCAACACCCCGCGGGCGCGCTTCACCGCCGAGGAGGTCGTCGACCTGACCCTCGGCTTCTACAAGCGCAACTACATCGAGGGCCTGTTCCTGTCGTCTGGGATCATCCGCAGCGAGGACTATACCCTGGGCGAAATGGTTCGCGTGGTGAAGACCCTGCGCGAAGGGCATGATTTCCGAGGCTATATCCACCTGAAGCTGATCCCGGAGGCGTCGCCGGAACTGGTGCTGGAGGCCGGCCGCTACGCCGACCGCGTGTCGATCAACGTCGAGCTGCCGCGCGCCGCCAGCCTCGCCGATCTGGCCCCGGAAAAGGACGCCCAGGGCATCCGCCGGGCCATGGGCCGCGTGCGGCTGCGGCTGGAGGAACACGCCCCGACGCCTCGCCCCAAGGCCTCCACCCCCCGGCCCAAGGCCAAGGCCCCGCGCTTCGCCCCCGCCGGCCAGTCGACCCAGCTGATCGTCGGGGCCGACGGCGCGCCGGACGGCGAGATCCTGGCGCAGAGCGCTCAGCTGTACGGGTCGTACGGGCTGAAGCGGGTCTACTATTCGGCGTTCAGCCCGATCCCCGACGCCACCGCCCGCCTGCCGCTGGAACGCGCCCCGCTGATGCGCGAGCACCGGCTGTACCAGGCCGACTGGCTGATGCGGTACTACGGCTTCGGCCGGGGCGAGATCATCGCCGAGGACCAGAACCTGGACCTGGAGATCGACCCCAAGCTGGCCTGGGCCCTCGCCCACCGCGAGGGCTTTCCCGTGGACGTCAACCGCGCCGACCGCGAGACCCTGCTGCGCGTGCCGGGCCTGGGGGTGCGCAGCGTCGACCGGCTGCTGGTGATGCGCCGGGTCAGGCGGGTGCGGCTGGAAGACGTGCGCGGCCTGGTCCGCAGCCTTAAGACCATCCAGGCCTTCATCGTCGCCGAGGGCTGGACGCCCGGCGCCGCCGCCGATCGCGCCGATCTGCGCCAGGTGGTCACCGGCAAGGCGGCGGGGAGCGCGCCGCAGCAGCTGGAGCTGTTCTGAGCCGTGCCCGTCGTCACCCTGGAGAGTGAGATCGACCTCGCAGGGTGGCGGGCCGCGGCGCGAACCCTGCGCCTGGCGGGCGCGTCGCCCGACACCGTGCGCTGGCGGGTGGCGGGCGGCGGCGGCGACCTGTTCGCGGACGCGGACGTGCTGCCCGACCCGCCCCCCGGGACGGCCTTCACCGCCCCGGCGCCCTTCCTGGCGCTGGCCGCGGACGTGGTGCTGCACCGCGCCGAGGACCGGTTCGACCGCCTTTATCGGCTGCTGTGGCGGCTGAGGGACGAGCCGGAGCTGATGCGCCTGGCCGCGGACCCGGAGGTGGCGCACGCCGGACACCTGGCCCGCGCCGTGCGCCAGGCCGCCCACAAGATGCAGGCCTTCGTGCGCTTCCGGCAGGTCCCCGGCGCGCCGCCGGACAGCTTCATCGCCTGGTTCGAGCCGCCGCACCGGGTGGTGGAGCGCATGGCGCCCTGGTTCGCCGCCCGCTACGCCAACCAGGCCTTCTCGATCCTGACGCCAGAGGTCTCGGCGCACTGGGATCGCCGGCAGCTGACCTTCGGCCCCGGCGCGACCCGGGCCGACGCCCCGGCGGAGGACGCCCTGGAGGGCGACTGGCAGGCCTACTACGCGGCGATCTTCAATCCGGCCCGGCTGAAGGTGCGGATGATGAAGAAGGAGATGCCGCAGCGCTATTGGCGCAACCTTCCGGAGGCGCGGCTCATTCCGGAGTTGATCGACGCCGCCGAAGCCAGGACCGCCGCCATGGTCGCCAGCCCCGCCACAGAGCCCGCCCGCGCCCGCAGGACGCCCGCCCGCGCACGGCCGCCGCCGCCGCCGGATCCGGCCGAGCGGCCGGCCAGCCTCGATCAGGTCGCCGCCGGCGTGCAGGCCTGCCGCCGCTGCGATCTGTGGAAGGACGCGACCCAGGGGGTGGCCTCGGAGGGCCCGGACGGCGCCCGGCTGATGCTGGTGGGCGAGCAACCCGGCGATCAGGAAGACCTGGCCGGGCGCCCCTTCGTCGGCCCTGCCGGCCAGATGCTGGACCGCGCGCTGGCCGAGGCCGGCGCCGACCGCGCTCAGGTGCTGGTGACCAACGCCGTCAAGCACTTCAAGCACGAGCCGCAGGGCAAGCGCCGCATCCACAAGACGCCGAACGCCGGCGAGGTGCAGGCCTGCCGCTGGTGGCTGGACGCCGAGCGCGCCCTGGTGCGCCCGCGGGTGATCGTCGCCCTCGGCGCCACCGCCGCCCTGGCCGTGTTCGGCAAGGCCGTCCCGATCAAGGCCAACCGGGGCCAGGCGCTGCAGCTGCCCGACCAGTCGCAGGCGGTCGTCACCTACCACCCCTCGTTCCTGCTGCGCGTTCCCGACGAGCGGGCGCGGCGCGAGGCCTATGCGGCGCTGGTCGAGGACCTGGCGCTGGCGTGGAGGCTGGCGGGGTAGCCGGGCGCTGGCCGAGGCCCCCTCCACCCCCTTCGGGGGTCCCCCTCCCCCTTGTGGGCCCCAAAGAGGCGAGGAGAAGCGCCGTTACCGTTCTCTTCCCCCACTGGGGGAAGTACGGCCGAAGGCCGGGATGGGGGCTCCAGCCAGGCGCCGACAGTTCCCATTTTGTTCCATCCACGGTAGAGCTCTGCCATGGATGCGCCCAAGCGCACGATCGACAGGGCCCGCACCCTTTCGCGATCGGTGGCTGCGCGACCAGGGCGTGTGCACGGTGCGCATCGCGGCCGTCGACGTGCGCGACAACCTGGCGTGCAGATGATCGTCCTCGTGGCGCGCGGAGAATGGGAAGGCTAGGTCGGTTCTCCGCTGGAGCCCCCATCCCCCGCTTCGCGGGTACTTCCCCCAAGGGGGGAAGAGAACCGTTCTCGTCCCCCCGCAAGGGGCAGGGGAATCGCATATGGAATTGGCTTCGAGACTGGCGGCCCGAGCGCCGAAGCAATGCAAAGCGGCCCTTTGAATCCGTTTTGTTCTCGTTCCGACCATCGACGAAGCGGGTTCGACCATCGAAGCGGGCTTGCTTGGACAGGCTCCCTGATAGCCAAAGTCCATATGCAATTCCCCTCCCCCAAAGGGGGGAGGAGATTTTTCGTCAGTGCTGCGTCGGGGTTCCGCCGCGCAGGTCCAGCGACGCCCGCGAGCCCACGTCCGGCTCCTGGCCGGTCAGGTTGGCCTTGGCGATCTCGAAGCCGAACTTCAGCGGGCCCTGTTCAGACAGCCAGACCTGGGCGTCGGCGACGTCGAAGCGCAGCAGGGTCAGGCGGGGGTCGTCCTTGCCCTCCGGGTACCAGGCGGCGACCACCGGCCCCCAGTACCTGTCGATCCGGTCGGGGTCGCGAACCGTGCGCAGATAGCCGCCGATGCAGGCCTGCAGCTCCTGGTCCTTGGCCTGGATCACGAACATCGCCTGGCCGCCGCGCTCGGCGCTGCGCGCCAGGTCGGTGTCGTTGCGGGTGAAGAACCAGATCTGGCCGGTCTCAGGCTCGGCGAAGGCGGTCATCGGCTGGAAGTGCTGCGCCGGGGTGACGTTGGTCAGGCCCAGCATGCCGTAGCGGCCCTTGGCGATCTCCTTCCACAGGCGTTGCTCGACTTCGGCCTTGTCGTGCGGATCGGTGCTCATGAGGTCTCTCCCGGAGGTGAATGGTCAGACCTCAATCCCTTGTCGGCAGGGCGGTTCCGAGCGTTGCCAGGGGTTTGTGACCCACACCCCGGCGGGGCTCAAGGCCCTCCGACAGCCTCGGCCACCGCCCGCGCCAGGCGCTCTGGCGTTCCCTTGCCCAGCGTCAGCACCGCCTCGTCGGCGCCCGGCGGCTCGAGCGTCGCGAACTGGCTCCCGGCCAGGGTGGCCGGCATGAAATGGCCGCGGCGGGCCTCAAGTCGCCGGGACACCTCGTCCGGCGCGGCGGCCAGGAACACGAACAGCACGCCCGGCCGTCGCAGCCGGTCGCGGTAGGCGCGCTTCAGGGCCGAGCAGGTGATCACCCCGCCCTGCCCCGCCGCGATCCAGGCGTCGATCTGCGCGGCCACCGCCTGCAGCCAGGGGGCGCGGTCGGCGTCCGTGAGCGGCTCGCCGGCGGCCATCCTGGCGACGTTGGCGGGCGGATGCAGGTCGTCGCCCTCGACGAACGGCCAGCCCAGGCGGTCCGCGGCCAGCCGCCCGACGGTCGACTTGCCGGCGCCGGCGACGCCCATCATCACCAGCACGCGCGGCCGGCTCGCCAACGGCGGCGCCGTCAAGCCGGCGGGCCCTCGACATGCCCGCCGAAGCCGAAGCGCATGGCCGACAGCAGCTTCTCGCCGAAGGTGTGCTCCTCGCGCGAGCGGAAGCGGGCGAACAGGGCCGCGGCCAGCACGTCGGCCGGCACCGCCTCCTCGATCGCCGCCTCGATGGTCCAGCGGCCCTCGCCGGAGTCGGCCACCGCGCCGGTGAACTTCGCCAGCGCCGCGTCGCCGGCCAGGGCCTGGGCCGTCAGGTCCAGCAGCCACGACGAGACCACGCTGCCGCGCCGCCACACCTCGGCGATGTCTGACAGGTTCAGCTCGAAGCGCTCGTCCTCGGGCAGGCCCTCGCGGCCCCGGTTCTTGAGGATGTCGAAGCCCTCGGCATAGGCCTGCATCAGGCCGTATTCGATGCCGTTGTGCACCATCTTGACGAAGTGGCCCGAGCCCACCGGCCCGGTGTGGATGTAGCCCTGCACGGCGCGCGGATCGGCATCGTCGGGCCGCTGGGTGCGTGGGATGTCGCCGGCGCCCGGCGCCAGGGTGCGGAAGATCGGGTCCAGCCGGTCCACCACCGACTTGTCGCCGCCGATCATCAGGCAGTAGCCGCGCGCCAGCCCCCAGACCCCGCCGGACGTGCCGACGTCGACATAGGTCAGGCCCTTCTCGCGCAGCGCCTTCGCCCGGCGCACGTCGTCCTTGTAGAAGGTGTTGCCGCCGTCGATCACCGTGTCGCCGGCCGACAGCAATCCCGCGAGCGCCGCGATGGTGTCCTCGGTCGGAGCCCCCGCCGGCAGCATCACCCACACCGCACGCGGCGGCTCCAGCTGGCGCACGAGATCGGCCAGATCCCGGGCCACCCCGGCCCCGTCGTCGCCCAGCCGGCCGACCGCGGCGGCGTCGCGATCGAACACCACGCAGCGGTGGCCGTCCTTCATCAGTCGGCGCGTGATGTCGCCGCCCATGCGGCCAAGCCCGATGACCCCAAGCTGCATGCGTCAGCCTTTCCTGTTTGCAAGTGTCGTCTGATTCAGCGCCGCCGGCTCAGCCTGTCTTGGAGGAAGCCCGCTTCAGCTGGCGCCGCGCCGCCGCCAGCACGTGGTCCGGCGTGAAGCCGAACTTGCCGCGCAGGTCCTTGCCCGGCGCCGAGGCGCCGAACGCGTGCATGGCGATCACCTCGCCCTGCGGTCCGGCATAGCGGTCCCAGCCCAGGGACGAGGCCTCCTCCACCGCCACGCGGGCGGTGACCGATGGTGGCAGCACCCGGCGGCGATAGGCCTCGTCCTGGACCTCGAACAGCGACCAGGACGGCATCGACACCAGCCGCGCCCGCACCCCGTCGGCCTTCAGCTGTTCGAAGGCGGCCACGCACAGCGACACCTCCGCCCCCGTGCCCATCAGGATGATCTCGGGCTCGCCGCCGTCGTCCACGGCGTCGGCCAGCACATAGGCGCCGCGCGCCACGCCGGCGGCGCTGGCGTAGCGGCTCCGGTCGAGGATCGGGATCGCCTGGCGCGACAACACCATGCACGCCGGCTTTTCGGTCTGCGCCAGCACCGTCCGCCAGGCCTCGGCGGTCTCGTTGGCGTCGGCCGGGCGCATGACGATCATGCCTGGGATGGCGCGCAGGGCGGCCAGCTGTTCCACCGGCTGGTGCGTGGGGCCGTCTTCGCCCAGCTCGATGGAATCGTGGCTGAACACGAACACCACCGGCAGCTCCATCAGCGCCGCCAGCCGGGTCGGCGGGCGCATGTAGTCGCTGAAGATCAGGAAGGTGCCGGTGTACGGCCGCAGGTTCGACAGGGCCAGGCCGTTGGCGATCGAGCCCATGGCGTGCTCGCGCACCCCGAAATGCAGATTGCGCCCGCCGTAGCTGGCCGCCTCGAAGTCGCCGGCGCCCTCGAACTCGAGGCGGGTCTTGGTGGAGGGCGACAGGTCCGCCGAGCCGCCGATCAGCCAGGCATAGCGCGTCGCGACGGCGTTCAGCACCTTGCCCGAAGCCTCGCGCGTGGCGATGCCCTTCGGATCGGCCGCGAAGCTGGGAATGTCGGCGTCCCAGCCGTCCGGAAGCGCGCCGCGGCGCATCTGCTCAAGGTCCTTTGCCGGGCCTGGATCCAGCCCCTTCACCGCCCCCTCCCAGTCCGCCCGCAGGCGCTGGCCGCGCTGGCCGAGGGTCCTGTCGAACTGCGCGCGCACGCCGTCCGGAACCAGGAACTGGGCATCCTGCGGCCAGCCGTAGGCCTGCTTGGTCAGCCTGACCTCCTCCTCGCCCAGGGGATCGGAGTGGATCTTGGATGTGCCCTGCTTGTGCGGCGAGCCATAGCCGATCACCGAGCGCACCCGGATGAGGGTCGGCCGGCCGTTCTGCCTGTCCTGGGCGGTCTTGCGGAAGGCGGTCACCGCATGGGCGAAGGCGTCGGTGTCGTTGGCGTCGGCGACGTCCAGGGTGGCCCAGCCGTAGGCCTGGAAGCGCCGGGCCACATCCTCGTCGAAGGCCAGGGACGTGCCGCCCTCGATGGTCACGCGGTTGTCGTCGTAGATCCAGCAGAGGTTCGACAGCTTCAGATGGCCGGCGATCGAGGCCGCCTCGCCGCTGACGCCTTCCATCATGTCGCCGTCGCTGCACAGGGCGTAGACGCTGTAGTCGAAGATCGTCCGGCCGGGCGTGTTGAACCGCGCCTCCAGCCAGCGCTCGGCCATGGCCATGCCGACGCTGTTGGCCGCCCCCTGGCCCAGGGGTCCGGTGGTGGTCTCCACCCCGGTGGTCAGGCGGTACTCGGGATGGCCGGGGCAGACGCTGTCCAGCTGGCGGAAGGCCTTGATGTCGTCCAGGCTGACCGCCGGCCGGCCTTGCGGCCGGCCCTCCTGGTCGACGGCCTCGACCCCGGACAGGTGCAGCAGGGCGTAGAGCAGCATCGATCCGTGGCCGGCCGACAGCACGAAGCGGTCGCGGTTCGGCCAGGTCGGGTCCTTCGGGTCGTAGCGCAGGAAGCGGGTCCAAAGCGTATAGGCCACCGGCGCCATGCCCATGGGCAGGCCGGGGTGACCGGACTGGGCCTTCTGCACGGCGTCGATGGCGAGGGTGCGGATGGTGTTGATCGCCGTCTGGTCGATGTCATTGGCCACGGGCGCGCCGGCGGACGACGCGCCCCGTTGCGGGTTCAGGCTGACCGCGGTCATGGCGACGGCTCCCTGGGCGTTGGCTTGCACGGCTTGGCGCGCGCCGGCGCCCGGACGACGCGCTTGACGGCAACGGACCGCCGGGCGGCTTGTTCCTGGCCGCGGCGGCGGAATTCGGTTTCAGGCCGGAGACCTTCCAGGCGCGAGGCGATCGTCCTCTGTTCCCCTGGCGTCCTCTGTTCCCCGGCGTCCCTGTTCCCGGCGTCCCTGTTCCCGGCGTCCCGGCCCTAGCGCCGGGGGATCGACGTCACGTCGACCGTGTCGTTCTCGGCGTACTCGTCGCCGCGGGCCGCCAGGTCGTCGTCCTCGGGGTCGGCCAGGACCTCGTCCTGTTCGGCGTCGATGATCTCGTCGTCGTCCATGTCCTCGGCGATCCGCGCCTCGTCGTCGTCCTCGTCGCCCTCGGCGGCGGTGACGTCCAGCAGGTCGGGCAGTTCCTCGAACGTGCCCCGGCCGTCATCGCCGACGCCCAGGGTCTCCTCGTCGAAGGCTTCGGCGGCGTCCTGATCGTCCGCCTCGCCGTCCGTTTCGGGAAATTCGTCGGCCATGGCCCGCTCCTGCAAAAGCTTGGGTCCTTAGAACCCCGGCCGGGAGACGATGTTCCGAAACGGCGCCGTGGGGGCGGGCGTTCGTCCAGCGAAGGAGACGATCATGCCAAGCCAACGCAAGTGGTCCGCCGAGGTCACCGAACACAGCGACGCCCTGAACCTGAAGAAGCACATCTTCGAGTCCGACGCCCCAAAGGCGATCGCCCTGTCGCTGAAGCGGTCCGCCGAGCACAGCGACCGGCGCAAGGCCGAGCCCTACCGCTCGGCGATGTCGATGCTGACCTTCTACATCAACCGCGCCGGCAAGAATCTCGATGCGAAACACCGCCAGACGCTGGAAGCGGCCAAGGACGAGCTGCGCCAAGCCTTCGGGCGGAACTAGAGACGTCTGTAGGCGCCGGGGATGCACACATCCGAAGCGGGGCGCACTCGTGTTCCTTCTCCCCCTGCGGGAGAAGGTGGCCGCCGCAGGCGGTCGGATGAGGGGTTGATCGTCTTCTCAGATTAGCTTGCTCGCGCTTGTGCTCAGCTGACCAGACGCGCTGCCCGACCCCTCATCCGTCTTGCTGCGCAAGACACCTTCTCCCGCAAGGGGAGAAGGGCTACTGGCGCGGCCCGCCAGGACAGGATGTGTGAAGCGCCTGGCCTTTGAGCGAAGCCTAGAAGCCCACGCAGGCGGGGGATTCGATGACGTCCGCCTTGGCGTCGTGGAACTGTTCGCGCCAGGCGTCGCGGATGGCGTGCACCCCGTCGCGCTCGCGGTCGCCGCCGGTCAGCAGCACCAGCACGGTGTGGGCCGGCACCCGGGCGAAGGGCGAACGGTCGCCCTCGGCATAGACGTGGTCCGCCGCCAGGCTGCCGGGAAAGCGCGGCTCGACCTCGCGGTCGACGAAGGCGCGCCAGTCGGCCTGGCTGATCTCGGCGGCAGGGCCCGTGAGCACGATCTCGGCGCTCACCGCAGGATGCAGGTTGGCGGGGCACGCGGGCGCGGCGGCGCGGGTTGCGACGGGGCGGGCGGCCACGGGGTTGGCGGCCAGCGGGCCGGCGGCGATCACGGCCAGGGCGAGAGCGAGCTTGAGGGCGGTCATGGCGTCTGCTCCGATTCGCGACACGTGACGGGCAGGCTAGCAAGGCTCGCGCCACAGGCGTGTCGCGTTCCCCTCTCAGGCGAGCCCGGTCATGGGAACTGGTCGTAGCCGCCCAGGATGCGGATCACCTCGGCCAGGCGGCGGGCGTCGGGTCCGGCGCGGTGGGTCAGCGGATAGCGCCCGTCGGCGGCGCTCTGGGCCGCCTCGGCGTCCTCGGCGGTGGCGGCCAGATCCTCCAGCACAGGGTCGACCAGCTGGATCTCGAACGGCACGCTGCGCCGCGCGCCGGCGGCCAGCACCCCCAGCCAGACGTCGTCGAGGCCGCTGTCGGAGACCACGCGCAGCGGACGGGCCATGGCGGCCAACTCGCGCAGCACCTCGTGCGGGGTGCGGCCGCGGCCGAGCGCCTCGTCGAGGCTGATGCCATGCACCGCCTCGGCCGCAGGGTCCCAGCCCCAGGTCAGCCACTCCTCGGTCGGCCGGATCAGCCAGGCGCGGGTGTCGCCGCTGGCGACGCAGGACAGGCCGACCTCCACCGGGAAGGTCCTGTGCCCCACCCCGGGCAGGCCGGACGCCTCGAAATCGATCGCCGCCAGCGCGCCCAGGCCGCAGCTGCGCCACCAGGCTGCGGCCGGGTCGATCACCCGGCGCCGACCAGTTCGCGGCCGATCAGGAAGCGGCGGATCTCGTTGGTCCCGGCGCCGATGTCGTACAGCTTGGCGTCGCGCAGGAAGCGCTCCACCGGGAAGTCCTTGGTGTAGCCGGCGCCGCCCAGCGCCTGGATCGCCTCCAGCGACACCTTCACCGCGTTCTCCGAGGCCATCAGGATCGCGCCCGCCGCATCGAAGCGGGTCGTCCGGCCGGCGTCGCAGGCGCGGGCGACGGCGTAGACGTAGGCGCGGGCGGAATTGAGGGCCACGTACATGTCGGCGACCTTGCCCTGCATCAGCTGGAAGGTCCCGATCGGCTTGCCGAACTGCCGGCGCTCGCGCACGTATGGCAGCACCACGTCCAGGCAGGCCTGCATGATGCCCAAGGGACCGGCAGAGAGCACCGCGCGCTCGTAGTCGAGGCCGCTCATCAGCACCCCGGCGCCGCCGTTCAGCGGGCCCAGCACGTTCTCTTCCGGGACCTCGCAGTCCTCGAACACCAGCTCGCCAGTGTCGGAGCCGCGCATGCCCAGCTTGTCCAGCTTGCGGCTGACCGAGAAGCCCTTGAAGTCCTTCTCGATCAGGAAGGCGGTGACGCCGCGGCTGGCGTGCTCGGGATCGGTCTTGGCGTAGACCACCAGGGTGTCGGCGTGCGGCGCGTTGGTGATCCAGAACTTGGTCCCGTTCAGCACGTAGCGGTCGCCGCGGTGATCGGCGCGCAGCGACATGCCGATCACGTCGGACCCGGCGCCGCTCTCGCTCATCGCCAGGGCGCCGACATGCTCGCCGCTGATCAGCGCCGGCAGATAGCGGCGCTTCTGCTCCTCGGAGCCCCAGCGGCGGATCTGGTTGACGCACAGGTTCGAGTGGGCGCCGTAGCTGAGGCCGATGGAGGCCGAGGCGCGGCTCACCTCCTCCATGGCCACCACATGCTCCAGATAGCCCAGCCCCAGGCCGCCGAAGTCCTCTTCGACGGTGATGCCGTGCAGGCCCAGCGCGCCCATCTCGGGCCACAAGGTGCGCGGAAAGGCGTTGGAGGCGTCGATGTCCGCCGCGATCGGCGCGATGCGATCGGCGGCGAAGCGGGCGGTGGTCTCACGGATGGCGTCGGCGGTCTCGCCGAGGCCGAAATCCATGAAGGGGCCTTGGTTCGGGATCATGCGAGCGGGTTAGCACGGGCGCGTGTGGCGCGCGGCAGGTTTTTGAACCACGAACCACACGAACCACACGAACGCGTGCGCCGATCGCCCCTGGCTCATTCCGGCGAAGCCGGAACCCAGGCAAAGCTCACCGCCGACGGGACATGGGGCGCGAAACAGCGGCTATCGCCCCGACATTGGTGGAAAGGCGGCCGCCGTTGCCTGGGCCCCGGCTTTCGCCGGGGTGAGCATATGTTGGGATGACACCCGTTCGTGTGGTTCGTGTGGTTCGTGGTTCCCAAGCGGACCGATCGAACCTCACGCCTCCGCGCGGTCGTCCCCCGTCACGGCTTCGGCGGCCGGGGTTTCCTTGGGCGGTTCGGACTTGGCCGTGTCCGGGCCCGCCAGGCGCATCAGCAGCTGGTAGACGGCGATGGCGGTGAAGGCGATGCCGATCAGGCCGGCGCCCAGGCCGAACACCACCGGGTCCAGGCCGCCGATGCTGCCGGCGGCCGGGGTCTTGAAACCGAACTTCACGGCGGCGGCGAACAGGGCCAGGCCCAGGAAGGCCAGGCCCGCCCACACCAGCACGCTCACCGGCTGGCGGCGCACGGGGGGCTTGGGTGCGGGCGTGAAGGCCAGGTCCGGCTCCGCGGCCGCCACGTCGGCGATCACCGGCGCGCCGGGCACCGTGTCGATGTCCCGGGCGATCTCCTCGTGCGTCGCCTCGATCGGCGGCGGCAGCTCGTCCTGCGCCGCGGGCGGCGGGGCGACGACCGGCCGGGCCTCGGGTTCGGGCGTCGGCAGCGGATCGCGGACCGGCGCTTCCAGCACCGGCGCGGCGCTGGGCTCGGCGGCCAGGGCCTCCAGCCGGCGGGCCAGGGCGGCGGCGGCGGTCTCGGTGGCGGTCGGGCCGGTGTCCTCCAGCGGGACCAGCGGCGAGGCCGACACCCGCTCGGCGATGGCGCGCTCGCCCGACAGCTCGGTCTTCAGCACCGCCGGGGTGCTGGTCAGGGTGAACGGGGCGACGTCGTAGTCGATCTTGGGCGGCAGCACCGGGCTGGGCGCCGGGGCCCAGGCGTCCACCGGCTTGAGGAACAGGCTCTTCTCATAGGCGCGGCGGCGCACCAGGGCGTCGACGACGATGCGCTCGCCCTCGAAGTCGGCGCGGCGCCACAGCTCCATGGCCAGGGCGGCCTCCAGCATGCGGCCTTCGTTGATGCGGCGCAGGGTGGTGGAGCGGCGGAAGTTCTCCAGCCCGATGTTGAAGGCGAACGACACCAGGGCGTCGAACTGGTTCTGGTTCAGCGGAGCGTAGGTCCACTCGTTCACCGCGTGGGCCACGTTGATCAGGTCGTACAGCAGCAGCGCCTCGGCGTCGGCCTCGGCGATCTCGGTCCCGGAACGGGCCGTCTTGGTGTGGCCGTAGCCGATGGTCCAGCGGCCGTCGTCGAGCTCCGCGGCCTTGCTGCGGAAGCCCTCGAAGCGCTTGATCAGGTTGATCGCCGCGCGGGAGATCTGATGCCTGGGTGTCATCGCCTCTGACCCGGAATGGAACACTGGGCGCAATCGCCCACCCCCGCCCGGCAAGGTCCGGGCCACGCCCTAGATAGGGCGGGCTAGAGCAGAATCATGGCGGCGATCGCCAGCACGGCGAAGAAGCCCATGAAGTCGGTCAGGAAGGTGATGAAGATCGACGACGACACCGCCGGGTCGCGTCCCATCTTCTCCAGGGCCAGCGGCACCAGGATGCCGCCCACCGCGGCGGTGAAGATGTTGGCCACCAGCGCCAGGCCCACGGTCAGGGCCAGCTTGGGATCGTGGTAGAAGAACGTCACCGCCGCCCCCATCGCCAGGGCCACGATCAGGCCGTTGATGATCCCCGCCCCAAGCTCGCGCCAGATGATCCGCGCCGTGTTGGAGGCGTTCATCTCGCGTGCGGCCAGCGCACGCACGGCGACCGCCAGGGTCTGCGTGCCGGCGTTGCCGCCGACTGACGAGACGATCGGCATCAGCACCGCCAGGGCGACGATCTTGGCCACCTCGTCCTGGTAGAAGGCGATCGCCCCGACGGCCACCGCCTCGGTCGCCAGGTTCAGCACCAGCCACAGCAGCCGCGAGCGGACGATGCCGAACATGGTCGCGTCGCGGCCGGCGTCGGACACCCCGGCCAGGGCCAGCATGTCCTCCTCGCTCTCTTCCTGGATGACCCCGACCACGTCGTCGACGGTGATCTGGCCCACCAGTCGCCCGCCCGGCTCGACCACCGGGGCCGAGATCAGGTGGTACTTGTCGAAGATGTAGGCGACTTCCTCCTGGTCCATGTCGACCGGGATCTCGGTCACCGGCTCCATGATGTCCGACAGGCGCGCGTCGCGCGGCGCGCGCAGCAGGCGGCTGAGCGAGGCCCCGCCCAGCGGGCGGTTGGCCGGGTCGACCACATAGATGTCGAAGAACTGTTCGGGGATGTCGTCCCCGCCGCGGCCGACGTAGTCGATAGCCTGGCCGACGGTCCAGAACGACGGCGCCGCCAGCACCTCGCGCTGCATCAGGCGGCCGGCGGACTCTTCCTCATAGGCCAGGGTCGTCTCGATCGCCGTGCGCTCGACATCGGGCATCGCGGCCAGCACCTGGGCCCGCTTGTCCTCTTCCAGGTCGTCGACCACGTCGGCGGCGTCGTCGGAATCGAGATCGCCCAAGGCCTTGGCCAGGGTGGCCGGCGCCACCGCCTCCAGCACCTCCTCGCGGATCGAGCCCTCGAGCTCGGCGAGAATGTCGGCCAGGTCTTCCGGGGCGATGTGCGGGACGATCTCCTCGCGATAGTCCGCCGACAGGAACCCCATCAGGTCGGCGACGTCGGCGGGGTGCAGGGCCGCCAGCAGGTCACGCAGCCGCTCCCCGTCGCCACGGTCCGCCGCGCTGACCACCAGATCCACATAGTCGGCGTTGAGGGCGTAGTCCTCGTCGAGGGCCAGGTCTTCCAGGTCCTCCTCGGGAGGGACCTTGGGATCCAGTTCGGCGGAATCGGCGGCGTCGTGGCTCAAAAGCCCCTCCTCCCGAACTGAGTTCAGCGTTGCGTTGCTACGACCTTGTCGTCCCTGATGGTTTCATTGGCGCGGCCGCACGGGGCGCCGAACCAATGGCGACTGGCCTTTAGGCCAAAACTCGGCGGCGGCGCAACCGGCTGGCCGCGACAGGCTGAATTTACCGGCATGAAGCGTCGTAGCGCCTTGGTTCGACCATGCGGCGCCCGAGCCCCGGCATGGAATCCTGCGAAGCCCGAAGGGCGAAGCAGGATGGTGCGGTCGAGAAGACTCGAACTTCCACGGGTTGCCCCACAGCGACCTCAACGCTGCGCGTCTACCAATTCCGCCACGACCGCATCGTGGTAAGGCGCGGGGGTTAGCAAACGCCGCGACGCTTGTGAAGGGCGTGCGCCGGAATGTCCCGCCGCGGGAGAAATTAAGCGCCTCAGTAGGCCGAACCGGCCATGAAGTCGTAGACGTCGGCGGCGCGGGTCACCGAGATCGAGATCTTGTCGTCGCTGATCAGGATTTCGCCGCGGGCCACCGGATGGTTGTTGGCCAGGATCCAGACCTCGTCGTTGGCCTTGGCGTCCAGCGGAATGACCGCGCCGCGGCCCATCCGCAGCAGCTGCTGCATGGGCAGGGTCGAGCGCCCCAGCACCACGGAGATCTCGACATTGACCGCGTTGACCTGGCTCACGAACGCAAACACCTCCGACGGGAGTGCGGACGACCCGGCTGATTTGCCGATGACGCCGCGAGCCCCCACATTGCCCCCCGATGCTTGACCGCTCGTTAAACATGCCGCCCGTCTTCGCCCGTTCCGACGGCCGTCCCGTGGAATGGAAGGTGTCGTCCGGCCTGGTGGACTACCCCGAGGCCGTGGCGGCCATGGAGGCGCGCGCCGAGGCGATCGCCGAGGGCCGGGCGGGCGAGCTGGTGTGGCTGCTGGAGCATCCGCCGCTCTATACCGGCGGGGTTTCCGCCAAGCCGCAGGATCTGCTGGAGCCCGACCGCTTTCCGGTGTTCGCCAGCGGCCGCGGCGGGCAGTACACCTATCATGGTCCCGGCCAGCGCGTGGCCTATGTGATGCTGGACCTGCGCGAGCGGCAGCGCGACGTGCGCGCCTTTGTCGCGTCGCTGGAGGCCTGGGTGATCGCCGCCCTGGCGCGGTTCGGCGTCGAGGGCCAGATCCGGGAGGGCCGGGTCGGCGTCTGGGTGGAGCGCAAGGGGCCCGGCTTCCAGCGCGAGGACAAGATCGCCGCCATCGGCGTGAAGCTGCGCCGCTGGATCAGCTTCCACGGCATCAGCCTCAACGTCGAGCCGGACCTCGGCCACTTCGACGGCATCGTGCCCTGCGGCGTGACCCAGCATGGGGTCACCAGCCTGGTCGACCTTGGCCTGCCGGTGACCATGGACGAGGCCGACGCGGCGCTGAAGGCGGCGTTCGAGGAGACGTTCGGCCCGACGGCCGTTGTCCCCGCGTCCTGAGGTCGGCGCCACCGCGCCGGTTGTGCCGGCGCGGGCGGCGGGTTTACTAAGGGTCCCGCCCCGGCGCCCGAGAAGCCTCGCAAACTCCGCATGCGCCTCATCGAACGCTATCTGTTTCGCCAACTGCTGGGCCCCGCCCTGCTGGCGACGGCGGCGCTGACCGGGATCGCCCTCTTGACCCAGATGCTGGCGGGCATCGACCTGCTGGTAAAGGACCGCCAGACGCCGCTGATCTTCGCGCAGGTGACGCTGCTGGCCATGCCGCAGCTGGTGGTGATGATCCTGCCGGTGGCGCTGCTGGTGGCGGCGCTGATCGCCTTGAACCGGCTCCACACCGAACAGGAGATTGTCATCTGCTTCGCCGGCGGCATGAGCCGCTGGCGCGTGGCCTCCCCGGCCCTGCGGCTGGCGGCGCTGGTGGCCGTCGCCTCGCTGGTGCTGTCGCTGTGGATCCAGCCGCTGTGCTACCGCGCCATGCGCGAGGTGCTGCGCGACGTGAAGAGCGACCTGGCGGCGACCATGATCAAGCCCGGCCAGTTCACCCACCCGGCGAGGGGCCTGACCGTCTATGCCCAGGCGGTGGACGACGACGGGCTGATCCACAACCTGTTCATCAACCAGGACAACGGCCGCGGCCGCGAGATCACCATCACCGCCCAGGAGGGTCGGTTCGAGGCGCGCGGCGGCCTGCCGATCCTGATGATGCGCCACGGCGCCAACCAGGAGTTCTCCCGCACCGGGGTGCTGAACGTTCTGGCGTTCGACGAGTACGCCTTCGACCTGCGCAGCCTGGCGCCGCAGCGCGAGGCGGTGAACTACAAGCTCTCGGACCGCTATCTGCACGAGCTGTTCTTTCCCGACCTCAGCCGCGCCTGGGAGCGGTCCAACCGCAAGAAGATGCTGGCCGAGGGCCACGCGCGGCTGGCCGGGGCGCTCTACAACCTGGCCTTCATGGCCATGGCCCTGGCCGGGGTGCTCGGCGGGCCGTTCAGCCGGATGGGCTATGCCCAGAGGATCGGCGCGACCGCCGGCGCCGCCCTCGTGCTGCGCACCCTGGGCTTCGCCGTGCAGGCCCTGGCGGCCAGCGCCCCGGCGGCCAACCTGGCGCAGTATCTGCTGCCGCTCGCGGCGGTGGCGGCGTCGGGCTTCGTGCTGTTCGCGCCGCTGCGCCCGCCGGCCGCCCGCGCCCTGCCCGCGCGGCTGCCGGCCGTGCCGGCATGAGCGCCGGCGTCAGCGGCGTTGGGCGCATCCAGCGCTATGTGCTGGGACGCACCCTGCTGGGTGTCGGCGCCGCCTTCGCGGTGATCGCCTCGGTGATCGTGCTGGTGGATTTCGTCGAGCTGTCGCGCACCCTGGGCGGGGTGGTCGACCTCAGCTTCGTCCAGCTGCTGGCGCTGACGGCGCTGAAGTCGCCGGCGGTGATCCTCAAGCTGCTGCCGTTCATCTTCCTGTTCGGCACCATGGGCGCCTTCGTCACCCTGAACCGGCGCAGCGAGCTGGTGGCCATGCGCGCCGCCGGCATCTCCGCCTGGCGTTTCGTCGCCCCGGCCGTGGGCGCGGCGTTCGCCGTGGGCGTGCTGACCGTCACGGCGCTGCATCCGGCGGCCGCCTGGCTGGCGAACCGCTACGAGGACCATCGCGCCGGCCTCCTGGACGGTCGCCAGGGCGCGACCCACGACATGTGGCTGCGCCAGGGCGATGCGCGCAACCAGATGGTGATCCATGCGGACGCCCACGACCTGGTGCGCGAGACCATCCGGCTGAAGGGGGTGTCGGTCTATCTGCAGAGCGCCGGACCGGGGGGCGAACTGATGGTCTCGCGGCGGCTGGAGGCGGCCCAGGCGGACCTCGTGCCCGGCGCCTGGCGGCTGAGCGACGTGCGCGAGGCCCTGCCGGGCGCGCAGTCGGTGCGCGCCGAGCGCCTGGAACTGGCCTCCGACCTCGACCTGCGCAGTGTGCTGGAAAAGGTGGAGTCGCCCGAGGGCGTGCCCTTCTGGCGCCTGCCCGGGACCATCGCCCGGGCGCAGGCCTCCGGCTACGCTGTCGCGGGCTACCAACTGCGCCTGCACCAGTTCCTGGCCGAGCCGCTGCTGTTTGCGGCCATGGCGCTGCTGGCGGCGGCCTTCTCCATGCGGCTGATGCGGCTGGGCGGGTTGGCGGGGCTGGCGATCCTGGGGGCGGCGGTGGGCTTCGTGGTGTTCTTCGCCAACCAGCTGTGCGGCGCCCTGGGCGCGGCGGGCCAGCTGCCGCCGGCGCTGGCGGCCTGGGCGCCGCCGGTGCTCGCCTTCCTGTCCGGGGTGACGGTGCTTTGTTATACCGAGGACGGCTGACTCGCGAGCGTGCGCTCAGGGCCGCTGAGGGGGCGCATTGCCGCCGCAGTCGTGCCATAGGTCGCCAAAGGTGGAGTGGACGCCCGGTCCGAAGGATCGGCGCCGGTGGGATCGAGGGGTCGCGTGGGGATGAATGCCAGCCAATCGGCGCGCGGCGGAGCCAGGGCCGCCTGGCTGACGGGCGCCGCCCTGGCCCTGCTGGCCGGCGGGCCGGCCCTCGCGGCGCCGGAGCCGGACCCGTCCCTGCCCTCCAGCCAGGTCCCGCCGCCCAAGGTTATCACCCCGCCGGCGCCCGACGACGGCCTGCAGGGCGATGGCTTCTATCTCGAGGCCGACGTCCTGACCCAGGACAACGTCACCCGCCACTACACCGCCACCGGCGCCGTCGAGGCCCGCTATAACGGCAAGGTGCTGCGCGCCGAGAGCGTCGAGTACGACGAGACCACCGGCGTGGTGACGGCCCGCGGTCACGTGCAGATCATCAATCCCGACGGCACCGCCGAATTCTCCGACGCCGCCACCCTGGACAAGGACTTCAGCGCCGGCGTGGCCCTGGGCTTCTCCACCCGGCTGCAGAACGGGGTGAAGATCGCCGCGGCCACAGCCACGCGCGAGAACGACCAGGTCACCCGCCTGCGGGACGCGATCTACACCCCTTGCACGGTCTGCGCCGACGACGGCAGCCACAAGCAGCCGACCTGGTCGATCAAAGCCAGCCAGGTGGTGGAAGACAAGAAGCGCCAGCTGGTCACCTACCACCACGCGGTGGTGCAGGTGCTGGGCGTCGGCATTCTGTACCTGCCGGTGATGTGGACCGCCGACCCGTCGGCGGAGCGCAAGTCAGGCTTCCTGACGCCGTTCGCCACCTATTCGCAGAAGCGCGGCCTGTCGTATTCGCAGTCCTGGTACCAGGTGATCAGTCCCTCGCAGGACATCACCATCACCCCGCAGATCAACACCGCGGTGAACCCGTTCGTCAGCGTCGACTGGCGGCGGCGGTTCTATTCCGGCTCGATCGACGTGCGGGCGGGCTACACCTACGAAAAGGACTTCGACTCGCACGGCAACCTGTTTGGCAGCCTGACCTCGCGCAGCTACATCCTGGCCAAGGGCGCGTTCGACATCACGCCGTACTGGCACTGGGGCTTCACCGCCGAGCGCGCCTCCGAGCCGCTGATCTTCGACAAGTACGACGTCTCCAGCGTGTTCATCGAACGCGGGCTCTATGCGGCCGACGACCGGCGGCTGATCTCTCAGGCGTACATCACCCGCCAGGACCAGCTGTCGTACTTCTCGGCTGCGGCGATCAGCGTGCAGGGGCTGCGCGCCGACGACATCAACAAGACCTTCCCGCTGATCGCGCCGGTGGTCGAGGCGCACTACGAGCTGCCCAGCGACATCCTGGGCGGCCGCCTGCGGTTCGACGGCAGCGCCGTGCTGCTGAACCGCGACCGCGATCCGAACAACCCGCTGGAACAGGGTATCGACAGCCGGCGCGCCTCGGGCGGGCTCGACTGGCGCGGGGCCCTGACCTTCGCCAACGGCCTGCGCGTGGAGCCGTTCTTCCAGGCCCGCGCGGACCTCTACAGCATCAGCAACCTGCCCGCGCCCTACAGCCCCAACGCCACCATCGGCCGCGGCTTCGTCACCGGCGGGGCGGACATCAGCTATCCGCTGATCAAGCAGTCCGGCGACATCACCTGGGTGCTGGAGCCACTGGCGCAGATCGCCCTGTCGCCGAACGCCAGGCAGGACCCGCGCATCCCCAACGAGGACAGCCAGGTCTGGGAGCTGGACGAGACCAACCTGTTCCAGATCAATCGCTCGCCGGGCTATGACCTGTTCGAGGCCGGCCAGCGCTTCACCGTCGGCGGCCGGGCCAGCGCCTTCCTGGCCGACGGGCGCAGCGCCAGCGTGATGCTGGGCCGCAGCTTCCGCGCCAACGCCGACCCCGCCCTGCCCGCCAGCACCAGCCTGTCCACCCAGTCGTCGGACTATGTGCTGGCCGCGGAAGTCACGCCGCTGCAGGGCATCCACCTGTTCTCGCGCTGGCGACTGGGGGCCAGCGACCTGGCCATCCACCGCCTGGAAGTGGGCGGCGACTTCGCCACCAGCCGGGTCAGCGGCTACGTCCGCTACCTGGAAGAGGTTCAGGCCCCCACCGGCGGCAACTTCCGCGGCCTCGATTTCCACACCGACCTGTGGGCCAACAAGCACTGGGGCCTGTCGCTCTACGGGGTGCGCAATTTCGACACCGACCAGTGGCTGCGGCGCGACGTGGGCATCGTCTATCGGGACGACTGCATCCGGGTCGAGGTCATCTATCGCAGCGACGAAACGACCAATGGGACACTTGGTCCCTCCAAGTCCGTGGTGCTGCGCCTAACGCTCGCCACATTGGGCAATTCAGGCTACAGGCCCTAGGCAACACCTCGCGCGGCCCTCGGACGCGCGAGCCTAATGGTATGAGGACGTTCGATATTCATGCGCTGGCTTGGTAGGATCGCGGGCGCGGGCGGCGCTGTTCTGGGCATGGCGATCGTCGCCTGTCCGGCTGGCGCGCAGGACGCTGGCGGAGCGGCCGCCGCGCCGCAGCAGGCGGCCCCGCAGCAGCAACAGCAGCCTCAAGGCCTGTCGGAATCGGTGGTGGTGACCGTCAACGACGACATCATCTCCAGCTACGACATCATCCAGCGCATGCGCCTGCTGATCGTCACCTCGGGCATCCAGATCACCGACCAGAACCTGCCGGAGCTGCAGCGCGAGGCGCTGCGCTCGCTGGAGGACGAACGCCTGGAGCTCCAGGAGCTGCGCCGCGAGAGCAAGGAACAGAAGTTCGACCTGATCGCCAGCGACGACGAGGTCAACGACGAGATCAACGACATCGCCCGCAGCAACAACACCAACGCCGACGGCCTCCTGAACCAGCTGGCCTCGCAAGGGGTGCAGCCGGAGACCTTCAAGGCCCAGCTGCGCGCCGAGATCAGCTGGCGCGGCTGGATCCGCGGCCGCTACGGCTCGCGGGTGAAGGTCAGCGAGGACCAGATCAAGGCCTACCAGGACCGCATCGCCGCGGAGTCCGGCAAGCCGCAGTACCAGGTCAGCGAAGTCGTGGTCGACGACGCCCGGGTCGGCAGCGCGCAGCAGGCCCTCACCGGCGCCGCCCAGCTGATCGACCAGCTGCAGAAGGGCGCGCCGTTCGCCGCCGTGGCCCGCCAGTTTTCGTCCTCGCCCACCGCCGCCAACGGCGGGGATGTGGGTTGGGTGACGCACGGCCAGATGCCGCCGGAAGTCGACGCCGCCCTGGAGCAGATGCGTCCGGGCCAGCTGTCGCAGCCGATCGCCACCAAGGACAGCGTGTACATCGTGCTGCTGCGCGACAAGCGCGCCGGCGGCGCCTCCACCCTGGTCAGCCTGCGCCAGGCCGCCATCGCCCTGCCCGCCACCGCCACCGACGACCAGGTCGCCGCCGCCAAGGCCAAGCTCGAGGCGCTGCGCGCCCGGGTGAACGGCTGCGACACCCTGCAGGTGCAGGCCGGCAAGATCGAGGGCGTGATCTACGGCGACCTCGGCGAGGCGGAGGTCAAGGACCTGGCCCCGGCGTTCCAGCAGGCGGCCGAGCAGCTGAAGGTGGGCGAGGTCTCCGAGCCGCTGCGCACCGACGCCGGCATGCACCTGATCGCGGTGTGCAACAAGCGCCAGCCCGGCCAGGACCTGGCAAACCACGACGAGATCGAGAACCGGCTGGTCGGCCAGCAGCTGGCGATGATCGCCAAGCGGTACCTGCGCGACCTGCGCAACTCCGCGACCATCGAGACGCGGTGACGGCGGCGCCGCTCGCGGTCACGCTGGGCGATCCGGCGGGCATCGGGCCTGAGATCATCGTCAAGGCGTGGAGCGCCCTGCGCCATGAGGGCCCCGCCTTCGTGGTGCTGGGCGACGCCCGCGCCCTGGCGTCGGCCTCCTCCGCGGGGGCGGCGATCATCCGGCCGGTGGGTCTGCCGGCCGAGGCCGCCGCCGTGTTCGAGCAGGCTCTGCCCGTGCTCGACCTGCCGCTGAACAGCGCGGTGATCGCCGGCCAGCCCTCCGCGGCCGCGGCGCCGGCCATCGTTCGCTGGATCGAGACCGCCGCGGGCCTGGCCCTGTCCGGCGTGGTGTCGGGCGTGGTCACCGCGCCGATCGCCAAGGCGCCGCTGTACGAGGCCGGCTTCGGTTTTCCCGGCCACACCGAGTTCCTCGGCGAACTGACCGCCGCCGCCAGCCACCCCGGTGCGCGCGGGCCGATCATGATGCTGACGGCGCAGGACCTGCGGGTGACCCTGGTGACCATCCACGAGCCGCTGGCCAGCGTACCGTCGCTGCTGACCGTGGAACGCATCGTCAACGCCGGCCTGGTCACCGCCCAGGCCCTGGTCCGGGACTTCGGCATCCGCACGCCACGGCTGGCCGTCACCGGCCTCAATCCGCATGCCGGCGAATCCGGCTCGATCGGCCGCGAGGAGGTGGACGTGATCCGCCCCGCGATCCGCGTGCTGCGCGACCAGGGGGTGGACGCCACCGGCCCCTACCCGTCCGACAGCCTGTTCCACGCCGAGGCCCGCACCCGCTACGACGCGGCGCTGTGCATGTACCACGATCAGGCGCTGATCCCGGTGAAGATGCTCGACTTCTGGGGCGGGGTGAACGTCACCCTGGGCCTGCCGATCATCCGCACCTCGCCGGACCACGGCGTCGGCTTCGACATCGCCGGCCGCGGCGTCGCCCGCCCCGACAGCCTGATGGCCGCCATCCGCCTGGCCGCGCAGATGGCCGCGCGCCGCCACGGACGATGAGCGCGCCTGCGCCGCCGGACGGGCTCGACGACCTGCCGCCGCTGCGCGATGTGCTGGCCGGCGCCGGCCTGTCGGCCGACAAGCGCTTCGGCCAGCATTTCCTGCTGGACCTCAACGTCACCCGCAAGATCGTGCGCCTGGCGCAGCTGGGCCCCGACCAGCCGGTGATCGAGGTTGGCCCCGGTCCCGGCGGCCTGACCCGCGCCCTGCTGGAGGCCGGTCTGCGGGTGATCGCCGTGGAGAAGGACCCGCGCTTCCTGCCGGTGCTGGCGCAGCTGGCCGCCGCGGCGCCTGGCCGGCTGACGGTGGTGGAGGCCGACGCCCTGGCCGTGGACGAGGCCGCCCTCGCCGGCGGCGGGCCGGCCAGCATCGTCTCCAACCTGCCGTACAACGTCGGCACGCCGTTGCTGGTGAAGTGGCTGACCGGCGCGTTCCGGCCGGTGTCCATGACCCTGATGTTCCAGAAGGAAGTCGCCGACCGCATCGCCGCCCCGCCGGGCGGGCGCGACTACGGGCGGCTGGGCGTGCTGGCGCAGGCCCTGTGCCACGCCGAGAAGGTCATGGACCTGCCGGCCCGCGCCTTCACCCCGCCGCCGAAGGTGGCCTCCGCCGTGGTCCGCCTGACGCCCCTGGCCGAGCCGCCCCCTGCGGCCCTGGTCGACGCCCTTCAGACGGTCACCGCCGCCGCCTTCGGCCAGCGCCGCAAGATGCTGCGCTCCAGCCTCAAGGTGCTGGGCGGCGAGGCGCTGTGCGAGGCCGCCGGCCTGGACCCCAATGCCCGCGCCGAGACGGTGCCGGTGGCGGGCTTCCTGCGGCTGGCGGCGGTGATGGGCAAGCGATAGCCCCTCTTCCCCAAGAAGGTGGGGGAAGTGTCGCCCAAGCGAAGCGGGCGACGATGGGGTGCGAAGGGTGTGAGGGCTCGGCGTCCCGGAACGGGTCGAAGCGTCGATGAAGGCGACCAGCCGCAAATGCCAGCGTCGGCCGGGGACACGTCCCCCATCGTCGCCCGCCTCGCTGCGCGCGGCATTGGCGACACTTCCCCCGCGAGCGGCTAGGCGATTCACACATCTCGATGCCGGGTTCTGAAAGCCTTCTCCCCTTGCGGGAGAAGGTGTCTTGCGCAGCAAGACGGATGAGGGGTCGGCACGCCTTTCCGGTTGGCGCAGCGCCGTCGTCGCCAAGATAGTCACGAAGGTTCCATCAACCCCTCATCCGACCCGCTGACGCGGGCCACCTTCTCCCGCAAGGGGAGAAGGCAGGAGTTACAGGGCCCCTTCGCCGATGTGTGCATCCCCTAGCCGCGAGCGGGGGAAGAGAATTTCGTCAGATCTTCTCCGCCGTCAGCCGGGCCACGAAGGGTTCGATCCAGGTGTTGCGGGCCCGGCGCAGGCGCTCGGCGTGGTAGATGTGCGCCAGCTCGGCGTAGGCCCGGTCGAAGTCGTCGTTGAGGATCAGGTAGTCGAACCGGCCCCAGTCGGCGATCTCGGTCTTGGCCCGCGCCAGGCGCATGGCGATCACCTCTTCGGAGTCCTGCGAGCGGGCGTGCAGGCGCCGGCTCATCTCCGCCAGCGACGGCGGCAGGATGTAGACTTTCACAGCGTCGTCAGGGGAATAGGCGCTGATCTTCATCGCCCCCTGAAAGTCGATGTCGAACAGCACGCTCTCGCCCCGCGCCAGCGAGGCCATGATCGGCCCCTTGGGGCTGCCGTAGTAGTTGCCGTAGACCTCGGCCCACTCCAGGAACTCGTCCGCCGCGGCCATGCGCTGGAACTCCGCGCGGTCGACGAAGTGATAGTCCCGGCCTTCGTGCTCACCGGGGCGCGGCGCGCGGGTGGTGGCCGAGATCGACAGGTGCAGGTCCTGGTGGTCGGCGACCAGCCGTCGGGTCAGCGAGGTCTTGCCCACCCCCGACGGACTGACCACCATCAGCATCAGCCCCCGGCGTTCGAGGGGCGTTTCATTCGACATTCTGAATCTGCTCGCGGAGTTGATCGATCGCGGCCTTCAAGGCCAGGCCCACGGCGGTCAAGGCGGTGGTGGCGCTTTTCGAGCACAGGGTGTTGGCCTCGCGCATGAACTCCTGGGTCAGGAAGTCCAGGCGGCGGCCCTGAGCGCTCGCCTCGGCCATCAGGGCGCGGGCGGCGGTGACGTGGGTCTTCAGGCGGTCCAGTTCCTCGCGCACGTCCGCCTTCAGCGCCAGGGCGGCCGCTTCCTGGACGATGCGTTCGGGGGTGGCGGATTCGCCGGCCAGCTCGGTCAGCCGCCGGGAGACGCGCTCGTTGATCGCCCGCACCTGGGCGGCGGCCTCGGCCTCCGCCTGGGTCGACAGGGCCTCGATCTGGTCCACCAGGCCGGCCAGCACGGGCGCCAGCGCCCGACCCTCGTCCTGGCGCGCGGTCTTCAGCCCATCCAGCGCCAGCGCCAGGCTGGCGGCCATGGCCGCCTCGACGGCGGCGCGAGTTTCGGGGTCGTCGGTGTCGTCGCCGGTGTCGATCACCCCGCGCAGGGCCAGCATGCCGTCCATGCGCGGCTGGCTGGCCAGCCCGGCCAGGACGTATTCCTCGGCGATCTTCAGATAGCGCTCCAGCACCTCGCGGTTGACCCGCCCGCCGCCCTGGCCGTCGGCGCGGCGCGCCTGGACGTTGACGGTCAGCTGCCCGCGCTGGAAGCGCTGCTGCGCCAGTTCGCGGGCGGCGCGCTCCAGGGCGTCGAAGCCGGGCGGGCCGCGGAAGCGCACCTCCAGGCTGCGGCCGTTGACGCTACGCGCCTCGACCGCCCAGCTCCACTCGCCCAGCGCGCCCTCGTGGCGCGCAAAGCCGGTCATGCCGGACAGGCTCGCCCCCGCCATCAGTGGCCGCCCCCGGCCTTGCCGGCGTGCTCGAGGGCCCGCAGATGCGAGACCCCCTTGGTGTGCTGCTCGAAGGTCGACGAGAAGGTGTGGCCGCCGGTCCCGTCGGCGACGAAGTACAGCTCGTCGGTCTGCGGCGGATCCAGCACCGCGGCCAGCGACGCGCGGCCCGGATTGCAGATCGGCGTCGGCGGCAGGCCCTGGATCACATAGGTGTTGTACGGCGTCACCGAGGCGCGCTCAGACACGCGGATGCCGTGGCCCAGGGGCCGGCCGCGGGTCAGGCCGTAGATGATGGTCGGGTCGCTCTCCAGCTTCATGCCCTTCTGCAGCCGGTTGATGAACACCGCCGCCACGCGCGGGCGCTCGTCGGCCTTGGCCGTTTCCTTCTCGACGATGGAGGCCATGATCACCGCCTGGTCCGGCGACTGGTAGGGCAGGCCCTGGCGGCGGTGGTCCCACAGGGTGGCCAGCAGCTTGTCGCGATCGTCCATCATCCGCTGCAGCACCGCCGCGCGATCCTCGCCGCGGCGCACCTCATAGGTCTCCGGCAGCACCGAGCCCTCGGGCGGCACCGGCGCGCTGCCGGTAAGGAACTCGGACGACTGCAGGATGTCGACCACCATCTCGGAGGTGAGGCCCTCGGGAATGGTCACCAGGTGGCGCACCACCTTGCCGTCGCGGATCAGGCCGATGATCGTGGCCATCGAGGCGCGGCTGGGGATCTCGTACTCGCCGGCCTTCATGCGCTTGGCCGCGCCGGTGGCTTCCGAGGCGGCGATGAAGATGGCGCTGGAGCCGATCACATGCGCCTGCTTCAGGCAGGAGGCGATCTCCGGCAGGCTGGCGCCCTGGCGCAGGACCACGTCGGTGGACGCCCCCTGGTGCGCCTTGGGGCCTGGCCCGGCGTACACCCACAGCACCCACAGCACGACCAGAAGCACGCCGGCGCCCAGCACCGCCAGGGCGCTGCCGCCCATCGCCATCAGCCGGCGCGCGGGAGTCACCGCGGCGGAACGTCGATAGCGTGGCGCGCGGCTCACGGCGCCTTCTTGAAGATGACCGAGGCGTTGGTGCCGCCAAAGCCGAAGCTGTTGGACAGGGCCACGTCGATCTTCATCGGCTTGGCGACGTTGGGCACCAGGTCGATGGCGGTCTCGACCGAGGGATTGTCGAGATTGATGGTCGGCGGCGCGATCTGGTCGCGCAGGGCCAGGATCGAGAAGATCGCCTCGATCGCCCCGGCGGCGCCCAGCAGGTGACCGGTGGCCGACTTGGTGGACGACATCGCCACCTTGCCCGCGGCCTGGCCCAGCAACCGCTCGACCGCGCCCAGCTCGATCTCGTCGCCCACCGGCGTCGAGGTGCCGTGGGCGTTGATGTAGTCGATGTCGGCGGGCTCCAGCCCGGCGTGGCCGAGCGCGGCCTCCATGGCCCGGTAGCCGCCGTCGCCGTCCTCGGCCGGCGAGGTGATGTGGTAGGCGTCGCCCGCCAGGCCGTAGCCGATCACCTCGGCGTAGATCTTGGCCCCGCGCTTCCTGGCGTGCTCGTACTCTTCCAGCATCAGGCAGCCGGCGCCCTCGCCCATGACGAAGCCGTCGCGGTCCTTGTCATAGGGGCGCGACGCCTTTTCCGGCGTGTCGTTGAAGCCGGTGGACATGGCGCGGCAGGCGATGAAGCCGGCGATGCCGATCGGACAGATCGAGGCCTCGGCCCCGCCGGCCAGCATCACGTCGGCGTCGCCGTACTGGATCAGCCGCATGGCGTCGCCCACGGCGTGGGCCCCGGTGGCGCAGGCGGTGACCACCGCGTGGTTGGGGCCCTTGTAGCCATAGCGGATCGACACCTGGCCGGAGGCCAGGTTGATCAGCGCCGAGGGGATGAAGAACGGGCTGACCCGGCGCGGGCCCTTCTCGTGCAGTTCGATGGCGGTCTCGGCGATGGTGGCCAGGCCGCCGATGCCCGAGCCGATGATCACACCGGTGCGCTTGCGCTCGGCCTCGTCCTCGGTCGCCCAGTCGGCGTCCCGCACCGCCTCGTCGGCGGCGGCCATGGCGTAGAGGATGAAGTCGTCCACCCGGCGCTGGTCGCGCGTGCTCATGGTCTGGTTGGGATCGTACGACCCCGGCACGTCGGGCCCGCCGCCGCCGCGGCCATCCACGCGCGGCACCTCGCACGCCACCTTGCAGGCGTAGTCGGTGGGATCGAAGGCGCTGATTCGTCCTGCGCCGGACTTGCCGGCCAGCAGGTTCTTCCAGCTGGTGTCGACGCCCCAGCCGAGGGGCGTGACCATGCCAATTCCGGTAACGACGACGCGACGCATGGGTATCGGTGACTCTCCCTGGGGACGACGGCCCCCTCTAGGTGGGCCGGCTTGTCTCGGTCACAAAGGCTAGAGCAAATCGCACGGCGGGCCAGCATCCGTTTTCACAGCGCCGCCTCGGCCCGGACGCCGGCGCTGCGCGAGATCCGGACTCCGGCCGAGATCCAGAATCACGAACGCCGCGCGCATCAGCGAAGCTGACACGGCGCGGCGCGTGAAAGGACGTCAGGAAGCCTGATCAGGCGCCCAGGCGCTCGCCGATGAACTTCACGGCGTCGCCGACCGTCTGGATATGCTCGGCCGCGTCGTCCGGGATCTCGATGTCGAACTCTTCTTCGAAGGCCATGACCAGCTCGACGTTGTCGAGGCTGTCAGCGCCCAGGTCGTCGATGAAGCTGGCCTTCTCGGTCACCTTTTCCGGGTCGGCGTCCAGGTGCTCGATGACGATCTTCCGCACGCGCTCAAGGATGTCGGACATTCAGCTCAAATCCCTCGTTCAGGTTGGCGCCCGGCGGCGGGGTCTCCCAACGCTCCGCGGCACGGATAAACTCAAATAGTGGGGGCCCGGCGGGCCGCCCGGAAGTCCAGTCTTGGTTTCGGCTCCCGCCTAGCATGTTCCTTTTGGCGAGACTAGCGCATCGCAAGCGCCGTGAGGCTCCGCTTCAGATCATCGCCATGCCGCCGTTGACGTGCAACGTCTGGCCGGTGACGTAGGCGGCCTCGCTGCTGGCCAGGTAGACGCACGCCGCGGCCACGTCCTCGCCCGAGCCCAGGCGGGCCAGCGGGATCGTGCCCATGATCTGCGTCTTCTGGGCGTCGGTCAGGGCGTCGGTCATCGGGCTTTCGATGAAGCCGGGCGCGACGCAGTTGACGGTGACGTTGCGGCTGGCGACCTCCTGGGCCAAGGCCTTGGAAAAGCCGATCATTCCGGCCTTGGAGGCGGCGTAGTTGGTCTGGCCGCCGTTGCCCATCACCCCGACCACCGAGGTGATGCCGATGATCCGTCCGGAGCGGCGCTTCATCATGCCGCGCAGCACAGAGCGGGACAGGCGGAAATAGCTCTCCAGGTTCACCCTCAGGACCGTCTCCCAGTCCTCGTCCTTCATCCGCAGCAGCAGGCCGTCGCGGGTGACCCCGGCGTTGGACACCAGGATGTCGAGGTCGTGGCCGGCCGCAGCCTCGGCGGCGGCCACCAGTCCGTCCACGGACGCCGGATCGGCCAGGTTGGCCACCGCGATGCTGGCGCGCCCGCCCAGCTCGCCGGCGAGGTCCTGCAGCGCCGATTCGCGGGTGCCGGACAGCACCACGTGCGCGCCCTGGGCATGCAGGCCGCGGGCGATGGCCCCGCCGATGCCGCCAGAGGCGCCGGTGACGAGGGCGGTCTTGCCGGAAAGATCAAACATCGTGCAGTCCCGTCGGATGAGGGCCGTCAGAGCGAGGCGGCGAAGGCTTCGAGGTCGGCGGGGGCGTTCAGGGCCACGCCTTCCGCATCGGGGGCGATGCGCTTGACCATGCCGGTCAGCACCTTGCCGGCGCCGGCCTCGGCGAAGCGGGTGACCGCGCCGCCGTCCTCGGCCGCCAGCCATTCCATGCTTTCGCGCCAGCGCACCCGGCCGGTGACCTGTTCCACCAGCATCCGGCGGATCGCTTCCGGGTCCAGGGTCGGGCGGGCGGTGACGTTGGCCACCAGCGGCGCGCGCGGCGCGGCGATGGTCACCGCGGCCAGGGCCTCGGCCATCTCGTCGGCGGCCGGCTGCATCAGCGGGCAATGGAAGGGGGCGGAGACGTTCAGGGGGATGGCCCGGGTGCCCAGCGCCTTGGCCGCCTCGATGGCCTTGTCCACGGCCGCCTTGGCGCCGGAGATCACCACATTGCCGGCGTTGTTGTCGTTGGCCACCACGCAGACTCCGACGCTCGAGCCTTCCTTGGCCGCCGCCTCGGCCAGGGCCACGTCGGTCTTGGGTCCGATCAGCGAGGCCATGGCCCCCTGCCCCACCGGCACGGCCCGCTGCATCGCCTGCCCGCGGAGCTTCAGCAGACGCGCGGTGTCCGACAGGCCGATCGCGCCCGCCGCGGCCAGCGCCGAATACTCGCCCAGCGAATGGCCGGCGACGAAGGCGGCCTTGTCGATGCCGACGCCGAACTCCTTCTCCAGGGTGCGGATCACCGCCAGGCTGACGGCCATCAGCGCCGGCTGGGTGTTCTCGGTCAGGGTCAGGTCCTCGATCGGCCCTTCGCGCATCAGCTTGCTCAGGTGCTGGCCCAGGGCGTCGTCCACCTCCTGGAACACCTCGCGCGCGGCGGCGAACGCCTCGGCCAGGTCCGCGCCCATGCCCACGGCCTGGCTGCCCTGTCCCGGAAAGATGAAGGCGAGGGTCATGGCCGCTCCCTGATTTGCTTTGTTCTGTCGCCGGGAGGGTTAGGCGATCGCTCCGGCCGGAGCAAGGGAGGGCGATTTCGGCTTGGGGGCCACAGGGGCGCGGCGCATACTGCGCCCGAGGGCAGGTTCAGGAAGGACGACATCATGAGACTCATCCCCGGCAAACGCGGGCTCGCCGCAGCCGCCGCCGCGATGGCCGCCTCGACCCTGCTGGCGGGGCCGGCCATGGCCCACCTGGCGGTCGGCGCCCCCGCCCCGGCCTTCACCGCCCCCGGCTACCAGGCCGGCAAGCCGCTGACTTTCGATCTGAAGGCGGCGCTGAAGAAGGGTCCGGTGGTGCTGTACTTCTTCCCGGCCGCCCACACCTCCGGCTGCAACGCCGAGGCCCACCTGTTCGCCGACGCGGTGGACCAGTTCAAGGCGCAGGGCGCGACGGTGATCGGCGTCACCTCCGGCAACCTCGACCAGCTGGCCGCCTTCTCCGCCGAGACCGAGCATTGCTCTGGCAAGTTCCCGGTGGCCTCCGACCCCAACGCGGCCATCGCCAAGACCTACGATTCGGGCCTGATGCTGCGCCCGGGCTGGTCGAACCGGGATTCCTACGTGATCGCCCCCGACGGCAAGATCCTGTTCGTCTATTCGGACCTGAACCCCAACCAGCACGTCGCCCTGACCCTGGACGCCGTGAAGAAGTGGCGCGCCGAGCACCCCAAGTAAGGACTCTGACGATGTCGTCCTCCTTCGACGCGCTGCTGGACGTGGCCGGCGGCGCCCTCGGGCCGGGCTTTGCCGGCGCCCTGCCCGATATCGGTGGGGCGGCGCGCACGCGCGAGCTGGAACAGCTGCTGGGCCACCGGGACGGCTTCCTCGCCTTCGAGGACGCCCTGCTGGTGTTCCCGGTGGACGCCCCCACCCGCCGGCTGGACCTGGTGCGGCTGAACAACGGCGACTGGACGGCGGGCTACTGGCATCGCTGCGAGGGGCTGCTGTTCTTCGCCGCCGACGCCCTGGGCGACCTGTTCGCCCTGCAGGGCGACAAGGTGGTGCGGTTCGTCAGCGAGACCGGCGTGGTCGAGCCGATGGCCGACGACCTGCCCGGCTGGGCCGCCCGGCTGCTGGCCGATCCGGCCGGCGAGGCCGGCTGGCCCTTCGCCCACGCCTGGGCCGCGGCCCACGGGCCGCTGGAGGAGGGCTCGCGGCTGACCGGCAAGCGGCCGTTCGTGCTGGACGGCGCCTTCGACCTCGACAACCTGCAGCAGCGTCCGCTGGCCGAGATCCTCGACTACCGCGGCAACCTGGCCACGCGCCTGCACGAGGCCCCGCCGGGCGCCATCCTGCACATGCCGACGCTGAGCTAGCCTTCGCGCAGAGCTAGCCCTCGCGCGCGGCCTCCAGCGCGGCGATGTCCAGCTTCTTCATCTTGAGCATGGCCGCCATCGCCCGGCCCGCCTTCTCGCGGTCGTCGCCGCTCAGCAGGCGGGGCAGCACCGTCGGCACGACCTGCCAGGAGACGCCGAAACGGTCCTTCAGCCACCCGCACTGGCCCGGCTGGCCGCCCTCTTCGCCCAGCGCCTTCCAGTAGTGGTCGACCTCTGCCTGGGTCTCGCAGTCGATGACGAACGAGACCGCCTCGCTGAACTGGAAGATCGGCCCGCCGTTCAGGGCGTTGAAGGGCTGCCCGTCCAGCTCGAAGGCAATGGTCATCACGCTGCCCTCGGCGCCGCCAGGGCTGCCGGGACCGTAGCGGGCGACCGCGGTGATCCTGGAGTTCGGAAACACCGAGACATAGAAATTGGCGGCCTCTTCGGCCTGGTTGTCGAACCACAGGAACGGGCGCGGCTGGGGCATGGGCGTATCTCCTTTTGCCCCCGAAGGACGCCGCGGCCGGCCGCGTTCCGACACGGCGCGGCGGATTCGCCTCACGACTGCTGAGGCGGTGGTGGCTTCGGCAGGGTCGAGCAGTCGATCCTGGCGCAGAAGCGCTTCAGGATCTGGGCGCTGACCTTGGGCATCATCGCCCGCATCGGGCCGGCCATCGCGGCGCTGATCTGCGCATTCTTGGCGACGATCGACTGGCCGACCGGGCTCTCATAGAAGGCCGCCAGCTGGGTCAGCTCATCCTCGGTGAGCACATCGCTCATGGCCGCGACCGCGTCGTCGACCATTTCCGGCGTCAGGGCGTCCATCGCCTCCAGGCAGGAATCGGTGAGCGCCTTGCGTTCGCGCTCCGAGAGGGCCCCATAGTGGCTGCCGGCGTTGTCCAGCAGCGCGGGCATCAGCGACTTCAGCACGCCGGCGACCGTCTGCCGGTAGTGCATCGCCTCCATGTAGCGCCGGGCCAGCGCCATGCGCCGCGACTTGCCGGGATCCATGCGCGACGGATTGTCCGCGCGTTCGGCCCCATCGGTCGCCTTGCCCGACATCGCCGGCTCGGCGGCGGCGAGATTCGCCGACAGAAGGCCGGCGGCCGCAGCCGCAGCCAGCCCGAAACGCCTGATCATCGGAAACGCCCCCGTCCGCTATTTGCGCACGAAGGCGCACAGCTTGTTGCCGTCCGGATCGCGCACATAGGCCGCGTAGAACACCGGATTCATCCCCTCGCGCACGCCGGGCGGCCCCTCGCACGCCCCGCCCTGCGCCAGGGCCGAGGCGTGGAAGGCGTCCACCGCGGCGCGATCATCCGCCAGGAAGGCCAGCATGGTCCCGTTGCCGTGCGTCGCGGTCGAGCGATCCCAGGGCCGGGTCAGGAAGAACTTCGCCCGGTCGCCTGGCCGCGAATAGCCGGTCCAGGTGGGGCTGGTGGTGTCCCGGCGCCCGCCCAGCGGGGCGAACACGGCGTCGTAGAAGGCGACGGCGCGATCCATGTCGTTCACCCCCAGTGTCGAATAGGCGATCATGGCGCGGCGCTCCCCGGACGTCTTCACCCAGTGTCCCAGGCTCGCGCCCGCTGGCAAGAGGCAGGCTTCGCTTGATTTTCCCGGCGTTTACCGCTAGTAGCGCGCCCTCTCTTGGAAGGCGGTCTCTTCGTGGAGCGTAATGGACCTCGGGGCAAGCCCGGGTCGCCACGCTGAGATCCATCGTTTCCGGCGCCTCTTCCGGGCCCGGCGGCGCCGCCCTCCGCAACGGAAGAAGGAACCATGGCTTATTACGAGCACGTGCTCATCGCACGTCAGGACATCTCGCCCCAGCAGGCCGAGGCCCTGAACGAAGAAATCAAGACCCTGATCGAAGGCCAAGGCGGTCACATCGCCAAGATCGAGTACTGGGGTCTGCGCAACCTGACCTACCGCATCAAGAAGAACCGCAAGGGCCACTACTCCCTGCTCGCCCTCGACGCTCCGGCGCCGGCGGTCAAGGAGATGGAGCGCCAGCTGTCGCTGAACGAAGACGTGCTGCGCTACCTGACCGTCCGCGTGGACGAGCTTGATCTGGAACTGTCCCCCGTCCTCGCCCGCCGCGACCGCGATCGCGAGCGCCGTGAAGACTTCACGCCGGGAGAAGGCCGCCAATGACCGACGTTTCCGCTCCCGAAGCCCCGGCCGCTGCGACCAGCGGCGGCGGCCCGCGCCGCGCCTTCATGCGCCGTCGCAAGGTGTGCCCGTTCTCCGGCGCCAACGCCCCGAAGATCGACTACAAGGACGTGAAGCTGCTGCAGCGCTACGTCTCCGAACGCGGCAAGATCGTGCCCTCGCGCATCACCGCCGTCTCGGCCAAGAAGCAGCGTGAACTGGCCAAGGCCATCAAGCGCGCCCGCTTCCTGGCCCTGCTCCCCTACGTCGTGAAGTAAGGGGGAAAGGTCCGATGAAAGTCATTCTGCTCGAACGCGTCGAGCGCCTGGGCGTCCTGGGCGACGAGGTCAACGTGAAGGACGGGTTCGCCCGCAACTTCCTGCTGCCCCGTTCCAAGGCCCTGCGCGCCACGGCCGCCAACCGCAAGATCTTCGAAGGCCAGCGCGCCGACATCGAAGCGCGCAACGCCAAGGCCCGCGAAGTCGCCTCCAAGTCCGGCGAATCCCTGGACGGCACGTCCTATGTGATGATCCGCCAGGCCGGCGAGAGCGGCCAGCTGTACGGCTCGGTCTCCGGCCGTGACGTGGCCGACGCGGTGAACGCCGAAGGCGGCAAGATCGATCGCTCGATGGTCGTTCTCGACAAGCCGATCAAGACCCTGGGCGTCCACCCGGTGAAGGTGCGGCTGCATGCCGAGGTCACCGTCACGGTGAACATCAACATCGCCCGCAGCCAGGACGAAGCCGAGCGCCAGGCGCGCGGCGAGAACGTGATCACCTCGCAGTTCGAGGAAGAGCGCGCGCTCGACGCCGAGGCGGCGGCCGACCTGCTGGACGGCGGCGCCGGTCAGCACGAGTTCGCCTCCGAAGAGGCGTAACCGCCGCTTACAGGTCGACCTTTGGGGGGCGTGACGCAGGTCACGCCCCCTTTGCTTTGGGCGAAACATTTCACCTTCGCCTGTGGCAGAAATGTCATTTCGGTGACCGAACCGAGGCGCCATCTACCCGCCGGCAACGATACCCACCTCCCCGTGGGGTCGTTTAGTGCGGGGACTTCAAACATGCATCATCGACTGTCGATCCTTCTGGCTGCGACCTGCCTGACGGCCGGAGCCGGCGCGGCCCACGCCGCAGACGCCTCCTCAACCGCCGCGGCCGCCGCCGACAATTCCGTCGGCGAACTGGTCGTCATCGGCAGCCGCGCGCCGCCGCGCAGCCGCCTGGACACCACCGCGCCGGTGGACGTGGTGCCGACCACGACCCTGCAGCACAACGGCTCGACGGAGCTGGCCCAGGCGCTGTCCGAGGCCCTGCCCTCGCTGAACTTTCCCCGTCCGACCCTGACCGACGGCACCGACTCGGTGCGCCCGGCCACCCTGCGCGGCCTCGCCCCCGACCAGGTGCTGGTGCTGGTCAACGGCAAGCGCCGCCAGACCTCGGCGCTGGTGAACCTGAACGGCTCGATCGGCCGTGGCACCGCCTCAGTGGACCTCAACACCATCCCGACGGCGGCGCTGAGCACCGTCGAGGTGCTGCGGGACGGCGCCTCGGCCATGTACGGCTCCGACGCCATCGCAGGGGTGATCAACCTGCGCCTGCGCGAGGCCGACCACGGCGGCGGCCTGACGGTGACCTTCGGCGGCTACGACACCGACTTCCACTCCACGCCGCAGGCCGCGCCGGCCGGCGCCACCTGGAACGCCCCGGCCGACCGCCACATCAATGACGGCTTCACCACCACGGTGTCGGCCTGGGAGGGCTACAAGCTCGGCGACAACGGCTTCCTGACGCTGTCGACGGAGTACAAGCACCAGGATCACACGGTTCGGGCCGGCCCGGACGAACGGCCGCAGTACGCGGTGCTGGCGGGCGGCGTCTACGACCCGCGCGAGAACAGCATCAACCGCGTCACCCAGTGGTTCGGCGATCCCGACCTGGAGCAGTACACCTTCTTCGGCAACGGCGGGTACGACGTCGGCGCCGTGCACCTTTACGGCTGGGCCAGCTACCAGCACCGTGACACCACCTCGGGCGGCACGTTCCGGCGCCCCTGCAGCGCCACGGTCTATTGCTATAGCAACAACACGGTCGGCGGCGCCTCGGCCAACTCCTCGATCCAGGACATCGCCGCGATCTATCCCGACGGCTTCCTGCCGAAGATCAATCCCACGGTGCAGGACGCCAGCGCCGCCCTCGGGGCCAAGTTCAAGCTGGGCGAATGGGACGCCGACACCAGCCTGGTCTGGGGCACCAGCAAGATCGATTACCGGGTGATCGACTCGCTGAACGCCACCCTCGGCGCCGCCAGCCCGTCGCGCTTCGACGCCGGCGGCCTGCAGTACAGCCACCTGGTCGGCAATGCCGACTTCACGCGCCAGTTCCACCCGGCCCAGCTGGCAGATCCGATCACCCTGGCGGCCGGCCTGGAGTATCGCTACGAGCGCTATTCGATCCGCGCCGGCGAGCTGAACTCCTACACCAGCGGCGCCAATCCCAAGCTCACCGGGACCAAGTTCGACGGCAGCGGCTCGATCAACGTGCCCTACGCCGCCGGCGCCCAGGTGTTCCCGGGCTTCCAGCCGTCCAACGCCGGCACGAACGATCGCTCGTCCGTCGCCGGCTACGTGGACCTGGACGTGCACCCGCTGCATCAGCTGGACACCGATATCGCGATCCGCGCCGAGCACTATTCCGACTTCGGCAGCGTGGTGACCGGCAAGCTGGCCGGCCGCTATGACTTCTCCGACATGTTCGCGATCCGCGGCGCGATCTCGAACGGCTTCCGCGCTCCGGCGCTGCAGCAGACCTCGTTCACCACCACGTCGACGACCTTCATCAACGGCACGCCGTTCCAGATCGCCACCCTGCCCTCCACCTCGCCGATCGCCGAGGCGGTGGGCGGCAAGCCGCTGGAGCCGGAAAAGTCGGTCAACTATTCGATCGGCGGCGTGTTCCGCTACGGCCGCTTCTCGCTGACCGTCGACGCCTATCGGATCAACGTGAACAACCGCATCGTGCTGTCGGAGAACCTGACCCAGGCCGGCGTCATCGCCCTGCTGCCGTCCGGCAGCGACATCTCGGGGCTGCGGTTCTTCATCAACGGCGTCAACACCACCACCAACGGCGTGGATCTGGTCGGGACCTACAAGATTCCGACGGAGAACTTCGGCTCGTTCGACCTGCAGGCCGGCGTCAGCCACGACGTGACCCTGGTGACCAGGAAGCCCAACACGCCGCAGCTGGTGACGCTGCTCGGCGCCGGGGCGGGCGACGCCCTGTTCGCCTATGTGAACACCTCGATCTACAACAACGGCCAGCCGCAGTGGAAAGGCTCGTTCGAGGCCAACTGGAGCTACGGCATGTGGGGCGCGACCACCCGCGTCACCTACTACGGCAACGTGCACGTGCCGAACACCAACCCGGCGTTCGACTACTGGTTGGGCGACCACGCCCTGGTCGACATGGAACTGCGCGCCAACCTGAACAGCAAGCTGCAGGTGGCCGTGGGCGCCAACAACCTGCTCGACCAGTACCCGCGCCCCGCCCCGAACTCGACGGGCGGGGCCTATTCCAGCTACTCGCCGTTTGGTTTCGACGGCCGGTTCCTGTACGGGCGCGTCAGCTACAACTGGTAGCGGGGGCCGTCGCGGCGGTTCCATCGAAGGGCGGTCCGGACCTCCGGGCCGCCCTTTTTCATGCCCATTTCGCGGGCGAATCCTGATGACAAACCGCGCAACTCCGCCCAATAAAGCGGCGCCGCCGGGTCGGGGCGGCGCTCGAGTCCTGGGGTGGGAAACACGTGCTACGCCTTGCGAAGCCGGCGCTTGCGGCGCTGGGCCTGATCGTCCTGACGCCCGCCGCCGCCCTGGCGCAGGCGGGCGCGCCGCCGGCCCGGCTGGACAGCGGCGACACCGCCTGGGTGCTGGCGGCCACGGCCCTGGTGCTGTTCATGACCCTGCCGGGCCTGGCCCTGTTCTATGCCGGCCTGGTGCGCCAGAAGAACACCCTGTCGGTGATGATCCACTGCGTGGCGATCGCCTGCCTGGCCTCGGTGCTGTGGCTGGCGCTGGGCTATACCCTGTCGTTCGACGGCGCCGGCGCCTTGATCGGCGGCCTCGGCAAGGCGTTCCTGCTGCACACGCCGCGCAGCGCCCTGCACGGGACCATCCCCGAGAGCGCCTTCTTCACCTTCCAGCTGACCTTCGCCGTGATCACCCCCGGCCTGATCGTCGGCGCCTATGTGGAGCGGATCCGCTTCACCGCGGTGCTGCTGTTCAGCGCCCTGTGGCTGCTGCTGGTCTACGCCCCGGTGACCCATTGGGTCTGGGGCGGCGGCTGGCTGGCGCAGCGCGGGGTGATGGACTACGCCGGCGGCCTGGTGGTGCACGCCACGGCAGGCATCTCGGCCCTGGTGCTGGCGGTGTTCCTGGGCCGCCGCGACGGCTTCCCGCGCAACCTCAGCCCGCCGCACAATCCGGGCATGACCATGATCGGCGCCGGCATGCTGTGGGTCGGCTGGTACGGCTTCAACGGCGGCAGCGCCCTGGCCGCCGGCGGCGACGCGGCGATGGCGATCCTGGTGACCCACATCTCGGCCTCCAGCGCCGGCCTGGTCTGGGCCCTGCTGGAGCGCTGGCGCTTCCAGCGGCCGAGCATGGTGGGCATGGTCACCGGCGCGGTGGCGGGCCTGGCCACCATCACCCCGGCCTCCGGCTACGTCGGCCCGCTGGGCGGGCTGATCCTGGGGACGGTGGGCAGCGTGGTCTGCTTCTTCGCCGTCGACATCGTCAAGCACCGCTTCAGGATCGACGACGCCCTGGACGTGTTCGCGGTGCACGGGGTCGGCGGCATTCTGGGGACCCTCCTGGTGGCGTTCCTGGCCGCGCCACAGCTGGGCGGCGTCGGCTACGGCCGCGGCGGCGACATGGCCTCCCAGGCCCTGACCCAGGTGATCGGCGTGGCCGTGGTGTGCCTGTGGTCGGGCGTCGCCAGCATCGCCCTCGCCTTACTGACCCGCGCCGTCACCGGCCTTCGCGCCCGCGACGAGGAGATCGAGGAGGGCCTGGACATGACCTACCACGGCGAGCGGGCCTACAATCCCTGACGCTCGGTCCGGACGCCGGTCGGCGCGGGGATGGCACGTCCGATTCTGACGTAGCGAGACGTCAGGCTGGCCATCGGCGCCCGAATCCCGGCGCCTGTCCACAGCCGAACGATTTCGCAGTGGAGAACGCTTTGTCGCAATGCCCAGGGCCTCAGCCTTAGGCTATCGGTAACCGCATGGCCCTCGCTCCCGCGCTCGACCTGGTACCCGTCTCCCCGACCGTTGAAGTCTCCCACGCCCCGGCCAACGTCGAGGCCGAGCAGGCGCTGCTGGGCGTGCTGCTGTACGACAACGCCGCCTATGAGCGGCTGAGCGACCAGCTGGCCGCGCGGCACTTCTTCGAGCCCTTTCATGGCCGGCTGTTCGGCGCCATCGAAAGCCACATCCGCCGCGGCCAGCTGGCCGACCCTGTGCTGCTGGCCGAACAGTTCCAGCGCGATCCGGCGTTCATCGAGATGGGCGGCGTGCGCTACCTGGCCGACCTGGTCGACCGCGCCCCGGCGGCGGCCAACGCCCACGACTATGCCCGGGTGATCTACGACCTGGCGCTGCGGCGCGAGCTGATCCGCATCGGCGGCGACATCGCCCAGACCGCGCACGAGGGCGACCCGGACCTCACCGCCCGCGACCAGATCGAGCACGCCGAGCAGAAGCTGTTCAGCCTGGCGGAGGCCGGCACCTCGTCCACCGGCTTCCACACCTTCGACCGCTCGCTGGCCAAGGCGGTGGAGAACGCGGCGGAGGCCTACAACCGTGACGGCGGCCTGTCCGGCATCTCCACCGGCCTGACCGATCTCGACCGGATGCTGGGCGGCCTGCACGGGTCCGACCTGATCATCGTCGCCGCGCGCCCATCGATGGGCAAGTCCGCCCTGGCCGCCAACATCGCCTTCAACGTCGCCCGGCGCTACGCCTGGGAGCCCCAGCCCGACGGCAGCAAGAAGACCGTCAGCGGCGGGGTGGTGGCGTTCTTCGCCCTGGAAATGAGCTCCGACCAGCTGGCCGCGCGCCTCCTGGCCGACGTCACCGGCGTGCCGTCCGACCGCATGCGCAAGGGCGAGATCAACGCCTCGGAGTTCGGCCGCATCCGCGACGCGGCGGTGGAGCTGCAGGAAGTGCCGCTGTTCATCGACGACACCGGCGGCATCTCCATCTCCAAGCTGGTGGCCCGCTCGCGCCGCCTCAAGCGCAGCCACGGCCTGGACCTGATCGTCATCGACTACGTGCAGCTGATCACCGGCAGCGAGACCCAGCGCAGCGACAACCGGGTGCAGGAGGTCAGCCAGATCACCATGGCGCTGAAGGCCCTGGCCAAGGAGCTGTCGGTGCCCGTGGTCGCCCTGGCGCAGCTGTCGCGCCAGGTGGAGAACCGCGAGGACAAGAAGCCCCAGCTGTCCGACCTTCGCGAATCCGGCTCCATCGAGCAGGACGCCGACGTGGTGATGTTCATCTACCGCGAGGCCTATTACATGGGCCGCGCCGAGCCCCGCGAGGGGACCGAGGAGCACCTTGCCTGGCAGGAGCAGATGGACAAGATCGCCAACCACGCCGACGTGATCATCGGCAAGCAGCGCCACGGCCCGATCGGCACCGTCAAGCTGCACTTCAACCCCGACCTGACCAAGTTCAGCGACCTCGCCCGCGAAGGCCGGTTCGACCCGCATTGAGCGCCGCGCGCCTGACCATCGACCTGGCCGCCCTGGCGGCCAACCATGCGACGCTGAAGGCCGCCGCGCCGGGCGCCGTGGTCGCGCCGGTGGTCAAGGCCGACGGCTATGGCCTGGGCGCCGGGCTGATCGCCGGGCGGCTGTGGGACGAGGGGGCGCGCGACCTGTTCGTGGCGCGGCTGTCCGAGGGGCAGGCCCTGCGCGCCGCGCTGGGCGGGGGGCGGCCGGCGCGGATCTTCATACTGGATGGCCTGGCGGGCGCGGACGCGGGCGCGCTGGCTGACGCCGACCTGACCCCGGTGCTGAACACCCCGGAGGACATCGCCCGCTGGCGGCCGCAGCGGCGGCCGTGCGGCCTGCATATCGACACCGGCATGAACCGCCTGGGCCTCGACGTGGACGACGCGCGCGCCGCCGCCGACCTCGACGTCGCCCTGGTGATGAGCCACCTGGCCTGCGCCGCCGAGTCGTCGAGCCCGCGCAACGCCCGCCAGCTGGCGCTGTTTCGCCAGGCGCGGGCGCGGTTTCCGGACGCCCCGGCCAGCCTGGCGGCCTCGGCCGGCGTCTACCTGGGCGCCGGCTATCATTTCGACATGGTCCGCCCCGGGATCAGCCTCTATGGCGGCGGCCCGCAGGAAGTGGCCGACGACCGCTTCGCCGCCGTGGCGACGCTGGAAGCGCCGATCCTGCAGGCGCGCGAGCTGCAGGCCGGCGATGCGGTGGGCTATGGCGACGGCTTCGTGGCCGATCGGGCGATGCGGGTGGGACTGCTGGCGGCGGGCTATGCCGACGGCCTGCTGCGCCGCTCGATGGGCCGCGCCACCGCCTGGATCGGCGACGCGCCCGCCCCGATCCTGACGGTGTCCATGGACCTGCTGGCGGTGGATCTGAGCCAGGCGCCCCGCGCCAAGGCGGGCGACCTGGTGCAGTTGCTGGGACCGCGCGCCAGGCTCGACGACCTGGCGGCGGCCACCGGCACGGTCGCGCACGAATGCCTGGTGAGGCTCTCCGCGCGCGCCGAGCGTGTCGGCCGGGGCTGACCCCGGCCGCAAGCCTTGCTCAGTAGTGCGGCAGACCGCCCAGGGCCGCGGCCCCGGTGGCGGCGGCGCTGAACATCATCGCCGCGGTGATGCCGCCGATGATCGCGCCGATCACGGCATTGATCACGATCGCCACCACCAGGGAGACGACCACGTAGCCGACGGCCTTGTCGGCCGGCACCTTCATCAGCTTGGGCAGGCCCAGCCAGAGGATGTACAGGCCGTAGATGGCCGCGATGATCGCCAGCACGCCCAGCACCGGCACGATGTTGAGCACCCCGGCCACCCAGCCGGCGGTATAGGGATAGACGGCCGCCTTCATGGCCTGGACCTGGTTCTTCTCGCCGCCGAAGCTCGGCGCCAGGGCGTCGAAGATCAGGCCGAGGATGAACACGCCGACCAGCGAGGCGACGTAGGTCAGGGCCGCGATGACGATGATCGCCAGCAGGCCCCAGTGGATGAAGAGCAGGTGCTGGATCACCAGGGCCACCGGCGGGATCGCCGCCAGGATCACCGCATAGCCGGTGAACAGCCCCGGCACGGTGGCCGGCTCCCGCTCGATGACGTCCCACTCGGCCGCGGGCTTGATCAGGATGTTCTGCACGCGCTGGATAATGTTCGTGGTGGACGATCCACCCTCGATGACACTCATACCGTCCCTCCGGGATGCGATTAGGAATTCTGAATAACGACGCTAGCCGAGATCGCCCAGCGTGGCGAGATCACAGTTCTGCGAACGATTTGCGGCGCTGCGCGGGCCGGCGCGATAAACTGTGGGCGCTCATCGAATCAGGAGACCCATGGCCCGCGACGGAGCCCTCTATGTCTGCCAGTCCTGTGGCGCGACCCATGCCAAATGGTCCGGCCAGTGCGTGGCCTGCGGCGCGTGGAACACCCTGGTGGAAGAGGTCGCCTCGCGCCCGCCCGGCGCCCTGGCGCCCAGCCGCGGACCGAAGGCGCGGGGCCTGGCGTTCGAGGGACTGGCCTCGGAAACCCCAAGCCCGAAACGGATTCACACCGGGGTGACGGAGTTCGACCGGGTATGCGGCGGCGGCGTGGTGCCGGGCTCGGCGATCCTGCTGGGCGGCGATCCGGGGGTCGGCAAGTCCACTCTGCTGCTGCAGGTCTGCGCCGAGGCGGCCCGTCGCGGCGCGCGCTGCGCCTATATCTCCGGCGAGGAGGCGATCGAGCAGATTCGCTCGCGCGCCCACCGCATGGGGCTGGCCGACGCGCCGATCAACCTGGCGGCCGAGACGGCGCTGCGCGACATCCTCGACGGCCTCAAGCGCGAAGCGTTCGATCTGGTGATCATCGATTCGATCCAGACCCTGTGGAGCGACGCTCACGAGGCCGGCCCGGGATCGGTCACCCAGGTGCGCGCCTGCGCCGGCGAACTGATCCGGCTGGCCAAGAAGCGCTCCATCGCCACCATCCTGGTCGGCCACGTCACCAAGGACGGCCAGATCGCCGGCCCGCGGGTGGTCGAGCACATGGTCGACGCGGTGCTCTCGTTCGAGGGCGAGCGCGGCTATCCCTTCCGCATCCTGCGCGGGGCCAAGAACCGTTTCGGCGCCACCGACGAGATCGGGGTGTTCGAGATGGGCGATGCCGGCCTGGCGGAGGTGAAGAACCCCTCGGCCCTGTTCCTCAACGAGGGCGGCCAGCGCGCCGCCGGGGCGGCGGTGTTCGCCGGCATCGAGGGCTCGCGTCCGGTGCTGGTGGAGTTCCAGGCCCTGGTCGCGCCGTCCGCGTACGGCACGCCGCGCCGGGCGGTGGTAGGATGGGATTCCGGACGCCTGGCGATGGTGCTGGCGGTGCTGGAAGCGCGCTGCGGGCTTGGATTCGGCACGCGTGACGTTTACTTGAACGTCGCCGGCGGCCTGCGCATCAGCGAGCCGGCGGCGGATCTGGCGGCGGCCGCGGCCCTGGCCTCCTCGGCCGTCGACGTGGCCCTGCCGCAGGACTGCGTGGTGTTCGGCGAGGTCAGCCTCTCGGGCGACGTGCGCCCGGTGTCGAGAATGGAGTCCCGGCTGAAGGAAGCGGCGAAATTGGGCTTCGCCCGGGCGCTCGCCCCCTCCTCCGCGGCGGAAGCCGGCGGCGCCGTCACCGGTGTCTCGCGCCTGATGGATGCGATCGATCGCATCCGGGAAGAGCGCTGGGACTGACCCATGAGCCTGTTCGACGTCGTCGCCGGCCTCGTGCTCATCGTCTCGGGGCTCATAGCGTTCATTCGCGGCGCGACTCGGGAAGTCACCACCGTCCTGGCGTTCATCGCGGCCATCTTCGTGGCCGTCTACGGCCTGCGCTTCTCCGGGCCGATCGCCCGCCACGCCATCCATACCGCCTGGATCGCCAACACCGCCGCGGTGCTGCTGCTGTTCGTGTTCGCCTACATCCTGTTCCGGGTGATCGGCGGCGCATTGACGCAGAAGGTCCGCCAGACCGCCCTTTCCGGCCTGGATCGCCTATTGGGCCTGGGCATCGGGCTCGTGCGCGGAGCCGTCGTCGTGGGCGCCTTCACCTTGCTGATCAACGCCGCCACCCCACCTGAGCGGATGCCCGCCTGGATCAAGGACGCCAAGCTCTATCCGGCGGCCAGCGGCGTGGCCTCGATCCTGCGCTCCGTGGCGCCGGAGGGGCTGCGCATGGCCCACACCGTCGAGCCGTCGATGCGCGACGCGGTCAAGGCCGGAACCACCGACGCGGGAGCGGATTCCGCGGCGGACGAAGATCAGTCTGCGGCGGATTCCGCCACGACGGAAACAGCCGCGAAACCTCATCACGGCAAGAGACCCCGGTCGACCCCCGACGACCTGCAGGAGAGAGAGCGGTGACCCTTCCAGCCCCCCCGCCCCATCGCGATCCCCCCCATCGCGATCCTGACGACGACACCCTGCGCCTGGAATGCGGGGTGTTCGGCGTGTTCGGCGTGGACGACGCCTCCCAGGTGGTGGCGCTGGGGTTGCACGCGCTGCAGCACCGCGGCCAGGAGGCCTGCGGCATCGCCGCCTTCGACGGCCAGGGCTTTCACACCGAGCGGCACATGGGTCTGGTGGCGGACGCCTTCTCCGGCCCCGACCTGGCGCGGCGGCTGCCAGGCTTCGCCGGCATCGGCCACACGCGCTATTCCACCGCGGGCGGCTCGTTCATCCGCAACGTCCAGCCGATGTTCGCCGACCTGGGCGGCGGCGGGGTGGCCATCGCGCACAACGGCAACCTGACCAACTTCCTGCACCTGCGCCAGCAGCTGGTCGCCGACGGGGCGATCTTCCAGTCCACCTCCGACAGCGAGGTGATCCTGCATCTGATCGCCCGCTCGCGGAAGGCCAAGGTGGTCGACCGCTTCATCGAGGCGATCAGCCAGATCGAGGGCGGCTACGCCCTGGTGGCGCTGACCAACAAGAAGCTGATCGGCGTGCGCGACCCGCTGGGCATCCGCCCTCTGGTGCTGGGCGACCTGGGCGGCAAGTACGTGCTGGCCTCCGAGACCAGCGCCCTGGAAATGATCGGCGCCCGCTTCGTGCGCGACGTCGCCCACGGCGAGATGGTGGTGATCACCGAGGAGGGGGTGGAGTCGCTGCGCCCGTTCCCGGCCAACCACGCTCGGCCGTGCGTGTTCGAATACGTCTACTTCGCCCGCCCCGACAGCGTGGTGAACGGCAAGTCGGTCTACGAGGTGCGCAAGCAGATGGGCCGCCGCCTGGCCGAGGAAAGCGGCGTGCCGGCCGACGTGGTGGTGCCGGTGCCGGACTCCGGCGTTCCGGCGGCCCTGGGCTATGCGGAGCGCAGCGGCCTGCCCTTCGACCTGGGCATCATCCGCAGCCACTACGCCGGGCGCACCTTCATCCAGCCCACCCAGGGCGTGCGCGAACTGGGCGTGCGCATGAAGCACAGCCCCAACCGCGCGGTGCTGGAGGGCAAGCGCGTGGTGCTGATCGACGATTCCATCGTGCGCGGCACCACCTCGCTTAAGATCGTGCGCATGGTGCGCGAAGCCGGCGCCAAGGAGGTGCACCTGCGATCGGCCTCGCCGCAGATCCAGTGGCCCGACTTCTACGGCATCGACATGCCGGACCGCGAAAAGCTGCTGGCGGCCACCAAGAGTCTCGCCGAAATGGCTGAATTCCTTGAGGTCGACAGCCTGGGCTTCCTGTCGGTGGAAGGGCTGTACTGGGCGATGGGCGCCGGCCCGCGCGATCCTGACGTGCCGCAGTTCACCGACCACTATTTCACCGGCGACTACCCCACCCGCCTGCTGGACCGCGAGATCGCCGAAGGGCGCAACGATCCGGCCGAGCAGCAGCTTTCCTTCCTGGTGGACGCCTGATGTCGACGGTTCGCCTGCCCGTTGGCGGTCGCCTCGAAGCCCCTCCCCCTCGCGGGGAGGGGTTGGGGTGGGGGCGCCAGCGCCGCGCTCTGCGGGGACGCAGCTCAGCCCTTTCCGGCAAGGCCTTCGCCGGCGCCCCCTCCCCCTGCCCCCTCCCCGCGAGGGGGAGGGGATCGTGTCTGTCCGTCGAGTAGGTGCAATGGGACTGCTCAAGCGTCTGAAGCCGGACAACTATGTCCTGGCGATCCTCGGCATGGTGGTGCTGGCCTCGATCCTGCCGATCCGGGGCCAGGCGGCGCACGCCTTCGACCTGCTGACCAAGGGCGTCATCGCCCTGCTGTTCTTCCTGCACGGCGCGCGCCTGTCGCGCGAGGCGGTGGTGGCGGGGCTGGTGAACTGGCGGCTGCACCTGATCGTGCTGGCCACCACCTTCGCCCTGTTTCCGGCGCTGGGCCTGCTGCTGCAGCACCTGCCGACCACCGTGATGCCCACCACCCTGGCCGCGGGGGTGCTGTTCCTCTGCTGCCTGCCGTCCACCGTGCAGTCGTCGATCGCCTTCACCTCGGTGGCGCGCGGGGACGTGGCGGCGGCGGTGTGCGCGGCCTCGGCCTCCAACCTGTTCGGCATCTTCATCACCCCGGTGCTGGTCGGCTTCACCCTGCAGGCGCACGGCGCCGGCTTCTCGCTGCCGGCCGTCGAGGCGGTGGTGGTGCAGCTGCTGATCCCGTTCCTGGCCGGCCAGCTGCTGCGCCCGCTGGTGGGCGGCTTCCTCGGCCGGCACGCCAAGCTGACCAGCTACGTCGACCGCGGCTCGATCCTGTTCGTCGTCTACGGCGCCTTCTCCGAGGCGGTGACCCACGGCATCTGGAGCCAGGTGTCTGTGCTGCAGATCGTCATCCTGGCGCTGGTGTGCGTGGCGCTGCTGGCCGCCGTCCTGGCGATCACTGCCTTCGGCGCACGGGCGCTCGGCTTCTCCAAGCAGGAGGAGATCACCATCGTCTTCTGCGGCTCGAAGAAGAGCCTGGCCTCCGGCGTGCCGATGGCCGGCATCCTGTTCCCGCCGGCCCAGGTGGGGCTGATCGTCCTGCCGCTGATGCTGTTCCACCAGATCCAGCTGATGGCCTGCGCCATCATCGCCCAGCGCTACGCCGCGCGACCCGCCGAGGTCGCGCCGATCGAGGACCCTGCCCTTGCCAAAGTCTGATCCGAACGCCCTGGCGGGCAAGCACGCTGTGGTCACCGGGGCTACCCGCGGCATCGGCCGCGAATGCGCCCTGGCCCTGGCCGGCGCGGGCGCCCACGTGATCGCCATCGGCCGCACCCAGGGCGCACTCGAGGCGCTCGATGACGAGATCCGCTCCTGGGGCGGCGTGCGTCCGACCCTGGTTCCCATGGACCTGATGAACGGCGACGGCATCGACCAGCTGGGCGGCCAGATCTTCCAGCGCCACCAGCGCCTGGACATCCTGGTGCACGCCGCCGGCCTGCTGGGCGGGCTGCGCCCGGTCAGCCACATCGACCCGCGGCTGTGGGACAAGGTGGTGGCCAGCAACCTGACCTCGACCTTCCGCCTGATCCGCTCGTTCGAGCCGCTGCTGCGCCAGAGCGAGGCGGGGCGCGCGATCTTCTTCACCACCGGGCGCGTCGCGCGGCCCAAGGCCTACTGGGGCTCGTACGCCGCCACCAAGGCCGGGCTGGAGGCGCTGGTGCGCTGCTGGGCCGACGAGGTGGAGAACACCAACATCCGCGCCGTGCTGCTGGACCCCAATGTGATGCGCACCAAGATGCGCGCCGAGGCCTTCCCGGGCGAAGACCCGGACACCCTCACCGACCCCGCCGAGATCCGCCCGATGATCCTCGACCTGGTCACCCGCACGGGCCTCGGCCTGCCCGACAAGCCGGTGATCTTCTCTGAGTGGAAGGAAACGGCGACGGCTTGATTCCGCCCTCCCCCTTGTGGGGAGGGACAGATCGCGCAGCGATCAGGGTGGGGGAGCGAGACGCTTCCGCCAAACCCGAAGATTTCGTGGTTCCGGCCTGCGTTCCCCACCCTGGCGGCTTCGCCGCCTTTCCCTCCCCAAGATGGGGAGGGTAGGCATCGCTACCGCCCGCGCGGCTTGCTGGGCTTGGCGTCGCGCTTGGTGCGGATCGGGGCATGCTTGTGCGAGCCGGCGCGTTTGGCGGCGGCGCCGGCCCTGGCCTTCAGGCCCACCTTCTTCTTCACCGGGCCGGCCTTGGCCTTGCCCCCGGCCGCCGCGCGCGGCTTGCGCGCTGGACGAGCGGCGGCGGCGGCCTCGCCCCCCTCCCCGGCCGGCTGCGTCCGCTTGGCCACCGCGCGGGTCCGCGGCGCCGAGGCGCGGCGAGGCGGCGCGCTGTCACCGGCGTCGTCGGCATAGGGATTGGCGCCCGACTTGATGGTGATGCGGATCGGCGTGCCCGGCATGTCGAAGCTCTGCCGCAGCGAGTTGATCAGATAGCGGCGGTAGCTGTCGGGCAGCTGGTCGGCGCGGCTGGAGAACAGCACGAAGGTCGGCGGCCGGGCCTTGGTCTGGGCCATGTACTTGGGCTTGATCCGCCGGCCGTTCACCGCCGGCGGCGGGTGGCGCTGGATGGCCAGCTGCAGCCAGTCGTTCAGGTCGCGGGTCTTGATCTTGGTGGCCCAGTCCTTGTGCGCCTTCAGCACCGCCGGCATCAGCCGCTCCAGGCCGCGGCCGGTCTCGGCCGACAGCGCCACCACCGGCGCCCCGCGCAGCTGCGGCAGCATGCGCTCGGCGTGCTCGACGAAGGCGGCCAGCCGCGAGCCCGGGTCCTCGACCAGGTCCCACTTGGCCAGCACGAACACCAGGCCGCGGCCCTCGCGCTCGACCAGGTCGGCGATCTGCAGGTCCTGGGTCTCGAACGGATGGGTGGCGTCCATCACCAGGATCACCACCTCGGCGAAGGTGATCGCCCGGATCGAGTCCGCGGTGGAGAGCTTCTCCAGCTTCTCCTGCACCCGCGCCTTGCGGCGCAGCCCGGCGGTGTCGACAAGGCGCACGTTGCGCCCCTCCCAGGTCCAATCCACCGGGATGGCGTCGCGGGTGATGCCGGCCTCGGGGCCGGTCAGCAGCCGGTCCTCGCCGATCAGCCGGTTGACCAGGGTGGACTTGCCGGCGTTGGGGCGACCGACGATGGCGATGCGCACCGGCTTGTCGCCGCGCTCGTCGTCGTCCTCGTCGTCCTCGAACGCGTCCGCGATCGGCGCGGCGGCCGCGACGGCGGCATAGAGCTCGGCCATGCCCTCGTTGTGCTCGGCCGAGATCGGCACCGGCTCGCCGAAGCCCAGGCCGAAGGCCTCCATGGTCCCGGCCTCGCCCGACTGGCCCTCCGCCTTGTTGGCGACCATGATCACCGGCTTGTCGGTGCGGCGCAGGATGGCGGCGAACACCTCGTCCAGCGGCGTGACCCCCTCGCGGGCGTCGACCACGAACAGGATCACCTCGGCGTCGGCCAGCGCCAGCTCGGTCTGGCGGCGCATGCGCGCTTCCAGGCTCTCGTCGGTCTGGTCCTCGAAGCCGGCGGTGTCGATCAGCTCCAGGTCGATGTCGCCCAGACGCCCGGTGCCGAAGCGCCGGTCGCGGGTCACCCCGGGCCTGTCGTCGACGATCGCCAGCTTGCGGCCGGCCAGCCGGTTGAACAGCGTGGACTTGCCGACGTTCGGGCGCCCGACGATGGCGAGCTTCACCATGCGTGCGCCCCCGGCATGATCAGCGGATCGCGATCAGTTCGGCGCCGTCGCTGGCCACATAGACCATGCCGCCTACCGCGATCGGCCCGATCAGCGCATCCGAGCCGAGCTTGATGGTCTTCTGCTGGGCGCCGGTCTTGGCGTCGAGCGCCACGGCGTCGCCCTTGGACGACAGGATGATCAGCCGGTTCGACGCCAGCACCGGGCTGGACCAGTAGACCCGCTTGGTCTTCTTCGGCTTCTTGCCCTTCTTCACCGCCTGCGCCGGGGCGTTGAGCTCGTGCATCCAGTAGATCTGGCCGCTGTCGCGCGAGATGCAGAACACCCGGCCCTGCTGGTCGACCACATAGACCACGTCGCCGGCCGCCCACGGGGTGGTGATGGCCGAGATCGGCAGGGTCCAGCGCGGCACGCCGCTGCGCAGGTCGGTGGCGGCCATCACGTCGGAGTGGCTGACGGCGAACACGTCGGAGCGGTACACCACGGGCCGGCCGGCGATGTCGCGGATCTCGGACAGGGCGTTGGTGCGGCTGGCGCGCGACAGGCTGGTGGTCCAAAGCTCGGTGCCGTTGCTGGCGCGCAGCGCGGCCAGTTCGCCCGAGGCGAACGAGGCGATCACCGTGTCGCTGGTCACCGCCGGGCTGGAGGACGCCAGGATCCGCGCCGGCTCGGTCAGGGCCTGGTAGGTCCAGTCGGGCTTGCCGTCGGCGGTCTGGAAGGTGAGCAGCTGGTCGTTGACGTCGACCACGAACACCCGCCCGCTCGACACCGTCGGCGCGGCGTGCACCGGGGCGTCGGTGCGGGTGCGCCAGCCGATCGCGCCGGTGGCGGCGTCCAGCTGCACCACCTCGCGGAAGCCGGACGAGGCGTAGATCTTGCCGTCGGCATAGGCCAGGCCACCGCCGAAGCCTTCGCGGTCGCGCTTCGACTTGGGCATGATGTTGCTGTGCCAGACTTCCGCCCCGGTCTGGGCGTCGTGCGCCGAGATTTCGGCCTCGCCGTCCATCACATAGACCCGGCCATCGGCCACGATCGGCGGGGCGGTGACATGCTTCTGGCGGCTGGAGGCGGCGCCGAACTTGTGGCGCCAGGCCACGGAGAAGTCGGGCGCGGCGGCCACGTTCTCCACGGACTGCTCCAGGGTGCCGCCGGGCAGCGGCCAGGCGGCCATCGGCGCCGGCGGCGGCAGGTAGAAGTCCTGACCCCGCAGGGTGTCGGAGACCTTCAGCTCCTCGTCGGCGGCGACGATGGCGATGCGGTTGGCCTCGTTGGCGGCCGTATGGCCCTTCTTGCCCCCGTGGAAGGGGTTCAGCGATTCGGCCTTCTCGACCGTGGAGCAGCCCGCCAGGGCGGCCGCGACGGCGAGCACGCCGAACTTACGCAGGGTCGTCATTGAGCGGTCCGATTGTCGGGTTGGCTGGGGGCGGCTTGTTGGGCGGGCGACGGCTGCGCCTGCGCCCCGGGCGGAAGCTGCATGGTCTGGGGCGGTGGCGGCGGCAATGTGGCGGCCAGTTTTACAACATCGACAGCGGTCTTGGCCTGGCCGGCGTCGATCAGGGCCGTGGCGGTGGCCGCGCGCTGGCGCATGTCGTCGGTGGCGCCGAGCGCCAGGGTCAGGGCCTGGAAGTCCGACCGCGCCTTGGCCGTCTTGCCGGCGGCCAGCTCGGCGAAGGCCAGGGCCTCGCGCGCCTGGGCGTCGTAGGGCTTGCCGCCGCCGATCAGCGGCTTGAGCCGGGTTTCCAGCTGGGCGTAGGGGGCGGTGTCCAGCAGGGCCAGGGCGGCCTTCAGCCGGGCGCCGTCGGCCAGGATGTCGTTCGGCGCGGCCTTGGCGGCGGCGTCGTACAGGGCCACGGCCTCGACCACCTTGTCGGCCGCCAGGCGGATGTTGCCCTGCTGCAGCAGGGCCAGGGTCTTGTAGCCGGCCGGGCCGGTCTTGGAGAGGGTGTCGAAGCCCGCGTAGGCGCCGGTCTCGTCGCCCTGCGACAGGGCGGTCATCGCCTTGTCGTAGGCCGCGGCGGCCTTGTCGATGTTCTGGTTGCGCCAGTACTGATAGCCGGCCGCGGCCGACCAGCCGATGATAATGGCGGCGAGCGCGGCGAAGAACCAGGGCAGAGTCCGGCGGGCCAGGGCGCGATAGCGGTCAGCGCGCAGCTGCTCGTCCACCTCTTCGATGAAATCGACCACTTAGAAAGGACCTCGCCCGGGGCTGTTGCGCTCAGAGGCGCGGAACCTATCGTTTGGGGCGCGCCGCTGCAACGCAAAGCGGGGCCGATAGGAGCCTGCGACGTCGCGTCCGGCGACGAGCCCCCTCACCCAACCCTCTCGCTCGACGGGGGACAGGGCTGTTTCAGCGCAAACCCGGCCACCGGCAAGCCCTCGCCCCGCCTGCGGGCCAGCCAGTTCACACATCTCGACGACACGTGCGGTCGCCCTTCTCCCCTTGCGGGAGAAGGTGTCTTGCGAAGCAAGACGGATGAGGGGTGGACGAGGCGTTGCCGGCTTTCGCCGCGCCAGGCCTCTGCGAGCTAGTGTCGATGGATCATCAACCCCTCATCCGACCCGCTGCGCGGGCCACCTTCTCCCGCAAGGGGAGAAGGACCGACACATCCGCCAAAGCCAGCCAGCGGGAAGCGCACGGGCGACCAGTTGCGCCTTCCCCTACCCCTTCGCCTTGGCGAAATAGGTCTCTTCCGCCGCGGGGAACCGCCGCGCCCTGACGTCCTCGGCATAGGCGCCGGCCGCCCGGGCGATCTCGCCGCGCAGGTCGGCGTAGCGGCGCACGAACTTCGGCGTCCAGTCGAACAGGCCCAGCATGTCGTCGGTGACCAGGATCTGGCCATCGCAGCCGGCCGAGGCGCCGATGCCGATGGTGGGGACCTCGATGGCGGCGGTGATGTCGCGCGCCAGGGCCTCGGCGACGCCCTCCACCACCACGCAGAAGGCGCCCGCGTCGGCGGTGGCCTCGGCCTCGGCGACCACCCGGGCGCGTTCCGCTTCCTGGCGGCCCTTGGCCTTGAAGGCGCCGTCCACCAGCACCGACTGCGGACGCAGGCCCACGTGGCCCATCACCGGGATGCCGCGGCGCACCAGATAGGCGATGGTCTCGGGAATGGTCGGTCCGCTCTCGACCTTCACCGCCTGGCAGCCGGTCTCCTTGAGGATCCGCGCGGCGTTCTCGTAGGCGGTCTCCTTGGAGCCCTCGTACGACCCGAACGGCATGTCGACCACCACCATCGCCCGCTTGGCGGCGCGCATCACCGCCTGGCCGTGCAGGATCATCATCTCCATCGTCACGCCGACGGTGTTGGGCAGGCCATGCACCACCATGCCGACGCTGTCGCCAACCAGCAGCAGGTCGCAGTGGGCGTCGAGAATCTCGGCCACCGGCGCGGTGTAGGCGGTGAGGCAGACCACCGGCTCCTTGCCCTTGCGCGCGGTGATCTCCGGCGCGGTGATGCGCCGGACGGCTTCCTGGCGTTGCGCCGACATCTCAGATCTCCCGAACCAGCCGCGTGACGGCGAGGCCCACGGCCACCGCGGCCAGGGCGGCCGACATCCAGATGGTTTCGCTGGAAATGTCCAGCTGCTGGGCCATGCCGGGCGGCAGCACCTGCATCATGGCGTTGTGCAGCGCGACGCCCGACACCGCGGAATAGCCGTTCATGCGCCCGAAGAAGCCCGAGCCCAGCAGCTGGGCGGCGCCGATCAGCCCGCCGACGGCCCCCAGGCCGCCGATCAGGAAGCGGCGGAAGGCCCAGCCGCGGTCGAGCCGTTCCTCGCAGCGCAGGGCGAACAGCTCCGCGTCCGGGAAGGCTGGCGCCTCCGCGAACATCCGGTCCAGGGCCATTTCGAAGCTGGCCTCAGCCATTGACCTTGCCCTCTGGAGCCTGGCGGTCGGACGCGCCAAAATCGCGGCCCGGCGCCAGGCGCTGTCGGAGTTTATCCAGACCACGTTTGACATGGGATTTGACCGTTCCCAGTGGCGTATTCAAGGCGGCCGCAGCCTCAGCGTGCGAAAGTCCCGCGCCGTAGCACAGCGACACGCACAGCCGTTCGGCTTCCGACAGGGATTTCAGCGCCTCGTCCAGGTCTATCCGGTCGGCATGGCCGGCCTCGCCGGGCGGTGGGGGCGGTGCGTCCTGGCCGACATCCGCCAGGGCGTCGCGGCGCGCCTGACGGCGCCAGCGCTTGACGTAGAGCCTCGCGGCGATGCGCTTGACCCAGGCCTGGAAGGTGCCCTCGCCGCGGAACTCGGCGATCTGCTCGAAGGCGGCCAGGAAGGCGTCCTGCGCCACGTCGTCCGCCGTCGCCCCATCCGCGCCCAGCCGGCGCAGCAGCGCGCGCACCGGCGAGGAATGTCGCCGCACGAGCTCGCCGAACGCCACGCGCCCGCCGGTCGCCGCCATGGCGACCAGATCGAGATCGTGGGCCGAAGCCAGTGATTTGACGGAGTCCGCCATCGCGGCGCGCCCTTCCCCCTCGTCGCTTCAGGTCAGGCCTGGCTGCGCCGGCTGAACAGCCACAGGACGAGGTAGGCGACGCCGATCATGCCGGGGATCGCGCCCGCGCCGGCGATGATCCCGCCGACGATGCGTCCCGCGTCGCCGTCCAGCGCATAGTGGAACCCGCCGCCCAGGCCGCCCAGGCCGATGCCCACCGCGATCAGCACCACGGCCCGGCGCAGGTCCCGCTCGGAGGAGCTGGCCATCGACACCGGGGTGTCCATCTCGCGGGTCTGCAGCGCCGCGATCATTTCCGGCGGCACCGGCTGGCCCTTCTCGTAGGCGGTGCGCAGCGTCTCGTGCATGCGTTCCCGCTCGCGGCTGGCGTAATAGCTGCGGATCCAGCTGGGACCGATGACGATCGCAATGATCATCAAGATCCCCATGATCGGCACCAGATGGTCGCCGATGTCCCCGAACCACATATTCGTTCTCCCGATCTCTTCGAACGGCGCGCCTGACGCTGCGCCCTTGCAGTGTAGAGGCCAGGAGATGCCTGCGCGGATGCGAAATACAGAATGAAATCTTGGTAAGGCGGACTAACCCGGCTGGCGGGAGCGCGCCGCGGTCACGCCGTGCGGGGCCGCAGCAGCCACCACACCGCCGCGCTCGCCGCCGCGGCGCAGGCCAGCGCCGGTCCCGCCGCGCCCACGCCGGCGGAGAGTCCGCCGAGAATCCGCACCGCCGCCGGCCAGAAGCCCCACAGCGCCACGGCGCCGGCCAGGCCCGCCACGCCAAGTCCCGCGGCGTCGACCAGCAGCAGCCGCCGGGCGATGCGCTCATGCACCGCCAGCGCGAACGCCGGATCGCGGGCGGGCGCCTCGGTCTGCGCCCACAGGGCCGCGAGGGGATCGCTCTGTGGCGCGTGGCGATCGGGCTCAGTCATGCGCGGCTCCCGTCTCGCCGCCCTGCAGGCGCGCCAGCAGCTTCTCGCGCCCCCGCGCCACGTGCGATTTCACCGTGCCGAGCGGCAGGCCCAGCGCCTCGGCGGCCTCGGCGTGCGAAAAGTCCGCGCCCAGGCACAGCGCCACCGCCGCGCGCTGTTCCGCCGGCAGGCCGGCCAGGGCCGTGGCCAGGTCGAGCCGCGCCTCGGCCGGCGCCCCTGCCCCGCTGGCCGCCAGCGCCTCGGCCTCGCCCGCCGCCGCCTCGCGGCGGTCGGCGCGGCGCCGGGCGCGCACGGCGTCCTGGTGCTTGCGCCAGGCGATCGCGCACAGCCAGGAGCGCAGGGACGCGCCCCCCTTGTAGCGCCACAGGCCCGTCCAGGCGGCGATGAAGGTCTCCTGCGCCAGGTCGTCGGCCAGCGCCGCGTCGCCGCACAGCCGGCGCAGGAAGCTGCGCACCGCCTGCTGATGGCGCCCGACGATGCGGTCGAAGGCCGGGCGCGAGCCCAGCGCCGCCGCGGCCGCCAGGTCGGCATCGCCGTCCGCGGCCCCGCGCCAGCCCGACGCCGCCGCCGCCGCGCCGCCGCTGCCGCCCGCGCCGAGCACGGCGTTCAGCGCCGCCATCCAGGCGGCGCTGTCGCTCTGCAAGGGGATCGCCATGGCGCTCATCGCCGGACCGCTCCTGCCTCGTTCCGCGCGGCCTAGAGCCTTTTAGGGTCAGATGGAATCATCTGACCCGTATAAAAAGGCTCTACCTTCAAAAGTTTAGAGCATGTTCGAGCGGCGAAACCGCGTACACTTTCGCCTAACATGCTCTAGGGCCGCATGACGGTGGCGATCACCGCCGTCACCACACTGCCCACGGTCGCCGCGCCCAGGATGATCGCCGTCACCAGAAAGGCGTTGGCGGTGTCGCCCGTGGCGTGCTGCGCGGCGTAGCCGAAGCCTACCGTCAGCGCCGCCAGCCACACCACCGCGGACCAGCGCCGATAGGGCGCGCGGTAGCGCCAGCGGGCCATGCGCATGGCCTGGCGGGCGGCGCGGCGGGCGTAGCGGTCGGAGCCCCACATCATCGGATCGGCCCAGGGCGAGGCTGGATCGCTCCAGTCGCCTGGTCCTGGCGCGGCGCCCGGCGCGGCCCCCGGCGTTGGGCCGAAGCGAACGCCGACGTTGTAGAACGGTCCGGTCGCCTGCGCCTTGAGGATCTCAGCCAGCTCGGGCGGCGGGGTGCGGCCGGAGTCGGCATAGGCCTTCAGCGCCGCCAGCGCCTCGCGCCGCTGCCGGAAGTGCAGCCAGGTGGTGAAGGTCGAGGCGATCATCCCGCCCACCGGGATCACCAGCGCCGCCGCGGCGAACACCAGCCACCAGTGCTGCTCCCAGAACGAAGAGGCCATGGCCCGCTCCCAAGTTCGCGGGGCCAACGCAGCCCCATCTGAGCCTTAGTCGCCGCCGCGCGCCCGTCCGGATGCAGGGGCGCAGAAAAAGTCAGGCCCGCCAGGGCGTCAGCGCCCGCAGCCGCGCGTCGCGCAGCCACAGCCCGCCCCAGGCGAACAGGCCCAGGTAGACGCCGAACAGGACGTGGCTGAACAGCGGATCGCCCACTCGCATGTGCGTGGCGACCGCCCCGCCCATCACCCCGGTCAGCAGGATAGCCCCCAGCACCGCGGTGCGCGGGAACAGATACAGCAGCAGGGCCAGCAGCTCGATCGGCGCGATCGGCTCGGCGCGATCCAGCGTCCAGCCCAGCGGCGCCAGGGTCTGCGCCACCTGCGGGACGCCGGCCAGCTTGATGCCGATGTCTATCAGCATGAAGAGGGCGAAGAGCCCGCTCAGCGCCCAGCCGGTCCAGCGCATGGCGGCAGGCGTGTCGCCCTGGCGGACGGTGTCGGGGGCGGTGGTTGCGGTCATGGTGGGTCTCCAGGCGATCGGCGCCCTTCCGCGCCGCTGCCACGAGGACGTCCCGACCGTGCTTCCGCCGACAGGGGCGGCGCCAAATCACGCCCAGGCGATCAACCGCCAAAGGACCGCCCGCGGACGACACGCCCTGCCTAGAGCGCGCGCACGCGGTTGTTGCGCGCGCCGTGCTCCAGCTCCACGCGCTCGAGGGCTTCCAGGACCGGGGTCACGTAGTTGGCGAAGCGGCCGCGGTAGCCCTTGCGCAGGCCGTAGTACCCGCCCACTGGATTGTCCTCGGCCCGGGCCCAGGCCTCGACGCTGTCCGGCTTCACGGGCTTGCCTTCGTCGGCCGAGCCCAGCTCGGCCCAGTCGCCCCGCGCCTTCAGCCAGGCGTACAGGTCGCCCAGCCCGCGCAGCTGGTAGGACAGCCGCGTTGCGCCAGCCTGCACCACCAGCGCCGGCGGATCGGCGGCCTCGTCCCGCCAGGCCAGGTAGTCGGCCGTCAGGGACGGGGTCTTGAGGCGCCAGGGGTCGGCCTCGGTTCCGCTGCCGTGCGTGGTCATGACCGAGGCGCTCCCATCCGCTCGCGCCCTTATAGCGCAGCCCGCGTGACGCTTTCGCGCCCGTTCAGCCTCGCGAGGGAATGGCCAGGCCCCGCTGCACCGCCGGGCGCTCCAGACAGCGCTCCAGCCAGGCCGGCACGGCCTTGAGGCTGTCGTAGTCCACCAGTTCGCCCGCGCCGTAGAAGCCGACCAGATTGCGCACCCAGCCCAGGGTGGCGACGTCGGCGACGGTAAAGTCCTGGCCCATCAGCCAGCGGCGGTCGGCCAGGCGGCCCTCCAGCACGCCCAGCAGGCGCTTGCTCTCGTCGCGGTAGCGGTTCAGCGGCCGCTTGTCCTCGATCTCGCGGCCGGCGAATTTGTGGAAGAAGCCGACCTGCCCGAACATCGGGCCGATGCTGGCCATCTGGAACATCACCCACTGCAGGGTCTCCCAGCGGGCCGCCGGATCGGTGGGCAGCAGCTGGCCGGTCTTCTCGGCCAGGTACATCAGGATCGCGCCGGACTCCCACAGCGCCAGTGGCTGGCCGCCCGGACCGTCGGGATCGAGGATCGCCGGGATCTTGCCGTTCGGATTGAGCGACAGGTACTCGGCCGTCCAAGTCTCGTTGGCGCCGATGTCTATCAGGTGCGGCTCGTAGGCCAGCCCGATCTCCTCGAGCATGATCGACACCTTCACCCCGTTGGGCGTGGGCAGGGAATAGAGCTGCAGGCGATCGGGATGCTGCGCGGGCCAGCGGCGGGTGATCGGGAAGGCGGAAAGGTCGGCCATGGGACTCCGGGGGGCTGCGTCCCGCCGATGTAGTCACCCGGCCGCCCGTGCGCACCCCGCCAGGCGCCGTCTGCTGACAGCCTCAGACCGTGGCGGGCCGGATCGCGGCGCCCGAGCCGCGCTCGGCCGGGTGGAAGTTGCGCACCGCCAGCCAGCCCGCGGCGATGGCGGCCACCAGCAGCAGGCCCTGGGCGATGGCGAACGGCGGCTCGGTTCCCTTGGGCGCCAGGGCGTTGAGGAAGGCGATCTTCTGGAACGCCTGCACCACGCCGACGAAGCAGTTGAAGTACAGGGCGAGGACCGCCGTCACGACATAGGCCAGGCGCCAGCGCCCGGCCAGGTGGCGGCCGTAGAGGGCGACCAGCGCCACCAGCAGCACCACCAGCGAGATGGCGCCGACGATGTGCGGCGGTCCGATGGCCTTGGAATGGAACAGGAAGCCCGTGGCGCTGGTCGCCACGGTCGTGGCCAGGAAGGTGGCGGTCCAGCCGCCGAGGTCCTTGCCGGCGATCATCGCCACCAGGGCGACCAGGCCGGCGCCGATGCCGACCAGGCTGATCAGCACGTGCACGAGGGTGAAGGTGGCGACCGACAGTCCGAGGATCATGCTCCAGGCCCCAGCATCGCGGCCAGCGCCCCACGGCCGGCCAATACCTTGGGACTATGCGGCGCCATGCGCGCGAGGCCAGCGCCGACGATCCCCTCCGGCCGACGCGGCGGCGGCTTCAGACAACCGGGGGCAGGCCGGGGCAAAGGCGCGCCGGGCGCGCGCTCACCGCGCCACGCCGTCCTCGGCCAGGCAGGGCGCCGAGAACAGCTCGCCCCGCCAGGCGCCGGCCAGGGTGCGGCCAGCGACCAGCACCCAGATCGCCGCCAGGGCGGCGACCAGCAGCTGGGCGAAGCCGGTCAGGGCCGGGATCGGCAGCAGCGCCGCCAGCCGCAGGGTGGCCGCGGCGAAGACGCCCAGCGGGAAGGTGTAGGCCCACCAGCCGAGATTGAACGGCAGGCCGCCTTTCAGGTAGCGAAGCGTGGTCATCACCGCCATGGCCATCCACCACAGGCCGTAGGCCCACAGCAGCAGGCCGCCGATCAGGTCGACCCCGCGGGCCGCGCCGGCGACGTCGGCCAGGCCGGCGCCCGCCAGGATCGGGCTCGCCCCGCCCAGCACCAGCAGGCCCAGGGCGCCGGTGCCGATCGGCCCCAGGGCCAGCCAGTTGCTGGCGGCCATCGCGACGGGCGGCAGGCTGTGCGCCACCATGCGCAGGAACAGGATCGCCAGCACGCCGAGGGCCATCGGCACGGACAGCGCCCACAGGGCATAGCCGGCGACCAGGGTCTGCAGCCGGTCGGCCGGGTCGGCCAGGCGCGGCGCCAGCAGGCCTGCCGTGACGGCCGCCACCTCACAGGCGACGATCGGCAGCAGCCACACCGCGGTCATCTTCTCCAGGCTGTGGCCCTGGCGGGTGAACATCAGGAACGGCACGGCCAGCCCGCAGGCGACCGAGAGGCCGGCGTCGACCCGCCAGAGCAGCTGCGCCCCCTCCACGGCCGCCTGGCCCCAGCGCGGCGCACCGAACAGCAGCAGGCCGTTGACGATCGTCGCCAGCCCCATGGGGATGCAGCCGAAGTACATCGACATCAGCGCGTGGCCGAAGATCCGGCGCGCCTCGCCCGGGAACATCACCCAGCGCGCGGCGTAGAGCGCGGCGAACAGGCCGAAGAGCCCGATGTTCAGCCCCCAGAGCCCTTCGGCGAGCCCGCGCGTCCAGGCCGGCGCGCCCGGGACCTGGGCCAGGGTGAGGGACAGGATGCCGGTGCCCATGGTGGCGGCGAACCAGTTGGGGGTGAACTGGCGGATCACCTCGCGCGGGCTGGCCAGCGCCGCCAGGGGGCGCAGGCGAAAGGCGGAGGCAAGGGCGACGCCGGTCATGGGGAATCTCCGGTCCGGATGGCCCTCCCCTATCGCGCCGGATCGCTGTTCAATTCCAACGCAAGTTTCAGCTAAAAACGTTCGATATAGCAGAACGATCTGGTCCCTGCAGACCTGCGGCGACCTGCAGGAACGCCTCGCCTGCCCGGCTGCGATAGCGCTGGCGATGGCGCAGCCGCCAGAAGGCGCGCGGCGCCACGGCGAACGGCACCTCGACCAGCGAGCCCAGCTCCAGGCCGACCGTGACGACGCTGCGCGAGATCAGGGTTGCGCCGGCGCCCGCCCGCACCGCCGACCGCACCGCCTCGTTGCCCGGCAGCACCATGGCCAGCGGCAGGCCGTCCAGCGCCAGGCCGCGCGTCCGCAGGGCGCCCTCCAGCGCCGCGCGGGTGCCGGAGCCGGCCTCGCGCACCACCCACTCGCTGGCGGCGAGGTCCTTGGGCTCGGCGGTCAGGCCGGCCCAGGGGTGGTCCCGGCCGACCACCAGGCACAGCGGATCGTGATCCATCACCACCCGCTCGAGCGCGGGATCGTCCACCTCGCCCTCGACCAGGCCCAGTTCGGCGTCGCCCTCCGCGACCGCCCGCGTCACGTCGCTGGTGTTGCCGATCGCCACCTGCAGCGCGATCCCGGGATAGGCCTTGTGGAAGGCGGCCAGCCGGGCGGGCAGCCAGTAGCTGGCGATGGTCTGGCTGGCGTGGATGCTCAGGCGCCCACGCGACAGGTCGCCCAGATCGGCCAGCGCCGCCTCGGCCGCCGCCGCCCGGGCGAGCACCGCCCGCGCCTCGTCGAGGAACACCGCGCCGGCCGGATTGAGCACGATGGACCGGCCGACCCGGTCGAACAGCGCCACCCCGTGGCGCGCCTCCAGCGCCGTCACGGCGCTGCTCACCGCCGACTGCGTCAGGTTCAGCGCGTGCGCCGCGCGGGTCACATGCTGGCGCTCGGCGACGGCGACGAAGATGCGGAGCTGCTCGAGGGTCATGTGATCAAACGTAACCTGCGCAGACGGGCGCGCCCAGGCGCGAATACCTATCGACGATTGAGTTACGCAAGGTTAGCCTGCGGCCACAACCTCGCGGAACGCGCGCCGGGCCGGGCGGCGCAAGACGGGGTCAGGAGAGGAACGGGTGGCTGTCTTCCCAAGGATTCAGAGTCCCTGCCCCTATCAGGACAATCTCGCCGCCATCATGGAGGGCGACGTTTGCCGCATGTGCAAGCGCCAGGTCTTCGACCTGACCGCGATGAGCGATGACCAACGGGTCGACTTCCTCTCCGCCTGTACTGGCGAAGTCTGCGTCTCGTACCGGCTGCCGGTCCAGATCGCCGTGGCCGCCGCACTGGCCACAGCAGCCGTGTCAGCTCCCATGGCCGCCGCCGCCCAGGACGCCGCCACGCTCGCCGACCTGGTCGTCGTCGCCGGCGGCATCAAGGACCCGGCGAACGTGAAGTTCGTCGAGGCGGCTGACTCCAAAGCAGCCGCGTTACCCACGGTGTACGAGGACGCGCCGCCTCCGACGGTTGCTACGAGCGCCAAGGCTGCCGCGGCGCCCGCCAAGGCCTCCACGCCGCAAGCCGCACACAACGCAACCTGAATTCGGGAGCCTCAAATGGCCGTCTTTCCGAAGATCCAGAGCCCCTGTCCCTACAAGAGCCAGTTGGCCGAGGTGATGCAGGGCGACTTCTGCCGCATGTGCAAGCGGCAGGTCGTTGCGCTGGACGCGATGAGCGACGGCGAGCGCGTGGCGTTCCTGAGCGCCTGCCAGGACGAGGTCTGCGTCTCCTACCGCCTGCCGGTCGGCATCGCTGTAGCGGCGGCGACTGCCGCCGCGGCGCTGGCCACGCCCTTGGCGGCAGCCGCACAGGACGCTACGCCGGCCACGATCGACGTGCTGGTCATCGGCGGCATCAAGGATCCGGCGAACGTGAAGTTCATCGAACATGCCGACGCTGCGCCGGCCCTGCCCACCGTCTACGAGGACGCCCCGGCGGCGGTGGCGACCACCCAGGCGGCCAAGGCTTTGCCAGCCCCGGTCACCGCCCCGGCGAAGGCTCCGAAGGCGTCCTGACCGGCGGCGCCGGGACGGCGGGTCCGCCCGCGTCGCGCCGCTTCACCTCGGCCATGCTCTTCCACACCAGCAGGCTGGCCAGCTGCGCGCCGGCGTTCACCGAGCGCGCATCGCCGTCGCCGGCGTTGAGCGCGATGTGCGTGCTGTCGAAGCCGGCGTCGACAGCGGCGTCGAAGCTCATCCAGTGGCCATCGACGAAGGCCAGGGTCCAACTGTGCGGCATGAAGGCGTTCGAGACGCCGTGGTACTGCTCGCTGGAATAGATCAGCCCGTTGGCCACTCGTGTCGGGATGCCTGCCGCCCGACCCAACGCCGCCAGCAGAACAGCCGTCTCCGTGCAATCGCCGCGTCGCCGCTGCAACGCCTCCAGCGCCGAGAAGTGGCCGTTGAAGTCGACGGTGGAGATCCTGGCGTTCGTGATCCTGGTCAGAATCTCCATCTTGCGCGTGTCGCTCAGCTTCAGCTTCGCCACCGGCGCGGCGATGGCGCGGATGCGCGGATCGTCGCTTTGCAGCCATGCGGTTGGCCGCAGGGCGTCGGCCAGGGTCGCGGAATCCGTGGCTAGGCCCGGTCCACAGCCCTTGCAGATGTCGAGCACCATGCCATCATCGTCGGCGACGACCCGCTGCTCCCCAGTCTGGGGCGGCGCAAAGGCAAGGCCGTCCTCGAAGCCGAACCGGTAGCGCATGTGGCCGACGGCCGCGGCGTCGGGGATATGGTAAGGCGACTTGCGCATCACCGAGGCCAGCAGCCGGTACGGGGGATGCGGCGCCTGCGCCGTGGCCTGGTCGACGGCCGAGACGGTGAACCGCCCGCCCAGCATCGGCTGCACGGCGCGCGTCACCTGACCACCCTGATCCAGTAGCAGCCGGGAAACCGCTACCAGGCTCTCGCCATCGTACCGCTCGCGGCGCACCGCCCGCAGGTTCGGCGGGTCATCCGGGCGGGGCGGGGCGATCTCGTAGACCACGCGTTCCACCGCCATGTCGTCGGCATCGAAGTCCTTGAGCTCAAGGCGGGGCGCGCCGGACGCCAGCCAGGCGCCCAGCATGTCCTCGCCGCCGTCGAAGCGCACGTCGGCAGGCAATGCCACCACGACGGTGCGACGGTCGAACGCCGTGGCGTGCACGATCACCGCCTTTGGCCCCTGGATGCGGGCGGTGTTGCGGGTCCACGATCCATCCACCGTGGAGAGGCTGTCGAGCAATACGGTATGGCCGGCGCGGTCCTCCCGACGGACGCTGCGGGCTGTCAGATGCCCAGGCAAGTGTCCCGGTTCGGCGAGGACGATGTCCTGCTGGGCCGCGACCTCAACGCCCTCGCCGATGGCCATACGGCTTTCGCTGGCCCACCCCAGCACCGCCCCGTCCTCTCCGGCGATCCGATACCAGTGCGCGTCGGTCGTCGCGGCGGACGCAGCCGCCGGCGCCAGGGTCACGCCGGCGACCACCGCCGCCAGCCACCGCCTGCCACGCCGCATCGGCATCGGCTTCAGCCCTCCCCGGCCGCCTCTCTTCGGAAGGCCCGGATCGAGGCCTCCGCAAACGCCTCCAGCGTAGCGCGATCGGCGCCGTCGCGCGCGGCCGCCGACATGCCGGCCAGCGCAATGTTGACGAACGCCGTCAGCCGCTCAGCCAGGCCAGGATGCTCCGCCGGCGGATAGCGTCGCCGAAGGAACGACGTCAGGCGCCGGATCGCCTCCGTCTTGATCGCAGCCGTCAACGCGCGGGCTTCGGGGTCGGCGCTGTTGCGCGCGCCGTCGATCACCAGGCAGCCCGCGACGCCGTCGCGCAACGGATAGACCTGCGCCGCCCGGCGTAACATGCCGGCCGCGATCGCTTCGGCCGACGCGTCCTCACCCTCCTGCGCCAAGGCGTAGGCGAACAGGTTGGCCTCCCCGCCCTGATATCGTTCCAGCGCCTCGTGGAACAAGCCGGCCTTGCTGCCGAACGCCGCGTAGAAGCTCGGCGGCTTAACCCCCAGGGCGGCCCCCAGCTCCGCCACGCCGACGGCGTCGTAGCCGCGGGCATGGAACAGCCTCATCGCCGTCTCCACGGCCTGCTCGCGGTCGAAGCCCCGTGGCCTGCCGCGATGGGGCGCAACAGGGGATGCGGAACTATTTTTAGCGCTCACTACAGATGTCCTCTTGCGGTCGCCCGCGGGGTAAATATGTAGTGGCCGCTATACAAACTCAAGGAGGCCGTCATGGCTGGCTTTTCGGACAAGAACATCCTGGTGCTCGGCGGCAGCCGCGGGATCGGGGCGGCGATCGTGCGGCGCTTCGCGGGCGACGGCGGCAAGGTCGCCTTCACCTATGCGGGCTCGGAAGACGCCGCCAGGGCCCTGGCCGCCGAGACCGGGAGCGAGGCGCTGAAGGTCGACAGCGCCGACCGCGACGCGGTGATCGCCGCCGTGGCGGCGCGCGGGCCGCTGGACGTGCTGGTGGTCAACGCCGGCGTGGCGATGATCGGCGACCCCCTGACCCTCGACCCCGATGCGGTCGACCGGATGATCGACATCAACGTCCGCTCGCCCTACCACGCCGCCGTCGAGGCGGCGCGCACGATGCGCGACGGCGGGCGGATCATCGTCATCGGCTCGGTGAACGGCGACCGGGTGCCCTTCGCCGGCGGCGCGGCCTACGGCCTGACCAAGTCGGCGGTGCAGGGCCTGGTGCGCGGCCTGGCCCGCGACTTTGGCGACCGCGGCATCACCGTCAACGCCATCCAGCCGGGCCCTGTGGACAGCGACATGAACCCGGCCGACGGGCCGATGGCCGGCCTGATGCACTCGTTCATGGCCATCAAGCGCCACGCCCACGCCGACGAGATCGCCGAGTACGCCGCCTATATCGCCGGCCCGCACGCGGCGATGATCACCGGCTCGCTGCAGACCATCGACGGCGGGTTCGGGGCCTAAAAAGTCGAACGACCGTTCTCTCTCGTCACCCCGGCCAAGCGAAGCGCCGAGCCGGGGCCGGCCCCTCCGCCGCCCAGACGCCATCCAGCTGGAAGGCGGCGCCGCCGGCCCCGGATCTCCGCCGCTGCGCGGCTGCGTCCGGGGTGACGACGGCGATTGCAACTCAGCCGAACCGCGCCGCGTAGGCGGCCGGCTTGAAGCCGACCAGCGGCGCGCCTTCGCCGGTCTCCAGCACCGGGCGCTTGATCATCGAGGGCTGGGCCAGCATCAGCGCGATGGCCTTGGCCTCGTCGATGCCGGTCTTGTCGGCGTCCGGCAGCTTGCGGAAGGTCGTGCCGGCGCGGTTCAGCAGCAGCTCCCAGCCGACCGCCTTGGCCCACGCCTGCAGCTTCGCCCGGTCGACGCCCACGGCCTTGTAGTCGTGGAAGGCGTAGGCCACGCCGTGGCCCTCGAGCCAGTCGCGGGCCTTCTTCATGGTGTCGCACTGCTTGATCCCGTAGATTGTCACCGGGCCGGCCATACTGGCTCCATTCCTCTTCAGTCCACGCCCAGCCTATAGCGCAAAGCCGGATCAATTGGCCTTGCCCTCTTGAGCTTCGCGCCCACCTGGGGGAGAGGAACCCTGCATCGTTCCCGCCTGAAAGCGCACCCCATGCCCGCCTACCGCTCCCGCACCTCGACCCACGGCCGCAACATGGCGGGCGCCCGCGGCCTGTGGCGCGCCACCGGCATGAAGGACGGCGACTTCGGCAAGCCGATCATTGCGGTGGTCAACTCGTTCACCCAGTTCGTGCCGGGCCATGTGCACCTGAAGGACCTGGGCCAGCTGGTCGCGCGGGAGATCGAGCGCGCCGGCGGCGTGGCCAAGGAGTTCAACACCATCGCCGTGGACGACGGCATCGCCATGGGCCACGACGGCATGCTCTACAGCCTGCCCTCGCGCGAGCTGATCGCCGACAGCGTGGAATACATGGCCAACGCCCACTGCGTGGACGGCCTGGTCTGCATCTCCAACTGCGACAAGATCACCCCCGGCATGCTGATGGCCTCGCTGCGCCTCAACATCCCCTCGGTGTTCGTCTCCGGCGGGCCGATGGAGGCCGGCAAGGTGATGCTGAAGGGCAAGGAAGTCGCCCTCGACCTGATCGACGCCATGGTCGCGGCCGCCGACGACGCGATCAGCGACGAAGAGGTCGCCAACATCGAGCGCGCCGCCTGCCCCACCTGCGGCTCGTGCTCGGGGATGTTCACCGCCAACTCGATGAACTGCCTGACCGAGGCGCTGGGCCTTTCGCTGCCGGGCAACGGTTCGGTGCTGGCCACCCACGCCGACCGCGAGCGGCTGTTCCTGGAAGCCGGCCACACCATCGTCGACATCGTCCGCCGCTATTACGAACAGGACGACGCCTCGGTGCTGCCGCGCTCGGTGGCCAGCTTCGCGGCGTTCGAGAACGCCATGAGCCTGGACATCGCCATGGGCGGCTCGACCAACACCGTGCTGCACCTGCTGGCCGCGGCCAGCGAGGCGGGCGTCGACTTCACCATGGCCGATATCGACCGGCTCTCCAGGAAGGTGCCGTGCCTGTCCAAGGTCGCGCCGGCCAAGTCCGACGTGCACATGGAAGACGTCCACCGCGCCGGCGGCGTGATGGCGATCCTGGGCGAACTGGAGCGGGCGGACCTGCTGAACACCGACGCCCCGACCGTGCACAGCGCCAGCCTGGGCGAGGCGCTGCAGCGCTGGGACATCCGCCGCAGCAATAGCGCCAGCGTGCACGAATTCTTCCGCGCCGCCCCCGGCGGCGTGCCGACCCAGACCGCTTTCAGCCAGTCGCGCCGCTGGAAGGAGCTGGATCTGGACCGCAAGGGCGGGGTGATCCGCGACGTCGAGAACGCCTTTTCCAAGGACGGCGGCCTGGCCGTGCTGTTCGGCAACCTGGCCACCGAGGGCTGCATCGTGAAGACCGCCGGGGTCGACGAGAGCATCCTGGTGTTCGCCGGCCCGGCGCGGGTGTTCGAGAGCCAGGACGACGCCGTCAGCGCCATCCTCGGCAACCGCATCAACCCCGGCGACGTGCTGGTGATCCGGCATGAAGGTCCGCGTGGCGGCCCCGGCATGCAGGAGATGCTGTATCCGACCAGCTACCTGAAGTCGAAGGGCCTGGGGAAGGCCTGCGCCCTGATCACCGACGGGCGCTTCTCGGGCGGCACCTCGGGCCTGTCCATCGGCCACGTCTCGCCGGAAGCGGCGGAAGGCGGCCTGATCGGCCTGGTGGAGGACGGCGACCGCATCGAGATCGACATCCCCAATCGCTCGATCCACCTGGCGGTGGCCGACGCGGTGCTGGCCGAGCGGCACGCGACGATGGTGGCCAAGGGCGACGACGCCTGGAAGCCCGGCCACCGCGACCGCAAGGTCTCCCCGGCCCTGCGCGCCTACGCCGCCTTCACCACCAGCGCCGCCCGCGGCGCGGTGCGCGACGTGGACCAGAAGCGGTAGCGCTGCAGGCGGCGTCGAGACAGTTGCCGCCTCCTGCCTCCCCTCCACCGTCATCCCCGGGCGAAAGTCCCGGGGATCCATGAACACGGCAAGCGCAGTCGCGAGCGGCAGCGGAGCGTCACTCGGATGGCAGCCGCAGGCGTGTGGCGCGCCCTTCGAAGCGCGCCAAACGGTCTCCCGTGTTCATGGACCCTCGGGACTTACGCCCGAGGGTGACGGCAGGGAAAATTCGGATTGACCGTCTGCCGTCACGCGACGGTAAGCGGATCCAGCACCAAAGCCGTGCGCTCGGCCAGGTCGTTGATCTTCGACAGATAGGCCTGGAAGTGCGCCGTGGCGCGGTGCGAGGCGACGGCGGCGGCGTCGACGTAGAGCTCGTCCAGCACGAAGCGGTTCGCATCGGCCTGGTCCTGCCACAGGTCGTAGCGCAGATTGCCGGCCTCGGCGCGGCTGGACGCCAGCATGCCGTCCAGCAGGGTGCGCAGAGCCTCCGCCTTGCCCGGCCGGGCGGTGAGAACGGCGACGATCTTCACGGCCATGCGGGGCCCCTCGGCCTGCTATCGGACCGCGGCGTTGCGGCGCTTGGCGTCGGGCGCCGGGCCGGCGGCGCGGGGCGGCTGGTCCTCTTCGGCGCTGGCCTGGGCAAAAAAGTCCTGCGCCTCGGCAGAGGTGCGCAGCAGTTCCAAAGCGGGCGAAATCATGGCGGCAGGCCACCTATCGACGACAGGCCCGTACCGCAGAAGCATGTCCCTGAATTCCGAAACTGTCATGATCTGTCGTCTTGGCCTGCCTGCTCAAACGCTCACGGAGCGTCTGCTTGCCCCGCTTCAGCAGGGCGCGCACCGCCTGTTCGGAGCATCCCATCCCGGCCGCGATCGACGCTACATCACGCCCCTCGAAATAGAAACCGCGCAAGGCTGTCGCCTGGTTCCCGGGCAGGCGCGCAATCTCCAGCTTGAGCGCACGCGCGGAGTCAGCATCGTCGACCGCCCGCTCCTGGTCGCTTGAGACATTGTCGGCGGCCATGGCGTCACAGGCGGCGATGATGGCTTCCATAGGCTGCGGCGTGGCCCGCCTGGACCTGCGCTTGTCTATCGCCTTGTTGATCGAAACCCGGTAGAGCCAGGTGCTGAACTTGGCGCTGTGCAGAACTACGGCGCCTCTGTTGCGCCACAGCGAGACGAACACCTCCTGAACCACATCCTCGGCCTCGCCGCGGTCGCTGAGGATGTTCATCGCCAGGCGCCCGACCATCGCCGAGTGACGCGCCATCAGCGCGTGGAAGGCGCGGTGGTCGCCGGCGCGGAGGCGCTCGCAGAGGACCTCGTCGCTCTCCGCCCCCGTCACAATTCCTACGGGAACGCAGCAAGCGTCAGCTTTCGTTGCAAGTTTGACCGCCTTGAATCCATGTCGGTCACAATTCATTTCACGTCTGTTTGCTTCAGACTCGCCGCCGCCCTGTAATGATGTGTTGTCATTGTCGATTTCACACATCATGATCACCCTCGATATTTGACCTTCGAGGGAAATCAGTGCAGGAATTGTGCCAACTATACTTGTCGCGCCGGTCGACGCCCGGGCGAGCACTGCCCCGGCGGCGCGACTAGAGGGCTGCGCGCATTTTCCGGCAGAACCGGGCCAGCAGCTCGGCGATTCGCTCGAATTCCGCAGCCACGTCGTTGCGCCGGCCAGCCCGGCGCACACGCTCGTAGAGATGGCCGTAGAAACCGGCGAGCATCGCGCTCCCGGCCCCGTCCCCCGCCCCCCCGTCTCCCGCCCCAAGGATATCGGTCTGCAGGGCGAGCAGCACCTGCATGCAGCGGGTCTGGCGTCGGCACATCTGGTCCAGCCGTCCCTCCGCGTAGGCACGTCTTGCCGCCAGCAGTTCGCCGCACAACGTCTCGTGCAGCGTCAGGCTGGCCTCGCGCGGCGACAGGGTGGCGCGGGCGATGGCGGCGTAGGCGCGAAGCCCCTGCGCCACGGCCGGGGCAAGGGCGTCAGTTGCTCTTTGCATTCAGCACCGCCTGGATTTCCTGCTGCACGATCTGGGCGGCGGAGATCTCCGTCTCCATCTTCGCGTACTTGTTGATGAGCTGGGTCTGATAGGCGTCGGCGTCGCTGCGGATGCTCGAGGACCGCGCCGACAGGGTGCTGTCGGTGGCCGTCAGGCCGGAGATCTGTGTCTGGATCAGTCCGCCCGAGGTGTCGCCGAACTGCCGGGCGAGGTTCACCAGGCTGTCGGCCAGGCCCTGGTTCAGGGTCACGCTGATCGACGTATCGGCGCTGGCGTTGATCGCCAGGGTCAGGCCGGCGTAGGGCGTGCCCGCCGCCCCGATCAGCTCGTTGCCCGACACCGTGAACAGGCCCGACTGGCCGTTCACCGTGGCGCCGGTGACGCCGTTGGCATCGGCGGTGATGTCCAGGGTGAAGCTGAGCGAACCCGTCCCCGAATTGCCGATCAGGCGCAGCGCGCTGTTGCTGGTGGTGTAGCTGGACTGGAAGAAGCCCTGCACCGCGGCGGCGTTCGACGAGAGGGCGTCGGCGAGGGCCGCGGGGTCGCTGAGCTGCAGGTCGTTTGAACCGTCGAAGGTGACGCCCAGCTGGCTGAGATGGCCGATCGTTGCGCCAGATGCGCCGCTGCCCCCGGTGAGCAGGCCGCCGAGCGCGGTGTTCAGCGCGCGCAGGGTGCTGTCGGCGAACAGATAGGCGGTGGAGGCCACCGCGCCGTCCGATCCCACGCTCTCCTGGGCGGCCATGTAGTCATGCAGGTTGTTGTAGGCGCTGATGAAGGCCTGCACCGCGCTGGTCACCGCCGAGGTGTCCTGGCCGATGGTCATGGTCAGGGTGTCCGAGCCGGTGGTGACGCCCGACAGGTTCAGGGTCACGCCGGGCAGGACGTTGGCCACCGTGTTGCTGGCGCTGGAGATGCTGGTTCCATCCAGGGTGAACACCGCGTCCTGGGCCGGCTGCAGCACGGTGGCGAACGCGCCGTCCGCGCCGGTCAGGCCGAGCCCGCCCAGCACGTCGCCGCCGGACGCCGCGGCGGCGGATATCGCCTGGCCGGTGTCGGCGCCCGAAAGCACCAGGCGGTAGCTGCCGCTGGACACCTGCACCAGCGTCGCGTCGACCCCGGTGGTCGCCGACTGGGCGTTGATGGCGCCGGCGACGTCCGACAGGCTCATGCCCGCTGTGACCTGGATGGTCGCGGCGGTCCCGTCGGCGGCGGACAGGGTGAAGCTTCCCGCCAGGTTCAGGGCGCTGTCCTGGGCCATGGCCGCGCCGGCGACCTTCATGCTCTTGGCCAGCTGAGAGACGGTGATGTCGTAGCTGCCGGCCGCGGCCGCGCCGGTGGTGTCGACGCTGGGGATGTTGCCGGCGGTCACCGCGCCGTCCGAGGCGGTGACGCTGGCGGTGGTTCCCGCCCAGGCGCTGGTGGTCCCGCTGGACAGGTTGGCGGCCGAGGCCAGGGCGTCGACCGAGGACGACAGGGCGTTCAGCAGGGTCTGGACGTCGGCATAGGCCGAGATCCGGTTCTTGTTGGCGGTGACCTGGGCGTCGATGCTGTCGGCGACCTTGGTCTTGGTGGCCACGGCGGCCGACACCAGGGAGGCGGTGTCCAGGCCCGAGGCAGACGAGGCGATATAGGTCGTCGACCCTGAGGTGACGACGGCGCCGCTGCTGGTGGTCGCCGATGTGCTGGTCATCGCCCTCGCCCCTCTTGCGCGCCCGCGGGACGCCCCATGTTCGGGAACGCCCCGCTTCGCGCGGACCTGCCGCTATTGCAGGACCTTGAGCAGTTCCCCCTGCATCGCGTTCGCCTCGGTCAGGGCGCTGACCGCGGCGCTCGTGAGCGTCTGCTCGTTGGTGTAGGTCGTCTGCTCGGCGGACAGGTCCACGTCGCTGATCGCCGAGCTGGCGGACTGCAGGTTGGTGATCGACGTCGAGATCGTGTCGCCGGTGTACTGCAGCTGCTCCAGCTGGGCGCCCACGGACGCCCGGTCGGTGGAGATCGACTGGATGTCGGTGGTCAGCGTGCTCATGGCCGTGGTGGCGCCGGTCCCCGTGGTCACATCCAGGCCCTTCAGCGCCGTGATCATCGAGGTCAGGTCGCTCAGCTTCACCGAGATGGTGTCGCTGGAACTCGTCCCGGTCAGGAAGGTGGCCCCCAGGGTCGAGGTGAAGGCGCTGGTGGTTCCGTCGGCGTTGGTGGTCGACAGCAGGGCCTGACCGTTGAAGGTGGTCTGGGTGGCGATGTTGGAGATTTCCGTCGCCAGGGCCGAGAACTCCGTCTGGATGTCCGACAGGCTGCTGGCGTCCGACGAACCCGACTGCGCCTGGGCGGCCAGGGCCTTCATCCGGGTCAGCACGTCGGAGATGTTCGACAGCGCGCCGTCGGCGGTGTTGAGCACCGACTCGCCGTTGGTGGTGTTGGTGGCGGCCTGCTGCAGCACGGCCAGGTCGGACTTCATGTTGGTGCTGATCGCCAGGCCTGCGGCGTCGTTGGCCGCCGAGGTGAGGTTCGAGCCGCTGGAGATCTTGGCCAGGGCGGCGCTCTCCGCGGCCGAGTTCTGGTTGAGGTAAGCCAGCGCGGTGTTCGCCGCGATGTTGGTGCTGATGGTAGGCATCGGGCCCCCTTCGTCGTTCAGGTTCCGGCGCCGGTGATCCGCCGCCGGGAAGCGCCCGCCTGGTTCTCCAGCGACACGCCATCTGGCCCTTGGACGTTGGGACCCCGCGACTTGGGGCGCGAAAACGTCGCCTGAGGCGCGAAATTATTTCCGCCCCATTTGCCGCCCCCCGCCCGTCGAACCGCGAAACGGCCCTCGCGCCGTCTCCTGATCAACGGGGATAGACATGACTTCCGCTGTCACTTCGACCGGCGCCTCGGCCACCGGCGCCTCTTCCGTCAGCTCGACGTCGGCGAGCTCGGCCAGCGCCACGGAAAACCAGTTCCTCAGCATCCTGACCACGGAGCTGACCAACCAGGATCCGACCAACGCGATGGATCCGACGACCTTCGCCAGCCAGCTGGTGAGCTACGCGGGCCTGGAACAGCAGATCACCACCAACAGCAAGCTCGACGGCATCACCACCCTGCTGACGTCGTTGCTCGCCAGCCAGGACAGCGGCTCCAGCGCCGCCGCCTCCGGCGCGACGTCGAGCTGAGGCGGCCGCACCCATGAGCCTCAACTCCGCCCTCAACTCCGCCGTCTCCGGCCTGCGCGCGCAGAGCAGCGCCCTGTCGGCGATCTCCAGCAACATCGCGAACGCCTCGACCACCGGCTACAAGGTCGAGGGGGTCACCTTCGACTCCCTGGTGTCCGCCAGCGCGGCGACCAGCACCAGTCTGTCGTCGTCGGACGCCAGCACCGGCGACGGGGTGTCGACCTCGACCTATCGGGACATGACCAGCCACGGCGAGGTCACCTCGACCACCGACTCGACCAACATGGCCATCGACGGCACCGGCTTCTTCGTGGTGTCGGGCTCGACCACCGACGTGGCGCCGGCGACCGACCTCTATACCCGCGACGGCAGCTTCGACACCGACGGCAACGGCTATCTGGTGAACTCCAGCGGCGACTTTCTGCTGGGCTACGCCACCGACGCCAGCGGCGCGCCGACCAACGCCAGCGCGGGGACCCTGTCGGGTCTGCAGCCGGTGCAGATCCCAACCACCACCACGGTGGCGGCGACCACCACGGCCTCGATGGCGGCCAATCTGCCGGCGGGCCTGGCGGTGGGGTCCAGCGTCACCTCGTCGATGGAGGTGGTGGACTCCCTGGGCGTCACCCAGACCATCGGCCAGACCTGGACCAAGACGGCGGCCAACACCTGGACGCTGACCCTGGCCAATCCCTATTCCACCGACCCGTCGACCTCGACCGGCACGATCAGCCCCAGCTCGATCACCGTCAATTTCGACGGCAACGGGGTGCTGACCTCCACCAACCCGGACCCGGTGAGCCTGACCCTGAGCGGCATGACCTCCGGGGCGGCCGACAGCACCTTCTCGCTGAACCTCGGCACGGCGGGCAAGACCGACGGCCTGACGCAGTACGCCTCCAGCGACTCCACCAACGAGATCTCGATCACCAGCAACACCCATGACGGGTCGACGGCCGGCTCGCTGTCTTCGGTGTCGGTGGGCGACGACGGCCTGATCACCGCCAAGTACTCGAACAACACCAGCATCATCGTCGCCAAGGTGCCGGTGGCCACCTTCGTCAACCAGCAGGGCCTGTCGCAGCTGTCCGGCTCGACCTTCATGGCCAGCAACAACTCCGGCAGCGCCGTGCTGTCGTCGGCCGGCGCCGACGGGGCCGGCTCGATCGTCGGCAGCGCCCTGGAGGCCTCGGCCACCGACACGGCCACCGAGTTCAACAAGATGATCGTCGCCCAGCAGGCCTATTCGGCCGCCGCCCAGGTGGTGACCTCAGTGGAAAAGATGTTCCAGACCCTCATCCAGACGATGGGCTAGGCCATGGCGAGCCTGGACGCCTATCTGCGTCGCGCCGCCGCCTCGCAGCGCGCCGACTTCACCCTGCCGGTGATCGACACCGCCGAGGAGGCCATCGCCGTGGTGCGCGAGGTGGCCGAGCGGCTGCGCACGCTGGAGCCCGACCAGCAGCTGTGCCTCGCCAGCGACCTGAAGCGCCTCTCGCAAGCCATGGCCCAGCGGGTCCAGCGCCTGCGTCGGGACCAGGGGACCTTGCGCCAGCGCATCCTGCAGGCCCGCACCGCCCGCAGCCGCCACGACGCCTACGCCGCAGCGGGCCGCCCGCCCGGCAAGCCGCCCGTCTGACGTCATGTCGCTGAACTCGATCCTGCTGACGGCCGGCGTCGCGCTGCAGAACACGCAGTACCAGATCGCCACGGCCACAGAGAACGTCGCCAACGCCTCGCAGACCGGGGCGACACAGAAGACCTGGGAAAACACCTCCCCGGCCAGCGATTGGGTGGCCCTCAGCCAGGGCCAGGTGGTCCGCGCGGCCGACGCCTACCTCAGCCGGACCGTCAACAGCTCGGCCGCCGCCAGCGGCGCCTCGAGCGCCATCGCCAGCGCGCTGCAGAACTACGACAGCGCCCTGGGCAGCGTGGCCAACGGCGACGACGTCTCCAGCCTGCTGACAAGCTTCCAGACGGCCCTGAGCACCCTGGCCTCCTCGCCCTCCAGCGCCGCCGACAAGGCCTCGGTGGTCACCGCCGCCGCCAACCTGGCTTCCGGGATCGGCGGCCTGTCCTCGTCCATCCAGACCCTGCGCACCCAGGCCAGCAGCGACATCGGCACGACGGTGACGGCGATCAACAGCGATCTGAAGACGCTGCAGGGCCTCAACGCCCAGATCGCCGCCGCGGGCGCCACCGGCGCGGACACCTCCAGCCTGCTCGACCAGCGCGACAGCGCGCTTTCCGACCTGTCCTCGAAGATGGGCGTGCAGTCCTACGTCAACGGCGCCGGGCAGCTGGTGGTCTACGACCAGGGCGGCGACCAGCTGCTGGGCGACCAGGCGGCCACCCTCAGCTATGCCGACAACGGCCAGCTCGGCGCCGGGACGAGCTATCCCGGCGCGATCGGCGGCATCATGGTGGGAGGCAAGGATATCACCGGGACGGTGACCACCGGGGCCCTCGGCGGCCTGATCCAACTCCGCGACAGCCTCCTGCCGGCCCAGCAGGACCAGCTGGATCAGATGGCCTCCAGCCTCATCGCCACCGCCAACACCGCCGCCAACGCCGGCACGGCCTTTCCGGCGCCGTCCAGCCTCGCCAGCAACGCGACGGTCTCGGGCTCGGACGCCTTTTCCGCCACGGGCGTGGTGCGGATCGCGGTCACGTCGTCCAGCGGCGCCGTCATCTCGTCCACCGACCTCGACCTGTCCGCCTACAGCAGCGTCTCGGACCTTCTGACGGGCCTGAACGGCATCAGCGGCGTCAGCGCCTCGATCGACGGGTCGGGCAAGCTGACCCTCCAGGCGACCGGCGCCGGCGCAGGGATCGCCCTCGGCGGCATGACCAGCAGCGTCGGGGCGTCGGGCCAGTCGTTCTCCGACTATTTCGGCTTCAACGACCTCTTCACCGGCGACAGCGCCGCCACCATCGCCGTGTCGCCGACGCTCGCCGCCGATCCTTCGGACCTGCCCACCGGAACACTGAGCAGCGCCTCGGTGCTGGCGGCCGGGGCCAGCGGCGTCACCGCCAGCGACGCCAGCGCCATCACCGGCCTGTCCGGCGCCCTGACCACCGCCAGATCCGTCGCCGCCGACGGGACGGCCAAGGCGACGACGTCGACCCTGACGGACCTGGCCACGAACTTCGTCGCCAACGCCGCCTCGGTGATCTCCGCGGCCTCCAGCCGGTCCGACAGCGACGCATCCGTCCTGTCGGCGGCGCAGAACGCGCTTTCCAACGCCACCGGGATCAACGTCGACCAGCAGACCGCCCTGCTGACCCAGTACCAGAACCAGTACGAGGCCACCGCCCAGCTGATGGCCTCGGCCAAGGCGATGTACGCCACCCTGATCTCGATGATGCAGGCCTGAACGCCATGATCGGACGCGTCGCCAGCTTCTCGGAAGTCACCTACCTGATGAGCCTGAACCAGCGGACCCAGGCGAAGATGTCCGACGCCCAGGTCCAGGAGGCTTCGGGCTACAAGGCCCAGACCTGGGGTGGGCTGGGCGGCGGGGACGCGGCCCAGGTGCTGCGGATCGACAACCAGATCGCCCGGCTGAACGCCGACAGCGACTCGGCCACCACCGCCCTCTCCAGCCTGCAGGAGACCTATTCGGTGATGGGCAGCGTCACCAGCCTGGGCTCGACCATCCTCTCGAACCTCTCCAGCTTCATGAGCGCCACGGGGACCGACAGCACCACCCTGTCCGGCGACGCCCAGTCGTGGATGAACCAGCTGACCACCCTGCTGAACACCCAGTACGCCGGCGGCTATCTGTTCTCGGGCACGGCCAGCGACACGGCGCCGGTTAACGTCGGCACCGCCAGCTATGCGCCGACGGCCGACCCGACGTCGGCGGACACCGGCTACTATCAGGGCGCCGCCGGCGGCTCGACCTTCTACGGGGCCGACGGCTTCAGCGTGAAGACCTCGGTGCAGGCCAGCGACCCGGGGTTCGAGAAGATGCTGCGCGGGCTGTCGATGCTGATCGCCGACCCCGGCTCGTCCAGCAACATCAGCGCCGCCTACGACCTGATCCAGCAGGGCTCGGCCGCCGTCGGCGAGAGCCAGGCCACGGTTTCGTCCAACACCACGGCGCTGACCAACTACCAGCAGGACTCGACCAGCAAGATCACCACCCTGACCACCCTGCAGACCAGCCTGCAGGGCGCCGACCTGTCCGCCGCCACGGTGCTGCTGACCAACTATCAGACGCAGCTGGAGGCGAGCTATTCCACCATCAGCAAGCTGATGGGCGACAGCCTGTCGAAATATCTCACCTGAGCGCCCCATCCGGCCGGCCTGCGCCGTCAAAACGGTCAACAGCCCGCAGTTCCGCGTCCGGAGGCCGCCCATGTCCGACATCCCCTCGCCCCGCCTCGCCCCCGCCGCCGACACCGGCGCCCCCGCCTCGGGGCCGGCCGCGCGGCCGCAGGAGCTCGGACACATCCTCGACACCGCGGCGATCGCCGAGGCCGCCAGCCGCGCGGCCTATGTGGTGCTGGCCGACACCAAGGGCCGCCTGCGCCGCACCGAGGCGGCCCTGGCCCTGGTGATGACCGCCTTCATGGCCCTCGACGACGAGCGCTGCGACTTCGTCCGCTTCCGCCTGGCGCAGGAACTGCGCCGCATGGCCGCCATTCCCGCCGCCGCGGCGGAGATCGCCGGCTGCGAGCACGACGACGTCGACCCGAGCCTGCTGACGGCCCTGGCCTCGCACGTGTTCGGCGAGGCGTCCGGCGACGCCTGGGCGCCCATCCCGCCTTCGGCGAGCGCCATGCAATAGGCGGCGGCCGGCCACCGCGCCGTCAGGCCACGGCCGGACCGGGCTTGGGCTCCAGGCTCCAGCGGCGGATCTGGTCCAGTTCGGCGGCGGTCAGCACACCGGCCCTGTGCAGGGCCAGGAACTCCTCGGAGACCCCGACCCCGAACACCAGGGCGTCGTCGCTGTTCACCGTCACCCGCACCCCGGCGTCGTACAGCACGCGGATCGGATGATGCTCCATGCGGCCCACCACGCCCAGCATCACGTTCGACGTCGGGCAGACGTTCAGCGGGATCTGATGGTCGGCCAGGAACCGCATCACCGCCGGCGAGGCGGCGGCGGCCACCCCATGCTGGACCTCGTCCAGCTCCAGAACCTCCACGGCGCGCCAGACGTCGTCGGCGCTGCCCCATTCGCCCACGTGCGCCTTCAGCCGCAGGCCCTGCTCGCGGCAGGCGCGGTAGAGCGGCTGGAACACCTCGATCGGCTGGGCGTCCTCCTGGCCCGACAGGTCCAGCGCCCGCCAGCCGCCGGCCTCCAGGAACGGCGTCAGCCAGGCCCACAGCCAGGCCGGCTTGCAGTGGCGCGAAAAGCCCAGCTGGGGCGTCCATTCGATGTCCGGACAGATCTCGTCCCGGGCCGCGGCGATGCGGTCGAACAGCGCCGGCGCGTCGCCGGCGCCCTGGGTGATGTACCAGACGTCGTTGCCGAACTCGACGCGGCTGAGGCCGTCGCGGCACGCCCGCACGAACGCGCCCCGCCAGCCCAGTTCCTGGCCGGCCTCGCCCTTGAACAGGTCGGCGACGTTGGCCGCGGTCCAGGCGTCCATCTGCGCCAGCGCGGTCAGGGGCTGGCGCAGCGGGACGATGTCGCGGCCGGTCTGTTCGGCCAGCCAGGCGCGATCGCCGCCGAACGGGCCATGCGTGTGCGCCTCCCCTTTCGGGACCTGCCGCACGCCGGCCAGATCGCCGGCCTCCAGCGCGGCGACGAAGGCTTCGGACTGCGCGCGGTCGTCAGGGGTCACCGCGCCGTCTTATCCCAGGCCCAGGATGTCCTCCACCCGGATCGGCAGGCGGCGGATGCGCCGGCCGGTGGCCTGGAAGATGGCCTCGGCGATGGCGGCGGCCGTGCCGACATGGCCCAGCATGCCGATGCCCTTCACCCCCTCCGGCACGTGGGGGTCGTGCTCGGGGACCATGACGATGTCGAAGGCCGGCATGTCGGCGTTCACCGGGATCGCGTAGTCGGTGAAGCTGTCGCCGACGATCCGCCCGGTCCGCGCATCGCTGACGGTCTCCTCCTGCAACGCCATGCCCAGGCCGCCGATCAGGCCGCTGATGTACTGGTTGCGCGCCAGCGTCGGGTTGAGGATGCGGCCGGCGGCGTAGGCGGCGGTCAGCCGGCGCACCCGCGCCTCGCCGAGCCACGGATCGACGGCCACCTCGGCGAACACCGCGCCGAAGCCCATGGCCGTGGGACCGGGCTCGGCCGGCATCCCGGGCGCCTCGCCCATCGCCTCCAGCCCCTCCGGCGCCAAGTGGCGAACCAGCTCGCGCCACGGCGCGGCCACATTGGTCCCGCGCCGGCGCACCGCGCCGTCGACGAACTCCAGGTCCTCGGGCGCGAGGTCCTCGCCGAACGGCGAGGCCGGATCGGCGGCCAGGCCCTCGGCGAGCCGCGCGCGCAGGGCGGCGATGGCGCCGGCCATGGCGGGGGCGAAGCTCTGGGTCACCTGGGACCCGGCCGAGCGCGGTCCTTCCGGCAGTTCGGTGTCGCCAAGCTCGACGGCCACCTGCTCCACGGCCAGCCCCAGACCTTCGGCCGCCGCGCGGGCCAAGGCGGTATAGGTGCCCGAGCCCATGTCCTGGGTGCCGCACTGGACCAGCGCGGTTCCGTCCGCCTCGACCCGCAGGCGAAGCGAACAGGGCTGGCGCCGCGCGGGGTACGAGGCCACCGCCATGCCCCAGCCGACGCGCAGATCCCCCTCCGACCAGCCGCGGACCGCCCGCTGGCTCCAGCCGAAGCGCTCGGCGCCCTGGCGCAGGCAGTCGGCCAGGCCGTTGCTCGACCAGGGCAGGCCGCTCTCCTGGTCGTGCGGCGCGATGTTGCGCAGCCGCAGCGCCACCGGGTCGATGTCCAGCTGATCGGCCAGTTCGTTCAGCGCGGTTTCCAGGGCGAAACTGCCGGGCGCCTCGCCAGGCCCGCGCATCGGCACCGGCTGCGGTTCGTTGGTGCGCACCAGCCGGTGGCCGGTGACCACGTTGGCGCAAGCGTAGGTCAGCCGCGAGACCGCCGCCACGGGGTCGGCGTAGCCGGGGGCGTGGGTGGAGGTCTGGGCCAGCACCTGGTGATCGATGCCCAGCAGCCGGCCGTCGGCGTCCGCGCCCACCGCCAGGTCTTGAATGCTCGTCGAGCGGCGGCCGGCCAGGGTGAACAGCTGCCCGCGGCTCAGCTCCAGCCGCACGGGCCGCCCAGTGCGCCGGGCCGCCAGGATCGCCAGCATCATCCACGGCCACCACAGCTGGCCCTTGCAGCCGAAGCCGCCCCCCAGGAAGGTCGAGACCACCCGCACCGCCTCGGGCTCCAGCCCCAGGGCGTGGGCGATCACCGACCGCGTGCCGAACACCGCCTGTGTGCAGGTGTGCACCTCCAGCTGCACGCCCGTCCGCGCCCCCGTCCAGGCGCAGACCACCGCGTGCGGCTCCATCGGGTGATGGTTGTTGACCGCGGTGACGTAGCGGGCGCGCGACACCGCCGCGGCGCCCGCCAGGGCGGCGGCCGGATCGCCGCGCAGGCTGGCCGCCTTGGCCCGGCCCCCGGCCATGTCGGGGGCGTAGGCGTCGGCAAGGCCGGCCTCCAGGCTGGGGACCGGCGCCGCCTCGCGCCAGCGCACCCGCACGGCGGCGGCCCCGTCGCGCGCCTGAACCGCCGTCTCCGCGACCACCAGGGCGACCGGCTGGTCGGCGAAGTGGATCTGCGGCTGCAGGATCAGGTTCAGCACCCCGGCGCGGCGCAGCATGGCGACCGCCTCCGACTGGCCGACCACGTCCAGCACGCCCGGCAGGGCCAGGGCGGCGTCGGTCTCCACCGCCAGCACCTCGCCGCAGGTGATCGGAACCTGCACCAGGGCGGCGTGCAGCAGGCCGGGCATCGGCGTCTCGGCGGCGAACACCGCCGTGCCGCTGACCTTCAGCGGCCCCTCGATACGGCCCTTGAAGCCGGGATCCTCGATCGTCTGGCTCATCGCGCGCCCTCCCCGTTCCGCGTCACGCCGTCGTGGGTCGGGCTGTCCCCCGCCAGGCCGGCGCCTGTCACCAGCTCGGTGAGCGTCCGTTCGATCAGACGCTGCGCCAGTTCGATCTTGAAGCCGTTGTCGCGCAGCGCCCTGGCCGGCGCCAACTCGGCCGCCGCCGCCTGGCGGAACAGCTCCGCGCTCGCCGGCCGGCCGGTCAGCACGGCCTCGGCCGCGTGCGCCCGCCACGGCCGGGCCGCGACGCCGCCCAGCGCCAGCCGCGCCTCCGCGATCACCCCATCCCGCAGCCACAGCCCCGCCGCCAGCGACACCAGGGCGAAGGCGAAGGACGCGCGGTCGCGCAGCTTGCGATAGGTCGAGCCCCCCGCCAGCCCGCTCGGCGGCAGGGTGACCGCGACGATCAACTCGCCAGGCCGCAGCACGGTCTCGACCTGCGGCGTGTCACCCGGCAGCCGGTGCAGGTCGAGCAGCGCGATCTCGCGCGCGCCGTCCGGACCCTGCACCTGCACCCCGGCGTCCAGCGCGGCGAGCGCCACGGCCATGTCCGAGGGGTGGGTGGCGACGCAGGCGGACGAGGCGCCCAGCACCGCGTGGTTGCGGTTCAGGCCCTCCAGCGCATCGCAGCCCGCACCCGGCGCGCGCTTGTTGCAGCGCGAGGCCACGTCGTAGAAATAGCCGCAGCGGGTGCGCTGCAGCAGGTTGCCGCCCACGGTGGCCATGTTGCGCACCTGGCCCGAGGCGCCCGACAGGATCGCCTGCGCCAGCATCGGATAGGTCTCGCGCACCCGCCGGTCGGCGGCCACCGCGGCATTGGTCTCTCCCGCGCCGATCCGCAGGCCGCCGTCGGCCGTCGGCGCGATGCCGCGGGACAGGCCGGTGACGTCCACCAGCCGGCCCGGATGCTCGATGTTCTCGCGCATCAGGTCGACCAGGTTGGTGCCGCCGCCCAGATAGCGCGCGCCCGGCTGCGCGCCCATCCCCACGGCGCCCGCCACGTCGTCGGCGCGCTGGAAGTCGAAGGGGCTCATCGGGCGGCCTCGCCATAGGTCTCCAGGATGGCCTCGACGACGCCGGCGTAGGCCCCGCAGCGGCAGAGGTTGCCGCTCATCCGTTCGCGCGCCTCGGCCGGCGTGAGGTCGATCGTCTGCGCGGCCAGGTCGGCGGTGACGAAGCTGGGCGCGCCGCGCGCGATCTCCGCGGCCATGCCCACCGCCGAGCAGATCTGGCCGGGCGTGCAGTAGCCGCACTGGAAGCCGTCGTGCGCCAGGAAGGCCTGCTGCAGCGGGTGCAGCGCGCCGGGCGCGCCCAGGCCCTCGATGGTGGTGATCTCACGGCCCTGATACTGCGCCGCGAGCGCCAGGCAGCTGACGATGCGCTCGCCGTCGGCCAGCACCGTGCAGGCGCCGCAGGCGCCCTGGTTGCAGCCCTTCTTGGTCCCCGTGAGGCCCAGATGCTCGCGCAGCAGGTCGAGCAGCGAGGTGCGCAGGTCGACCTCGGTCTCGACCGCGCGGTCGTTGATGATGAAGCGCATGGGCGTCCTCCTGTTCGGTCCACAGCCTGGAACGCTTCCGGCCGTCTCGACCGCGCGATGCGGGCCGCCGGGTCGCCGGCGCGGGGGGGGCCAGGGCTGTGGGCCAGGGCTGTTGGGATGGTGATTCGAGGCACCCTATCGCCGGTTTCGCATCCTATTCAGGCCTGGTATTATCCTGGGATTGAGAGGCCCAGGCTGGGGATGCGCCAATGCCGGAAATTGCGGGAGCCGAGCGCAAGCGGCGTGAACTGGGAGACTTCCTGCGCGCCCGGCGGGGGCGGCTGACGCCCGAGAGCGTCGGCCTGTCGCGCCAGCGGCGACGGCGCACGCCGGGCCTGCGCCGTGAGGAAGTGGCCGAACTCGCCGGCATCGGCGTCGACTGGTACATCCGCCTGGAACAGGGCCGGCCCGTGACCCCCTCGGTTAGCACGGTGGACGCCCTGGCCCGGGCGCTGCGGCTTTCCGAGGCGGAGCACCAGCATCTGCGGGCCCTGGCCGGCGGCGGCGGGCGGCGCGCCTTCCAGCCGGAGACGGCGCCCCCCGCCCTGCTGCGGCTGCTGCACAGCCTGCCGCAACCGGCCTACGTCACCGGCCGGCGCCGCGACCTGGTGGCCTGGAACGCCGCCGCCGCCGACCTGCTGGGGTTCGACACCCTGGCCGAGGACGAGCGCAACGTGCTGGTGTCGATGCTGACCAAGCCGGTCAGCCGGCGCCTGTTCGGCGACGGCTGGGCCGAAGAAGCCCAGCGCATGGTCGCCACCTTCCGCGCCACCCACGATCTGTGGGCCGACGATCCGGCCTTCGTCGCCCTGCTGCGTCGCCTGCGCGAGGGCTGTCCGGAGTTCGACGGCTGGTGGGAGCGGCACGACATCCGGCGCGCCACCTCGGGGGTCAAGGTGCTGCACCACGCCAGCCACGGCGTGAGCGCCTTCGAGCATTCCAGCTTCCAGGTCACCGACGACCCGGGGCTGAAGCTGGTGATCTACACCCCGCTCGCCCCGGACACCCCGGCCTGAACTGAGGGGTGGCCACCGCCGCCACGCCGCGCGCCAAACGTACAAACCGGACCTTGAGGCGATTTCGATAGGTAGCTACCTATCTTCAATGCCTGACCGCCCCGCCCCAGCCGCCGAAGACGGCCGCGTCCTTGCCCTGCGTCGCTATACGGCAGGGCTGCTGAAGCTGGCGCGGACCTACCGGCGGGCGGTCAACCGCCGGCTGGAGGAGCATGGCATCTCCGATGCCCGCGCCCTGCCGGTGCTGCAGGTGGCGCGCGCCGGGGGCGGCATGCGCCAGGGGGCCCTGGCCGAGGAACTGGGCATCGAGGGCCCGTCGCTGGTGCGCCTTCTGGATCAGATCTGCGCCGCCGGCCTGATCGAGCGGCGCGAGGATCCCAGCGACCGCCGCGCCAAGACCCTGCACCCGACGCCGGCCGGCCTGGTGCTGGCCGCCACGCTGGAAGAGCTGCTGAACGGCCTGCGCGCCCAGTTGATGGCGGGCGTGAGCGACGACGATCTGGCGGCCGCCCTGCGGGTGTTCGACGCCCTGGACATGGCCGTCGAGGCCCGGCTGGCGGACGGCGGCTGAGCCCATGTCCCGCCTGACCCTGCCCCGCCCGCCCCGGTTCGCGCCGGGGGCCCTGCTGTTTTCCCTGAACACCTTCACGGCCGCCATGCTGGCCCTGGGGATCGGCTTCGCCCTCGGCATGCCGCGGCCGTACTGGGCGATGACCACCGCCTATATCGTCAGCCAGCCGCTGTCGGGGGCGGTGCGCTCCAAGGCGCTGTACCGGGTGCTGGGGACGATCCTGGGCGCGGCGGCCGCCGTGGCGCTCGTGCCCAACCTGGCCAACGCGCCGGTGCTGCTGAGCCTCGCCTTGGCGCTGTGGGTCGGCGGCTGCCTGACCATCTCGCTGCTGGACCGGACCCCGCGCAGCTACCTGCTGATGCTGGCCGGCTACACCGCAGCGATCATCGGCTTTCCCAGCGTCGGCCAGCCGGGCGCCATCTTCGACGTGGCGATCTCGCGGGTCACCGAAATCGGCCTCGGCATCCTCTGCGCCACCGTCGTGCACAGCCTGGTGTTCCCCAGGCCGGTGGGCGAGGCCCTGCGCCTTCGACTGGCCGACTGGCTGGCCCAGGCCGATCGCTGGGCGCTGGACATCCTGGACGCCCGTGATCCGGCCACGGTCGCCGGCGACCGCTGGCGTCTGGCCGGGGCGGCGGCGGAGATCCAGCTGCTGGCCACCCACCTGCCGTTCGACACCTCCCGCCTGCGCGAGACCACCGCCGCCGTGCGCGCGCTGCAGGACCAGATGCTGCTGCTGATCCCGCTGCTGTCGGGGACCTACGACCGCCTGACCGCCCTGGCCCACACCACCGACCCACAGGTCCGCGCGGCGATCGACGCCGTCGCCGCCTGGATCCGCGCCGGCGCCCCGCCGCAGGCCGCCGCCGCCCTGTCCGAGCGGCTGCAGGCGCTGGCCGAGGCGCGCGCCGCCTGCGACTGGGACCGGCTGCTGACCGAGAGCCTGCTGGCGCGCCTGGCCGACGTGGTCGCCGCCCTGGCCGCCGCGCACGCGCTGCTGGCGCACCTGGACCAGCCGGACGCCGCCCTGGCGCCGCAGGCCGAGGCCGCCATCGCCCAGGCCCGGCGCCGGCCGTCGCCCGCCGACCTGCCGCTGGCCACCCTCTCCGGCGCGGCCGCCACCCTGGCGATTCTGGTCTCCTGCGCCGCCTGGATCCTGGGCGGCTGGGGCGACGGCGCGGCCGCCGCGGTGATGACGGCGGTGTTCTGCTGCTTCTTCGCCGCCCTCGACGACCCGATCCCCGGGATCGTCAACTTCGGCCTGTTCTCGCTGCTCTCGCTGCCGCTGGCGGCGCTCTACATGTTCGCCATCCTGCCGGCGATCGACGGCTATCCGATGCTGGTGCTGGCCCTGGCCCCGGCGCTGATCCCGATCGGCCTGTTCGCCGCCGATCCGCGCCACGCCGGCGGGGCGATGGCCACCATTATGGGGTTCTGCAACGCCCTGGCGCTGCAGGACGACTTCACCGCCGACTTCGCCGGCTTCCTGAACGGCAACCTCGGCCAGTTCGTCGGCCTGTTCGTGGCCATCTTCGTCACCGCGGCCCTGCGCTCGATGGGAACCGAGGCCGCCGCGCAGCGTCTGCTGAGCCGCACCTGGAAGTCGATCGCCCGCCTGGCCCGCGACCGCGGCGCGCCGGAGCCGGCCGACTTCGCCTCGCGCCTGGTCACCAGCCTGGGCCTGCTGGCCCCGCGGCTGGCCGCCTTCGGGGCCGAGGCCGGCGACGCCACCGCCGTCGAGGCGCTGCGCGACCTGCGGGTCGGCATGAACCTCGCCGCCGCCCAGCAGCTGCGTCAGCGACTGAACGGGGCCCCGCGTGCGGCGATGGACACGGTGCTGGCCGGCGTCGCCGACCACTTCGCCGCCCGCTCGGCCGGCCGCGAGCCGCACGACGACGGGCGCCTGCTGGCCGACCTCGACCAGGCGCTGGACCTCGCCGCCCGCCACCGCGCGGTCGCCGGACCGGGCGGGGTCACCGGCCTGGTCGGCCTGCGCCGCAACCTGTTCCCCACCGCGCCGGCGTTCGCGCCGCGGCTTGAAACCAGCGAGGCCCCGTCATGATCGGTGAATTCGACGTCGGCGGCGTGCTGCTGTCCTCGGTGTTCGTCACCGGGGTGATCGCCCTGGCCTGCGCCTTCGTGCTGCGCCGGCTGCTGACCTGGGCGGGCGCCTATCGCCTCGTCTGGCATCCGGCCCTGTTCGACCTGGCCCTGTTCGTCATCCTCTGGGCCGCTATCGCCGCCCTGCCGTTTCCCGCGCCTCTCGCCCGCTGAACCCAAGAAAAAACAACGCCATGTCCCGCCTGCGTCCCCTCCTGACAACCCTTGCCCGCATGGGCCTGACCCTGGCCGTCGTCGCCGTCGCCGGCGTCGCCGCCTGGCGGCTGTGGACCCACTACCAGGTCGATCCCTGGACCCGGGACGGGCGGGTGCGCGCCGACGTGGTGCAGGTGGCGCCCGACGTCGCCGGCCTGGTCACCGACGTGGCCGTGACCAACGACCAGCCGGTCAGGCGCGGCCAGCTGCTGTTCGTCATCGACCGCGACCGCTACGCCCTGGCCCTGCGCCAGGCGGACGCCGCCGTCGCCGCCCAGCGCGCCGCCCTGGACGAGGCCCGGCGCGAGGCCGCCCGCAACGCCCAGCTGGGCGACCTGGTCGCCGCCGAACAGGCCGAGCAGGCCCGCGCCAAGGTCGAGCAGGACGCCGCCGCCCTGGGCCAAGCCCTGGCCGCCCGCGACGTCGCCGCCCTGAACCTGAAGCGCACCGCCGTGCTGGCCCCGGTCGACGGCACCCTGTCGGACAGCGCCCTGCGGGTGGGCGACTACGTCAGCCCCGGCAAGCCGGTGCTGGGCCTGATCGACGCCAGCTCGTACCGCATCGAGGGCTATTTCGAGGAGACCAAGCTCGGCGGGGTCAAGGTCGGCGATGCGGTCACCGTGCGGCTGATGGGCGATGGCCGCGCCCTGGCCGGGCACGTGGTCTCGATCGCCGCCGGCATCGAGGACCGCGACCGCGCCGCCGGGTCCAGCATGCTGCCCAACGTCAACCCCACCTTCAGCTGGGTGCGTCTGGCCCAGCGCGTGCCGGTCCGGGTCGTCCTGGACCATCCCCCCGCCGACCTGCGCCTGATCGCCGGCCGCACCGCCTCCGTCTCGGTGCGCGCCCCCCAGGCCAGGCCCGTCAGCCTCAAGGTCGCCCAGCAATGAGCCCGTCCCGTCTCGTCTCCGCCCTCGCCGCCGCGGCGTTGGTCGCCCTGCTGGCCGGCTGCGCCACCGTCGGCCCGGACTATGCCGCGCCCAAGGCCGCGAAGGCCAATCTGCCGACTGCCACAGGGCCGTTCGTCGGCGCCGCCGAAGCCCCGGTCGCCCAGGCGCCGCTGCCCGACGACTGGTGGACCCTGTACGACGACCCGGCGCTGAACGACCTGGTGCGCCAGGCGTTGGTCGCCAACACCGACCTGCGGGTCGCCGCCGCCAACCTGGCCCGCGCCCGGGCGGTGCAGACCGAGGCCGACGACGAGGGCAGCCCGAAGTTCGCCGCCCACGGCGCGGCCGAGCGCACCGTGGTGTCCGGCGAATCCTACCTGCTGACCGAGCCGGTTCCGGCGATGACCGTCGGCGACGTGGGGCTGAACGTGGCCTACGAGATCGATCTGGTGGGCCGCCTGCGCCGCCTGTCGGAAGCCGCCCGGGCCGACACCGAGGCCAGCCGGGCCGCCCTCGACCTGGCGCGGGTCAGCGTCGCCGCCGACGTCACCCGCGCCTATATCGACGCCTGCAGCGCCGGACACGAACTGGCGGTGGCCGACCAGAGCGTCGCCCTGCAGCAGAAGAGCCTGGAGGTGACCCGCCGTCTGGTCGCCGCCGGCCGGGGCAACGCCATCGACCTGACCCGGGCGCAGGCCCTGCTGGAGACCTCGCGCGCCGCCGCGCCGACCTTCGAGGCCCGCCGCCGCGCCGCCGTCTATCGGCTGGCCGTGCTCACCGGCCGCCCGCCGGCCGAGTATTCGCGCACCCTCGACGCCTGCGAGGCGGCGCCGAAGCTCGCCCAGGACATCCCGGTGGGCGACGGCGCGGCGCTGATCGCCCGGCGGCCGGACGTGCGCCAGGCCGAGCGCGGCCTCGCCGGCGCCACAGCGCGGATCGGCATCGCCACCGCCGCCCTCTACCCGACCGTGACCCTGGGCGCAGGGCTGGGCTCGTCGGGCCTGCTGTCGGATCTCGGCCAGCCGGCGGCCAACCACTGGAACTTCGGCTCGCTGATCAGCTGGAGCCTGCCGGACGCGGGGACCCACGCCCGCATCCGCGCGGCGGACGCCAACGCCGACGCCGCCCTGGCCCGCTTCGACGGCGCGGTGCTGGGCGCCCTGCGCGAGACCGAGACCAGCCTGACGATGTACGGCCACGACCTTCAGCGCAACGCCGCCCTGCGCGCCGCCCGCGACCAGGCCCGGCTGGCCGACCAGCAGGCCGACACCCTGTACCGCGCCGGCCGCGCCCCCTACCTGACCGGCCTCGACGCGCGGCGCACCCTGACCCAGGCCGAGGCGGCGCTGGCCGCCTCCGACAGCCAGGTCGCCGACGACCAGGTGGCCCTGTTCCTCGCCCTCGGCGGCGGCTGGAAGGACGCCCCGCCGGTGCAGACGGTCAAGGCGACGGAGGCGAAGGCGAAGGGGCGCTGAGGGGCTTCCGCCAGGTAGCAACTCACCCCGCCACGCGGCCTGGCGTTGTTTCTCTTCCCCCTCTGGGGGAAGTACCGCCGAAGGCGGGGATGGGGGCTGCCACGCGCCGGCGGATCGGCAAAGTTGGGCGCTCCGCTGGAACCCCCTACCCCCGCTTCGCGGGTACTTCCCCCAGAGGGGGAAGAGAATTCTAGCCGCCGTAGACGAACACCTCGTCGTCCAGGTCGATCTTCGGGAACTCGTCCTTGTCGCCCCAGAAGTCCTGGGTGTGGCGCCACTCGCGGGTCGGACCGGCCTTTGGCAGCTTGTGCATCTCGCGCATCAGATAGCCCGGGTTGAAGTTGTCCGGCTCAACCCAGCCGCCCAGGGGCATGTCCCGCTCCGAGGCGCGCAGGGCGACGTCGACCCGCCTGGCCTGCTTGGCGTCCATGTGGTTCAGCAGCCGGCAGACGAAGTTCGCCACCAGTTCGGTGCGCAGGGTCCAGCTGGCGCGGAAATAGCCGAACACCCAGACCATGTTGGGCACGCCGGTGAACATCATGCCGCGGTAGGTGACCGTCTCGGCGAAGTCCAGCGGCGCACCGTCGATCTCGAAGGCGATGTCGCCGAGGACGTTCAGGTTGAAGCCCGTCGCGGTGGCGATGATGTCGGCCTCGATCTCCTGGCCCGATTTCGTGCGGATGCCGGTCTCGGTGAAGGTCTCGATCTCGTCGGTGACCACGTCGGCCTTGCCGCTCTTGATCGCCTCGAACAGGTCGCCGTTGGGCATGAAGGCGATGCGCTGCTGCCAGGGGCGGTAGCTGGGGGTGAAGTGCTTCTCCACCAGCTCCTCGGGCAGATGCTGGCGCACGCCGGCCAGCAGCTCGTTGCGCATCTCCTCCGGCTGCTCGAACGAGCGCTTGGTGATCACCCCGCCCAGCGACAGCAGCTGGCGGCGGACGATCTCGTGGATCCAGTCCTCGTTGATCTCCAGCTGGCGCAGGGTGTCGGCCAGGGGGTTGGCGTTGCGACCGGCCACGAAATAGGTCGGCGTCCGCTGCAGCATGGTGACGTGCGCCACGTCGGCGGCGATCGACGGCACCAGGGTGGCGGCGGTCGCCCCCGAGCCGATCACGATCACCCGCTTGTCCTTGTAGTCCAGATCCTGGGGCCAGGTCTGCGGATGGACGATCTGGCCCTTGAAGTCGGCCATGCCCGGCCACTCGGGCGTGTAGCCCTCGGATTGGCGGAAGTAGCCCTGGGCCATCCACAGGAAGCCGCAGGTGAAGCGCACCGTCTCGCCGGTGGCCAGCTTGGTGGCCTCCACGCGCCAGAGGTTGTCCTCGCTGGACCAGGCCGCCCGGGTGATGGTGTGGCCATAGCGGATATGGCGCGCCAGATCGTGCTCGGCGATCACCTCGCCCATGTATTTCAGGATCTCGTCGCCGGCGGCGATCGGCGCGCCGGTCCAGGCCTTGAAGCTGTAGCCGAAGGTGAACAGGTCGCTGTCCGAGCGCACGCCCGGATAGCGGTGCGTGTGCCAGGAGCCGCCGAAGCTGTCCTTCGTCTCCAATACCACGAAGGTCTTGTCCGGCGTCTGCATCTGCATGTGCGCGGCCGCCCCGACCCCGGAGATCCCCGCACCCACCACCAGCACGTCGAAGTGCTCGGCCGGCGGCGCGGCCGCGGCATGAGGTTGCGCGCCCGCGCGGCTGGCGACGGACGGTTCCAGATCAGCGATATCGGTCATGATTTCCCCTTGTCGCCTCGCGCTCTTGGCGGCGCTTCCCCGGCGTAACTGATCGTCGATCACACGTTTTGGGTTTTGCGGCAAGAGGGGGTGATAGGGGGTGACCACCCCACCCTCTTCACCGTCATCCTCGGGCGTCAGTCCCGAGGATCCATGAACACGGGGGGCGCATTCGCGAGCGGCAGCGGAGCGTCGCAAGGGCGGCAACCGACCCGTCGTGGCGCGCCCTTCGAAGCGCGCCAATCCTTCTCACGCGCGCGTGGACCCTCGGGACTGACGCCCGAGGGTGACGGAAGGGGGTGGGTAAATTGGGCGGCCGCCTAAACCCGCCGCGGGATCTCGACCATCATCTGCTCGTAGCCCTTCACGAAGGTCGAGAGGGTGCGGCGGGGTTCTTCGACGACGCGGATCTCGGGGAAGCGCTTGAGGATCTCTTCCCAGACGATCTTCAGCTGCAGTTCGGCGACGCGATTGCCGACGCAGCGGTGGATGCCGAAGCCGAACGACAGGTGCTGGCGCACGCGCGGGCGGTCGATGACGTAGGCGTTCGGATTCTCGATCACGCTGTCGTCGCGGTTGCCTGACACGTACCACATGGCGACGATGTCGCCCTTGCGGATGGTCTTGCCGTTCAGCTCGTAGTCGGCCAGCGCCGTGCGCTTCATGTGCGCCAGCGGCGTCTGCCAGCGGATGGTCTCGGACACCATCGACGGGATCAGCTCCGGATTGGCCTTCAGCTTGGCGTACTGGTCGGGGAACTTGTTCAGCGCATAGACGCTGCCGGTGATGGTGTTGCGGGTGGTGTCGTTGCCGCCGATGGTCAGCAGGATCACGTTGCCCAGGTATTCGAACTGGCTCATCGAACGCGTGGATTCGCCGTGCGCCAGCATCGAGATCATGTCGCCGGTGGGCTCGGAATTGACCCGCTGGTTCCACATGTTGATGAAGTAGCCGGCGTACTCGAACATCTCGGCGCGCTTCTGTTCCCAGGTGTCGACGATGCCGTGGCCAGGCTGGGCCATGACGATGTCGGACCAGCGGGTCAGCTTGCGGCGGTCCTCCTGCGGCATGCCGAACAGGGTGGCGAGCGTCATCGCCGTCAGTTCCATCGACACCTTGTCGACCCAGTCGAACGCCTCGCCGATCGGCAGGCTGTCGAGGATGACGCCGGCGCGCTCCCGGATCATCGGCTCCAGGATCGCCAGGTTGTGCGGCGACACCGCCGGGCTGACGGTCTTGCGCTGCACGTCGTGCTTGGGCGGGTCCATGGCGATGAACATCGGCGGGCCGGCCTGGCCGGGACCACCGCCGAACGGGGTTTCCATCTTCTCGCCGTTGCGCTCGGCCAACAACCGGTCAATCGCCGCCTGGCTGGGCGGCAGGGTGATGCCGCCCTCCGACGAGAACACCTGGTGGTTGGTGTCGACGGCGACGATGTCCTGGTAGCGGGTGATGTCCCAGTGCGCGGCGATGTCGCTGTCGGGCGCGAAGTGCACCGGGTCCTCGGCGCGCAGGCGCTCGAAGTACGGCCACATAGCGTCGTCGCGGAACAGCTTGGGATCGGCCGGGTTCAACGTCTCCAGCGGCTGCGAATAGGCGGCCTCACGGGCTGCTTCCGCCGCGGAATGAAGGGTGCTCGCCGAATCGCTCATGAAGGGTCCCTGCCGTCTGGGTGGCGCGAAGCTGTCATCCATTGATGTTCGAACCCTGTTCGACAACAGGTTACCGGCGATCAGGTTCGCCCTGCGGCTCCGGGTCGCTGTCAGGCGTCCCGCGGCGACCCGGCCAGCAGGAACTCGGTGGACAGCAGCACCGCAAAGCCGGCGACGATCTTCTGGCCCAGCGCCCGCATCGCCTCGGTGTCCGAAGCGCCCTGGCTGAGCAGCATGGAGGCGATGCCGCGGCCGAAGGCGGAATAGGCCAGCGCCGCCTCCTCGATGCGGTCGGCCGGAACCCGTTCGTCGTGGCGCAGGGCCTCCTGCAGCCGCCGCAGGATCTGCTCCTCGGCCTCGCGCACTGCCTCGTTGCCGGCCAGGATCCGCTCGGAATACATCAGGGCGTAGAGCTGCAGGTTGCCGGTCATGAACCGCAGGTAGCCCGCCGAGGCGCCATCGATCTGCCGCACGAACTCGCCGTCGGCGACCACCCGGGCCATGGCGGCGCTGAGCTCCTGGAAGCCCTCCACGGCCAGCGCGCCCAGCAGGGCGTCCTTGCCGGTGAAGTGGTGGTAGAGCGAAGCGGCCCCGGCGCCGATCTCGGCGGCGATGGCGCGCAGGTGCAACGCCTCCTCGCCGCCGCTTTCCAGCAGCCGGCGCGCCGCGTCGAGCGCGCGCCGGCGCAGCGATTGCGCCACCGCCGGCCCCTGCCGCTCGAAGCCCGTCGTCATCGCCTTCCGCTCCGCCGTCCCCAGCGCTCCCTAGCAGCGGTGCGCCCGGCGCGCCACGCCTGCAAGGGGGGGCGGAGGCGCTCAGCGTCGCGGCGTGGTCCGGCGGCCGAAGCCGGCCATGCTCTGGAACACGCCGTCACGGAAGATCAGCGCATGCATCAGCGCCGCCGAGACGTGAGCCAGCAGGGTGGCGAACAGCAGCAGGGCCAGGACCGTGTGCGTCGCGCGCAAGGTTGCGTACAGGGCGACGTCGTGCGGCGCGATCGGCGGCAGGCGCAGCGGACCGAAAAGGACGATCGGATAGGCCGCCGCCGACAGCATGGCCCAGCCGACCAGCGGCAGGGCGATCATCAGGGCGTACAGCAGCCAGTGCGACAGCTGGGCCGGCAGCTTCAGCAGCGCCGGCATGGCGGCGGGCAGCGGCGGCGGCCGGCGACGGAAGCGGTTGGCCAGGCGCAGCAGCGCCAGGATCAGGATCAGGGCCCCCAGCGGCCGGTGGATGGCGACCAGGCGGTGATAGTCGGCCAGGGAGGCGACCATGGCGATGCCGATGAACAGCATGGCCAGGATCAGCACGGCCATGGTCCAGTGCAGCACGCGCGACGACAGGGCGAAGGGCTTGGCCATGGGTCAGCGCGCCTCCTGGGCCGGCCGGGCGGACAGCTGCACGGCGCTGGGCGATTTCGGCTCGCCCGCCCGCCGGGTGAACGACACCGAATAGGCCGCCGAGCGCGCCGAGAGCAGCGGATCGGCGGAGGGGGCGATGCCCTGGGGCAGCACCAGCGGATCGTAGTTGATGTCGCGGCAGTTGCCGGCCGTCTCGGGCTCGACCGAGGTCACGGTCAGCAGGCCCGCGTCGACCTTGGGCCGGTCGGGAGGCCAGGTCTGGCTGGCGTCGCTGGTCGGATCGCCGGGTTCGCCAAGCGTCAGCTCCAGGCGCCACTGCGCCGGTCCCCGGCGCAGGCGCGCGGCCAGGGCCTCGAACAGGTAGTTGTCGCCCGCCGGCGCCGTGACCGGCTCCGGCGCGAAGGGGTCCACGGGAACCATCGACCAGCGCACCGGCGTGCGCCGCCCGCCCGGGCCCACCAGGAAGAAGGCGTTGAGGGCGTTGTAGCGGGCGTCGGCGAAGCCGGACGAGAACGTCTGGGCCTTGATCATGCCGATGGCCTTGATCGCCTCGGGATGCGCGGTGACGAAGGCCTTCAAGGCGGCGGGGTCGGGCTGGCCGGTGGCCGGCAGCGGCCGGGTGGCCACCAGCTGGTCGCGAAAGCCCTGCGGGTCCTTCACCGGGAAGACCGGGATGTCGACCATGCCCGTGCGCCAGTGCTCGCCGTCGGCCAGGGCGAAGTCCAGCGCCAGGCTGCGCACCGCGCCGGGGCTGTCCGGAACCCGGGGCATGCCGCCGGCCAGGGCGAAGCGGCCGGTCACCGGCGTGCGTCCGCGAGCGAACACCGACGCGCGGGAATAGGCGCTGGCCGCGCCGCTGCCGTCGAACCAGCCGGTCATGCAAAGGCCCTTGGCGTGGTTGCGGCGAAAGCCCGGATGCGGACCATCGCCCGCCTCGAAGGTGTCGATGATCACCGACTGGGTCAGCCGGCCGGGCGACAACAGCCCGCCCGCCCAGGCGAAGGCCCCGGCGCCGGCGACGGCCACCGCGCCGATCAGCGCCAGGCGCGCCAGCGCCGGCGGACGCAGCAGCGCGGCAAGGGAATAGCGGTCGCTGGGCGAAGCTTCCGGGTCTGACATCAATGGCCTCCTGTCCCCTTCCCTACCGCCATTCGCGTGGCGGTCTTGAAGGTTACAGCCCGGCCGTCGGCTAACCCGCCCTGCGGTCGGTGGACGCCATGCGCTCGTCGTCCCCGGCGGTCGCCCAGCGGGCCACCGCGCCCAGCAGCTCGGCCGGCACGATCGGCTTGCCGATATGATCGTTCATGCCGGCCTCGGCGCTGGCGGTGACGTGCTCGGCCAGGACGTTGGCGCTGAGCGCCACGATCGGCGTGGCGGCGGCGTCGGAGCCCAGGGCGCGGATGGCGCGGGCGGCGGCGAAGCCGTCCATGCCGGGCATCTGCAGGTCCATGAAGATCAGGTCGTAGGGCGGCAGATCCTCGACGCGACGCACCGCCTCGGCCCCGCCGGAGGCTTCATCCACCCGGTGGCCGGCGGCCGTCAGCAGGGCCCGCAACAGGTGTCGGTTGGCTTCCAGGTCGTCGACCACCAGGATCCGCGCGCTGGCGGCGGCGGCCGGGGCGTCGTTGGCGGCGCCGCGGGCCGGAGTAGGCGCTGCCGCGGACGCCGGCGGCGCATCGATCCAGAAGCTGAAGGTCGAGCCCTGGCCTTCGACGGAGGAAACCGCCATGTCGCCGCCCATCAGCCCGACCAGGGTCTTGCAGATCGACAGGCCCAGGCCCGTGCCCCCGTGCCGGCGGCTGACCGAGCCGTCCACCTGATAGAACCGCTGGAACAGGCCCTCCAGCCGGTCCGCCGGGATGCCGACGCCGGTGTCGCTCACCGCCACCGAGAGGCGGCTCAGAACCGGATCGTAGCCGGCCGACACGCGGACATCGCCGGCGTCGGTGAACTTGATGGCGTTGGTCAGCAGGTTCAGCATTACCTGGCGCAGGCGGCCGCTGTCGGCGGTCAGACGGGCCGGCACGGCGTCGTCCAGGTGCAGCGCCAGCTCCAGGCCCTTGGCCTGCGCCTGGGTGGACACCAGCGCCAGGCTGTCGCCCAGGAACGCAGCCGTGTCGAACGGCTGCGGATCCAGCTCAACCTGGCCCGCCTCCAGCTTGGAAAAGTCGAGGATGTCGTTGACCACCGCCAGCAGGGTCCGCCCGCTGGTGGTGATGCGCTCGACATAGTCCCGGGCCGGGCCCGGCAGGCCCTGCATCTGGCCCAGCAGGTCCGAGAAGCCGATGATCCCGGTCAGCGGGGTGCGGATCTCGTGGCTCATGTTGGCCAGGAACTCGGCCTTGGCCACGGCGGCGGCCTCGGCCTGCTCGCCCTTGCGGCGCAGCTCCGCCTCCATCGCCCGCCGCGCGGTGGTGTCGCGCAGGGCGGTGACCACGCCGACCACGTCGCCGGTCTCCTCGTCGCGCAGCGGCGCCGGGCTGCCCTGGAACCACACCCAGGTTCCGTCGGCGCAGCGGGCGCGGAACTCGTGCTGCTGCAGCGCCGTGACGTTCTCTTCGCGCAGCGCCGCGCCGCGCACCTCGACGATGGCGCTCAGGTCCTCCGGATGGATGAAGTCGGCCATGCTGCGCCCGACCAGGTCCGCCGGGACGTAGCCGAACTGGCGCACCGCGGGCGAGGCGTATTCGATGACGCCGGCGTTGTCGTAGCGGATGATCACGTCCGTCGCCCGGTCGGCCAGCAGCCGGTAGCGCCGTTCGCTTTCGCTGAGCGCCGCCTCGCGCTGGCGCGCCTCGGTGACGTCGAGCACCGAGCCGAAGATCGCCGTGACCCGGCCGTCGGCGTCGCGCTCGGCCGAGGCGTTGGCGTAGATGCGCCGCACCTCGCCGTCCGGCCTGCGGATCGACGCCTCGAACGCCGAGGACACCCCATGCTCGATCAGGGCGGCGTTGTTGGCGGCCACCAGGTCCCGATCCTCGGGGATGTACAGCGCCATCATGCTGTCGAAGTCCGGCTCGCCGGCCGCCGGGTCCAGGCCATAAACCCGGAATACCGCCGGCGACCAGGCGCCGCCGCCGGTGACCAGGTCGCGCCGCCAGTGGCCGACCCCGGCCAGCTCCTCGGCCAGCAGGGCGAAGCGGTGCGCCTCCTCGGCGCGACGGGCGGAGGCCGCCGCCGCGGCCGCCGCCTCGCGCAGGCGCCGGCGGTTGCCGGTGAGGTCGCCGTACAGGGACCGCAGCGCGCCGGTGACGATCAGCGGGGTGGCGAACAGGGTGATCAGGTCCAGCGGCCGGCCCTGGTAGAGGCGCAGCGCCGCGGCGGCCAGCTGCACCAGCGCCACGCAGGTCAGCACCGGCGCCAGGCTGATCCACAGCCGGCGCGGCTGGGCGTAGTCGCGCACCAGGATCTGGAAGATCAGCACGCCGAACATGGTGACGCCGAAGGTCTGCGCCGCGCCGGTGTAGAACAGCACCATGTCGGAGGCGATCAGGGCGTAGAGGGCGGTGCGCAGCCAGCCGTAGATCGCCCCGCCGCGGCGGCCACGCCCGAAGCCCAGCCAGCCCTGCTGACCCGCGATCAGCAGCAGAACGGCGGCCAGCCAGCCGCCAGCCATCGCCGGCCCCACCGCCGGCGCGCTGGCCGCGGCCACCACAAAAGCCGGGCCCACACGCGGCGCCACGGCCTGGGCCAGGCCTTCGTCGGGCAGGCCGGCGGCGGCCGCATCGCGCCTCGCCACGCCGGGCGCGGTCTGCGGTGCGGGCGTGTCGCCCCCGGCGAGAGACATGTCGCGAACTCCGTGAATTTGCACAAACTTGGCTGTGAGACCTGAAGAATAGATTGAGTTTTCGCACCTCGCCGCGTTTGACGCCGCCGGACGGCGCCGCTAGCGTCCGCGCCGGCCAACAGCTGTTTGAACAGACGGCTGGACCAGACCGGGCGGCGCGTATCCGCCCGGCGCCGGGCGCGATTCCCAAGCGCCGCGGGCGGCCCCTCGGACAGGAAACCGCGCGACCGTCTCTGCGGCGCGCCCCAGGTATTGGAGCTTCAAGCATGGCCGTCGCCCGTCAGATCCACCTCGTTCGCCGGCCCAAGGGCAAGCCCGTCGCCGAGGACTTCGCCGTGGTCGAGGCGCCGATCGCCGAACCGCAGGACGGCCAGCTGCTGGCCGAGGCGGTGATCATGTCGGTGGACCCCTACATGCGCCCGCGCCTCGACGCCGACCAGGCGCTGGACGCCCCGCTGCTGGGCGGCGGCATCGCCCGGGTGCTCACCTCGCGCCATCCGAAGTTCAAGGCCGGCGACCTGGTGCGCCACGGCGCGGGGATGCAGGAGCGCTTCATCTCCGACGGCGCCGGCCTGGCGCCCGTCGTCCCGCAGGCCGGCCTGCCCCTGACCGTCTACATGCACGCCCTCGGCGGCACCGGCCTGACCGCCTACGGCGGCCTGCTGGAGACCGGCGCGCTGAAGGACGGCGAGCAGGTGTTCGTCTCCACCGCCGCCGGGGCGGTGGGTTCGGTCGCCGCCCAGATCGCCAAGATCAAGGGCTGCTACGTGATCGGCTCGACCGGCTCGGCCGACAAGGCCGCCTGGCTGCGCGACACGGCCAGGCTGGACGCGGTGATCAACTACCACGACGCTCCGCTGGCCCAGTCGCTGGCCGCCGCCGCGCCCAAGGGCATCGACGTCTATTTCGAGAACGTCGGCGGCGAGCACCTGGACGCCGCCCTGCCGCTGATGAACGTGCGCGGGCGCATTCCGGTGTGCGGCATGATCTCGACCTACAACGGCGACCGCCAGGGCGTGAAGAACCTGCCGCTGATGATCTACAAGCGCGTGCGCATGGAGGGCTTCGTCGCCAGCGACTTCAACCACCTCTACGCCCAGTTCCAGGCCGACATGGCCGGCTGGCTGGCCTCGGGCCAGATGCAGTACCAGGAGACGGTGCTGGACGGCTTCCAGCGCGCGCCGGAGGGGCTGATCGGCCTGTTCGAGGGCCGCAACGCCGGCAAGATGCTGATCCGCGTCAGCGAATGATCCCCGGCGGCGGCGGCCCGCGATAGCGGAGTTCGCCGCCCCGGCCGTTCTTTCCATATCAGGGGACGGACAGCGTCGGGCGGAGCGAGTGACCAGGGTGCGTAACGACCACGAGGGCCGCCGGCTCGTCTCGATCATCGGCGGTTCGGCCGGCAACCTGGTCGAATGGTACGACTGGTACGTCTATTCCGCCTTCACCCTGTATTTCGCGCCGGTGTTCTTCCCGTCGGACGACTCCACGGCGCAGCTGCTGAGCGCGGCGGCGGTGTTCGCCGTCGGCTTCGTGATGCGCCCGATCGGCGCCTGGATCATGGGGGTCTACGCCGACCGGCACGGGCGCAAGGCGGGGCTGACGGTGTCGGTGACGCTGATGTGCGCCGGCTCGCTGATGATCGCCGTCACCCCCGGCTACGACCGCATCGGCGTGTTCGCCCCGGCGATCCTGCTGCTGGCGCGGCTGATGCAGGGCCTGTCCGTCGGCGGCGAGTACGGCGCCAGCGCCACCTACCTGTCGGAGATGGCCCGCCGCGACAGCCGCGGCTTCTATTCCAGCTTCCAGTACGTGACGCTGATCAGCGGCCAGCTGATCGCGCTGTGCGTGCTGCTGGTGCTGCAGGCGCAACTGCCGGTGAAGGCGCTCGAGCAGTGGGGCTGGCGCATTCCGTTCGCCGTGGGCGGGGTGCTGGCGGTGGCCGTCTACCTGATCCGCCGGCGGCTGGCCGAGACCGAGAGCTTCACCCAGGCCAAGGCCGACGACATGCTGGCCTCCAGCGTCTGGCTGCTGTTCCGCCGGCACCCGAAGCAGGCGCTGATGGTGATGGCGCTGACCGCCGGCGGCACCTTGGCCTTCTACGCCTACTCGACCTACATGCAGAAGTTCCTGGTCAACACCTCGGGCTTCAGCCGCGAGACGGCCACCGAGATCACCACCGCGGCCCTGTTCATCTACATGCTGCTGCAGCCGGCGGCCGGGGCCCTGTCCGACCGGATCGGGCGCAAGCCGCTGATGGTGGCGTTCGGCGTGCTGGGCGCGGCCCTGACCTGGCCGATCTTCCACGCCCTGGAGAGCGCCTCCAGCGCCTTCGAGGCCTTCCTGCTGGTGCTGGGCGCCCTGGTGATCGTCACCGGCTATACGGCGATCAACGCCGTGGTGAAGGCCGAGCTGTTCCCCACCCACATCCGCGCCCTGGGCGTCGCCCTGCCCTACGCCCTGGCCAACACCCTGTTCGGCGGCACCGCCGAATACGTCGCCCTGTGGTTCAAGCAGGCGAAGATCGAGAGCGCCTTCTACTGGTACGTGACCGCGATGATCGCCCTGTCGCTGATCGTCTACCTGCGCATGCCCGAGACCAAGCGCACCAGCCAGATCGAGACGGACTGAGGGGCGGGGCAAGGGCCGGCGCGGCCCCTCACCTTCCCGCTCGCTGCGCGATCGGGCCCCTTCCTCTCCCTCGAGGGAGAGGAAAAAGCGACTCCTCTCCCTTCAGGGAGAGGAAGGGGCCCGCGCCCGTCAGGGCGTGGGAGGGTGAGGGGCCGCGCGATCCCTACTGTTTGACGAAGAACTCCTGGTAGGCGTGGGACTTGCCTTCCGGGGACTTGCCGACGCCGCGGCGGATGGCGGTCTTGCCGTCGGCGTTGAAGGTCCAGAACTCGCCGGCGATCACGTCGCCGTCCTTCATCTTCAGGATCTGCAGGTTGTCGGGGTCGGTCTGGGTGACGGAGACCTGGTTGAACCGTTCCTGGTTGGCGAACGGGGTGATCGAACCGTCCAGGGCGGTGACGTGGTCGCTGATGTACGGCTTGTCCGGATTGGTCGTATTCACCGAGTGATAGGTGAGCTTGTTCGGGCTGAAGGTGAAGTTGACCGTCAGCTTGAAGTTGGCCGGCAGCTTGCCGGTGTTGCTCCAGAACGAGCGGGCTGGATCCAGGGTCCAGGCTCCGTCGTGGCTGGCGGCGAAGGCCGCGCTGGCGCTGAACACCATCGCCCCGGCGGCGATCACGCTGATCAGGTTGGTCTTCATGGCTCTTCCTCCGAAAATCACAGCGCGGTGCGCGCTTCCAGGTGCTGCTCGACCTCGGCGCGGGTGGTCCACAGGGTGCGCAGGGTCTTGTCCGACAGGTGCTTCAGCTGGTCGGCGCGGTGCGGCGAGCCGGGCTGGCTGGCATTGCCGTAGCTCATCAGCCCCACCGCCTTGATCGGACTGGAGAACTCCACCAGCGACACCCAGGTCTCGCCGTGCTGCGGCGTGCGCTCGCCGTTCTTCAGCGGCCCCCAGGTGATGGTGCGGAAGATGCCGGTGTTGCCGAAGCCGCCGTTGCCCGGCAGGTTCACGTCGTCGATGTGGAAGCGCGAGACCTCGCCGAACGGGCGGTCGATGGCGCCGTACCTGGCCTTGGTCTCGGCGATGGCGGCCTTCAGCAGCCCCACCGCCTTGGCGGGATCGGCGATGCCGGTGGGCGTGTCGATCGGCGCCTCGGCCGACCACTTCACCTTGTAGTTGGCCTGGCCCAGGAAGTTGCCCGGCGCGAACTTGCCGGCGAAGGTCTCGAACAGCAGCGCCGCGCGGCTGTCGCCGACGGTCTCGCGGTCCCAGGCCTTCAGCAGGGCGGCGGCGGCCTGCACCTCCGGATCGGGATCCGCTTCGGCGGCGGGGATCAGGTCGGGCAGCAGACGGTCGGCCATCAGGGTGTGGGTCGACAGCTTGCGCTTGACGAAGTCGTCGAAGCTCAGCTTGCCGGCGTCGGCCAGCAGGTGCGCTGACTGCTGCGAGCGCAGGGTCTCCGGCCCCGGCGGCGCCACATAGGCCGGATAGTCCTTGTGATGGATCACCTGCGGATAGGTGGCGACCCACGGCGGGTCGTTGGTGTTCTGCACCCAGCCGGTGGGCGGATCGACCACCTTGGGCAGGTCGTCGTAGCCGTGCACGTCGGTCCACAGGGTGGCCGAGGTGTCGCCCGGCACGAAACCGTCCCAGTAGGCCACGTCGCCTGACGGGTGCTTGGGCAGGATGCCGTTGTCCAGGTAGAGGATGTGGCCTTCCTTGTCGGCGTAGACGATGTTGAACTTCGACACCTGCAGCCGCTTCAGGATGGTCTGCAGCTCGTCGAAGCTCTTCGACTTGCCCATGTCCCAGTACTGTTCCAGCCCGCCCGGCCGATCGAGCCCCGCGACCCGCAGGGCGATGGTGCGCCCGTCGGCGCGCGTGAACGTGGGCCCGTGAACAGATGAGCGGATGGTGAGGATCTCGGTCTTCAGCGTGCCGTCGGCCTGTCGGACCTTGTAGCTGCGGGTGGTCACCTTGAACGGCAGCACCTTGCCGTCGAACAGGTAGCCGTCGCCCTGCACCTTGAGCTCGTAGTTGGTGGCGCCCAGCAGGGTGTTGACCGTGTTGGTGAAGCCCATCCGGTCGTTGAAGCAGAACCGCAGCACCGGCAGGCCCACCTGGGTGGCGCCGTACATCTTGATGCCCGGCCCGTTCAGGTCGGCCTCGAAATAGGTGAAGAAGCTGGTCGGCCACGGCAGGTGAGGATTGGCCAGCAACATCGTGTTTCCGCTGGCGGATTTCGACGGCGCCACGGCCCAGGCGTTGGAGCCGGCGTGCGCCGCCGGATCGGTCCCGCCGGTCGTCTTCTCCTCCGGCGCGATGTAGATGTAGTTCATCAGCCGATGGGCGTGGGCCATCACGTCGACGCCGGTCACCGGCAGCACCACCGCCACCTTGGGATCGATCTTGCCCGGATTGGCCTTGGCGAAGGCGTTGATCCCCTCGGCGAAGGCGTCAAGGTTGCGCCGGAACTTCGGGCTGGAGGCGCGATACCAGGCGGCGGCGCGCTCGGGGATGCCGTTGCTCAGCACCCAGCGGTCCGACGCGGCCTGGCTCTCGCCCCAGTATTCCGCCGCCCGGCCGCGCGCCTCGCCGTACAGCCGCACGACGATGTCGCCGTGGTTGTGCGCCTGGGCCCAGCCGAAGCCGTAGAACACCGCCGCCTCGTCCTTGCCGTAGACGTGCGGCACGCCATAGCTGTCCCACAGGATCTCGCCCCGGCCGCCGGCCACGCTCTCGGCCAGGGCGCCGGAGGGCAGGACGTCCGCCGCCAGGGCGCCCAGCCCCGCCGACAGCCCCGCCAGGAAGGTCCGCTTGCGCATCGTGTACCGCTCCCCTCAAGCTCGGCCGTCTTCGCGACCCGTCAGAAGCTCCACATCACCCGGCCGTAATAGGACCCGCCGGTGAAGCCGAACGGCGAGGTGCCCGGATATTGGCCCGAGCCGAGGTTGACGTTGTAGGTTCCCGCGGCGCTCGGATAGACGTTGAACAGGTTGTTGGCGCCCACGGCCACGGTGAAGTTGTTGGGCAGGTGGTAGGCCAGCTCCAGGTCCGTGATCCACTTCGCCCGGAAGGTCTGGTCCGCGACCGCGGGCGTCGCCGGGTTCTGCAGCACGGTGAAGCCGCCGTAGCGCGTCGCCCTCAGGTTCAGCTCGAACTTGCGCCAGCTCCAGTTGCCGCCCAGGGCGATCTTGTCCTTCGGCAGGGCGGTAGTCAGGTAGCCCTGGCTAAGCCGGTCGAACAGCACGAAGCCCGAGCCGAGGGCGGACAGCTGCGAGGGATTGGCGATGATGTGGGTGATGGTGTTCTGGTTGTAGTTGTAGCCGAAGTTCAGCTTCAGCTGCCCCCAGGCGTCCAGGTCCAGCTGGTAGGTGGCCACCACGTCGATGCCGCGCGTGCGGGTGTTGATGGCGTTGGTGTAGTACTGGGCGCTGAGATTGGCCGGCAGGCCGTTGTTGGTCAGGATGGTGTTCACCGCGGCCCCGGTCAGGGTGCTGGTGATGGCGATCCGGTGATCGACGTCGATCTGGTAGGCGTCCACCGTGACGTTGAAGTGCGAGATCGGCGACAGGGTCACGCCCACGCTGTAGTTGCGCGAGGTCTCGGGCTTCAGCGGCTGGGCGCCCAGGGCGATCGCCGCGGGGGAGTTCACCGGCAGGGTCTTGATCTGCAGCAGGGTCAGCACGCCGTTCACCAGCCGGAACTGGCTGGAACTGGCGGCATAGTGCTCCTGGGCCAGGGCCGGGGCGCGGAAGCCGTTGCTCACCGCACCGCGCAGTGACAGCCACGAGGTCAACTCGTAGCGGCCGCTGACCTTGCCGATCACCGTCGAGCCCGAGGAGTCGTCGTAGTCCTCGTAGCGCACCGCGCCGTCCAGGAAGAGCTTCTTGATCGGCGTGTAGCCGAACTCGGCGTAGACCGCGTAGTTGTTGCGCGCCGAGAACGAGGCGTCGGTGGGCTGGAAGCCGGGCGCCGCCTGGGCGCCGGTGGCCAGCAGGGTGCCGGCGAACGGCTGGCCGGCCGGGATCTGGTACGTGCCGGCCGCATAGCTGGCCGGCTCGCCGGCGCTGACCTGGTAAGTCTCGCGCCGATGCTGCGCGCCCAGCGACACCTGCATGTCGCCCCAGGAGTCCGACTTGAAGTCGCGGGTCAGGTCCAGGGAGTTCACCCACTCGGTGGATTCCAGCATGCCGACGTAGAACTGCGTCGGGCTGGCCGGGCCCAGGCTGGCGTTCTCGCTCTGATAGACGTTCTCGCGGGCGCCGTTGTAGCCGTAGGTCGACGACAGGTCCCAGTTCCAGCCGTGGAACACGCCGCGCGCGCCGACCGCGAACTCGTAGTCGTTCTCCTCGATCACCAGGTCGGGACGGAAGCCTTCCGGGTACAGCTGCGGGATGGTGTTGGCGCTGTTCGGCGAGCGGAAGGTGAAGTTCAGGTCCGACCGGCGCCAGCTGTAGGTGCCGAAGGAATAGAACTGCACATTGTCGTTCAGGTCGTAGTGGCCGTTGTACCCCAGGTTTGCCCCGCGCTGCGGCAGCTGGCCGTAGTTCCAGGTGATCAGCCGGTTGACCGAGGCCTCGCGCGGATCCAGCTGGCCGTTGATCTTCGGATAGATCTGCACCGAGGGCGCCACCGGATTGGCCCGGTTGGAGCTCTTCTGGTCCTTGTAGTTGAAGAAGGCCGTGAAGAAGCCCTTGTCGGTGGCCCTGAAGCCGTACTCGCCGCCCAGCTGCACGTACTGGCCGTCGCTGCGGTCGATGTTCTGGCCGGCCGTGGCGGTCAGCAGGCCGCCCGGCTTGTCCTTGAGGATGATGTTGATCACCCCGGCGATGGCGTCGGAGCCGTACTGCGCCGCGGCGCCGTCGCGCAGCACCTCGATGCGGCCGATGCCGGTGGTCGGCAGCATGTCCAGGTCGGCCGGGACCGAGCCGTTGTACAGCGACGAGACGGCGTTGATCAGCGAGGTCTTGTGCCGGCGCTTGCCGTTGACCAGCACCAGGGTCTGGTCGGGATTGAGCCCGCGCAGGCCGCCGGTGGAGATGATCGTCGCCGTGCCGCCGCCGGCGCGGAACGGCTGGTTGAACGAGGGCACCAGGGTCTGCATCGCCTGGAACACGCCCACGCGGCCGGTCTTCTCCAGGTCGCCCTGCCCCAGCACGTCGATCGGCGTGGGGCTGTCCATCACCGTGCGCGGACGGCCGCGCACGCCGGTGACGGTGACCTCGCCGATCTCGGCCGGGGTGTCGGCGGCCGCCTCGGTCTTGCCGGGCGGCGCCGGCGGCGGGGGCGAGCCGGGATCGGTCGCCTGGACCTGGGCCGCCGCGGTGGCGGCCACCGTGGCCACGCTGGCGGCGACCGGCGCGGTGCCGACCTTGGTCACCCCCGGCGAGGCCGGCTTGACCGGTGCGCTGAGGGCGATCAGGCCGTTCTGCACCAGGGAGATGCGCAAGGGGGTGTGGGCGATCAGCCGCTGCAGCGCGGCCCTGGCCGGCATCCGCCCGCTGATGGTTGGCGAGGTCAGCCCGGCGACCTGGTCGTAGGGATACAGCACCCGCACGCCCGACTGGGCCGACAGGGCGTTGATCGCCTTGTCCATCGGCTGGGCGGCGATGTGGAAGTCCACCGCCTGGTCCTGCGCCGCCGCCGGCCCCGCCGCCATCGCCACGGCCGCCACGCCCGCCCCGGCCAGAAGGGCCGTCCGCCAGTCTCGCATCATCTTCGCATCCCCCGCCGATGAAGAACCTTCACCCGGGGAGACGGGCGGGCGTTTGGAAACCGCTATCCGGGATCGGAAGATTTTTCGACGCGCGCGGTCAGCAGCACGCCGCCGTCGTCGGTGCGCCGCACGTCGACCGGAAAGGCCGAGGAGACGGCGGTGAGGAACTTGTCCGCCTCGTTCACCTGGAAGCGGCCGCCGATGCGGATGTCGGCGATGCGCTGGTCGCCGATCACGATGGGGCGCCGCTGATAGCGGTTCAGCTCGTCCACCGCCTGGGTCAGGGTCTCGCCGTTGAACTCCAGCACCCCGCTCTGCCAGGCGGTGCGCTGGCGAAGGGTGTCGTCGGCCAGCGCCGTCGCGGCGATGGCGCCGCCATCGACCACCGCCCCGTGGCCGGCGGCGATGTGCGGCGCGGTCGCCTGGTCGGGCTTGCCGACGGCCGAGACCGCCACCACCCCCTGGGTGACCGTCAGCTCCACCACCTGGCTGCGGATGCGCACGTTGAAGGCGGTGCCCACGGCGCGGAACCTGGCCTGGCCGGCGGTGACCCAGAACGGGCGGGCGGCGTCGTGCGCCACCTCGAACAGGGCTTCGCCCTGCACCAGCCGCACGTCGCGGCGGTGGGCGTGCATCGCCACCTCGATGGTGGACGCGGTGTTCAGCTCCACGCTCGAGCCGTCGTCCAGCCGCACGGTGCGCCGCTCGCCGACGCCGGTGCGATAGAGCCTCTGGTCGCGGGCATGCAGCCAGGCGCCTGTGGCGATCCCGCCGACGGCGCAGGCCGCCGCCAGGGCCCCGATCACCCCGCGCCGGGCGGGCCGGTTCTCAGGCGGCGGAGCGGCGGCCGTCGCCTCCATGGCGGGCGGACTGGCGCGCAGGCGTTCTGACGCCTCCCACGCCGCTTCCATGCGGGCGAACGCCACCGCATGGTGCGGATCGGCGTCGATCCACGCCTCGATCTCGCGGCGCTCGGCCTCGCTGGCGCCGTTCGCCAGCCTAGCGACGTAGGCGCAGGCGGTGTCCTCGAGCGCTGCCAGATCCCGCTTGATTGTCGACGGCTCGCCCGACACGCCCTTCCTCAGATTCTGCCAGCCCCTTGGCCACAAGCCGGATCGCCTTGGCGAGGTGCTTCTCCACCGTAGAAACCGATAGCGCCAGACTCTCCGCTATCTCGCCCGGGGAATAATCGTACACACGTCTCAGGATGAAGACGCGTCTGCATTGCGTTGGCAATTTTTCGATCACCGCGTGCAGCCTGCGCAGCTCGTCGCGCGCCGTCAGGCCGGCTTCCAGGCTGTCGTCCGCGCGCAGCACGTCCAGGTCGGCGACGAAGTCCAGCGAGACGATGGTGTCGCGGCGTGCGCTATCGAGCAGCAGGTTGCGGGCGATGGCGAACAGATAGGCGCGCCCGGCCGTCACCCGGCCGAAATCCTTGGCCGTGTAGGCCCGGGCCAGGCTCTCGGCGACCAGGTTGTCGATGTCGTAGCCCGACGGCGCCACACGCCGCAGGCGCGCGCGCACCTCCCGCTCGTGCGGCAGGATCACGGCCTTGAACCAGTCCAGCCTGGCCTGTCGATCGTCCATCCGACCAACCCCCGCTGCAGCGCAGCCCTCCGAGGCCGGAGTCGCGCGCCGCATCGCCCTTAGGATGACATGTCTATGAACATCGCCCGCCGGCGTCAAAGGCCGCCGCGCCCCGCAGGCCGCGGGCCCGCTCCGAGGTCAATTTCCAGGCGCCGTGCCGCCGCGCACGGCCGCCGGGGGCCGCGTTGACACCCGCGCGAGCCCGCGGCTAGATGATCACAGAGCGCTTGGGGCGCCTCCTGTCCGCGGCAAGGGAGCCTGGCTCCCACCCACTTCGGTCCTACCGACGTCATCGCACCTTCTTCCGGCCTGCGAAGCGGACATCAGGCGACTTTCGGAAGCAGGTCCCATGCCCGACACCACACCCCCCGTCCGTTCGCTCACCGCGAAGTCCAACCTTGACGCCCTTCGCGGCGAAGCCAGGCGTTGGCGCAAGGCGATCACCACCGGCGACGCCAGGGCGTCGGAGCGGTTCCGGCGCGCCATGCCCGGTCACGCCGGCGCGCCAAAGCTGCGCGAGGTGCAGCAGGCGCTGGCCCGAGAACACGGCTTCGCCAGTTGGGCGGCGCTGCGCCAGGAGCTGGAGGATCGCGCCCGCACCGCCGCCGAGCGCGTGCGCCTGTTCCTGGAGAAGGCCGCCAACCGCTACGGAACCTCGCCCGCCACCCGCAAGTGGGGCGACTACGAGGCCGACGGACCCGCGCGCGGCGCGCTGGCCGCCCGGCTGCTGGCCCGGCACCCGGAGCTCGCCCGGCGCGACATCCACACCGCCGTGGCGGCGCACGACCTGGCCGCGGTGCGCGGCTTCCTGCAGCGCGACCCGGACCTTGTGCGCGATCGCAGCGACTTCGACGGCTGGACGCCGCTGCTGCGCCTGGCCTATGCGCGGCTGCCGGCCGAGGGCATGAGCGACGCCCTGAGCATCGCCACCCTGCTGCTGGACGCCGGGGCCGACCCGGACGCCGGCTGGTCGGACGAGACCCCCGAGTTCACGCCCCTGGTCGGGGTGATCGGCGGCGGCGAGGCCGGCCAGTCGGAGCATCCCCAGGCGCAGGCCTTCGCCGACCTGCTGCTGGCGCGTGGCGCCGACCCGATGGCGGCCCAGGCGCTGTACAACACCTCGCTCGGCCCGGACTCCACCGAGTGGCTGCAGCGGCTGTGGTCGGCGTCCGCGGCGCGCGGCGAGACCGGGCGCTGGACCGGCCCGGCGCCCGAGGCCCTGGGCGGCGCGCGGGCCGCCAGCGCCCTGGCCTATCTGCTGGGCAACGCCGTCCCCGACCACATCGAACAGGCGCGCTGGCTGCTGGCGCACGGCGCGGACGCCAACGGCGTGAACTTCTATTCCCGCGAGCCGGTGATCAAGCACGCCCTGCTGACCGGGCGCCTCGACGTGGTCGCGCTGCTGGAGGCGCATGGCGCTGTGCGCCCGGCGCTCTCCGACCAGGAGCGTTTCCTGGCCGCCGCGGCCACCGGCGACCTCGCCGCGCTGCGCCACCTGGCCCAGGCGCATCCGGCGTTCCTGGGCGCGCCCGAGGCCATGTTCGTCGCCATCCGCCGCCAGCGCGCCGAGGTGGCGCTGGCCCTGCTCGACCTCGGCATGTCGCCGGACGTCGCCGACGACAAGGGCCTGACCGCCCTGCACGTCACCACCCATGTCGGCGCGGCGGACATCGCGCGGCTGCTGATCGACCGCGGCGCCGCGATCGACCCGTTCGAGCAGCGCTACGGCGGCGCGCCGCTGACCCATGCGATCTTCAACGGCCAGCCGCAGATGGCTGCGCTGATCGCGCCCTTCAGCCACAACTTCCGCGGCCTGTGCTTCGCCGGCGCGACGGACCGGCTGCGCGCGCTGCTGGCCGAGGCGCCGGACCGGGCCAACCGCCAGGACCGGCCGGGCGAGCCGGCCCTGTTCTGCCTGCCGGACGACGAGGATCGGGCGGTCGAGGTGGCGGAGCTGTTGCTGGCCCACGGCGCCGATCCGGCGTTCCGCAATCCGCTGGGCCTGACCCCGGCGCAGGCGGCGCGCCGGCGGGGCCTGGACGAGGCGGCGGCGGTGATCGAGGATGCGGCCGACGAGCCGGCGGCCCGCCCGCCTGGGTGATCGCGCTTCTGGTGGTCGCGCTTCTGGTGATCGCGCTTCTCTCGCCGCGCGGGGTTCGCTATCGACGGGGCCGGCGCCGGCTGCCGGGGAGCGGGACATGGCCACGACGCAGATCGCCGCGCAGGCCGCGCCCGAACGCGGCTCGCCGCTGGAGGTGCTGGGCGCCTTCCTGCGGCTCGGCCTGACGGCGTTTGGCGGCCCGGTCGCCCACCTCGGCTACTTCCGCGAGGAATTCGTCACCCGCCGCCGCTGGCTGGACGAGGCGACCTATGCCGACCTGGTGGCCCTGTGCCAGTTCCTGCCCGGCCCGGCTTCAAGCCAGGTGGGGTTCGGCCTGGGCCTCCTGCGCGCCGGACCGCTGGGGGCGCTGGCCGCCTGGACCGGCTTCACCCTGCCCTCGGCCTTGCTGATGGTCGCCGCCGCCTATGCGGCCACCGCGATGAGCGGCCCGCTGGCGCAGGGCCTGATCCACGGCCTGAAGCTGGTCGCCGTGGCGGTGGTGGCCCAGGCGGTGTTCGGCATGGCGCGCAGCCTGACCCCCGACGCCCGCCGCGCCGGCATCGCCCTGGCGGCCGTGGCCATCGTCACCTTCGCCTCGGCGGCGATCGGCCAGGTGGCGGCCATCGCCCTGGGGGTGGTCGCGGGCCTAATGCTGTGCCGGGCCGAGGTGCTCGAGACGCCGACGCACAGGTTCCCGATTCCCCGCCGCGTCGGCCTCGCCGCCCTGGCCCTCTACCTCGCCCTGCTGCTGGGCGGCCCCCTGGTCGCCGCCGCCACCGGCGCGCCGCGGCTCGCCTGGTTCGACGCCTTCTACCGCTCGGGCGCCCTGGTGTTCGGCGGCGGCCACGTGGTCCTGCCGCTGCTGAAGGCGGCGGTGGTGGGCCCCGGCTGGGTCAGCCCGGACAGCTTCCTGGCCGGCTATGGCGCGGCTCAGGCGATGCCGGGACCGCTGTTCACCTTCGCCGCCTATCTGGGCGCGGCGATGGGCGGGCCAGCCGGGGCCGCGATCGGCCTCGTCGGCATCTTCCTGCCCGGATTGCTGGCGCTCACCGCCGCCCTGCCCTTCTGGGCGCAGCTGCGCGCCCGCCCGTCAGCCCAGGCGGCGCTCAGAGGCGCCAACGCCGCGGTGGTCGGCATCCTCGGCGCCGCCCTGTACAACCCGGTCTGGACAAGCGCGGTGCTGGGCCCCGCCGACTTCGCCCAAGCTCTGGCCGGCTTCGTGCTGCTGACCGCCTTCCGCGCCCCGCCGATCCTGGTGGTGGCCCTGGGCGCGGCGGCCGGCGTGGCGCGGGCGCTGTGGCTGGGTCCGGCATGAACCGGCTTTACCCGCGGATGAGCCGTCCCCTCGGCGCGCTCGCCGCGACCCTCGCCTTGCTGACGCCGGCCCTCGCGCCGGGCGCGCCGCCCCCGCCGGCGCCGGCGATCCACATCGAGGACGTCGCCGCCTTCTACCGGCTGTACGACGCCGCCGGCGGCCACCCCACGCCCGAAACCCTGCAGCACGACTATCTCGACGCCGGCTCCCCCGGCCTGCGGCGACTGGCGTCGCTGCGCAAGGTGACCGGCCCGGCGATCGCCGAAGCCATCGCCCGGCGCCCGGAGATCTACGCCGGCGCGCGGCGGTGCATGACGGTGCTGCCGGCCGCCCGGCGGCGCGAGACCGCCGCCCTGCGCCGGCTGGCCCAACTCTATCCGCAGGCGCAGTTCCCACCGATCACCATCGCGGTCGGCCGCGGCAAGCCAGTGGGCGTCACCGACGAGACCGGGGTGATGATCGGCCTGGAGGCGCTGTGCGCCGTCACCTGGCTGGAGCCGGACCCGGAGGCCCGCCTGACGCACGTGCTGGCGCACGAATACGCCCACGCGCAGCAGGCCATCGCCGCGCCGGCGTTCTACAACAAGCCGAACCCGACCGTGCTGGAGGCCTCGCTGATCGAGGGCGCCGCGGAGTTCACCGCCGAGCTGATCTCCGGCAGCGTCTCCGAGCGGTGGCTGCAGGCGGCCAACCGCGGCCATGAGTTGGCGATCGAGACCGCCTTCGCCGCCGACGAGGACAGCACCGACCTGTCCCGCTGGCTCTACAACGGCACGCTCAGCCAGCCGGGCGACAACGGCTACTGGGTCGGCTACCGCATCGCCAAGGCCTATTACCGCAACGCCCGCGACAAGCGCCGCGCGCTGGCCGAGATCCTGGGCATGACCGACGCCAAGGCGTTCCTGGCCCGCAGCGGCTGGCGCCCGGGGATCGCGCTGCCGGACTGAGCATGTTAGGCGAAAGTGTACTCGGTTTCGCCGCTCGAACATGCTCTAAACTTTTGAAGATGGAGCCTTTTTATACGGGTCAGATGATTCCATCTGACCCTAAAAGGCTCTAGGACTGCCGATGTGGACGACGTCGACGGCCAACAATCCCTCGTCACCCCGGACCAGGGCGCGGAGCGCCCGCCGATCCGGGGCCGGCCGCCCCGCAACCGAGACGATCTCCAGCCAGGCGCGGGGCGCCAAGCCCGACGCGTCTGAACTGTGGCCCGGCTGGCCCCGGGTCTGCGCTTCGCGCCGCCCGGGGTGACGGTCAGGGGGCGGCGCCTAGCCCCCCGCCGCCCGCTCGAACGCCAGGCCGGCCTCCAGCGCGCGCCGGTCGCGCCCGACGGTGGCCAGGGCGCGCAACTGGCCCTCGTGCTTGAACCTGACCTCGGCGTCGCGCCCTTCCAGCGAACCCTCGACCAACGGCGGGTCAAAGCGCTCGGCGTGGCCGACATAGCGGATCGAGACGTCCTGGTGGGCGCTCCAGAAGAACGGCGTGTCGGCATAGGCGGCGTCGTCGCCGAGGATCTGCCGCGCGACGTGCTGGCCCTGGCGCTCGGCGTGCGCCCAGTGCTCCACCCGCAGCCGCTCGCCCCCCGCCGCGCCCGGATAGCGGGCGATGTCGCCGGCGGCATAGACGCCCGGCGCGGCGCACAGGCGCGCGTCGGTGAGCACGCCGCGATCCACCGCCAGGCCGGCCGCCTCCGCCAGCGCGGTGCGGGGCTTCACGCCGGCGCCCACCACCAGGAAGTCCGCGGCGATCTCGGCCCCGTCCTCCATCAGCAGCCGGCCGTCGCGCCAGGCGCGCACCCCGACGCCCAGGTGGAAGACGATCCCCGCCGCCTCGTGCAGGCCGCGCACCCAGCCGCCCATCGCGTCGCCCAGCACCCGGCCCAGGGGAACGGCTTCCGGCGCCGCCACGTGCACCTCCAGCCCCCGATGGCGCAGGGCGGCGGCGGCCTCCAGGCCGATGAAGCTGGCGCCGACCACGGCCACCCGCCGGGCGCCCTGCGCCGCCCGAGCGATGGCGTCGGCGTCTCGCAGGCTGCGCAGCACGTGCACGCCGCCACGCCCGAAGCCCTCCACCGGCAGGCGCACCGGCTCGGCGCCGGTCGCCAGCAGCAGGGCGTCGAAGCCGTAGCTACGCCCGTCCTGCAGCGCCACGGTGCGCGCGGCCACGTCCAGCGCCACGGCCTCGGCCTTCAGCTGCAGGTCGATGTCGTTGTCGGCGTACCAGCCGTCGCCCCGCAGCGGCATCCACTCGGCCGGCGCCTCGCCCGCCAGATAGTCCTTCGAGCAGTTCGGCCGGTCGTAGGGCGCATCGGCGTCGGCGCTGAGCAGGGTCACCGACCCGTTGAAGCCCTCGCGCCGCAGCAGCTCCGCCGCCGCGAAGCCGGCCGCCCCGCCGCCGACCACCAGCACGCGGCGGGGCCGGTCGACCGCCGGCCGATGGCGGGAAGCCTTCGGCTCGGCGGCGGCGGGCTCATCGGCCGTCACCCGCGCCTGCGCCCCCTCCGTCCGCACGGTCCAGCGGCGCAGCGGATCGATCGCCGGCGCGCCCACCGCCTCGCCGGTGCGCAGGCAGAACCGCGCGTGGTGCCAGGGACAGCGCACCTCGCCGTCCACGATCAGCCCCTCGCCGAGCGGCCCCTGGTAATGGGTGCAGGTCGCGCCGACGGCCAGCAGCTCGCCGTCCACCCGGGCCACCAGCACCGCGTCCTCGCCGACATGACCCACCAGGCAGCCGCCCTCGGCGATGCCCGCGGCCACAAATCCGGCCGTCAGGTCCGGCCCCGCGGGGCCGTCGTTTTCGTGCGCCATGCCATCGTCCTTCATCGCCGCGCCGCCATCGGCGCCCGCAGCCTCAACGCGACTAGGCGCCGCCCGGCGCTGCCCGGTCTTGACGAAAAGCCCGGTGCGCGAACGACGCCGGCGCCCGAGAAGGCGGGCTCAGGGCGCCAGGGCGCCGGCCACGCCGAGCGGCTCGCGGTCCCCGCCGAGGTCGATCACCGCATCCGCATAGGCGGGCATCCGCGCCAGGATGTGCCGGGTCAGGCGCTCGTAGTGCTGGATGAAGCGGTCGATGGCCGCCTCGCTCATCCCCGCGCCCGCCCGCTGCCGGAGCTTGGCCTCCTGCTCGCCGCGCCAGCGGCGCACCACCTCGAAGCCCGGGGCCCTGAGCAGCACCAGGCGGTCGATGAGGGCGAACAGCGGCTGGTAGTCGCCGGCCAGGGCGTCGTTGCACCAGCGCCGCCAGACCCCCTCCGGGTCCGCCTCGCGCTCGAGGGCATTGACCGGCTGGACCAGGTCGTGGGGGTCCTGCGGCCGCGCGCCGACGCACCAGCCCTCGAAGATCAGCACGTCCAGCGGCCCGACAACCGCCCAGTCGGCCGGCGGCGCCGGATCGTCCGCCGCCTTGTCGAACCGCGGCAGCCGCACCGCCCGGCCGTCCAGCACGTCCTGCAGGATGCGCCGCCCCTGCGCCACGTCGTGGGTCCCCGGCGGACCGCGGGTCGCCAGCAGCGGATGCACCCTGCGAGCCAGGTCCTGGCGCGCCGCGTGCGACAGATAGAGGTCATCCAGCGACAGCACCGCGGCGGCCAACCCCTTGGCCTCCAGCAGCCGCGCCAGCACCTTCGCCGTCGTGGACTTGCCGCTGCCCTGCGCGCCGCAAAGCCCGATGATCACCGGCCGCCGCGCCTGCCGCGCCACGTCCGCGATGGCGTCGGCCAGCGGCGCATGCACGGCGGCGATGGTCGCCAGATAGGCGGAGGGAAGGCCCTCTTCCGCGAGCAGCGCTTCGAACATGCAGAGGCCCCTCAGCGGTTTGGCGACTCACCGTCCAGCTCCGGCGGCTGCGGCAAGTCGAGGGCCGAGCGCAGCAAACCTTCGCCGCGGCGGTACAAGGTCGCCCAGGCGACCGGCTCCAGCAAATCGGGCCAGGGCTGGAAGCCATCGACGATCTTGTTGAACGGGATGTCGCCGCACCCCGGCGTCCAGCAGTCGCGATGTCCTTTCGGACAGGCGTTGAACCGGCACAGACGGCCGAGATACCGATCGCTTGCCGGTTCGAACAGGAAGGTGTCCACCAGATTGCCGGGGACGCTGGTTCCCGCCCCTGCCGAAAACGCCTTCTGCAGGGCGGCGCTGAGCGCGCGCCGCAGCGCGCCGAGGTTTTCCAGGTGGTCGACCCACAGCGCCAGGTCGAGGTCGCTGCACTCGTGCCAGACTTCGATACCCGCCCGCCGAAACTCGGCAAAGCGGGGAACCTCCTTCCACAGGGGGCGCGCCACCGAACCGATCACCGCCACGGCGCTCACCTCGGCGAACCCCATCCACGCCTTGGCGGCGACGTCGGCCGCAACGCGAAAGCCGCGCTGCTGCTGGACCAGATAGCGGTTCTGCTGTTCGATCTCCGCGCGTCGCATCGTCAGGCCAGCAGTGTCATGAAGTTGCGCCGGCGCTTGAAGCGCTCCTTCAGCGCCGCGAGGTATTCGGCGTGCTCTGCGGGGCCTTGGAGCGAGGCAAGCCGCGCCACCAGCCGTGCGGCCGCCGTATAGTCGCCGCTCGACGTCTGGGCGCGCCGGTCCACCAGCTCGACATAGAGGGCAATCACTTCGCGGGGATGGCTCGCCTCCGTGGCTTGCGCGAGCGCAAGCCGGCGCTCCTCCGAAGCGCCGTGCGCCCCCACCACCGCCCAGGCCCGGTCGAACAGCCCCTCCTGCGAGAGCAACTCGACCAGCAGGTCCGCCGGATGATTCCACGTCGCCTCCGACCTGCCGGCCAAGCGGTCCTGCAGCCATTGCAGCGCCCGGACGCCGCCGGCGTCCCCCTCCAGCTGCCGCAAGCGGTCGTACAGATCCCGATTGGGGATCTTCCGAAAGGTCTCCCAGAGCAGGGCGCCGGCCTCGCCCGGCCGTCCCATGTGCCCGAGCAAATCCGCCGTGAACCGCACCAGGCGCTCGTTGGGGCGGCGGTCCTCGAACATCCACAGGGCATCACGGGCGTGGCGAAGCGCCTCATCGCGCTGCCCAAGTGACAGGCAGAACTCGGCCAGCCGCAGATAGCGGTCCGGCGAGGACAGGTCCCGGGAGTATAGCGCGCGCTGTAGGTCGACATCGCCATCGCGCCGGGCGAAGGCTTCGAGGATGCCTTCCACCGCGTAGGCGCTCGGCCCCGCCCCGTCGTCCGCCTTGCGGGAGGGCGCCGTCTCCCACGCCTCGAGCGCCAGCCTGCGATACTCCGCCAGGCCGGCCGGTCCCAGGACGTCGGCGTAGGTCATCGCCGCATCGCTGAAGACATCAAAGCCGCTGGTCGTCTCGCGTTCGAACAGGGCCTGTGCGAAGGCGACAGGCTGAGGCGGCTCAGCCCGCGCCGCGGCGAGATGAAGGGCCTCGGTCCTGGCCAGCGCGCCGCCGCACTCGCCGTCGGAATCGTCGACGTTCTCCAGCACGTCCTCGAAGGCATCCAGCATCCGCTCGGTCAGGCGCAGCGCCATCCCGGCCCGCCCGGCCGGCAACAGCGCCTCCAGCGTATCCAGCACCTCGTGAAGCCCCGCCGCGAAATCCGGCGCCGCTTGATAGTCGACGTACTCAGGTCCGTCGTCCATCGCCGCGTCGATGGCCTCGACCAGTCGCGCCTCCAGCGCCTTGTCGTCGGCGCCGGTGATCGCCGAGGCGGTATCGAGCCTGCGAAAGAGGTCGCGATCGCGCTCGGCAAGTCGCACGACCAGCTCAACGAGGGCCTCGACGCCCTGCGCGCGCAGATGCTCACGGATGCGCGGCAACGGACTGTCGCGCCGCGCAGCCGGGTCGCGCTCCGCCTCATCGGCGGACAGCGCCACGGCGACCATGTGCTTGCAGAAGCCACGATCTTCGAAGGCCGGACAGGAGCACTCTCCGGAGATTCTGCCGCCGCGGTCGGTCACGACGGTGCGATAGTCTTGTGTGCCCTCGACCTTGGCCAGCACACGCTCGCCGGTCATCTCCAGGACCTGCACCAAGCCTTGGCGGTGGTACGCCTCGCCGCGCTCGTACGTCGCCTGACCGGCGATGCGCCGCAGGTCGCCTGCGTCGAACCGCATCGCGATCTCCTTCCGCGCTCAGATTAAGGCAGGAGGCCCAGGGTTGCAGCGCCAAAGTCGGCCGATGCGCACAGGCTGAAGATGGTCGCGCCGCGCGCCGTCACTCCCACTCGATGGTATCCGAGGGAGCTAAGAGACGAGAATTGTTGAGGTTTTCGGGTCACGCCAAGTGAAATACCGCGAGTGAGACCGTCGTAATGTCAAGTATTTGATTTTTTTCGGATAATCAAAATTCGATTGGATCCCAGGAGTTGATCATATTTCCGTGAGGCACGGCAGGCAACACCACGCCATTAGTGAGGGCCTCGACCGACGGTGCGAATGTAAATGTTGCGGCTTCGGCGTTTGTATTGGCATCTTCTTACTGACGACGCCTCGTCCTCTCGCGGAGCCTCGTGCGACAGCGTAGTGTCGGACAGAGCCGGCCGGCGTCACGCGGTAAGCCGCGACCGCCGTCGGCTGGCGCCAACGCCTTTCAGATAGCTTGGTTCGCTCTTCCGAGGGCGATAGCGGAGTCGTCAGAGCTGTCTGCGACTAGCGCTCAAGGGGCACCGTAAACGTCGTCGCAGTCCCATCGAGGCAGACCTCGCCGGCTCCGTTGAGGACTTGGGTTTTCAGAGTGCAGATCGGCTTGTCGTCGCGCACCGTCAGGACCTCGACAACCCCGGTGATGGTCTCATCGACTCCCACAGCCTTCACGAATTTCCACTCGCAACCGAGGAACACCGTGCCTGGTCCCGGGAGGTCCTCGGCGACAAGGGCATTCAGGATGCCAGAGGTCACACCACCCTGGACGATCAGCTTCCCGAAGACGGTGCTTTCCGCGAGCTCCCGATCGTAGTGCAGCGGGTTTCGGTCGCCGGTGATTTCCGTGAACGCTTCGATGTCGCGAAGGCTCGTGCTGCGAGACCGCTCGGCGCGCTGTCCTACGGTCGGTTGCCCCGCAACCACGCCCACCCAGCCGCTCGCGATCCCGACTTTGTCACCCATCGTTCTTCTCCAGGGGGGCCGGGCGGCACGCGCGCGCCGGCAAGCCACAAAATTGGTCGAATGAACGATTTTGGTCAATTGACAGGGATTCGTCAAAAACCGTAAGCCGCGCCGAGATGCGGCGTCAGTGGCGAACCCAGCGATCGCCAACCTCCCGCATGACCTGTCAGCCGCCGCAGGGCCGGCGGCGGATGAAGAAAGGGCGGAGAGATGGCTTCAGCAACATCGTCACAGGACAGCCCCAACGGGGCGCCGCTGCTCGCACAGGCGCTTGGCGGCCTGGTCAAGTTCAAGGACATCAAACCGCTTTGGCCGACAGCGGCCGCGACGCCGGAATTCGCTCTGCCCTTCTACAAGTACTGCGACAGCGCCCAACCCAACATCGCCCGCGGCGTGCCACCGGCTGTGTTGAGCCAGGAGCTCAGGCTGATCACGGGGGTCTGCCAGCCAGGCCAAGGCATGCCTCTCCACAACCACACAGGTGAGGAACTGATGTTCGCAGCCAGCGGCACGTGGGTGATCTATTTCGACGAGGCTGAGAGCGCGAAAGTCCACCTCGACCGATGGGACGCTATTGTCGTTCCAGGCGGGGTCACGCGCGGTTGGCGCAATATAGGACGTGACACCGGCTGCCTGCTGAACATCAGCGCAATCACCGATCAGATGACGATGACGCGACCTGCCAAGGGAGAGAAGGCTCCGAGCCCATAGGCAGGAGCCAAGGCGCCGGCGGCCTCCGCCGCCGCTCCCTTGCCTGGGCGGCGCCCTACCCGGCTGCCCGCTTTGGGGCGGCTTCGGGAAGCGCGTTTTCCGCTCGCACGCTGGCGATGAGCTCTGCGTGCTCTTCGTCGGACAGGATCGTGGGCGTCCGCCACTCAGGCTCCAAATCCTCTCTCCGCCATCCATATGCCGCGAGTTGGTCAGGGGTGATCGTGCGGACGAGATCGAGCAGCGCTCGGCACGTCATTGCGCGGTACAGGGGAAGCCCCTTCGACCAGGGCTTGTCGAAGCCGATGAACATCGTCGACCCGGCGATGGACGCCGATATGAATACAGCGAGGGTCTCGCGCTCCTCGTCGACCAAATGCGGGTTGATCTTCGCGATGAGGCTGGCGAACGTCAGCCGCTCGAGGAGGTAGATGCTGTCGACGGCCTTGGCGACGAACGGATCGTGGTTCGCCAACATCCAGAGGTGCGGAAACAGGCGTGTCGTCTTCTTCGTCTGGATGTCCTCCAGGAGCAGGGTGATGAGCTTTACCAGCTTTTCCTCAGGCGACAGCCCCTTCGCGTGGCGTATGGCTTTGAAGTTCTCGCCGTAAGGCGCAAGCACCATGTTCAGGACGTCCTGAAGAAGGTCGCCGCGGCTCTTATAGTAGTAGCTGATGGCTCCGATCTGGACTTTGCATCGGCGGGCAACTTCGCGAAGAGTCAAAGCCTGATAGCCATCCTCGATTAGGATCTCGAGGGCGGTCTCCAGAATTTGGACGACCCGTTCGCGCCCGGTTTGATAGATGCCGGAACCTTGACGGGTGCGCAGATTTGAAGCGCCGATCATGAAAGCTGCATTCCCAGATAGTTGAAGCAAACAAGGTCGCCGTGTGTGGCGATCTCGGTAGTATCACCGCATTCGCTGCGAGCGTCTCGAACTGAAGCTCGCCATTTCCTTCACGTCATTTTCAAACGCCTAGATCTCCCTACGAGACGCTCCGTCCCGAGCTTCAGCGGACGCGATCCAGCTGGCCCCCTTCTAACGACTTCGGCGGCCTGCTCCCGGTGCCCCCGGACAACCATCACACCACAGCGCTCCAAGTCCGGCCCCTCCTCGGCGCCATCGCTCCGAAGCGTCGAGGCGGCGCAAACATTAGACAGTGTGCCTAATTTTAGGCAGTTGACTAAAATCGATCAAGCGATCAAGGTTTGTCCAACCACAAGGAGGAGGACCGCATGGACATGGACGCCAGCCATTCGCCGGCCGCGCGCCGCCCCACCATCGTTGGCCTCGGCGGAACCACGCGCTCGGACTCGACCACGGAGCGCGCGCTTGCGGTTGCGCTACGGGCCGCGGAGGCCGTCGGTGCCTCGACAATGCTGCTGGGCGGCGAGTTTCTGGCCACCCTCCCAATCTTCGACCCGCGCCCCACAGGGCCGACCGCTGAACAAACGCGCCTGGTCGAAGCGATCGCCCAGGCCGACGGGGTGATCATCGCCACCCCGGGCTATCACGGGTCGATTTCCGGCGTGGTCAAGAATGCCTTGGACACCCTTGAACTCGCCCGGACAGAGGCCCGCCCCTATCTGTCCGGAATTGCTGTCGGGACGATCGTCACCGCAGCTGGCCCGCAGGCCGCCGGCACCTGCCTCGTCACGCTTAGGACGATCGTTCACGCCCTTCGGGGGTGGCCCACACCTTTCGGAGCCACGTTGAATTCGGCGACGGCGCTGTTCGATGACGGCGGTAGTTGCCGGGACGACAAAGACGAAAGCCAGCTGAACATCGTGGCCGGACAGGTCGTCGAGTTCGCGCAGATGCGGGCCGCCCTGAGGCGGCAGACTTCCCTCGCGCACTGATTTCAACCGCACTCATCACCAAGGGCCGCGCCCCATGAAAATCACCCAAGTTCGGAATGCGACGCTGCTGCTGGAATACGGCGGCCAGAGATTCCTGATCGACCCGATGCTGGCGGAGCAGGGATCGATGCCGGGCTTTGCCGGCACGGTGAACTCGCACATCCGCAATCCCACGGTTGCGCTCGGCGTTCCTTTAGACGAGGCGATCGACGTAGATGCCGTGATCGTCACGCACGTTCACACCGACCATTGGGATCAGGCAGCGGCGGAGAACATCCCCGCGGACAAGCCGCTTTTCGTGCAGCACGGGGCCGACAAGGCCCTCGTCAAGCAGGCCGGCTATGTGTCGCTGGAGGATGGCCGCGCTCACACCGTCGAGGGCAAGGCGTTCTCCGACGTTCGCGTGCTCACCGGCAATCCCGAGTTCAACGGCGTCAAGCTCCGCAAAGTCCCTGGCCAGCATGGCTCGGACACCGCGCTGCAGTTCGCCTACGACGGGCTTCTGGAAGTGTGCGGCATTGTCTTTACCCACCCCGAGGAGAAGACCCTCTACCTGGCCGGCGACACCGTTTGGAACGAGTACGTCGCCGCCAACATTTCGACCTACCGACCCGACGTGATCATCCTCAACGCCGGGGACGCTCAGATTCCTGGCCTCGGCAACATCATCATGAGCGCCGAGGAAGTGGGCCAGGTATGCGCTGCTGCGCCTGAGGCGATCATCGTCGCCACCCACTTCGAGGCGGTGAACCACGCCGTCGCGACCCGCGAAGATCTCCGCAACTACGTGACCGACCACAAGCTCACGGGCCGCGTCCTGATCCCGGACGATGGCGAAGCCTGTGTGCTGTGACCCCCCAAACGAGGAATTTGAAATGTCGATCGAAGCTAACAAGGCGCTGGTGCGCACCTTCTATGAAGCCATCGACCGCGCCGACTTCGCGGCCCTGGACGACCTCTGCCACAAGGACTTCGTGTTCTACTCCCAGGTCGACACGCCAAAGCCGGGCGTGATGGGGTTCGTCAACTCCGAGAAGGCTGCGTTCGACGCGTTCGAAAGCGTCCGGTTCCCGCTGGAACAGATGGTGGCGGAAGGCGACAAGGTCGGGGCGTACCTTCTGTTCCTCGGCAAGAACCAGATCCGCAACCTGGGCGACCTGAAGCCTCGCGGAAAGGATCTGAGGATTTCGCTGTTCTGCCTCCTGACGATCAAGGATGGCAAGATCATCGAAAAGCGTGCTCACTTCGACAACGCCGATGCGCGGGCACAGCTGACCGCGCCCTGAACGCCGCTACCCAGCAGCAGGAGAGCGGGGATGCCGCACGACCATCACGATCACGATCACGACAACGACCACGACCACGAGCATGGGCAGCACCCGCCCGAGGACGTGGTGCTGCGCGTAAAAGCGTTGGAGTCGCTGCTCGTCGAAAAGGGCGTAGTCGATCCGGCCGCGCTGGACGCCATCGCCGAGCACTATGCCGAACGGGTCGGCCCCAAGAACGGGGCGCGGGTCGTGGCGCGCGCCTGGCGAGACCCCACGTTCCATGCGCGGCTCATGGCGGACGCCACCGAAGCGATCGCCGAACTTGGTTTTCACGGCGTGCAGGGTGAGCACATGGTGGCGGTGCAGAACACCGCGGCCGTGCATAATCTCGTCGTGTGTACGCTCTGCTCCTGTTACCCGTGGCCGGTGCTGGGCCTTCCCCCGACCTGGTACAAGTCGAACGCCTATCGGTCTCGCGCTGTGATCGAGCCCCGTAAAGTGCTCTCGGAGTTTGGGGTTGAGCTCGATCCGGCCGTGGAAATCCAGGTTTGGGATTCCACAGCCGAGGTCAGATACTTGGTGATCCCCGAGCGCCCCGCTGAGGCGGACCAGCTCGATGAGGATGCCCTCGCCGAGCTCGTGACCCGCAACGGCATGATCGGGACGGCGCTCCGTTGAACGGCGTCCACGACATGGGCGGCATGGCGAACCTTGGGCGCCTTGCTCCGACCGACGCAGACCCTGCGTTTTATGCGGACTGGCAGGCCCGCGTACTGGCCATGGTTGTGTCAGGCGCCGCGCGCAGCAACATCGACGCCGGCCGCCATCAGCGGGAGCTGATCCCCGGCCCCGATTACCTCGCGATGACCTACTTCGAACGGTGGTTCGCGGGGCTCTGCGCGGAACTGGTCGAGCGCGGGATAGTCAGCGAGAACGAGTTGGCGAGCGGCAAGGCGGATCCCGCCGCCCCCATGGCGAAGCCAGCGTTGCGGCCTGAATATGTGACGCCTGTGCTCACCGGGCGCGGTTCATACGTCCGGGATCGTGAGGAGCCGGCCCTGTTCGAGGTCGGGCAACGCGTCAGGGCGCGCGTCCTGAACCCGACCGGACACACACGCCTGCCTCGCTACGTTCGCGGCCGAGAGGGTGTCATCGAGCAGCTGCACGGGGCGCATGTGTACCCTGACAGCCACGCCCATGGTCGAGGCGAAGATCCCCAATATCTCTACGGCGTCCGTTTCGAAGCCCACGTCCTCTGGGGCCCGGAAGCCGATATCAATTCAAGTATTCGCGTCGACATTTGGGAGCCCAGCCTTGACCCTGCATGACAGCACCTTGGCGGTCGACGCCACCGCCCGCCCCGAGGTCGCCTTTGAGGTGCCCTGGCAGGCCCAGGCGTTCGCCCTCGTTCTCGCATTGCATGAACAGGGCGCCTTCTCGTGGCCACAGTGGGCGGAAGGCCTTGGGCGCGCATTGCGCCAGCGAACCGACGACAGTGCGGACGGCTACTACGAGGCCTGGCTCGCCGCGCTCGAGACGATAGTCTGCGGACAGGGGCTGTCGAGCCCTTCCGCGTTGGCCGAGCGAAAAGAAGCCTGGGCCGAGGCCTACTTGCGCACGCCGCACGGCAAGCCCGTCGCGCTTTAGCCGCGTCGGGTCCCCCCCTGCCCCTCGCGCAAGGCTTCTAAGCTGGAGTCTGGATCCCGGAGCCGGCAACCAGGGCCTGATAGTCGTCCGCGTCCAGCAGGGTCGGCGGTTTCCAGGTCGAGCGGCGGTCTCTTGGACGCCACCCATAGGACTCAAGCTGCGCGGGCGTGACTGTCTTGACCAGCTCGACGAGCGAACGGCACGCGATCGCGGTGTAGAGGGGAAGTTCGCTCGTCCAGGGCTTTTCGAACCCAACGAAGATTGTCGAGCCGGCCACCGAGGCGACGACGAACATCGCCAGGGTCTCGCGCTCCTGGGGGCCAAGCCTGGGATTGAGTTCACCGATCAACGGGCTCAGTCGCAGGCGCTCGAGGATGTAGATGCTATCGACGGCCTTCGCCACGAAGGGGTCATGGTTCGCCAACGCCCAAAGATGAGGAAAGAGGCCGGTCGTCTGGCGCGTCCGAATGTCCTCCAGGAGCATCCGGATGATGCCTTCCAGCTTCTGCTCCGCCGTCACTCCAGGCGCGGTCTGGATCTTGCTTAGGTTCTCCGCATACGGAACGAGGACCATGTTCAACACGTCCTGCAGCAAGTCGGTGCGGCTGCGGTAGTAGTAGGTCACCGCGCCGATCTGGATCTTACAGCGTCGCGCCACCTCGCGAAGCGTCAGCGCTTGGTAGCCGCTCTCCAGAATGACCTCGAGCGCGACGTCGAGAATCTGCGCCACGCGGTCACGCCCGGTCTGGTAGCGTCCAGCCCCCTCCCGGGTGCTAAGGCGCCAGGCGCCGATCATGGGATTCGCATTCGTCGGCTTGCTGGTCATGGGGCTTCATAGCATGCGTGACGGGCAGCGCCTTGGCGTGGCGTTCGCGCCAACACCGGTCACCTGACAACGACGACGTTGCCGTCGATCCTCGCCGAGCCACCGAGTGTAGCCAGCACCGGCGAGCCCAACAAGGTCTCCTGCCCCAGCTCCTTGAGCCGGCCTTCCGCAGCATATGACTCGACCACGATGACGACGGTGATGTTCCGCAGCCCGGGCGAAGGCTCAGGAAGCCCTACCATTGCTCGCAGATCCGTCTCTGCCGTCGAGGTGACTTCGAGCATGTCGAGCTGAATGCCCTCGAGGGCGCAGCGAATTCGCGTGCCGAGGAGGAGGCAGGAATTAATGACGCCCAGGAGCAGCTCTTGCGGCGAGGGCTCGCTGTCTCCATCGCCTTCCGCATCACCGTAGAGCGCTCGCCCATCGCAACCAGGCTCCCACCTTGTCGATGTCAGCCAGCTCGCGACCTCGGTGGCTTCAGTCGACGAGGCGACGCGGCGCAAGGCGCGAATGGCCTCGACGTCGATGTTGTTGACCCAGGCGGCAGCCGTCGGTCTGGTGAAGGTGTGGGTCATGACCTGCTCCGCGGGCCTGTCTTTTTGACTACCGCGGAGAAACTCAACATCGGCTCACGCCCGGCCGTGAGTTTTGACAACCACGCCCCGGACAAAGACCAACGAGCGGCCAGCCTTCACCGGTAACCATCGCCGACACGGGCCATCCTGCTGAAAACGTCATTTTTGGTCAATTGACGAAAATTGATCACCGTGTATAAAGTTCGCCCCACACAAAGGAGGAAACCCATGGCCCGAGAGATTCAACTCAACGCCTTCGCCATGAACTGCGTGGGGCACCAATCCCAGGGGATGTGGCGCAACCCGCGCGACCACTCGGCGGACTACAAGAACACCAAACACTGGGTGGAGCTGGCCCAGTTGCTCGAGCGCGGCAAGTTCGATGGGCTGTTTCTGGCGGACGTCGTCGGTGTCTACGACGTCTATGGCGGAAGCCCCGACACCGCCCTTCGAGAAGCGGTTCAGGTGCCGACCAACGATCCGCTCCTGATCATCCCTGCAATGGCGCAGGCCACCCAGCACCTGGCCTTCGCGGCGACGGTCAACCTGTCCCACGAGCCGCCGCTCCCTTTCGCTCGGCGCATGTCGACGCTTGATCACATGACGGAGGGCCGCATTGGCTGGAACATTGTGACCGGCTACCTCGACAGCGGGGCCAAGGGCGCCGGCGCGGGCAAGCAGGTCGCCCACGACATCCGCTACGACATCGCCGAAGAGTTTATGAGCATCCAGTACGACTTCTGGGAAGGTAGCTGGGAGGAAGACGCCGTGCGCCGTGATCGCGACGCCGGCGTTTTCACCGATCCTGCCAAGGTCCACCGGGTGGTCCACGATGGCGAATACTTCCGGGTCAACGCCGTGCATCTGTGCGAGCCGTCGCCGCAGCGCACGCCGGTCCTCTATCAGGCGGGATCGTCGTCGAAGGGCACGACCTTCGCTGCCCGCCACGCCGAATGCGTGTTCGTTGGGGGCAACGCGCGTGGGAAGATGGCCGCCGACGTGGCGAAGCTGCGCGCTCTCGCCGTCGAGGCCGGACGCGGGCCGAATGACATCAAGGTCTTCGCCCTCGCCACGGTGATCACCGCTGCGACGGACGAGGAGGCCCAGGCAAAGTACGAGGAGTACAAGGGCTACATCAGCCCCACCGGCGCGCTTGCCCTGATGTCGGGCTGGACCGGGATCGACTTCTCAAAGCCGGAACTGACGGCCGCTAGCGCTGAGTCGAGTAACGCCATCCAAGGTGCGGCCGCGGCGTTCACGCCGGGCGGCCCTGGCCAGCATCGCGACCTGAACAGCATCGCCCAGTCGGTCGGTCTCGGCGGCGGCGGACCTGTTCTCGTTGGCGGCCCAAAGCGTATCGCCGACGAGCTGGAGGCCTGGGCGGCTGAGGCGGATCTCGATGGCTTCAACCTCGCCTATGCAATCATGCCCGAAACGTTCGCCGACATTGTCGACCACGTCATTCCCGAGCTCCAACGCCGGGGCTTGTTCAAGAAGGACTACGCGCAGGGCACCTATCGCGAGAAGCTGTTCGGCCGCGGACCGCGGCTCGAAGAGAACCACCCCGGCGCGGCAAAGCGCCAGGGCCGCAAGGCCGCTTCGGCGGCGAAGGTAAGCGCTTAGACGCGATCAGGGTTGCGAGCTCGGGGATACTACATTGAATCATGATGTCACCGAGCGCGCCCCGCCCGCCGCGCGGTCAGAAATGGCCTCGCCAGACGATCGGGCCTGGCGGGGCGGGCTGCGCGAGAAATGGCCCTCGATCGCCGTCATTCTCCTCGCTCAAGTCGCCGCGATGGCCGTGTGGTTCGCCTCGGCCGCAGCCGCTTCCGCCCTGGCGCGCAGCGCGCCGCTATCCGGCTTTGAATCGGCGCTCCTCACCAGCGCCGTCCAGGCCGGCTTCGTACTTGGCACGCTGGCCAGCGTGCTCGTGGGCATTCCTGACCGCTTCGATCCGCGTCGGATCTTCCTGATCTCCGCGCTCGCCGCAGCCACAGCTTCCGCGACGCTTGTCGTGCTGCCGCCGACTGGACCGGGCATCCTCGCCCTTCGCTTCATCACAGGAATTGCGCTTGCCGGCGTCTACCCTATCGGCATGCGTCTGGCCGCCACGTGGGCATCGGGCGACCTGGGACTGCTGGTTGGTCTACTGGTGGGCGCTTTGACGCTCGGATCGGCCAGTCCGCACGCCCTTGCTGCCCTGGCTCAGCTCGATTGGCGGGTGATCTATCTCGCCGCGGCAGGCCTCGCGGCGTGCGGTGGTCTGGCCATTCTCGCCGCTGGCGTCGGTCCGAACGCGCCTCGCCAGGTTCGACTCGACACAGGTCGAATTTCACAAGCCTGGCTCAAGCCGTCCCTGCGCCTCATCAACCTTGGCTACCTAGGACACATGTGGGAGCTGTACGCGATGTGGACGTGGCTCGCGGTGTTTCTGGCCGAGAGCTTCCGCCGGTCCGGGGTCGTCGATGCGCGGGGGCTCGGCGAGCTTGTCACCTTTGGAGCCATAGCGGCCGGAGCCGTGGGCGCTTGGCTGGGCGGCGTCTGCGCTGACCGCTGGGGACGCACTACGGTGACCATCGCGGCCATGGCGGCCAGCGGCGCTTGTGCGGCCGCCATGGGATGGCTGGAGGGCGCGACGCCGTGGGTCGTCATCGCCGTGGCGGTCGTTTGGGGGATCACCATCATCGCGGACTCCGCGCAATTCTCGGCAGGGATCGCCGAACTCAGCGAGCCAGAGTCCGTGGGCACCATGCTCACATTGCAGACCTGCGCAGGCTTTCTGCTCACCTTGGTCAGCATCCAGCTCGTCGCTCCGGTTTCCAGAACGATGGGGTGGCCAGCCGCCTTCACCATGCTGGCCGTCGGCCCAGTCCTTGGCTGCGTGGCGATGGCGCGCCTGAGGGCTTCTCCAGATGCCGCAAGGCTCGCTGGCGGACGTCGCTAGTGCTGTGAAGAGGTCTGGCCGAGATCCGCAAGGACCTCGGCTTTCCCATCGGCGTTACCCCGCGCCCTTCATCAGCTCCAGAACCTCGCCAGCGGCGCGCTCACCAGCCTGCATAGCGCCCTCAACGTAGCCGCTCCAATGCGTCGCGGTCTCGGTCCCGGCCCAGTGAATCCGCCCGACCGGCGCGCGCAGCGCTTCACCAAAGGACAGCCACGCGCCCGGCGGCATAGTTCCGGCGTAACAGCCGCGGGAGAACTCCTCAGCGACCCACGAATGCTCCACGTACTCCACGACCTGATTGGCCCGAGGTCCAAAGACCTGGGCCAGAGTCGCAACGCTGGCGGCTTCGCGCTCCTGGGGTGTGGCTTGCATCCACTTGCGGGCGGGAATGCCCTCGGTGAAACCGAGCAGGATCCCGCAGGACGCGTCCTCGGGGGAGTTGTCGTAGACCAGTTGCGGAACATCCTGGTCGGTCAGGACCAACCCTGAGAGGCCGTCCCTTCGCCAGAACGGCGTGTCGTAGACGTACATCATCTTCAGCGCCGTCCCCATCGGCATGCGCTGGGTGAGCGAGTCGCGAAGCGGCGGCATGGGCGGGGCGTAGCGAATGCGCCCGGCCAAGGTTGGCGGCAACGCGACGATCGCACGACCCGCCCGGACGGAGAGGTCCGGGCAACGGACGACGACGCCATCCGCATCTTGGGAGATGGCCTCCACGACCTGACCGAGATGGACAGAGCCCTTGAGGCGTTCGGCCAACCCGTTCGCGAGGCTTTGCATACCCGCTGTGAAGCGGCTGTCCTGGCCGCCACCATCAGTCGCGGTGATCACCTCCCGCCCACCAGCGCTCCCGAAGTAGAACGCTGCGTGCAGGACGGAGAGCTCAGACGCATCGACGGAAAAGACCGCCGGGCCTTCGAAGCGGAAAATCCAGCGACCAAGGTCAGTTAGGAGGTTGCGGTCGATCCACTCCGCATAGGTCATAGTGTCGAGCTGCGCCGCTAGCGGATGAGTCCATGGCGCATCCAGTGGGATGGACGCCGACAGCTCGGCCATCTTCTTCGATCCCTGCCTCAGATCGGCGGCAACGTCCGCGTCATCGGTGGGCAGGAGCCCGTCATATCGCTGGACGACGCCATTGCGCAGCGCGAGTGACGCCCCCTGATCGAAGGTCTTGAACAACCTCAATCCAAGCTCTTCAACGAGCTGCAAGACCCTGTGCTGGGTTGGTGCGACCCATTGTCCCCCAAGATCTACGACGGCGCCGTTGGCCAAGACTTTGGAGAACGTCCTGCCTCCAACGCGGTCACGGGCTTCCAGCACGACGACGGTTTGACCAGCCGCTGCAAGTGCTCGCGCGGCCGAGAGCCCCGACATCCCTGCCCCCACAACCACCACGTCGCAGTCCATCTGATTCATGTCGACTCCCATCGTCAGGAGGGCTTCGCAGGGTTCGGCGCCGGCGCTCGGCCATGCCACCAGGTGAATGGCCAGCTCCTGACCGCGCCAGAACATTGCACAGTTGACTAATATTGTTCTGCCGTCCTAATTTCAAGCCGCGATTGGCCCCCCTTCGCGCACTGGGCCCGTTCGCCCCCCGGTCGCAACGCGAGCGGGCCCATTCGCCAAGTGGGAGGACACGCGTTGGAAGCCAGCGCGCAGAGCGCCGACATACTTGGAACAGCCGCGCGGCTTCGTGCGGGCAGCCTCTCCTCGCTGGAGCTCACCCGCCAGTATCTTGCCCGCATTGCTGCGCGCGACAGCGAGTTTGGCAGCTACCTGCATGTCAATGCTGAGCATGCCTTGGGCCGCGCGGCCCTTGCCGACAAAGAACTGGCCAACGGGCTCGACCGCGGACCTCTGCACGGGATTCCTTTGGCGGCAAAAGATCTCTTCGACACCGCGTTCGCACCGACGACGGTTGGAACCGCGGTCTTCGCGGGAAGGCAGCCAGCGACTGACGCCACCGTCATCGCGCGGCTCCTTGAGGCCGGCGCGGTCATCCTGGGAAAGCTCACGATGACGGAAGGCGCGTTTTCGAGCCACCACCCGAGCATCGCGGCGCCGCGCAATCCCCTAGGCCCGGAGCTCTGGGTTGGCCCATCCTCGACGGGCTCAGGTGTAGCGGTCGCCGCCGACCTTTGCCTTGGAGCCCTGGGATCGGATACCGGTGGATCGATCCGCCTCCCTTCCGCCACCTGTGGTCTGACGGGTTTGAAACCGACCTGGGGCCGCGTCAGCCGGCACGGCGCCTTCCCCTTGGCCGACAGCCTCGACCACATCGGGCCCATGGCGCACACGGTCGCAGATTGCGCCGCGCTCCTTCAGGCGATCGCGGGAGCCGACCCGGCAGACCCCACCTCCCTGCACGCCGACGTACCCGACTACCTGGCCGCATGCGGCGCACCGATCTCCGGCCTGACAGTGGGCATCGATCGGCGCTACGCCCTTGCAGGCATAGACAGTGAGGTCGCAAGCGCGCTGGAGGCCGCAGTGGAAACCCTTACTGCGCTCGGTGTCAGGGTCGTCGCGATCGAAGCGCCCGAGAGCGGCGACCTTGCCGCGAATTGGGTCCGCCTGTGCGCGGTCGAGACCGCTGTCATTCACGCGGGGACCTATCCATCGCGAGCATCTGAATACGGACCTGAACTGGCGGGCATGATCGAGTCGGGACTGCGCGCCAAGCCAGCCACGATCACGGCATTGAACAAGCGTCGACGTACGTTCACCGAGGGCATGAGTGCTGTGCTTGCCGGCGTCGACTGCATGCTGATTCCCACCCTGCCCTTCCCGATCCCCACCGCGGCTCGGATGGAAGGGCGAGATGGCCCTGCGCCGGAAACACAGGATCTCCTGCGCTTCACGGCGCCCTTCGACTTCTCGGGCCACCCCACCCTCTGCCTTCCCAATGGGCGGGACCGTCGCGGCCTGCCGTTGAGCATGCAGCTGGTCGGATCGGCGCTCAGCGAAGCGACGCTCATTCGGATGGGCGACGCATTCCAGCGGGCCACGGACTGGCATCGCCTGGCAATCTGAACACACGGCCCTCGCACCTATGGGAGACGACATGGCGCGCACTGGATTTGTTTGGGACGAGAAATTCGCCTGGTTCGAGCTCAGCAACTATGCGGGCACCGCGCCGGCCGGGCCTGACCTCATGCAGCCGGATCGCCACGTCTATGATCCCGAGGTAGTCCGGCGCTTCCGTAACCTCGTCGATGCGAGCGGCCTTCTCCGGCAACTCGTGAATCTCCCGCCCCGGCCGGCGACAGAGGCGGAGATCGGCCGGGTCCATACGGCCGCCCACATAGACCTGATCAAGACCCTTTCAGCCCAACCGACCGGCGGTGACCCGGGCGATAATGCGCCGGTCCCACGGGGCGCTTTCCAAATGGCCGCCCTGGCGGCGGGCGGTGCAATCGTAGCGGCCGACGCCGTCATGTCGGGAGACGCCGACAACGCCTATGCGCTGCTGCGCCCGGCTGGACACCATGCCCGCCCGGACCGGTCCATGGGCTTCTGCATCTTCTCGAACGCCGCCATCGCCGGCCGGCACCTGTTCGAAGCGCACGGCCTGAAGCGGGTCGCCTATGTCGACTGGGACGTCCACCATGGCAATGGGACCCAGGCCGCGTTCTATGACGAGCCCCGCGCACTGACGATTTCGATCCATCAGGACCGCCTCTATCCGGTGGACGACGGCTTCGTAGGCCAGCTCGGCGAGGGCAAGGGCCTGGGGACCAACCTCAACGTTCCCCTGCCCGCCGGTTGCGGTGTCGGGGCCTACGAGGCCGCCTATGACGAAGTGGTCATCCCGGCGCTGCAGGCCTACCGACCGGAAGTTATCATTGTCCCGAGCGGTTTCGACGCCGGGGCGATGGATCCGATGGGTCGGATGATGGTGCACTCCGACGGCTATCGATCCCTAACCCGGAAGCTGATGAAGGCGGCAGACGACTTGTGCGGCGGCCGGCTAGTTTTCATTCAGGAGGGCGGCTATTCGCCCTGGACCGTGCCATTCTTAGGCCTTGCCGTGCTCGAAGAACTCTCAGGCATCAGGACTGGCGTGAAAGATCCGCACCTCGCCTACCACAGGGCGCTTGCCGGACAGGAACTACTCCAGCATCAGCAGGACGCGATCACCGCCGCGGCTCAGAACATCAAGTACATTCCCAGGCCAGACTAGCCAGGCAGGCCAGATCTCAGGTGGGCTAGCGGCGGGTCGAATTCACGGTCCGCGGCTGCCCACAAGCGCGCCGCCTCGGCGTCGCCCCTCGCCGTACGACATCAGACCGAAGGCTCTAACGCCCCGTCGCGCAGGCCATGCCCCGCGCCGTGAGAGGCTGCGCGCACTCCCCATCGGTCTGGTTCAGAAATTCGTCACACGCCTAAGATTGAGCGCTTGACTAAATTTAGACGCCCAACATAAGGTTCGCGAAATTTCGGGCAGGAGTGACCGGTGCTGGTTTGGTGGAACGTGCGCCGAAGCGCGCTGGCAGGCGCTATGATCCTGACGTTTGGGGGCGTGCCCCTTGCGGGCGCGCAGCCCGCGCCGCCGCCCTTGCCCCCTGAGACGGTCCCGGCCAACGCCAGCCTCCCAGACGCGTACCCGCAGAGCTGGGTATTCGTTCACGACCTCAACACGGACTCGATCCTCGACGGCCGCGTTGCAGTGGTCGACGTCGCTAGCGGCGCCGCCAATCTGAAGGGGCAGATCCGCGCCGCGCAGTTCGCAGCAATGGTTCAAAGCAAAAGCCGCGGGGAGCTCTACGTCGCGGAGACGTTCTACTCCCGACTGACCCGCGGTGAGCGAACCGACGCCCTGACGATCTATGATCCAGCGACGCTTCGCGAAAAGGGCGAGGTGGTGTTGCCGCCGAAGCGCTACCAGGTGGTGACGCTGCCGAACACCTTCCGGCTTACGGGCGATGAATCTCGGGCCCTGGTCTTCAACTTCACCCCAGCGGCCTCCGTCACGGTCGTCGACCTCATCGGCCGCAAGGTTCTGGGCGAAGTCGATCTGCCGGGATGCTCGCTAGTCTACCCGATCGGGCAACAGAGCTTCTTCACGCTTTGCGCCAATGGCGGCCTGACCGCGATCAAGCTCGACGCGGGCGCCGGCATCGCGGCGCAAAAGGACGTCGCGCCTTTCAACGACATCGACAAGGATCCGATGTTCATGATCCCGGCGCGGGCCGGGGCGACCTACTACTTCGCGACCTTCAACGGAAATATCAGGCCGATCGTCGGCGACGAAGGGCGGGTCAGCGTTCAGCCGGCGTTCTCACTGCTCAGCGCTGACGAGGACGCGCAGCGATGGCGCCCGGCCGGCTGGCAAGTTGTGACGGCAGATGACGCCGGGCGTCTCTATGTGCTCCTGCGCAAGGGCGCCAAGGAAGGTGACCACAAGTCGGGCGGCTCGCGTGTCCGGATCGTCGACCCGGCCACACACGACCACGTGCTGGACATCGAGCTGCAAACAGACGCCGGGACCATTGAGGTCACCCACGGCCCTCAGCCGCTTCTGATCGCGGCGACGATCACTGGGGACCTCGACGTCTACGACGCTGCGACCGGTAAGCTGGTGCGCACCATCGGCGACCACATCGTCCACAAGGCGATGATCATCCAGGCGGTGCGCTAGATGGAGCTTCTCGCGCAATTGGGCGGCGCGGCCGCCCGCCTGGGCGTTGGATCGCTTGCTGCCCTGGCCGCGATCCACAAGCTGCGGGACCTTGCGCGTGCGCGACGGGCGACCCAGACCCTGACGGGAGCAAGCGGCGCTGCCGCAAACATCGCGCTGGGGGCGGCCATCGCGGTCGAAGCCGGGTCTGGCGCCATGTGCTTGACCGGGTTTGCGGGCAAACTGGGACCGGTTCTCCTGGCGGCATTATGGCTCACCTACGCCGCCGCCCTGGCGAGACGGCAGCGAGCCGATGACTGCGGCTGCGGTTTCGGAAGCCGCAGCCCCAGCCACGCTTTCAGCATCGTGCGCAATCTTTCACTCGCAGCTCTGGCCTTAGCCGCCGGCGTGTTCGCCCCAAGCGCTGGCGCGCTCGCGATGGGCGCGGCCGCGGCGCCCGCCGCCCTGGCCTTCATCCTCCTCTACCTCGCCGCAGACGAGCTCGGCTCGCACCCGCGCCTAACCTGGAGCCGCTCGTGACCCTCCTGATTGCTTCCCAAGCCTTGAGCTGGACGGTCATCGCCGTCCTGGCTGCCGTCTGTCTCGCGCTCGCACGCCAGGTCGGGGTGCTGCACGAGCGGATCGCGCCCGCCGGCGCCCTGTCGATCAAGGCTGGCGTGACCGTCGGCGAGCCCGCGCCCGAATTCTCTGTTCAAACTCTCACCGGCGCCCTAGCCACGGTGGGTGGACAACGAGCCGGCCGCAGCCAGCTGCTGTTCTTCCTCTCCCCCGACTGCCCGGTTTGCAAGACGCTTCTCCCAGCGATCAAATCGTTGAGCCACAGCGAAGCGACTTGGCTGGACCTCATACTGCTCAGCGACGGCCCTGGCGATGCCCACGGCAAGTTCGTGCGCGCCCAGGGCCTGGACGCCTACCCGTATGCCGTCTCGGAGCTAGTGGGCCAAACCTTTGGTGTCTCGAAGCTGCCCTACGCCGTTCTGATTGGCGAAGACGGCCGCGTGGCGGCCAATGGCCTCGTCAATACCCGCGAGCACCTCGACAGCCTCCTCGAAGCCAAGGAGCGCAAGGTCGCCAGCATCCAGGATTTTCTCGCCCAACGTCACGCCCAGCAGGCCTGACTGCGACACGGAGCTCAGCCAGATGTTCAGTTTTGACAAAGGCGTCGAGCGCCTCACGCGGCACATGGCCCAAACCGGCTCGAGGCGCAGTTTGCTACGCCAGCTTGGTGTGTTGATGGCGGGCGGCGCCGCCCTACCCTTGCTGCCCGTCGCGAGGGCCAACGCTGGGCCGTCGCCGTTGGGCAAGGCTTTGCCGCAAGACCCCGGCGACCCGACGTCCTGCGACTACTGGCGCTACTGCGCCATCGACGGATTTCTCTGCGCCTGCTGCGGTGGAAGCCCCAGCCAATGCCCGCCGGGCAGTGAGATGGCCGCGCTAACCTGGATCGGCACCTGTCAGAATCCGGCGGACAAGCGCCACTACATCATCTCCTACAACGACTGCTGCGGGATCTCGAGCTGCGGCCGCTGCGAATGCAATCGCAATGAAGGCGATCGTCCCGTCGTACGCCCGCAGGCTAACAACGACACCAACTGGTGCGTCGGTACAACCTCTACGATCTACACCTGCTCGACCGCAGTCGTTCTGGGGGTGGCGACTTGAGCGCCGCCGGTTGGACAACCGCTGTCGCCGTGGCCTTGAGCCTCGCCCTGGCGTCGGCCCACGCAGGGCCGCCTCAGTCGTTCAGGGCGTGTGCGGCGTGCCACCTCCCCAATGCCCAAGGCGTGCCGGGCGCATTTCCGCCGCTCGCGGGTCGGGTTGGCCCGATTGCCACGACGCTGGCGGGTCGGCGCTACCTGGTAGGAGTCGTCTCATTTGGCCTGAGCGGCGAAATCGTCGTTGGCAAGACGACCTACCGCGGCTTCATGCCCGCCCAATCGACGCTCAGCGCATCCGATGTGGCGACGGTGCTCAACTACCTCGCCACCGAGAGCGGCGACGCCCCGACCCAGTCGAAGTTCAAGCCGTTTACGGCCGCTGAGGTCGAACAGCTGCGAAAGACTAGCGCCCGGCTAACCCCCTCGGATGTCGGAAAGTCTCGCCCCAGCGCCCTGCCGGTCGGTAAGCGCTGATGCTCAAGTTGGTAGCCGCAGGCGTTCTGGCTCTTTCCATCGTGACGGCAGACGCCGCGCTGGGCCAGCCTGTCGACTATAACGACCGAGCGGCTTGGACGAACTGGGCCCTCAACTGCCAAGGGTGTCATCGCCCAAACGGCTTTGGAACGCCGGGCGGAGCCCCGCCCCTGCGCGGAGTCGTTGCGCGGTTCCTGACGGTGGAGGGCGGGCGGGCCTACTTGACGCGTGTGCCCGGCGTCGCCACGGCGCCCTTGGGCGATCAGGATCTTGCTGACGTCCTGAACTTCGTTCTGCGCCACTTCGATGGCGGCCGGCTCCCGCCGGACTTCAAGCCCTACACCGCCGCCGAGATAGCGGCTGGCCGGCAATCGCTGCTGCGCACTGACGCTGCGACGACACGGCAACGGCTCATCGCCCGCATGGCGGGTGCTCACCAATAGCAAAACAAGGGGGGGGATCCCTATGAACTTCAAGACCACTCTGCTGGCCGCGACGGCCATGATTGGCGCCGTGCCGAGCCTGGCCATGGCGCAGACGGCTGGTACGCCGGACAAGTCTCCGGACTCGCAGGTCACCGAAGTTGTCGTAACGGCGCAGAAGCGCTCGGAGCGCCTGAGCGATGTACCCGTTTCCGTGACGGCACTGGGAGAACGCCGGCTGGCGGCGCAACACGTTTCGAACCTCTCGGACCTGACCACGGCCGTGCCGAACCTGCGCTCGATTAGCACGGTGGGCGACGACACGCCGATCTTCGCGCTGCGCGGCGTGTCGATGTCCGACTACAGCCTCAATCAATCCGGCCCGATCGCGACCTACTACGATGAGGCTTACATCGGAAATTTCGCCGAGTACGGCGTCTCCATGTTCGACCTTGAGCGGGTGGAAGTCCTGCGTGGGCCACAAGGCACCCTCTATGGCCGGAACTCGACCGGGGGCGCTGTCAATCTCATCGCCAAGAAGCCCGTGTTCGACAACTCGGGTTACCTCACGCTCGGGTACGGAAACTACAATCGCAAGGAAGCTAGCGGCGCCATCAATACCCACTTTGGCGACGACTTGGCTTTACGCTTCGCCGTTTCGGGAACCGAAGCGGACGGATGGCTGAAGAACCTCATCGGGCCTGATCTAAACGATACACGCGAGATCGGTGGCCGCCTCTCCGTCCTCTACAAGCCCAGCGATAACTTCGAGGCAACGCTGCGGGTGTCCGCAAGCTATGCCGACCCTCGCAACTACGGCATCGTCGCCCAGCCGGGCCCTGATGGCATCGGCGCTGGTGTGTACGACTACTACCATAATCTATACCCTACATCCAATCCCAACACCGATTACTTCCGCACTGGTCTGGGTCGTTATGAAATCGAGTCTGACTATACGCCCCGCCGCAAGAACCGAACTTTTGCCGCCTCGCTGAATTTGAACTGGAAGCTACCGAATGGCTTCGCGATCACGTCGGTGACCTCGGGCAACAAGGCGGCCCTGTTTGTGCCGGAAGACACCGACGGAAGTCCGCTGCAGACGCTGTCCATCACCTACTATGATCGCGTCCAGCAGGTCGCGCAGGACCTCCGTCTGACCTACGATGGCTCTGAACGTTGGCGCGTTCTCGTAGGCGCTTACGCCAGTCGCGAGTGGGTTTTCAACTCGACGCTGCAATCGTTCTATACCGACATCGACGTCAACGGCGACGGCGTCATCAACGGCGACGACTGCCTGGAAGCCTTGCCAGTGGCTTGTCGCGTGCAAAACAGCTTCAATCAAAAAAAGACAAGCCTTGCGCTGTACGCGGACTCAACTTTCAAGATCACACCAGAGCTCAGTCTTCGCTTCGGCCTGCGAGGCACTCACGATCGGGGCGATCTGCGGAATTTCCTGTCTCAAGCCGTCAGTGCGGACGGAGTCGTACTGCTAAATCTGATCCCGGGTTCTTCTACCGACCTGAACGCTACGACCAGCCGCAGCTTCCTGAACAACGATCTTTCTGGAAAGGTTGGCCTTGAGTACCGGCCGACGTCCGGAACACTGCTCTTCGCGAACCTTTCCCGCGGCTACCGCGGAAGCGCATTCGCCGCTCAGGCTTTCTATAGCCCGACGGAACTAACCGTCGCTAAGCCTGAAGTCCTTGAAGCCGTTGAAGCCGGCGCGAAGACTGCGTTCTTTGATCGACGACTTCAGATCTCAGCAACCGCCTTCTACTACGACTACAAAAATCAGCAGTTTATCAACGTCGACAGCACCAACGCGCTGCAGCAGTTGCTGAATCTTCCCAAGTCGCGAGTTTACGGTGCTGAGCTCGAGTTCGCCACCGTCGCGACGTCGAATCTGACCCTCTCTGGAGGCCTTGGACTCCTCTCATCGCGTATCCAGGAGGGCACGGCGAACGGCATCGATGTGCGCGGTCACCAACTTGCAAACGCGCCGAACGTGAACCTCAGCCTGGCGGCAGACTGGAAGGCTGTCGACGCCGCCTGGGGGCGCATCAACGTCCATGTGGACGCCGTCGTGACCAGCAAGCAGTACTTCGACGTGTTCAACAACGAAGCCCAATCCCAATCGAGTTACGCTTTGTTCGGCGGCCGCGTGGCCTATATACCTGCCAACAAGCCCATCGAGCTGGCGGTTTGGGCTAAGAATATTGGCAACAAGTACTACTACACGTCGCGCATCGATGTGTCCGGGGTCGGGTTCAACTATCAACACCTCGGCGAGCCGCGAACGTTCGGCGTCACGGCGACCTATCGGTATTGAACTTCGGGTAGCCAAGTGAACGCCGAAAACGCATCGCTATCGGCCGCGGCCGAGCGCACGGATGTCCTGATCGTCGGCGCCGGCATATCCGGCATCGCGGCTGGAGTTCATCTGCAGCAACTCGATCCGACGCGGGACTTCCTGATTGTCGATGGCGAGACTGATTTTGGTGGGACCTGGCTGACCCATTCCTATCCGGGACTGCGTTCGGACAGCGATCTCTTCACCTTCGGGTTCGGCTTCAAACCTTGGACGGGCAACCCGATTGGGTCGGGAGAAGAGATCCGCCACTACCTCGGCGAGACTGTCGGGGAGCACGGCCTCCTGCCCCGCATGCGTTTGGGCTATCGCGTCACCCAGGCAAGCTGGAATTCCAAATCCTGCCTCTGGATGGTTCGTGCCCTGACCGCGACGGGCGACGAAAAGGCATTCACTGCGCGGTTCCTGTCCATGTGTCAGGGTTACTTCCGACATCGGCAGGGCCACATGCCCCGTTGGTCGGGGGTCGAGGACTTCGCCGGCCAGGTCGTGCATGCCCAGGAGTGGCCGTCAAACCTCAAACTGGATGACAAGCGGGTCCTGGTTATCGGTTCCGGCGCGACGGCGGCGACTCTCGTTCCGGCGCTCGCCGGTCGAACCAGCCACACGACCATGCTCCAACGGTCGCCCACCTATTTCACCTTTGGCGCCAACCGGAATGATCTAGCCGAGCGACTGCGCACCCTCGACGTGCCGTCCACGTGGATCCACGAAATCGTCCGGCGAGACCTTCTGGATAGGCAGGCGACCTTCGCGCGCCGATGCGCTGACGAGCCGGAGACCGTGCGCGAAGAGTTGCTCAGCGCGGTCCGCGCCGTCGTCGGCGCGGACCAGACGGCGGCGCACTTCTCGCCGAGCTATCGGCCGTGGCAACAGCGCATCGCCCACCTTCCCGGCGCCGACCTGCTTCATGCGGTGAAGTCCGGCCGAGCGTCCATCGCGACCGGGGAGATCGAGCGCTTTACAGCCGGCGGCGTCCTGTTGCGATCTGGGGCTCAAATTGAAGCCGATGTTGTGATCGCCGCAACGGGCTTCGACATGAACATCCTTGGCGACATCAATTTTGCGGTCGATGGCCGTCCCTTGGACTTCGCGAAGTCGGTCACCTACCGCGGGATGATGTTCACGGGGCTGCCGAACTTGACCTGGGTGTTCGGCTACATCCGGTCTAGCTGGACACTGCGCTCCGAGCTTGTTGGCGCCTTCACTGCCCGCCTCGTCGGCTATATGGCTGAAAACGGCCTCGGCAAGGTCGAGGTCGTGCTCCCTGGCACTGCCACCAACCTGCCGCGCCGCCCCTGGGTAGATCCGGCAAACTTCAACCCCGGCTACATCAGCCGGGCGTTGAACCGGCTTCCGCGCGGCCTCGACGATCCAGAGTGGAGGCACAGCCTCGACTATGAGGCTGACCGGATCACTTTCCCGACAATCGATTTCAACAGCCCGGCCTTCGCGTTCACACGGCCGAGCCCTGAAGGCGATCGTTGTGGCCCACCCTAGAGAGAGGATCTCCATGCGCGAGTACCTGACCTTTTATATCGATGGGGCCTGGGTGGCCCCGGCAGAGGCGCTGCGCGCGCTCGATGTCATCAACCCCGCGACAGAAGAGGTCTGCGGCAAGATCGCCCTAGGGTCTGCCGCCGATGTCGACCGAGCGGCCCGGGCGGCGCGCAGAGCGTTCGAAAGCTGGTCTCAAACCACCCGGGAAGAACGGCTCGAGATCATGGGCCGAATGCTGACGGAGTACCAGAAGCGGTTCGGCGACCTGGCCACCGCGGTCACAGAAGAGATGGGGGCGCCGGCGTCGCTGGCGCAACGCGCCCAGGTGCCGATTGGCCTTGGCCACCTGGCGACGGCGATCGAGGTGCTGAAGACCTTCGCGTTCGAGGAATTGCGTGGGCCGACGAAGATCGTAAGGGAGCCGATCGGAGTCTGCGGCTTCATCACGCCGTGGAACTGGCCGCTCAATCAGATCATGTGCAAGGTGGCCCCGGCGATCGCCACGGGGTGCACAATGGTGCTGAAGCCGTCGGAGGTGGCTCCCTTCACCGGTCAGATCCTTGCCGAAATCATGCACGCGGCTGGCGTGCCGGCCGGCGTGTTCAATCTCGTTCAGGGGGATGGTCCCGGCGTGGGCGCCGCGATCTCCAGTCACCCTGAGATCGACATGGTCTCGTTCACAGGCTCCACCCGAGCCGGTATCGAGGTGGCCAAGGCGGCCGCCCCGACTGTCAAGCGCGTGTCTCAGGAACTTGGCGGAAAGAGCCCGAACATCGTGGTGAACGACGCCGCCCTCGGCGAAGGCGTGGGCCGCGGCGTGGCGACGATCATGACCAATTCCGGCCAGTCCTGTAACGCGCCGACCCGAATGCTGGTCCCGCAAGGCCGGATGGAGGAGGTGATCGCCGTTGCTAAAGCGTCGGCCGAGAAGATCACCGTCGGCGATCCGAATGGCAACAGCGAGATGGGCCCTGTGGTCAACCAGCTCCAGTTCGACAAGATCCAGAAGCTGATCCAGGCCGGAATCGATGAAGGGGCGACCCTGGTCACTGGTGGCGTGGGTCGGCCGGATGGCTTGGACAAGGGCTACTACGTCAAGCCCACAGTGTTCGCCAACGTAACCAGCGACATGACGATCGCGAAGGAAGAGATTTTCGGCCCCGTGCTGTCGATCCTGGGCTACGAGACCGTCGAGCAGGCGATCGAGATTGGTAACGACACCGAGTACGGCCTAGCTGCGTACGTTCAAGCTGCGGACCTGGATCTGGCTCAGAAAATCGCCTCGAGGCTGCGCGCGGGTCAGGTGTTGATCAACGGCGCCGGCGGCGATCTGACGGCGCCCTTCGGCGGGTACAAGATGAGCGGCAACGGGCGCGAGTGGGGCGACTACGGCTTCCATGAGTTCCTGGAAACCAAGGCGGTCCTTGGCTACGCGCCGCCGCCCGCCAATGGCTAACCTAGTGCCGTCGGGCGCGCTCATGCGGACATGGCGCGCCCGGCAACCTGGCACCTCGGCCCCAAAGGGCCGACGCGGAGTCAATCAGGCGCACGTCCCTCTCGCGCCGCGGGCCTGCGACACCATCCCCGATCAGAGGCGATAAAGCGGGTCAGCATCGGGACGATCAACTTTGCTGGCTCGATCGTCCGACCACTGCTCTCACCTAGGAGCTCGCCATAGCGAACCAGATCGCGGTGAAGCGACGCTGGAAGGTCCAAGACGATCTTGACCGGAGTGTCGTCGGCAACTTCGCTGAGCTTGAGCTTGAGCTTGACCATGGTCAGCTCCGACAGGGTTCGAGGACAAGGTCGCGCGTGAGGATGACGCGAACCGCCGCCCCCGGTCGGATGGTCAGCGTTGGCGGGACCGACAATGCCTTTCCCATGACTTGAACGCCCCAATCACTGGGCAGCGTTCACTCCAGACTTTCACATCACCGGCTGGGCGAAGGAAGAAGTCCGCAATCACGTCACGCTCCTTCATCCCGGAGTCGAGACCCCTTCCGCCGATCTCGGACCCTTGGCGCCGACTTCGGGCTGACGCCCAGTCGGCGAGGTCGACATCAGCGGGCAATCTCCAAGCGCGGCGACCGAGACGTACGGACGCTGCTCTACGAGGCGGCGATGTCGATGGTGATCCGCACCCGGACGCACTCGGCGCTGAAGGTCTGGGGCCTGAAGCTGGCCAAGGCGCGGGAACTGAAGTGCGGCTGCGTGGCGGTCGCGCGGCGGCTGGCCAGCGTCCTGCATCACATCTGGGTGGACGCCTCGACCTTCCGCTTCAGCCAGGAGGCGGCATGATCGCACGCTGAGACCTGTTCGAACGAGCTTGTGAGCTTTACCCGCCTAGCGGTGCGGAGGAGCTGAAGGGGCAAATATTGGCTGTGAGCTCGATATCTTGCATGAGCCGACGGCGGTCCTCAGACCTCGCCGAGCCCGTGCGAACGCATGCGCCGCCGGTCTCTTGAGGGCCGTCGAGCGCGAAGTACTGCATGCACCGAACGCACTGACGCTCCCTCGCAAGCGGTCCGCGAAGCTTGCCGGGGATGGGGAAGGAGCCGACGATGCCGAAGATGAGAAAAGCCAGGTCCGAGAAACTGGAAACTGGAGCAATACGGCAAGATAAAAGGCAACGGCGCCATCGGCGCTCGCTGCCTTGAAAAAGGTTGTCTGCACATGGGTTTAGCGGAGCGCTAACGGCACCGTTCTCTTGTGGGGTGTGGCGCCGTCAGTGGGAGCAACGCCTTAGCCTGTAAGGAATTGGACGGCGCCGGGTAGCAAGGCTGCGTGCGATAGCGAAGGGACGGCGCGGGTGCAGGAGCCGCCGCCGATTGCCCTACGCCTGAGCCACGAGGGGCTAGGATTTCTTGCTGCGCCCCTTCGGCGAGGGCGGGGGTTTGCCGGCGCGTATCTCGATGTCGGCCGATCGGAATGTCCTTGATGTCAGTCCGAAGGGGACGCCCACGCTCCTGGACGTGGCAAACCTCCTGGGCTCATCCACGGCGGCCCGGGAGATGAGAGCTTAGTTTGCAGTCGCTCCCAGCGTGATCCTGATCTCGGTCCGCCGCTCCCGCAGCGTCAAGACAAGCATCCACCCATCAAATCCAAACGACAGATCGCGCGCGAGCCTACCGCCGCCTCGCTGCAGACGGTTGCCACCGAGATCAAGCAGGCCATCCAGAAGGTTAAACGAAGCCGACAGCGCCCTCACCTAACCGCTAAGGTCACATATGGCAGCGGCTTCAACTATTCGCTCAAGCTATTCTGTCATAGAAGGAATACGCACAGCGTCCCCCTCGCTATTCGGTCCGTGGCTTTGAACGCGGCAACCAGGCTGCGCTCGCTACGAACGCCCCGATCACTGGGGCAGCGTTCACTCCAGACTTTCACATTAACGGCTCGGCGAAGGATGAAGTCCGCAATCACGTCACGCGCCTTCATCCCGAAGCTGAGACCACGTTCTGGATCCCCTTCGACCCGCAGATTGGGGAAGTGGCTCTCCAGACGTTGCACGCGGCAAAGCGGCTTTGAACTTGGCGCTGTCGCGCGACGTTGATGGACGACGATCAGATATCATTCGTCGACGAAGGTGGCCTTTTAGTCGGTCGGGGAGGCAATTCCCGACCCGCCGCTAGTCACCTCGTCCACACCAACCATATCCACGCCCAAGCCCGGCCTTCACTCCTTTGCCGCCCCCGTCCTGGCCGGGCGCGCCATGCGCAAGAAGCCGCCAGGCCCCGGGACGCGCTCCGACGTTCTGTCCGAGGAAGCGGCTTTGCGCGCCTCGAGCCAAGCCTCGACTTCCGCCAGGTCCCAAGCTACGCAGCGCTGCGTGAGCGCAAAGCGCCGCGGAAACTCCCCACATCGCTCCATCTCGTAGATCGTCGTATTCGACAGCGGCACCAGCTTACGCAGTTCGTCCCGCCGGATCGTCCGGTGCCCATCGCTGGATGCAGGAACCGGGCGGCTGCCAAAGGTCTGAGCGTGCGCGAAACTACGTGCGCGGGTGCGGGACGTGTTCATGATGATCTCTCGGAGGCTCTCGCGGACGATCCAAACCGATCGGTGGGGCGCCCGGAAGCGCCCCGCCGGCAAGGTCGCGCAATCGGCTACAACATCGCGCAGATCGGCCGGGTCATTGCCAACGCCCTGGTCAGGCGGCCGGATCCAGGGTGACGCCGTGGGTGATCGACGGGCGCAGCACCGGCGCGCGCTTCTCCCCGGCCGCCCAGGCATCGATCATATCGGCCCACTCCTGGAGCATGTGGATGCGCCCCTCTGCGTATTGGGCGACGTTGTAGGTCCGCCGGGATTGGCGCTTGTCGACGTGGGCCAGGCTCTTCTCCACCCAATCCGGATTGAAACCCATCTCGTTCAAAAGGGTTGAACCGGTCCGGCGCAGATCGTGGACTGTGAACGGGTCCAGCGGCAGGTCCTGCTTCTTCGCCAGGTCCGCAACGCACCAGGTGATTCGGTTGAAGGTCGCTCGCGACGTCGGCTGGTCAGCCTCGTAGCGGGACGGGAGGATGTAGGGTGAATTGCCGGCGCAAGTCTTCAGCGCCACCAGAATGTCGAGGGCTTGGCGAGACAGATAGACGTTGTGCGGGAGCCCCGACTTCATCCGCTCGCCGGGGATCTGCCAGATGGCCTCGACGAAATCGACTTCGTCCCACTTCCCCTCCTGAAGCTCGGTCTTCCGCACCATGGTCAGGAGGATAAACTTCAGACCCAGACGCAGGGTTGGCAGCGTCGCGACCTGTTCGAGCAGCTGATAGAGCACCCGGATCTCGCGGGGCTTAAGGTACCGATCGCGGGGCACGAACGTCCAGATCGAGCCCTGGCTAACCTCCGCCGCGGGGTTGTCGACCTTCTCACCGTGAAGGCGGGCGAATGAGAAGACCGCGTGGACCACGTCCCGCACGTGCACCGCGGTTGCCGGAGCGCCTCGATCCTTCACCCTCTGGCAGAGCACCCGGACATCGGTCGCCTCGATCTCGGTCAGCAGTCGGTTCTGGAAGGTCTGGGCGACCTCCCGGGCATAGATCGCCTGGCGCATGGCGCGGGTGCTGTCCGCCATGCGCCCTTCCTCCAGCCACTTGAGGGCGAAATCCCCGAAGGTCTTCGCGGCTTTGATCCTGGCCTTGTCGCGCTGCTTCTCAACAGCTGGTGAGCGCCCTTCCCGCACCTCCCTGCGCGCTGCCATTGCGAGTTCGCGCGCCTTCAGAAGGGATATCCCATCGGCCCCATAACGGCCCAGGGTCAGGGTCTCGCGCCGGTTATTGATCCGGTAGTCCAGCCGGAAGCTGATAGACCCCTTGGGGGACACCAGCGCGTAAATACCGTCACGGTCGGTGACCTTGTACGGTTTCTTCTTCGGTTTCAGCGCCTTGAGCGCGGCATCGGTGAGCACAACGGCCTCCTTCAGGCCCCGAAAATCCGCCGAGATCTCGCGCCAATACCGTCACCCGAAATTCGGGCGCTCACAGCGGGAAATCTCGATGCTTTTCAGAGACTTGGTGTTGAAGAAAATACCGTCAGGCCGGACGTGCTGACGGTATCGGCCGTAAAGTGAATTGGAGCAAGGGTCCGGGAACGCCGTCGGCCAGTCCGAAAAATCAACCGGATGCCCCCGACGATCAGCGACCGTCAGCGAAGATATTCACTTTTATGTTCAGTGACTTAGGCGCACTTCCGGATACCCTGGAGTGGTCCCGGATAGGATCCCCGTCACTCCCACTCGATCGTGCCCGGCGGCTTGGACGTCACGTCGTAGACCACGCGGTTGACGCCGCGCACCTCGTTGACGATGCGGGTGGCGGCGCGGGTGAGGACGTCCCAGGGGAATTCGAAGACGTCGGCGGTCATGCCGTCGGTGGAGGTGACGGCGCGCAGGGCCAGGACGTCCTCGTAGGTGCGCGCATCGCCCATCACGCCGACGGTCTTGACCGGCAGCAGCACGGCAAACGCCTGCCAGATACTGTCGTAGAGGCCGGCCTTGCGGATCTCGTCGAGGTAGATGGCGTCGGCCTTCTGCAGCACGGCGACCTTTTCCGGGGAGATCTCGCCGGGGATGCGGATGGCCAGGCCCGGGCCGGGGAACGGATGGCGGCCGACGAAGGCCGGCGGCAGGCCCAGCTCGACGCCCAGGGCGCGCACCTCGTCCTTGAACAGCTCGCGCAGCGGCTCGACCAGCTTCAGCTTCATGTAGTCCGGCAGGCCGCCGACGTTGTGGTGGCTCTTGATCACCGCCGAGGGGCCGCCACGCGCCGAGACGCTCTCGATCACGTCCGGATAGAGGGTGCCCTGGGCCAGGAAGGCCGCGCCCTCGATCTTGGCGCTTTCCTTGTCGAACACGTCGATGAACAGCCGGCCGATGGTCTTGCGCTTGGTCTCCGGATCGCTGACCCCGGCCAGCTCGCCGAGGAAAAGCCCAGACGCATCAACGTGCACCAGCGGGATGTTGTAGTGATCACGGAACATGGTGACGACCTGCTCGGCCTCGTTGAGGCGCAGGAGGCCGGTGTCGACGAACACGCACGTCAGCTGCTCGCCGATCGCCTCGTGGATCAGCACTGCGGCCACCGAGGAATCGACGCCGCCCGAGAGGCCGCAGATCACCTTCTGGTCGCCCACCTGTTCGCGGATGCGCGCCACCGACTCGGCGCGGAAGCTGGCCATGGTCCAGTCGCCCGAGAGGCCGGCGATGCGGTGGGTGAAGTTGCGCAGCAGCAGGGCGCCGCGCGGGGTATGCGCCACCTCGGGGTGGAACTGCACGCCGTACATCCGCCGGCCCTCGTCGGCGATCACCGCGAAGGGACTGCCCTCGGAGGTGGCGGCCACCTCGAAGCCCGGCGGGATGGCGGTGATCTTGTCGCCGTGGCTCATCCACACGGTCTCTTCGTCGCCGATGTCGCCCAGGCCCTCGAGCAGCGGGGTCTCGCGGGCGATGCGGATCTCGGCGCGGCCGAACTCGCGGGCGTGGCCGCCTTCCACCGCCCCGCCCAGCTGGGCGCACATGGTCATCTCGCCGTAGCAGATGCCCAGCACCGGCACGCCCAGCTCGAAGATCGCCTGCGGCGCCTGCGGGCTCTCGGCCTCGTGAGCGCTGGCCGGACCGCCGGAGAGGATCACCGCCCGGGGGGCGAAGGCCTCCAGCATGTCGGCCACCTTGTCGTAGGGGTGGATCTCGCAATAGACGCCGCTCTCGCGCACCCGGCGGGCGATGAGCTGGGTCACCTGAGAGCCGAAATCGACGATCAGGACGCGGTCGTGATGGGGGGTGTCTGGCATGGCGGGCCTTTAAGGCAGAATCGTCGAAAGGTCACGGGGGCGCTTGCCCTCCCCTTCATGGGGAGGGACAGGCGGCGAAGCCGCCAGGGTGGGGCACGCTTGCCGGTGCACAGAATGATCGCGACTGGCCGGTACACCGGCGGGAGTCCCCCACCCTGATCGCTGCGCGATCTGTCCCTCCCCACAAGGGGGAGGGCGGGGCGCGTTCACGCCCGCCGCAACACCGCGACGAAGAAGCCATCGGTCCCGGCCGTGCGGGGCGATAGGCGCAGGAACCCCTCGGCCGTCATGTACGCATCGGCCACGCCCTCCGCGCGCTGCGCCTGGAACCCCGGCGTCCGCGCCAGGAAGGCCGCCACGCGGTCCTCGTTCTCCTCGGCGAACAGCGAGCAGGTCACGTAGACCAGCCGGCCGCCGGGCTTCACGAAGCCGGCCGCGCCGTCCAGCACGGCGTCCTGCTCGGCCATGCGGCGCTCCAGCTGGGCCGGGGTCAGCCGCCACTTGGTGTCGGGGTGGCGCCGCCAGGTGCCCGAGCCGGTGCAGGGGGCGTCGACGAACACCAGGTCCATGCGGCCTTCCAGCCCCTTCAGCGGGGCCTTCTCGATCGGCGAGCGGACCTGCAGATTGCGCACGCCGGCCCGCTGCGCCCGCCGCACGGTGTCGGTCAGGCGCCGTGCGTCGGCGTCGTAGGCGTAGAGCTGTCCGGTGTTGGCCATGGCCGCCGCCAGGGCCAGGGTCTTGCCGCCGCCGCCGGCGCAATAGTCCAGCACCTGGCGGCCCTTGATCTCGCCCGCGGCCGAGGCGGCCAGCTGGGAGCCGATGTCCTGAACCTCGAACCAGCCCTTCTCGAAGGCCGGCGAGGCCTCGACCGGGGCGGCGCGCTCGCTGGCGGCCGGGGCCGGGATGCGCACGGCGTGCGGCGCCAGGCCGGCCGTCTCGGGGCCGAAGGTCTCCAGCGCCTTCAGCACGTGACCGACGTCGCTCTTCAGCGTGTTGACCCGCAGGTCCACCGGCGCGCGCTGCGACAGGGCCGCCAGCTCCGTGTCGGCGTCCGCGCCGAACACGCGGCCCAGGGACGCCTCGGCCCAGTCGGGGTAGTCGCCCCGCACCGGCGCCGGCGCGTCCTGCGGCGATCGAGGGGCGGCCAGGGCGGCGCGCTCGTCGTCGCTCAACGCGCCCGGACCGTGATCCTCGGCCGCCGCCGCGGCCACGCGGTCCGCCGGCCAGGCCCAGGCCAGCGCCAGCGCCCCGAGCACCCGGGCGCGGTTGCTGTCCTCGCCCATCGCCCAGGCCAGCGATCGGCGGCGGCGCAGGGCGTCCAGCACCAGGCCGGAGACGAAGGCCCGGTCCTTGGCCCCCGCGTAGCGGGCGCCGTCCCCCCACGCCTTCAACGCCAGGCGCGCCGGCTTGTGGCGCTGGTCCATGTCGTCCAGCACCGCGATCGCCGCGGCAATGCGGCCGCCGTCACGCATGGCTCAAGAACCCGTTCATCCCGGCGGAGGCCGGGACCCAGGAAAAAGCTTCAATCCGCTCCGCAGAGGCAAGGTTCGCCATCCAGCAGCCTGCCGACGGCGACTCTTGCCTGGGTCCCGGCTTTCGCCGGGATGAGCGGAACATCAAGGGTTCAGACCTGGCTCGGGTGGTAGTTCGGGGCCTCGCGGGTGATCATCACGTCGTGCACGTGGCTTTCGCGCAGGCCGGCGCCCGTGATGCGGATGAACTGCGCCGTCCTCTGGAAGGTCTCGATGTCCGGCGCGCCCACATAGCCCATGGCGGCGCGCAGGCCGCCGACCAGCTGGTGGATCACCGGATGGATCGGCCCCTTGAAGGCGGTCTGGCCCTCGATGCCCTCGGGCACCAGCTTCAGCGCGTCGCTGACCTCCTTCTGGAAGTAGCGGTCGGCCGAGCCCTGGGCCATGGCGCCCACGGACCCCATGCCGCGGTAGGCCTTGTAGGTGCGGCCCTGGTAGAGGAACACCTCGCCGGGCGCCTCCTCGGTGCCGGCGAACATCGAGCCCATCATCGCGGTCGAGGCCCCGGCGGCGATCGCCTTGGCCAGGTCGCCGGAGTACTTGATGCCGCCGTCGGCGATCACCGGCACGCCGGAGTCGCGGGCCGCGCGCACGGCGTCGGAGATGGCGGTCAGCTGCGGCACGCCCACGCCGGCGACGATCCGCGTGGTGCAGATCGAGCCCGGGCCGATGCCCACCTTCACCGCATCCGCCCCGGCGTCGATCAGGGCGCGCGCGGCGTCGTAGGTGGCGACATTGCCGGCGACGATCTGCACCCGGTTGGTCTCGCGGGCCAGGCGGGAGACGGCGTCGCCCACCTGCCTGGAGTGGCCGTGGGCGGTGTCGATCACCACCACGTCGACCCCCGCCTCCATCAGCGCCAGGGAGCGCTCGAAGCCGGCGTCGCCCACCGTGGAGGCCGCGCCGACCAGCAGGCGCCCCTGGGCGTCCTTGGCGGCGTTGGGATAGGCCTGGGCCTTCTCCATGTCCTTGACGGTGATCAGGCCGACGGCGCGATAGGCCTCGTCGACCACGATCAGCCGCTCGATCTTGTGCCGGCGCAGCAGGGCGCGAGCCTCGTCCTGGCTGACCCCCTCGCGCACGGTGATCAGGGTCTCGTGGGTCATCAGCTCCGAGGCCGGCACGTCGTCCGAGCCCTCGAAGCGCATGTCACGGTTGGTGAGGATGCCCACCAGGCGGCCGGAGCCGCGCTCCACCACCGGGAAGCCGGAGATGTGCCGCCGGGCCTTGATCTCCTTGATCTCGCGCAGCGGCGTGTCGGGGTGAATGGTCAGCGGGTTGATCACCATCCCGCTCTCGAACCGCTTCACCTCGCGCACCTGATCGGCCTGTTCCTCGACCGACAAATTGCGGTGCAGGATGCCCAGCCCGCCGGCCTGGGCCATGGCGATGGCCAGCCGGCTCTCGGTGACGGTGTCCATAGCCGCGGACACCAGGGGGATATTCAGCGCGATCTGCCGCGTGAAGCGCGTGGCGGTGGTGACCTGGGTCGGCATGACCTCGGACGCGCCCGGCTGCAGCAAAACATCGTCGAAGGTGAGCCCTTCGCGAATCTCCATGAGACTCTCCGTTTTGCGGGGCGCGTATAGGCCCCCGGAGGGGACGAGGGCAAGCCCCCGCGGCCGCCTCTGCGTCAGGTGGCCGCCGCGGGGTGGAAAAACAAGACGGCGGCCCCGGATGTCCGGAGCCCCGCCGCTATCCCTGAAACCCTGTCCAGCCGCCGCCCAGCGCCCGCACCAGATCGACGCTGGCCTGCAGGCGGCGGGTGTCGACGGCCAGGGCCGCGCGCTCGGCGTCAAGGGCCGCCGTCTGGGCGGTGACGACGTCGAGATAGGTGACGGCGCCCTGCTGGTAGCGGATCAGGGAGAGGTCCTCGGTCCGGCGAGCAGCGTCCACGGCCTGGCGCTGCTGGTCGGATTCGCCGGCCAGGCGATTGCACAGGGCGAGGTTGTCCTCGACCTGCTGGAAGGCGGACAGGACCGTGGCGCGGTAGTTGGCGCTGGCCTCGGCGAACTCGGCCTGCGCCTGCTGCACCTGGGCGCGGGTGCGGCCGGCGGTGAACAGGGGCATGGTCACCTGCGGCCCCAGGGTCCAGGCGGCGTTGGCGGTCTGCAGCAGGTTCATGCCGCCCCCGGCGTTCTCGAAGCCGCCGTCGGCGATCAGGCTGATGGTCGGGAAATAGGCCGCCCGGGCGACGCCGATGCGGGCGTTGGCGGCGAAGGCGCGGCGCTCGGCGGCGGCGATGTCCGGGCGGCGCTGCAGCAGCAGCGAGGGCGCGGCCGTGGGCACTGTCGGCTGGCCCGGCAGGGCGGTGACCGGGGCGATGGAGAAGCTGGAGGCCGGCTGGCCCACGAGCGCGGCGATGGCGTGCTCCAGCAACGCGCGGGAGGCCTGGACGTCGGCGCGCTGGGCGCGGGCGCTGGCCAGCTGGGTCTGGGCGCGGCCCACGTCGAGGCCGGAGACCACCCCGCCCTCATGCCGCTTCTGGGTCAGGTCGAGCGCCTTGGAATAGGCGGCGTCGGCGTCGGCCAGCACCCGGTCCTGGGCGTCCAGCCCGCGCAGCGCCAGATAGGCGTCGGCCAGTTGCGCATGCAGGCTGAGGCGCGCCGAGGCGAGGTCGCCCGCGCTGGCCTGGGCCTCGGCGTGTCCGGCCGCCACCAGGTTGCGCACCCGGCCCCAGAGGTCGAGTTCGTAGCTGGCCACGCCGCCCCCATAGTCGTCGTTGTAGTAGGTCGGCGTCGTCCCGCGGCGGGGCGCGTTGTCCGACTGGCGGGTGCGCGTGGCGTGGCCAGCGACGTCCAGTTCCGGGAACAGGCCGGCGCGGGCCTGGCGATACAGGGCGCTGGACTGGTCGTAGCGCGCCAGGGCGGCGGCCAGGGTGGGGTTGGCCGCGTCGAGGCGACCTTCCAGGTCGCTGAGCGTGGCGTCGCCATACACCGTCCACCAGTCGCCGCGCGGGGCGTCGTCGGACGGCGAGGCCGGCGTCCAGGGGCCGGTCTCCTTGAAGGCCGCCGGCGTCGGCGCGCCGAGGTCGGGCTTCTGGTAGTCCGGCGCCAGGGAGCAGGCGGCGAGGCTGGCCGCCGCCGCCAGGCCGAGGACGGCGCCCGGCAGGGCGCGATACGCGCGCAGGCTAGCCATTGTGCTGCGCTCCCGCCGCCTGGGCGCGGGCGTGCGCCTCGGCCGAGGCGCCCGAGACGCGCACCAGATCGCCAGTCTGCAGGGTGTCGGCGGGGTTGTCGACCACCCGGTCGTTCAGGGTCAAGCCCGACGACAGCAGCACGCTGGCGCCCAGGTCGCGCCCCACGGTGACGGTGCGGATCGTCACCCGCCCGTCGGCGCCGATCACCGCCACGGACATGCCGGCGTGGCGGATCAGCAGGGCGCTGGCGGGGACCAGCACGCCGCCGGCCTGGGCCGGCAGGTGGAAGGTCACCTGGGCGTACTCGCCCGGCTTCAGCGCATGGTCGGCGTTGTCGATCTGCAGCTCCACCAGCAGGGTGCCGGTCTGGCCGGCGATCGCCTGGGCGGTGCTGGTGACCTGGGCCTGGAAGGTGCGGCCGGGGTACTCCGGCACGGTCAGATCGGCGGTCAGGCCGGGAGCGAGGCCGGCGATCGCGTTCTGCGGCACGTGGACGTAGATGCGCAGGCGGTGCTCGTCGGAGACCACGAACAGCGGCGGATCGGCGGGCGTCCCGGCGGCGATCAACTGGCCGATGTCGGCGGTGCGGGCGGTGACCACCCCGTCGAACGGGGCGACGATGGTCTTGAACCCGGACAGCGCCTGCAGCCGCTGCACGTTGGCGCCCGCGGCGTTGACCAGGGCGGACTTGGCGGCGAGGTCGCCGGTCTTCTCGTCGGCTTCCTGGTGCGAGACGGCGTCCTGGGCCAGCAGGCCCGTCCAGCGTTTGGCGGTGGTGGCCGAGAGGCTGCGGTTGGCCTGGGCGGTGGCCAGGTCCGCCCTGCCCTGCGCCAGCTGCTGGTCGAGGTCGGGGCTGTCGATCACCGCCAGCACCTGGCCGCGCCGCACCGGCGCGCCGATGTCCACCAGCCAGGTCTTCAGATAGCCGGAGACCCGCGCGTGGATCGGCGCCGAGTTGAACGCCTGCACGTCGCCCGGCAGCACCAGGTCGTTCTGCGCCGCGCCGCCCTTCAGCGTGGCCAGGGTGACGGTGGGGATCGACTGCTCGTGCGTCCAGCTGGCCTGCGACTGGTCGGCCAGGGTGCGCCCCACCAGGCCCACGGCCACCACGGCGACGGCGACGCCGCCGGCCAGCAGGCCCGCCAGCCGCAACCGCCGGGCGGAGGGGCGCGGGGGGTCGCTGGGGCCATGGGTGTCGTCGTGCAGGCTGGGCGCGGCGGCCTCGGGGGTCTCTTCGGGCGGTGCGGTATAGGGCATGGCGGACTTCCCGGTGGGGAGGGAGGATGCGGGATCGGGCGCGAAGGCGTCAGGCATAGGCTTCGCCGGCGGCGGCGGGGGGCTGCGGGGTGGGCGCGGTGGGCGTCGGCGCGGGCGCCGCGCGCGCGGCCCTGCGGCCGTGCGCCAGGCTGAACACCACCGGCACGAACATCAGGGTGGCGATGGTGGCGAACACCAGGCCGCCGATCACCGCCCGGCCGAGCGGGGCGTTCTGCTCGCCGCCCTCGCCCAGGCCCAGCGCCATGGGCGCCATGCCGATGATCATCGCCAGCGCGGTCATCAACACCGGGCGGAAGCGGGTGAAGCCGGCCTCCTTGGCGGCCAGCATGGCGTCGCCGTGCGCGGCCAGCCGCTCGCGGGCGAACGACACCACCAGGATCGAGTTGGCGGTGGCCACGCCCATGCACATGATCGCGCCGGTCAGGGCCGGCACCGACAGGGTGGTGCTTGTGGCGAACAGCATCCAGACGATCCCGGCCAGCGCCGCCGGCAGGGCGGTGATGATCACGAACGGGTCCAGCCACGACTGGAAGTTCACCACGATCAGCAGGTAGATCAGCACGATCGCGCCCAGCAGGCCCAGGAACAGGCCGGAGAAGGCGGCGTTCATGGTGGTCACCTGGCCACGCACGATCACCGTCGCGCCCTTGGGCAGGTCCTTGCGGGTGTCCTTGATCAGGCGGTTGATGTCGTGGGCCACGCCGCCCAGATCGCGGTCCTGGGTGGTGGCGTAGAGGTCGACCACAGGCTGGATGTTGTAGTGGGTGACCACCGCCGGCGAGACCTTGCGCGTGACCGTGCCGAGGCCGCCCAGCACCTGCAGCTGGCCGCTGGCGCCGGTGATCGGGATGTTCTGCAGGTTCGACAGGCTGGAGACCTGGTATTCCGGCGTCTGGGCGACGATCGGGTAGGACACGCCGTTCTTGGGGTTCAGCCAATAGGTGGGCGCGACCTGCGAGGTGCCGGCCAGGGTGGCCACCACGCTGTTGGTCACGTCGCGGGCGGTCAGGCCCAGCTGGGCCATGCGCGAGCGGTCCATGTCCACGTTCAGCTGCGGCTCGGCGTTGGACTGCTGCATGCGCGCGTCGGCCACCCCGCGGATGCCCTTCATCCGGCGCAGCAGCTCGGCGGCATAGGCCTGGTTGGCGTTCATGTCCGGGCCGGTGACCTGCACGTCCAGCGGCGCCGGGGCGCCGAAGTTCAGAATCTGGCTGATGATGTCGGCCGGCAGGAACGAGAAGGTCGTGCCGGGATAAAGCCGCGCCAGCCGCGCGCGCAGGGTCTTCACATAGCCAGCCGTGGGCCGGTGATGCTCCTTGAGCGTCACATAGATGTCGCCGTCCTGGTAACCGATCAGGCCGGAGTTGTTGTAGACCGTGTTGATGGCGCTGGTCGGCAGGCCGATGTTGTCGATCATCGAGCCCAGTTCGTCCGGCGGGATGGTGTCGCGGATGGTCTGCTCGACCCGCCCGAACACCGCCGAGGCGTCCTCGATCCGCGTGCCGACCGGCGGGCGCACGTGCAGGCTGATCTGGCCGGAATCCACCGACGGGAAGAAGTTCGAACCCAGGAACGGCGCCAGGCCGAACGAGGCGACGACCACCGCCAGGAAGCCGACCAGGAACAGCTTGCGGCTGTCCATCGCCACCGCCAGCAGGCCGGCGTAGCGCTCGCGAAAGCCGGCGAAGCGCGCCTCGAAGCCGCGCTGGAAGCGGGCCAGCGGATTGCGCGAGCGCGGCGCGGCCTCATGCCCCTCATGCGCGGCCTGGTGCGGCTTCAGCAGGAACAGCGCCAGGGTCGGCACCAGCGTCCGCGACAGGATGAACGAGGCGATCATGGCGAACACCACCGACATCGCCATCGGCACGAACAGGAAGCCCGCCACGCCCTTGAGCAGGAACATCGGCACGAACACGATGCAGATGCACAAGAGCGAGACGAAGGCCGGGGTGACGATCTGCGCGGCGCCGTCGAGGATGGCGGTGCGCACGTCCTTGCCGTGCTCCAGGTGCCAGTTGATGTTCTCGATGGTCACCGTGGCGTCGTCCACCAGGATGCCCACGGCCAGCGCCAGCCCGCCCAGGGTCATGATGTTCAGGCTCTGGCCGGTGACCGAGAGGGCGGCGATGGCCGCCAGGATAGCCAGCGGGATCGAGGTGGCGATGATCACCGTCGAGCGCCAGGACCCCAGGAACAGCAGGATCATCAGGCTGGTCAGCGCCGCGGCGATCACCCCTTCCTTGACCACGCCCGAGACCGCCGCCTTCACGAACAGCGACTGGTCGTTCAGCGGCACGATCTTGAAGTCCGGCGGCAGGATCTGCTGCAGCTTGGGGAACTGGTCCTTCACCCCCTGGACGATGGCCAGGGTCGAGGCCGAGCCGGCCTTGAGGATGGTCGTCAGCACCGCGCGCGAGCCGTCGACGTGGACGATCGACTGCTGCGGCGGGTTGCCGTCGCGCACGTGGCCGACGTCGCGGATATAGACCGTCGCGCCGTTCACCGTCTTCACCGGCAGGTCGTTCAGCGCCTCGATGGAGTCGACCGCATCGTTGAGCTTCACCGTGTATTGGAAGGTCCCGATCTTCACCGTGCCGACGGGGATGATCTGGTTCTGGGCGGCGATGGCGTTGGCCACGTCCTGGGCCGACAGCCCCTTGGCCTGCAGCGCCTGGGGATCGAGGTCCACCTGCACCTGGCGCACCTTGCCGCCGTAGGAATAGGGGATCGCCGCGCCGGGCACGGTGGAGAGCTGCGGGCGGATGGTGTTCTGCGTCTGGTCCAGCACCGCCTGTTCGGACTGGCTCTTGGACGAGGTGGCGATCTGCAGGATCGGCACGGTGGAGGCGTTGTAGTTCAGGATCAGCGGCGGGGTGACCCCGGGCGGCATCTGCTTCAGGGCCGTCTGGCTGATCGATGTGACCTGGGCCGTGGCGGTGCGGATGTCGACGCCGGGCTGGAAATAGATCTTCACGATGCCGATGCCGGGCATCGAGGTGCTCTCGATGTGCTCGACGTCGTTGACGGTGGTGGGGATCACCCGCTCGAACGGGGTGATGATCCGGCCCGACATCTCGTCCGGCTGCAGGCCGGCGTACTGCCAGGCCACGCCGATCACCGGCACCTTGATGTTGGGGAAGATGTCGGTGGGCGTCTTCAGCGCCGCCAGCGGCCCGATGATCAGGATCAGGATCGCCATCACCACGAAGGTGTACGGCCGGTTCAGGGCGATGCGGACGATGCCGATCATTGAGACGCTCCCGCAGCAGCTCGGGCGAAACAGGCGCGACCGCCCCCGACGCCTGGCCGGGGGGAGACTGGGAGCCATGGCGAAGGTTGCGGTCGCAGGGCCGGCTATGCGCCGGCTCGCCTAAATCGGCGGGACCGCGCGGATGAAGATTTCTTCACAAGCAAAGGTCAGGGGCGGGTCTTGTCTTCCCGCCAGGCGTAGCCATGGCCGCGCACCACCTTGACCAGGGGATCGCCGACGCTCTCCTGCAGATGCCGGCGCAGGCGGCGGACCGCCCGCGCCAGGGCGTGCGGCTGGGTGTCGGTCTCCTCGCCCCACACGTGGCGCAGCAGCGCCTCGGCCCCGACCACCTGGCCCGGCCGCTGGGCCAGATAGACCATGATCTGGAACTCGCGCTGCGACAGCGCCGCCTCGCGGCCGTTCAGCCGCACGCTGCGCCCGTCGCGCAGCAGCTCCAGGTTCGAACGGTCGCCCGGCGCGATCCGCCGCCGCTCGCCCAGGTTGGCCAGCGCCCGCAGGCGCGCATGGAACTCGCGGATGTCCACCGGGCGCGGGAAGCACAGATCGGCGCCGGCCCGCAGGGTCTGCGCCCGCACCCTCGCGCTCTCGGCGGCGGGGATCACCGCCACCAGGAAGCCCCGCCCGGGCGCCAGGGCGCCCGCCGCCAGCCGCATCCGCCGGGCCGGATCACGCCAGAGGTCGGCCAGCACCAGGTCGTGGCTGCCTTCCGCCGGGGCGATCTCGTCCAGCGGCTCGCGCGCCACGTCCACCACGTGGCCGATCTCGCGCAGCGCCTTGACCAGCAGGGCGTCGACGGCGCGGTCATGCAGGTAGAGGACATGCATCAGGCGGATGTAGCGGCAAAGCTGCGGCGGACAAGCCGGCAGGCGCTGGGGTGTGCGCTGTCAAACGCGAACTGTGAGTCCGCGGGGCCTGTGGGCAGCGTGCGAGGCTGCGTCGGCCCTTAGACCCCGGCCCCTTCCCGCTCCGGAACCTGCGCGCCCTGCGGCGGGACCGCCTCGGCGACGAGTTCCAGCGAGCGCACCCGCGCGGCGTGGTCATAGATCTGCGAGGTGAGGATCAGTTCGTCCGGCTGGTGACGGGCGATGAAGGCGTCGAGGCCGGCCTTGACCGCCTGCGGGCCACCGACCACCGAGCGCGACAGGGTCTCGGCCAGCAGGAAGTGCGCCGCCGGGTCGATCACGGCGTCGATGTCGTCCACGGGCGGCGGCAAGGGCGCCGCGCGGCCGGAGCGCAGGTTGACGAACGCCTGCTGCAGCGAGGTGAACAGCCGCGCGGCCTGCGCGTCGGTGTCCGCCGCGACGACGGTCAGGCCCAGCATCAGATAGGGCTTGGCCAGGTGCTCGGACGGCCGGAAGCGGCTGCGGTAGATCTGCACCGCCGCGTCCAGGTCGGCCGGGGCGAAGTGCGAGGCGAAGGCGTAGGGCAGGCCCAGCATCGCCGCCAGCTGGGCGCCGTAGGTGCTGGAGCCCAGGATCCACACCGGCACGTTCAGCCCCTCGCCCGGCACCGCGCGCACCGCCTGGTTGGGCTGGGCGGGCTGGAAATAGTGCATCAGCTCGACGACGTCGTTGGGGAAGGCGTCGACATTGCCCGCCAGGGTCCGGCGCAGGGCCTGGGCGGTGCGCTGGTCGGTGCCGGGCGCGCGGCCGACGCCCAGGTCGATGCGGCCCGGATAGAGGGCGGCCAGGGTGCCGAACTGCTCGGCCACCTGCAGCGGCGCGTGATTGGGCAGCATGATGCCGCCGGCGCCGATGCGGATCGAGCTGGTGCCCTCGGCGACGTAGCCCAGGGCCACCGCCGTCGCGGCGCTGGCGACGCCCGGCATGTTGTGGTGCTCGGCCATCCAGAACCGCTGGTAGCCCAGTCGCTCGGCGTGGCGCGCGAGATCGCGGCTGTTGTGCAAGGCCTGGGCGGCGTCGCCCCCCTGGACGATCGGCGACAGGTCGAGGACGGAGAGCTTGGTCATGCGCCGGATATAGGGGCTGCGCGCGGAAATGGCGCCCCCTGGGCCGGCGCTCGAGGCAGGCGGCGCACGTGCAAGCCGGACCGCGCCCCGCGGGCTAGAGATTCAAGGCCCTGGGTGACGCAGGAGACTGGCATGGCGGACGATCGGCAGGCGCTCATCCGTGCGACCCTGGACCGGCACTGGGCCGCCTCGGACGCCGGCGACCTGGAGACCGAGCACGAGATCTATCGCGAGGACGCCGTGCTCGACTATCCGCAGTCGGGCGAGCGTATCCGCGGGCGGCGCCACATCCAGCTGTCGCGCGCCGCGCAGCCCAACCGCAAGCGCTTCGAGGTGCGGCGGGTCGTGGGCGACGGCGCGCTGTGGGTCACCGAATTCGTCCTGACCTATGACGGCCGCCCGTCCTTCACCGTCAGCATCATGCAATTCGTCGATGGCCAGGTCGCGCATGAGACCCAGTACTTCGCCGACGCGTTCGCGCCCGGACCGTCGCGCGCGCAATGGGTTGAGCGTCCAGGCTGAGCCGCCCGGCGGCGTTCTCGCGAAAGCTGCAGTCGCCGCCATTTCGCCGCAGGCGCTTTGTGCGCCAGATCAAATCGCGCGCACGGCAGCGCCTGATACCGATGTTCACATAGCGTCGATCGGCATACGGACCAACCCGGGCCCTCCACGATCGCCGCCGCTCGGGGGGGCGCATGAAGCACGTCAGGTCCATCGCGGTCGCCGCGCCGAAGGTGCTGATCGCCGACGACCATCCGGCGCACCGGCTGATGGCCGCCGCGCAGTTCGAGGCGCTGGGATTCGACGTGCAACTGGCGGCCGATGGCCTGGAGGCCGCCCTGGCCGCCTATCACCAGCGGTTCGAGATCGTGCTGATGGACCGGCACATGCCGCGCTGGGACGGCGATCATGCCGCCCAGGTGATCCGCGATCCCGCCAGCGCCTCGCGCCAGGCGATCGTGGTGTGCCACTCGTCGGCGCCGCCGGCCAACTGCACGGGCACGGCCTTTGACGTGATCGTGCCCAAGCCGCTTTCGCCCGGAAGCCTGCAGTCGCTGGTGGAGAGGCGCATCGCCGCCTGTGTCGAGCTCAGCCGCCGCGGACTGGCGCCCTGCGAGACCTGTTCCTTCGACGCCCTGACGCCTCCGTCCGTGCGCGCGCTGCGACCGAGGGTCGGGCCGCGACGGCCAGATCGCGCCTTTCCCCGGCCCTTCGACGCGCTGCGCACCCGCGACCTGGAGGTGGTCTGCTGCTTGGCGTGCGGCGACGACACGGGCCGCATCGCCCGCTTCCTGGGGGCTTCCCCAGGGGCGGTGCGCGACGCCCTGCGCCGGGCCGTCCGGCAGCTCGAGCTCGACAGCGTCGCCTCCCTGCGCCGGCTGGCCGAGGGCCTCCTGGCGCCCGGTCGCCCGATCGTCTCGCAGGCCAAGGCGGTTCGCTGAGGGCGCGCTATCGCCTCCCGACAAGCCTCAGCGGGATGACCCAGCCGTGGCCGGAGCGGCGTTGAGGAAGGCGTCGATCGCCGCCACGGTGGCGGCGGGCTGTTCTTCCATCAGCCAGTGTCCGGAGTTGGCGATCACCTGTCCGCGCACGTTGGCCGCGCCGGCGCGGGCCACCACCGCCATCGTCTCGCCGAACGACTTGTCGCCGCCGATCGCCAGCACCGGCATCGGCAGCTTGCCATGCGCGGCCAGCCAGGCGCGGTTGTCGATGGCGTCCTGGTCGAAGGCGGCGAACTGGCTGAACCCGGCGTGCATGCGTCCCGGCGCGGCGTAGAGCTCGGCGTAGTGCACGCGCGAGGCCTCCGGGAAGCGCCCCGGACCGGCGGCGAACTCGTTCCAGAACCGGTCGAGGTAGATGCGCTCGCGACCGGCCACCAGCCGCTCCATGTCCGGCCCGCCGAAATGGAAATGCCACAGCAGCGGCGTCTTCAGGATCTCGTCCCAGGGTCCGATGCCGGGCACCGGCGCGTCCATCAGCACCAGCCGGGTCACCCGGTCCGCGTGCCGCGCCGCCAGGGCATAGGCGACCATGTTGCCGATGTCGTGCGCCACCACGTCGGCGCGCGGCGCATGCAGGGCGTCCATCACGCCGATGATGTCCTCCGCCTCGTTGGCCTTGGTGAAGCCGCTGTCGGCGCGCGCGGAAAGGCCGAGCCCCCGCAGGTCTGGGACGATCACGGTGTGGTTGCGCGCCAGATCGGCCGCCAGCGGCGCCCACATGTCGCCGGTGTCCCCATAGCCGTGCAGCAGCACCACCGCCGGCCCCGTCCCGCCCACCCGCACGTGCAGGGTCGTGCCGTTGGTCGCCACCTCCTGGGTATGAAATCCCGCCGGGAAGTCGAAGTCGGCCGCCGCGCAGACGGCGGGGGCGCCCCCGAGGCTCGCCACCAGAGCGCCGGCCAGCGCCAGCCCGCGAAGCCATCTCGGACGGGTATTCGAAACAGTCATTGGGGGACGATCTCCGGTCAGCGCTTTCAGCCGGCAAAGGCTAGGGGAAGACTCGCGCCCCAAATTGTACATTGCAGATGTGTCGTGTCCTGACGCTCATCGCCGACCGGGCCCGTTGGCGGGACCCCGCGGCGCTGATATTCACAAGACAAGGGACGGGGGCAGCTGGATGATCAACGCGACTTTGTGCCAGGCGGATTTCTACAATCCGAAGATCATCTCCAAGTCCGGCCAGAACGGGTTCAAGAAGTTCCGGGTGGTCACCGTGCCCGCCGGCACCCTGCTGTTCAAGATGACCAAGGGCGTGGCGGCCGCGGGACAGTACGGCGTCAGTCCGTGGTGGTCGGCGGTCAAGCCGTTCCTGGACGACAAGGAAGGCGCCCTGGGCCGCCTGAACCAGGCCAAGGCCAACCAGATCAGCATGACGGCCATGGTGCGGTTCATGTCCTGCGTCTGCCTGGACTGGAACGACCTCGACAACTACGTGCAGATCAAGCTGCTGGACGACGCCAAGGTGTTCTGGGGCACGTTCAACCCGATGCCGAAGTTCAGCCAGGAACTGTGGAAGCCGGACTGGGCGAACCCCAACGAGGAAGGCTCCGGCGCCAAGGCGCTCGCCCGCGTGAAGCTGATGCAGATGAAGGAAAAGCAGGCCGGCTTCGCCGTCCCCGACGTGCTCGGCGGCCCCGAGGCCTGGCAGATGTACATCCCCAATCTGAAGGAGGAGCACATCGCCCGCGAGTCGGTGATCTCGGGCCACGACATGGCCGCGCTGAGCATGGCGCTGGGGTTCTGAGCGCGAAGGTGGGCGGCTAGACCCCCACCCCGATCGGCCAGCAGTCGAGGATCACCCGCAGGCCGGGGTTCGCGTCGGCGAGGGTCAGGCGGTAGTCGTGCAGGCGGGCGATCGCGGCGACGATCGACAGGCCAAGGCCCGACCCCGCCGGACCGGCGTCGCCGGTCCGCACCCGGTGAAAGCGCTGCAGCACCGCCTCGCGGTCCTCCGGCGCGACGCCGGGGCCGGTGTCCAGGATCTCCAGGCGCGGGCCGTGCGGCTGTCGCGAGAGCACCAGGCGCACCTTGCCCCCGGCGGGGGTGAACTTGATAGCGTTGCCGACCAGATTGGTCAGCGCCTCGAACAGCAGCTCGCGGTCGGCGGAGATCTCGCCCACCGCCGCGAGATCGGCCGCGAAGGTCAGGCCGGCGTCCTCGGCCAGCGGCGCGAACAGGTCGATCAGGTCAGCGCAGAAGACGTCCAGGCGCACCGGGCCGAAGCCGGCGCGGCGCTTGAGCCGGTCGATCTGGGCGATGCGCTGCAGGGCGCGGAAGCGGGTCAGCAGGGCGTCGGTCTCGCCCAGGGCCTCGCGCACCGTGGCCTTGCCCGGGTCATCGTCGGCGATCCCCTCGCACAGCCGGTGCAGGCGCGCGCGCAAGCGGGTCAGCGGGGTGCGCAGGTCGTGGGCGACGTTGTCGCCGACGCTCTTCACCTCGGCCAGAAGCCGCTCGGTCTCGGTGACCATGCCGTTGACCGTGGCGGCCAGCATGTCGACCTCGTCGCGGCGGCGCGAGACCGGCAGGCGCGAGGCGAAGTCGCCGTCGATCACCCGCCGGCAGGCGGCCTGCACCTCGGCGATGCGGCGCAGCGGGCCGAGGCTCAGCAGCGCCCCCAGCCCCAGGCCCGCCAGGATGATGATCCCGGCGCTCCAGATCAGCGAGGTCAGCAGGATGTTGCGCAGGCCCGTCAGCACCTTGGCGTTGAAGCCGACGAACAGCACCTCGCCCCACGGCAGGCGCTCGGCCAGTCCCCGGGCGCCCGGCTCCAGGCCCTTGACCTTCAGCTCGCGCGGCCGGCCGTCCACCGGCAGCCGCGGCGGCAGGGCGCGGACGTTGCCGGTGATCCACACCCCGTCGCTGGAGAACAGGCCGTAATAGTTCACCTGGCGGGCGTCCTGCGATTCCGCCGCGGCGATGCGGGCCGGCAGGTCCTGGGCGCTGGCCTCGGAGAGCCCTCGCGCCTGGCCCAGCACGATGGCGTCCATCTGGCCGGTGAGGTAGCCGGCGGCGCTGAGGTAGATCAGGGTGACCAGGGCGATCACCCCGGCGGTGAACAGGGCGCCGTAGACCACCGTCAGGCGGAAGGTGGTGGTGCGCGCCAGGTCGCGCCAGGCGGGCCAGGCCGCCAGGCCCTCGCCCCGCCGCCTAGTCGCCGCGAAGCGCATAGCCGGCCCCCCGCACCGTCTGGATCAGCGCCCGTTCGCCCGGCGGATCCACCTTGCGCCGCAGCCGGCCCAGGTGCACGTCGATCAGGTTGGTGCCGGGATCGAAGTGATAGCCCCACACGGCCTCGAAGATCATCGTCCGGGTGAGCACCTGGGCGGGGTGCTTCATCAGCAGTTCCAGCAGCTTGAACTCGGTGGGCAGCAGCTTCAGCTCGCGACCGGCGCGCTGCACCTGGCGGCTGATCAGGTCCATCTGCAGGTCCTCGAAGCGCAGCACCCCCTCGCGCGCCGCCGCCGCGTTCTGCCGGCGCAGCAGCACCTCCAGGCGGGCCGACATCTCTTCCGAGGCGAACGGCTTGGTCAGGTAGTCGTCGCCGCCGGCGCGCAGGCCGCGCACCCGCTCGTCGACGTCCGACAGGGCGCTGATCATCAGCACCGGCGTGTCGACGCTGGCCGCGCGCATCGCGGTGACGATGGCCAGGCCGTCGACATTGGGCAGCATGCGGTCGAGGGTGATCGCGTCCCAGGGTTCGGACAGCGCCTTGACCAGGCCTTCGCGCCCGTCGGCGACCCAGTCGACGGAAAACCCCGCCTGGGTCAGCTCGCTGGCGATCTCGCGGGCGGTGACCTCGTCGTCCTCGATGCAGAGTACCCGGCGCATGTCCCTGTCCGACCTCCGACGACGGCGGTTGTCAACTGCGCGGCGACGGCGCCAGATCGGCCCATGCCGGTCCAGACAAGCGCCGCCCTGTTGGTCCATCGCCGCCGCGACGGCGTCGTGCAATTCCTGCTGGGCCACATGGGCGGGCCGTTCTGGGCGCACAAGGACGCCGGCGCCTGGTCGATCCCCAAGGGCCTGGTCGAACCCGGCGAGGCGCTGGAGGCCGCCGCGCGGCGCGAGTTCGCCGAGGAGCTGGGGCTGGCCCCACCCCCAGACCTGGCGCCGCTGTCACCGGTGACGCTGAAGGGCGGCAAGACCATCCACGCCTTCCTGGGCGAGGCCGACCTCGACCTGTCGGCGGCGCGGTTCGGAACCTTCGTGATGGAATGGCCGCCGCGTTCGGGGCGGACGGCCGAGTTTCCCGAGGTGGACCGGGCAGCCTACCTGCCACTGGACGAAGCCCTGGCCAAGGTCAGCCCAGGCCAGCGTCCGATCCTGCAGGCGGCGGCCGGCCGGCTGGGCGCCTAGGCGACCGCGCGGCGCGGCAGCTTCCAGTTCGGCCGCGGGAAGTGGCAGGTGTAGCCGTTGGGGATGCGCTCCAGGTAGTCCTGGTGCTCCGGCTCGGCCTCCCAGAACGGACCCACCGGGGTGACCGTGGTCACCACCTTGCCCGGCCACAGGCCCGAGGCGTCCACGTCGGCGATGGTGTCCTCGGCGATCTTCTTCTGCGTGTCGTTCTCGTAGAAGATCGCCGAGCGGTAGCTGAGGCCCAGGTCGTTGCCCTGACGGTTCAGGGTCGACGGGTCGTGGATCTGGAAGAAGAACTCCAGGATGTCGCGATAGCTGGTCTTGGCCGGATCGAAGATGATCTCGATCGCCTCGGCGTGCGTGCCGTGGTTGCGGTAGGTGGCGTTGGGCACGTCGCCGCCGGAATAGCCCACCCGCGTGGAGATCACGCCGGGCAGCTTGCGGATCAGGTCCTGCATCCCCCAGAAGCAGCCCCCGGCCAGAACGGCGCGTTCGGTGGCGGTGGTCATGGTGTCACTCCCTGGTTGGCGCTCGGCGCCAAGATAGGAAGCCGCGGCGAGAGAGCCAAGTCTTGTGCGATACGGGCGGCGACGGCGCGACGCTCTGGACGACGGGCCCGCCCTTCGCCGTCACCCTCGGCCCTGTGCCGAGGGTCCAGGAACACGTGAAACCGATTGGCGCGCTTCGAAGGGCGCGCCACACGCACGCGGCCGCCGTCCACGCGACGCGCTGCTGCCGCTCGCGACTTCATCTCACGCGCTCATGGATCCTCGGGCCTGGCGGCTGAGGATGACGGGGGAGAGGGCGGCAAAAGTCAGTCGGGCGCCCCATCCCGATGTTTTTCGAAGCTTGAGTATGATCCCGGACTGACCGACCGCCGATATCTGCTAGTAAGAGTGAACACTGTTAAGACAGGGACTGCGTGGATGGGGCTGGAGGTGAGGGTCGACGAGGCGGCGGCGGCATGCGAGCCGCCCACGGAACGGCCGCTGCGCATCGCCTTCCTGTCCTACCGCTCGGACCCCAAGGTGGGCGGCCAGGGGGTGTATCTGCGCGAGGCGGCCGGGGCCCTGGCGCGGCGCGGGCATGCGGTGGAGGTGATCTCCGGACCGCCCTACCCCGACCTGCCGGCCGGCGTGAGCCTGGTCAAGCTGCCCTCGCTGGACCTCTACGCCCAGCCGCACAACGGCCACCGCGCCCTGCGCTGGCGCCACCTGACAAGCTGGACCGACACCGCCGAGTACTTCGGCCATCTGTCGGGCAAGTTCATGGAGCCGTGGAGCTTCGCCCGCCGGGCGGCGCGCTACATGGCCGCCAACCGCGGCCGCTACGACGTGGTGCTGGACAACCAGACCCTGGGCTATGGCCTGCTGGAGATCATGCGCCTGGGCCTGCCGCTGGTGGAGGTGATCCACCACCCCATTCGCCGCGACCTGGAGCTGGCGCTGGCCAGCGAGCCGGACAAGGGCAAGCGCTGGCTGATGCGCCGCTGGTACGACTTCCTGAAGATGCAGGAGGCGGTGGCGCCGCGGATGACCGACGTGCTGGTGGTCTCCGAGAGCAGCCGGCGCGACGTGGCCGAGTGCCTGAAGGTCCCGCTGGAGGCGATGACCGCCGCGCCGCTCGGCATCGATCTGGACGCCTTCCGCCCGCTTCCCGAGGTCGTGCGGCGCGGCAATCGGCTGCTGACCACGGCCAGCGCCGACGTGCCGCTGAAGGGGCTGAAATACCTGATCGAGGCCTACGCCGCCTTGCTGCCCGGCCGCCCGGACCTGGAGCTGGTGGTGATCGGCAAGCTGCGCGAGGGACCGACCGCGACGCTGATCGACACCCTGGGCCTGGCCGGCAAGGTGCGGTTCATCAGCGACCTGACCCGCCAGGAGGTGGCCGAGGCCTATGCGGCGGCGACGATCTGCGTGACGCCGTCGCTGTACGAGGGTTTCGGCCTGCCCGCCGCCGAGGCGATGAGTTGCGGCGCCCCGGTGGTGGTGACCGATGGCGGCGCCCTGCCGGAGGTGGTCGGCAGCGCCGGCGTGGTCGTGCCCCGCGGCGACGCAGGCGCGCTGGCCGAGGCCCTCGGGGCGCTGCTCGACGATCCGGACCGGCGCGAGGCGATGGGGCGCGCGGGCCTCGCCCGGGCGCGCGAGCGCTTCCGCTGGGCGCGCACGGCGCAGGCCTACGAGACGGTGCTCTATCGGGCGGTGGACCGCCGATGCTGACGGTGCGGCTGGAGCGGCTGGGCCTGACCCCCGGCCAGTGGGTGCTGGACCTCGGCTGCGGCGAGGGGCGCCACGTGCACGGGGTGCAGATGCTGGGCGGGGTCAACGTGGTCGGTCTCGACCTGGACCTGCCGTCGCTGGCCAAGGCGCGCGAGGGCGCGGCCATGTTGGCGGGCGATGCGCCGGCGGCGGCGCCGGCCGCGGTGACCGCCGTGCTGCGCGGCGACGCTTATCGCCTGCCCTTCGCCGACGCCGCCTTCGACGTGGTGATCTGCTCGGAGGTGCTGGAGCACCTGCACGACTACGAGCACGTCCTGGCCGAGATCCGCCGGGTGCTGAAGCCGGACGGGCTGTTCTGCCCGACGGTGCCGCGCGCCTGGCCGGAACGGATCTGCTGGGCCCTGGCCCCCGGCCCCGGCGGCTATGCCGACCAGCCGGGCGGACACGTGCGCATCTTCGAGGAAAGCGCCCTGAAATCGCGCATTTCCGCGCTCGGCTTCACCTATCTTGGCAAGCACCACGCGCACGCCCTGCATTCCCCCTACTGGTGGCTGAAATGCGCGTTCTGGCCCCGGCGGGACGACCACCCGCTGGTCCGGGCCTATCACCGCCTGCTGGTCTGGGACCTGATGCAGCGACCCTGGCTCACCCGCGCCCTGGAAGCGCTCCTGCAGCCGCTGATGGGCAAGAGCACGGCCCTGTACTTCCGCGGCGCGGCCTGATGGCGGGGCTGCTGAGGGCGCCGCCGCGGCGCCCCTTCGTCGACCTGACCGGCCCGGTGGCGGCGATCCTGGCGGCGCAGCGGCCGGACGGGGCGATTCCGTGGTTCGAAGGCGGCCCCTGGGACCCGTGGAATCACGCGGAATGCGTGATGGCGCTGGATGCGATGGGGGAGTTCGAGGCCGCCGACGCGGGCTTCGACCACCTGCAGGCCAGCCAGCTGCCGGACGGCGCCTGGCTCGGCGAATACGGCAACGCCCTGCCGATGGCGGGGCGGCTGAAGATCGCCCGCCAGCCCGCGCCGGCGGTGCGCGACGCCAACTTCACGGCCTATCCGGCGGTGGCGGTGTGGCGGCGCTATCTGGCCACGCGCGACCTGGGCTGGGCGCGGCGGCGCTGGCCTATGGTGCGCGCGGCGATCGGCTATGTGCTGTCGCTGCAGCACCCGCACGGCGACGTCTCCTGGTGCGGCGAGGCGCACGGCGGCGCGCTGGACGACGCCCTGGTGGCCGGCAACGCCTCGATCTACGCCGCTCTCGGCTGCGCCATCCGCCTGGCCGGCGTGCTGGGCGAGCCGGCGGAGGCCTGGACCCTGGCCCGCGCGCGGCTGCGCCGGGCGATCCTCTGCGCGCCGGAGCGCTACGGCCGGCGGGGCGGCGTTGCGGGGCCCGGCGGCGCCTTCGCCATGGACTGGTACTATCCGATCCTCGCCGGGGTGATGACCCCCGCCGCCGCCTTCGCGCGACTGGAGGCCGGCGCCGCGCGGTTCATGCGCCGCGGCCTGGGCTGCCGCTGCGTGTCCGGCGAGCCGTGGGTGACGGTGGCCGAGAGCTGCGAGTTCGCCCTGGCCCTGATCCGGCTGGGCAACCTGGCCCAGGCCGAGGCCGTGCTCAGCTGGCAGGACGCCCAGCGGGACGCGGACGGCGCCTACTGGATGGGCTGGCAGTTCGAGGAACAGATCTTCTGGCCGCAGGAGAAACCCAGCTGGACCCAGGCGGCGGCCATCCTGGCGCACGACGCCCTGGCGGGGGAGAGCGCGGCGTCGGCGGTGCTGGTGACCGGCTAGAGCCGCTTGAGGATCCGCAGGCTCTTCACGCCCAGAACCTCCTCGAACAGATCCGAGGCCAGCGCCCGGGTGTAGACCTCGAACGGCGGGCGGCCGCCGTCGGCGGGGTCGGGGAACACGTCGTGAATCGCCAGGGTCCCCCCGCGGATCACATGCGGCGCCCAGGCCCGGTAGTCCTCCAGCGCCGCCTCCAACGTATGGCCGCCGTCGATGAACAGCATCGCCAGCGGCGTGGTCCAGAACCGCGCCACCGCCGCCGATCGCCCGACGATCGGGATCACCGTCTCCTCCAGCCCGGCCCGGCGCAGTGTGGCGCGCAGGAACGGCAGGGTGTCCATCGCCCCGGCGGCGTGATCCCAGAGCTCCGCGTCGTGGTACTCCCACCCGGGCTGGTTCTCCTCGGAGCCGCGATGGTGGTCGACGCTGTACAGCACCGAGCCGGCCGTCCGGCAGGCCGTCCCCAGGTACACCGCCGACTTGCCGCAATAGGCGCCGATCTCCAGCACCGGTCCCCGGACGGCGGCGGCCAGCGCGGCGTCGTGCAGGGCGCGCCCCTCGGCAGGGTCGAGGAAGCCTTTGACGCTGTCGATGTCGAGGGGGAGGTGCATGGTTTGGCCCTGGGGTCTTACCGCATCACCGCAGCTTATCCAGCCTGAGCCGCTGGCGGGCGTCGGAAAGCTGGTGCGCGGCGAGGGCGGCGACCACCAGGCCGGTCAGGCCGCTGGCCCCGGCCAGCAGGAACATCAGCAGGATCTGGTACTTCACCGCCTCGATCGGATCCTCGCCGGCGATGATCTGGCCGGTCATGATTCCCGGCAGGGTGATCAGCCCGGCGGCGGACATCTGGTTGACGATCGGCAGCAGGCCCCTGCGCACGGAATTGCGCAGCAGGGGGGCTATGGCGGCGGCGTAGGTGACGCCGAGCGCCAGCTGCGCCTCGATGGCGCTCTTCTCGCGCCGGGCGTCGCCAAGCAGGGTGTCGAGGGTCAGGCTGCCCGCGTTCAGCACCGAGCCCAGCACGATGCCGGCCAGCGGGATGGCGTAGCGGGCGTCGTACCAGGGCTGCGGACGGATCGCCGTGGTCAGCGCCAGGCCGACGGTGACGATGGTGGCCAGGGCCACGCCGACGCCGCTGATCGCCAGGCCGACGAAGCCCTTGAACTTGCGCTCAGGCCGGGCGGCGATCTCGCGCGCGGCGATGGCCGACATCACCACCACCACCAGCACGGTCAGCGCCGGGTGGTGCATGGCGAACACCCAGCGCAGGATGTAGCCCACCGCCACCAGCTGCACGACCATGCGCAGCGCCGCCCAGATCAGTTGCCGGTGCAGGTTCAGCCGCAGCAGCAGCGACAGGATGGCGTCGAAGACGATCAGCGCCGAGGCGACCGTCAGGTCCATCGGCGTCAGGGAGATGGTGTTCATGCGGAAGCCGCCTCCACGGGGGCGTCGCCGACCAGGCTGAGCTTGCGGTCGGCCATCCGGTAGTGGGTCGCGCCCAGGCGACCGGGCTGGCTGGGGTCGTGCGAGACCATCAGCACCGCCGCACCGCCGGCCAGCATCCTGCGGATATGCGCCTCGACGGCCCGGGTGCTGTCGGGATCGAGCGGGCCGGTGGGCTCGTCCAGCAGAATGGCGAGCGGCTGCATGACGAAGCCGCGCACCAGGGCCAGGCGCTGGCGCTCGCCGGTGGAGAGGCGCTGCACCGGCATGTCCAGCTGCGCGGTGCCGACGCCGAGCTCGGCGGCCAGGGCCTGGGCGGCGGCGCGGCGATCGGGGGCGAAGTGATCGATGGCCCGGTCCAGCCACCAGCCGGACTCGGCGGCCACGTAGGGGATGCGCCGCCGCCATTCCGGCGCCGCCAGGGTCGAGCGCTCCACCCCGTCCAGGCGCACCGTCCCCTGGTTGGGGTCGAGGTCGGCGATCATCCGCAGGAACAGGCTCTTGCCGGAGCCCGAGGCGCCGGAGATCGCCGCGCATTCGCCGGCCGCCAGGGTGAAGTCGAACGGCCCGGCCAGGTCGCTGCGCAGACCGCTCACCGCCAGCCGCGGCGTGGCCGCGCCCTCCCCGTCCGCCAAATCAACCTCCGTCACGCTCGCGCCGATAGGACGGCGCCCCGGCCACGGCTTCAAGCCTCGAGGGCCGGCTGTCTTGGACGTTCCGGTCCGCCCGCGCGAGAGCCCCCATCCCGGCCTTCGGCCGTACTTCCCCCAGTGGGGGCGGAAGCCCCCATCCCGGCCTTCGGCCGTACTTCCCCCAATGGGGGAAGAGAACCGTTCTCCTCCCCCCTGGGGGAGGGGGACCCCGAAGGGGTGGAGGGGGCCGCCGCTCCGCCGGGCGTACCCTGTGGTACACACCGCGCATGACCGACCCGGCCGATCCCCGCGCGCGCCTGCTGGACGCCACCATGGCCTATGCGGCCGCGCACGGCCTGGCCGACCTCAGCCTGCGCCAGCTGGCGCAGGCGATCGGCGCCAGCCACCGGATGCTGATCTACCACTTCGGCTCCAAGGAAGGCCTGCTGACCGAGGTGGTGCGCGAGGTGGAGCGGCGCCAGCGCGTGCTCGCGGCGGCCATCGACGACGACGCGGGGCTGTCGCCCGGCGACCAGGTGCGCGCCGCCTGGAAGCGGTTCGCCGATCCGGCGATGTGGCCGCAGGAGCGGCTGTTTTTCGACGTCTACGCCCAGGCGCTGCAGGGCCATCCGCACGCGGCGCCGCTACTGGCCGACGTGGTGGAGGCCTGGGTCGCGCCGATCGCCGCCCGCGCCATCCGCCACGGAACTCCGGCGGCGACCGCGGCGGCCGAGGCGCGGCTGATGGTGGCGGTGACCCGCGGCCTGCTGCTCGACCTGCTGGCCGGCGGCGATCCGGCGGCGGTGGACGCGGCCATGGCGCTGCACGTCGCCGCGTACGAGCGGCGACTGGCCGACGCCCGCTGACGGCGACGGCTTGCGAAGCCGTGTACCAATTGGTACATGGCCGCCGTGATCCCCCTGATCGGACCCCACCCATGCAGCCCGTGCGCACCGAGGTCACCGTCCACGCCAAGGCCCGGCCCGAGACGGTCTATGCCGTCGCCAAGGACTCCTCGCTCTATCCGGTGTGGTCGCGCATCGGCGCGTTCGAGCACGTGCGCGACGGCGAGGGCGAGCGATACGGCGTCGGCTCGGTGCGCATCTTCCGCACCTGGCCGCTGACCCTGGTCGAGGAGGTGGTGGAGCTGATCCCCGGGCGGCGGGTCAGCTACATCGTGCACAGCGGCCTGCCGTTCCGCGACTACCGCGCCGACATCGACATCACCCCGGCGGCCGACGGCGGCAGCGAGATCCGCTGGAGCAACCGCTTCTGGCCGACCTTCCCAGGCGGCGCCGCGCTGATGGGCGCCTTCATGCGCTCCGTGTTCCGCCAGATGACGCCGCAGCTGGCGGCGGAGGCGGAGCGGCTGGAGCGGCAGGGCATGTCCGCGGCGGCGTGACGCCTCAGTGGGCGCCGGGCGCCGCCGCGACAGGCGGGGCGGCGACAGGTGGGGCGGGGATGAAGGTGGCGCCGGCGTCGGTGTCGGTGTCGCCCTTGACCAGCACGATCGCTCCGCCCGGCACGGCGACCACCGCCCCGCCGCTGGGGCCGATCAGCACCTCGCGGCTGGAGACCGACACCGGCCCCTCGCCCCAGTCCACCTGCAGGCCGATCTCGGCGGTCTCCTTGCGCCAGCCCTTGAACACATAGGTGAAGGTCAGCGGCGGCAGGTCCTGGGGCGTCTCCTTGACCTGCGGCGGCGAGACGTACTCCGGATACTGCGGCATCAGCAGGCCGGACGGCATCAGCGCCGGCCGCGCCTCGACCGCCACGGTGCCATGGCCGTCGCTGGGCAGGCAGATCGCCTTGTCCAGCCGCCCGTCGGCCCCCTTGTGCGGGGCGCACCAGACCAGCTCGGCCTTGCCCTCGGCGTCCACCCGCCGGCCGAACACCACCTGGCCGGCCGGCAACAGCGCCTGGCCCGGGAGGGTGGTGAACAGCGGACCGCGCCGCGTGCCGCGCCAGACGTCGGCGGTCAGCACGCCGGTGACGCCCAGGTGGCCGCGATGGCTCATCAGCACGTCGCCCTTGCTGAGCGCGCCCGCCGCGACCTTTCCGGGATCGCTGTCGTAGACGATCGCCTCGCGCAGGCCGGCCGCCGCCGCGGCGGCCTGGGCGTCGGCCTCGGCCTGGGTCTGGATCGGCCCGCCGGGCGTCAGCCGCGCGATCGGGCCCGCCGGGGCGCGGCCCTCGGCCTTGTACGTCAGGGCCTTGCCGGTGGCGGGCGCGGTCAGGGTCAGGCGGATGCGGTCGACCACCACCGCGGCATGATCGTCGCTCCAGGCGCCGAACACGCACTGGTGGTGCGCCGATTCCTCCCACGGGCCGCCCTGGAAGCTGGCCGCCACCTCGAACTTCGGCGGCGCGTCCGGCGCGCCGCCGCCGCACCACTCGTAGCCGATCCGGCCCGTCGGCCGTTCCTCGGGGCGCGCCGGGCGGGCGGCGACCGGGGTCTCGAACCGCTGGCGAAAGCGCGGCTGCTCGTCGCCGCTGACCCCCAGCATGTTGTCGTCGGTCTCCACCGTGTACAGGGCATAGAGGCTGGAGCCATCCGGCGCGCCGCCCAGGCAGTCAAACTTCACCGCCAGAATGCCGCCGGCGTCCGGCCGCAGGTCGCACCAGGCGGTGCTTGTGGTTGCCGACTGGCGGATACGCACCTGCGACAGCACCGTGCCGGCCGGCATCTCGCGCCGGCCGCCGACGAAGGGCGCCTGCAGCACCACCGCGTTGCGCGCCCGCACCTCGTGCTGCGCCACCACGCCGTGCGGCGCGAGGCTTCCCTCCATGGCGGACGGCGGCGCGTCGGTGATCTCCAGCGGCAGCTCGACGTTGGGCGGTGCCTGATAGGGGGTCTGCACCTGGCGATAGGTGTAGATCGGCACATAGACGTAATGCACGCCCGCCACCGCAGGGGCCGGTGACAGCGCCGCCCCGCCCAGGACCGCGGCCGCCGCGCCCATGAGGCGCAATGCGCCCCTCCCCCACTTCGCCATCACTTCCCCCAAAGACAACCGGCGACACAACCTTGCATAGGCCAAGCTTGCATAGGCCGCGCGGCAAGGCTTGGAAAGCCGCCTCAGATCGGCAGCTCCGAGGTGGCCTTGACCTCCTCCAGCACCGCGTAGGTGCGGGTCTCGCGCACGCCGGGCATGGTCACCAGCACGTCGCCCAGGAAGGCGCGGTAGGCGGCCATGTCGCGCACCCGGGCCTTGAGCAGATAGTCGAAGCCGCCGGCCACCATGTGGCATTCCAGCACCTCCGGCGCGCGGCGGATAGCGGCGGCGAAGGTCTCGAACACGTCGCCGGTGGTGCGGTCGAGCAGCACCTCGACGAAGATGGTCAGCGCCAGGTCCACCTTGGCCGGGTCGAGGATCGCGGCATAGCCGGTGATCACGCCGCGCTCGCGCAGCCGTCGCACGCGCTCGAAGGTGGCCGCCGGCGACAGGTTGCAGCGCTTGGCCAGCTCGGCGTTGGTGATGCGCCCGTCGGTCTGCAGCACGCGCAGCAGGCGGCGGTCGGTCTCATCCAGAGCGGACATGCGATTTCCCCATCACGATCGAATGATCATCGCCCATGAGGCCTCACAAACAAAGCACCTTCGTCATATCCTTTGATATTCCGAAGACATGCCATACGACACCCAAACCCTCCGCACGAGGCCCGCCATGGACTGGGACACCCTGGACGCCGGCAAGTATCGCGACGAGGCGCAGGCCATCGCCGCCCTGCTGGCCGCCCGCCCCTTCACCCGCGAGGCGGGGGCGCGCATCCAGCGCCAGGCCGAGGACCTGGTGGTGGGAACCCGCGCCGTCGGTCGCCGCCAGGGGGTGGTGCAGAGCTTCCTCAAGCAGTTCAGCCTGGGCACGCGCGAGGGGCTGGCGCTGATGTGCCTGGCCGAGGCGCTGCTGCGCACGCCCGACCCCGCCACCCGCGACGCCCTGATCGCCGAGAAGATCGGCTCGGCCGACTGGGCCGCGCACCTCGGCCGCTCCGACAGCCTGTTCGTCAACGCCTCCACCTGGGGCTTGATGCTGACCGGCAAGCTCGTGGACGTGGAGGATGAGGCGAAGAACGACCTCGGCGGCTACCTCCGGCGCCTGGCCGGGCGGGTCGGCGAGCCGGTGATCCGCCAGGCGGTGGCCCAGGCGATCCGCATCATGGGCGAACAGTTCGTGCTGGGCCGCACCATCGAGGCGGCGCTGAAGCGGGCGGCGTCCGAGCGGCTGCTGTGCTCGTTCGACATGCTGGGCGAGGGCGCGCGCACCGAGGCCGACGCGGAGCGCTACGAGGCCTCGTATGCGGCGGCGATCGCCGCGGTGGGCGAAGCCTCGGCGCACCACGGGCCGGAGGCCGGGCACGGCATCTCGGTGAAGCTGTCGGCCCTGTCGCCGCGCTACGAGGCGGCGCAGCCCGGCCACGTCTGGGACGAGCTGTATCCCCGCGTGAAACGCTTGGCGCTGCTGGCGGCGCAGCACGACCTCAACTTCACCCTCGACGCCGAGGAGGCCGACCGGCTGGTGATCTCCCTGCAGATCCTCGACCGGCTGGCGCACGAGGCGGACCTGGGACCGTGGACCGGCCTGGGTCTGGCGGTTCAGGCCTATCAGAAGCGCGGCCCGGCGGTGATCGCCGCGGTGGCCGATCTCGCCCGCCGCTCCGGCCGGCGGCTGATGGTGCGGCTGGTCAAGGGCGCCTACTGGGATTCGGAGATCAAGCGCGCCCAGGTGGCCGGCCGGCCAGACTATCCGGTGTACACCACCAAGGCTGCGACCGACCTGTCGTACCTGGTCTGCGCCCGGGCGCTGATCGACGCCGCCCCCCACCTCTACGCCCAGTTCGCCACCCACAACGCCCACACCCTGGCGGCCGTGGCGCAGATGGCCGGCGAAAGGGCGGTGACCATCGAACACCAGAGGCTGCACGGCATGGGCGAGGAGCTGTACGAGGCGGCCGTCGCCGCCTTCGGGCCGCGCCGCCTGCGGGTCTACGCGCCGGTCGGCGCGCACGAGGACCTGCTGCCCTACCTGGTGCGCCGCCTGCTGGAGAACGGGGCCAACACCTCGTTCGTGCACGCCCTGCTGGACGACGCCGTGCCGCCCAAGGATCTGGTGCGCGACCCGGTGGCGGCGGTCGAGGCGCAGCCCGGCCCCCACCCCAAGATCCCCCGGCCCGTGGACCTCTATGGCGCGGCCAGGATCAACTCGCAGGGACCGGACCTGTCGATCCGCGCGGTGCGCGAGCGGCTGCAGGCCGCGGTGGTCGCCGCGCGCGGCGCCGACCTGACCGGCCATCCGATCGTCGCCGGCCGCGAGATCGCCGGCGCCTCGATCCAGCCCCTGGCCAGCCCCGCCGACCGCGGCCGCGTCCTCGGCCACAGGTCCGAGGCGAGCGCCGCCGACATCGACGCCGCCGCGGCCGCCGCGCGCCGGGCCCAGCCGGCGTGGGACGCCGCCGGCGGCGAGGCCCGCGCCCAGGTGCTGGACGCCATGGCAGCCGCCCTGGAGACCAACCTCGACCGCCTGGTGGGGATCCTGGCGAACGAAGCCGGAAAGACCCTGGCCGACGGCATCGCCGAGGTGCGCGAGGCGGCCGACTTCTGCCGCTACTACGCCCATCTGGCGCGCCGGCAGCTCGCCCGGCCGCAGGTGCTGACCGGTCCGACCGGCGAGGCCAACACCCTGCAGCTGCGCGGCCGCGGCGTGTTCGCCTGCATCAGCCCTTGGAACTTCCCCCTGGCCATCTTCACCGGCCAGATCGCGGCGGCCCTGGCCGCCGGCAACGCGGTGCTGGCCAAGCCGGCCGAGCAGACTCCGCTGGTCGCCGCCGAGGCGGTGCGCCTCTATCACGCCGCGGGTCTGGGCCCCGCCCTGCTCTCGCTGCTGCCGGGCCGTGGCGAGAGCGTCGGCGCCGCGCTGATCGCCCATCCGGGCATCGACGGCGTGGCCTTCACCGGCGGCACCGAGACCGCCTGGGCGATCAACCGCACCCTGGCCGCGCGGGCCGGACCGATCGTCCCGTTCATCGCCGAGACCGGCGGGCTCAACGGCCTGTTCTGCGACACCACCGCCATGCGCGAACAGGTGATCGACGATGCTGTGCTGAGCGCCTTCGGCTCGGCCGGCCAGCGCTGTTCGGCGCTGCGCATCCTGTTCGTTCCGGGCCAGATCGCCGACGACCTGATCGCCCGGCTGAAGGGGGCGATGGATGTGCTGAGCCTCGGCGACCCGGGCCTGGCCGCCACCGACATCGGCCCCGTGATAGACGAGGACGCCCGCGCCGCGCTGAAGGCGCACCTGCAGCGCCTGGAGCGCGAAGCCACGGTGCTGCACCGCCTGCCGGCCCCCGAGGGCGGGACCTTCTTCGGCCCGGTGCTGGCCGAGATCCCGTCCGCCGGGTTCCTGGAGCGGGAGGTGTTCGGCCCGATCCTGCACGTGGTGCGCTACGATCCCGCCGACCTGGCCGAGGTCGCCGGACAACTGGCGGCGCGCCGCTACGGCCTGACCCTGGGCGTGCACAGCCGCATCGACGCCTTCGCCGCCGAGGTGGCCGAGCTGGTCCCGGCCGGCAACGTCTACGTCAACCGCTCGATCATCGGCGCGGTGGTCGGGGTGCAGCCATTCGGCGGCGAGGGCCTGTCCGGCACCGGCCCCAAGGCCGGCGGCCCGCATGCCCTGCTGCGCTATGCGGTCGAGCGCGCGGTCAGCGTCAACACCGCCGCCCAGGGCGGCGACCCGGCGCTGCTGTCGCTGTAGAAGGCGGCGCGGGTTGCGCGCCCCCTCCACCATTCGCCCTTCGGCCGAATGGTCCCCCTCCCCCGCTTCGCTACGCTACGCATGGGAGGAGAAGAGGCGGCGCCGCTTCCACTCCTCCCCCGCCAACGAGCGGGGGAGGGGGACCGGCGCGCTACCAGCGCGACGGTGGTGGGGGCGCAAAGCCGGGAGCGCTGACGACACTTCCCTGGGCAGCCAAAACCGCATTGCCCCGCCCTCCCCGGCCTTCTAGCGTCGCTGCACGGCCACGGGGGAGATTCAGCGTGCGGATCATCGGCGTTCTGCTGGGCCTCGCCCTCGCCCTTCCCGCCCTCGCCCGGCCGGCGCTCGCGCGGGCCGAGACCGAGCCGGCGCGGTGGGCGCGGGAGGCGGCGGCGGTGACCATCGTGCGCGACGACTGGGGCATCGCCCACGTGCACGGCCACACCGACGCGCAGGCGGTGTTCGGCATGGTCTACGCCCAGGCCGAGGACGACTTCTCGCGCATCGAGGCCAACTACCTGACCAATCTCGGGCGCACCGCCCTGGCCGACGGCGAGGGCGCGATCTGGGGCGACCTGCGCCAGCGGCTGTACGTCAGCGACGACGACCTGAAGGCCCGCTACGCCGCCAGCCCCGCCTGGCTGAAGGCGCTGATGGGCGCCTGGGCCGACGGGCTGAACTACTACCTGGCGACCCATCCGGGAACGCGGCCGCGCGCCCTGTCGCGATTCGAGCCGTGGATGGCGCTCAGCTTCACCGAGGGCAGCATAGGCGGCGACATCGAGCGCATCGACCTGAAGGACCTCGAGGCCTTCTACGGCAAGCGCGCCGTGGCCCGCACGGCGCCGGACAACAGCTTCCACGAACCCACCGGCTCGAACGGCATTGCCGTCGCGCCCGCGCGCACCGCGGACGGACACGCCCTGCTGCTGATCAACCCGCACACCTCGTTCTATTTCCGCTCCGAACTGCAGGTGACCAGCGACGAGGGGCTGAACGCCTATGGCGCGGCCACCTGGGGCCAGCCGTTCATCTACCAGGGGTTCAACGCCCACGCCGGCTGGATGCACACCTCCACGGGCGCCGATGCGGTGGACGAGTTCGCCGAGACCATCGTCATGCGCGCGGGCCGGCCGTTCTACCGCTACGGGACGGCGCTTCGCCCGGTGCAGGCGCAGGCGGTGCGCGTGCCGTACAAGGCCGCCGACGGATCGGTGAAGAGCCGCACCTTCACGGTCTATCGCACCCATCACGGACCGATCGTGCGCGAGGCGGGCGGCCGTTGGGTGGCCTTCGCCATGATGTACAAGCCGGTCCCGGCGCTGGAGCAGTCGTTCCTGCGCACCAAGGCGCACGACTACGCGGGCTTCGTGAAGGTCTCCGGCCTGCAGGCCAATTCCTCGAACAACACCATCTTCGCCGACGACGCCGGCGAGATCGCCTATCTGCACCCGCAGTTCATGCCGCGCCGCGACGACCGCTTCGACTATCGCGAGAGCGTGGACGGGGCCGACCCGGCGACCGACTGGCGCGGCCTGCACGCCCTGTCCGAGCTGCCGCGGGTGCTCAACCCCTCCACCGGCTGGATCGCCAACACCAACAATTGGCCCTATTCCGCCGCCGGCGCCGCCAGCCCCAAGGCGGCCGACTTTCCGAAGTACATGGACACCGCCGGCGAGAACCCGCGGGGGATCCACGCCGCCCTGCTGCTGGACAAGGCGCACGGCCTGACCCTGGACGGGCTGATCAAGCTGGACTTCGACCCCTATCTGCCGGCCTTCGCCCGCCTGGTCCCGGCGCTGGTCCGCGCCTGGGAGGCGACGCCCGACAGCGACCCGATGAAGGCGAAGCTGGCCGACCAGGTCGCCCTGCTGAAGGGCTGGGACGACCGCTGGGCCGCCGACAGCGTGGCCACGTCCCTGGCCGTCGGCTGGGGCGAGGCGCTGTGGAACGCCACGGCGCCGCCGAAGACCGATCCGGAGTTCGGCACGGCCTACGACGCCATGGAGCACGCCAGCCCCGCCCAGCAGCTGGCGGCCCTGGCCCTGGCCTGCGACCGGCTGACCGCCGACTACGGGACCTGGCGCATCCCCTGGGGCGAGCTGAACCGCTTCCAGCGGATCGACGACGCCATCACCCCGACCTTCCACGACGATGCGCCGTCGATCGCCGTGCCGTTCACCTCCGGCCAGTGGGGCTCGCTCGCCTCGTTCGGCGCCCGGCGCTACCCGGGCACGAAGCGGTACTACGGATCGAAGGGCAACAGCTTCGTGGCGGTGGTGGAGTTCGGGCCGCGGGTGCGGGCGCGGGCGGTCACCGCCGGCGGCGAAAGCGGCGATCCGGCCTCGCGCCACTTCAACGACGAAGCAGGCCGCTACGCTTCCGGCGACTTCCGCGAGGTGTACTTCTATCCCGACCAGCTGGTGGGCCACACGGAACGCACCTACCACCCGGGGCCGTGAGGCCGCAGGCCCCCATCCCGGCCTTCGGCCGTACTTCCCCCAGAGGGGGAAGAGAACGGTCGCTGGTCCCTGACGCTGGCTCTCTTCCCCCGTTGGGGGAAGTCCCCGCGGAGCGGGGGATGGGGGCTCCAGCGGAGAACCGTCTAGGCCGCCCGGGTGTGCAGCATCACCCAGTTGGTCTCCCAGTCGCCACGGCGGGGGTCCCAGAACGCCTGTTCCCAGCGGCAATGGGTGGGGTCGAGATCCTGCCACAGGAAGCGGACCTTGACCGGGCGGCCGTCCAGGGTGTCGTCGCCGTAGAACAGGCCGTGCCTGCCGTCGAAGCCGCCGACCATCGGCGAGTCCAGCTTCGGGTCGCGGCTGTCCAGCCAGTAGATCGACCAGGTGCGCTGCGCTGGATCGAAGAAGCGGATGGTCGTGCCCCAATAGGTCCCGGCCGGCAGGTGCAGCACGCCGTCGTCCATGTTGCCCTGGCCGCCCTGGATCTTCTGCGCCGTCAGCCGGCCGTCGAAGTCCTGCCAGGTGGTGGAGCCCACCAGCCGTCCCACCAGGCGGTGATGGCGGGTGGTCCACGCCCCCATGAAGAAGTCGAAGTCGCCGAGGCCGGCCGGCGGCGCGGGCGGCTGGCCCGGCGGTCCGGCGACCGGCGCCCCGGCCCGGGCCAGGCCCGGCGCGGACAGGCCGACCGCCGCGGTGGCCAGCATGGCGCCGGCCAGGACGGCGCGGCGGCTTTCTGAAATCGGTTGCATGTGGTGTCTCCCTTCGCTGGCGCGAGGGAAGGCCCGGGGCGTGTCAGGGGCTGGCAGGATAGCCGGCGATGCTCTGGGTCAGCCGCCAGCGGATGTCAGCAGCCACGCCAGCCGCGGGGCGGTTCAGCCAGCTGACGCATCCTGACGCTGTGGGATGTCATAGGGGTTCGACGACCCGTCGCGGCGGGTCATCCGGAATTTCGGCGGCGGTGTCGGAAAACGTCCGGCCGCCTCTGTCAGCGGCCCGCTAGGGAACGAAATGCAGGACCCACTGGATGGCCACGGCGGCCAGCATCAGGAGCCCGGCGGCGAGGCCGAAGCAGGCCCCGTGTTCGACCACGCTCTTGGTGTAGCGCTTGGCGGCGACGCCAAGATGGGGGCCGTGGTGCGGACCGTTGTGCACGCTATGCAGCGACATCGTTTTCCTCCGACGCCCGATCACTCTCGAGGGTAACCGGTTCGTCGAGAAGAGGATGCGTCGGATTTGCCGGCTTGGCCAGAAAATTTGCCGTTATTGCGGGCGGGAAATTTGCAGCAGGGCTTACAATGCGGGCGACCCGCTCCCCGCCCCGGCCACCGCCGCCGCCTCCAGCGGCCCGCCGGTGAGCAGGAATCGCATCACCGCCTGCAGCACGCGGGCGATCTCGGCGTGGTCCACGTTGGGATTGTTGACCGCCCGCAGGGCCATGCCGTCGAACAGCATGCTCAGCACCTCGCCGCGCGCCAGGGTCTCGGCCTCGGTGCGGCCGGCGGGCGCGGCGGCGTCCAGCACCTGGCGGCCCAGCGCCCGCTCGGCGGTGTCGGCGGCCTGCACCACGGCGGCGACCTTCGGGTTGCGCGCCGCCTCGGCCATCACCTCCAGCATAAGTCCGGCGCGGCCCAGGTCGTAGTTGCGCTCCACCGCCTCGCCGCAGCGGTCGATCACCGCCTCGACCATGCCGCCGTCGGAGGTCTCGAACTCGGCGAACTTGTCGCGCATCTCGGCCAGGTCACGCTCGACGATGGCGGCGACGATGGCCTCCTTGTTGGCGAAGTAGCGGTAGATCTGGCCGACGCTGAGGCCCGCGGTGTGGGCGATCTCGGCCATGCTCGCGCCGTGGAACCCCGAGCGGCGCGCACATTCCGCCGCCGCGTCGACGATCTGCTGTCGGCGCGCCTCCACCTTGGACCGTCCTGGGTGCAGATCTTCGGCCGCGTCGCTCACGGACAAGACTCCTTGCCTATTGCAGTGCAGCATATTTTCGGGTCGGTGTTCTTGACGTAGCGCAAACCCGGACCTACCTAGCGCACAGCTTGAGAATGAACGTTCATTCTCAAGTCGTGCACATTCCCCCCCACGTCAAGGGCCTGCCACCGCGCCGGGTCCTGGACCGCTTGTCGCAGGTTGCCGATGCCCAGTCCCTCCCCCCGCGGACCCTCGCTCCGCGACGCGGTCGCCGTCTTGACCATTTGCCTTGCGATGGCGCTGGCGGCCTGCGGCGCCAAGCCCCAGGGCCAGGGCGGCGGCTTCGGCGGCCCGGCCGAGGTCGGGGTGGTGACGGTCAAGGCCCAGCCGGTGGCGCTGGACGTGGAGCTGTCCGGCCGCACCTCGGCCTTCCTGGTCTCGGATGTGCGCCCGCAGGTCAGCGGCATCATCCAGGCGCGCCTGTTCACCGAGGGCGCCAACGTGCGCAAGGGCCAGCCGCTCTACCAGATCGATCCGGCGACCTATCGCGCCGCCCTGGCCAGCGCCCAGGCGGGCCTGGCCCAGGCGCAGGCGACCCTGACCTCGGCCAGGCTGAAGGCCGACCGCTACAAGGACCTGGTGACCATCAACGCGGTGTCGCGCCAGGACAACGACGACGCCCAGGCCGCCTGGAAGCAGGCCGCCGCCAATGTCGCCGCCCAGCAGGCGGCCGTGGAGCAGGCCCGCATCAACCTCGGCTACACCCGGGTGCTGGCCCCGGTGTCCGGCCGCATCGGCAAGTCGACCGTGACCCCCGGCGCGCTGGTGACCGCCAGCCAGGCCACCGCCCTGGCCACCGTGCAGGACCTCAGCCAGATCTATGTGGACGTCACCCAGTCGGCCGCCGACCTGCTGCGCCTGCGCCGCCAGCTGGCCGCCGGCCAGCTGGACGCCTCGGGCAATCTGGACGTGACCCTGACCCTGGACGACGGCTCGACCTACCCGATCACCGGCAAGCTGCAGTTCTCGGACGTCACCGTTGATCCGGGCACCGGCTCGGTGACCCTGCGGGCGATCTTCCCCAATCCGAACAACACCCTGCTGCCGGGACTTTACGTCCGCGCCCACCTGGCCAAGGGCGTCGCCCCGGCCGGGCTGCTGGTCCCGCAGGCCGCGGTCAGCCGCAACACCAAGGGCGAGGCGACGCTCTATGTGGTCGGACCGAACAACAAGGCGGTGCAGAAGGTGGTCGGCGTCGGCCAGACGGTGGGCGACAACTGGCTGGTCACCGCCGGCCTCAACCCCGGTGAGCGGGTGATCGTCGAGGGCCTGCAGAAGGTCCATCCGGGCGCCGACCTGAAGCCGGTCCCGGCCGGCTCGCCGCCTGCGGCGCCCGCCGCCGGCGCCCAAGGCCAGCATTAGGACCGCCGCCCATGTTATCGCGTTTCTTCATCGACCGGCCGATCTTCGCCTGGGTGGTGGCCATCGTCATCATGCTGGCCGGCGCCCTGTCGATCACCCGCCTGCCCATCGCCCAGTACCCCGACATCGCCCTGCCGCAGATCTCGGTCCAGGCCGTCTATCCGGGCGCCTCGGCCAAGACCGTCGAGGACAGCGTCACCCAGGTGGTGGAGCAGAAGATGAAGGGCCTGGACGGCCTGCTGTACATGTCGTCCACCAGCGACTCGTCCGGCGCGGCCACGGTGACCCTGACCTTCAAGGCCGGCACCAACGTCGACATCGCCCAGGTGCAGGTGCAGAACAAGCTGCAGACGGCCCTCGCCCTCCTGCCTCAGGAGGTGCAGCAGCAGGGGCTGACGGTGGTCAAGTCCACCCGCAACTTCCTGATGGTGGTGGGCCTCTATTCCGAGGACGGCCGCTACTCCAACTCCGACCTGGCCGACTACATCGCCTCCAACCTGCAGGATCCGCTCAGCCGGGTGCAGGGCGTGGGCGACACCCAGCTGTTCGGCGCCCAGTACGCCATGCGCATCTGGCTCGATCCCAACAAGCTGGACGGCTATTCGATGACGCCGGCCGACGTCATCAACGCCATCAAGGCGCAGAACGCCCAGGTCTCCGCCGGCCAGCTGGGCGGCACGCCGGCGACGCCCGGCACGGCGCTGAACGCCACCATCACCGCCCAGTCGCGGCTGCAGCACCCCGAGGAATTCGAGAACATCGTGCTGAAGACCACGACCGAAGGCGCCGTGGTGCACTTGCGCGACGTGGCCCGGGTCGAGCTGGGCGCCGAGAACTACACCACCCTGGCCAAGTACAACGGCCAGCCCGCCGCCGGCCTGCCGATCAAGCTGGCGCCGGGGGCCAACGCCCTGGACACCGCCAAGGCGGTGAAGAAGCGGGTCGAGGAGCTGTCCAAGACCTTCCCGCCCGGCGTGAAATACGTGGTGCCGCTGGATTCCACCCCCTTCATCCAGAAGTCGATCGAGGAGGTGGTCAAGACCCTGGCCGAGGCCATCGTGCTGGTGTTCCTGGTGATGTTCCTGTTCCTGCAGAACTGGCGCGCCACCCTGATCCCGACCATCGCCGTGCCGGTGGTGCTGCTGGGCACCTTCGGGGTGCTGGCGGTGCTGGGCTATTCGATCAACACCCTGACCATGTTCGGCCTGGTGCTGGCCATCGGCCTCTTGGTCGACGACGCCATCGTCGTGGTGGAGAACGTCGAGCGGGTGATGAGCGAGGAGGGCCTGCCCCCCGTCGAGGCCACCCGCAAGTCGATGTCCGAGATCACCGGGGCGCTGGTCGGCATCGCCCTGGTGCTGGCCGCCGTGTTCGTGCCGATGGCCTTCTTCGGCGGCTCCCAGGGAGTGATCTACCGGCAGTTCTCGGTGACCATCGTCTCGGCCATGGCCCTGTCGGTGCTGGTCGCCCTGGTCCTGACGCCCGCCCTGTGCGCCACCCTGCTGAGGCCGCCCAAGGCGCACGCCACCCAGGCGCGGGGCTTCTTCGGCTGGTTCAACCGCAACTTCGACCACGCCAGCCAGCGGTACCAGGGCCGCGTGCGCAGCCTGGTGGGCCGCGGCGGACGGATGATGGCCATCTATGCCGCCATCGTCGTGGTCATGGGCCTGCTGTTCGTGCGCCTGCCCTCCTCCTTCCTGCCGGAAGAGGACCAGGGGATCATCTACAGCCTGGTGCAGCTGTCGCCGGGCGCCACGCAGGAGCGCACCCAGGCGGTGCTGAAACAGGTCGCCGACCACTTCCTGAAGGACGAGAAGGATGCAGTGAAGTCGGTGTTCACCGTCTCCGGCTTCTCGTTCGCCGGCGCCGGCCAGAACGCGGGCCTGGCCTTCGTGCGGATGAAGGACTTCAACGACCGTCCGGGCGGCAAGCTCACCGCCCAGGCGGTGGCCGGCCGCGCCATGGGCGCCTTCGGCCGCATCCGCGACGCCATGGTGTTCGCCATCACCCCGCCGGCCGTGCCGGAACTGGGCAACGCCGCCGGCTTCGACTTCGAGCTGGAGGACATCGGCGGGGTCGGCCATGACCAGCTGATCGCCGCGCGCGACCAGCTGCTGGGCATGGCCCGCAACGACCCGAACCTGGTGGGTGTGCGCCCGAACGGCCAGGACGACACCCCGCAGCTGTCGATCACCGTCGACCAGGCCAAGGCCGGCTCGATGGGCCTGACCACCGCCGACATCAACGCCACCCTGTCGACCGCGCTTGGCGGGACCTACGTCAACGACTTCGTCGACCGCGGCCGGGTGAAGAAGGTCTACGTCCAGGCCGACGCCCCCTACCGCATGACGCCCGAGGACCTGGGCCGCTGGTACGTGCGCGGCGCCAACGGCCAGATGGCCCCGTTCTCGTCGTTCGCCACCTCGTCCTGGACCGTCGGCTCGCCGCGCCTGGAGCGCTACAACGGCCTGTCGTCGATCGACATCCAGGGCTCGCCCGCCAAGGGCAAGAGCACCGGCGACGCCATGGCGGCGATGGAGCGGCTGGCGGCCAAGCTGCCGCCCGGCATCGGCTTCGAGTGGACCGGCCTGTCGCAGCAGGAACGCGAGGCGGGCGCCCAGGCGCCGGCGCTCTACGCCCTGTCGATCGTGGTGGTGTTTCTGCTGCTGGCGGCCCTCTACGAGAGCTGGACGATCCCGCTGGCGGTGATCCTGGTGATCCCTCTGGGGGTCATCGGCGCCCTGCTGGCCACCTCCCTGCGCGGGCTGAACAACGACATCTATTTCCAGGTCGGCCTGCTGACCACGATGGGCCTGGCGGCCAAGAACGCGATCCTGATCGTCGAGTTCGCCAAGGACCTGCAGAAGGCCGGCCGCTCGGTGATCGAGGCGACGGTGGAGGCCGTGCGCATCCGCCTGCGGCCGATCCTGATGACCTCGATGGCCTTCATCTTCGGCGTCATGCCGCTGGCCATCTCCACCGGCGCGGGCTCGGGCAGCCAGCACGCCATCGGCACCGGGGTGATCGGCGGCATGCTGTCGGCGACCGTCCTCGGCATCTTCTTCGTGCCGGTGTTCTTCGTGCTGGTGCGCCAGACCTTCAGCCGCAAGCCGGCGACCCGCGCCGCGCCCGACGGGCCCGACGCCGGCCCCGCGGCCCCCACCCCCAGCGAGGCCGTCTGATGCGCCGCCTGATCTCCATCCTGCTGGCCGGCGCGGCCCTGTCGGCCTGCACCCTGGCGCCGAAGTACGAGCGCCCGGCCCTGCCGGTGGCGAGCCACTGGCCCGCCGCCGTCACCCCCGCCAACGCCGGCGCCGCCCCGGCCGCCGACCTGGCCTGGCGCGAGGTCTACCTCGATCCCCGCCTGCAGACGGTGATCGCCCTGGCGCTGGAGCAGAACCGCGACCTGCGCGTGGCGATCGGCAACATCGAGAAGGCCCGCGCCCAGTACGGGGTGCAGCGCGCCGACCTCTTGCCGCATATCAACGCCGGCTTCGGCGGCACGCGCAGCCGCACCCCGGCCAGCCTGTCCGGAACCGGCGCGCCGCTGGACGTCACCCAGTACAGCGCCAGCGTCGGCCTGGCCTCCTACGAGGTGGACCTGTTCGGCCGCATCCGCAGCCTGAACGAGGCGGCGCTGCAGAGCTTCTTCGCCGCCGAGGAGAACCGCCGGGCCGCGCAGATCAGCCTGATCGACGAGGTGGCGACCGACTACCTGAGCCTGGCCGCCGACCAGGACCTGGCGAAGCTGGCGGGCACGACGCTGAAGAGCCGCGAGGACTCCGAGCGCCTGACCAACAGCCGCTTCCAGGCCGGCGCGGCGTCCGAGCTGGACCTGAACCAGGCCCAGACCCTCACCGAACAGGCCCGCACGGACCTGGCCACGGCCACCGCCCGGGTGAACCAGGACCTCGACGCCCTGCGCCTGGTGGTCGGCGCGGAGATCCCGCAGGACCAGCTGCCCGACGGCGACGTGGCCGGCGTGCGGCTGCGCCAGGACCTGCCCCCCGGCCTGCCGTCCGACGTGCTGACCCGCCGGCCCGACGTGCTGTCGGCCGAGCACACCCTGAGGGGCCAGAACGCCGACATCGGCGCCGCGCGCGCGGCCTTCTTCCCGAAGATCACCCTGACGGGCTCGGCCGGCACGGCCAGCCCCGACCTGTCGGGCCTGTTCGCCCCCGGCTCCGGCGCCTGGAGCTTCGCCCCGCAGATCAGCGTGCCGCTGTTCGCCGGCGGGGCCAACGTCGCCAACCTGAAGGCGGCCGAGGCCAGCCGCGACATCGCCGTCGCCCAGTACGAGAAGGCGGTGCAGACCGCGTTCCGCGACGTGGCCGACGCCCTGGCCGTGCAGGCCACCATCGACCAGCGGCTGGCTTCGCAGGAGCGGCTGGTCGCCGCCGCCGAGAACGCCCGCCGCCTGTCCCAGGCCCGCTACGAGCGCGGCGTCGACAACTACCTGACGCTGCTGGACGCCGAGCGCACCCTGTTCGCCGCCCAGCAGACCCTGATCTCCACCCGCCTGGCCCAGGCTGCCAACCGGGTCAGCCTGTACAGCGCCGTAGGCGGCGGCGCCGACCACTGATCAGCGGGGCGCGACCCCCTTGTCGGCGAACGGCTTCCTGCGGCGTCTTATAGCGGGACGACAAGCTTCGGAGCCGGCGATGATCACCCTCAGCATTTTCGAACGCTCTCCCGACCGTGGCCGCGGGCTGGCGCGGGACATGCGGGTGCGCTGGGCGCTGGAAGAGGTCGGCCAGCCGTACGTGGTGCGCCCACTGTCGTTCGAGGCGATGAAGCAGCCGGCGCACATCGCCCGCCACCCGTTCGGCCAGATCCCGACCTACGAGGAAGGCGAGCTGGTGCTGTTCGAGTCCGGGGCGATCGTGCTGCACATCGCCGAGCGCCACGCCGGACTGTTGCCGCAGGACGCGAACGCCCGGGCGCGGGCGATCGGCTGGCTGTTCGCCGCCCTCGACACGGTCGAGCCGCCGATCGTCGAGCTGAGCATGGCGTCGATGCTGGAACGGGACAAACCCTGGCACGCCGAGCGCCTGCCCATGCTGCAGGCGCGGGTGCGCGACCGGCTGGACCAACTCTCGGCCCGCCTCGGCGACGCCGACTGGCTGGACGGCGCCTTCAGCGTCGCCGACCTGATGATGGTCACGGTGCTGCGCCGGCTGGAAAGCTCGCGCCTGCTGGACGGCTACCCGAACCTGCTGGCCTACGTCGCCCGCGGCGAAGCGCGGCCGGCCTATCAGCGCGCCTTCGCCGACCAGCTGGCGGTGTTCACGGCAGCGCCGCCGGCGGGCTGACGGCCGGGGGCTCGCGCCCCTCCATCTCCTCGGCGTTGGCCAGCACCCGCTGCAGCAGGTCCAGCAAGGTGGCCACCTCGGCCTCGGACAGGCCGCGCATCGCCTCGCGATTGCCCGCCTCCAGCACGGCGCGGCCCGCCGGCAGCCGGGCGCGGGCCTCGTCGGTGAGCGCCACCAGGCTGCTGCGGCCGTCACGGGGGTCGGGCTCGCGGCGGATCAGGCCGTCGCGCTGCATCCGCGCCAGCAGCTGCGCCATGGTCGGCTGCTCCACCCGGGCCCAGCGCGCCAGTTCGGTCTGCGACAGCCGCGCCCCGTCCTTCAGCGCCGTCAGCACCGGCAGCTGCGCCGTGGCGAAGCCCAGCGGCCGCAGGCGCGCGTCGCCGATGCGGGCGAAGGCCCGGGCGATGCGGCTGAAATAGTGGCCGGGCGTGCGCATTGGATTCCACTCGGCGTCCATTGCATAGGCCCCTATGTTTAATATATAGGACCCTATGTAACTGATCGGAGGCCCCCATGGCAACATCACCACGCATCGCCATCGTCGGCGGCGGCCCTGGCGGGCTGATGCTGGCGCGCCTGCTGCAGGTCCGCGGGATGGGCGCGGACGTGTTCGAGCGCGACCCGCACGCGAGCTATCGGCCGCAAGGCGGCTCGTTGGACCTGCACGCCGACACCGGCCAGCGCGCCCTGCGCCTGGCGGGCCTGGAGGACGCCTTCCTCGCGCACGCCCGGCCGGAAGACCAGGGCGACCGGCTTTACGCCCCCTCCGGCGAGCTGCTGTTCGACCACGACGGCGACGGCTTCGAGCGCCCGGAAATCGACCGCACCGACCTACGCGGCCTGCTGCTCGACGCCCTGGCGCCGCAGACCGTGCGCTGGGACGCCCGGGTGACCGAGGTGCGGGCCGGACCGGGCGGCGCATACGAGGTGGTCACTGAGGCCGGTCCCCTCGCCTACGACATCGTCGTCGGGGCCGACGGCGCCTGGTCGCGGCTGCGGCCGCTGCTGTCGGACGCCGCGCCGATCTACGAGGGGGTCGTGTTCGTCGAGCTGGGCTTCGACGCCGCGCGGCATCCGTTCGTGGCCGGGCTGGCCGGCAGCGGCAAGATGTTCGCCGTCGGCGACGACCGCGCGCTGGTCGCGCAGCGCAACGGCCATGGCCACATCCGCGGCTACGCCGGCTGGCGAACCCCGGAAGCCGCCGCCGTGGCGCTGGCCGGTCAATCGGAGGACCAGGTGCGCGCGGCGGCTCTGGCGATGTTCGACGGCTGGGCCCCGGCCCTCACCGACATGGTGCGTCAGGGCGCGCTGCTGGGCGTTCGACCGCTCTACGCCCTGCCGATCGGCCACCGCTGGCCCAGCCGCCCCGGCCTCACCCTGATCGGCGACGCCGCCCATCTGATGTCGCCCTTCGCCGGCGAGGGCGTGAACCTGGCCCTGAGCGACGCCGCCGACCTGGCCGACGCCCTCACCGGGGGCCGCGGCTGGGACGCCGTCGCCGAGGCCGAGGCGCGGATCGCCGCGCGGGCCACGGCCGCCGCCGAGGACTCCGCCCAGGGCCTCAGGGCCGCCTTCTCACCGCAGGGCGCCGCGCGGGTGCTGGCGCACTACCGCGAGCGGGTGGCGGGATAGACGCGGCTACCGCGCGGGCCTGGCGACGAGGCAATTGGCATGGGGCAATTCCCAGTGAAGCGTCCGCGCATTCGACGAATTCCCGCCAAAGGCGACTTGCGAGATGAATTTGCGTGATGTCGCGCGAGCTCATGTGCTCACTTCCGCGAACAGGCGCAGAATCTCCGGTAGATCAATTGACTTGTTACAACTTATGAGTCTCCATTTCGCTTGAAAGTTGGGGGTCTACATGAAGTCCAGGTTGCTTTTGGTGACGGCGCTGGCTGCTGCGCTTGCCGGTTGCGCCGCGCCGCTTGTCAGGCCGAATGAACTGGCGTGGCAATCCAAGGTGGAACATGTCCACAATTGGCAGGCGCTGGCAGACCGGACAGTGGCCGATTTCGCCGCCACGCGGCACGCGCAGTTGCCGAACATCTATGTGGCGCCGGGTCCGGCGGACATGCCGTTCGCGACGATCTATCGCAAGAACCTGGAACAGGCGTTCGTGAGGCGCGGCTATCCCGTGGTGGAGAGCGCCTGGGATGCCGTGGTCGTCAACTACGACGTCCAGACCTTCCTCTATGGTCAAAGCAACAAGAAGCAGCTGGTCGACTACTGGAGCCTGTGGACCACGGCAGGGGCGGCCGGCACGCAACTGCGTCACATCTCCAGCGTCGACACCGGCGTGTTTGCAGGCTTGGTCACCGGCCCGGTGCTGGATTTCCTGGCGTCTGTGAACGACACCACCGAGGCGGAGGTGGCCGTCACCACCACCGTCACCGACAGCCGTCACCTCCACTACGTCAACACCGAGGCCTTCTACGTCCAGCCGACGGACCTGGTGTTCTACCTCACGCAGTTGCCGCCCACCGCGCCGCAGGCGCTGCCCGCCAGCATCGCCAGGACAGTCGTCCTGCCGGTTCGTGGCGACTACCGTTGAGGACCGTCACGTGAGACTGGAAGCTGCTCTTGCAACCGTGGTCGTCCTGACGATCCCCGCCACCGTCAACGCATGGCCCTGGACTGCGGCTCATCACGCGCCCACGCCGTCCGCCGCCACCCCATCGGCTCTAGGACCGCCCGGCGATCGAACCGACCTTGGCGACCTTGTCTATCTTGGCGCTCAGGCCCTGGTGGAACGGGCAGGCGTGCTGGACCGGGATCGACCGATCGTGGTCACGACCATGGTCTCCATCGACGACTTTTCGCGATCCTCCAGGTTCGGTCGGCTGGCCTCACAACTGGTCTCCAACCGCATCGCCCAGCGCGGCTATGCGGTGCGCGACGTGAACTACATGGGCGCGCTGATGGTGCGGCCGGAAACCGGTGAGCTGGCGCTGAGCCGGGACGCATCGCGGATCAGTTCACAGGTGAACGCGCAGGCGGTCGTGGCCGGGACGTACACCGTGGCCGGGCGCGAAATCTACTTGAGCATGCGCCTGATCAGGGCCGAGGACGGCATGGTGCTGTCATCGGCAGACGTGGTGATCCCGCTGGACCACAACACCGAGCCGCTGGTCATCGCCTCCGCCAGTCAGTGATCGCGGAAGGCGGCGCGCGGACGATCCCGACACACGCCCGACCTCCACGGGCGCCCCCGTGTTCCCGCCGCCAGCCCCCCATGCGCTTCGCCGCGCGAGCCGCTACATAGGCGCGATGCTGCGGATCTCGGAACTCAAGCTGCCCCTCGACCATGCGCCGGACGCCCTGCCGGCGGCGATCGCCGCGCGGCTGGGGGTGGCGGCGGGCGACCTGGTCGGCTGGTCGGTGTGGAAGCGGGCGCATGACGCCCGCCGGAAGTCGGCGATCCTGAAGGTCTACATCGTCGACGCCGAGGTGAAGGGCGAGGCGGCGGTGCTGACGAGGCTGGCCGGCGATCCGCACGTGCGGCCGACGCCGGACACCACCTACCGGCCGGTGGCGACGGCGCCGCGGGCCGGCGGGCGGCTGCGGCCGGTGGTGATCGGGGCCGGGCCGTGCGGCCTGTTCGCCGGGCTGATCCTGGCCGAAATGGGCTTTGCGCCGATCATCCTCGACCGCGGCAAGGTGGTGCGCGAGCGGACGAAGGACACCTGGGGCCTGTGGCGGCGCAGCGCGCTGAACCCGGAATCCAACGTGCAGTTCGGCGAGGGCGGCGCCGGCACCTTTTCCGACGGCAAGCTGTACAGCCAGATCAAGGACCCCCGGTTCCTGGGCCGCAAGGTGCTGACCGAGTTCGTCGAGGCCGGCGCCCCGCCGGAGATCCTCACCGAGGCCCATCCGCACATCGGCACCTTCCGGCTGGTGACGATGGTCGAGCGCCTGCGCGCCAAGATCGAGGCGCTGGGCGGGGAATACCGCTTCCAGACCCGGGTGACCGACGTCGAGCTGGACCGCGGGCCGGACGGCGGACGGCGGCTGCGCGGGCTGCACCTCGCCGGCGGCGACTTCCTGGAGGCGGACCAGGTGGTGCTGGCCGTCGGACACTCGTCGCGCGACACCTTCGAGGCGCTGTACGAACGTGGGGTGCACATCGAGGCCAAGCCGTTCTCGATCGGCTTTCGCATCGAGCACCCGCAGTCGTGGATCGACAAGGCGCTGTTCGGCCCGTGCGCGGGGCATCCGGACCTGGGCGCGGCGGCCTATTCCCTGTCGCACCACTGCGCCAACGGGCGCACCGCCTACAGCTTCTGCATGTGCCCGGGCGGCACGGTGGTGGCGGCGGCCTCCGAGCCCGGCCGGGTGGTCACCAACGGCATGAGCCAGTATTCGCGCAACGAGCGCAACGCCAACGCCGGCTTCGTGGTCGGCATCTCGCCGGCCGACTATCCCGGCGACCACCCCCTGGCCGGCGTCACCCTGCAGCGCGAACTGGAGAGCCGCGCCTTCGTCGCCGGGGGCGGCGACTATTGCGCGCCGGGGCAGACGGTGGGCGACTTCCTGGCCGGCCGCGCCTCCACCGCCCTGGGCGCCGTGGTCCCCAGCTATCGCCCCGGGGTCCGCCCGACCGACCTGGCGGCGATCATGCCGGACTATGTGGTCGAGGCGATGCGCGAGGCCCTGCCGGTGTTCGGCCGCAAGATCCCCCGCTACGACGACGCCGAGGCGCTACTGACCGGCGTCGAGACCCGCACCTCCTCGCCGATCCGCATCACCCGCGGTCAGGACCTGCAGAGCCTCAACGTGCGCGGCCTGTTTCCGGCCGGGGAAGGCGCGGGCTACGCCGGCGGCATCCTCTCGGCCGCCGTCGACGGCATCCGGGTGGCCGAGGCGGTGGCCCGGGCGATCGTCGGCGAGGCGGCGGCGGCCTGAGGCCGGGGGGCTATTTCGCCGGCGTCTTCGGTGGGCGGGTCGACTTGGCCGGCGGCCAGATCGCGTTCTCCGCCGCGCTGCGCAGCTCGATGAATTCCGCCACGGCGCTGCGGACATGGTTGCGCGTAACCCCGTCGGGGATGAAGTCCATGCGCGACAGCTCGATGTTGCGGCCATCGGTGTTCACGGTCGTATAGGCAAAGCTGATGTCCCTGGCCGCAGCCGTGGCGCGGGCCGCCGACTCCAGCGTCCACCGGGCCGAGATGCTGAATTCAGGACAGGCCTGGGCCTCGCCGTCGCCCTTGCAGTCCATGCCTTCCACCCAGACATGGCGCTCCCGGCCGAGGCTCGCGGTGATGTGGAAGCCATCCTTCGTGACCTCGACCTTGTCGACGGTCGCGCCGGCATCGGTGAGGAACTCGCGCATGTCCGCGACCTTGACCGCGGCGATCACGGGCGACGACGGCGCCTCCTTGGCGAGTGCGGTGGGGGCCGGCCCCGCCAGACCCGCACAGGTGAGACCCGCACAGGCCAAAAGACTGATCGCGGCGGACTGCAGGCGGGTCGGGAGACAGGGGCGCGTCAGATCGACTTCCTCTTGGCGGTGCGGCTTCGGGTGGCCGACACCCTAGCGGCGGCGCGGCGCCCTTGAAAAGACCACCCTGGCGCGAAGGCGGCATCCGCCGGCGATCTGCAGGCGACGGCCAGGACCGCCGTCCGACAAATGAACCGCCTGTCCCTGCGACCCCGTCCGCACCTTCACGACGGCGACACACGGCCCTGTCATCCCGTCGTCCCGCGTCGACGACCACCAGCACAGGGGCGAGCGAGCCGGTCATGTTCAAGCGTCCCTGCGCCGCCGTGCTGTTCGTCGCGGCGCTGATCCTCGGCGGCTGCGGCGGGCAAAAGCCGGGCGGCCAGATGCGCGAGGTGCGCATGGCGGTGATGAGCGGGGCCAGCGACCCGCGCCTGGCCAACCGCTGGACGGCGTTCAAGGCCCTGCTGCAGCGGGCCACCGGCCTGCCGGTGAAGCTGTACCAGAGCTCGGACTACAACGGGGTGATCCAGGCCTTCGCGTCGAACCAGGTGGACGTGGCCAACCTGGCGCCGGATTCCTACGCCAACGTCGACTCGCAGATCGGCAAGCTGGCCCAGCCGATCCTCGCCGCGCGCGATGCCGAGGGCGAGATGGGCTATTATTCGGCGGTCATCGTGAAGAGCGACAGCCCCTACCGCACCCTGGCGGACCTGAAGGGGCATTCGATGGTCTACCCGGACTTCAACTCCACCTCCGGCTACCTGTTTCCGCGCGCCAGGATGCGCGAGCAGGGGTTTGATCCGGACATGGCGTTCAGCAAGACCGGCTTTTCCGGCGGCCACACCCAGTCGGTCATGGCCCTGGAGAACGGCCAGTTCGACGCCGCCGTGGTCTACATGTCCGGCGGCACGCCGCAGACCGGCTTTTCCAGCGGCGCCGTCTACCGGCTAGCGCAACTGGGCCTGATCAAGGCCGGCGAATTTCGCATGATCTGGTCGGCGGGGCCGATCCCCAACACCGCCCTGGCGGTGCGCTCCGACCGGCCGCAGTGGTTCATCGACCAGGTGCGCGGCGCGGCCGCCGCCCTGCCCTATGACGATCCGAAGACCTGGAGCGACATCGGCCAGCTCGACGGGTCCACCTACGCGGCCGTCGACCGCAACTTCTATGCCGGCATCATCAAGCTTCGGGCCGAGGACATCGCCCGCCATCGGGGACAGTAGAGATGCGGCCCACGGCGGCGAAGCGTACGGTTCCGGCCCTGGGCCTGCTGGGCGCCGGCGCCCTCGGTCTGCTGGGCGCGGGCCCGCCCCCACCCTTCCGCATCGGCATCGTCGGCCCCTCCAGCGCGCCCTGCGCGGCGCCGGCGGCGTCGGTCCCGGCCGGGGAGCGCGCCTATTTCGACCTGCTGGCCCGGCGCCTGGACCGCGCGGTGCTGGCCTGTCCGGTGGCGAGCTATGCCGAGGGCGCCCAGGCCCTGGCCGCGGGGCGGCTGGACATGACGGCGATCGACGCGGCCAGCTATCCGCCGGTGCGCGGGGCGGTGCGCGCCGCGATGACCGTGCACGCCGACGGGACGCCGGTGCGCGTGCCGGTGGTGCTGGCGGTGAAGGCCGGCCAGGACGGCGGCCCGGCCACGCTGAAGGGCCGCACGGTGGCGTTCGGCGGCGCCAGCGCGGTGGCGCTGGCCCTGCCGCGCCAGGTGCTGGCCGAGCAGGGCTACGGCGCGCCGCATGAACTGCTCGCCCCGAACGAGGCCGCCGCAATGGCGGCCCTGCGCGCGGGCAAGGCCGACGCGGTCGCCTTGCAGGCCGCGGCGTGGCAGCGGCAGTGCCAGGCGCCCAGCCCCAAGGTGCGGCCCTGCGCCGACCTGAAGCTGGTGTGGCTTGCCCGGCCGCAGGCGCAGCGCGCCTTCGCCGTGCGGCGCGACCTGCCCGAGACGCTGCGCTTCCGGCTGCTGGGGGTGCACGTGGCGATGAACCTGGAGGACAGGCCCGCCTTCGCCTGGGCCGCCTCGCAGCTGGCCCCCGCCGGCGGCGCCGACTTCCAGCCCGCCGAGCCGCTGGCGCTCGAGGTCGCGCGGCTGCCATGAGCCTGGTCGACCCCAGCCGGCCCGAGATCGTCGCCACCTTCGAGGCCGAGCGGCGGCGCCTGCTGGCCCGCCATCGCCTGCAGAGCCTCGCCGGGCTGCTGCTTTTCAGCCTGCTGCTGGCGATCTCGCTGCAGCGGTCCGGCTTCCTGGACGCCAACATCGGCGGCGATCCCCTGGCGCGGATCGGCCTGTTCCTGCAGCGCATGACCCCGAAGCTGCGCGCCGACGCCCTGCTGGCCGACCGCCGCAGCACCGGCAGCCTGGCCGCCTGGTACTACGACCTGCCGCTGTGGCTGAAGGCGGCGTGGCAGACCTTCGAGATGGCGATGCTGGCGACCGTCCTCGGCGCCGTCGGCGCCGTTGGCGCGGGCCTGCTCAGCGCGCGCAACCTGATGCCGTGGTCGCCGGTGCGCTTCGCGGTGCGGCGCAGCCTCGAGGCGATCCGCACCCTGCCGGACCTGATCCTGGCGCTGATCCTGGTGGCCGCGTTCGGCGTCGGCCCCTTCGCCGGCGTGCTGGCGCTGATCGTCTCCACGGTGGGTGGCCTGGGCAAGCTGTTCGCCGAGATCAACGAGCAGATCGATCCGCGCCCGCTGGAGGCGATCGAGGCCACGGGCGCCAACCGCATCCGCCAGATCCGCTATGGCGTGCTGCCCCAGGTGCTGCCGGCCTACGCCTCCTACGCCCTGATCCGCCTGGAGGGGAACCTGGCCGCCGCGACGGCGCTGGGTATCGTCGGCGCCGGCGGCATCGGCATCGAGCTGCAGCGGGCGATCACCTTCACCGAGTTCGACACCTACCTGGCCATCCTGCTGCTGATCGTCGGCATGATCTTCGTCATCGACATCGTCTCCGAGCAGATCCGCCACCGGCTGATCGGGCTGGGGGCGCCGCGATGAGCCAGGACGCGCTGAGCGGGGACCCGACCCAGCCCTGGCGCGCGGCGGCGCGGCCAGGCTGGCGCGCGCGGATCATGCCGCCGCTGCTGACGCTGCTGGGCGTGGCGGTGCTGGTGAAAATGGCGGTGGACGTCGACTTCTCCCCCGCCCACCTGGCCAGCGGCCTCGAACGGCTCGGGCGGCTGCTCGGCGCCATGGTCCCGCCGACGCCTGGCGGCCAGCTGCTGCACATCCTGCACGCCCTGGGCGAGACCCTGGCGATGGCCTTCGTCGGCACGGTGCTGGCGGCGCTGCTGGCCCTGCCCCTGGGGGTGCTGGGCGCCAAGACGGTGGTCCCGCAGGTGTTCCTGCACTTCGGCCTGCGGCGCTGCCTGGACCTGTTCCGCGGCGTGCCGGCGCTGGTCTGGGCGCTGGTGCTGGTGTCGGCGTTCGGCCTTGGCCCGTTCGCCGGGGTCTGCGCCCTGGCGCTGGCGGACATTCCCCACCTCGCCAAGCTGTTCGCCGAGGCGATCGAGAACGTCGACGCCCGGCCGGTCGAGGGCGTGCGCTCCACCGGCGTCGCGCCGCTGGGCGTGGTCCGTTTCGGACTGCTGCCCCAGGTGGCGCCGGTGATGACCAGCCAGTGCCTGTACTACCTGGAGGCCAACTTCCGCCACGCGGCGATCCTGGGCATCGTCGGCGCGGGGGGGATCGGCTACGAGCTGGAAGAGCGGATCCGGGTGTTCGGCTTCGACACCGCCGCCTTCATCATCCTGCTGTACATGCTGTCGGTGGCCCTGCTGGACACCGTCTCGCGAGCGCTGCGCAAGCGGCTGGCCTAGGGCCTCCCCCCCTCCCTCGCCGGGATGACCGGAAGTGGGAATGCTGATCAGGGCGCCCACCGCCGGAACGCTCCCCGCGGCGGCGCGACCGGGGCCGAGCCGTCCAGCGTGGCGGCGATGGCCCCCCAGGCGCAGGCGTGGGCCAGGGCCTGGGGCATCGGCGCGCCGGCCGCCAGCGCTTCCAGGAGGCCCGCGGCGAACACGTCGCCGGCGCCGGTGGCGTCGCGGACGGCGACGGGCGGGGCCTGGGCGGCCAGGCGCGCGCCGTCGCGGGCGTGGGCGACCGCGCCGGCCGCGCCGTGGGTGACCACGATCCAGGCCAGGCGCTCGCCCAGCTGCGCCGCCGCCGTGGCGAACGGGCTGTCGGAAAGGCCCTCCGGCAGGTCCTCGGCGGAGGCGACGACCACGTCGGCCTCGCCGTCGTAGCCTGGCGCCGGCCAGTGCAGCACCACCGGCCCGCGCGCCGACCGCGCCCACTCGGCGGCGCCGCCGAAGGCCGCGCGGACGAACACCCCGTCGGCGGGCGGTCCGGGCCGGGCGGCGGGCGGATCGAGCTGGGGCGGCGTGGCCGGCAAGGCGCCGTCCAGGCCGATGATCGTCCGCTCGCCGGTCGGCTCCAGCAGCACCAGGGTCCGCGCGCTGGTCCCGGGTCGCCGGCGCACGCCCGTCAGGTCGAGGCCGGCCGCCAGCGCCAGGGCGTGCGTCCGCGCGCCATCGGCGTCGTCGGCGATCACCGAGGCCACCCGCACCGCGTGGCCGGCCGCCAGCAGCGCGCAGCCGGCGTTGGCCGCGCCGCCGCCCAGCCGGCCCTCCAGGGCGCCCTCCAGCGAGCGGCCGCGAAGCCGCGCGCCGGACTGCAGCGGCCGGTCCAGCCGGATCGGCCGGTCGAGCGCCAGGGCGCCGATGACGAGGAAGGTCGACATGATCGCCGCGAGCCTAGCGCGGACCGATGACGGAGGCATGCATCGCCGGGCGCCCGACCGGCGATAAATCGGCGGTTCGTCGCCTCCGCCCGTCCCGCCCTGTCACGGGCAGGTCACGCCCGGCCCCTAGATTTCCCGCCAGGTCCGGAGGACGGCGATGCTGGAACTGCAGAAGGTCCGCAAGTGCTTTGGCGACACCGTCGCCGTGGACGACGTGTCGCTGGCGTTCCGGCCGGGCGAGTTCGTCGGCATCCTGGGACGCTCCGGCGCCGGCAAGTCCACCCTGCTGCGGATGATCAACCGCCTCACCGACCCGACGTCCGGCGACATCCACATGCAGGGGCTGGACGTCACCGGGCTGAAGGGCGAGGCCCTGCGGCGCTGGCGGCGACGCTGCGCAATGATCTTCCAGCAGTTCAACCTGTGTCCCCGCCTGGACGTGATCACCAATGTGCTGATCGGCGTGGTGGCCGAGCGGCCCCTGGCCACCAGCCTGATCAAGCTGTTCCCCGCCGAGGACCGCGCCCGCGCCATCCTGGAGCTGGACGCGCTGGACATGGCCCAGGCCGCGCTGCAGCGCGCCGAGACCCTGTCCGGCGGTCAGCAGCAGCGGGTGGCCATCGCCCGCGCCATGATGCAGCAGCCGGACGTGCTGCTGGCCGACGAGCCGGTGGCCTCGCTGGACCCGGTCAACGCCGAGGTGGTGATGGACGCCCTGCACAAGGTCTGCCGTACACGGAACATCCCGGTGATCGTCAACCTGCACAGCCTCGACATCGCCCGCCGCTATTGCGACCGCGTGGTGGCCATGTCCCGCGGGCGGGTGGTGTTCGACGACGCCCCGCAGCGCCTGACCACCGAGGCCCTGGCGCAGATCTACGGCGGCTCGGGCAAGTGGAGCCGCGAGGCCGTCGTCGTCATGGAGAGCGCCGCCTAACATGTCCCTGCAGCTTGCCGACCGTCCGCTTGAGGATGATCACCGCTACGTCCAGCGTTTCCCCACCGGCCCCCGCCAAGGCGGCGACAACCACGGCCCCGAGCCGCTGATCCATGCCGACGCCCAGGTCAGCGACAGCATCCTCGGCCCCTGGACCCGGGTGGGCGCGCGCACCAGCCTGTCGGAAGTGTCGATGGGCGCCTACAGCTACATCGTCAACGACTCGTCGGCCGCCTATTCCGAGATCGGCCGGTTCTGCTCGATCGCCCGCGACGTGCGCATCAATCCCGGCAACCACCCGACCTGGCGCGCCGCCCAGCACCATTTCAGCTACCGCGCGGTGTCCTACGCCATGGGGCCAGAGGACGATGCGGAATTCTTCGAATGGCGGCGCTCGCACCGGGTGGTGATCGGCCACGACGTCTGGCTGGGCCACGGGGTGACCGTGCTGCCGGGGGTCACCATCGGCACCGGGGCGGTGGTCGGCGCGGGCGCGGTGGTCTCGCGCGACGTGCCGGACTTCACTATCGTGGCCGGCGTGCCGAACACCCCGATCCGCGAGCGCTTCCCCAAGCCCGTGCAGGAGGGGCTGAAGGCCATCGCCTGGTGGGACTGGGAGCACGAGCGCCTGGCCGCCGCCCTGGAGGACTTCCGCCGTCTCGATGCCGACGCCTTCGTCGAAAAGTACGCCTGACCTCGCCGCCCGCGGCCTGCTGGTGCTGGTGGTCGGCCCGTCCGGGGTCGGCAAGGACACGCTGATGCAGGCCGCCCGCGCCCGGCTGGGGGCCGACGTCGTCTTCGCCCGCCGCGAGATCACCCGCCCGGCCGACGCCGGCGGTGAGGATCACCTGGCGATCAACGAGGCGACCTTCGAGGCGCGCCGCGCGGCCGGCGACTATGCCCTCTCCTGGCGCGCCCACGGCCTGGGCTACGGCGTGCCGGCGACGATCGCGGAGGACCTGGGCCGGGGACGCACCGTGGTGGTCAACGTCTCGCGCGAGGTGCTGGACGAGGCGCGGCGACGCTTCGGCCGCGTGCGCGTGGTGTCGGTGCTGGCCGACCCCGACCGCCTGCGCGAACGGCTAATGCTGCGCGGCCGCGAAACGGCGGCCGACATCGACGAACGCGTCGCCCGCGCCGGCGCCTACCGGGTACAAGGCCCGGACGTGGTCGAGGTGCGCAACGACGGGGCGCTGGAGGCCGGCGTGGCGGCGTTCGTGGCGGCGGTGCGCGCGAACTAGAGGCCGGCGCGGCCCCTCACCTTCCCACGCCCTGACGGGCGCGGGCCCCTTCCTCTCCCTCGAGGGAGAGGAAAGCGCTTGGCGAGCCCAGATCAGTGACTCCTCTCCCTGCAGGGAGAGGAAGGGGCCCGATCGCATGGCGATCGGGAAGGTGAGGGGCCGCGCCGCCCTACCCCGCCGCCACGGCCTCGAACGCGAACCGCGCCAGCACCCGGAACGGCGCGTCGCGGGCGTCCTGTTTGAACAGCGCGACGCTGTCGAAGCGGTGCGGGCCTTCCAGGTCGGCGAAGTGGGCCTGCAGGGCGCGGACCAGCCGGTCGGAGACCTGCGGGTCGCGCACCGCGTCGGTCAGGGTCATGTGGAAGCGGAAGTCGTCGAACACGTAAGGATAGCCCCAGGCGAGCAGCCGCTGGTCCTGTTCGGGGCTCAGCGGCGCCTTGCGCCGGCGGGCCAGGTCGAAGTCGCTCAAGGGCGCGCGGAAGGCGTCGAAGTCGCGCACGCAGGCGCCGTGCAGGGCCTGCATGCCGGGGCTCTCGGCCGTCAGCCGCAGGGCGATGAAGCGGCCGAGGCCGGCTACCGCCAGCGCCGCCGTGAAGGCCGGCTGACGGGCGGCGAAGGCCCCGGCGAAGGCGACCAGCTCGGCCTCGCTGCGGTCCGCCGCCAGTTCGAAGGGGGCCTTCAGCGTGGCGTGGAAGCCGTAGCCGCGCGGCGAGGCGGTCAGGGCGTCGAGGTCGAGGCCTTCGAGCCCCGGCAGCGCCGGCCGCCGCAGCGCCTCGCCGGTGAAGGCGTCGCGCCCCAGCCAGGCCGCGGCGCGGCGGCCGAGCGGGTCGCCCTGATTCGGCGCGTAGTAGACGGTGTAGCGCGCGCTCATGCCACCCGCCGCGCCTCGCGCCAGACCTCCACCGGCGCGGGCCAGCCGCCGGCGCCGCGGAACACCCGCACCAGGTCGGCGCGCTGGCCGGCGGCGATCTCGCCGCGATCGGCCAGGCCGACGCTGCGGGCCGGGTTGGCGGCGACCACGGCCAAGGCCTTTTCCGGCGCCCAGCCGAAGTCGTCGATCAGCTGGAAGGCGGTGCGCAGCATGGAGAGGGGCACATAGTCCGAGGCGATGATGTCGAGCAGGTCGGCCGCGGCGGCCTCCCGGGCCGACAGATTGCCCGAATGCGACGCGCCGCGCACGAAGTTCGGCCCGCCCATGACAATCGACAGGCCCCGATCGCGCGACAGCCTGGCGGCCTCCAGGGTCACCGGGAACTCGGCGATCACGCAGCCGTCGGCGTGCGACTCGTCCACATGCGCGGCCGTGGCGTCGTCGTGGGCGGCCAGCGGCAGGCCATATTCCCGCGCCAGCGCGACGATGCTGCGGCGGTTGGGCGCGGCGGCCGAGGCGTCGCGCCAGGCGTTGTCGCCGCTGGTGATCTGCTTGATCTCGTCGGCGGAGCGACCGCTGGCGGACATCCGCTCGTGCATCTTGCCCATGTCGTGCAGCTGGCGCTGGCCCGGCGTGTGGTCGGTGACCGACATCAGCCTCAGCCGCGGATGGTCGAGGAACGGCTCGACCACGGTCAGCAGCTGCGGATTGGTCACCTCGCAGCGCAGGTGCAGCAGGTGATCGGCGCGCAGGGCGCCGTCGGCGTAGGCGGCGTCCATGGCCTGGATCATCGGCCCGACCGCGGCGCTGCGGTCCAGGCCGTCCTTGCGGCCGTGCAGGCTGAGGCTGTCGAATACGGTGGTGATCCCCGCCGCCGCGCACTGGCCGTCGTGCGCCAGGGCCGCGCCATAGGCGTCCCACAGCGCGCCTGGACGGGGCTGGTAGTGCTTCTCGAAGTTGTCGGTGTGGATGTCGACCAGGCCGGGAACCAGCCAGTCCGCCCCCCAGTCCAGGGCGCCGGCCGAGGCGGAGGCGCGCCGCTCGACGGCGGCGATCGTCCCATCCCGGAGCACGGCCTCGCCGCGCGCCAGGCCCTCGGGCGTGACGATGTTTTCGCTGAAGATGCGCAAGTCGCTCATGATCCTCTCACGGGTTGTCAGGCGGCGGCCTTGAAATCGGCGACCGGGAACAGGCGGGTCGCCACCGCGTCGCGCACGTCCTGGTCATGGAAGATGCCGATCATCGCCGCGCCGCGACCCAGGGCTTCGCGGATCAGCTCCACGACCACGGCGCGGTTCTCGCCGTCCAGCGAAGCTGTGGGCTCGTCCAGCAGCATCACCGGGTATTCGCGGATGAAGCTGCGCGCGATGTTCACCCGCTGCTGCTCGCCGCCCGAGAAGGTCGACGGCGGCAGGTCCCAGTGCCGGATGGGCAGGCGCAGCTTGGTCAGCAGCGTCTCGGCGCGGGCCCGCGCCTCGTCCTTGCCGACGCCGTTTTCCAGCAGCGGCTCCATGACCAGCTGCAGGGTCGGGATGCGGGGGATCACCCGCAGGAACTGGCTGACGTAGCCCAGGGTCCGGCGGCGCACCTCCAGCACCTGGTTCGGGCTGGCGGTGGTGATGTCGACGTAGTCGCCGTCGTGCAGCACCTTCACCGACCCGCCGGTGGGTAGGTAGTTGCCGTAGATCGAACGCATCAGCGACGACTTGCCCGCGCCGCTCTCGCCGGCCAGCACCAGGCATTCGCCTGGCAGAACCGCCATCCTCAGGCGCTCGAACACCGGGATGATCGCCTGGTCGGCGTTGTGCAGCACGAAGGTCTTGGCCAGGTCCTCGACGACGATCAGCGGCCTGGCTTGTTTGTCGGTCATGGCGGGGCCTCAGATCTGCAGGACGGAGGAGACGAGAATCTGGGTGTACGGGTGCTGCGGGTCGTCCAGCACCTGGTCGGTCAGGCCGGTCTCGACCACCTGACCGCCCTTCATCACCATCAGCCGGTCGGCCATCAGCCGGGCCACGGCCATGTCGTGGGTGACGATGATCACCGCCAGCTGCAGGTCGCGCACCAGTTCGCGCAGCAGGTCCAGCAGGCGGGCCTGCACCGAGACGTCCAGGCCGCCGGTGGGCTCGTCCATGAACACCAGCTTGGGCCCGTGGATCAGGTTGCGCGCCACCTGGATGCGCTGCTGCATGCCGCCGGAGAAGTTGGCCGGCCGGTCGTCGATGCGGCGGGTGTCGAGCTCGACCCGCTCCAGCCAGTCGATGGTCGCCTGGCGCATCGTGCCGTAGTGGCGGCTCCCCAGGTTCATCAGCGGCTCGGCGACGTTGGCGCCGCCGGAGACGCGCATGCGCAGGCCGTCGCGCGGGTTCTGGTGCACGAAGCCCCAGTCCTCGCGCTGCATGCGCCGCCGGTCCGGCTCGGACAGGGCGTAGATGTCGGTCATGCCGAAGCGGCTGGTGGCGAACTCGATCCGCCCGGCGCTGGGGGCCAGCTTGCCGGAGATGCAGTTCAGCAGGGTGGTCTTGCCCGAGCCGCTCTCGCCGACGATGCCCAGCACCTCGCCAGGGCGCATCTCGAACGAGACGTCCCGGCAGCCCAGGATGTGGCCGTACCACTTGGCCAGGTCCTGGACCTTCAGCAGCGGCGCGGCCTCGACGCGGGCGCGGTCGATACTCACCGGAGCGTTCATCAGGCGGGTTCCTTTTCGGTCTGGGCCAGCGCGTGGTCGGCCATCGGGCCGACGTGGCCGGCGGCCCGGCGCTCGGCGCAGTGGCTGCTGTCGGAACAGACGAACATCCTGGCGCCCTGGTCATCGAGGACGACCTCGTCGAGGTAGGCGTCCGTGGCGCCGCACAGGGCGCAGCGCTCGTCCCAGGTCTGCACCTCGAACGGGTAGTCCTCGAAGTCGAGGCTGCGGACCTTGGTGTAGGGCGGCACGGCGTAGATGCGCTTCTCGCGCCCGGCGCCCAGCAGGTAGATGGCCTCGCTGTGACCCATCTTCGGGTTGTCGAACTTGGGGATCGGCGAGGGCGACATCAGGTAGCGCTCCTGGACCATCACCGGGTGGTTGGCCCCCGAGGCGATGTGGCCGTGGCGCGAGACGCTCTCGTAGAGCGAGACGTACTGCAGGCCGTATTCCTCGTAGGCATGCATCGCCCGGGTCTCGGTCTCGCGCGGCTCCAGACCGCGCAGCGGCTCGGGCTGGGGCACCTGCAGGACCATGATCTGGCCGGCCTTCAGCGGCTTTTCCGGCACCCGGTGGCGGCTCTGCACGATGGTCGCCGCGGCGGTGTCCTCGGTGGTCTCGACGTCGGCCACCTTGGCGAAGAACTGGCGGATCGAGACCGCGTTGGTGGTGTCGTCGGCGCCCTGGTCGATGCACTTGTAGACATCGTCGGGGCCGATGATCGCCGCGGTCAGCTGGATGCCGCCGGTGCCCCAGCCGTAGGGGACCGGCATCTCGCGCGAGCCGAACGGCACCTGGTAGCCGGGGATGGCCAGGGCCTTCAGGATCGCCCGGCGGATCATCCGCTTGGTCTGCTCGTCCAGGTAGGCGTAGTTGTAGTAGCGCTCCGGCGCCTGGTTCGAACCGGTCTGGACGCTCATTCGGCGGCCTCCTTCAGGGCGCGGCGCTCGAAGAACTGCCTGCGCTGGCGGCGGATGGTCTGCAGGTCGGCCTGGAAGTCGACGTAGTGCGGCAGCTTCAGGTGCTGCACGAAGCCCGAGGCCTCGACATTGTCGGCGTGGTAGAGGACGAACTCCTCGTCCTGCACCGGCGCGACCTGACCGCTTTCGGCGGCGTTGTCGCGCAGCGCGCGGTCGACGATGGCCATGCTCATCGCCTTGCGCTCGGAGTGGCCGAACACCAGGCCATAGCCGCGCATGTACTGGGGCGGCTTGTCGCCGGAGGCCTTGGAGCCGCCCAGCATCTGGCATTCGGTGACGGTGATCTCGCCGATGTCGATGGCGAAGCCGAGCTCTTCCGGCACGAACTCGACCGCGACCTCGCCCATGCGGATCTCGCCGCACAGCGGGTGGGTGGCGCCCCAGCCGCGCTGCGAGGAATAGGCCAGGCTCAGCAGGAAGCCCTCGTCGCCGCGGGCCAGCGACTGCAGCCGCTGGTCGCGGCCGGCCGGGAAGCTCATCGGCTCCCGCGTCAGGTCGAACGGCTCGGGCGCGTCCGGGGTGCGCTCGTCGCTCTCCAGCAGGTCCTCGTGCGCGAACACCTGGCCGATGGTCGGCATCGGATAGGGCTGCGGCGCGTCGGCCAGCACCGCCGGAGCGGGGGCCTCGCCGTCGGCGACCAGGGCGAAGTCGATCAGCCGGTGGGTGTAGTCGAACGTCGGGCCCAGCACCTGGCCGCCGGGAATGTCCTTGAACGCGGCCGACACACGCCGTCGCACCGCCATATTCACCGTGTCCAGCGGCTCGGAGGCGCCGAAGCGCGGCAGGGTGGTGCGGTAGGCCCGCACCAGGAAGGTCGCTTCCGGCAGGTCGCCGCGGGCCTGCTTCACCGCCAGGGCGGCGAGGTCGCGGTCGTAGCAGGACCCCTCCCCCATCACCCGGTCCACGGCCAGCGACAGCTGTTCGCGGATCTGCGCGACCTCGATCTCGGCCACCGCCGGATCGCCGCGGCGCTCCTCGGCGAGCCACCTGTGGGCGTTGGTGATCGCCTTCTCACCGCCCTTAACCGCCACATAGGCCATGGTCAGACTCCCTGGATCTGGATTTGCGACGAGCGCGGCACGGCGATCAGGGCCGGGCCGCAGACGAGCAGGACGTCGACGCCGAACTGGAACCTGGCGTTGTTCTCCTGCATCTGGCCCCAGAAGCCCGCGGGCAGGCCGCGCGGGGCGACGATCACGTGGTCCTGGATGCCCGGCCCGCTCAGGGCGACAGCCTCGCCGCCGTCCAGCTCCTCGACCTGCAGGATCACCGTGGTCGAACGGTCCGGGTACTTGGCGTCGCCGGGGTTGAACGCGGCCAGCGGCGGCGCGGCGGCGATGTCGGTGACGACGGCGAAGGCCGCCTGGGCCGGATCGGGGGTCAGCGGGCAGCCGCAGTGGAAGCGCACCCAGGTCTGCGCCTCGCCGGCGCGCAGCGCCGGGTCGAGCCAGACCGGGGTCTCGAAGTCGAACAGGGTCAGGGCCAGCGTCGCGGCGGCCACGTCCAGGCCGGCCGGCGGCGCGGCGGCCAGGCCGAAGTCGGCGCGCGTTCCCGGGCGGGCGACGGCGTCCATGATCCTGCGGAACGCCAGCTGGCTTTCACGCACCGGATCGGCGAAGGCGGGGCGGATCTTGTCGAGATCGAGCGCGGCGGACATCAGGCGCCTCCCCGGCCGGTGACCATGGTGAAGAAGTCGACGGTGGTGGCCGCGGCCTTGCGCGCGGCCAGGGTGCGCCGGGCCTCCTGGGCGCGGTGCAGGCGGGCGACCACCGGGGCCTCCACCTGCGGCCGCAGCGCCGGCGACTGCATCATGGCGTCCACCGCCGCGGCGATCTCGGCGTGGCGGCGCTCGCGGCCGGCGACATAGGCCAGCCCGGTCTCGCCGCTCTCCAGCCGCACCGCGGCCCGGGTTACCGTCATCTCGCCGAGATTGAACGCATCGCCCAGGCCGCCCATGCGGCCGCGCACCAGCACCAGACCCAGCTCCGGCGCGCGCAGCGCCTGGTAGCCGGGCCGCGAGTCCAGCGCCTCCCAGGCCTCCACCAGCTCGGCGGCCCGCGCCTTCGCCAGCACCGAGAGCCATTCCTTGCGCCCATAGCAGGGCGGCTCAACAACTGGATCGACCAGCACCCTCACCTCCGACAAACCAACAACCTGTTGTATTCGATGAAGGTGATTGGTAGTGTATCCGCAGTTGGCTAGCAATATTCCAAGTATGAAGCTTATATTACTGTGGTAAAACTTGTCTAGTCGGCCGCGCGAACATCCTCCCCGGAGCTTCGTAATGACAATGAATATCCCCCTGTGGCGCGAAATTTCGAAGAATATCGAGCACCGCATTGAGATGAAGCAGCTTCGCCCCGGCGATAGACTGCCTACGGAATACGAGCTGTCCCACGAGTTCATGGTCAACCGGCACACGGTGCGCCGGGCTCTGTCCTACCTTCAGGAGAAGGGGATGGTGGAATCGACCCAGGGACGGGGCAGCTTTGTTCGGCGTCCGTCGTCGCCGATGACCCTGCACCGGCGCCCGCGGTTCAGCGACGCCGTGCGCCGCGACGGGCACGAGCCCTCGACCCGAACCCTGAAGCTGGACGTGCGCCAGGCCGAGCCCCGGGTGGCGCAGGAACTGGGCCTGAAGCCGGGCAAGCCGGTGGTCTACCTGTCGCGGCTGCGGCTGGTCGACGGCGAGCCCACGGGCCTGTCGACCCATTGCTTCAGCTTCGAGCGGTTCCCCACCTTCATCGAGATGTACCGGGTGCGCGGCAGCATCACCCAGACGCTGATCGACAGCGGCATCCCCGACTACACCCGCAAGCAGACGGTGATCAGCGCCCGCCTGCCGACCGTGCGCGAGGCGGAGCTGCTGCACCTGCCCCGCCACGTGGCCCTGCTGATCCGGCGCTATCTCAACGTCGACGGGCTCGGCCGGCCGCTGGAATGCGGCGAGTCGAGCGGCACCTCGGAGGTGGTCGTCGATTTCCCCGGCGTGATGAACGGCTAGAGCCCCCAAAGGAGCGTATCTTGGAACAGGCGTATCGCAACGCGCGCGTGGTCACGCGCGACGAGGACTTCATCGGCTCCGTGCTGGTGCGCGACGGCGTGATCGCCGCGGTGGACCCGGGGCCGGGCGCCGTCGGCGAGGATTTCGACGGCGACGTGCTGATGCCGGGGGTCGTCGACCTGCACACCGACGCCCTGGAGAAGCACTTCTTCCCCCGCCCGAACATCGACTGGAACCCGGTCTCGGCCGCCGTGACCCACGACGCGGCCTGCCTGTCGGTGGGGGTGACGACGGTGTTCGATTCCCTCAGCGTCGGCTCGTACAACGCCAGCGTGGCGCGCGACCGTGACAACATCGGCCGGCTGACGGACGGCCTGCTGGCGGCGCGGGACGGGGGCATGCTGAAGGCCGACCACCGCCTGCACTGGCGCTGCGAGACACCCTCGGACGAGCTGACCGAACGCCTGCCGCCGCTGGCCAGCCATCCGATGACGGCGCTGTTCTCGATGATGGACCACACCCCGGGCCAGCGGCAGTACCGCAACATCGAGCTGCACCTGAACAACTGGCGCGAGCGCGGCATGGACGAGGACGCCATCGCCCGCCGGCTGGACGAGATCCGCGACCGGCAGGCCCGCAACGCGGCGTCCAACGCCCGCTTCGTCGCCGAACTGGCGAAGGCGATGGGCGTGGCCCTGGCCAGCCACGACGACGAGGATGTCGAGCACGTCGACGAGGCCGCCGACCTCGGCGCCACGGTGGCGGAGTTCCCGGTCACGCGGCAGGCGGCCGAGCGAGCGCGGGCGCGCGGCATGACGGTGGTGATGGGTGGGCCGAACCTGATCCGCGGCGGCTCCTATTCCGGCAACGTGCCGGCCTCGGAGCTGGCCGACGCCGGACTGCTGGACGCCTTCGCCTCCGACTACGTGCCGCGCAGCCTGGTGGAGTGCGCCTTCGCCCTGGCGACCGCGCCGTTCGGCTGGTCCCTGCCCCGCGCGGTGGCCTCGGTGACCGCCACGGTGGCCGACGCCGTGGGCCTGAGCGATCGCGGCGCCGTGGCCGAGGGCCGCCGCGCCGACCTGCTGCGCGTGCGCCCGATCCGCGGCCTGCCGGTGCTGCGCGGCGCCTGGGTGGCCGGCGAGCGGGCGGCCTAGGGACGGAGCGGGTCGGGGCGACGCCGCCTCGACCTGCCTCCGCGAGTCCGCCACGTTCACAGGACCCGACCGGGCGCGCCTTTTTCCTTCTCCCCTTGCGGGAGAAGGTGTCTTGCGCAGCAAGACGGATGAGGGGTTGACGAGGCGTGGCCGATTGGCGCCGCCGAAGCGCCTACCGGCTGATCACGAAGGATCTTCAACCCCTCATCCGACCCGCTGACGCGGGCCACCTTCTCCCGCAAGGGGAGAAGGACCAGGCGCTTCGGCCAGGCCGGCGATCTATGAGTTTGCACACCCTGCCGGGGGGTCACCTCCGCAGGATCCGGCCCTCGAGCCAGCAAAAGTCCGCCCCCGATCGGGAGCGGCCCTCTTTGCATTCTTGTTCGACAGAGAGGCCGGCGGGCGCCGAGGGGATACGCGGGCGCCCGCCGGGCAGGGGATGCGGGGTCCCGCTTGGCGCGGGCCCCTGCCCCTGAACGCTAGAACTTCATCCCCACCGTGCCGCCGAAGGTGCGCGGATCGTTGAAGGCGCCGGAGATGCTGCTGGAGGCCAGGCTGTAGTTGCCGCTGCGGCTGGTCAGCAGGTTGGTGTTGAACAGGTTGCGCACCCAGAAGGCCACGGTCATCTGCGCCCCGTACTCGGCCACGTGGATGTTCCCGAGCGAGACGCGGGCGTTGAAGATGGCGCCGGCCTGGCTCTTCAGCTGCGGCAGGTAGATGGTGGCGCCGTTGGCGTCCTTCGTGCCGGTGCTGACGTCGCCGGTGGAGCTGTACTGCCCGTCGTTCCAGTTGCCGTCGAAGTGGATGCGGGCGACGGCGGCGTCGTTGAACACCGGACGCTCGTAGTCGATGGCGAAGGTGATCCGGTTCGTCGGCGTATAGAGCTGGTGGTACAGGGTCGGGGTGTTCAGCGCATAGCCCGTCACCACGCCGGCGCTGTTGATCTGCGGCCGGGGCACCGGGTCGGTGAACAGCGGCATCTTGACGTAGGCATAGGTGTAGGTGCCCGACAGCGTCAGGCCGGGCAGCGGGGCCACGTCGAACTCGGTCTCGACGCCGGAGACCTTGCCCACGCCCTTCATGTTGTAGGTGTCTTCGATGGTCCGGGTCGAGCCGGTGACCACCACGATCTGGCCGGTCGCGGGATTGGTGGCGAAAGTATTATAGTTCGCGCTGATGTTGTAATAGACGTTCTTGTAGTTGCCGTAGTAGCCGGTGATGTTGAAGCGCACCTTGTGGTCGAACCACTCGCTCTTCAGGCCGGCCTCGTACATCTGAATTTCTTCCGGATTGTAGGAAGAATAGGTGATCGAGCGCGAATTGAAGCCGCCGGCGCGATAGCCGGTGCTGTACTTGGCGTACAGCGAGGCGTCCGGCGTGACGTCGAAGGCGACGTTGACCATCGGATCGACCCGCTTCCAGCTCTTGTGGCGGTCGATCGGCCCTTGGGTGGTGGTCAGCTGGCCGTTGGCGTCGGGCAGGTACGGCAGGGCGTTGTTGACCACGTACAGCTCGCCGCGCTTGTCGTCGTCGTTCCAGCGCAGGCCGCCGGTCAGGTGCACCCGATCCTCGAAGATCGGCGGCGTCCAGGTGGCCTGGCCGTAGAGCCCGTAGCTGTCGGTCGAGGCGCGGCTGGCGCGGTCCACGCCGATATTCGGGTAGAGCCCGTGCACCAGGGTGGTCTGGCCGGGCTGGCCGTAGAAGTTGTTGTAGCTGCTGTTGCAGGCCGCCGGCGTGGTGATGCAGGCGTTCGGCCCCAGCACCGAGTTGCCGAACGGGGTGTAGGTGATCGGCGTGATGCCCGAGCCGACGCCGCTGGAGTCCCAGTGCAGGGTGTTGAAGGCCTGCGCCTGATCGTTGGTCGCCTCGTGGAAGTACATGAAGCCGGCGATGAAGGTCAGCCGGTTGACGTGGCCGATGGCCTGGAACTCCTCGCTGTACTGGTGCTGGTGGAACTCGGCGATGGAATAGCGCTCGAAGTTCTGCCCGGCGCCGAGGCTGTTGGTGACCGCCAGCCCCTCGGTGCCCCCGTTCTGGTACTGGTTCTGGTAGAGGTTGCGGTAGGCCGAGATCGACTTCAGCGTCAGCCAGGGGGTCACGTCGTACTTCAGCGTCAGGCTGTGGCCCCACTGGTCACCGAGGCTGGGCTGCAGGGGCGCGCCGATCGGCGCGGCGTCGATGCGCTGGGTCGCCACCAGCGACAGCGGCGAGATGGTGACGTTGTTCGCCGGGCGCAGCACGTAGCCGAAGATGGTGGTGTCGGCCGTATGGCCGATGTCGAAGGCGTAGTCGGCGGTGAAGTTGGTCGTCGGGGTCCAGCGGACCTGCAGGCGCACGCCGCGGCGCGAGGCCTCGTTCCAGTCATGCTGGCCGGGCATCGGGTTCTTCACCCAGCCGTCGTGCGACTGGATCATGCCGTCCAGCTTGACCGCGAAGTCGTGGTAAGCGGGCAGGTTCAGATGGAACTGGCCCTCGTAGCTGTTGTAGTTGCCGGCCCCGGCGAGCATCTCCATGCCGAACTTGCCGGTGGGCTTCTTGGTGGTGATGTTCAGCGCGCCGCCTTCGGTGTTGCGGCCGAACAGGGTGCCTTGCGGGCCCTTCAGCACCTCGATGGAATTCAGGTCATAGAGGCCGGCGTCGAGCCCCTGGGGACGGCCCAGGTAGACGCCGTCGACGTAGACGCCGATGCCCGATTCCCCCGACGGCTGGTTGGTGTCGGTCATCACGCCGACGCCGCGGATGTTGAGGATCACGTTGAACGGCCGGCTGGCGTAGGGGGTCACGGTCAGGCCGGGCGCCGAGCCGTCGTTGAGGTCGGTCAGCGAATAGACGTGCCGGTCCTCGACGGCCTTGGCGGTCACGACCGAGACCGAGATCGGCGTCTTCTGCGCATTCTCGGTGCGCCGCTGGGCGGTGACGATCACGGCGTCCAGGCCCGCCGTGGAATCAGCATCGGCCGTGGCGGTCGCCTCGGCGGCGAGGCTGGGCGAGGCCAGGAGCGTCATCCCGAGCGCGCAGACGCTGGCGCCGCCCAGGGCCCAGGCTTTGAAACCGATTGTCATGTAATCCCCGCGTGAACAGCTGTGAGCTTTCGTCAGCGGGGTCGGCAATAGAGCCGGGCGTTGTCAGCCCGGATTCGCTTCCGTGAATACTGCGTATCTCCTGAGGGATTTGTCGAATGGACAAATCCCGGAGTTCGGACGGTCGGGGCCGCAACGATCGCGCGCGCTATTGAGGGATGGACGTTTCTCTTCCCCCTCCGGCAAGCCCCAGGTGGCGCGCGCCGGTTCTCCTCTGGAGCCCCCTATCCCCCGCTTGCCGGGGACTTCCCCGGAGGGGGACGAGGGACAGCGCCGCACCACGCGCCGGTCACGCCCGGCGCGGGATGATCACCTGCATGTCCTCGTAGCCCTTGATGAAGATCGAGTAGCTGCGGGTCGGCTCGCGCAGCAGGCGGATCTCCGGGAAGCGCTTGAGGATCTCTTCCCAGATGATGGTCAGCTGCAGCTCGGCCAGGCGGTTGCCGACGCAGCGGTGGATGCCGAAGCCGAATGACAGGTGCTGGCGCGGATGCGGCCGATCGATGATGTAGTCGTATGGCCGGTCGATCACCGTCTCGTCGCGGTTGCCGGAGATGTACCACATCACCACCCGGTCGCCCTCGCGGATGGTCTTGCCCTGGAACTCGAAGTCCCGGGTGGCGGTGCGCGCCATGTGCGCCAGCGGCGTCTGCCAGCGGATCGTCTCGGACACCATCGACGGGATCAGCGCCGGGTTGGCGCGGAGCTTGTCGTACTGGTCGGGGTTCTTGTTGAGGGCGTAGATGCTGCCCGAGATGGTGTTCCGCGTCGTGTCGTTGCCGCCAATGATCAAGAGGGTGACGTTGGAGAAGTACTGGTCCATCGACGAGCCGCGGGTGTCGGGCCCGTGCGCCAGCATCGAGATCAGGTCGCCCGCCGCCTCGGCGTTCACCCGCTGGTTCCACAGGTTGACGAAATAGGCGCGGCAGTCGGCCAGCAGCTGGCGGCGCTCGTCATAGGTGTTCCACGGGCCGTGGCCGGGGGCGGTGGTCATGGTGTCCGACCACATGGTCAGCTTGCGCCGCTCCTCGAACGGGAAGTCGAACAGGGTGGCCAGGGTCATGGTGGTCAGCTCTTTCGACACCAGGTCCACCCAGTCGAACGGCTCGCCGATCGGCAGCGAATCCAGGATCGCGCCGGCCCGCTCGCGGATCTGCGGCGCCATCAGCGCCAGGCTGGCCGGGGCGACCGCCGGGCTGACGGTCTTGCGCTGAATGTCGTGGCCCGGCGGGTCCATGTTGATGAAGCTGTTGGCGTCGTCGCTGGAGTCGCGCTCGATGATCGCGCCCGGCGGCAGGATGCTGGCCTTGGGCGGCAGGCCGATGCCGCGCGCCGACGAGAACACCTGGTGGTTGGTGTCGACGGCCATGATGTCGTTGTACCGGGTGATCGACCAGAACGCCCCGTAGTTGCTGTCCGGCGTCCAGTGCACCGGATCCTCGGCGCGCAGGCGCTCGAAATAGGGCCAGTGCGCATCGTCGCGGAACGCCGAGGCCCAGGCCGGGTTGAGCACCTCCAGCGGCGTCTCGTACGCCCGCTTGCGGGCCAGCGCCTGCTTGTCGGTCAGCGCGGTGTTCATGCCGTCGGCCATGGGGGCGACTCCTCCGATCCCTAAGTCATTCTGAAGCGACTTCTGCGCCGGAGAAGACGCCCTCGCTCGCCAATGCACAAGTCATCGTTGAGCCATCTGGCGAAAAGGTGCTGTGGCTGGCCCCGGAACGGCGGGCGTGCAAGGCCCCCTTGAGCGGGGAAAGGAGCGAGGGCGACGGACGCCGCTCAGCCCTGCGGCGTCCAGCCGAACCGGGCGTCCAGCTTGCCGAGCTGGCTGGTGAAGCCCTCGACGGACATCTGCGTCCAATGCGGGTCGAGATGCGGCTGGATGGTGACGGTCATCGTCGCCTGTCCTGGACCGTCCGGGCGGAAGTCCACCTCGATGGTCTGTTCGTAGACGGGGCTGCCGGGCACGAAGTCGATGACGTGGGTCAGCGCCAGGCGCTCAGGCGGCTGGAAGACGCTGAAGCGGCCACGCGTGCCGTGCGACACGGGCTGGCCCATCTCGCGCATCGCGGCGATCGCCTCGGGGGCGTCGGCGATCATGTCGTAGTCCAGCGCCCCGCCCAGGCGCGCCTCCATCGCGTGCACCTCGACGCGAAAGCCGTCCGGCCCCCACCAGGACTCGAAGCCCGCCTTGGTGGTCCACAGCGCCCACAGCGCCTCCACCGGCGCGCGATAGGTCCGCGTGATAACCACCGCCGCCTGAGCTCCGCGGGCCGCCTCGCCGATCGTCGTCATGATGTCTCTCCCGGTGTCGCCGCCCCGCCCGATGCCTTCATCCCGTCCGGCGCCGTCATCCCGTCTCCGGGTGCGCCCGCCGCCTCCAGCGCCGCGCCGAAACGGTCCAGCCGCGCCTCCCACACTCGCCGATAGTCCGCCAGCCAGGCCTCCAGCTCGGCGAACGGCTCGCGTCGAAGGGAATAGAGCCGCCGCTGGCCCTGCGCCCGCACCGAGACGAACCCGGAGGCGTGCAGGATGCCCAGGTGCCGCGAGACGCCCGACTGGTGCACGCCGGCCTGGCGGACGATTTCGCCAACCGGCCGCTCGCCCGCCCGCAGCGTCGCCAGGATCCGGCGGCGCGTGGGCTCGGCCAGGGTCTCGAAGGGATCATAATGCATCTTCATGTATATACATACCGATGCATTCTATGTGCAAGCCTCCCTCTGCGGTCGGAGACTTCACATCGCCTCTCACCGCCGCCGGGCCGGCTCCACGACGACGCCGTGCAGGGCCCGCCAGCCGAAGTCCAGCAGCGGGCGGGCGCCGGCGGCGACGTCGGCGATCAGGTCCGGCAGGCCGGGGCTGGCCAGGTCCGCGGCGGTCAGTTGGCGGCGCACCAGCCAGTGCGTCCGCTTCAGCGCCGGCGCCAGCGGGCCGTCGGCCTGGCCCTCGTAGCCCTTGGGCATGCGCTTGACCGGCGCGCCGGTCTCCAGCGCCAGGCCGGTCTTTTCGAGCGCGGTCTCGACCGCGCGCCAGGCCTTCGGATCGCGGACGATCTGCCGGCGGAAGGCGTCGATCAGCGGACGATCCCAGAGGTAGAAGCCCACCGCCACGAAGGGCCCCGAGCCGGCGTAGTCATCCTGGGCCCCCTGGGCGGACGGCAGGGTGGAGGGGTCGAGCGGGTCGATGGTCTGCGGATCGAAAGCCGCCGCCTGAGGCTCCGGCTCGACATGCACATAGACCATGCCCGGCGCCATCTTGTCGCCCTCGCGCGTCAGGCTCGCCGAGACGTGGGTCTTGTACGGCCGCTTGTCCTTGGAGAAGCGGACGTCACGGTGGATGCGGAAGATGTTCTTCCTCGCCTCGCCCTCGAACGGCAGGCCCCGCGCCGCGAACGCGCTGTTGAGCGCCGCGATCAGCGCCCCCATCGCCGGCTTCAGCCCGTCGTCGTAGGCGGCGCGATGCGCGGTGAACCAGACCTTGTCGTTGTTGGCGGCCAGGCCCGTCAGGAAGTCCAGGTCCCGGGCCGAGAAGCCGGCGAAGGCGGGGACGGGCGCGTGGGCGGGCGAAGCGGCGGTGTTCGTCATGCCCGCAAGCTAGCGACTTACCGCGGCGATTGGGAAGCCGGCGAGAGCGGCCAGCCCTCCCTGGCGGCCTTCTGGGATCACCAGGCCCCCTGGCCCGGCGGCAGGACCTCGGCGGCCGTGGCGCGTACGGCGGCGGCGAGCTGGTCGAGGAGTCGCGCGGCGAGACGTTGCGGGGCGATCGCCCAGCCGAGCCCCAGCTGGCGCGCCCCCTGTTCGCCCGCCCCGCCGCCGCGCGCTGCGGTGATCATCGTGCGCCCCCCCAGACAGCCTGCGCCCAGTCTAGCGGAGGTCGGGACGCGTGGGGATTCCCTCGCTGGGCCGGCTTGATGGCGGCACGGCCTTCAGACACCTTCCGGTGATGAAACCGCGCCAGCAGGCCCCCTCGCTTGCCGTAACGCCGACATCGGCGGCGTTCTTCGCGATCGCGGTCCTCGTCGCCGGAACGGCGCTCGCGGGCCGAATGCTGACCGCGTGGGAACCCTATGAGCCACGCCCAGGTCTGGTGTGCCCCAACGATGGCCGCGTCGACTTCTCCCAACTCGCCGGACACCCGCCAGCCTGGCGATCGCGTGACCCGGAGAGACAGGCGTTTCTTGAGAAGGCCCGCCTGGCGCTCGCCGCCCGGCCCTGGCAGGGCGCGCCCGGCGTCCGGATCCAGGTGCGGGGAACGTTGGCGCCCTCCCAGAGCACCATTTCGGCGTCCAGGGCGTCGACCGGCGCCTGGATACTGACCCTCGACCAGGACAATCAGCGCCTGGGCGGCGCGGATGCGCACGCCCGGGTCGCGCTCTCCAAGACCCAGGGCGAGGACCTTGAGCGGATGCTGGCCGATCCGTGCCTCTATGCCGAGCCGGAGCTGATCGGCACGGACTTCCCCACGGCCAGCGGCGGACCTGGAAGCTGCTTCGATGGCGCGGACACCTCCCTCGACATCCGCTGGGCCGGCCGCAGACGAACCGCCGTGCAAGTGTGCCAAACCTACGGGCTGACCGGCGACCTGGCGCACTTCCTCTACGGCGCGCTGGACGAAGCGGAGGCCGCGAAGCGGACGGCGTGATGGCGCGTCGGGTGGCTAGCGGGCATTCCAGAACGGCGTGTCCACGCCTCTGGCCCAAGCCGCCTCAAACTCGTCGGCCGACATCTCTTCCAGTTCAGCGCCGCCAAGACCCTGGGCAAGGGAGAGATCGATCAAGGAAGGACAAGGCTGCCCATTCCGCTCCTCGATTTCGATACTGGCCCTGAGAACTTTCCCGTCATCGAAGATATCCACTGAGCGTGTGACCGCATCAGCCTGATCATCAATTTCGTAGAGCAGCCATGACGGCTCTCCCTCGGGAACCTCAGGTTCGGGCCAGCGCCCTCGAAGATGTCGTAGACCGCTCACAGGCAGACCGTAGCGTCTGCGGAAAGGTCCGCAACGGGTGTCGGGAACCGCCGTCGGCGTCGTGACGGAAACTGGCCCTCGTCAGAGGCAGCCCGTGGAAGAGATTCTTTTCGCATCGGAAATTCTGTGGGCGTGGGGACCGTTCAAATACAACCGTAGCAGTGCTTCGACGGATTCGGGCATGGAGAGCTTTGCAAGGCCTTTGAGAGCCAGAAGCGGGCGAACGGTATCGATGTGATGCCGCAGGCTCGCGCCGCCGAAACCCGAGAGGCCGCCAACAACGCCGATAATCCCCAGGAGGAAACCAGATGGGTCGCACCCTCTTCGCCTTTGCGCTGGCTGCTGCCGCCAGCCTTGCCCCATCCCTGGCGGGCGCCGCCGAGACCGACGCGGCCGACAAGGGCTGGATCGTGATGTCCGTGGCGGGCTGCGCGAACGACGATCCGCTTCACATGCGATTTCTCGTGAAGCGTGACCACCCGTACAAGAGCTTCCGGGTCTCAGAATCCCCGAACAACATCATCCTCCATCACGACTTCAAGGGCCCGCGCCTGAACGCGGACAGTTCCGCGCACCAGGACAACTGCGGCCCAAAGGGCATCAGCGGCCAGGTCCTGGTCTTCGAGGCTCCTTCGGGGATCTATGAGGTCGACCGTATCACGGTGGATGGCTTCATGAACGCCGGACACGTCCGCAACCCCATTGAGCCCTTCGAGGTGAAGCCAGGGCGCACGAGCTATGTTGGCGAGGTCTTCGTCCCCGGCGGGGTGGAGATCGGTCTGAGGTTTCACGAACGGGAAAGCCTGGTCGTCTCCGATCAGAGCGCGCGCGATATGCCCATCGCCCAGAAGAAGAACGCCAACGTCGCCGCTCTCTCCCACGGTGACAACCTCGCCGCTCCTGGCGCCGTCCGCGTGAGGCAGTAGTGTTGACCCGTCTCGTCGCGGTCCGCTTCGCCAGGGCCAAGGGGGAGTCGGCCTTCGCAGCGTCGGATTAGGGTCGAAGCCGGTCGGCGCCTTCGTGCCGACAACTCGAGCTTCGCCCGGTCCGCCAGAGGCGGACGTCGGGAATGTCTGCAATGGGTGGTCAGCAGCCCTTCCCGTCATCCTCCGCAAGACTGTCGGCGTCGAGGTCTTCCGCCAGTAACTCCGGATCAAAGCATGCGGCCTTCGGCATGCGTTCCGAAATGCATTCCGCGTGGGCGAAAGCCCCATGCCACAATGTTGTGGGGGAGGCTTCGTCCTTATGCAGGTTCGTGAACTTCACACGAAGTGCAAAGGGATCGTGCAGGGGCGTGATGGCGAAACCGCACAGCCAGCATTTCCAGCGTCCGGGACGGTAATGGTCGCTCATGATGGGAGGTGCGAGCGTCGGCCTGCACCGGTGGCCAGAAGGCGCAACCATCGCAAGAACGCTCTGGTCCTGACGCCGTGGCTCAAGGCGGAAGTGGCCTTCAAACGCGCCCAAGTCAATGTCCGAGAAGGGTCGAAAGCGGTCCTTGGCATCGCGCCAACAACAAGTCGGGAGGTGGCGTAGGATGACATGGCGGGCTTTGGGCGTCGCTTTTCTGGCTCTCATCGGCCTCGTGGCGTCCGGCGTGTGGAGGAACCATCGGCTAGAAACTTCTCTTAGCCGCCTCCGGCCGGGAATGACGGAGGCTCAGGCCCTGGCGATGGTTGGCACGCCGGCTTGGCGCGCCCGGTGTGGTGGCGAAGTTCCCTATGGGTTCAGCGGCGAGTGCAAGGGCGAGTTGGGGTACCGTGACTCCTTCGCGCCGCTCATCCCGACTTATTTCGTCGTCCAAATTGACCGCCAAGGGCGCGTGATTTCCGCCGACCCAATCTACAGTCCCTGACTTTCGCGAAGGGTCGTAAGCGCTCCTCGGCATCGCGCCTGCAACTGGCCCCTGAGAGCCCTCAGCGCACCCCGCAGAAAAATAGTTCGGTCTCGCGTGTCCCGTTTTCCGGCTTCGCCGCGCTTCAGGTTCGATAGGCAGCGGAGTGGGACAATGCGCGATCATAGACTTCAGCCGGTCGGGGCTGGCCGGGCGGCTTTGGGAACCCTGGCGTGCGGGTCGGGCCAGGGCGGCCGACGCGGACGTGGGCGACTTGTCCCGGCGCTGTTGGGCACGACGGTGCTGCTGGGGACCGGGCACGCCCTGGCGCAGGCGGCGCAGATTTCCACGTCGCCGACCCCGTCCGGAGGCGCCAATGCCGAGGGGCTGGCGATCAATGGCGACGGCACGGTCGCGGTCGGCGACTCGTCCGCGCCGGGCGGCGGGTTGGCGCCGGTGATCTACACCCCCGGCGGCGCCATCACCTTCCTCGGGACCATCGGCGACCCCAACACGCTGGATCTCGGCAAGGCCCTTGGCGTGAGCGCCGACGGGCGCATCGTCGTCGGCTACGTGAACAACAGCCACAACGGCGGCCAGCTGACGGCCTTCAGGTGGACCCAGGCCGGCGGCGTGGTGGCGCTGCCGTTTCTCGTCAGTTCGTCGTCGCTGGGACCGGGCATCGGCAACGCGGCGATCGCCTATGGCACAAGCCGCGACGGTTCGGTGATCGTCGGCGCCGCGCAGGCCTCCACGGGCGCCTGCTGCCAGCGTGACGCCGTCAAGTGGACCGGATCGGGGGTCGTGGATCTGGGCTACCTCCCCGGGAACTACGCCGCCGCCGGCGCGCCGTTCGGCAGCGAGGCGCACGCCGTCAGCGACGACGGCGCCATCGTGGTGGGCCAGTCCTTCGATGTCGGCGTCGCCGTCCGCATCCGGTTCTGACCGCTGCGCGGCGCAACAGGCCCCTCACGCCGCCGCTCAGCCTACGCGGACCGCCCGCCCTCGACGACGATACGCGCGGCGGTGTCGGCGCCGGTGGTCGAGACCTGTCCGGCGGCGGCGCTCGCGCGGGCGGTCACCGCCGGCCGGAGCGCCGCGTCGAGGGCGCGGGCCAGTTCGTAGCTGTCCAGGGCGGAGGGGGCCACGGCGCCCAGGCCGAGCTCGGCCACCCGGCTGGCCCAGTAGAACTGGTCGCTGAACAGCGGCGCGACCACCTGGGGCGCGCCGGCCAGGGCCGCGGCGGTGGTCGTGCCCGCGCCCCCATGGTGAACCACCGCCGCCACGCGCGGGAACAGCGCCTGGTGGTTCACGTCCTCGATCACCAGGCCGTCCGGGGCATCGTCGATCCGCGCGAAACCGGCCCATCCGGCCGACAGCACCATGCGCCGGCCGACGGCGCGCACGGCCTCGACGAGGGCGAGATTGGTCTCGTAGGGCGCCGGCATGCTGCCAAAGCCGAGGTAGACCGGCGCCTCGCCCGCCGCGAGGAAGGCGTCCAGCGCCGGCGGCAGCGCCGCCGTGTCCGGCAGGAGCCAGGCGCCCGTCTGCACGACCTCCACATCGGCCGCCCGGGGAGCCGGACCCAGCCAGGCATCGCAGGCCAGCAGGGGGCGCGCACCCAGGATATGGTCCAGCAGGTCGTCCACCGGCGCCAGGCCCAGCCGCCCGCGGTTGAGGTTCACGCGCCCGAGCGAACGGTCGTTCCAGCCGCGGCGCGCGGCCTGCCAGCGGCGCTGGATCTCCGCGGGCTCCTGCTGCGCAACCGCGCGCCCCGCGGGCGCCAGGTCGGCCGAGGGCAGCGAGACGGGGGCATAGGCGGCGATCAGATAGCGGGCGCCGTTGCGCTCCGCCACCGAGCGGGCGGCGTACTGGTGCACGCCGGCGCCGACGACGGCGTCGCAGCCCTCGGCGGCGGCCTGCAGCGTCTCGAACTGGTCGGTGATCAGGTCCGGCACGGGCGGCGGGGCGACGCCCGGCCGCGGCGCGCGCATCTCGACGCCCAGGGGCCGCGCGGCAAAGCCCAGGCCCTGCGCCCAGGCGACGAAGTTCGGCGGCACGCACAGGCGCGCCTCGCAGCCCAGGTCGCGCAGCCGCTGCGCCAGGGCCAGGGCGGGCTGCACGTCGCCCCGCGTGCCCACCGACGAGATCAGAACCCGCATGCCCCAGCCCCCGGTTGCCGAAGGCTCCGAAGACTATGCAGATATTCCCGCCCGCCAATTCTTGAATACAGATCGCTTCGCCCCACCTCCAAGGTATGGGGAGGCATTCAGCGCGGCGTCCGGGCACGCGCCACCGGCGGCGCGCCATCGAGGGACACGATCCCGCCTCCCAACCCCGCGGCCCGACATATCTGTTACCGTCTCAGAAATCGGCCGGATGTGCGGCGACAAACTTGTAGAGCAGGGCGCTCAGCGGATCAGGATAGGCAAGAAAGCGCGCGTCCAGATCGTCGAACGTGTCGTCTTCGAACGTGTTCAAGGCCTCTCGACGCTTAATGACGTCCGCCCAGTCAAGGTCAGGTCGGCCGAACCGATGGACAGCTTCAGCGACGATCTGGGCGCACTTGCGCGCGCCAATCGTCCTCAGGGCCGCAACCGCTCTAGGCGCATCACGGCCGGAGGAATTGAAGAAATACTGGTCGAAGCCGCCGTTGTTCACCTCGGCTTCCAGCTCCCAGACGATCTTGAATGTCCGCTGTGCAGGCGAAAGCGTCTGGGTAGGCCTGAGAGCAATCGTCTCGGAGATGGCAATCAGGCGGTCTTCTTCGGCCCCGCCCGGCGATGCGTGGGCCGCCCACGGAAGCGCCGCCAGAGTCAGGATGCTTGCGAGGAGGGGGCGCCGGCCGAACATAAGCCAGCATCTCAGGCGACCCCGGACCGCGCAACGGGGGACACGATTTCCCCGCCCGACCGGCCGACGCTTCCGCGAGCGCGGCGTCGGGGGAGCGCGTATCATCGCGCCCCTGTACGAAACGACGGCGGCGTGGGGCGACCAGCGCATGAGCACGGCTTCGAACCTGGCCCCGGACGCCTTCGTCGGGACGGCCGCGGCGTATCTGCGCTACCGGCCGCCCTATCCCCGCGCGCTGCTGGACGATCTGCTGGCGCGCACCGGAGCGCGCGGCGCGGGGGTGCTGCTGGACCTGGCCTGCGGTCCCGGACGGGTGGCGCTGGACCTGGCGCCGGCGTTCGCGGCGGTCTGGGCGGTGGACCTGGAGCCGGAGATGGTCGCGCTGGGCCAGCAAGAGGCCGCGCGGCGCGGCCTCGGCCACGTGGTCTGGCAGGTCGGGCGCGCCGAGGACCTGGACCTGCCGGCCGGGTCCGTCGACCTGATCACCGTCGGCGAGGCCTTCCACCGGCTGGACCAGCGCCTGATCGCGCGCAAGGCGTTGCACTGGCTGAGGCCCGGCGGCTGGCTGGCGACGCTGGGCATGGACGGTATCTTCGCCGGGCGGGAGGCCTGGCAGCAGGCCGCGGCGGCGGTGGCGCGGCGCTGGTCGGAGCGGGCGTCCGGCGCCGGCATCGCCCAGGCGCGGCCCGGCAACGCCGTCGGCCCGGGCGCCGACGCCAGGGCGCTGCAGGCGGCCGGCTTCGCCGACGTCCAGAGCCACGCGTTCGCCGAGCCGCGCGCCTGGTCGCCGGACGCGATCGTCGGCTATCTGCGATCGACCTCGGTGTGCTCCGCCCGGGCCCTGGGCGAGCATTCCGCCCCCTTCGAGGCCGAGCTGCGCGCCGTGCTGGCGGACGAGGCGCAGGCCGAGGCGGCGGCGGAGGCTGGCGCGTTCCACGAAACCCTCCGCAGCGGCTACACGATCGGCCGCCGGCCGGACTGAGCGGGCGGCGGGGTTCGACAGTCTGATCCCGCCGCTGGCCGGGCTGTTCCGTCTCTATGCAAGCGCGCCGCGGGCAGCCCTAGCGCGCCACGCCGTCCGGCGCCCCGTGAATGGCCCTCCAGGCCGCCCCTTCGTCTGGTTTGCCCGCGATCTGGTCCATCCAGCCTCGGCCGTCTCCCGTCGCCCAGGCGCCCGTCACCGCCCGGCCGTCGCGGCTCAGCACCAGGGCCTGCGTCCAGAACGGCAGGATCGCGCGCCCGTCGGTCCCGAAGGATTGGCGGCCCCGCCAGATGAGCACGGGCAGCTTGTCCGGCTGTGACACCCAGGCCGCCAGGACGACACCGTCGTCATCCACCCGCTCCACCTTCAGCTCCAGGGCTAGAGGTCCCAGCGCGTCCTGGTCGTCCGGCGCGAGAACGATCGGGGTGCGCAACACCGGCCGCGGCAACTCCTGGATGGCGTTGACGAGCCAGCCGTTGCTTTCCCGGACGGCCAGAAATCCATCGTAGCCGTCGCTACCGGCGCGGACGCACCACGCCCATTGAACGACGGCCAGCAGTCCGGTGGTCGTCGATTTCGGCGCGGGCAGGCACCACGCGGCGGTGGCCGGGCCAAGATCGGGATCCCACGACATCGGTGCGGCGAAGGCGAAGAACTCGGTCCCCTCCGCCAGACGCCGGTTGAGGATCTTGAACGGCGTCTTCAGCCGCGCTGTCCGCCGATAGTGCGCCTGGCCGGTCACGATGGCGTCGCCACCGCGCACCGCGCCCTGGGCCAGCGCCAGTCCATCCGGTTCGAGCCGGACGGCGCCGACGTAGAACGGACCATGCGGGACCTCAGGCAGCGGCGCCACAGTGGCCTGCAGCCGCGCCGGCGCAGCTTTGCGCGCGAAGGCTTCGAGCCAGGCCCCCTGCCCGCCCGCCGCGTGCCGGAAGCCATAGTTTTCCGCCTGATTCAGCGCGATCAGGGCATAGCCGCGGGTCCGCATGCAGCGGATCTGATTCAGGCCGACGTTCTGTTTCTCCAACGCGGCCTCCAGCGGGATCGCCAGCAGGCTCGCGGCCACCGCCTGCCCAGGCTTTAGCACGCCAACGGTGTTATAGCCGAGCTTGTAGGCGTCGGTGATGGGTGCGGCGCCGATCGGGGGCGGCAGTCCGGTGTTGCCGTCGCCGGGCCAGGCCTTCGCACGCTGCAGGCAGGCGTCCAGGTCGGCCTGATAGCCGGCCGCGGTCTGTCCCACCTTCACCGGCGCTTCCCACCCCGCGCCCCACGCCGATCCAGCTGCCAGGCACAGGCTCACAAGCGCGGCGCCGAACACTATACGCTTCAAATCCGAGCCCCCCAGCTCCCGGCAGCAGGCGCGCCCCGCGCCTGATCTGCGACGGCCTTCCTTCTAGGGGACAGCTCGCCGCGTCGCCACCGGGTCGAGCGAAATTCGCGGCGACACACGCCGGGCGTTGCATGATGAGCCAAGCGCCGCGGCTCAGTTGTGGATGACGCCCAGCCAGAACAGCGCCAGGAATGCATCGAACCCGGCAAGGATCAGGATGAACCCCCAGTACTGGATCGGATCGTCGCTGCGGGCGACCATCCTGGTGCTGTAGCGACCTGCATCGGGCGCCTCGCCCCTGTACAGACAGAAGCCGAGAACGATCACCACCGCCAGGGCCGATAGGCCTGCAAGATCCCTCAAGTCACCTCCGGCAATTGAATCAGGTGAACCCTGGCAGACACGATACCTGTTCCCCGCCGACCGAGCGACGCTCCCGCGGACGATGGGCGGGCGATCGGTATCGCGACTCCAGCATCACCCCGGCATCACACCCCAACCTGCCGTCAGTTCGCCACAAGGTGGCGCCATGGCTTGACCATGGCAAAGCTCGCAGGCGTGCTTCGGGTGCTGGTGGCTTCCTGCGTGATGGCGACGTCCGGGGTCGCCATCGCCGGGTCGACGCCCCTCGGCGCGGCGCGCTCCGATCCGGCCGCCGCCCTCTATGCGAAGCTCTTCCAGGCGGCGCTGCGCGCCAGCCGCGCCGCCCACCACATCGTGTCGTTCGACACCCCGGACGCCGACGCCGGCGTCGACCAGCTCTATCCGTTGGCCGCGGCCAGGGTCAGCGACGCGATCGTGGCCATGGCCGCTGCGCCGGGCGGCCGGCGCCTGCTGACGCAGGTGGACGCCGTGCGCCTGGAGCAGGGGCCCGCCGGCGGCGTGCGGGTCGAGGGCCGCACCGTGGTGATCACGGTCAACCCGTCCATGGGCGAGTCCAGCTGCCCGTCCACCGCAGCCATCGAACGGACACTCTGGCGCTCGCTGTCGTCCCCAGCGGCAACCCGTTCCTGAGCCGATCCCGCCCCTGAACCCCGGGCCGGCGGCTCCATGGACCTCCCGGCGCCTTTTTCCGGGGGTGCAAAAGGCGCCCAGGCGGAACCGGGTCATCGCCCGCCGCGCCGGCCGCCGGTTAACCAGATAGGGTCCTGAAACCCCTGCCACTTCACCGAAGCGACAGCGCGCGGCAGATTTCTTGCCCCGCGTGCATCCTGTGCAAGGTCAGTGAGGACAGCATGCAAGGCGTTGGTGGCGTGAACTATTCGAGCTTCGGGACTGCGTGGACACGATCGGCGGACCCGACGCCCGGCTTGACCGGAGCCGCGAGCACCGCGGGGGCGGCCAGTGACGGTGCGCCCGCCGGATCGTCGGCGGGCGCCAAGCCGCCGACGCCGCCCTCATTCGGCTCCCTGCTTGGCGGCGAACAGGTCACGGGCGGCGTCACCGCCACCCTGCCCGACGGGATTACCATCGGCGTCTGGAGCCTGGCCCCGACCGGCGCGGCCCAGGACGTCTCGGGCGCGACGGACGCTGCGGGCGCTTCGGACGGTCCGGGCGACACATCGGCCGCGGGCGGCGCGGCCAACCGGCCGGACTTCGCCTACATGGCCTCCGCCCTGGAACAGATGGTCGACCAGTTCATGGCCTCGGGCTTCGGGACCGCGGGCTACGGGACCGCGTCAGCGGCCGCCGCGGCGACCCAGGCCTACGGCGGCCAATCCAGCCCGACCGCTGGCCAGGGCGCCGTCGCCTGAGCCTCGTCGGAGAGGGTCTGCTCCTCGGCTGCGCGCGGCTGCACGCCGGCGCGGCGGTCGACGCCCCCGAGAGCGCCGAGGTGTTCACCGACATCGCCGCCTTCTTCGAGCGGCATCTGTCGGCGGGCTAGAGCGATCAGCCGCGCTGCGGAAATCCGTAGCGCAGCGCGTCCGCCACGCTGCTCACGGTGATCGCGACGATCAGGAGCGTCCACGCGAGACTGAACACCGCCGCCGGCGCGATGCCGAGCCCAAGGGCAAGGCCCTCTGGACGGTCGAGCCGCGCCTCCATCCGGTTCCAGTCCCGCAGGAGAGACCACAGGAACAGCGCGCGGACGACAAAGATCAGAAGCGTGGCGGCCAGCACTTCACGCAGGAGGCCGCGCCACGCCGCCTGGTCCCCGCAGACGATCGAGGTGGCGACCATCAGGCCTTCGGCGGCGGCGATGGCGAGCGCCCAGCGCACCGGCGCCCGGATCAGCCACGGTTTGCGCCCCGGTGCGGGCGCGTCCTCCACGGGCCTCGGCCGCCGCCAGGCGCGCTCGATCTCTTCCAACGTCGGGTCGCGTCGATCCACAGCCGGGAGGCTATCACGGGATCGACGGCCCGTATCCGGCCCCGCTTTTCAGGATAGGCGTGCCGACGACCCGTCTCAGAAGTACACCGCGTCTACGTACAGGCCCCGGGTCTCCACCCCCTCCGGAACGGCCACGCCGGGCGTCCACATGAAGAAGCCGCCCACGTCGCGGGCCAGGCGGCGGATCAGGTCACCGCCGGGCGAGGCTGGAGAGGTGTAGATCACAAGGTCGTCGAAGCCCTCCGCGGCCAGGCGGGCGCATCAGGCGCGCAGCAGGGCCTCGAACTGGTCCTCCGCCCCAGGCGCGAACGCGTAGTCCAGCACCACCCCGCGGGTGGAGACGGTGGTCGTCCCGGCCGTGACCGTGACGGTGCGCAGGGCGGCGCCATGCGCCCAGGCGCCGACCACGGCCGCCTCCGTCAGCCACACCCGGTCCCAGCCGTAAAGATCGGGCGCGCGCGCCATGCGGGCAGCGAAGCGCTCGACCGAGTACGGAACAAACATCTCCTCCGCGTCGTGGAAGGCGTTCAGCCGTTGCACGATGTCCGGCGCGTCCGCCGGGGTCGCCGCTCGCCCCGGGATGGCCTTCAGCGGCGCGCCGGCCAGCGCCCGGCAATCCAGGCTCGCCCGGTCGATGGTCTGACTCCACTTGTCCGGGGTGCCCGAGAAGCCGTGCTGCATGCCTAGGTTGTCGACCGCGATATAGGCGTTGGTGCCGTCGATATGGCCCCGGTACTTGTCGAGCACCTTGTTGGCGGCCCCCCACAGCCCCTTGCGCTGGTGCTCCGGCAGCACGCGCAGGTGCGAGACGGTGACGATGGTCTTCAGCGCCCCGCCGACGCGCACCACATGCTGGGCGCCGCAGCTGACCGCCGCCGGCTCGCCGTCCACCGAGGCCAGGCCGATGCTGCAGTCCTCCATCAGCCGGGTGGCGTCCATGTAGTCCTCGCCCCGGTCGAAGTGCACGGCGACATCGCCCATCACGATGGGGCAGCGGCGTTCCACGTCGGCCAGGATCGCCGCGTCAGCGGCGGTCGCCTCGCGAAAGCCGAGCTGGAAGTCGTAGCGCCGCTCGATGCGGAAGGCGCTGAAACGGTGTGGCGGGTCGGCCTCGACCGCCGCGGCCAGCAGCCAGCGCCGGTTCTTGTCCGTGCTCACCTCCACCTGGATCTCGTCATCGCCGTCCGCCTCGACCTTGACCGCGACGACCCGGCCGATGCGGGCCGCGTTCGCCCGCCAGGCGGCCTGCTGCGCCTCGGCGTCCGGCATCGGTCCCAGCTGGGCGCGGAACGCCGGAGCGTAGTGGTCCCAGTCGCCGGGGCCGGCGCCCTGCCCCTGCTGGTTCAGCATGCCGATCCACCAGTCCAGCCGGCGGCCGGCGGGCGTATCGGGCAAGGCGAGGCTGGCGGTGTCGGTCACGGCGCGCTCCATCGGTCAGGCCACACGGATCAGTAGCATACCGCAGCGCTTCGCGGCGCGTCAGCCGGCATGCTGCGCAAGGGCGATGGCAGGGTGGCCACAGCATCGGCCGGAGGGGTGCGCGCCTTCTCCCCTTGCGGGAGAAGGTGGCCCGCGTCAGCCGGATGAGGGGTTGATGAGCCTTCGCGACTAGCCTGCGGAGGCTTGGCGCGGGCGCCAACCGGAGCCGCCTCGTCCACCCCTCATCCGTCTTGCTGCGCAAGACACCTTCTCCCGCAAGGGGAGAAGGAAGAGGGCAACGCTTCATCGGGACGTGTGAGCTGGTCAGGCGCGAGGGGGAGGGACGATGGCGTTCACTCCGCGGCGGCGGGGGCTTGGGCCATGGCGTGGGCGCGGCGGTATTCCTGGGCGGCTTCGGCGAGGGCCGGCGCGACGTCGCGGGGCATCAGCACCCCGGCCGCCACCGCCGCCTCGGCGGCCGCGCGGAAGCGGGTCAGGTAGCCCGCCTCGTCGCCATAGAGGGCGTCCAGGGTGGCGGCGTCGAACGGGCGGTTGGAGCCGCGCAGGCGGCCGGCGAAGTCGTCGCTGACGGGGGTGGAGCTGTTCATCGCCACGGGAGCGTCGGCCTGGGGCAGGCGCGCCCCGCCGGTGGCGATGCCGTGGCGGTCGCGCACCACCTGGCCCTCGGCGTCGAAGTCGATCGGCGGCTGGCCGGGGGGCGGCGCGCCGCCGTTCACCCAGCGGTTCAGGTGGTGCAGGGCGGCGTCGTAGAACGGCTGCAGGTAGATGCGGTTCATCTGTTCCGACGGCGCCGGCGGCGCGACGCCGAAGTCGCGCCGGTACTTCTCGTTGCGGGTCAGCTGGGCCTGGTAGGACACGTGGGTCAGGGCCGCGGCCTCCCAGGTGCAAAAGCGCGCGGTGTCCGGCTGGCGCACGCTGAGGCAGGCGATGGCCTCCAGCTCGGTGTTGACGATCATCGCCGGCACGTCGAGATCCTCGCGGATCAGGCTCTGGCCGCGCGGCAGGCGCACGGCGGCGCCGGCGGCGTTGGGATTCACCGGCCGGTCGGACGCCTCCAGCGGCGTGCCGCTGCCGAAGTAGATCTGCAGCATGTAGCCGTCGAAGGCGTGGCCGCCCTGGTCCGGCGCCAGCGGATGGATGGCGTTGACGTAGGTGGCCAGCCGCCCGGCCGACTGCGAGGCGCCCAGGCCGATCACCTTGCGCACGTCCAGGCCGCCCAGCGGATCGACGGTGCGGTCGCGGCCGGGCCCGACCGCCCGGGCGACCTGCGAGAAGATGTCGTAGGAGGCGTCGTCGGTGGGGATGCTCAAGCTGCCATAGCGCTCGGGGTCCCAGGCCGCCAGGCCCTGCGGGTTCTCGGCGAAGCCGTGCACGCCCACCCGCTGCACCGTGGCGCAGACATAGGCGTAGCCTTCCTCCAGCACCTCGGGCCCCTCGCCGAAGAACAGCTCGTAGCCGGCGGTGACGTTGTTCCAGCAGACCACCGCCGTGCCGTTGAAGCGGGCCGGGTCGGCGGGGCGATAGACCAGGAAGCGGGTCTTGAAGGGAACCTTGCCCCGCGGCCGCGCGGGCCAGCGGCCGTCGCGGCTCATCTGCGCGCCCGGCGCCAGGGCGTAGGTGGTCGCCTCGCCGGAGAGGAAGAACTCCGCCTCGACATAGCCCTTGTCGGCCAGGTCGATCAGCGGCCGGTTGAACGCCCAGCCGTGGCGCCCGCCGGTAACGGGGCCTTCGACGGTGGATGGCTGGGCGGTTGAGGCCTCGGTGGGCGATTTCTGGGTCATGTGGCGACTCCCTGGGCGGTCCAGCCGTGTGCCCGGCCGTGTCCCGCATGCGCCTACCCTAGCGTCCCGGCGACGGCGCCGTCACCCCGCTTGCGCCCGTCCGAAGTCGGTCAGCGGGCCTCGCGGGTGATCTCCTTGATCATCAGTTGCACGGCGGACTTGCCGCCGGCGGTCCACACCCGCTTCAGCAGCGCCAGGGTGCGCGCGGCGGCGTCCTCGAACTTCCAGTCGCACTGTTCGAACTGGCAGCCGTCGAAGTGCGGGACCTCGCCGCCGCGGTAGATCAGGCGGCAGTTGCGGAATTCGCAGTCGGCGAAGTGCTCGCCGTCCAGGACGACGGTCTCTTGATTGAAGATGGTGGCGGTCTGCACGGACGGACTCCTAATCGTTGTTGGTCGGATCGAGCGGCGCCGGGCGGTCGCGTTCGCGCTGTTCGCGCTTGGCGGCGGCCTTCTCGGCGGTCTTGATGGCCTTGATCCGCTCGCGCTCGGCGCGCTCGAAATTGTAGTTCGGCTTTCGCATCTGGGGCCTCCTGGCGGCTAGCGGCGCGCCTTGCGGGCGGCGTAGCGGGCGTCGCGCTTGGCCTGCGCCTCGGCGTTGGTGAGCGCCTTGCGCGCCTTGCGTTCGCCGCGCTTGGCCTCCAGGGCCTCTGCGTCCAGCTGGGCCTGCGCCTGGCGGGCGGCCTCCTCGGCGTCCAGCACCGCCTGGCGGGCGTCGGCCTTGGCCGCGGCGCGGTCCGCGCGAACCTGCGCGCGCTCCGCCGTCTTCAGCGCCGCGCGCTGGTCGTGCAGCGGATCGGTGATCGTGGGCCGGGCCTGGAACTTGGCCAGCCGGGCCTTTTTCGCTTCGGCGGCGGCCTTGAGCCGATCCGAGAAGCCGATGTTGTGAAGGTCTGACATGTTGCTTTCGGCTGTGGCCGCGGCAGCGGAAGGCCGCCACGACGCCATGGACCTTCGCGGCGCGCTGTGCGGCGCTCACGCGAAGAGATTTGATCAAATTTTCGGAGAGGATCGCGGCGAATTCGGCCGCCAGATCCTGCAGATCAGTCGGCGAAGTTCGTCGCACCAAAGCGATATTCGATGCGCTATTCTATACGCAGCAGCCGAATAATTCCACACAAATCTTGTGCGGATCGATCCTCGGCGACAGAGAATTGCCGCCCTGCAAAGTCTTCATCTGCGGCGCTTTACGATGAAGGCCCGCCTCCGCCTGCCGCACCGGCCGGGCGACGCGGGCCGGAGTGCGGCCATGAAGCTCGTCGAACTGACCGCCGTGAAGGGCGGCCCGCTGTGGGTCAACGCCGCCCTGGTGCTGTACGTCGCCGGCGCCGAGGCGGCCGGCGCCAGCCTGTACGGTGACAACAACGTGCGCACCTCCAGCCGCCTGTGGTTCGCCCAGGGCGTCAGCCTGGAGGTCAAGGAAAGCGTCGGCGAGATCGTCGAGCGCTTCGCGGGCTGAGGGGTCGCCTCACCGCGCCGGCGGATGGTCCGCGCCCGGACCTGCGGCGCCGGCGGGGATCACCGGCAGGATCACGGCCGACGGGTGGTCGATGTCGTGCAGGATGGTCTGCACCGCGACGGCCTGGGTCGATGTGGCGCCGAAGGGCTCGCCGGTGTTGGGGTTGGGCGCGAACTGCGGGAAGTCGCTGGACGAGATCTCCAGCCGGATGCGGTGGCCCGCGGCGAACAGGTTGCTCGTCGGCCAGACGTTGATCCGGTAGCGATAGACCTGTCCGGGGACGATCGGCGTGGGATGGCTGAGCGAGTCGCGGAAGCTGGCCCGCTGGATGCCGTTGCTGAGGTTCACCGCCGTGCCGTCCGGGAACACGTCCACCAGCTTGGCGGTGAAGTCGGTGTCGGGCGCCGTGCTGCGGGCATAGAGGATCACCGTCACCGGCCCGGTGACCTCCAGCGGCTGGGCCAGGGGCGCGCTGGAGAACACCAGGATGTCCGGACGCTGCTCGATCGCCGACTGGTCGAACTGGCCCTGCGGGCCGGAGCTCCAGGCGCAGCACGAATGGCCGCCGATGCTGGGGACGGGATTGGCCGGATCGTAGGTGAACTGGTCACTGGGCGCGGCGGCCGCCGCGGCGGCGACGGGGACGCCGCCCTCGGTGGTCGGGTGGGCCACCGCCTCGCCCCTCGCCTGGAGCGGCGGCGCGGGGCTGAGGACGCCGTCGCCCATCACCGAATTGGCGTGGCCGCCGCTGGCCAGGGTCCAGGTCTGGTAGTCCGTCGACGGCAGCGGCCACTGGTCGGCCACATGCCAGCGGTTCTCGCCCATGACGAAATAGTCGACCTGCGGCCCGCCGGCGACGCCGTTGTCCTGGCCCTTCAGGACGTGGTCGAACCAGGCGATGGTCAGGGCGTTGACGGGGCTGTCGGCCACCGGCCCGATCGCCTTCAGCCGCGGGCTGACCGGGCTTTCCGGACGGCCCCAGCCGAGGTGCTCCCAAGGCCCGATGACGATCCGCTGGTTGCGCCGCGCCAGCTCGGAGCCGCCCTCGCGGCGCATGCCGTCGAAGTTGCGCAGCGCGCCGTTGACGAAGGCGTCGTACCAGCCCTCGAACGCCAGCACCGGCACGGTCACCTGGCTATAGCGGGTCTGGATGCTGAACGCGCGCCAGTAGGCGTCGTCGGCCGGATGGCGGATGGCGTCGAAGAAATACGGCGCGACCACAGGATTGTCCGGCTGCAGGGTGGGCAGGCGCGAATAGGGCGTGAAGCGCAGCCACACGGCGACGGACCTGGCCGCCGCCTTGAGCCCGGCCAGGGCCTGGGCGTCCTTGCGGTTGGCCGCGGCGGTGGTGGCGATGGTGTCGGTCATCCACGGCTCGATGAACCCCAGCCGGAAGGCGCCGTCCTCGTAGGTCCAGCCGTCGTAGTAGTCCGACGCGGTGTTGGAGGGCACGATGGCCTTCAGCGACGGCGGCGCGGCGGTCGCCGCCAGCCACTGGGTGGCGCCGACATAGGACGAGCCGTACATGCCGACCCGCCCGTTCGCCCCGGGCAGGCGCGCCGCCCACTCGACGCTGTCATAGCCGTCGTCGCGGTCGTGGGCGTACTCGTAGAACACCCCGTCCGAGGCGCCCTGGCCGCGGATGTCCTGCACCACCACGATGTAGCAGTGCGAGGCGTACCAGCCGGGGGTCTCGAACCGCGCCGGCTGCACCTGCGCGGCCTCCTTGCCGTACTGGGTGCGCATCAGGATCACCGGGACCGGCGCGGGGCTGTCGGGGCGATAGACGTCGGCGCGCAGCACCACCCCGTCGCGCATCCGCGCCTCGACATTGCTCTGTTTGCTCACCGCGCAGGGGCCGCGCCCGGCGTCGGAAGGCCAGGCGGCCCAGGCCGCGGCCGGGGCCAGCAAGACCAGCGTCGTCGCCAGGGTCAGCAATGCCCGCCCCGCCGCCCGTCGAAGTCGGCTCAACACACGCAACGCCCCCCAAAGCGGCCCATCCCCGCCAGCGTCGCCGGATGCGCGCCGCAAGTCCAGGGGACGCGCGCCGCCGGACGCGGGAAGGCCTCGGCCTGCCCCCTGGGCCGCGCGGGCGCTCGTCAGGGTAACGCCTCCCTTCCGTCACCCCGGGCGGCGCGCAGCGTCGACCCGGGGCCGGCCGGGACGTCGCCCAGACAGCGGCGATGAGGCGCCGACTGAGCTGGCTGGAGATCGTCTCGGTGGCGGGCCGGCTGGCCCCGGATCGGCGGGCGCTGACACGCCCTGGTCCGGGGTGACGAAGCGAGGAGGCTGCAGGGCTGCCGCCCGCCCCCTACCCGCCCGAGAGCGCGCCGAAGATCAGCAGCTCGTCGTCGGGGGCCAGGGGGTGGGCGATGCTGCGGGTCTCGGCCTGGCCGATGAACAGGCGCATGTGGCGGCGCACGCGGTCCTGTTCGTCGACCACCCGGAACTTCAGCCCGGGAAAGCGGCGATCGAGGTCGTCGAGCACCGCGCCCACCGTGGCGCCGGAGGCCGCCACGCGGGTGGCGCCGTCGGTATAGGCGCTCAGCTGCGAGGGGATCAGCACCTGCGCCATCAGAGCGCCGGGGCCACCGTCACGGAATAGATCTCCGGCAGGTGGGCGGCGATCTGACGCCAGCTCTCGCCCTCGTCCTCGCTGGCCCAGACCTCGCCGCTGGTGGTGCCGAGGTAGAGGCCCATCGGCGCGCCGGCGTCGCCGCACATGGCCTGGCGCTTGACCGTGAACCAGCCCTGCTCGCGCGGGAAGCCGTTGTCCTGCCGCTCCCACGAGGCGCCGCCGTCGCGGGTGCGATAGACGGCCGGGCGCCCGCCCGGGCTGACCCGTGGCCAGACGTCGGTGCCGTCCATCGGGAACACCCAGGCGGTCTGGTCGCAGCGCACGTGCGGCACGATGGAAAAGCCGATGTCGCCGATCTCGCGCGGCATCGCCTCGCCGATCCGGTCCCAGCGGCGGCCCGGCCGGTCCAGCCGGTAGATGCCGCAATGGTTCTGCTGCCAGAGGCGATCGGGGTTGGTGGGCGCCAGGGCGATCTGGTGGGCGTCCTGGCCGAACTCCGGATAGGGGTCGGGCAGGAAGTCGCAGCGCACGTTCTCGTTCAGCGGGGCCCAGCTGGCGCCCTGGTCGGTGGTCTCCAGCACGCCCGCCGTCGGGGTGGCCAGGTACATGTGCCGGGCGTCGCGCGGGTCGATGACGATGCCGGCGACCATCGGCCCGTCCGGCGTGCCCTCGTCGGTGGGCGGAAACCAGTCCATCACCCGCGGATGCTCGTTCAGCCCGGCGACGCCCTCCCAGGTGTCGCCGCCGTCGGCGCTGCGGAACAGCGACTGCGGCGAGGCGCCGGCCCACCAGACCCCCGGCTCGCTGGCGTGCCCGGGCTCGAGCCAGAAGGTGTGATGCACCGAGCGGCCGTGCGGCTCGCCGCTGGCGAAAGCCGGCGGACGGGCGGCCTCGGCCCAGGTGGCGCCGCCGTCGGTGGAGCGCTGGATGGTGGGGCCGAGGTGGCCGGTGGTGGCGGCCGCCAGCAACACCTGCGGGTCGCGCGGGTCCATCACCAGATGGTTGATGATCTGTCCCAGGAACAGCGGCCCGGTCAGCCGCCAGTCACCGCCTCCCCGCTCGCCATCCAGGAACCAGGCCCCCTTGCGGGCGCCGATCAGCAGCCGGGTTTGCGCCATGTCCGTGTCCTCCCGCCCCTAGGACGTCCCATATCACGCCATCCCGACAGGGGGCGACGGGAGGGTGTGCGGGGGGCTCTGGGGGAATGTCGCGGAACCTATCGCGGGACCTTGGATCGCCCTGTCCCCGGAACCGCGCAGCGCGGGCTTTGACCTGCGGCGGCGGCTTTGGCACTAGGGCGGGCAAAACGGAGGCGATGATGGACGCGTCGAAGCTGCGAGCGGAAACCCTGGCGGTGCATGCGGGGTGGCGGGCCGATCCCTCCACCGGCTCGGTGGCGGTGCCGATCCACCAGACCACCTCGTACCAGTTCCGCGACACCGAGCACGCCTCGGCCCTGTTCGCGCTGCAGGAACTGGGCAACATCTATACGCGGATCATGAACCCCACCACCGACGTGCTGGAAAAGCGCGTGGCGGCGCTGGAGGGCGGCGTGGCGGCCCTGGCGGTGGCGTCGGGCCAGGCGGCCTCGGCGTTCGCGATCCAGAACCTGGCCCGGGCCGGCGACAATGTGGTCAGCTCCACCGACCTCTACGGCGGCACCTGGAACCTGTTCGCCAACACCCTGCGCGACCAGGGCGTCGAGGTGCGCTTCGTCGATCCGGCCGACCCGGAGGCGTTCCGCCGCGCCACCGACGGCCGCACCCGCGCCTATTACGCCGAGACCCTGCCGAACCCGAAGCTGGAGGTGTTCCCGATCGCCCCGGTGGCGGCCATCGGCCGCGAGGCTGGCGTGCCGCTGATCATGGACAACACCGCCGCGCCCCTGCTGTGCCGGCCGCTGGAGCACGGGGCGGCGATCGTCGTCTATTCGGCGACCAAGTACCTGGGCGGCCACGGCACCTCGATCGGCGGCCTGATCGTCGACGGCGGGAGCTTCGACTGGGAGGCGGCGGGCGAGCGCCAGCCGTTCCTCAACAGCCCCGACCCCTCGTACCACGGGGCGGTGTGGACCCAGGCCGTCAAGCCGCTGGGCCCGATCGCCTATATCCTGCGCGCCCGGACGGTGCTGCTGCGCGACCTCGGCGCGGCGATGTCGCCGTTCAACGCCTTCCAGATCATCCAGGGGGTCGAGACCCTGCCGCTGCGCATGCCGCGCCACGCCGAGAACGCCGCCCAGGTCGCCGCCTGGCTGGCCGCCCGGGCGGACGTCACCCGGGTGATCCACCCCGGCCAGCAGTCCGGCGAGGCCCGCGCCCGCGCCGACCGCTACCTCAGCGGCGGCTATGGCGGGCTGGTAGGCTTCGAGCTGGCCGGCGGCGTGGCGGCCGGCCGCCGCTTCATCGACAGCCTGCAGCTGCTCTACCACGTGGCCAACATCGGCGACGCGCGCAGCCTGGCCATCCACCCGGCCTCCACCACCCACTCGCAGCTGTCTGAGGCCGAACAGGCCGCCACCGGCGTCACCCCCGGCTATGTGCGCCTGTCGCTGGGCCTGGAGCACATCGACGACATCCTCGCCGACCTCGACCAGGCGCTGGCCGCCGCGGCGGGCTGAGCGCCCTAGAACTACGGTCGCCGGCCCCTGCGGCACGGCTTGACGCCCTGCCGGCGCTCGCGCAGTGGGGAGGCATGCCGCGCCGGATCCTGCTCGTTCGACATTGCCAGTCCGAGGCCAACGCCGCCGGACGCCTGGAGGGCAAGGGGGATTCGCCGCTGAGCGAGGCCGGCCAGGCGCAGGCCGCCCGCGTGGCCGCCTTCATCGCCGCCCAGGCGATCGGCGAGGCGACCCTGATCGCCAGCCCCCAAGCCCGCGCCCGCGCCACCGCCGAGGCGATCGCCGCGCTGTGCGGCTGGACCGCGGCGCACGACCACCGCATCCGCGAGGGCGAGTTCGGCTGGATGGAGGACCGCTCCTACGCCGAGGTCGGCCGGCACATGGCGGAGAACCAGCTCAGCACGCTGGACGCCGCGGCGTTCGGCGGCGAGACCCGCGAAATCATCGCCGGGCGCTTCTGGGAGGCGCTCAGCGAGGCGCTGGCCGCCAGCGAGGGGCCGCTGGTCGCCGTCACCCACGGCTACGCCATCCACGCCCTGGTGGAGCACCGCTTCGGCCACCCGCTGGCCCTGGCCCACATCGCCAACGGCGACGTCATCGAACTGTGGCTCGACGGCGAGGCCGTCCCCGAGCCGCCGCGCCGACACCCGCTGGGCTGAGCGGCGGCATCGGGTCAGATCATTCCATCTGGCCCTGAGAGGCTCTAGGCTGGCGCGATGTCAGAGTCAGACCGCGAGCTCCGCGAAGAGCTTACCCAAGCCATCGACAAGGTCCGCCGGGAGCTCGAGATCCTGCAGGCGCCCTCCAGCATCGGCGGCTCGCCCGCCAACGGCAGCGTCATCGCCGAGCTGGAGGACGAGCTTCGCCGCCTGGAAGAGGCCAAGGCCGACCTTTAGGTGGGCCGACCTTTAGGTGGGCCGACCTCTGGGCGGGCCGACCCCAAGATGAGCGGGTCGCGGCCCGCAACGGCGCCTTTCCGGCCCGGCGAGCGCGGGCGCCTTCGCGATGGGGCTTGACCTCAAGGGGCTGTATGCTGTCCCCAGCGTGCCGAACGCCCCACCGCCGACTTCCGGAGTTCCCGTGACCGCTCTGCCCTCTCAGCCGCTCAGCCCGCTGGACGGCCGCTATCTGCCGGCCGTGGCCGCCCTGGCGGACTATCTGTCGGAGGCCGGGCTCAACCGCGCCCGCGTCGAGGTCGAGGTGGAGTGGCTGATCGCCCTGACCGACCGCGGCCTGTTCGGCGCCGCGCCTTTGGACGCCGCCGGCAAGGCGCGGCTCCGCTCGCTGTACGCCGACTTCGGCCAGGCCGAGATCGACTGGCTGGCCGAGCGCGAGGCGATCACCCGCCACGACGTCAAGGCGGTGGAGTATCTGGTGCGCGACCGGCTGGAGGCCATGGGCCTGGGGGCCGTGGCCGAGCTGACCCACTTCGCCTGCACCAGCGAGGACATCAACTCCACCGCCTACGCCCTGACGGTGCAGCGCGCGGTGACCCGGGTGTGGCTGCCCAAGCTGCGCGCGGTGATCGACACCCTGGCGACGATGGCGGCGGCGCACCGCGACGCGGCGATGCTGTCGCGCACCCACGGCCAGCCGGCCACGCCGACGACCATGGGCAAGGAAATCGGGGTGTTCGCCTGGCGGCTGCAGCGCATCGCCCGGCAGATCGAAGGCTCGGAGTACCTGGCCAAGTTCTCCGGCGCCACCGGCACCTGGTCGGCGCACCTGGCGGCCGAGCCCGACGTGGACTGGCTGGCGCTGGCCCGCGACTTCATCGAGGGGCTGGGCATCGGCTTCAACCCGGTGACCACCCAGATCGAGTCGCACGACTGGCAGGTGGAGCTGTACGATCGCGTGCGGCACGCCGGCGGGGTGCTGCACAACCTGGCCACCGACATGTGGAGCTATATCTCGCTGGGCTATTTCGCCCAGATCCCGGTGGCCGGGGCCACCGGCTCGTCGACCATGCCGCACAAGATCAACCCGATCCGCTTCGAGAACGCCGAGGCCAACCTGGAAATCTCCGGCGGGCTGCTGGCCACCCTGGCGCAGACCCTGGTCACCTCGCGGCTGCAGCGCGACCTCACCGACTCCACCACCCAGCGCAACATCGGCGTCGCGCTCGGCCATTCGCTGCTGGCGCTCGACAACCTGCAGCGCGGCCTGGGCGAGGTGTCGCTGGCGCAGCCGGTGCTGGACGCCGACCTGGAGGCGAACTGGGAGGTGCTGGCCGAGGCGATCCAGACCGTGGTGCGCGCCGAGATCACCGCCGGCCGCTCGCAGATCAGCGACCCCTACGCCCTGCTCAAGGACCTGACCCGCGGCCGCCGCGTCGGCGCGGCCGAGCTGGCCGAGTTCGTGCGCGGCCTCGATGTGGGCGAGGCCGCCAGGGCCCGCCTGCTGGCGCTGACCCCCGCCACCTACACCGGCCTCGCCGCCGGCCTCGTCGACCTGATCTGACGACGCCGGCCGCACTGCGGCGGCAGTCTCATAGGTGCTGAAACGGCCGGCAGGCCTGCCGCCGGCGCAGCCGCCGCCCCCGCGATGGCGGAGGCGGCGGCCAGCGCGACGGGGATCCGGGGGAAGGGTCGGGCCGCCGCGCGCCGTCGCCCAGCCGTCAGCCGGCCTGGACGGCGATCTTCTTGGGCTCGGTCTTCGCCGGCGTCGGGATGGTGACCTTCAACACGCCCTTGGCGAGGCTGGCCTTGATCTGGTCCGGCTGCACGCCCTCGGGCACGGCGATCGAACGCGAGAACGAGCCGTAGCCCCGTTCGACGAAGTGATAGTTCTTGTCCTTCTGTTCGGACTCGACATTTTTCTCGCCGCTGACGGTCAGCACGCCGTCGGCGACGCTGACGTTCACGTCCTTTTCCTCCAGTCCCGGCAGCTCGACGGTCAGCTCCAGGCCATCCTTGGTCTCGGCCAGGTCCATCTTGCAGCGGACGTCGGCGCCGGCGCGCCCGACGGGAAAGCCGGGACTGAAGTCCTCGAACAGGCGATCGATCTCGCGCTGGAGCGAGCCGAACACGTTGGCGAAGGGGGTCGCGGCGACGGCGGCCTGCTTCACGGGAACGTTGGCGGGAGCGTTCATGGCGGTGTCTCCGGAATGTCGTCCCTCTCGGGACCGGGCCAACAAAGCGCCGCCCGCAGGCCGGCGCCTTGACCTGCGTCAATCCGCCTCGCACCCGGCCGACGCTCGCCGCGGCGACGCGTCAGGACCGAAGCGGCGGCGACCGCCCGATCGGTGCTATAGGCCGCGCATGAGCCCGCTGACCGCCTTTGGCCTTGTCGCCGTGACGGCGATGCTGGTCTGCTATGCGATGGAACGCCGGTCGCCCTGGTGGGTGCTGGGGTTCGCCGCCTCGTGCTGGCTGGGCTCGGCCTATGGCTTTCTGCAGGGCGCGTGGCCGTTCGGCCTGGTGGAAGCGATCTGGGGCGGGGTGGCGCTGGCGCGGTGGCTGAAGCTGCGGGCTGCGCCGCGCCTCTGAAATGCCCAGTAAAATAAGGGCTCGCCGGCGCCCGGCGGCCCTTTTCGCGCCATCCGGTTGTGTGCAATCATTCGCCGGTCAGCCTGGAACGCGCCTCCGTCCTGCCCGTTACGCCTGCGCGCCGCCGATCGGCTGTCGCTTAGAGCCGCGCCTCCCGCGCGGCGTCAGTACGGAAGGCCTGGATGGCGCGCGCCCATATCAACCGGATCGGGACGGCGACGCCGCCCCACGACGTGCATTCCGCCTTCCTCAAGCTGATCGACCAGTCGCTGGCCGACCCGCGCGAGCGGCGGCTGTTCGGCAAGATGGCCGAGCGGGCCGCCATCGAGCACCGCTTCTCCGACTTCGAGCCGGCCAGCGACGGCGGCCGGATGATCGGCGACGCCGAGGGGTTCTACACCCTGGACGCCTCGCCCTCGACCGGTGCGCGGATGGCCCGCTTCGAGGCCGCCGCGCCGCGCCTGGCGCTGAGCGCCATCGACGCCCTGGGCCTGGGCGACGAGCGCGAGCGGATCACCCACCTGGTGGTGGCCTCGTGCACCGGCTTCGTGGCGCCGGGCCTGGACCAGATGATCGTCCGCGCCGCCGGGCTGGACCCGGGCGTCGAGCGCACCGTGGTCGGCTTCATGGGCTGCTACGCGGCGGTCAACGCGCTGCGGCTGGCGCACCACATGGTGCGCTCCGAGCCCGAGGCGCGGGTGCTGGTGGTCAACCTCGAGCTCTGCACCCTGCACTTCCAGCAGACTGCCCGGCTGCAGGAGATCCTGTCGATGATGCTGTTCGGCGACGGCTGCTCGGCGGCGCTGGTGACGGCGGACGAGACCGGCGTGGCGCTGGTCGACTTCCGCGCCGCCACCATCGAGGACAGCGCCGAGGCGATCACCTGGCGCATCGGCGACCATGGCTTCGACATGACCCTGTCGGGCGAGGTGCCGGGGCGCATCCTGCGCGCCCTGGCCGCCGAGCGCGAACGCAACGACGACGGCGGCCTGCTGCGCGGACGCCGGCCCGAGGACTTCGACGTCTGGGCGGTGCACGCCGGCGGGCGCACCATCCTGGACGCGGTGGAGGCCGGCTTCCAGCTGGCGCCGACGGCGCTGGACTGGTCGCGCGGGGTGCTGCGCGACTTCGGCAACATGTCCTCGGCGACGCTGATGTTCGTGCTGCAGCGGATCCTGGCCGGCGCCCGCAGCGCCGCGCCCGCCAGCCCGCCGAAGGATGGCTTCGCCGTGGCGTTCGGCCCGGGGCTCGCCGCCGAGAGCTTCCGCTTCCAGCTGGTCTAGGCCGGTGCGCAGCTTCGCCCAGCGCTCCGCCGAGGCCGAATGGATGGACGCCGACGACGTCTCGCCGGAGGTCCTCACCGGCTGCCTGGCGGACCTGGCCAAGGTCAACACCGTCACCCTGGCGCGGCCGCCGACCCTGGCCTGGCTGGCGAAGGCCACCCGCGGCCTGGCCCCCGGCTCGACCATCAGCGTGCTCGACGTGGGCTATGGCCAGGGCGACATGCTGCGCGCCGTGCACCGCTGGGCGACCAGGGCCGGCTTCCGGCCGCGCCTGACCGGCATCGACCTCAGCCCCTGGAGCGCGCCGGCGGCCAAGGCGGCCACGCCGGCCGACATGCGCATCGACTTTCGCACCGGGGACGTGTTCGCCTTTCAGCCGGATGAGCCGCTGGACTTCGTGATCAGCTCCCTGGTCACCCACCACCTGCCCGACGAGATGGTGGTGCGCTTCATCGACTGGATGGAGGCCAGCGCCCAACGCGGCTGGTTCATCAACGACCTGCACCGCCACCCGCTGGCCTTCTATGGCTTCACCGCCCTGTCGACGGTGGCCGGCTGGCACCCGTTCGTTCGCCACGACGGGCCGGTGTCGGTGGCGCGGGCCTTCCAGCGGCGCGACTGGGAGCGGCTGCTGGCCGCCTCTGCCGTGGATCGCCAGGCCGTGCGCGTGGACTGGCGCTTTCCCTTCCGGCTATGCGTGGGGCGGGTGAAGTGAGCGATCCGGTCATCGTCGGCGGCGGGCTGGCCGGGGGCGCGGCCGCCGCGCTGCTGGCGGCCGCAGGGCGGCGGCCGCTGGTGCTGGAGCGCGAGCGAGAACCGAAGGACAAGATCTGCGGCGAGTTCCTGTCGACCGAGGCGCAGGCGCACCTGGCGGCCCTCGGCCTGGACCTGGCCCGCCTGGGCGGAGCGCCGATCGGCGGCGTGCGGATGGTGGCCGGCGGGCGATCGGTGGAGCGGCCCCTGCCGTTCCGCGCCCTGGGCCTGACCCGCAAGCGGCTGGACGAGGCCCTGCTGGAGCACGCCGGAGCATTGGGCGCGCAGGTCCGCCGCGGCGTCTCGGCCCGCGCGGTCGGCGAGGGCCGGCTGGAGACCAGCGAGGGCGCCCTGACGGCCCCCCGGCTGCTGCTGGCCAGCGGCAAGCACGACGTGCGCGGCGCGCGGCGCGAGCCGTCGGCCGGGACCCTGCGCGGCATGGTGGGCTTCAAGAGCTATTTCCGCCTGGAACCGCGCCAGGCCGCCGCCCTCGCCGGCTTCGTCGAGGTGGTGCTGTTCGACGGCGGCTATGCCGGCCTGCAGCCGGTGGAGGATGGCCTGGCCAACCTGTGCCTGGTGATCCGCCAGGGCGCCTTCGAGGCCCTGGGCAAGACCTGGCCGGCGCTGCAGGCGCGGCTGGTGGACGAGCCGCATCTGGCGCGGCGGCTGGAGGGGGCCCAGGCCGTCTCGCCGCGGCCGCTGACGGTGGCCGACATCCCGTACGGCCATGTGCATCGCGGCGGTGGTCCGGACGGGCTCTATCGTCTCGGCGACCAGGCGGCGGTGATCCCCTCGTTCAGCGGCGACGGCATGGCCATCGCCCTGCACAGCGCCCGGCTGGCGGCGCAGGCGGTGCTGCAGGGCGCGGGCGCGGGCGCCTACCACCGGCGCCTCGCCGACGACGTCGGGCGGCAGATCCGCCTGGCCGTCTGGCTGCAGCGCCGCGCCGAGGGCTGGCCGGGCCGCCACGCCGCGGTCGGCGCCCTGGGCCTTGTCCCCGCCGCCCTGCCCCGCCTGGCGGCCTGGACCCGCGTCCCCGAGGCCGCGCTGCGGCGCGCCGGCCTGGGCGTGGCCTGACCGCGGTCGCCCGCCGGAGGTCCGCCGCCAAGGCGCCGCGGCCGCTCAGGTCAGCTGGGCTTGGTGCACTTCTTTCCGGCGGCGATGTAGCTGTTGCCGCACTTGACTCCCTTGCCCGGGCCGCCGGCCGGCTTGGCGGCGCACAGTTTGGAGTCGACGAAGCGCTTGGTGACGCTGTCGACGCACTTGCCCTGGGCGTTCAGCACCGGGGTCCCCTTGCTGGCCGTCACCGCCGGCGCGGGCGTCGCGGCCGCCGCGGGGCTGGCGGCGGGCTTTGCCGGCTTGGCGGGCTTGGCCGCCGCCGGCTTGGCCGCGCTGGAGGCGCCACTGGACGTTGCAGCCATGGGCGATGAAGACAATCCCACGGCGATCAGCATCGAGGCAAGCATAGTGACAGCGGTGCGCATGATCTTTCTCCCAGATTGACCATCGACCGTGGCGCCACGTTTGGCACGAAGCAAAGCTTTCCGCGTGCTCGATTCGAGTAAATCGATTCTTCTACTATTCTATGCAGAATCTGATTCTTCCATGACTCGTAGAATACTGATCGGTAGCCGCGCAATATGCACGCATGTCGGCCAATTTTGATTGTCTGGGAGCCCTCCCTGAAGCGATCCGGCAGGGGACCGTGCGCGGCGAGGAAGGCCGCCCCGTCTGCCTCCCCGGCGACGGCGGCCAGCCCAAGTTCCCGGCAGGTCGCCGCCAAGGCGACGCTTGCCGCCGACGCCCGTTGACGGTTCGCGCGGCGGCTGCAACGCCCGGGGTCCACGCCCCCGGAGAGCGCCTTGCCCCCTCGCCCGTCCACCGTCCTGGCCGTCCTGGCCGCGTTCGCGGCGCTGACCGCGGCGTCGCCCGCCGCCCACGCCGAGGCGCCGCCGTCGCCACCGCCGGTGGAGGCCTATGGCCGGCTGCCGGACGTAGAGATGATGCAGCTGTCGCCGTCGGGCGAACGGCTCGCCTATGTGCGGGTCAAGGGCGACGCGCGCGAGCTGGTGATCAAGACCGTAGCCGGCGAGGCGGTGCTGGTGGCCCCCGTCGGGCTGTCGAAGATCCGCGGCCTGGACTGGGCGGGGGAGGACCGGCTGGTGATCACCGCCAGCAGCGCCATGACCCTGGCGTTCAACGACTTCGCCCAGGGCGAACGCTTCCAGTCGCTGGTGATCAACCTGAAGAGCCAGAAGGTGCTCAAGGTGTTCGACGGCAAGGCCGACATGTACCCGATGACCTTCGGCTTCAACGGCGCGGTGCAGCGCGGCGACCGCTGGTTCGGCTACTTCCTGGGCATCGCGCGGCGCAGCACCGGCTATGCCGAGCTCTACCGGGTCGACCTGGACTCCGGCGATGAACAGCGCGCGGCGGCCGGCTATCAGCGGCCGCACGCCTGGGCGCAGGACGACACCGGCGCGATCGTCGCCACCACCGAGTTCAACGAGAGCGCCGGCGACTGGACCCTGCGCGCCGGCGGCGAGGGCGCCCCGGTGGTCGCCACCCTGCACGACAGCCTCGGCGGGATGGCCCTGGCGGGCCTCGGCCGGGGCCCGGGCTCGGTGGTGATCGACGCCGACATCCCCGAGGAATGGTCGCTGGCCGACGGCGCGCACAAGCCGCTGGTGGAGACGGGGCGGGTCGAGGGCGAGATCTTCGATCCGCGCAGCCACCGGCTGGTCGGGGCGTGGATGGCCGAGGACCGCGCGACGCAGCGCTTCTTCGAGCCGGCGCTGGCGGGACGGCAGGCGGCCCTGGCCAAGGCCCTGGGCAGTCCGCCGATCCTGCTGACCTGGAGCGCCGACTATCGCCGCATCGTCGCCTTCACCGAGGGCGACCGCGACGCGGGCACCTATTGGCTGGTGGACGGCGGCTCGGTGAAGCCGATCGCCTACGCCTATCCGGCGATCCCGGACGCCGCCGTGGGCGAGACCCGGATGATCGCCTACAAGGCCGCCGACGGCCTGGACCTGAGAGGCGTGCTGACCCTGCCGCCGGGGCGCGAGCCGCACAACCTGCCGGTCGTGGTGATCCCGCACGGGGGGCCGGAGGCGCGCGACACGGTGCGCTTCGACTATTGGGCGCAGGCCTTCGCGGCCCGCGGCTATGCGGTGTTCCAGCCCAACTTCCGCGGCTCCAGCGGCTATGGCGCCGCCTTCCGCGACGCAGGCTTCGGCCAGTGGGGGCGCAAGATGCAGACCGACATCTCCGACGGCCTGGCCGACCTCGCGCGGCACGGCGTCGTCGACCCGAAGCGCGCCTGCATCTTCGGCGGCAGCTACGGTGGCTACGCGGCCCTGGCCGGAGTCACCGTGCAGCAGGGGCTGTACCGCTGCGCCGTGTCGTACGGCGGCATTTCAGACCTGGGCGCGCTGCTGCAGCAGGAGGCGCCGGCCGACGCCGACAATCGCAACGCCTCGGTGCGCTATCTGCGCAGGTTCCTGGGCGTGGGCCTGGACGCCTCCCTGAAGGACCTCTCGCCCGCGCAGCTGGCCGGGCGGGCGGACGCGCCGATCCTGCTGATCCACGGCGCAGACGACACCGTCGTGCCGATCAGCCACGCGCGGGAGATGGAGAGCGCCCTGCGCAAGGCCGGCAAGCCGGTGGAGTTCGTGCTGCTGAAGAGCGAGGACCACTGGCTGTCGCGCCAGGCCACGCGCGAGGCGATGCTGAGCGCCGCCGTCGACTTCGTGATGCGCAACAACCCGCCGGACCGCTGACGCCCGCCCTTCCCCGCGGCCGGCCACGCGCCGGTCAGAAGCTGACTTCGACCAGGTCCGTCAGCGCCGCGTCGATCTCGGCGAAGCGGAAACGGTAGCCGGCCTCCAGCGTGCGGCGCGGCCGCACCAGCTGGCCCTCCAGCAGGATCGACGAGCGCTCGGCGCCGACCAGCCGGCGCACCAGCCAGGCCGGCGCGCGCCAGGTCACCGGCCGGCGCAGGTGGCGGGCAAAGGCGCGTATGAAGGTCTCGTGCGGCACGATGCCGGGCGCGACGGCGTTGAACCGGCCGGCCAGGTCCGGGCGATCGATCAGGTGCAGCAGGATGCCGGTCATGTCGTTGACGTGGATCCACGGGAACGGCTGGCGGCCGCTGCCGATCACGGCGCCCAGGCCAAGGCAGAACGGCAGCCGGATGATCGGCAGGAAGCCGCGCCCCTCGCCGATGCGCCACAGCCGGCCGAGGAACCCCTCGCGGCGCACCGCGCCCAGCACGATGCCGATGCGCACCTGCACGTGCCGCACGCGGGTGGCGTCGACGCCGCGGGCCGCCGCCTCCCACAGGGCGACCAGCTCGGCGGGGAAGTCGACGCCCATCGGCTGGGAGTCCTCGTCGAGTTCCGGATAGTCCGCCGCCCCGCCCAGTTCCGCCGTGCCGTAGAAGCACTTGCCCGCGGTCGAGACGAACACCGCCGGCGGCCGCGCGCTGCCGTTGATCGCGGCGACCAGGGTGCGGGTGGTCTCCACGCGCGAGCCGATCACCTCCGCGCGATAGGCGTCATTCCAGCGCCGCCGCGGATTGAGGATGTGCTGTCCGGCGAGGTTCACCACCGCGTCGCACGGCGGCAGGCCGTCCTGCGCCAGGTCCTCCCAGGTGATGCGGCCCGGCCCGGGCTGGCGCGAGATCCAGGTCACCCGGTCGCCCCGCCGGCGAAGCGCCTCGCTCAGCGCCTGCCCGATGAAGCCGGACCCGCCGCCGATGACCACATGCAGGCTGTCGCTCATGCAACCCGACTATCCACCCAGCATTGCAGAAGGGTTACGGTACACCGAGGGGCGGCGGCGTCAGCCTATCGGTTGGCGCCTCGCGACTTGACACTGACCGCCAGTCAGTAGCTAATGACCCCGGGTCAATAGGAAACGCCCATGGACCGGCCACGCCGCCGGCGCCTCTCGCCCGAGGCGCGCAAACGCGAGATCGTCGAGGTCGCCGAGCGGCTCATCGCCGCCCAGGGCGCCAGCGTGCGCGCCGAGGACGTGGCGCGCGAGGCGGGGGTGGCCAAGGGCACGCTGTTCTTCCACTTTCCCACCTGGGACGACCTGCTGGAGACCGTCCGCCAGCGGCTGGTGGGCGCCTTCGATGCGGCCCATCCCCTGCCGGCAGGCGGCGTGGACGAGGGTCCCACCGACTGGCCGGCGCTGGTGGAGACCCAGGCCGAGGCCTTCATCGACTTCACCCTGTCGCGGCGCGGCTTCGGCGAGGCGGTGTTCCATTCCGACTTCGCAGAGCGCCGGCCCCTGGCCGACAACGGCATCCAGCGCCTGTCCGGGGTGATCCGCGCGGGCCAGGCCGACGGCGCCTTCGGCCCGGTGGACCCGGCGCCCACCGCGCGCCTGCTGTTTGCGGCGATCCACGAGTCCGCCGACGCCCTGGCCGCGGGCGCCGACCGCGCCGCCACCCTGGCCGCTCTGCGCGCCCTGCTGCGCCGCGCCCTGGCGCCCTGAGCGGCCGGCCCGCCCCATTCAAGCCCCACACCAAGACAGGAGGACCCCATGAGCGAAATCCAGGTGAACGTCCGGTACATGGTCGACGACGTGCCCCCCTGCGTGGACTGGTATGTGAAGCATTTCGGCTTCGAGCCGGTCGGCCCCGCCTCCCCCGCCTTCGCGGCGGTGCAGAAGGGCCCCCTGCGGCTGCTGATCAGCGGCCCGATGAGTTCGGCCGGACGGCCGATGCCCGACGGCCGCAAGCCCGAGCCGGGCGGCTGGAACCGCTTCCAGGTGATCACAGAGGACATCGCCGCCGACGTCGCCCGCCTGACCGCCGAGGGCGTCGCCTTCCGCAACGCCATCCTCACCGGCCCCGGCGGCTCCCAGGTGCTGGCCGAGGACCCCGCCGGCAATGTGGTGGAGATCTTCCAGCCGGCGACATGGGGCTGAGCCCGGCTCGCCGGTCTCCCTGGTCCCGTCCAAGCCGGGATGGGGGCTCCTGCGAAGCGCCGCGCCCGGCCGGAGCCCCCGCCCCCCTTTCGCAATAGCGCCGCGCCCGGGGCGGAGCACAGGCGGCCGCCCAAGCGCGAAAACTCAGCGGCCTGACGGTCTCGCCGCGTGCAGGCGGGCAAATACTCGCGACTGTTCTGAAGAACAGCGTTCACGATCGGTCGAGGGAGTGGTTAACTGCCCCCAGGGGGCTGAAGACGTGAGCGACACCTTTCGCGTCATACCTGCGGGCTCGAGACTTCGCGTCGGTCGCACCGGCCGCGAGTGCCAGATTCGCGCCTATCTGGACTCCGGCTCGCAAGGGGCGGTGTACGAGGCGGGCATGGACGGGGCGTCCTATGCCCTGAAGTGGTACCACCCGGGCATCGCCGCCGACCCGCGGCTGCGCGCGCGCATCACCCGGGCGGTGGACCGCGGCGCGCCGGACGCCCGTTTCCTGTGGCCGCTGGCCGCGGTGGAGGCCGGCGCCGGGTTCGGCTACCTGATGCGGCTGCGGCCGGAGGCCTGCGCCAAGTTCTCGCGGCTGTTCTCGCCGCGCCCCGCCGAGCGGCTGGTGCTGTCGCTGCGCGACCGCGCGGCCCTGGGGGCGGAGATCGCCGGGGCCTTCTTCAGCCTGCACGCCAAGGGGCTGTGCTACCAGGACATCAATTTCGGCGCGATCTTCGTCGATCCGCAGCGGCTGTCGGTGCTGATCTGCGACAACGACAACGTCGACGTCGACGGCCAGCCGGCCACCGTGACGGGCACGCCGCGGTTCATGGCCCCGGAGATCGTCCGCGGCCAGGCCGAGCCGTCGGCGGACAGCGACCTGCACTCGCTGGCGGTGCTGCTGTTCTACCTGCTGTTCTTCCACCATCCGCTGGAGGATCTGGCGGCCTCGCAGCGGCGCATGTTCGCCCAGAGCGACGAGCGCGAGGTGTTCGGCGACCGGCCGGCGTTCGTGTTCGGCCCGGACGCCAGCCAGGCGGCGCTGGAAGCGCATGGGCTGGGGCCGCAGTGGCGGCTGTGGCAGGTGCTGCCGACGGGCCTGCGCCGGCTGTTCGAGCGCACCTTCACCGCGGGCCTGGTCACGCCCCGCGCCCGCGCCATCGAGACCGAGTGGACCGACGCCCTGCGCGACCTGCGCGACAGCTGCGTCGCGTGTTCCAGCTGCGGCTTCGAGGAGCCCTGGCAGCCGGCCGAGGGGCGCGCCTGCGCCTGGTGCGGCGATCCCCTGGCCCCCGCCCCGCGCCTGCACGTCGGCCGCGCGCGCATCGTCCTGACCCCGGGGGCGCGGCTCTACAGCGCGCGGCTGGGGCTGGGGCCGCCGGCGCCCGACGATCCCCACGTGGCCGGGGTGGTCGAGGGCGGGCCGGCGGAGCTGCTGGTGCGCAACCTGTCACCGTCGACCTGGCGGCTGCTGTCCCCCGACGGGCGCGAGAGCGCCGCCTCGCCGGACGCCTCGATCCCGGTGACCGTCGGCGATGTGCTGGAGTTCGGCGGCGCGGCCCGCGGGATCATCGAAGGGTGAGCGGCCCGGACGCCCGCGTGATCGCCGCGAGCGTCCGCGGGGCCGGGCACGTCCGGCGCGGCCAGCCCAACCAGGATTTCGCCGCCGCCGAGCGGCTCGACGACGGCGCCTGGGCGATCGTGGTCAGCGACGGCCACGGGGCGGAGCTGCACGCGCGCAGCGAGACGGGCTCGCGGCTGGCGGTGGAGGCGGCCCTGGCGGAGCTGCGCCGGATCGACTGGCGCGCCGCGGCCGGCGGCGGCGCGGCCGCCGCGCCGGCGCTGATCGACGCCATCGTCGAGCTGTGGCGCGACAAGGTCGAGGCCGACATCGACGAGCGGCCCCTGGAACCCGAGACGCTGGCCGCGTCCGAGGCGGCGGGCCTGGGGCAGTACGGGCCCTACGGCGCTACCCTGGTGGCCGCCGCCGTCCGCGGCGAGGAGATGCTGCTGCTGCAGATCGGCGACGGCGACCTCTATGTCCGCGGCCGTGACGGGCGCGTGGAGCGGCCGCTGCCGGACGACCCGCGCCCGGGCGAGGAGACCGCCTCGCTGTGCATGCCCAGTCCCCAGGCCGAGGCGCGCTGGCGCATCGCGCCGCGCCCGGCGCAGGTGCTGGCGTCCACCGACGGGTTCAGCAAGTCGTTCCCCGAGCCGCAGGAGGCGGTCGAGGCGGCCGGCGCGCTGCTGGACCGCGCCCTGGCCGGGGTCGAGCCGGCGACCCTGCAGGGCGACCTGTCGGCGCTGTCCGCGCGCGGCAGCTCCGACGACATCAGCATCGCCGCCTGGCTGGAACAGGCCGCCGGCGCGGCGGCTCCGGCAAGCGTGCAGCGGACCGATCCGCCGACGCCGACCCCGTCGCGCTGGGGGCTGTGGGCGGCGCTGGCGGCGGCCGTGGCGGGGGCGGCGCTGGCCTGGCGGGCCGGCTGGCTCGCCCCGCCGCCGAAGCCGCCGCCCGTCAATCCGCCCGTCGGCCTGCCGAGCGGCCCGGGGACGAGCGCGCCGGCGCCGCCGGACGTCCGCGGCGCGCCCTCCGACCGGCGGCCCGGGGCGCGCCATGGCGGCGCGCCCGGCGAGAAGGGTTCGGGCGCGAAGGGTTCGGGCGTGAAGGGTTCGGGCGTTGGGGGCTCGGGCCGGAAGGGCCCGGGGGAAGACGTGCATTCGGACGGGCATTCGGACGGAAAGCAAGGGGGCGCGGTGAGCGATGAGCCAAGCGATCGAAAGCCGGGCCGGTGAGGGACTGACCCGCTACGAGCTGTTTCCGTGGCTGCAGGTGCGCGCCTCCCTGGCGGAGAGCCGCAGTTTCTGGCTGCTGGTCGGCATCGCCGTCCTGTCGGGCATCCTGTTCGCGGCCAACGACAATCCCGCGCTGCTGTTCGAGAGCGAGGCCGCGGTGATCCTGGTCGGCTACGTGATCGCCCTGCGGGTGTTCCTGCGCGCCAGCATGACCCTGGTGGCCCTGGCCGGGGTGTTCGTGCTGGTGGTGGCGCTGATGGGCCTGCCGCTGGTGCACGTGCCCGGCAGCCAGGCCGAGCCCGGGCAGAGCGGCCGCGAGCCGCTGATCTATCTGTGGCTGTGGTTCTGGAAGCACTTCATCCCCGGCGAGGCGATCGCCCAGAAGGGCCCCCTGCCCGTCGCCTGGATGAACGAATTCCTGTCCAACCTGATCGCCGTCGGCATCCCGGAGGACACCTTCAAGCTGGCCCCGGTGGGACTGTTCCTGGCGCTGGGCGCCTGGCTGCGCTCGCGGGCCGCCAAGGGCTCGGCCGCCGCCGCGCGCTGGGCGCAGCGCTTCGACATGAGCCGGCCGACCACCCTGCTGATGACCGCCTTCGCCTCGGCCGCGGCCTTCGTCTACATGGAGACCGTGCACCAGTACGTGGTGATCTCCGACGTCCAGGGCGGCGCGCAGGTCGCCCGGGTGTTCCAGGTGCTGATCAACACCTTCGGGGCCGACAACATCGCCAAGGCGCTGGCCGGGGTCGACCCGCCGATCGATCCCAACTTCCTGGGCGTGATCGTCAAGGACTACGGCGCCTACAAGGGCGCCGAGCTGCTGCTGCCGCGGCTGCTGAGCTTCATGATGGGCCACGGCGCCTATGCGGCGATCGTCGCCTACGGGGTGATCCTGGCGCAGCGCCATCCGCGGCAGTGGTGGCTGGCCCTGGGCAGCGCCATCCTGCTGTCGGCGGTGCTGCACGCGGGGTGGGACACCTTCGCCTCGGAGCTGGCCATGGTGCCCATCGCGCTGGCCACCGGCTTCATCCTGCTGAGCCTCTGCATCCGGGTGGCGAACCTCGACCTGGAGGCCGGCTACGCCCCCGCCCCGATCGTCGGCGAGTCGGTGGTGCCGCGCGCGGCCAGGGCGCCCGCGGCCACGCCGCCCGCTCCCCCCGCCCAGGCGCCGCCCGCCAGTCCGCCCCCGGCCGCCGTCGCGCCGCCGAAGCCCGCCGAACCGGCGCGGCTGGAGCCGCCGCCATCGAGCATCGTCGGCGCCCTGGCCGTGAACTGCGCCGGCGCGCCGCCGCGCACGGTGCTGCTGCGCCGCGCCGAGGTGGTGGCCTTCACCGAGGAAGCGAAACTGGACCCGGAGCTGGAGGGGGTCAGCGTCGACGTGGTGGCCAGCCCCAACGATCCGCGCCGGCTGGGCCTGCGCAACGCCGGCTCGAAGACCCTGCAGGTCGCCGCGCCGGACGGGCGCGAGGCGGCGCTGGAGCCGGGGCGGATCGTCAGCCTGGTGACCGGCGCGCGCTTCTCGATCGGCGCCCTGCAGGCCGAGGTCACGGCGGTGGACGCATGAGCCGGCCGTCGCAACCCCCAGCCGTCCCGGGAGCGGGCCATTGACCTCAGCGGACCCCAAGACCTTCGACTTCTTCGGCGTCCAGCGGCGGCGCCTGCACCTGTTCTTCCTGATCGACTGCTCGAACTCGATGCAGGGCGAGAAGATCAAGAGCCTGAACTACGCCATGCGCGGCGCCCTGCCGGCGATGCGCAAGGCGGCGGACGACAACCCCGAGGCCGACGTCTTCCTGCGCATCCTCACCTTCTCCGATGGCGCGGCCTGGCGCGGCCCGGCGGCGCCGTTGCACGAGGCGGTGTGGGAAGACCTCAGCGCCGGCGGCCTGACCGACTTCGGCGCGGCCCTGGCGCTGCTGGCCGAGGAGCTGGACCCCGAACGGCTGCCCGGCCGCATCCTGCCGCCGGTGCTGATCCTGGTCTCCGACGGCCAGCCCACCGACGACTTCCGCGCCGGCCTGGCGAAGCTGGAGGCCGCGCCGCTGTGCGCCGCCGGCGCCGTGCGCACCGCCATCGCCATCGGCCCCGACGCCGACCCGCAGATCCTGCAGCTGTTCACCGGACCCGAGGGTGGCCCGCCGCTGGACGCGCGCGACGCCGGCGAGCTGGCCAACCGCATCCGCTGGGCCTCGACGGTGACCATCCAGGCCGCCGCCCGCGGCGGCGCGCGCGAGGCGCTGCGCACCGGCATCGACGCCGACAAGCCCGATCCGTTCATCTGGGACCAGTGAGCATGGCCGACGACGTCACCGTGGAAGCGGCTCTCAAGGAGCTGCAGGACAAGGGCGGCGAGGCCGCGCTGTTCGACGACGTGCGCTGCCGCGGCGTGCTGGCCGACCGCCTGCCCGACCAGCGGGCCCGCACCACCTCGGCGGTCACCGCGCTGAAGGCGGGGGTGGCGCAGCGGCTGAAGGACACGCCGCGGGAACTGGCCCGCGAGGCGGTGGCGCGCGAGATCGCCATGCTGACCCGCGACCACGCCGTGGCCCCCGCCTTCGCCACCGAGGCGGTGACCGCCTGGGCCCGGGTGCTGGGCCACGATGTGCCCGCCGCCGGCGGCGGTGGGCGCGGCGGCGGCGGCGGTCCGCCCCTGGCCGAGCGGCTGAAGGCGCTGTGGGCGAACAACGCCGTCAAGGCCGGCGTCGGCGTGGCCGCCGTGGCGGCGGTCTGGCTGGCGTTCTTCTCGCACCCGCGCGAGGCCTACCCGTTCGAACACTATGGCCTGACCCGCGACGAGTTCGCCGAGGGCACGCTGTCGGACATCACCGCCAAGGTGTTCAGCCACGCCGGGGCCGACGCCATCCAGACCAAGGCCCGCAGCAAGGACGCCCAGGCCGAGGGGCTGATGTGCATGCACAGCTACTACACCACCGGCGAGAACCCGCAGGACACGGTGCAGCTGTGCAAGGCCGGGGCGGAGGACAAGGATTCCTACGCCCGCTACGTGCTGTACCTGATCTACTGGAGCGGCGACGGCACGGGGGCGAACGCGGTGGCCGCCGACAAGCCTACGGCCGTCCAGTACCTCAAGGACGCCGCCGCGGCGGGCAATCCGTTCGCCCAGGTCGCCCTGGGCCTCAGCTACCGCAATGGCGCCGACCCGATCCCCAAGGATCCCGAACAGGGCTTCAAGCTGCTGCAGGCGGCCGACCAGCAGGGCCGGCTGCTGGGGCGGCTGTACGTCGGCGTGGCCTACCTGAACGGCCTGGGCGTGGCGAAGGACAACGCCAAGGCGCTGGCGATCTTCCAGGCCCTCGACCAGAAGAACTTCGGCGACGCCTCGTTCTATCTCGGCTTCATGGAATACGCCGGCCTGGGCCTGCCGGCCCCCGACAAGACCGCCTCGGCCGCGGCCTTCGCCCGGGGGTGGGCGCGCGGCGACGGCTGGGCCGGCCTGCGGCTGGCCGAGCAGCAGCTGCAGGGCGACGGCGTCGCGCGCAACATCGGCGCCGCCTACGACATCCTGCACACCCTGGAGGGCAAGACCGGCGACGACACCGACTTCGCGCCGATCGCCAGCCGGCTGCTGGGCGACATCTATTTCAACGGCTGGGGCCTGAACGCCCCCGACAAGGCCGAGGCGGCCAGCCACTACCGCAAGGCCTCCAACCGCGGCGACGGCGAGGCCAGCTACAAGCTGGCCGGCATGTACCAGACCGGCGACGGGGTCGGCGCCGCCAACGTCTTCGAGGCCTTCCGCCTGCTGCAGCTGGCCGCCCAGCAGGGCTATCACGCCCCGGCATCGTGACGGTTCGGGCCACGCGTTCGCGTTGCTGACACCGTCCGGCGCGTGCGGCGGCTAACCATCGCGGCTGCGGCCCAGGGAGACCCATGCCCAACCCCGAACGCGACATCGCCGAGAATGTGTTGCGGAGCGCCGGCCTGAGCGTCTCGCAGCTGGGGCTGCGGTTCGACAGGGTGGTGCTGCGCGTGCTGGGGGCGCTGCGCGCCGACGCGGAGGCGGCGGCGCCCAGGGGCCACGCGGTGCTGCTGACGATGACCGCGCCGATCCGCCAGCCGGCCGACACCGCCCTGGCCCTGCGCCCGGCGATCGCGGCCCTGGCCGCCGCGGGCGACGGCGAACAGGCCCTTACCGTCAATGGCAACGCGGTGCGGCTGCGCGGCGTCGAAGGCGTCGGCCGGGCCGCGCCGACGCTGGTCGGCTTCGTGCACAATCCCCAGTCCGACCCGGCCCGGCTGCTGGATCTCGGCGAGCGGTGGCTGCGGGGCGACGGCTGAGGCCTCTGCGCGAGAGAACCGGTCTTCTCCCCACTGGGCTAGCCGCTTCAAATATCTCGATGAGGCGTGCGCTCGTCCTTCTCCCCTTGCGGGAGAAGGTGGCCCGCGCAGCGGGTCGGATGAGGGGTTGGTGATCCTTCGAGACTAGCCCGCAGAGGCTGGGCGCCTCGCCAACCGGAAACGTTGCGTCCACCCCTCATCCGTCTTGCTGCGCAAGACACCTTCTCCCGCAAGGGGAGAAGGGCGACCACGGGGCCGCATCGAGATATGTGAATTTTGCCGGGCCACAGCGCGAACCTCCCCGAAGGGACTGTAGGGTCCTCCCGACGCCCCCCCTTTACCCTCGGGTCAGGCGGGTCATCAGCACGGTGCGGCGCAGGCGAAAGCCGAGGGTCTCGTAGAGGCCGATGGCGCCGTGGTTGTTGGCGTAGGCGTGCAGGAACGGGGTCTCGCCGCGGTCCAGGATGCGGCCGGCGACCAGGCGCATCAGCGCGGCGGCATGGCCGCGGCCGCGGTGGTCGGGGTGGGTGCACACGCCGCTGACCTCGGTGAAGCCGTCCGGCTTCATGCGCTCGCCGGCCATCGCCACCAGCGCTCCGTCGACGCGCACGCCGAAGAAGTCGCCCAGCTGATGGGTGCGCGCGAAGAACGGGCCGGGCCGGGTCAGGGTGGCCAGGGCCAGCATCTCCGGCCCGTCGGCGTCGCCCAGCGGCAGGATCGCGGCGTCCGGCGCCGGACCGGCGGTCAGCCGCTCGGCTACCATCTGCACCCCCGGATCCTGCGAGGCGACGGCCACGCCGGGCGCGTCGGTGGGCGGATCGGCCTCAAGCAGCGCCACGTCGCCCTCGGCGACCAGGGCGCCCAGCGCCGCCAGGCTGGCCTGGGAACGGTCCCCCACCGCGGCGAACACGCCGTAGGCCGGGTCGTAGCGCCGCGCGCCGCCGCGCACGATGGCCAGGGACGCCTGGCGCCCGGTGAGCGCCGACCAGACCGGTTCGTCGAGGGGAGAAGCCATGCCGTTCCCATAGCCCGGCCAGCCCGCTGCGGCCAAGAATGGCTGAGGGCGATGGCGGGGTCGCAGGCCTACGCCCCGCCGCACTGCGCCCCACCCCGCCGCCCCGCCTCAGACCTGCGCCATGCCGCCGTCGGCGAACAGCTCGGTCCCGGCGATGAAGCTGGCGTCGTCCGAGGCCAGGAAGGTCACCGCCCGGGCGATCTCGGCCGGGTCGCCCACGCGGCCCAGCGGCACCTGGCTGGCCATGCCGTCCAGCAGCCCCTGCTGCTGCGCCGCGTCGGGGCCGGCCAGCTCCACCAGGCCGGGGGTGCGCACCGGGCCGGGGCTGATCACGTTCACCCGGATGCCGCGGTCCTTCAGGTCCAGGGTCCAGCTGCGCGCCAGGTTGCGCACCGCGGCCTTGGAAGCGCTGTACAGACTGAACGCGGCCGTTCCGGTGGCGCCGGCAGTCGAGCCGGTCAGGATCACCGCCGCCCCGTCGCGCAGCAGCGGCAGCGCCTTCTGCACGGTGAACACCACCCCCTTCACGTTGCGCCCGAAGGTGTCCTCGTACTGCGCCTCGGTGATCGCCCCCAGGGGCAGCATCGAGCCGCCGCCGGCGTTGGCGAACAGCACGTCGATCTGCGCGTGGCGCTGCTGCACGGCGTCGTACAGGCGGTCGATGTCCTCCAGGCTCGACATGTCGGCGCGCACGCCGACGGCGCCGTGGCCGATCGCCTTGACCGCCTTGTCCAGCTCGGCCTGCCGCCGTCCGGTGACGAACACCGCCGCCCCCTCGGCCGCGAACGCCTGCGCGGCCGCCAGGCCAATGCCGCTCGTGCCGCCGGTCACCACCACCACCTTGCCCTCGAACCTGTCGCTCATCGTCGTGCTCCGTGTGTCTCGTGAAGCGGCGTCTCCCGCCGCCCGCAACAGATGCCATCGGGACAATGCTGGCAGTAGACGGCCCTCATGCTACTCAGAGTTCCACAAATGGAACGATGAGCCGGGAGCGAAGGGTGATGCGCGACCTCAACGACTACGCCCTGTTCGCCGAGGTGGTGAGCCACGGCGGCTTCGCCCCCGCCGGCCGGGTGCTGAAGGCGCCCAAGTCGACCATCAGCCGGCGGATCGGCGCGCTGGAGGGCCGGCTGGGCGTGCGGCTGATCGAGCGGTCCACCCGCCGCTTCCGCGTCACCGAGGTCGGCCAGGCCTTCTACGAGCGCTGCCGCACCCTGCTGCTGGACGCCGAACAGGCCGAGGCGGTGGTGGCCGAGGCCAAGGCCGAGCCGCACGGGCGGGTGCGCTTCAGCTGTCCCACCGGCCTGGTGGACAGCCTGTCGGCCGGGCTGCCGGCGTTCCTGGCGCGCTATCCCAAGGTGCGGCTGCAGGTGCTGGCGATGGACCGGCCGGCCGACCTGATCGCCGAACGCATCGACGTGGCCCTTAGGGTGCGCACCGAGCTGGTGTCGGACGCCGCCCTGACCATGCGCAGCCTGGGCCGCTCCAGCCGCATCCTGGTCGCCGCGCCGCAGCTGGCCGCCGCCTGCCGCGACCAGCCGATCGACGCCCTCGCCCGCCTGCCGACGCTCAGCCCCACCGACGAGCCGGGCGAGATCGAATGGACCCTGCTGGGTCCAGGCGGCGCGCGCCACGTCGTGCGCCACGAGCCGCGCATGACCTGCGGCGACTTCCGCGCCCTGCTGGACGGCGCCCGCGCCGGCCTCGGCGTCGCCCTGATCCCCGACCACATCTGCGCCCCGGACATCGCCGCCGGGCGCCTGGCGCGGGTGTTCCCCGACTGGGGCACCGAGGCCGGCATCGTCCACCTGGTGTTCACCACCCGCCGCGGCCTGCCCCCGGCCGTGCGCGCCTTCATCGACCACCTGGCCGGCTCCATGAAACTCAGCTGAGGACCCAGGCAGGCGGCACGAGGCGGCCGGTCCGGCAAGGTCGACAGGCGCCCCTCGCCCCACTCTGCGCACGGGGCGCAGGTCATCGGCCCAGTGCATGGCAACCATAACCTAAAGCGAATTCAGTCCAAGACGGCCCCGCCCTAGGTTCGTCCCTGTCGAAACGCGCTTCGGTGTTCCCGAAGCCCCCGCCAAACCTCAGGGAATCCGAACCATGATCCGCCCCAACGCCCTCCTCAACCTCGGCGTCGCCGCCGCCAGCCTCGCCGGCGTCCTGGCGATGTCCACCGCCGCCCGCGCCGGGGACTGCCCCGCCGCGCAGATGCGCCCGGACGCGCGCGCCTCCGGCGAGACCATGCCCAAGGGCGTGACCGACACCGAACTGTCGTCGCTGCCGCTGGCCCAGCAGATCCAAGGGCTCGACGGCCGCCGCCTGCGCCTGCGCCGGCTGGTGGTGCAGCCCGGCGGCGTGGTGCCGTGGCACAGCCACGCCGACCGTCCGGCCCTGATCATGACCCTGTCCGGGTCGATCACCGAGTACCGCTCGACCTGCGCCGTCGGCATCGAGCATCCCAAGGGCGACGTCGCCCGGGAAGAGACCGGCTATTCCCACTGGTGGAAGAACAACGGCAAGGTCCCCGCCGTGCTGATCGCCGCCGACATCAAGAACGACGGCGCCGCGCCCGACGGCGACCACATGTAGCCCGCTCGGGCCGGCCTTGCCGACCCGCTCCCGGCGACGGTTCGCCCCCTCGTTCGAACCCCGCCGCCGCCCGCCGCGCCCTCAGCCCCCCGGCGCGGCGGTCCAGGAAGGCGTGCGGCGCCCGGCGTCCCCTCGGCCGGCGCGTCGCACGCCTTTTCCGTTCCGTCCCCTTCCCGGAGCCCGCCATGAACCTCGCCTCCTCGCGCGACATCCCGCGCCCGCGCCCGGCCCGCCGCGCGGCTGGCGGCCGCAACCTGGTGGTCGGCCTGATCGGCTTCCTGACGCTGGTCGACCTGTTCGCCACCCAGGCGCTGCTGCCGACCCTGGCCCGCACCTATGCGGTGACGCCCTCGGCCATGGGCGTGGCGGTCAATGCCGGAACCTTCGGCATGGCCGCCGCCGGCCTGCTCGTCGCCCTGGTCAGCCACCGCCTGCCGCGCCGCACGGGGGTCGCCGTGGCGCTGGCGGTGCTGGCGCTCCCCACCCTGGGCCTGGCGCTGGCGCCGGACCTGGCGACCTTCGCCGGCCTGCGCGTGCTGCAGGGACTGTGCATGTCGGCCGCCTTCACCCTGACCATGGCCTACCTGTCCGAGCACGCCGCGGCCGAGGAGACCGCCGCCGCCCTGGCGGCCTACGTCACCGGCGCGGTGGCCTCCAACCTGGTCGGCCGGCTGGTCGCCTCGCAGGTGGCCGGCTCGCTGGGCCTCGCCGCCAACTTCCAGGTGTTCGCCGCGCTGAACCTCGCCGGCGCGGTCCTGGCCTGGCGCAGCCTGGCCCCGGCCCGGCTGCCCGCCGCCGGCCAGGGCGCGACGGTCCGCCCCCCGGTGCAGCGGATCGCCGCCCACCTGGCGACCCCCTGCCTGCGGGCATGCTTCGGCATCGGCTTTTCGGTGCTGTTCGCCTTCATCGGCGCCTTCACCTACGTCAACTTCGTCCTCGCCCGCGCGCCCATCGGCTTGCCGGCCATGGCCCTGGGCCTGGTCTATCTGGTGTTCGCCCCGTCGATGATCACCACGCCCCTGGCGGGCCGGATCGCCAACCGCTTCGGGCCGCGGCCGGCGTTCTGGGGATCGCTGGGCCTGGCCGGGGCGGGCCTGCCGCTGCTGGTCACCGGCGCCCTGCCGGCGATCATCGTCGGCCTGACCCTGGTCGGCGTCGGGACCTTCTTCGCCCAGGCGGTGGCGACCGGCTTCGTCGGCCGGGCCGCCCGCGACGACCGGGCCGCGGCCAGCGGGCTCTATCTGGCGGCCTATTACCTGGGCGGCCTGGCGGGGGCGGCTATTCTGGGCCAGGTGTTCGACCGGCTGGGCTGGCCGGCCACGGTGGCCGGCGTGGGCCTGGCCCTGGCGGCGGCCGCCGCCTTCGCCGCGCGGCTGCGCCCCGAGACCGCCGGCCAAGCCGCCTCCGCAGCGCCCGAACGGGCGCTCTAGTCGAACACCACCATCGCCCCGATCGCGCCGCCGTCCGGCGCGCGCAACAGGGTCAGCCGGCCGGGCCGTTCGGCGATCACGCCGTCGGCCTGCTGCGCCGGAAACGGGGTGGCCTGGCCCTCGACCTCGGCATGGCCCGACTGCATGGCCGCGCGAAAGCCGCGCCAGTGCGCCTCGCGGAAGTCGGCCGGGACGATCAGATCCAGCGTCTGGCCCAGCGCCGCCGCCGCGCCATGCCCGAAGGCCCGTTCGGCCGCGGCGTTCCAGAACACGATCACGCCGTCGGCGTCGGCGATCAGGGCGGGATGCTTGTGCACGGGGAGCCTCCAGGGTTGCACGGGTCGGCGCAGGGCGCCTCTAGTTCGCGGCGGCGGGCCGGCCGGTTACAGGCCCGCGCGCCACGGGCGCAGGTTTTCGCAGAGGCCCGCGGGCGTCAGGCCGGCGCGTCGGCGAGCGGCCGGTCGTCCTCGGGCATCGGCTCGAAGCGGGTTTTCGGCCACGGGAAGGTGCGGGCCTGGCGCACGAAGGCGCCGACTGCCGGCGAGTGGGGCCGCCCCCGCACGGTGACCAGCATGATGGTGCGGATGAACTCGGGATCGACCAGGCGGCGCACGACCAGACCCGGGTCGGTGACGCACAGCTCCGGAAAGAAGCCGAAGCCCATGCCGGCGCGGATCATCCCCTGCACCCAGTCGTCACGCTCGGAGGTGAACACCTTGCGCAGGATCACCCCGCGCGAGCGGAACTCGCGCTTGGCGTAGTCGTAGAGCTCGCAGTTGGAGCGGTTGACGTAGGCCTCGTCGTGCAGGTCGGCGCTGCAGACGACGTTCTTCGCCGCCAGCCGATGGCCGGGCGGCACCGCCACAACGAAGCGCTCCTTGAACAGCGGCAGGCTGTGGAAGCGCACGTCGGGGCCCTCCGGCAGGCCGAACAGCGCCATCTCCAGCTCGCCGGAGGACAGCATGTCCAGCAGCTCGCCCGCGGCCTTGTCCTGCACTTCCAGGTCGACGTTGGGATGGGCCGCGCCGAACTGGATGAACAGGTCCGACAGGATCTGCGGGCCGATGGTGCACATCACCCCCATCTTCAGGGTGGCGGTCTCCAGCTTGCGCAGGCTCCTGGCATGGCTGCGCGCCGCCTCGCTCTGGGCCTGGATGGTCTCGAAATAGGGCAGCATGATCCGCCCCAGCTCGGACAGGTGGGTGCGGTTGCGCTCGCGGTGGAACAGCGGGCCGCCCATCTCGTGCTCGAGCTGCTGGATGGCGCGGGTCAGGGCCGGCTGGCTGACGTTGGACTGCTCGGCGGCGCGCGTGAAGTTCAGCGTCTGGCTGAGCGCCAGGAAATAGCGGACCTGCTGCATCTCCACGGCGATCTCTCCTCGTCGCTTCTGGGACACGGCCGGACGACCGTCTCGGACTCCCTATTCGAACGCTTACAGCGAAGGTTACTTCAGCACCCGTCAGAGCGACGGGCAATCGCAGGTTCCGGCCACGTGGCCGTTGATCGGCTCGCCGGCCCGGTCGTCGCCGGTGATCAGCCGCGCGCCCCGCTCGAAGGTCAGGTACGACCACAGCCAGTCCAGGCCGACCTGGATCCGGTTGCGGAAGCCTACCAGAAAATAGATGTGCGCCACGCACCAGAACAGCCAGGCCGGGGTGCGGGTCAGCCTCAGGCCGGGCAGCTGCGCCACGGCCGCGCGGCGGCCGATGGTGGCCAGGGCGCCGGCGTCGACATAGCGGTAGGGCCCCGGTCCAGGGCGGCCGGCGACGCGACTGCGGATCACGCGGGCGACATGCTCGCCCTGCTGCTTGGCGGCCGGCGCTGTCCCGGGGGACAGCCGGCCGGCGGCGTCGGTCACGCGGGCGACGTCGCCGATCACGAACACCTCCGGCGCGCCGGGGACCGACAGGTCGCCCGCCACCTCCACCCGCCCCGCCCGATCACCCGCGACGCCCAGCCACGCGGCTGCCGGCGAGGCGCGCACGCCCGCCGCCCAGATCACGGTCGAGGCCTCGATGCGCTCGCCGCCGGCGGTCAGGCCGCCGCGGTCCATGTCGGTCACCGCCGCGCCCACCCGCACCTCGACTCCCAGCCTGGCGAGGGCCGAGGCGGCATAGGCCGAGAGGGCGGGCTGGAAGGTGGGCAGCACCCGCTCGCCCGCCTCGATCAGCAGCACCCGGGCCATGGCCTCGCGCACGGCGCGGAAGTCGCGGGTCAGCGCGCGGTGCGCCAGCTCGGCGATGGCGCCGGCCATCTCCACCCCGGTCGGCCCGGCGCCGATCACGGCGAAGGTCAGCAGGCGCCGGCGCTCGGCCGGGTCGCAGGCGGTCTCGGCCGCCTCGAAGGCGGTCAGCACCCGTCGGCGCAAGGCCACCGCATCGTCGAGGGACTTCAGCCCCGGGGCGAAGGCGCTCCAGGCGTCGTGGCCGAAATAGGCGTGGGTGGCGCCCGTGGCCAGCACCAGCAGGTCGTAGGCCGTGCGTCGCCCGCCGGTGATCACCAGCCGGCGCGCGGTGTCGACGCCGGTGACCTCGGCCAGCACCACCCGGACGTTGGCCTGGTCGCGCAGGATCGTGCGGATCGGCGTGGCGATCTGGTTGGGCGCCAGGCCGGCGGTGGCCACCTGGTACAGCAGCGGCTGGAACAGATGGTGGTTGCGGCGGTCGATAAGGGTCACGTCGACCGGCGCCCCGGCCAGCGCCCGCGCGGCCGTCAGGCCGCCGAAGCCGGCGCCGACGATCACCACGTGCGGCCGCGCGCGCGTCGGGGCGGCGGCGGCGCTGGCCGCCAGATCCTGCAGGGTGCGCATGGTCGTCTGCCTCCGCCGGTCGACGTCAGTGGGCGGTCCAGCCGCCGTCCACCGCCAGGGCGGCGCCGGTGATCGACGCGCCGCCGGGACCGGCCAGGAAGGCGGTCAGGGCGCCGATCTCCTCCACCGTGGCGAAGCGCTTGTTCGGCTGCGACTGCAGCAGGATGTCGCTCACCACCCGCTCGGGCGGGATGTTGTGCGCCCGGGCCTGTTCCTCGATCTGCTTCTCGACCAGCGGGGTGTAGACGTAGCCGGGGCAGATGGCGTTGCAGGTCACCCCCGAGACCGCCGCCTCCAGCGCCACCGTCTTGGTCAGGCCGACGACGCCGTGCTTGGCGGCCACGTAGGCGCACTTGAACGGCGAGGCCACCAGGCCGTGGGCCGAGGCCACGTTGACGATCCGGCCAAAGCCGCGCTCCACCATCTCCGGCAGCACGGCGCGGATGGTGTGGAAGGCCGACGACAGGTTGATCGCCAGGATCGCGTCCCACTTGGCGGTGGGGAAGTCGGCGATCGGGGCCACGTGCTGGATGCCGGCGTTGTTGACCAGGATGTCCACCGGACCCAGCACGTCGCGGGCATAGGCCATCATCTCGGCGATGGCCTCCGGACACGACAGGTCGGCGCCGGAATAGGCGACCTCGACGTTGTGCTCCATGGCCAGGCGATCGCGGGTGCGCATGATGCTCTCGGCGTCGCCGAAGCCGTTCAGCAGCAGCTGGGCGCCCTGTTCGGCCAGGGCCTCGGCGATGCCCAGGCCGATCCCGCTGGTGGAGCCGGTGACCAGGGCGGTCCTGCCGGCGAGGGAGCGCTCGCGGGTGGCGGCGGCGGGCTGGGGGATGGTCAGTTGCATGGCAAGATCCGTTCTGGCGTGGAAGTCGAGGGGGGCGTTGAGGACAGGCGATGAGGCGTGGCGATGAGGCGTGGCGCGGGCGCCTCACGCGGCCTGGCGCAGGCGTGCGGGCCGGTAGACGGCGCCGATGGTCGGCAGGCCGGAGCAGGCGGCGCGCCCCTCCCCGACCAGCTTGATCAGGTGGGCCAGCACCGAGTGGGCCGCGGCCGGGTGCAGCCGGCGGTCGACATCGGCGTAGAGCATCGCCACCAGGCGGCGCACGGTGGCCGGCCCCACCGCGTCCAGCGCCGCCAGGATCTGGCGTTCGCGGTCGTGGCGGTGGTCGATGTAGGCCCCCAGGAAGGCGTCGACGTCGCGGATCGGCGGGCCGTGCGCCGGCCACAGGGTGTGGAAGCGCCGCCGGCGCACCTTCTCCAGGCTGGCCAGGTAGTCGGCCATGTCGCCATCCGGCGGGCTGACCACCGAGGTCGACCAGCCCATCACGCAGTCGCCGGGAAACAGGGCGTGCTCCTGGGCCAGCACATAGGCGAAGTGGTTGGCGGTATGGCCGGGCGTGGCCATGGCCTTGATCGTCCAGCCGGGGCCCTCGAACCGCGCCCCGTCGACCAGGGCGACGTCGGGCCGGAAGCCCAGATCGTCGCCCGCCTCCAGCCGGTCGGCCCCGTGCGACGCACGCCCCGGACCGCCGCCGGCGAAGATGGTGGCCCCGCTCGCCTGCGCCAGGGGCCGGGCCAGCGGCGAATGGTCCAGGTGGTTGTGGGTGACGAAGATGTGCGAGATGCGCTCGCCCCGGGTGGCCGCCAGGATGGCGTCCAGCTGGCTGGGCAGGTCCGGGCCCGGATCGATCACCGCCACCGTCCCGTGGCCGACGATGTGCGCGCCGGTGCCGGTGAAGGTGAACGGGCCGGGGTTGCGGGCCACCACCCGCCGGATCAGCGGCGAGACCTGCTCGCAGGCGCCGTAGTCGAAGGCGAACTGCCGGACGAAGGGGATCATGACCGGACCTCCGGCGCGGTGACCAGGGTGCGGAAGGCCGCGCCCAGGCGGGCGGTGGCGCGCAGCTTGTCGATCCAGGGCAGCGCCAGGGGCGGCATGTCGGTCTTGTTGACGTCGACCACGTACAGCCGGCCGTCCCGGGCGTCGCGCAGGATGTCCAGGCCGCCCCAGTCCAGCTTCATCGCCCGGGCGAAGGCGCTCAGCCGCTCGATCTCCTCGCGGGAGAACACGTCCTCGGGCAGGGCCAGGGTGACGCTGGCGTTCCAGTTGTCGAACCGCCGGGCGACCGGACGGCGCTTGATGAAGGTCAGCACCGGACGGCCGCCGACGAACGGCGTGCGCAGGTCCACTGCGTGGCCGTCCTCGACGTTGTCGACCAGGCGCTGGTAGACCCGGGCCGGCGTCGCGGCGCGCGGGCAACAGACGACGCGGCCGTCGTGCACCCCGTTGGCCTCGCTCTTTTCCACCACCAGGCCGGTCTCGGCGCGCGGATCGACCGCCAGCGGATAGCCGAACACCGCCTCGAACACCTTGGCCACGTGGCTCTTGGAGACGTCGACGCAGTCGAAGTTCAGGCAGCGAACCGCCCGCAGGGTCGGTGGGCGGCCGAGGGTGACATCGTCGAAATAGAAGGCGGCGTCGGCCTCGGCGGGGCTGCGGGCGATGGCGACGCCCGACCAGGCGGCTGCCGCCCACACCAGGTACCAGGGGCGCGGCCGGTCCGGCGCGAACCAGACCCTGGGCGCGGCCGGGTCCAGGGCGCCGATCGCCCCTTTCAGCCGCACCGGCAGGTACCAGGCCAGCCACCGGCCGAGCCCCTTGAGGGTCTCGCGGTCGATGGCCACTTCGGCGCCGGTCTTCTTCACCGTCACACGGCGGCCGGCGAAGCGGAAATCCGAGGTCCAGAGGGCGTCTGACATGGCGTTGGTCCTAGGGTCTTGGGGTGAGCTCAGGGGAGCGGCGCGAAGATCGCCAGCACGCGGCGGGCGAAGATCGCGATCTCGCGGCGGCGCAGGACGCCCAGCAGCAGCACGGCGAACGCCAGGTTCGTGCAGGCCGCCGCGAACAGGCCGCCGCCGTCGTGGTTGGGGTCGGTCCCCAGCGGCGTGAACAGGTGGAAGCTCACCGCCCCGCTCATCACCAGCAGCCCGGCCAGGGCGCCGGCCGCCTGCAGGTGGCGCAGCCGCGGCGCGATGCCCACCAGCAGCAGGGTGGAGGCCAGCAGCTCGATCGAGCCGATCACGTACTGCGAGAACAGGCCCGTGTGGGCGAACAGGCCCGGCAGCCCCAGCGAGGCGGCCCAGCCGTTCAGCAGGCCGAAGATCACCTGGGTCTTGGGGTGGTCGGTGAACTTGTAACGCAGCGAGTCCAGGAAGATCGCGCTCATGAACAGGGCCATGGCGTCGGGCGCGTGGCGCACGAGGCGGGCGGCGAGGTTCGGGCGGGCGAGCGTGGGGGACATGGGGCCTGTCCTTTCCGGTGAGGGGTTTTCGGGACGCGGCGGCGGCCGGGCGCTAGCGCAGCACCTGGGGCCAGTTGCGGTCGGCCCGGCCGATGTTGCCGGGGATGTCCTGCTGCCAGCGCTGCTGCACGGCGGCGTCGTAGTTGAGGTACAGCTTGCCCCCGACCAGCTTCCACACCGTCGGGTCGCCCTTGGCGGTGTGGCCCTGGGACACGGCCCAGGCGCAATAGCCGCCGTATTGCGGGGCGTAGGCGGCCGGATTGGCCTTGAACCGGGCCAGGTGGGCGGCGCTGACGAAGCGGAACTGCGCGCCCTTCCAGTCGGTGCTGAACTGGGCCAGGCCCATCACCGGCCGGCCCTGGTCGAAATAGGCGACCGCGTCGTAGCCCGACAGCGCCAGGTTCGAGAGCAGCGGGGTGTAGATCTCGGCCTGGCGGGCCTGGGCCGGCGGGGCCACGCCGGCGGCGGTCAGGGCGATGGCGGCGGCGGCGACGAGACCCTTCAGCATGTGCGGCTTGGCGTTCATTTCGGCGGTCCTCGCGTTGGCCGCCGTCGCCCTGTGCGTCGGCGTGGCCGACCTCCGATTTGCCGCATGCCGGGCCGCGGCGCTCATACCGAAAGGTTATGGATTCAAGTCGCCCGCGCGGGCCGGGGTGGCGGGCGGACGCGCGAAGGGCGGCGGCCCTTCCGGACCGCCGCCCCGCCAGGCGTCGTCGATGGTTGGCTGTGGGGCAGGCTCTAGCCGCCCGCCTTGCCGCTGACCGAGGCGGCGATCGAGGCCGAGACCTGGGTGGCCATGGCGAAGGCCGCATCGCGGTCGGTGATGGCGTAGCGCCGCGCCACCCAGGCGAAGTCGCTGTAGGCGACGAACACCCGGCCGTCGGGGTCCTGCACCACCAGCATCCGCACCGGCCAGTCCAGGCCCGCGTAGGGGTTGGAGGTGAGGAACTGCACCCCCAGCGGCGGGTTGCCGAACAGCAGCAGCCGCGAGGGTCTGAGGGCGATGTTGGCGCCGGCGCCCAGCTGCGACTGGTCGATCTCGTCGAAGAAGCGGATGCCCTTGGCGGCGATGTCGGCCTTCAGGCGCGTCACGGTCTCCTCGAAGCCATAGGCGCTGGCCACGCGGATCACGCCCTCGGCGGGGGCGAGCGCAGGGGCCGGCGCGGGGGTAGGCGACGGGGTCTGGCCGGCCGCCTGGGCGGACGCGGCGCCGGCGCAGGCCAGGCCGGCGACGGCAGCGGCCAGCGCGAGGCCGCGCAACAGGCTGGCGCGACGGCCAGGCGCCGCGCGGCGGGGAACGGAAGTCATGGACAAGTCTCCTTGGGGGCGGGTTTGAGCGGGAGGATCAGGCCACCTCGAGCATCCGGCCGGCCGCGGCCTCGTGCAGGATGAAGCCCTCGGTGGGGTCGCCCTGGCGGGTCCAGGGGGCCTGGGCCAGGACACGCACGGTGTCGGTGTAGCCGGCGTCCCAGCGGTTGCGGATGCCGTCGGGGCTGAAGTCGATGTCCTTGGCGTGGTCCTCGCCCTGCAGCGGCGGGGCGAGCAGCCGCACCACGTGCATGGTGGTCAGGCAGCCGTACGCGGCCAGCGCCTTGAGGTCGGCGCGCTGGCGGGTCTCCTCCGGCAGCGCCTGGGCCAGGGTGGCGATGATCCGGCGCAGGCGGTGGATCTGCTTCTGGCGCGCGATGTGGCTGGCCGCGCGGCTGGCGTACTGCAGGTCCTTCTGCCGGCTCATCACCTTGACGATGCTGTCCGGCTCGGGACCGTTCGGGCTCCAGACGTGCACCGCGAACACCAGGCCGCTGCGGCGGGGATTGTCGTCGAACACCGCCTCCACCGGCGTGTTCGACAGGATGCCGCCGTCCCAGTACAGCTCGCCGTCGATCCGCACGGCCGGGAACGCCGGCGGCAGGGCGCCGGAGGCCATCACGTGGCGCACCGACAGCTCGGTCTCGCGGCTGTCGAAATAGCGCATCTCGCCGGTCTGTACGTTGGCCGCGCCGACCGTCAGCCGGGGCGCGCCGCGGTTCAGCTTCTGCGGGTCGATCAGTTCGGTCAGCGTCCGCTCCAGCGGGCTGGTGGAATAGTAGCCGGCCGCCTCCGCGCCCAGCGGAACCTGCCCGCCCAGGAACGCCCAGAGGTTGGGCTGGAAGAACGCCGGCAGGCCGGTGGCGACGGTCAGGCCGTTGGCGGCCGCCGCGCCGAAGCCCGGCAGCGCGCCGGCCAGCTGGGTCAGGGCGCTGTGCTTCATCCGCCGCCAGAACTCGCGCAGGCGCGGCAGCCGGTCCTCCGGCGCGTTGCCGGCGATCAGGCTGGCGTTGATCGCGCCGATCGAGGTGCCGATCACCCAGTCCGGCTCGATGCCGGCCTCGTGCAGGGCCTGGTAGACCCCCGCCTGATAGGCGCCCAGCGCGCCGCCGCCCTGGAACACCAGGACCACCTGGCCCACCCGGGCCTTGTCGAATTCGATCGCAGCCACCTTGCCGGACATCACGGGTCTCCCTCGGGCGCCGCCGTCGGGGCGCGCCGCTGACCCGGAAGCTCTCATCGCCGGCCGCGCAGTTGAAATGTCGGCTGGGCAATCAATCCATGCGGTGAAGCTATCGCCAGGCGCCGGGCGGCAGCGGTCAGCGCGCCGTCGGCGATTGCCCCGCGGCGACGGCTTGGGGCATACCCGGCCGATGACGCCCCCCGCCCCCGCCCCTCGTCCCGCCCGCCGACGGCGCGACCAGCTGGCCAGTCGGCTGCACCTGCGCCGGCTCTGGCGCACGGCGGTGATCGTCGGGGTGGCGATCCTGGGCGGCCTGGCCGCCGCCGGCTTCGCCCGGCTGTGCGACGAGGCCATGCGGGCGCACGAGCGGCTCTACGCCCTCGCCCGCTGGCCCACCCTGCTGCTGTTGCCGGCCGGCTTCGCGGCCGCCGCCTGGCTGACCCGCCGGTTCGCGCCGGAGGCCGCCGGCAGCGGCATCCCCCAGGTCATCGCCGCGGCGGAACAGCGCTGGCGCGGGCGCTGGGGCGGCCAGCGGGTGACGCTGAAGACCGCCGCCTGGAAGGTGGCGCTGACCGGGCTGATGCTGGTCTGCGGCGCCTCCGTGGGCCGCGAGGGCCCCACCGTCCAGGTGGTCGCCGGCATCATCCGCACCCTGACGCGCGGCCTGAAGGGCGGGCCCGGCCGGCGGGCGATCATCATCGCCGGCGGCGCCGCCGGCGTCTCGGCGGCGTTCAACACGCCGATCGCCGGCGTGGTGTTCGCGCTCGAGGAACTGGCCAAGGGCTTCGAGCGGCGCACCCACACCACCGTCATCCTGGTGGTGGTGGTCGCCGGCTTCGCCAGCTATGCGCTGCAGGGGGACTACGCCTATTTCGGCGTGCTCGGCGGCGGCTCGGCCCTGGGCTCGGCCTGGCTCGCCGCGCCGCTGATCGGGGCGGTGGGCGGCCTGGCGGGCGGCCTCTTCTCGCGCACCCTGACGGCGGTGATCGGCCCGGGCGCCAACCCGGTCGCTGACTGGCGCCGGGCGCATCCGGTGGTGTTCGCCTTCGGCTGCGGCCTGGTGGCGCTGGCCGCCGCGGCGCTGTCGGGCGGCATCACCTTCGGCGCCGGCTACGACGAGGCCAAGTCGCTGCTGCAGGACCATCCGGGGCGCGGCCTGGGCCTGGCGGTCTCCAAGTTCGTCGCCAGCCTGGCGGCCTCGGCGTCGGGCGCGCCGGGCGGCATCTTCGCCCCGTCCCTGGCGACCGGCGCCGGCATCGGCGCGGCCTTCGCCCGCTCGGGCCTGGCCTTCGCGGGGCGCGACGCGGTGGTGCTGGGGATGACCAGCTATCTGTCCGGCGTGGTCCAGGCGCCGCTGACCAGCGCGGTGATCCTGATGGAGATGACCCGCGATCCCAGCCTGGTCGGGCCGCTGATGCTGGCGGCGCTGATCGCGCGCTGGACCTCCGGCCTGGTGATGCCCCGGCCGATCTACCACGTGCTGTCGGAGGCCTGGCGGGCCGCCCCGCCCGCCGCCCCCGCCCCGGCGGCGCCGACCGCCTAGGACGGCGGCGGGCGCCAGGGACAGCGCTGGCGCCGTCCTGGCTTCGATCGGCTCCGATATCCTGCGGCAAGCGAACTCTGTAGGCTGGGCGCAGCCGCGTTGAGGATGCCATGGCCGCAGACGTCGAAAAGCCCGATCCGCCGTCCCTCGTCGTGCGGGCGGCCCGGCCGGACGACGGCCCGGCCCTGGGACGGCTGGCGGCCATGCTGGTCGACCTGCACCACCGCTTCGACGCCGACCGCTTCATCGCCGCCGATGCCGGCACGGCCGCCGGCTATGGCGGCTATCTGGTCTCGCAGCTGAAGCGGCCGCAGGCGATGGTGCTGGTGGCCGAGGCGGGCGGCGCCGTGCTGGGCTATGCCTATGCCGGGATGGAGGGCCACGACTGGATGGCCCTGCGCGGGCCGGCCGGGGCGATCTACGACATCATCGTCGACCCCGAGCATCGCGGCCAGGGCGTCGGCCGGCGGCTGCTGGACCAGACCCTGGCCGCCCTCGCCGAGCGGGGCGCGCCGCGCGTGGTGCTCTCCACGGCGACGCGCAACGAGGGGGCGCAGCGGCTGTTCGCCCGCGCGGGCTTCCGACCGACCATGGTCGAGATGACCCGCGAACGGACAGACTAGCCGCCGCGCCGGGGCCTTAGCCCACCCCGCCGCCGCCCGCCGCCAGCTCGCGGACGAAGTCCCGGTAGGTGCGCAGCGGGCGGCCCAGCAGTTCGGTCAGCCGCTCGACGTCGCCCGGCTCCGGGATCATGCCGTCGCTGGCGAAGCGCTCGACCATCAGGCGCATCTCGTAGGCCATCCACCGGGGCATCGCGTTCGCCAGCCCCTGTTCGAAGCCGGTCGGATCGTCGCCGCCATAGACCACCGGGCGGCCCAGCACCTGCGACCAGACGGCGGCGGCGTCCGCCCCGGTCAGCGTGTCCGGGCCGACCAGGTTCAGCGTCAGGCTGGGCAGCGGGCCCGGCGCCTGGGCGCGGCGGACGAGCTCGATGGCGGCCGTCTCGGCGATGTCGCGGGCGTCGATCATCGCCAGGCCCTTGCCGCCGATCGGCATCGGATAGACCCCGTGGCCGGTGATGACGTCCTGGATCATCCGCTCGTTGTCGAAGAAGTACGCCGCGCGCAGGATCGTGGCGCCGAAGCCCATCTGCTCCAGCATCCGCTCGGCCCCCGACTTCACCGCGAAGTGCGGCACGTTGGCGAAGCGGTCGGCGTGGAACACCGACAGGTAGACGACCCGCTCCACGCCGGCCTGGCGCGCCACGTTCAGGGCGACGATCGCCTGGGTGAATTCGTCGGCCGCCACCGCGTTCAGCAGGAACAGGGTGTCGACGCCGACGAAGGCCGCCCGCAGGGCGTCGATGTCCAGCAGCTCGCCCTGGGCCACCTCGACCTGCGCCGGGAAGCGGGCCTTGGCGGGGTCGCGCACCAGCACGCGGACCTTGGCCCCGCGCTGGACGAGTTGCTGGACGAGGTGGCCACCGACACGGCCGGTGGCGCCGGTAACGAGAATGGTCATGGGAGGATCTCCGGTGTGCTTGAGGGAACACCCGGGAAAATATCGATCCACATTCGCGCCAATAGACGCTCTATTTGGACAGACCGTCTCGCTGGTGGAACACCATGGACCTGCTCGCCCTCGCCGACTTCAACCTCGTCGCCCGCCACGGCGGCTTCGGCCGCGCCGCCCGCGCCGCGGGGCGGCCCAAGGCGACCCTGTCGCGCCGCGTCGCGGAGTTGGAGGCAGCGCTGGACCTGCGCCTGTTCGAGCGCGGCGGCCGCACGCTGCGGCTCACCGAGGAAGGCCGCGCGCTGCACGCGCGCACCGCGGCGCTGCTGGCCGAGCTGGACGAGGCCGCCGGCGCCATCGCCGCGGGCGGCGACCGGCCGCGCGGGCGCCTGCGGATCAGCGCGCCGCTGCTGTTCTCCCAGACGGCGATGGGCCGCCTCGCCGCCAGCTTCGCCCTGAAGTTCCCGGACGTGCGCCTGGAGGTGACCACCGAGGACCGCCCCGTCGACATGGTCGAGGAGGGCTACGACCTGGTGATCCGCGTGAACCCGCCCGAGGGCGCCGGCCTGGTCGGCCGGGTGTTCCTGCGCGACCGCCTGGTGCTCGTCGCCAGCCCCGCCCTGCCGCGCCCGGCGCCGCCCCTGCCCGTCCCGGTGGTCGTCCGCGGCGCGGCCGAGCCCGGGTCCGAGGCCGACGCCCGGGCGCAGCCGGCCCACTGGACCCTGTCGGCCCCCGAAGGGCGCCCCGGCCCCGTCGTCACCGGCGGGGGCGCCGTCGCGGGGGCGGGCGCCGTCGCCGGCGCCGGCGCCGCCACCGTCGCCGTGCAGCCGGTGCTGCGCCTGTCATCGCTGCTGATGGTGCGCGACGCGGTGCGCCTGGGCGTCGGCGCCGCGGCCCTGCCGATCTCCCTGGTCAGCCACGACATCGCCGCCGGCCACCTGGCCCACTGGGGCGACATCGCCGCCTCCGACATTGCCCTCTGGGCCCTCTACCCCTCCCGCCGCCTCCTCAGCCCCCGCGTGTCTGCGTTCCTGGAGCATCTGCGGGCGGCGTTCCCCGCGGGGGCGCCGGAGGAGCTGGCGGGGTATCTGGAGGGGTGATGCGGGGCGGGGGGCGTGGCCGGCGTTACCCCTCCCCCCGACGCCGCTAGTTGGTCGCTGGCGACGGGTCAGGGAGTGCTGCGCCACGAGGGAGGACCGTCTGGGTTGGACTTATAGCCGCTGTTGCGAACGTCCCCTTCCTGACGCGCTGCCCAGGGCCAGCTGGTGGCCCTAGGCCAAGGTGCGTGCCACTGGGGACCTACGAGCCGCGCCCCTCGGCGTGCGCTCAACGTAACGATGGGACAGCGCGGCTCGGCGGTGATTTAAAAATCCAGGGTTTGACGCTCACCGGTCATCGCAACTACAGCTGGTATCAGCTGGGCGGCGAACAAGCGCCTTTCCAAGGGAGGAAGTGTGGCGCTAGGGCCGACAGCGACACAGATCACGGTACGTGAAGTCCTCGCCAAATTCGAAGGCAGCTTCGCGCCCGTCGCAACAGCTGTCGAAAACGGTGAATATGCGTTTTGGGTTGGCTCCGGCATATCGCGGAAGGCCCCGAGTCTCGGCGTTCTCGTGGAAGTGGCGTTCGACTATCTGCGTGACCGAGCAACGGCCGCTGCCACCGCCGCCGACTTTCTGCCAGCGCTAGAAGAGGCTTTGAGGCTGGCGGAGGTGGATCCGGCCACCGTGCAGGCGAGATATTCCGAGCCCCTCGCGAATTGGCCTGAGCACGATGCGATAGTAGACAAGCTGTGGAGAAAGTATTCCCGCCTCCTAGACATTCGCATTCCCGGCAAGCCCAGCGACTACATGCTTTGGGATGCCATCGATGTCAGGAAGGCGTTCGAGAATCCAAAACCTCCAGCGGCAGAACATCTGTGCATCGCGATCCTCATCCTTGAGGGTGCGATCCAAGCTGTAGCGTCGGCCAACTGGGACGGGTTCATAGAGGCCGCGGTGCAACGCTTAACCGGAAGCTTGCCGGGCGTGCTGCAGGTGATCGTAGATCCTGACCAGTTGCGATCGCCCGTTGGGCGCGCCCGCCTCCTGAAATTCCATGGCTGCATCGTCCATGCGACGCGAGAACCTACTGTTTTTCGACGATATTTGACGGGCAGCTACACGCAGATTATGGCGTGGCCTGAAGCGGCCGAATTTGCGGCGATGCGGAATGTCATCGTCAATTTGGCGACAACCCAGAAGACCTTGGTGCTGGGTCTATCCATCCAGGACAACAACCTCCAGACCATCTTCGCAAGGGCGAAGGAGGTGCACGCATGGCCGTGGCCCTGCGCGCCGCAGGCCCCGGGACACGTTTTCTGCGAAAATGAGATCCAGCAAGGACAACGGGATGTCCTCAGGCTCGCCTATGGCGAGGCCTACAATGCTAATCCACCAGATGTGCACGACGGCACTCTCCTGCGCGCCTGGGGCGAACAGGTCTTGATCGCGCTGGTCCTCAGGTTGTTGGTGGATAAGCTGGCTCGCCTCATGGAGCTGGGCTTGGCGTCAGTCGGAAAGGCCACGATTGCATCGGACCTCCGATCGTCGCTCATACAGCTCCGCAATCTCGTCGCTGACCAGGCGGTCGGGGATCGCACGGCTTTCGCCGACCGGGCCATTGGCTTGTGGTCTCGCGCGCTCTCGATATTCCGCCAGGGTGACCTGCCGACAATGTCGGAGGCCTACGAGGCGCTGAGCAATTCGTCACTGAATCTCATCGACGCCGACCAAAACGCCCGCGCAATGTCGCTCGATCGCTTTGCGATCGCCGTCGCGCTCCTCGGCCGCGGCCATGAGGAAGGGCGCTGGCTACTTGAACCGCCGGCTTCTAACGACCTTACAGCAGGCGTTCTCACCACCCGTGCGCCGCGGCCTGGAGGCGATGCCCGCCCGATCTTCGTCGTGCGATCGGCCACCGAAGCGATATCGCTTCAGAGCAAAGGAGCCTTCGCCAACGACACCGCCATTGTGATTCATGCGGACGAGACTTGGGACAAAATGGTGAGTGGCGGCGCTAGCGCCCGGCGCGTGCGATCGCCTCCGGGCCGCGTCGGCCGAATAGGCGAAACTCATGTTAGTCTCAACAGGCTCTTAGGCGGGTCAGCCGACGCGGCTACACTTCACGCCAACTTCGCCATGGAGGTGTTCCTATGACCGCCTCGCCCCTAGTCCAGGCTGTCGAGCGCCGGCTTGCCGATGTGGGCTATAGCATCCTGCCAACGCCCTTCCGCATTGCGGGAGTCGAGTTCGCGTTCACCGGAGCGATGCGCGGTCGAGACGGGCGCGCCCTTGACCTTGTTCTTTTGGTCGACACGACGACCGGCGATTTTGGAGATCGAGACGCAGCCCGGGTTAGGCAACGGATCGAGGCCTTAAGCCGCGCCCTTGACGTCACAGGCTCTCGCTATGTCGTGACCGCTATTCTCGCTGGTGCGGTTCTGGCGGAAGGGATTGATCTACTTTCCGAGACCTGCCGCGTGTTGCAGGTCGACGGTATCCACCTCGATCCTGGCGGGAACCTGCTCGATGAAGCAGCGAGACGTCAGCTCGATGACAGGATTCGTGTCCTATTGCCTTTGACTTTGCCGGTTGTAGAGACGACGGGCGGGGATTCTGGCGCCACGGCGCTTGAGCAACTGGTGCGCGCGCTCCCTGCGGAAACCGACAAGTCCCTAATCAACGCGGTGCTTGAAGCGTCTGACGCCGACGAGGAGGCGGTTACGGAGGCCGCCGCGCACGTCCTCGTAGCGGCGATCGAGGCGCGCGAGGGGGAATCTGCACCATGAGCGACTTAATGCTTCAATCGCTCGATGTGACGAACTTCCGGAGTATCCGTGGCCACATCCACGCGCCGCTAGACGCACAAGTCGTGCTAGTTCACGGCGAGAATGGCGCGGGCAAGACCAGCCTCCTATCCGCGCTAGAGTTGGCTTTGACGGGCGAAGTGCAATCGTTGCAACGAGCGGATCCTGGCTACGCCAGACAGCTGCTTCACCGCTCAGCTGAGGCCGGCAGCGTCGGACTGCGGTGTAGCGAGGGTTCAGCGACGAGGGAATTCGGGGCGATCCTGAGTAATATTGGTGCCGAGCTCACGTCAGTTTTGCCTCCGACCCTAGCCGCGTTCTTCCGTGAGCGGACCTTCCTTCCCCAATCCTTGTTGGGTCAGCTCCTTCAAATCTACCAAGACGCTGGCAATGAGGCAGACTCTCCCTTGGCGAGGTTCGTCGGCAAGCTTCTGGGCTTGGATCGCCTCGATAGGCTCGAAGCCGGCCTCAAACCCTTCAACGACGTGCGTAACGTGCGGAAGAACGTGGATGGGTGGCTCGCGGCAGAAAATGAGAAAATACGGCTCGAGCGGTTGCTGACCGACACTCGAAAGGCGAGGGCGGCGGCGGAAGAACAGGTAGTGGCCGGCCTTATTGAGCTCGCCAACGTGTGCACGAGCTTGGAGCTCCAAATCGTCGTCGATGAGGGCACGCTCGCGGCCGTAGATCGGCTGCTATTGGAGGACACCGACCAAGCATGGAATGCTCGTCTTGCCGATCAGCAACGGCGACTGGCTGCAATCCGTCGTGAGATCGCCGCCGCGCAGCAGGCCGCCGGCGCCGACGCATTGACTGCGCCCGGCCATGCCTCGGCTATCGGCCGCTCCTACCAAGACTGGGCCGCGGAGCATGGGCAGAGGCTTGTACTCTTGCGTCAGCGCGTCGGCGCGCTCCTTCCGACCGCAAGCCTGCCAAGCGATCCAGGGCGGTTCGCAAGCGAGGCGATATCCGGGCTTCGAACGGAGGCAGCTCAGCATTTACAGCGTGCAGAAGAGGGTAGGGCCGATGTCGAACGGGACGCTGCTGCACGGACTGAACGCGATACAGCCCTGCGGCAGAGGACAACGATCGACGATGAGGTCTCGCTCATATCGACCACTGCGGGCAGCCTAGGCTCGGCACTGTCCGAGCTGACAGCGCTCATCACAGACGAGGTCTGCCCCGTCTGTGACCGAGACTTCAGCGAGCTTCACGATGGCCCACTCAGCGACCACGTGCACGGCAAGGTTCGCCTCCTGTCGGCGTCTGCCGAGCGCCTTCTGACCTTGGGACGCTCGCGGACAGAGACCCAAGTGAAGATTGAAGCCCTTGACCGCGAGATAGAGGCCTTGGCCACGCGGATACCCACTCCTGAAGGGCTTGCGGATTTGGATAGACAAGCCGCCGCCGCCGCCGGGCTGCTCAGTGAACTTGAGGCCATCGCCCCCGCTTTGGCAGAGGGCGCAGTCCTCCTAGCTTTCGACGTCGCAGAACGGCGTCGCGTAACCGAGGCCCAATCGCGAAGCGTTGCGTTGGCCGCCGCGCGCGACACGCTTAGTGCGTTTGCGCTTGAAGTCGGTGCGCCAGAACTTGCTGACGGCGACGGACTGGAAACCGCAGCCGCACGGCTCGAAGGCTTTCTCTCGCAAGAGGCGGCCAGGCTTGAGACACGGCTGTCCCTGCGGCGACGCGGCGGCGACCACGTCGCAACAATTCGAAGCGCGCTAGACCGCCGCCAGACGGCTGACGCCGCCCTCGCTACAGATGGCAAGGCCTGGTCAAAGGCCGATGGCGCTCTCAATCGTGCTCAACGCCTGCGCGATCAAGCCAACGCTATCCGCGGCGCCGTTGACGACGTTCGCTCCGGGATAATTCGGCGAGAATTCAATGACCGTCTTAACCGGCTGTGGCGTGATCTCTTTGTTCGACTGGCGCCGAATGAGCCGTTTGTCCCTGCGTTCCGCATCCCGGCTGCCAGCACGCAGCGACTACAGCCGAAGTTGATCACGGAACATCGAGACGGCGGTGATGCTGGTGGCACACCGGGGGCAATGCTCAGCGCCGGAAATCTCAACACCGCAGCGCTCACACTCTTTATCGCGCTCCACCTCTCGGTGCCGCGAGAGCTTCCCTGGCTGGTCCTCGATGATCCGGTGCAATCGATGGATGACGTCCACATAGCTCATTTTGCGGCGCTGTTGCGCACCCTTTCAAAAGAGCACGGCCGACAAGTTTTCATTGCCGTGCACGATCGACAGCTGTTCGAGTACTTGAAACTCGAACTCAGCCCGGCCTTCCCCGAGGACAGCCTGCTCACCCTCGAGCTGTCACGTGGGCCCCGCCGCGACACGCTTTGTGTGCCTCGCCGGTTGTCCTTCAAAGAGGAGACTGCGTTGGCGACGGCTGCTTAGGTGGTCTCATTGGCTGGCCAGCCGAATAGTCGCATTCGATGCCCCGACATCAGGCACGAACTGGCAAGAATGCCAAGAATAAAGCTCCAATCGGCAGCCTCGGAACGTCGTTGTTCTGAAGAAAAATCCAACACTTACAACTAACGCGTCCTAGATTTCAATTGGCTGGCTCGGGGATTCGGGCCAGTGGACTTCAAGCACATCGATCATCTCGTCGGTGAGCGCCCGAAACCTATAGGCGTCGGGAGGGGCGGCTGATCTGTCAATGTCCGCAACTGGCGCATTGCCGCCGTCTGTACCATTGATCTGCGGCGGTACCTCTGGACCGCCCGCCCGGCGGAGGCCCCCTCCACCGCCTTCGGCGGTCCCCCTCCCCCAAGGGGGGAGGAGAATCGGGGTCTGCGGCTCGCGCCCCCCCCTCAACGCCCATCCGCCAGCGGCTCCGCCAGGCCGATGAGGATGCCTTCGGGGCCGCGGAGGTAGCAGAGGCGGTAGGCGTTTTCGTAGCGGACCACCTCGCCGACCAGCTGGGCGCCGTGGGGGGCGAGGCGGGCCAGGGTGTCGTCGAGGTCGCTGACGGCGAACATGGCGCGCAGGTAGCCCAGGGCGTTGACCGGGGCGGTGCGGTGGTCGGCGACCACCGGCGGGTGGGCGAAGCGCGACAGCTCCAGGCGGCTGTGGCCGTCGGGGGTGACCATCATGGCGATCTCGACGTGCTGGTCGCCCAGGCCGGTGACGCGTCCGGCCCACTCACCCGCGACCGACCCCCGCCCCTCCAGGGTCAGGCCCAGCTCGGTGAAGAAGGCCACGGCCGCGTCGAGCGACTGCACGACGATGCCGACGTTGTCCATGCGCAGCAGGCGGCTCTGGGTCATGGCGGGGTTCAGGCTCCTTGAAGTGGGGGCGCCGCGGGCCGCGGACGCCGGCGTCAGGCCGGTGAGACCGCCGAGCCGACGAGCATGTCGACGAACCGCTCGTCGATCGGCTCCTTGGAATACCAGCGGCGATAGAACAGCGGGCCGACGATGCAGGCCGCCAGATCGGCTGGGGACTTGCCGGCCGGCATGTCGCCTCGGGCGACGGCCCGCGCCGCGACGGCGTCGAAAGGCGACATCAGGCCCCTGTGCAGCGCCGATTGCATGGCGGCGATCTCCGGGTCGCGCTCGGCGGCGTCGATGATTGAGGGATAGACCGAGGTCCAGGCCGCCGCGCCCAGCTGGGCGCCGAGATGGCTCGCCAGGGCGTGCACGTCGCCCCGCAGCGTGCCGGTGTCGGGCGCCTCGCCCGCGTCGCTGAGCCGTGAGCAGGCGTCGATCAGCAGCGCCGTGCGCGAGGGCCAGTGGCGATAGATCGTCGTCTTGGAAACCCCGGAACGGCGCGACACCTCGTCGATGCTGAGCCCCCCCACCCCGCTCTGCGTCAGCTGGCGATAGGTCTCGGCCAGAACCGCCGCCTTGGAGCGCTCCACGCGCGGGTCGGCCGGCTTCGGCGTCTGCGCCACCCCACTCTCCCTTGCCCGCCACGATACGATACGCTACGGTATCGTATCGTTAGTACTGGACCGTAGCGTATCGTTGTAACGGCGCGGCTGCGGCAGGAAAGGTGCGAACCGTGAAATTCAGCTACACCCGCCTGGTCACCGAGGACGTGCCGCGCCTGGCCGCCTTCTACGAGCGGCTCCTCGGCGTCTCCCCTCATGGCGACGAGAGCTATGTCGAGTTGCGCCCGGACGGCGCCATCCTCGCCCTCGTCAGCCGCAAGGCGGCCGAGTATGCGCACGGCGGCCAATGGAGCGCCGGCGCCAACCGGTCCGCCATCCTGGAGTTCGCCGTCGAGGACGTCGACCGCGAGCGCGCCCGGCTGGACGGCCTGGTGACCGACTGGCTGCAGCAGCCCAAGGACATGCCCTGGGGCAACCGCTCCATGCTGTTCCGCGACCCGGACGGCAATCCGATCAACGTCTTCCAGCCGGCGGCCCGGCCGTCCTGAGGAAGGGGGGCGGTGGGGGCCTACAATCCCTATCCGGCGCGCGCCTGGCCGGCGGGATAGGGCCCGAGCCACCGGAAGGACTTTTGCAGATAGGCCTGGTCGATGGCGCCCGGCGGCTGGCCATGCGCCACGATCAGATTGCGGCCCCGCCAGCCCAGCACCTTGTCCCGGGCCTGGCGCGCGGGCGCGCGGTCGATGAACGACAGGCGCCATTCGCGAGGCGCGCTCGCCTGGTCCTCGGTCAGGCCATCCAGACGCGCGAGGAAGCCGAACCAACCCCAGTGCTTGCTGAGAAAGTCCCGGCTGAAGGTCTGGATCAGGTCGGCGACGATCACCGTCGCCGAGGCCCGGTGCAGGAACACGATCTCGTCCATGGCGAAGGAGCCCCGGAACCAGGCCTGATCGATGTCGGCCAGCCATTCGGCCGGCGGATCGCCTTCCAGCGCCGGCTGGAACGGCAGGTCGGGGCGCTTGCTGATCGTTGATCTGGGCCCCCAGAGGCGCGCCTCCGGGAAGGCCGTCTGCCATTCGGCGAGGTAGAGGTGATGCAGCTTGTTCGGGCTGACGAGGTGCCGGACGGGCCCCAGCCGGTCCACCGCCTGCCGCAGTTCCGCGGTCAGCTTGACCGGAGACCAGATCCACAGTCCGCCGTCCGCCAGCCGGACAACGGCGCAGCGGGTGGGATAGGCGGCCCCGAAGAAGCTGACGATCTCGCCTTCGGCGACCCACAGGGCATCGTGCGCCTGGTGAAGCATCTCTCCGCCACGACCTCCGCACGGTGATCAGCCCGAAGATGATGGCGGATATCCGGCGATGGGTCGAACGAGCCCCCCCTCACCCACCGCCGATCTTGGGGATGAAGTACACCTCGCTGTCGGGGGCCAGCGGCGTGGTCCAGGCGTCCTGGTGGATCTCGCCGTCGATGGCTATGGCCATGCGGCGGTCGATGAAGGCCCCGAGGCCCGGGAAGCGCTGGTCGAGGGCCTTGATCAGGCGCCGCACGGTGTCGGCCTCCACGTCGAACGCCTCCAGCCGCCCGGTGAAGGGGGTCAGTTCCGAGGAGGCGACGACGTGGACCATGCGCGGCTCCGGATGTGGGGGCGGCCCCCTCCACCGCCTTCGGCGGTCCCCCTCCCCCAGAGGGAGAGGAGAATGGTTCTCTTCCCCTCTGGGGGAAGTACGGCCGAAGGCCGGGATGGGGGCTCCAGCGCAGAACCGACTGCGCCAGGCTGGAGGCCCCCTCCACCGCCTTCGGCGGTCCCCCTCCCCCAGGGGGGGGGAGGAGAACGAAGCCTAGCCGCCCAGGGCCGCGACGATCTTCGGCGGGCTGAGGGGCAGGTCGGGCATGCGGTGGCCGATGGCGGCGGAGACGGCGTTGGCCACGGCGGCCAGCGGCGGCACGATCGGCGCCTCGCCGACGCCCTTGGCGCCGAACGGGTGGCGGGGGTTGGCGACCTCCACCAGGATCGCGTCGATCATCGGCAGGTCCGAGGCCACCGGCACGCGGTAGTCCAGGAAGCCGGCGTTCTCCATGCGGCCGTCGGCGCCGAAGATGTACTCCTCGTTCAGCGCCCAGCCGACCCCCTGGGCGACGCCGCCCTGGATCTGGCCCTCGACATAGGCCGGGTGGATCGCCTTGCCGACGTCCTGGGCGGCCGTGTAGCGCAGCACGGTGACGTGGCCGGTCTCCGGATCCACCTCGACGTCGCACAGGTGCACGGCGAAGCCGGGGCCGGCGCCCTGGGCGTTGAGCGAGGTCTGGCCGCTGATCGGCCCGCCGGTGCGCGCCGACTGGGCGGCGATGGCGGCCAGGCTGAGCGGCTTCTCGTCCTTGCCGGGGGCCAGACAGTGCGCCTCGCCCTCGCGCCAGACCACGTGCTCGGCGGCCACGTCCCAGATCAGGGCGGCGCGGCGCTTCAGGTCGGCGATCACCTTTTCCGCCGACTGCACCACCGCCATGCCGGTGGCGAAGGTGGTGCGGCTGCCGCCGGTGAGCATGGAAAAGCCGATCGAGGCGGTGTCGGCCACGATCGGGCGCACCCGCTCGACCGGGATGCCCAGGGTCTCGGCCGCCATCATCGCCATGGAGGCGCGCGAGCCGCCGATGTCCGGGTTGCCGGTGACCACCACCGCCGTGCCGTCCTCGCCGACGTTCACCGCCGCGGTGGATTCCCCGCCGACGTTGAACCAGAAGCCGACGGCGACGCCGCGGCCCTGGTTGGGGCCGAGCGGGGCCTTGTAGTGCTCGGTGTCGCGGATCGCCGCCAGGGTCTCGACGTAGCCGATGTTCTGGAAGGTGGGGCCATAGGCGGCCTTCATCCCGTCGCGCACGGCGTTCTTCTCGCGCAGGGCGATGGGATCCATGCCCAGCTTGAGGGCCAGCTCGTCGATGGCGCTCTCCACCCCGAAGGCCGAGATCGGCGCGCCGGGGGCGCGGTAGGCGGCGACCTTGGGCGTGTTGGTGACCACGTCCCAGCCGGTGATCCGGAAGGCCGGGATGTTGTAGCAGGCGAGCGCGGTCATGCTGCCCGCCCCCACCGGCGAGCCCGGGAAGGCGCCGGCCTGGTACTTCAGCTCCACGTCCGCGGCGGTCAGCGTGCCGTCGGCCTTGGCGCCAAGTTTCACGTGGATCACCCCGCCGGAGGTGGGCCCGGTGGCGCGGAAGCACTCGTCGCGGGTCATCACCATCTTCACCGGGTGCCCGGCCTGGCGCGACAGCGCCAGCGCCAGCGGCTCGAGATAGACCACCGTCTTGCCGCCGAAGCCGCCGCCGATCTCGGCGGGGGTGACGCGGATGTCGGAGATCTCGATGCCCAGCACCTTGGCGCAATAGGTGCGCACCATGAACTGGCCCTGGCTGGAGCTCCACACGCTGCACTGGCCGTCGGCCGCCCAGGCGGCGACGCAGGCGTGCGGCTCGATATAGCCCTGGTGCGTGGCCTTGGTGGTGTAGCGGCGCTCGACGATCACGTCGGCGGCGGCGAAGCCGGCGTCCAGGTCGCCGCGGGCGATGCGGTTGCGCTTGGCGATGTTGGAGGGCCGGTCCGGCCTCTCGTCCAGGCCCTCGGTGATCAGGTGCGCATGCAGCAGCGGCGCGTCCGGGGCCATGGCGGCCTCGACGTCCTGCACGTGCGGCAGCACCTCGTAGGTCACCTCGATCAGCGCCAGGGCCTCGTCGGCGATGGCGTTGGACATGGCGGCCACCGCGGCCACGGCGTGGCCCTCGTACAGCGCCTTGTCGCGGGCCATGACGTTCATCGCCATGTCGCGCAGGTTCGAGGCGGCCTCGCCGCCGTCGTGAAACTCGTCGGCCAGGTTGGGGAAGTCGGCGCCGGTGATCACCGCCTTCACCCCCGGCAGGGCGCGCGCCTTGCGGGTGTCGATGGAGACGATGCGGGCGTGGGCGTGCGGGCTGCGCAGCACCTTGCCCATCAGCTGGCCCGGCATGTTGAAGTCGGCGCCGTAGGCGGCCCGGCCGGTGACCTTGTCGGCCCCGTCGGGACGGATCGGGCGGGTGCCGACGATCTTCAGGCCGCCCTCTTCGTTGTGGCCGATGGCGGGGCCGGAACCCGGCCGGTCGAGAACATCGCTCATCACACGCGCTCCTGTCTCAGTTCGGCGGCCGCATCCAGCACCGCGCGGACGATCTTGTCGTAGCCGGTGCAGCGGCAGAGGTTGCCGGCCAGCCAGTAGCGGACCTCGCTCTCGCTGGGGTCCGGGTTGACGTCGAGCAGGGCCTTGGAGGCCATCAGGATGCCCGGCGTGCAGAAGCCGCACTGCAGGGCGGCGTGCTCAAGGAACTTCTGCTGCAGGGGGTGCAGCTGGCTGCCCTGGGCCAGGCCCTCGATGGTCTCCACCCGCCGGCCCTCGGCCTCGGGCGCCAGCACCAGGCACGAGCACACCAGCCGGCCATCGAGGATCACGCTGCAGGCGCCGCAGTCGCCCGAGCCGCAGCCCTCCTTGGTGCCGGTCAGGTCCAGCTCGTCGCGCAGGGCGTCCAGCAGGGTCATTCCCGGGTCGGCCAGGAACTCCACCGGATCGCCGTTCACCGTGGTGGAAATGTGCGTCTTGCTCATTGCGCGCCTCCGGCCCGCTGGAAGGCGATGCCCGCCGCGCGCCGGGCCAGCACGCCTGCGATCCGGGTTCGGTATTCGGCGGTGCCGCGCTTGTCGCTGATCGGCCGGCAGGCGGCGCGGGCGGCGGCGTCCAGCCGGTCCAGCGCCGCGGCGTCCAGCCGCGAGCCGACGATCGCCGCCCCGGCCTCGGCCACCAGCAGCGCCGTGGGGGCCACCGCGCCCAGGGCGACGTGCGCCTCGGCGATGGTTCCGTCGGCGGCCAGCGCCAGGCTGACGGCGGCGCCGACCACGGCGATGTCCATCTCGGTGCGCGGGATCAGCCGCAGATAGGCGTCGGAGGCCCGCGCCGGACGGGCCGGCAGGCGGATCTCCAGCACGAACTCGCCGGGCGCCAGGCTGGTGCGGCCGGGGGCGGTGCAGATCGCCTCCACCGGAACCTCGCGCCGGCCGGCCGGGCCGGCCACCACGCACACGGCGCGCGCGGCGATCATCGCCGGCACGCTGTCGGCGGCGGGCGAGGCGTTGCACAGGTTGCCGGCCAGGGTGGCGCGGCCCTGCACCTGGGTCGAGCCGATCAGGTTGGCGGCCTCGACCACGCCGGGCCACGCCTTGCTGAGCGCGGCGTGCTCGCCGAGGATCGCGCCGGGCGTGGCCGCGCCGACCACGAAGGCGCCGGCCTCCTGGCGTACGCCGATGGCGCCGGCGATGCGCTTGAGGTCGACGATCACGTCCGGCTTCACCCGGCCGGCGCGCAGCTGCACCAGCAGGTCGGTGCCCCCGCCCATCGGCCGGGCCCCGGCGGCGCCGAGGGCCTGCACGGCCTCCTCGGCCGTCGCGGGCGCAAGATAATCCAGCTTCGACAAGCGACCTCCCGGTGTTGGCGTTGCGCGGCATGGGCCGCGGTAAGGACTGGCCGACGATCGCGTCGGTCCGGCGCGGCAAGGCCAGCGGGCCGGCAAGAGGCTGCGCGATCGGGCGCACCCCTACGATGCGACGCCCACGGCTGGCCGGTCAAGGGGTTGGGTTTCCGGCGGCGCCAGACTGCACCCCCCTCGGCGGAACCCCTCACCTTCCCGCTCGCGATGCGATCGGGCCCCTTCCTCTCCCTGTGGGAGAGGAGAAATAGGCGTGGGAGCGGCGAGAATTCACACCTCTCCCGTGGGGAGAGGGAGGGGCCCATGGCGCAGCCATGGGAGGGTGAGGGGTTCCGCCCGCGCCCGGTCGCCCTCAGCCCAGGGGGCCTCCCCCTTCGTCAGCGCTTCTTCTTCGCGCGGTTGCGGGCGACGGCGGCGGCGATCAGGGCCTTGAGGGCGGGGGCGTCGAGGGTTTCGCCTTCGCGCAGGTCGATGGCGCGGCGGACGTTGCCGTCCAGGCTGGAATTGAACAGGCCCGCGGGGTCGGGCAGCTCGGCGCCGTTGGCGAAGGTGAGCTTGACCACCGCCTTGTAGGTCTCGCCGGTGCACAGGATGCCGTGGTCGGACCACACCGGCACGCCGCGCCACTTCCACTCCTCGACCACGTCGGGCGCCGCCTCGTGGATCAGGGCGCGCACCTGGGCCAGGGTCTGGCCGCGCCAGTCGCCCAGCTCGGCGATGCGGCCATCGATCAGGGCGGAAGCGTCTGCTGTCTTCGTCGGGGTCATCGGCGGGGCTCTCCTGGCGCCATGGTGGCGAGGGCGAGGCGGGGTGTCGAGGGCTCGGCCTTCTCCGTTCCTGCTATTGTGCCGCCGCCGCGGCGCGACGACTCGCAAGGGCGGCGCGCCGGGATGGAGACGCATGCATGGCCGGGCCGCTGCGCGAGTTCGCCCCCGACCTGTGGCTGGCCGACGGGCCGGTGGTCAGCGCCATCGCCGGCTTCCGCTATCCGACGCGGATGGCGGTGATGCGCCTGGGCGACGGCGGGCTGGCGCTCTGGTCGCCGGTGGCGATGGACGCCGACCTGCGCGCGGCGGTGGAGGCGCTGGGGCCGGTGCGGTGGCTGATCGCCCCCAACGCCCTGCACGACAGCTTCATCGGCGAGGTGATGGCCGCCTGGCCGGACGCCCAGGCCCTGGCCCCGCCCGGGCTGCAGGCGCGGCGGCCGGAGCTGGCCTTCGCCGGGGCCCTGGCCGACGCGCCGCCCGCCGCGTGGGCGGGGGCGCTGGAGCGGGTGATCGTGCCCAACAGCATCGCCAGCGAGGCGGTGTTCTTCCACCGCCCCAGCGGCGCGGTGATCTTCACCGACCTTCTGCAGCACTTCCGCCCCGGCTGGTTCACCGGCTGGCGGGCGCTGGTGGCGCGGCTGGACCTGATGACCGGCCCCGAGCCCGCCGTGCCGCGCAAGTTCCGCGCCGCCGTCCGCGACCGTCAGGCCGCACGCGCGGCCGTCGAGGCGATCCTCGACTGGCCGGCCCAGCGGGTGCTGATGGCGCACGGCGAGCCGGTGACGAGCGATGCGCCGGCCTTCCTGCGCCGGGCGTTCCGCTGGCTGACGGGCTGAGGTTGCGCCGGGGGTGGCGGGGGCGGGGGCGGCGGAACCCCTCACCTTCCCACTCGCGATGCGAGCGGGCCCCTTCCTCTCCCTGTGGGAGAGGAGAAATATGCGTGGGAGCGGAGAGAATTTACACCTCTCCCATAGGGAGAGGGAGGGGCCCATGGCGTAGCCATGGGAGGGTGAGGGGTTCCGCCCGCGCCGCTTCGCCCGCCCGCCGTTAGTCCCCCGCGGCGTCGGGGTCGATCGCGCGGTCGACCAGGTCGCGCCAGGTGGGGTCGGTATCGTCGACCAGGTCGACGTCCTCCAGCAGCGCCACCACGCCCTCGCCGTCCGGCAGGATCAGGCCCAGCACCTCCATCACCTCGCCCTCGGCGCTGGTGTGGCGTTCGGCCTGCACGGCGATGGCGGCCTGTTCGCCGTCATCGTCCCACCAGATCACCGGCTGGGGCAGCTCCATGTCCAGCGGCCGGCCGTCCGCCGTGTCGCTCATGGCGAACACCGCGCGGCGGGCCTGCACGTCGTCCAGGGTGGCCAGCCGCCCGGCGAACGGCGCCAGCCGCGCCCAGTCGTCGACGTCGAACCCCTCGCCGTCGATCGGGCTTTCCGAGGGGTCGTCGGGGTCGTGCGTGGGATCGCTCATGCGGCCTTATAGGGGGCCGCGGGCCGCGGCCGAAACCCCCGACGGTCCAGCGCCAAGCTGGAGCCCCCTCCACCGCCTTCGGCGGTCCCCCTCCCCCAGGGGGGGAGGAGAACGGGTCTCTTCCCCCACTGGGGGAAGTACGGCCGAAGGCCGGGATGGGGGCTCCAGCGGAGAACCGGCCGGCGCGGCGGCTGCGTGCAATCCTCGGCGCGCGGCGGGGCGCACATCCCCGGCGCGAACGCCCCGGCCGAAGGGGAAGAGGAGCCTGACCATGTCCGACACCCTGGAAACCCGCCGCCGCGACCTGCTGGCCCTCGGCGCGGCCGGCCTGGCCGCGGCGCCGCTGCTGGCGGGCGCCGGCGCGCAGGCGCAGACGGCGTCCCCGGCCGCCGCCGGCCTGCCGCCGCTGAAGCGCGTGCGCACCGCCGACCTGGAGGTCGCCTATGCCGAGCTCGGGCCGGCGGACGGCGCGCCGGTGCTGCTGCTGCACGGCTGGCCCTACGACATCCACGCCTTCGCCGAGGCCGCGCCGATCCTGGCCCAGGCGGGGCATCGGGTGATCGTCCCGCACCTGCGCGGCTATGGCGGCACCCGGTTCGTCTCCGACCAGGCGATGCGCAACGGTCAGCCGGCGGCCCTGGCGGTGGACGCCCGCGACCTGCTGGACGCCCTGTCGATCCGCCAGGCGGTGATCGGCGGCTTCGACTGGGGCGCGCGCACCGCCGACATCGTCGCCGCGCTCTGGCCGGCGCGCTGCAAGGCCCTGGTCTCGGTCAGCGGCTACCTGATCGGCAGCCAGGCGGCGGGCGCCAAGCCCCTGCCGCCGGCGGCCGAGCTGCAGTGGTGGTACCAGTTCTATTTCGCCACCGAGCGCGGCCGCGCCGGCTATGCGGCCAACACCCACGCCTTCGCCCGGCTGATCTGGCAGACCGCCTCGCCGCAGTGGCGGTTCGATGACGCCACCTTCGAGCGCAGCGCCGCCAGCCTCGACAATCCGGACCACGTGGCGATCACAATCCACAACTACCGCTGGCGGCTGGGCCTGGCGCCGGGCGAGGCGCGCTACGACGCCATCGAGGCGCAGCTGGCGCAGGCGCCGCCGATCGCCGTGCCGACCATCACCATGGAAGGCGACGCCAACGGCGCCCCGCACCCGCCGCCGGAGGCCTACCGCGCCCGCTTCACCGGCCCCTACCAGCATCGCACCGCCACCGGCGGCGTCGGCCACAACCTGCCGCAGGAGGCTCCCGCCGACTTCGCCCGCGCGGTGCTGGACGCGGCGCGGCTGGCCGGGTGATGCTGCGCGCGCAGTCCGGGGAGCGCGCGCATGATCGGCAGGGTGACGGTGGTGATCGGCCTGGCGCTGGCGGCGAGCGTCTGGGCGGCGCCGCTACGGGCCGAAGCGCCCTCGTCCGGGGCCGCGCCCGCGCAGGCTGGCCCGCCGGCGGTGATCTCCAGCCTGGACCTCACCGGCCCGTTCGCGACACGCACGCCCTGGCGGTTCGTGGCGACCCAGGGCCCCAAGGTCCCCGATCCCAACTTCGACGGCGAAACCGCGCCGGGGGCGGTCAGCCTCTGCCTGGCCAGGCCGTCCGGCGGGGCGTGCGTCGCGCCGCTGCCGAACCTGACCGACGCCTACTGGAACGCGCACAATCTGGATGACGCCCGCATCGTGCGCGCCGGCGCCACGCCGCTGCTGTGGCTGCGCACCTCCAGCCTGCCCGGGGCCAACGGCGACCAGGCGGTGCTGTACCAGCTGCTGGCCTATCGCCGCGCGGCCGACCGCTTCGAGCCGGTCTATGCGCTGCAGACCGGGCGCAACAACAACCAGGACGCCCGCTTCGTGACGCGCGGGCCGCTGGCCGGGGCGGTGATCTCGGCCGAGCCGACGCCGAACGCGCCGTTCGGCTTCTGGGTGACGGTCAGCCGGCTATCGCCCGGCGGCGGCGCCTTCCGTCCGGTGCTGCGCTATCGCAGCGCCACCCGCTATGGCGATGGCAACCCGCTGGCGGTGATCGATTCCGAGATGCCCAACATCCTGCAGCGCCTGGGCCTGTGGCTTCCCGGCCAGCCCCTGCCCCTGCCGGCCGGCCCCTGCCCGAAGCCGCGGCTGGTGAAGGGCGCGCTGTGGTGCGGCTGACGGCGGTTCTCCGCGGGAGCCCCCATCCCCGGATTCGCCGGTACTTCCCCCAGAGGGGGAAGAGAACCGTTCTCCTCCCCCTCTGGGGACCCTCTGGGGGAGGGGGACCCCCGAAGGGGGTGGAGGGGGCCGCCGCCGCCGCTGGCCGACGCGGCGTTGGCCGTGGCAGGATCGCCGCCGATGAGCGCCGCCCCCGATGACCCGGACCCGATCCGCATCGCCTTCGAGACCGAGGTGATCGAATGGCGCGGGCCGGCGCCGTTCTTCTACGCCCCGGCGCCGCCGGACGTGGCGGCCGAGCTGCGGGCGGTGATGCGGGCGGTGACCTATGGCTGGGGGATGATCCCGGTGGAAGCGCAGGCCAACGGGGTCGCCTTCACCACCGCCCTCTTCCCGAAGGACGACACCTACCTGCTGCCGCTGAAGGCCGCCGTCCGCCGCCAGGCCGCCATAACCGCCGGCGACCACGTCGCCGTACAGCTGACCCTGGCCGCGCGGCGGGGTTAGCGCCTCAGGCGCCCGCCGCCGCTCGCCTCGACAGGGCGAGTTCGCGGCTCCAGCGGTAGAACTGCGGGATGTCGTACGGGTGCGGACCGTCCAGGGCGCCGTCCCACATGCGCCGCTGCGCGCCGATCAGGTCGCCGCCGTAGACGTGCAGGCCGAGCGTCGGGGTGGCCAGGGGGTTCTCGATGGCGTGCACCACGGCCTCGCCCAGCAGGATCGCCTCGCCGGCCGGCACGCGGCGCCGGTTGGCCTCGGCCAGCGGCTGGCCCGCGCCGGCCTCGCGGTAGAAGGTGTTCACCTCCTCGCCCTGGTAGATGCCCACCACCGCCCACATGGCGTGGTCGTGCGGGATGGTGACGAGGCCGGGGGCCAGGGTGACGTTCAGCACCGTCAGGTCGTCGGCGCGGTGCAGCGGCGCATCGAGCGCGCCGACGCCGGGGGTCAGCGGCTGCACCGCCGCGGCGATGCCGGCGGGGTCCGCCAGCGCCTCGCGCATCCGCTCCAGCACCCGCGCCGGCCCGTGCGGCCCCGCCGCCAGCCGCCGGCAGTCGTCGACGAACGCCGCAAGCTCGAAGGTCGCCGCCATAGCCATCTCCCTGGGGCCGTTCTCCCCTAACCGGCGCCGCTGCGGCGGGCCGGCCTGTGAGCTTGGCCCCCGCTTAAGGCGCTGGCAACAGATAGCCATCTGGATACCCGTCTTGACACCGCGCCGGATCGCATCAATAGATAGCCATATGGATACCTATCAACCACAGCCCCTGCCCGCGATCTTCGCCGCCCTGGCCGACCCCACGCGCCTGGCGGTCCTGGAGCGGCTGGCGCGCGGGCCGGCGTCGGTGTCGGACCTGGCCGCGCCGCACCGCATGGCCGGGCCGTCGTTCCTGAAGCACCTGAAGGTGCTGGAGGGCGCCGGGCTGGTGACCAGCCGCAAGGCCGGCCGGGTGCGCACCGTCGCCCTGGCGCCGGCCGCGCTGCGCGACGTCGAGGCCTGGGTCGACGCCCACCGGGCCGCCTGGGCCCGCCGCCTCGACGACCTGGGCGACTTTCTCGAACGCAAGGACGACCGCACATGACCGAGCACCGCGAATTCACCCTGCAACGGCGCTATGGGCGCCCGCGCGCCGAGGTCTGGGCCGCCTGGGCCGATCCGGCGCTGAAGGCCGCCTGGTTCTCGCGCGGCGAGCACAGCCTGGACTTCCGGGTCGGCGGCGAGGAGCGCGGCGTCTCGCACGACGCCATGGGCGAGCACGTCAACGCTGGCCGCTATTTCGAGATCGACCCCGGGCGGCGCATCGTGCTGGCCTATTCCATGGCCCTGAACGGGCGGGTGCACACGGTCTCGCTGACCACCATCGTGCTGGAGGACGACGGCGAGGCCGGCACGCGGCTGACCTTCACCGAACAGATGTGCGTGATGCCGCCCAGCGACGGCGCCCCCGGCCGCCAGCAGGGCTGGGGCGTGCTGCTGGACCGCCTGGGCGAGACGCTGGCGCGTTAGAGGCGCCCTACCCTAGCGGTACAGCCAGTCCGCCGGCAGGCCCAGGCGCACGCAGGCCTGGGCGGGCGGGGCGTTGCGCAGGCACAGGCGGTCGGCGGCGCGGGCGGCGGCGCGGACGAGCGCGGCCTGGGCGGGTGAGAGACCGGGTTCGCGCCACAGCGCCAGCCCCCTCGCCACGTCCGGCGGGATCAGGTCCACCGCCGCGCGCACCAGCAGGGGCTGCAGCGGCCTGGCCAGCCCGGGCAGCGCCGGGGCCTGGCGCATGATCTGCAGGAACTCGGCCACCACCGGCGAGGCGGTGAGCGCCGAACGCATGGCGGCCAGCTGCGCGGCCCAGTCGACCTGCGAGCGCGGCGCGCCGACGGCGCCGTAGAGCCGCGCGGCCGGGGCCGACTCCGCCCAGGCGCGGTCGCGGTCGGCGGCGGACAGCGGCCGCACGAAGCGGTGGTAGGCCTCGGCAAAGCCATAGCTGGCCGTGGCCTGCACCCAGTCCAGCAGCGCCGGGTCGCTGGCGGCGTAGGCGCGGCCGTCGTCGGCCAGGCCGGTGATCTTGGCGTGGCGGCGACCGACGGCGGCGATCATCGCCTCGGCGCGCGAGCGGGCGGCATAGACGGTGACCATCGCCGCCAGGCCGGTGCGCCGCAGCCGCGCCACCGGGTCGGTGCGGAACGTCGTGTGGTCCCACACCCCGGCGCGCACGCGCGGCTCGGCCAGCTCCAGGATCACCGCGGCGACCCCGCCGATGAACAGGCCGACCGGGTTCTTGAACACCCGCCACGACACCGCGTCCGCCGCCACCAGGGCCGGCTCGCCCACGGGCGTGGCGAAGTCGGCCGGCGGCATGCCCTGCGCCTGCAGGAACCCGGCCGCCATCGCCTCGACGCGGGCCTGGATCGGCAGCGGCAGGGTCAGGGCGCTCATCCGCGCAGCACCGGCTCCCCGGTGCGGGGGTTGCTGAGGGTGACGTTCTCGCCGGCCTGGATCGCCCACGCGCCGCCTCGCCGGGTGAGCACCAGCAGCAGCAGGGTGTCCACCTGATGCGGCCCGGCCGGGTGGGCGGGGCCAGTGGCGAGGCGGCTCCAGAACTGCACGATGGCGGCGTCCTCGCCCAGCGGCCGGACCTCGATCGGCTCGTTGGTCAGGGTGGAGTCGCGATAGACGGTCTCGTGGATGCCCCGGTGCAGGGCGACGATCGCGTCGCGCCCGCGGGTGAAGGTGGCGAAGCGGTTCACGAAGGTGGCGTCGTCGTGGAACAGCGCCCCCAGCGCGGCCATGTCGTGCGCGTTCCAGGCGTCGGCGAAGGCCTGCGGCGCATCCTCGGGTCGGATCATGGGGGCCATGCCGGCCAGCATGGCAGGCCTGCGCGCGCGTCGCCAGCGGCAAGGCCGGAGCGGCCCCTCACCTTCCCGATCGCGGCGCGATCGGGCCCCTTCCTCTCCCTCGAGGGAGAGGAAAAACAACCTTGCGGCCTTCCTAAAGAGACTCCTCTCCCTTCAGGGAGAGGAAGGGGCCCGCGCCCGCAGGGCGTGGGAAGGTGAGGGGCCGCGCCAGCGGTCGCGGTGGCCCCCCTCCCCTCCACGATTTTGTCCCGGCCGCCTGCGTGGCTATACGTAAACCCATGAACACTGAACCGGACTGGAGTCTGTTTCAGAGCTTCCTGGCGGTGGCCGAGGAAGGCTCGCTGTCGGCGGCGGCGCGGCGGCTGGGGCTGACGCAGCCGACGCTGGCGCGGCACGTCGACGCCCTGGAGGCGGCGGTCGGCGCGGCGCTGTTCCTGCGCACCCAGCGCGGCCTGTCGCCCACCGAGGCGGCGGTGGGCCTGATCCCCTACGCGCGGACCATCGCCGCCAACGCCGCGGCCTTCGTGCGCGCCGCCGCCGACGGCGCCGGGCGGGTGGAGGGCGCGGTGCGGATCAGCGCCAGCGAGATCATCGGCGTGGAGCTGCTGCCGCCGGTCCTGGCGGGCCTGCGCCGCAGGCACCCGGCGCTGGCCATCGAGCTGAGCCTGACCGACGCCCTGGACGACCTGCTGCGCCGCGAGGCCGACATCGCCGTGCGCAACGGCGCCCCGCAGCAGGACGTGCTGCTGGCCCGCCGGCTGCCGTCGATCCGCCTGGGTCTGTTCGCGCATCGCGACTACCTGGCGCGGCGCGGGACGCCCGCCGACCCGGCGGGGCTGGCCGGGCACGAGCTGATCGGCTTCGACCGCGAGACCCCGTTCATCCGCGCCCTGGCCAGCGGCCTTCCGCAGTTCCGCCGCGCCGACTTCGCCCTGCGCGTCGATTCCAACCTGGCGCAGCTGGCGGCGATCCGCGCCGGCCTGGGGATCGGCCTGTGCCAGGCCGGCGTCGCCCGGCGCGATCCCGCCCTGGTGGCGGTGCTGCCGGAGGCGGTCGGCTTCGACATGGAGACCTGGGTGCTGATGCACGAGGATCTGAAGTCCAGCCCCCGCTGCCGGGCGACGTTCGACGCCATCGCCGACGGCCTGACCGCCGCGATCGAGGGCTGACGCCCTCCCCCGGGCGCCGCGAAGAACCGTCCGCGCCCAGCTGGAGCCCCCTCCACCGCCTTCGGCGGTCCCCCTCCCCCAGTGGGGGAGGAGAACCGTTCTCTTCCCCCACTGGGGGAAGTCCCCGCGAAGCGGGGGATGGGGGCTGCCGCGCAGGACCAGGTTCGTTGTTTTCCGTATATCGACGCCACGTATTCCCGCAATTTTCTACACCACCGGAAAGGCGCATCCCTGTCGCCGAGGCTGGCGTGGGCCGGCGATGGCGGAGAGCGGTGATGGGCGAGGATCTGACGGTGGTGTTCGGGGCCGGCGCGGTGGGCGGGCCGATCGCGCGGGCGCTGCTGGCGCGGGGCCAGCGGGTGCGGGTGGCGCAGCGCACGCAAGGCGCGGGCCTTCCCGAGGGGGCCGAGTTCATGGCCACCGACATCCTGGACGCCGCGGCCGTGGCCCGGGCGGCGGCCGGGGCGCGGCAGGTGGTGCTGTCGGTGGGCTTCGCCTACGACAGCCGGCTGTGGCGGCGGGTGTGGCCGGCGACCATGGCCAATGTGCTGGCCGCCTGCGAGGCCGCCGGCGCGCGGCTGGTGTTCATCGACAACCTCTACCAGCTGGGCCCGCAAGCCGCGCCGCGCACCGAGGCCATGCCGCTGAGCGACCGCGGCGACAAGCCGGCGATCCTCAGCCAGGTCACGCGCCAGTGGCAGGCGGCCGCCGGCCGCGGCCTGAAGGTGGCGGCGCTGCGCTGCCCGGACTTCTACGGGCCGGGGGTGGACGTCTCGCACATCGGCGCCACCGGCTTCGGCCGCGTGGCTGCGGGCCAGCCGGCGATGCTGATCGCCCCGCCGGACACGCCACACGACTTCGCCTATGTGCCCGACATCGTCCGCGCCGCGCTGGCGCTGCTGGACACCGGCGACGACGCCTATGGCCAGGCCTGGAACGTCCCCTGCGCCCCGACCCTGACGCCGCGCCAGATCCTGGCGCTGGGCGCGCGGGCGATCGGCGCGCGGCTGAGGGTGGCGGCGATCCCGCTGTGGACCCTGCCGGTCCTGGGCCTCGCCGTCCGCTTCCTGCGCGAGGTGAACGACGTGCGCTTCACCTTCGACCGGCCGTACGTGGTCGATTCCGGCAAGTTCCAGCGCCGCTTCGGCCTCGCGCCGACGCCCTATGCCGAGGGCGCGGCGGCCACGGCCCGGGCCTATGCGACCGCGGCGGGTTGAGAGGCGGCGCGGCCCCTCACCTTCCCGATCGCTGCGCGACCGGGCCCTCCCTGCAGGGAGAGGAAGGGGCCCGCGCCCGTCAGGGCGTGGGAGGGTGAGGGGCCGCGCCGGCCTGGCCGGTCAGGCGCTCGCCGCCTCGGCCTCGGGCGCGAACAGCCAGCCGGCCAGGGCCCAGGCGGCCAGGGCGCCGGCCAGCTGAGCGGCGATGAACGCCGGCGCCGACGACGGGGCGATGCCGGCGAAGGTGTCGCTGAGGCACCGGGCCAGGGTCACCGCCGGATTGGCGAACGAGGTCGAGGCGGTGAACCAGTAGGCGGCGGTGATGTAGAGCCCCACCGCCGCCGGGACGAAGCCGGGCCGGAAGCGCAGGGCGCCCAGGATGGTCAGCAGCAGGCCGAAGGTGGCGACCGCCTCGGACAGGGCCTGGCCGGGGGCGTCCCGCAGCTTGGCCGACACCTGCCACAGCGCCTCGCCGAACATGGCGTGGGCCAGCAGCACCCCGGCCACAGCTCCCGCCGTCTGGGCCAGGACATAGCCGCCCGCCATGGCCGGCGACAGCTCGCGGCGCAGGGCGAACACCAGGCTGACGGCCGGATTGAAGTGGGCGCCGCTGAGCGGGCCCAGCACGCCGATCAGCACCACCAGCGCCGCGCCGGTGGCCAGGGTGTTGCCCATCAGGGCGATGGCCACGTTTCCGCCGGCGTGCCGCTCGCCCATGATCCCCGAGCCGATCACCACCGCCAGCAGCAGCGCCGTTCCCAGCGCCTCGGCGGCGATCCGGCGTCCCGCGCTCACGCCGCCCCCGCCGGCGGCGCGGCGGCGGCGGGCTCATCCACCGACCGGCCGATCTCGCCCAGGCGATGCTGCAGCGACATCCGGTCCAGGGTGTCCATCGGCAGGTTCAGGAACAGGCCGATGCGGTTGTGCAGCATGCGGTAGGTGTCGGCGAAGGCGACGCCGATCTCGGCCGGCGAGCCCTTGGCCCGGGCCGGATCGGGCACGCCCCAGTGGGCGCTGATCGGCTGGCCGGGCCAGATGGGGCAGACCTCGCTGGCCGCGTCGTCGCAGACGGTGAACACGAAATCCATCTTCGGCGCGCCCGGCGCGGCGAACTCGTCCCACGACTTGGAGCGGAAGCCCTCGGTGGGATAGTCCAGCCCCTTGAGCAGGGCCAGGGCGTGCGGATTGACCACGCCGGTGGGCATCGATCCGGCCGAAAAGGCGCGGAAGCGGCCGCGGCCGTAGCGGTTCATGATCGCCTCGGCCAGGATCGAGCGGGCCGAGTTGCCGGTGCACAGGAAGAGCACGTTCATCGGGGGCTTGCTCGAGGTGAGGTTGGTCGCGGTCATGGTTCCACCGGGCAGCAGCGCGTCCCCCGCTCGGCGATGGCCGCCAGCGGGGCGCAGATTTCGGGTTCGCCGGCGCAGCAGTCGTCCATCAGGAACGCCAGCAGCCCGGCCATCCGCCCGTAGGCGGCGCTGTAGATGATCGATCGGCCGTCGCGCCGCGAGGCCACCAGCCCGGCGCCGGCCAGGATGGCGAGGTTGCCGGACAGGGTGTTGGGCAGGGCGCCGGTCGCCCGGGCGATCTCGCCCGCCGGCAGGCCCTGGGGCCCGGCGCGGACCAACCGGCGGAACACCTCCAGCCGGCCCTCGTGCGCCAGGGCCGAGAGGGCCACGACCGCCGCGGCGGGGTCCATGGACTCGACCGCGGCAGGCGCCGCGGGCGGCGCGATCGGGGCGGCCAGCGCCCCCTCGCCGCTCATGCCGGCGCGCCGCAGCAGCCGCCGGAGGCCGGGGCGGCGGCGGTCACGGCGGCAGGCGCGGCGGGGGCGGGCTCATCTTCGCCGTACTGCGTCGCCTCGCCGAAGGTGTGGAAGGTTTCCCAGCGCACCCCGGCCGGGTCGCTGACCCAGCTCTTGTCCGAGCGGGCGTAGCAGCAGGTGGCGCCGCTCTGGTCGAAGGTCGTCTCGCCCGCCGCCTTCAGCCGCCCGGCCAGCTCGGCCAGTTCGGCGGCGCCGTCCACCTGGATGCCGACGTGGTCGATACCCACCGCCCGCTCGCGCTGCGAGATGGCGAAGTTCACCTTCGGGTCCTCCAGCATCCATTTGGCGTAGTCCGGCTTCACCACGCTGGGCTGGGCGTCGAACAGGGTGGCGTAGAAGGCGATCGCGCGGTCCAGATCGGGGACGCTGACGTGCAGGTGCAGGCGCTTCATGGGGTTACCTCCCGCGGCATGTGTCATATCGATACTTCGGGAAATACCGAATAGTCAAGCGTCAACATTGGGCAGGATCGCCTGATGCCGGGGAAGCTGGACTGACGGAGCGGCGGCGGCGCGCGTGTCACGCGCCTTTCGTTGACGACGGGAAAACCTCGCCCGTAGATAGCGTCGTTACGGCTGCGTTTCGGGTCTGCAGGGCTGATGTAGCTCTGGCGCGTCTCCAGACGGCCGTGTCGGGGGGACGCATGCAGATCAACATCACCTGGGACGCCAGCGCCGCCAACGCGCCGGCCGGGTTCAAGGCCGCGGTGCAGGCGGCGGTGAACTATCTGGAGCAGACCCTCGCCGCGCCGATCACGGTGAACATCGCCTTCGGCTGGGGAGAGGTGGGCGGCCAGAGCCTGGGCGCCGGATCGATCGGCGCCAGCCTGTCGTCGGGCATCGACCTCAATTACGCGGATTTCCGCAGCGCGCTGTGGGCCAACGCCACCACCGCCGACGCCCTGGCCGCGGCCAAGGCCCTGCCCGCCTCCGACCCGACCCACGGCGGAACCTTCTTCATCGCCACGGCCGAGGCCAAGGCGCTGGGCCTGGTCGATCCCACCGACAGCCAGATCGACGGCTACGTCGGCCTGGATTCCACCACCGCCTTCACCTTCGATCCCAACAACCGCGCCGCCTCCGGCCTGGTCGACGCCATCGGCGCGCTGGAACACGAGATCACCGAGGTGCTGGGCCGCACCTCATTCCTCGGCTACCAGCCGGGCGACGGCTCCAGTGTCTACGGCGCGCTGGACCTGTTCCGCTACACAGCCCCGGGCGTGCTCAACCCGTCGTCCGCCACCGGCTCATTCTCGGTGGACGGCCAGACCCTGCTGCTGCCGTTCGACAACCCGGTCAACGGCGGCGACTCCGGCGACTGGAGCCAGACCGTCACCGGCGACGCCTTCGACGCCTTCGGCGGCCCCAACGAGGCCGACCTGATCTCCGCCACCGACCTGCGCCTCATGGACGTGCTGGGGTATCATCCGAACAGGAACACCCCGCCGACCACGCCCACGCCTGCCGGCGGCGCAGGCAGCGGCCTGACCGTCAGCCAGGACACCACCCTCGCCCAGGGACAGACGGCCTATGTCACCAGCGGGCCGGCCATCTCGATCTCTGGCGGCCCGTCCTTCACCAACGCCGGAACGATCGAGGTCATCACCGTCAACAACGGCGACGTGCCGGTGGGCATTCTCGACAATTCGGGCAACTTCGGCGTCCCGACGGTCAAGAACGCAGCCACCGGCGTCATCTACGTCGAGTCGACGACCGCCGCCGGGGTGGCCTTCGGCTACCAGGGCGGGTACCCGTCCGCGCCGTTCGAGAACGCCGGCCTGATCCAGGTGGTCTCGCTGCAGGGCGCGGCGGTCGGCGCCAAGAACGAAGCGTCCGAGACCTTCACCAACGACGCCACCGGCAAGGTCATTGTCTGGTCCGCCTACGAGGCCGACGGCATCAACATGGGCGGCGGCCTGATCAACGCCGGCCTGATCGACGTCACCGGGGCGCACGCCCTGGGGGTGCGCGGCGGCGGGCTGAACAACTCCGGGACCATCCGGGCCACCAACACCGGCGGCTGGGGCAGCATCGCCGTATCGATCGAGCCCTCCTCCGGCCAGTTCCAGTACGTCAACAGCGGCGTGATCCAGGGCGACTACGCCTTCTACGTCGACCCCAGCGACATTTCCCCGTACTTCGCGCCGCCCATCACCATCACCAACTCCGGGACCATCGTCGGGGTGACCGTCCTCGGCATCGGGACGGCGCAGATCCACAACACCGGCATGATCGCCGGCGCCATCTTCTACGGCGACCAGAACAGCACTTACGACGGAGCGGGCGGCAAGCAGATCGGCGGCATCTACCTGGGTCGCGCCACCAACACGGCGCATCTGGGGAATGATGGCGAAACCGTCTTCGGCGGCGGGGGCGCCGACACCATCACCGGCGGCTCCGGCGACGACGTGATCGTCATCGCGCGCGGCGCCAACGTCATCGATGGCGGCGGCGGCTTCAACACCCTGTCCTTCGCCGACTCGGCGGCGGGCGTCCTCGTCGACCTGGGCGCCGGAACCGCCTCGGCCGGCGGCACGGACACCATCTCCAACATCCAGGCGGTGATCGCCAGCGACTTCACCAGTACGCTGAAAGCCGGATCGACGGCCGCCAGGCTGGTGGGCGGCGCCGCCTACGACACCCTGATCGGCGGCGCCGGCGGGGACACCCTGGTCGCGGGGACTGGCGGGGCGGTGATGACCGGAAACGGCGGCGCCGACACGTTCGTCTACGACGCCGGCGACCACCAGGTGGTGATCACCGACTTCAAATCGGGCGTCGACCACATCCAGGTCTACGACTACGCCCACGCCGCGTCGGTGCAGCAGCAGGGGGCCGACACCCTGGTCACCCTGGGGTCGGGCGACACCATCCTGCTCAAGGGCGTGACGGCCTCGGCGCTGACCGGCGGCGATATCGTCTATTCGGCCGGCCCGCCGCCGCTGACCTCCACGCTGCCGCCGGCCCCGCCGGTGTTCGGCACGACGGCGGTCACCGTGGACTCGGCGCTGACCATCCACGCGGACGAGACCCTCAACCTGGCCATCACCCCGACCAATCAGTTCGCGCTGATCGATACGGACACGCCGAGCAGCAACTTCTCGGTCCAGCTCAACTCGATCGACAACTTCGGCGTCGTCGACATCACCGCCAGCGGGACCGTGGACGCCGCGGGAATCTTGGTCGACCCCACGACGCTCAAGGGGTCGGCCATTTTCATCAACGAGGCCGGCGCCAGCTTCCTGGTCACCGGGGTCCAGAGGACCGCGCGGGGCGTCTACGGCCAGGACGCCTCGCCGGACGTGACCAACGCCGGGCTCTTCCAGGTGAAGGCGACGGGATCGCTGTTTTCCGCTTATGGCGTCGACACCTGGGACACCAACTTCAAGTTCAACAACACCGCCAGCGGGGTGTTCAAGGTCCAGTCCGACGGCGCGGCCTACGGCCTTTATCTGAACAACGGCGGGACGATCGAGAACGACGGGCAGTTCACCGTCGACGGCTTCGGCGCAACGGGCATCTACATCGACGGCGCCGAGGGCCACACGATCACCAACGAGGGCGTGATCACCGTCACCGGCTCGGGCGCCAGCGGCGTCGTCGTGGCCGGCCTCTACAGCATGACGACGACGCTCAACAACAGCGGCACGATCACCGCGAGCGACGCGATCACCGAGGTGCTCGACGGCAACAGCGCCAACCAGGCTCCGTTGCTGGTCATCAACAACAGCGGCCAGGTCAACGGCGACATCCGCTTCGGCGCCGGCGACGACCAGTTGCACAACACCGGCAAGATTGCCGGCGCGGTGTGGTTCGGCGACGGCGTCATCACCTACGACGGCGGCGGCGGCACGCTCACCGGCCCCATCTACCTCGGCGCAGGGACCAACAAGGTGACCCTGGGCGCCGACGGCGAGACCGTGGTCACCTCGGCCAAGGGCGGGACGAGCACCCTCACCGGCGGCGCCGGCGACGACGCCTTCTTCACCGGGGCCGGGACCAACGCCATCGACGGAGGCGGCGGCGTCAATACTCTGTCGTTCGCGGCCGCCGGCGGCGGGGTGACGGTGGACCTGGGCGCCGGGACGGCCACCGGCGGCGGCGTCAGCGACAGCTTCAGCCATATCCAGCAGGTGGTCGGCTCGCGTTTCGGCGACACGCTGAAGGCCGGTGCGACATCGGCCACCCTGATCTCCGGCGCCGGGTCGTCGACGCTGATCGGCGGTGCGGCGGCCGACGTGTTGGTGGCGGGCGCCGGTGGCGGCACCATGACGGGCGGCGGCGGCGCCGACACCTTCGAGTTCGCCGCAGGCGATCACCAGCTGGTGGTCACCGACTTCGGCGCCAACAACGACCAGGATGTGCTGAAGGTCTTCGGTTACGCCCAGGCCCAGTCGATCGTCGCCCAGGGCGCCGACACGCTGATCACCCTGTCGGCGACCGACAGCATCCTGCTGAAGAACACGGCGCCCTCCGCCCTGACCGGCGCCAACCTGGTGTTCTCAACCGGGACGCCGCCGTCGGGCCCCACGATCCCGTCGTCCCTGCCCCCACCCGTCGGGGGGACCACGGTTTCCTTCATCGCAGCCTACAAGGTCCAGGCGGGACAAACGGTGGCCATCAGCGCCGACGTGGGCTTCGACGACAACGGCCAGCAGTCGGCGAGCGGCTTCCCCGACCTGCATAGCCTCGACAACGCCGGTTCGATCACCGTCACCTCGGCCAACGCCATCGGCCTGTCCTGCCGCGGCGGCGGACCTTCCAGCGGCGCGGTGTTCACCACCGAAGCCGGCGCCAGCCTCACCGTCGTCGCCACCAATGGCGAGGCCGACGGCGTGCGGGCGCTCTCCGGGATCGTCGACGTCGTCAACAAGGGAACCTGGAACATCACCGGCACAGGCTACGCCTTCGCCGTGGCCGGCGGCGGTTATCCCTGGAACTTCCTCAATGCCGCCTCGGGCGTGATCCACGTGTCGGGCGGCGGGGCGGCGCAAGGCCTTTCGGCGCAGGGCGGAGGCCTGCTCGAGAACGACGGCGTGCTCACGGTCCATTCGAATTCCGGCTCGGCCATTGGCTTCCAGATCGTCAGCTTCCTCAGCGCCGGTGGAAAGACCGCCAGCATCGTCAACAAGGGCGTCCTGACCGTCAGCACCGACAACGCCTCGGCGCTCGACGATGGCATCCGGGTGGTGGGTCTTGGGCCCTACGGCGCCCAGGTGATCGACAATTCCGGAACCATCACCGCCGCCCGCGCCATCGTCGAGGCCGATCCCGTCTCCCAGGGACCGAACGGCTATCCGCTCCAGATCATCAACTCGGGCACGATCAACGGCGACATCGTGCTCGGCACGGCGAGCGGGACCGTCAGCAGCACGGGGAAGATTGTCGGCAACATCTACGCCTACGACGCCAGCGAGAACATCGACCTGAGGAACGGCGTCTTTCAGGGCGACATCTTCATCCAGAGCGGCGTCGCGGCCAGCTACACGGCCACGGACACCATCTTCACCGGGGCCGCCAACACCACCGTGCACGTCCAGAAGGCCGGCTACGGCGCCAACCTGAAGCTTTCGGTGACCGGCGGCGGCGGCCAGGTGGCGATCCAGTTCGACGAGGCGTCGACGGCGGCGAGCTGGTCGTTGAACAACGGGGTCTGGACGGTGAACGCCGGGACCGACGGGACGCTGACCCTGACCGGGGTGCAGACCCTGGTGTTCACCGACAAGACCATCCCGCTGGGCATCCAGGCGCATGCGCCGCCGCCGTCCGACTTCAACGGCGATGGCCGGTCGGACGCGCTGTTCCTGGGCGCGGGCGGGACGTTGGCGACCTGGCAGCTGAACGACGCGGCGATCGCCTCGGGCGGCGGGACGCTGGGGTCTCCGGGGTCGGGCTGGCGCTATGTCGGCTCGGGAGACTTCAACGGCGACGGCAGGGCCGACGTGCTGTTCGCGAACGCCGCGGGGAGCCTCGCCACCTGGCAGCTGAACGGCTCGGCGATCATCGCCGGCGGCGGGAGCCTCGGCAGCCCCGGCGCGGGCTGGAGCGAAGTGGGCATCGGCGACTTCAACGGCGACGGCAAGTCGGACGTGCTGTTCCAGAGCGCGGCGGGGATGCTGGCGACCTGGGACCTCAATGGGACCAGCATCGTCGGCGGCGGGAACCTGGGCTCGCCGGGGGCGTCGTGGGCGGTCAAGGCGGTGGCGGACTTCGACGGCGACGGCAAGGCCGACATCCTGTTCGAGAACGCGGCCGGCCAGTACGCCGTCTGGACGATGCACGACACCACCATCGCCCAGAGTGCGCAGCTGGGCTCTCCGGGGTCAGGCTGGAGCTTTGCCGGGACCGGGGACTTCAACGGCGACGGCAAGGCCGACATGCTGTTCGAGAACGCCTCGGGCCAGTACGCCAGCTGGGACCTGAACGGCGGCTCGATCGTCGGCGGCGGCAACATCGGCAATCCCGGCAGCGCCTGGACCCTGGTGCAGATCGGCGACTTCAACGGCGACGGCAAGTCGGACCTGATGTTCCGCAACACCGACGGGACCCTGGCCACCTGGGACTTAAACGACACCGCCATCGTCGGCGGCGGCACGGTGGGCAATCCGGGGAGCGCCTGGACGCCGATGGGGATCAACCACGGCCAGGGCTTCGCCGACCTGGTGTTCGCCAACTCGAACGGGACCTGGGCCACCTGGATGATCAACGGCGGCCAGATCGTCGGCGGCGGGACGCTGGGAACCCCGGGGAGCCAGGCGACCCAGGTGCTGGGCGACTTCAATGGCGACGGGAGCCGCGACGTGGCCTTCCAGGGCGCCAACGGATCGGTCTCCACCTGGCTGACCGACGGGGCGCACGTGATCGGCGGGACCAGCCTGGGCAACCCCGGCGCCGGCTGGACGCTGGTCGCCTCGGGCGACTTCAACGGCGACGGCCAGTCGGACCTTCTGTTCCGCAACGCCTCGGGCCAGCTGGCCACCTGGGACCTGCACGGCAACGCCATCGTCGGCGGCGGCGCCCTGGGCTCGCCCGGCTCCAGCTACGTCTTCGAAGGGGTCGGCGACCTCAACGGCGACGGCAAGGCCGACATCCTGTTCAGGAACACCACCACCGGGACCTATGCCGCCTGGCTGATGAACGACACCCAGATCGTCTCGGGCGGCGACATCGGCAATCCAGGCGGCAGCTGGAGCTTCAAGGCCCTGGGCGACCTCAACGGCGACGGCAAGGCCGACATGCTGTTCGAGGACGCCAGCGGCGAATACGCCAGCTGGGACCTCTCGGGCACGCAGATCATCGGCGGCGGCGACATCGGCGCCCCGCACGGGACCTGGAGCTTCGCCGGCCTGATGGACCTCAACGGCGACGGCCGCGCCGACATCCTCTTCCAGGACGCCTCCGGCAATCTCGCCAGCTGGACCCTCAACGACAACCACATCACCGGCGGCGCCACCTTCGGCGCCCCCGGGGCGGGGTGGCATCTGATCGGATAAGGCGGCGCTTCGCCCGCCCCGCCTCAGCCCAGGTTCACCCCGGCCTTGGCCAGGTCGCGGAAGCAGCGGCGCAGGTTGGCGAGGTTGCGGTCGGCGCCGCCCGCGCCACGGCGGCCGGCCAGGGCGAACGCCGGCACGATCACCCCGCCGGACTGGCGGCGGCAGCGGCCGTCGGCGATCATCCGGTTGACGCGCCGGCGCACGGTCTCGAACGGCAGGCCCAGGCCCGTGGCCACCGACAGGATGCTGACCGGCCGGCGCAGTTCGTCCGGCGGCGGCTCGTGCGCCGGCCAGGCCGCCTGGCCGTCGCGCCCCAGGTGGCCGACGTTGGCGGCGACGATGGAGTGGAAGATCAGGGCGTCCAGCACGCTGCCGTCGTGCAGCTCCATCAGCAGGCGGACGGTGCGCAGCACATAGTCCATGGAGATGCGGGCCGCCGCGCGCGCCTCGCCCCGGCCTTCGGTCTCGGCGTCACCCAGTGAAGTCATCTGGGGGGTCGCCATCTGGGAGGGCGACATCTGGGGCGTGGCCGGCTGGGCCTGGCCTTCCCCCGCCGGCTGCGGATGCGTGTTTCCGATCAAGGCCTTCGCCGACTCAACGCCGTCGCCTCCCCACGTCCCTAAGTGCGCCAGATCACCCCGTTACGCCAGCGCTCCCCTACCCAGACGACGCAGGGCGGCGCCGGCCACACAGGGCTCGCCCACGAACGCCCGGGCTGGAGGCCGCCGGGCGAACCATGCTTCACTGCGCGCGCTCTCTGGACAGCCCCCGTGCCCGCCTCGCCCCCCCTGCCCGCCTCGCCCGCCGATCCCGCCGCCGCCGCCCGCCCCCTGCGCGCCCGCGCCCTGCTGCTGGGCGAGCGGATCGACACCGCCGGGCTGGAGCGGGGCGACGCCATCTCCACCGCGCCCCTGGCGCTGCAGCTGGAAGAGGGCCTGCTGGTGGTGTTCCGCTATGGGGTGGTGGTGAGCGTCGGCCTGGACGCCCTGGCCGAGGACCGCGTGCTGCGCGACATCACCCCGCGGGTGCAGGGGCCGCTGGGCGAGCGCGAGGAGGAGGGCGTGGAGATCGTCGCCGCCGCGGCGCGCGACGAGGGCGTGGGGCCCGACGGGGTGGTGCGGCTGGCCGACCTGGCGCCCGAGCGGCTGCTGCTGGTGGCCGACGCCCTGGCCAAGAGCACGGTGCTGGCCAGCTACGAGCGGCAGATGGCCGGGGTGTTCGACACCCTGGAGCCCTGGGCCGAGGAGCTGGCCCGCGGCCGCCGCCCCGCCGCGCGTGGGCGCATGACCCGGCTGGTGGGCGAGGCGCTGCTGGTGCAGCACCGCCTGGCCGAGCGCGTCGCCGTGCGCGAGAAGCCGGAGATCCTCTGGGACCGCCCCGACCTGGAGCGGCTCTACGCCCGCCTGGCCGTGGAATACGAGCTGATCGACCGCTCCGACGCCCTGCAGCGCAAGCTCGATCTGGTGGGCGAGACCGTCACCGTGATGACCGACCTGATCGACACCCAGCGCTCCCTGCGCCTGGAATTCGCCGTCGTCGCCCTGATCGTCGCCGAGATCGTGCTCAGCCTGGTGCAACTGCTGAAGGGCTAGGCCACCGCGGCCAGAGAGAGGAAGATCAACCTCGCGGCCTCCCCAGAAAGCCCCCTCTCCCTTCAGGGAGAGGAAGGGGCCCGCGCCCTTCAGGGCGCGGGAAGGTGAGGGGCCGCGCCGCTCTTGGCCGCGGGCCCGTCCGGGAACAGCACCGCCAGGATCGCCAGCGCCCCAGCCCGACGTGCGCCCGGGCGACAGCACCCTTCCCGCCTCGTCCGGCTCCGGCGACCAGTGAGGCGGTAACAGCGCCACCGCCGGGGTGTACGCCGCCTGCGCCGCCGGCGGCGCGCTGGACGCGCGCAGCCAAGTGATCAGGGCCATGACCATGGGGGTCGGCGCGGCGCTGATGGAGTACTAGGCCGTCGACCCTCACGTGGGCTTCTTCGCCAACCACGACCTAGACGGCTACGACATCCCCGCCCAAGCCGACATCCCCCGCCAGGACGAACATCATCTTCCTGGGACGAGACCGACCCCACCTCCTCCCGCCTGAAGGCCAAGGGCATCGGCGACCTCGGCATCTGCGGTGTCGCCGCCGCGGTGGCCACCGCGGTCCACAACGCCACGGGCGTGAGGGTGCGGGACTATCCGCTGACGGTGAAGACGGGGGCTGGGGTGATGCGGAAGTCTGGGTTGGGCTCATTGCTGCCCTCAGGAAGGTCTCCTTATGGCGGCGACGGGCAGGCGGCCCGCGGGTAGCTGAGTGCGCGCCATCTGGTGCTCACGCTTCTGCGTTGCGGGTCAGGTTCTGCACGATGAAGCGAGCGCGATATAGAAGCTCGTCGAACGTGAGGATTTCCGGCGCGCGAATGTTCCGCCGGTAGAGCTCAAAACAGGCGATTTTGTCGTCGTTGCCGCGTAACTCCTTTGTATCGCCGATGATGAGGTAGCTCCGGGGCTCGACCGAATAGGCAGTCTCACCGGTATCGTTGCCGTCGTCGTCCTTCAGCGCGACACGGAACCGTTTCCGGGCGAACTCGAACGTAGTCTTCTGGACCTGAGTGACCGCATTCGACACCTCAGCTGATACGCCCCAGCATCCCGGCCGGTAGGCGTCGCCACGGCGCAATAGCTCCGTCGTGTCCTTCTTGATCTCCACGAACACGAACTGACTCACTTCGGCACGGGTGCGCATGAGCGCGTCGGCGGTCTTGCCCCGCTGATCAAACTCGCTGCCAGTAGTCCGGGCCATCAGCGTGTCGGCGGCGCTGTCGAGCGACACGTAGTGGAGACCGTGCCCGAAGATCCATTGGTTCGCCTCAAAGAACGCCTGCCACTCTTTCTCGGGAAGGTCGGTCCCCATGCGTTGCTGGAATTCGGCCAGCGCCCGCCGCTTCGCGGCTACGGCGTAGATGTCTTGATGAAGCTCAGGTGTCCGGGCGAGTTCGCGGACCAGTTCGGCACCCTTGGAACTGCCGAGTAGTGCCCCCAGCGCACCGATGTTGACGTTATCAAGAGATATTCTGGCCTTCCTTGCCTCGCTCAAGTTCAGGTTTGAAATGATTGAGAGGAATTCTTTTATCTGAGCGAGTTGGAAGTGATTGACATGAATGTGACTGTCCTCGCGCCAGCCGTACCTCTGGTGGAACGTGAGCTTCGTGATCTTGAAGGTCCCGAAGTCGCTCCGGTCATGCACCCAGAAGGCTGAGACGGCGACCTTGCATCGGATGGTGACGTCGATTTCGCCGATCACCTCCTCGCCTTCGGCCGCGATAGAAGCGTAGACGCCGTTCTTACCCGGATGAGTGTACAGCTTGTCAGGCAGGTAGTTGGCTAGGAATGCTGCGTCTTCCGACATGCGGTCAGACCCTCTTAGGCACCAAGATGTGCTCAATCTCACAACTTTGGGGAATGACGACCACATAGCCGATCGTGAAGGGCATAGGCGTCTTGTCCGTCCACATCGCACCGACAATATGGGTCAACCGCGTGCCGGTGTAGAGTCTCGCCCCAAGGTGCTCAAACTCCACCAAGTTCTCGTCGAAGCTTTGCGTGGCGGACAGTCGGTCGGCGTGGCTTAGCTCTGACCATATGTCGCCGTAGTCCCGCAACAGGTCGAACAGTGCGGCGTCGGCCTCCTTGACCTCGGGCGGCAACCCGTTCTCGCAATTGAATAGGTATGCCTCCGATGTTCCGATGAGTTGTCCCAGGGCTTCGCCGTTGTGCACGGGCGTGGCCTGGACCTTTATGTGATCGGGAAACTGCTGCTGCTGATCGTGCTCCGACAGGCGTTCAAGGAGCCTGTGAACCTCGACGACAAACGTCGGGTCGTCGAACACGTCCAGGTTCTCGTACCCGAGACCCCGCGCGAGGCTGCGGCGTGTCGTGACGCTCGTCGGGCGGCCAGCTTCGATCCGCTGAATGGTTCTCGTCGGCAAGCCCGATGCCTCCGCTAGCGCTTCTTGCGAAAGGTGGGAGGCGGTGCGGATGCAGCGGGTCCAGGAACCCAGGGTGGCTGGTGAGAGAGTTTGCGCGTCAGCGGCCATGACTACCTCCTTCGGTGCCACCGCAACTTATGGGCATATTGGGAAGCGCAACACGACAGGACCCCGACACCGCAACGACAGGCGGTCCGGAGGTCCTCATCTTCCGGAGCAGTTCCAAGGTAGGCAACTAGCGCTAAACGAAGGGGCCGTCTCTTGCGAGACGGCCCCCGTTCAGGTCAGCCGGACAATCGCGGCGCACCACGAGGCCAGCGAGTGGAAGGACCACTCAAGGCCAAGGCGGTACACGGTACCGTCCGGCTTGCTGACCGCGATAGCGAACAGAAGCGACAAAAGCTTCTCTCCTCTACCTGGCACCGTACCTTCCAAAGCCGAGTAGGTGCCTTAGGCCAGCGGTGAGGGTGGTTTTCGGAGAAAGCCTCAGTGGCCCATCCCTCAAGGCGCTTCGGCTTTTACGGTGGCGAAGGACTGCTCCGCCGTTGACGTGGAGATGGTGACGCTTGAGCAAGCGTCAAGGGCCGCGTCTCGTGCCGACGTGAACGTCCGCTCCTGGCGCGACTGCAACGCCATACTTCGTGGCCGGGTGCCTGTATTCAGATTTGACAACCAAAGGGTGTTGTTGGAGTCCTCGGCGTGTGGGCGGCGGCTCACCCGTCGGGCACTACTCTTGAGCGAAATATCTAATGGCTTACCGCTGGACCATGCATCGTTTTGTCGATGGCAAGGGTAACGATAGAAGCGGTCCGAGTCCCTTGAGCCTTTGGTGGTTGGCGCGCGCCGCTGCGGAGGAGACGCTCCAGGGGAGTCCGCTTACGGCAAGCTGGTTGAAGCTTTTTCGCGGGCACCTCAGCTCAAGTGAGACCTATTGGCTCCAGTGGTCCGAGGACATGGCGCAGAGTGCCGAGCTGCGGCGGGCCTACTCGGGGCTTTACGGGCGCTTCGCCGCACGGGCGCTCTTGACTGCGCATCTGGGCATCGGTCGGTTCATCTCGCTGAAGCGGGAAGGCATCGAGGTGCCGAAGTCCATCAGCGTCAAGCGCATATCGAAAGGCGATATCCCGGATTGGCTGGCCTGGGACGATCGCGCCCAGCAGCACGTCCTCTGCGAGGCCAAGGGAAGTCTGACCGCCAACGACTTCCTGGCTGCGGGGCAGCCCAAATGCGTCAAGGAAGGTAAGGATCAGTTTCTTCGAGTGCATTGCACCGATCCGAACGGGCCAGTCTATCCCGCGCGCTGGGTGGCCGCGAGCCGCTGGTCAACGGACCGGCGTAGCGGGCAGGCGGCCAGCCTACTTTGGGATCCACCGACCGATCATGAACCAGTGTCGGAGGAGATCAGTAGGAACCACCGTGAGGCCATTACCCGCGCCTGGTTGGATAGCCTGGCGCCCGGCCTTGGCTGGCGCGATGCGAACGAGCTGCTCGCTGATCAGCGGGCGGCTAGCGCGATCACAGTCCGTGCCGAGCCGGGCGAGATCCCGGACGAAGAGGACTGGCCAGAAGTCGGTGACATGCCGCTCGCGAAGGTGTCGGCTGCTCAAGCTCGCAGCACTGAGATGGAAAAGGTGATCACGCGAGTCGTGTCTACTCTGTCGTCGGACGACGTATACCGCGAGGACTGGGTGTCGGCGGGCCGTCCACCGGAGCCCAAGGCCTTGGAGGCGCAATACCTATCGGCACTAGTCACTCCGTACGGAGTCCGGCCGATCCGCGGGGCGTCAGACGTCGACGAGCTGCGTACTGCGCAGGATCGGGCGCAGCGGCGCGAACAGCCCGCAATGCTTGTCGGAATACCACTGGGCTTGGACCCAGCGGCCCGGCTCTCTGACGCGCTGTGGATGGACGGAGGGGGTATCGCAAGGACTGGGGACCTGGCCGTCTTCGATCTCAGGCGTATCGAGATCGATGCTCATGGGATTTCCTTGGCCTGACAGGCCGGCGCTGCGTTTCCGCTTTGCTTTGCAACATGAAATTTGTGCCGTGAGTTCGACGTCGGATGTCCGGGTTTCCGCAACCACCCAACTTCCGCTCCTGGCGCATAGTCGCCACGCCCGTTAGCGCCGCCCCCTCACCCGCCCTCCGCCGCCACCGTCTCGTTCCATGCCCGCGTGTCGTGGCACGCGGCCATCGCGCGCTGGTAGCCGTCCCGCGCCGTGGCGCGGGCGACGTAGGCGCGTTCGGCTTCGGCGAAGGGGTAGCGGACGTTGCGGCGGGCCAGCTCCAGGGCGTAGACCACCGAGATGTCGGCGGCGGTGAAGGCCTCGCCGGCCATCCAGGGGGCCTCGTCCAGGCGCCGTGAGACGAGGCGCAGGCGGGTCTCGAACACGCCCATCGCCTGGCGCGCGCTCCAGTTGTCGCGCTCGGCCGCGGGGGCGATGTTGCGCGCGCCGCTGACGAAATAGATCGAGGCGGCCAGGCCCGCCTCGCCCAGGTGCAGGAACTGCTGGTAGGCGGGGAAGGCGTCGTCGCCGGGCGCCGGCGCCAGGGGCGTCGGCCCATGGCGGGCGATCAGGTATTCCATGATCGCCACCGACTCGACCATCACCACCGGCCCGTCCTGCAGCGCCGGGATGAAGCCCCCGGAGTTGATGGCCATGAACTCCGGGTCGTTCTCGGCCCCGGCCAGCAGGTCCACCCGCCGCAGGCGGTAGGGCAGGCCCATCTCCTCCAGCAGCCAGACGACCCGAAAGCCCCGACCCTCGCCCCAGACGGTGATCATCGGCGCGCCCTCTCGCCTGCGGATGAGCGCAAGTCGTCGCGCGAGATATTCGGGAATACAAGGCGCCTGGGGACGTCCGCCGCCGGGACTGCTGTCAGCCGACGGCAAGAGCGAGGCGCAACGAAGGCGCGCGTTCCGCCTCCCCTCGCCTGCGCGACGCCGCGCCGCTAAGCTTGAGCGCGGACGCGACGGGGGGCGCTTGAGTGAAGGCTGTTTTCGACGTGAAGCCGGGCTCCGGCTACGACGACGACATCACACGTCGCTACCATTTTCCCGCCCGTAGTAACTACGTGAGCGCGGCCCGGGAGGCGATCGGCGACTGGGTGCTGTATCGCGAGCCCCAGCGCAACGGCGGGCGCCGCGCCTATATCGCCACCGCCCGCGTGATTGCGGTCGAGCCGGATCCCGACCTTGCCGACCACCAGTATGCCTATGTCGCGGACTATCTTGAGTTCCCCTCGCCCGTCCCGTTCGTGCGCGACGGCCGGTACGCGGAGGCCCCGTTGCGGGCGATCCCCGACGCCAGCCGCGTTGGCCAGGCGTTGCAGGGCAAGTCGATGCGGCCGATTTCCCCCGAGGATTTCAATGCGATCGTGGAGGCCGGCCTGAGTGAGACGCTGGCGCCCGAGAACGCCATCCGCCTGGGGCTCGATCTGCCCGCGGCCGACTTCCCTGCGCCGTTCGAGGGCGGGCTGGCCGAGCCGGTCGATCGGCGGATCGAGCGGTTGCTGGTCAACCGCAAGGTTCGGGACGCCAACTTCCGGCTGGAGGTGTGCCGCGCCTACGACGACCGCTGCGCGGTCACCGGCCTTCGGATCGTCAACGGCGGCGGCCGGGCGGAAGTTCAGGCCGCGCACGTGATGCCGGTCGCCGAGGGCGGACCGGATGTGGTGCAGAACGGCATCGCCCTGTCGGCCACCGTCCACTGGCTCTTCGATCGCCACCTGATCTCGATCGGCGAAGATTACCGGCTGCTGGTCGCGCACAACCGCGTGCCGGGCGAACTGAGGGGCCTGTTCCGGCCCGAGCCCGAGGGCTTGCATCTGCCGACGGACCGCCGCCTGTGGCCCAGCCAGAGGTATCTGGCGCACCACCGGGAGGCCTACGCGTCGGCGGCGCACTGAGGCCGCCTCCACCCGATCCCCCCTACCCCGCCGGACATCGACGCAGGCCTTGAGCCCGTCTGGAAACGCCGCCTGATTTTCTGCAACCGCATCTGTTTCAGAATGCGCGCCGGGCTTCCTATCTCCTGCGTCCAGATTGTCTGCGAGGAGTTCGAGCATGGGCCAGGTTGAACGCAAGGGCCGGTTGGACGGCAAGGTGGCGCTGATCACGGGCGGCACCACGGGGATCGGCGCGGCGACCGCGCGGCTGTTCCAGGCGGAGGGAGCGACGGTGGTGGTCACCGGGGCCAATCCGAAGACGCTGGAGGCCGCCCGCGCCGAGCTGCCCGGCATCGAGGTGGTGCTGTCCGACCAGGGCGATCCGGCCGCCTCGCGGGCGCTGGCCGACGACGTGGTGGCGCGCCACGGGCGCATCGACGTCCTGTTCGTCAACGCCGGCATCGTCTCGTTCCAGCCGCTGGAGGCGGTGACCGAGGCGGACTTCGACCGCCAGTTCGACATCAACGTGCGCGGCGCCCTGTTCGCCGCCCAGGCGGCCGCGCCGCACATCCCGGCGGGTGGCAGCATCGTCTTCACCGCCTCGACCGCCGCCTCGGCGGGGATGGCCGGGACCAGCGTCTATGCCGCCAGCAAGGCGGCGGTGCGCTCGCTGGCCCGCACCCTGGGCGCCGAGCTCGCGCCGCGCGGCGTGCGGGTCAACGTGGTCAGCCCGGGGCCGATCGAGACGCCGATCTTCGGCAAGTCCGGCCTGAGCGCCGAGCAGGTGGAAGGCTTCAAGTCCGACATCGGCGCGCGCGTGCCGCTGGGCCGCATCGGCCGGCCCGAGGAGATCGCGGCGACGGTGCTGTTCCTGGCCGCCGACGCCAGCTTCATCACCGGCGAGGAGATCGTCGCCGGGGGCGGGCTGGTGGTGATCTGACGCCGCGCCGCGCGAGCGGCCGGGCGGCTCGAACCCCGGTGGCCCGGCGGCCTGGACGCCAGTCGCCTGATACCCTGGCGGCTTGACGGGCGCGGCGATCCTCCGCTCTGTGGGCCTTCACCGAGGCGCCCCAGGGGGATCCGAGCATGGCCGCCGCCGCTTCCCCCGCGCCCGTCGCCAGCGCCGGCCCTGGCCCCGACCCTGGCCACGGCCCCGCCGCCGAGCCACGCCCCTCGCGCATCGCCATCCTGGCGGCCACCATCGGCTGCGGGCTGGAGTTCTACGACTTCATCACCTTCGCCTTCTTCGCCGTGCAGATCGGCGCGGCGTTCTTTCCGTCGGGCGACCACTACCTGAGCCTGATGGGGGCGCTGGCGACGTTCGGCGCCGGGTTCGTGGCGCGGCCGGTAGGCGCGCAGGTGCTGGGCGGCCTGGCCGACCGGGTGGGCCGGCGGCCGGTGATGCTGCTGAGCATGAGCCTGATGGGGCTGGCGATCACCGTGCTGGCGCTGACCCCCGGCTATGCCCGCATCGGCCTGGCCGCGCCGGTTGTGGCGATCGCCGCGCGGCTGGTCCAGGGGTTCGCCCTGGGCGGCGAGGTGGGCGCCTCGACGGTGTACATGGTGGAGGCCGGCGCGGCGGCGCGGCGCGGCTGGAACGCCAGTTTGCAGGGGGTGGCGCAGTACATCGCCTCCACCGCCGGGGCGCTGGTGGGGCTGGCGGTCAGCGCGGCGCTGAGCGAGGCGCAGGTGGCCAGCTTCGGCTGGCGGCTGGCGCTGCTGCTGGGCGCCAGCGTGGTACCCTTCGCCCTGGCCGTGCGCCGGGCGCTGCCGGAGACCGGCGGCGCGGCCGTGCAGGCCCCCGCCTTCGCGCAGGCGCAAGCGACCACCGGAGCATCGGCGATCGGGGCGCGGCCGGACACGGCGCCGGTGAAGGGGGCTGGGACCGGGGCCGGGCCTTCCCTGCGCCAGGTGGTCTGGCTGGGCGGGGCGATCATGGCCAGCGCCACCATCGCCACCTACATCTTCGACTACACCGCCACCTTCGGCGAGACCCAGCTGCACATGTCGACCCGCACGGCGATGGCCGGCCAGCTGGCGGCCAATGCGGTGGGCATCGTCGGCTGCCTGGCCGGGGGTTGGGCCAGCGACCGCTGGGGCCGCCGGGCGCTGCTGGTCTGGCCGCAGGCGGCGTTCTGCGCGCTGATCGTGCCCGCCTTCGTCTGGCTGCTGGCGGAGAAGTCGCTGACGGCGCTGGTGACGGTGAACCTGGTGCTGGGCTTCCTGTCGAACCTGATCACCGGGCCGCTGCTGGCGACGCTGACCGAGAGCCTGTCGCCCGGCCAGCGGGCGCGGGTGTTCTCGCTGGTCTACGCCGTGCCGATCGCCCTGTTCGGCGGCACGACCCAGCTGGTGGTCACCTGGCTGCTGAAGGCGGCCGGCACGCCGATGGCGATCGCCTGGTACCTGATGGCGGTCAGCGTCGCGGGCCTGGTGGCGATGCTGGCCCTCCCGGAAAGCGCGCCGCGAGGCCGCGTGGCGGTGGCGGCGGCGGAGGCGTGAGGGGGCGTGAGGGGGCGGCGCGTGCGCCCGATTGACCCCGGAACTCGGCACCCCGGGCAAGGGGCGAAGCCCCGCAGACCCGGGGCCAGCGGCTCCGGTTCCCGGACGACATCCAGCTTGACGACGGCCCGGCCGGCCCCGGCTCTCCGCTACGCTGCGGCCGGGGTGACGAGGGTTGGGCGCGGGTTTGAGCCGCGCAGGCGCCGCTCCGCCCGTCCCTGGCTCGCGAAACCCCAGCCTCAGCCCAGTTCCCCCTGCAGCTGGGGGAACACCTTGGCCACCTTGCCCAGCAGGTAGTCGCCGTAGGTTCCCTCGAAGGCGTGCACGCTGGCGCCGTCCCAGCGGTCGGCGCGGTCGGCGGCGATGCGGGCGGCGGCCTGGCGGGCGTCCTCGGCGGCCGCCTGCGGAAGGGGCCGCATCGGGGCCAGGAAGTCGGGGTCGAAGAACAGCGGGAAGCTCAGCCGGTCGTGGCCGCTGGTGTTGGCCACCCGGTGCGGGGCCGAGCGGAAGCGCCCGCCGGTCAGCCGCTCCAGCATGTCGCCGACGTTGACCACCAGCGTCCCGGCCACCGGCGGGGCGTCCAGCCAGGCGCCGCCGGGGGTGCGGACCTGCAGGCCGCCGTGCCGGTCCTGGGCCAGCAGGGTCAAGAGGCCATAGTCGGTGTGCTCGCCGACGCCCCAGCTGTCCTCCCAGTCGAGGCCCTGGCCCGCCTCGCCGGCCGGCGCCCTGGCCGGATAGTTGAAGACGCGGAACAGCACCGTGGGCTCGCCGGTATAGGCGCGGGCGAACCAGCCGGGCTCCAGCCCCAGCGCCAGCGAGACCGCCGCCATCAGCCGCGCGGCCGCGGCGGAGGCCTGCGCCATATAGGTCTCGACCGCCGGCCGCAGCCCGGCCGGGCGCGCGGGCCACAGGTTGGCGCCATGCATCGGCAGGCCGGCGCGCACCCGCGGGTGATCGGCGGCCAGCTCGCTGCCGAAATAGATCCCCTCCTTCAGGTCGGGCCGGCCGGAGGTCAGTTCGCCGCCGGGGGGGAACCAGCCGCGCCAGGCGCGGCCGCCGCGGACCATGGCGATGGCCGCCTTCTCCGCCGCCGGCAGGGCGAAGAACGCCCGGCTCTCGCGCTCCAGCGCCGCCAGGGTCTCCGGGAGGACGCCGTGGCCGGTGAGGTAGAAGAAGCCGAACGCCTCGCACGCCTGGCCCACCTGCGCCGCCACCCGGGCGTGGCCGGCGCCGTCGGCGGGGTCGAACAGGGCGGCCATGTCGATGCTGGGCAGCTGGGTCATGGGCCTTGGCTCGGGGTGTTCGGCGCGGTCCTGCGGGTCAGCGCCGGGGCGGGCGCGCAGCATGCGCACGCCGCGCGGACAGCTCAAGGGCCGCTGCCCCCTTGGCGTGGCCTTCCCCGGCCCCTAGGCTGCCGGCCCGTAACGCAAGGCCGCTTGCCCATGGCCCGCCTGTCCCGCCCCGCCACCTTGGCCGCGATCCTGAGCCTGGCGCTGGCCGCCGCCGGCGCGACGAGCGCGCAGCCGCGGCAGGTGAACCTGACCACCGATTCTGCGCCCGGTTGGCTGCCGTCCGAGGATCTGGAGGCGCAGGCGCGGCAGGCGGCGGCGGACTACCTGGCCGACGAGGACGCCGGGCGCTATCCCCAGGCCTACGCCCGCCAGAGCGAGGCGCATCGCCAGCGGCTGTCGCTGGACGACTACCAGCGCATCGCCCAGGGTATGGCCGGCCAGACCGGCGCGGTGATCGAGCGCCACGTGACCACCATCACCTGGACCAAGGACCCGGCGCATGCCCCGGCGCCGGGCGTCTATGTGGCCATGGATCTGGAGGGCCGCTACGCCAAGGCCGACCGCTACTGCGGCTACCTGGTGCTGTACCAGGCGCCCGAGGGCGGGGCGTTCACGGTGATGCGCGAGGAGAGCAACATCCTGGCCAACGACACCGCCCAGTCGCTGGGGCCCGCCGCGGCGGACGCGGCCTGGGCGCGCGAGTCGGCCAGCTGTCCCAACTACCGGGCGCCGGGCGCGGGACAGGCCGCCACCACCGCTACCGCCTCGCCGCCGATCCCCGAGGCGGGCCACGACACCATCGGCTATCCCACCGTCGAGGCGGCGCTGAAGGCGCTGCACGCACGCCCGGGCGTGGTGTTCTCCAGCCAGAAGGGCTGGACCATCGCCACCGAGGAGGCCGCCCATACCTTCTGGTCGTTCCCCCCGCCCGGCCACCCGGCCTATCCGGCGGCGGTGAAGCGCTGGCTGGAGCAAAAGGATGGGGCGATGGTGCTGCGCATGGCGGTGCACTGCGAGGCGGCCAAGGCTCCCTGCGACGCCCTGGTCCACGCCTTCGAGCTGATGAACCACCAGGCGGTGACCGGAACCGGACCGTAAGGGGCGGCGCGGGCGACGCCTTGCACGCGCCGGCGCGGCGCGGCAAGCATCGTGGTTGCAAGAGCGATTCCTCTCACCTTTTCGGAGTATGGCGGCATGAGCCTGGGCCGCTTTGCCGACATGCCGGCGCGCGTGGCGCGGCTGCCCGTGGACCATCGCGGCTTTCCCGTGCCGTGGTTCGTCGCGTGGCGGGACGGGGCGCCGCAGTTTCCGGTGATCGACGCGGGCAAGCTGGCGCTGGCCTGGACCGCGGAGCGGTGCTGGGTGTGCGGCGAGGCGCTGGGCGCCTGGCGCGGCTGGATCGTCGGGCCGCTGTCGGCGCTGGAAGGCGCCACGCCCGAGCCGCCGTCGCACTGCGACTGCGCCGGCTTCGCGGTGACCGCCTGCCCGCACCTGGCCAGCGCCGACGCCCGGTTCGCCGAGAACGCTGACGCCGCGCCGGGCCACGTGGCCCAGGCCAACGTCTCGCGGCTGCGCACCGACGCCACCGGCATCTGGGTCACCCGCGGGCGCGGCGCCACGGCGATGCGCGCCGGCGGCGGCGTGCTGTTCCGCCTGGAGCCGCCGCAGCGCCTGGAGTGGTGGGCCCGCCGGCGCCCGGCCACCGGCCAGGACGTGCGCGCCGCCCTGGACGCCGCCCTCCCCGTCCTGCGCCGCACCGCCGAGGCCGAGGGACGAGCCGCGGCGCTGGAGGCGCGCATGCGCTGGCTGCAGCGCTGGACGCCGGCGGACGAGGTCGCGGCGACGCCGGCGCCGGGCTGAGGCGCGGGCGAGGCGCGGGCGAGGCGGCGGGGTCTGCCCCAGGTCGGGAACGGCCCAACTGACGGTGCTGGCTTCAAGACGCGGCGCAGCGGCGCGGCTCTGCTGCGCCATCGCGCAAGGAGCCTGCCCATGACCATCGCCGAAACCGCCGCGACCGCGCCCGCCACGACCGCGCCGCCCGGCGCCATCGACTACAAGCTGGAGGTGCTGGTGATCCCGGTGACCGACGTCGACCGGGCGGCGGCCTTCTATGCGCAGACGCTGGGCTGGCGGGTGGATGCGGACCTGCGGCCGCCGGGCGGGCGGATCCTGCAGGTGACGCCGCCGGGATCGCCGGCCTCGGTGATCTTCGGCACGGGGCTGACGCCGGCCGCGCCAGGGTCGGCCAAGTTCCTGCACCTGGTGGTGTCGGACATCGTCGCGGCGGATGCGGCCCTGCGGGCGCGCGGCGTCGCCACCAGCGGCCCGTTCCACGACAAGGCCGGCGGCTTCAACCGCTTCGACCCCGCCGCCCGCGCCCCCGGCCCCGACCCGGAGCGGCGCACCTACGCGTCCTACGCCAGCTTCGAGGACCCCGACGGCAACCTGTGGGTGCTGCAGGAGATCACCAGCCGCTTCCCCGGCCGCATCGAAGGGGGCGCCACGACCTACGCCTCCCCCGCCGACCTCGCCGCCGCCCTGCGCCGCGCCGCCGCCGCGCACGGCGAGCACGAGGCGCGCACCGGCGGCCACGACGAGGGCTGGCCCGACTGGTACGCCGCCTGGCTGGCCGCCGAACAGTCCGGCGCGGAGAAGCCGGCGTAGGGGGGTGGGTATCGCCCCTTCCGCCCTCCCCCGAAGTGGGGAGCGACAGGCGGCGCAAGCCGCCAGGGTGGGGAACGCCTGCCGGTATTGCGAGAATCCGGGAGTCCGTGCGCGCCGCGGACTCCCCCACCCTGATCGCTCTCGCGATCTGTCCCTCCCCACTTCGGGGGAGGGAGGCGCGACTGTCCCTCACGGCTTCGGAAGCGCGGAATCGACGCGAATCCAGGCCGCTTGCACAACCGTCGCATAAATGTTGATATGTGATCACACATATCACTTGCGCGGGGAGTCGGGGGATGCGGACGAGGGTGCGGGACGGCTTGTTGGGAAGCGTGGCGCTGACGGCGGTCGTGCTCGGCGCGGGCGCGCACGCCCGGGCCGCCGAGGTCAATGGCGCGCCGGCTTCGGCGGCTGACGGGACGGCCACCCTGGAGGAGGTGGTGGTCAGCGCCGAGAAGCGCTCGGACCGGGCGCTGGACGTGGCCTCGTCGGTCAGCGTGGTCGGCGCCCAGCAGCTGGAGAGCCGCGACCTCTCCACCATGCAGGACTGGGCGACCACTGTGGCGGGGCTGAACTTCTCGTCGCGCGGGGCGCCGGGCTTCACCCAGGTGATCCTGCGCGGGGTGACCTCCGGCTCGCAGCAGACTAGCCCGGCGGTGGGCGTCTATGTCGACGACACCCCGTTCGGCACCGCCAGCCCGGCCGGCACCTCCAGCCTGCAGCCGGACATCGACCCGTCGGACGTGGCGCGCATCGAGGTGCTGCGCGGCCCGCAGGGCACGCTGTACGGCGCCGGCACCCTGGGCGGCATCATCAAGTACGTGACCCGCGCGCCCGACGCGACCGCCTACAGCGCCCACGCCAGCGCCGGCTTCAAGGGCGTCGACGGCGGTGGGACCGGCTGGGACGGGCGGCTGACCGTCAACGCCCCGATCGTGCGCGACAAGGTCGCCCTGCGCGCCTCGCTGTTCGCCCGCCAGGACCCCGGCTACATCACCGATCCGGTCGACCACCACGCCAACGCCAACCTGGGCCGGGTGACCGGCGGGCGCGCCGCGCTGGGGCTCTATCCCACCGAGGACCTGAGCGTGCGCCTGAGCGTGTTCGCCGAGAACGCCAGCGCCCACGCCACCGGCGGCGTCGACCTGGACCCCAACACCCTGAGACCCCAGCTGGGCGACCTGACCAACGGCCGGGTGACCGACGACTATTTCCGCGCCAAGTACCGGATCTGGGACGCGGCGATCAGCTGGAAGGTGGCAGGGCTGACCCTGACCTCGTCCACCAGCTACGGCCAGATCCGCTCGCACGCCCTGTTCGACTTCACCCCGGCGTTCGGCTTCATCGTGCCGCTGTACTCCGGCGGCGCGATCCCGGCCGGCGACATCCTGGGACCGCAGAACTTCTCGTCCAACAAGCTGACCGAGGAGGCCCGCGTCGAGGGCCGGTTCGGCCAGGCCCTGACCTGGCGGATCGGCGGCTTCTACACCCACGAGGACCTGCTGGCGGCGACCCAGGTGCTGGGGGTCAATCCCACCACCTTCGCCCCCCTGCCCTCGCTGTTCGGCACGCTGTCGAACGCCACCTCGCCGGCCACCTACCAGGAGGAGGCGGTGTTCGCCGACGGGCGCTGGACGCTGAGCCCGGCGTTCGAGCTGTCGGCCGGGGTGCGCTATGCGCACAACCACCAGACCTCCTCGACCACCGCGGTCGGCCTGCTGGTCTCCGGCTCGGCGCCGACCACGCCCCAGACCACCGCCGGCAGTTCGTCGGAGGGGGTGGTGACCTACCAGGTGTCCGGCAAGTGGACCTGGGCGAAGGACCAGATGGCCTATTTCCGCGTCGCCAGCGGCTATCGCCCCGGCGGGCCGATCGCCCTGACCCCCACCCAGCTGGCCGCCAACGTGCCCTCGAAATACAATGCCGACCGGGTGACCAACTATGAGCTGGGGACCAAGGGCCTGTTCTGGGACGGCCGGCTGTCGGCCGACGCGGACCTGTTCTGGGTGGACTGGTCGGACATCCAGCTGCCCACCCTGATCGGCGGCTTCAACGTGCTGTCGAACGGCGGCGGGGCGGTGAGCAAGGGGCTGGAGGCCAACCTGGCGTTCAAGGCCACCCGCGAGCTGACACTGGGCCTGCGGACCGCCTACACCAACGCCCACCTGACCACCGACGCCACCGTCGCCGGCTACAGGCGCGGCGATCCACTGCCGGCGGTGCCCCGCTGGGACATCTCCGCCGACGCCGACTGGCGCCACCCGCTGAACGACACCCTGACCGGCGCCCTGGGCTTCAGCGTCAAGTACAATTCCAGCCGCCAGACCGGCCAGTCGCAGAACGCCCTGAACCCGGTGCGCATCCTGCCGGGCTTCGCCACCGTCGACCTGCGCGCCGGCCTGGAGTGGGGTCGCTGGGCGGCCACCGTCTATGTGCGCAACGTCGGCGACCAGCGGGCCTACACCAACGGCGGCTTCCTCAAGGCCGTCGCCAGCCAGACCGTGCCCTACCAGGCCATCGTCATCCCGCCCCGCACCTTCGGCGCCACGCTCAGCGCGAGCTTCTGATCCGCGCCCGGAGGCCCCCTCCACCGCTTCGCGGTCCCCCTCCCCCAGAGGGGGAGGAGAACGGTTCTCTTCCCCCTCTGGGGGAAGTACCGCCGAAGGCGGGGATGGGGGCTCCAGCGCAGAACCACTCTTTCCTGCCCCAAGGACCTCCGGCCCCATGCCCCACCCCTTGCGTGTCGCCATCGTCGGCCTGGGCGGCGTGGGGCGGTTGCACCTGATGGCCTACGCCGAGGCGCAAAGGGTTCGCGTGGTGGCCGCCTGCGACCTGGACCCCGCCGCCGCAGCGCTCTGTCCGCCGGAGATCAGCTTCCACCCCGACGCGGCGGCGATGCTGGCGGCCGAACGGCCGGAGATCGTCGTCGTCGCCACCCCGCCGGCCAGCCATGCGGCCCTGGTCGAGCTGGCCGCCGGCGCCGGCGCGCACGTGCTGTGCGAAAAGCCCCTGGCGGTCAGCCTGGCGGACATCGCGCGCATGCGCACGGCCTGCGCGGCGGCGGGCGTGCAGCTGGCCTACGGCGCCTCGTACCGCTTCCTGCCGGCGATCCGCCGGGCGCGCCAGCTGATCGCGGCGGGGGCGATCGGCGAGGTGATGCTGATGCGCGAGGCGGAGATCGGCGGCGCGGGGCCCGCCGCTCGCGTGGTGCTGGGGCCACAGCACTATCCGCCGGGCGGGCCGGGCGGCTCGCCGATGGGGCTGGTGGACCACGGGGTGCACCTGATCGACATCCTGCCCTGGCTGGCGGGCAGCCCGGTGGCCAGCGCGGTGGGGCGCGGCAACGTCTCCGGCCAGCCGCCCGGGCCCGAGCACCTGACCCTGACCCTGGCCAGCGGCGCGGTGGGCCTGCTGGCCTATGACGAGGGGACCTGGTCCACCGCCCTGCCCGCCGAGGGCGGCTTCAGCCTGGGCGGCGGCTGGGGGCCGGGCGGCTATGTTCCCGGCGGCGGCTGGAACCCGGCGCCCGGGGCGATCCACGTGCACGGCGCGGCCGGCGCCCTGCGCATCCACCACTACGCCCACGCCCTCTACCTGACCGACGCCGCCGGGGTGCGCCAGATCCCCCTGGACGGCCGCCCCGCCCCCCACCACTTCGCCGACCAGATCGACGCCTTCGCCGAGGCCCTGGCCGCCGGCCGCGCCCCCGACGCGGGGCTGGACGACGGGGAACAAGCGCTGCGGGTGCTGCTGGCGGCGTATCGGTAGGGGCGGCGCCAATCTTGTCGCGCGTCGGAACCCCTCACCTTCCCGATCGCTGACCGCGATCGGGCGTGGCTTGCGTCAGCAAGGCGCGTGGGAGGGTGAGGGGTTACCCGCCCTACCCGGCCATCCGCTTCAGCATGGTCTCGCGCGATTCCCCCAGGTCGGCGGCGATCGCCGCGCGGGCGGCGGGGCCGTCGCGGGCCTCCAGGGCGCGGATGGCGGCGTTGTGGTGGTCGAAGGGGGCCAGCTGGTTGTTGATCATCGGGCCGATCTGCAGCCACAGGCTCTCGATCAGGTCGATCAGCTGGTCCAGCCCCGACAGGCGGTAGATCTTGAAGTGGAAGCGCCAGTTGGCGTCCACGTACTTGCGAACCGCGCCGGCCTGCTGGGCGGCCTCCATCTCCGTCTCCAGCGCCTTCAGCTCGGCGACGTCGCGATCGCCGATGTGCGCGGCGGCCTCCTCGGCGGCCAGGCCCTCCAGGGCGATGCGGATCTTGTAGATCTCGGCCACCCGCTCGGCGGTCAGCTGCGGCACCGCGATGGTGCGGTTGGGCCTGGCTTCCAGCGCCCGTTCGGTGATCAGCCGCCGCACCGCGTCGCGCACCGGCATCGGGCTGGTGCCCAGCGCCTCGGCCAGGCTGCGGTAGGACAGCACCTGCCCCGGCTGCATCGCCCCGGCCATCAGCGCCCGGCGCAGCTCGTCGTAGATCCGCGCATGCATCGGCGCGTCCTGCTCGATCGCCGTCAGCTTGATCTGTGCCGCGCGCCGCGCCATGCCGCCATCCTGGACTGTCCGCAAGTGTCACCCAGGATTACGAGATCACAGATATGATGGCAACGGCGCGGGCGGTGGCGCGAGCCCCCATCCCGGCCTTCGGCCGTACTTCCCCCAGTGGGGGAAGAGAACCGTTCTCCTCCCCCGCTGGGGGAGGGGGACCCCGAAGGGGTGGAGGGGGCTCCAGCGAAGACCCGCCCTACCCTGCCGCCCGGCGCCAGCGCAGCGCGGCGGCGAAGGCGGCGTGGAGGTCCAGGGCGTCGCGGGCGCAGTCCCGCGCCAGGGTCAGGCGACCCTCGGCCTCGGCCAGCATGGCCGCGCGGCCCCAGGCGGCGATCAGCGCCTCGGCGTCGTCCAGCGGGACCGGCCGGCCATCGCGCTGCAGCACATCGCCGCCGACACCGGCAAAGCGCGGGGCGCTCATCGCACCCCCGCCATCAGCGCCCGCTCGCCATCGGCGGTGAGGCACAGGGCGTCGCTGACCGCCTCGCCCAGCACCTCGGCCAGCTGGTTCACCGGCGCGCGGCCGCGGGGGGCGCCGCGGGTCAGCACATCCAGGACACCGGCGCGGGCGAACGCCTGCTCGGCGGCCGCGCGCAGCACCAGGCCCAGCCCCACCAGCGCCTCGTGCTCGGCGTCGAGATCGCGCTGCCGCACGCCGGGCGGGACCTGGACGGTGTGGCCATCGACGGTAACGAGGGTGGGCATGGCGATCTCCTGATGTCGAGACTCCGGAGATTACCATTGGTAATGTCTCGGCGCAACTGAAAATTACCGCGGGTAATTCTATGACTGAGTAACGGCCGGTGACGCCGATGATTCGTCGAGCGTCAAGGCGGTGGCGCGAGAAACCTGGGGGCAAGCGCACAGGTTGAAGCCGCCGTTAGTCCGCCCTCCCCTTCATGGGGAGGGACAGGCGGCGAAGCCGCCAGGGTGGGGAACACCTGCCGGAGCACAGGCCAATCTCGTAAGCGGGTGGGCGGCTTCTGAGTCCCCCACCCTGATCGCTTTGCGATCTGTCCCTCCCCGCAAGGGGGAGGGTGGGCGATCTGTCCCTCCCCGCAAAGGGGAGGGTGGGCGATCTGTCCCTCCCCACGAGGGGCGGCGCGAGGCCCTTACCGCCCGCCGCTGCTCTTGATCAGGGCGACGATGGCGTCGGCCAGGGCTTCCTGGCGTTCGCGGTCAAGCGGCCGCAGGGCGGCGACCACCCGGTCCGTGGGCGTGGGCTCATCGTCGCCCGGCGGGCGATCCTCCGGCAGCCAGGGCTCGCCCTCGCCGGTCAGCAGCCATTCCCACCGCACCCGGTACTTGCGCGCGAAGCGGGCGGCCGACTGGTGGTCCAGGGCGATCGACTTGGACGCGTGCGGCGGACGCTCGTAGGCGCGGTAGGTGCCGGCCTTCATGCCGAGCGACTCCGCCGCCGCCTCCGCGCTCTCGAAGCCGCGGCGGCGACGCGCCCACTGGATGCGCTGCCAGGTCTCCAGATCGCGCCAGGACCGATCGTTCGCGGGGTCGTCCATGGCTGGACGCTACCAGAAGTGACGTTACCACGAGGAATATCGCGCTTGCGCTGCGTCGTTACCCATGGTAATCATTGGCCATGGCTTCGGTAACGCCCTTCCGATCGCAGGCGCCCTGAGACGCGCTCCCCTCGCCGGGGCCCCTGCGGGCGCGGCGGCGGCCTCCCTCCCCCGCCGCCGCGCCACCTCTTCCTGTCCTTCGGAGGGTCCCTGACCCGCCCGTTCCCCGCCCGGCGCCCCCCGTCGGACCCCTTCCCCACCCGGGGAAGGACGACCGCGCGCGACCGCGACGCGGCGGCGGGGATCGGCGCTTCCCCCCTCAGATCCCTGGAGCTTCCCATGAGCGGCCTCATCTGGTCGAAATTCTTCTGGAACGACTGGCGCGCCGACCCCGCGCTGCGGCTGTGCGGCTATGCCGCCCGCGGCCTCTGGATCGACATGCTGTGCCTGGCGGCGGCCAACGAGCCGGTCGGCCTGGTGGCCGTGGGCGCGCGCGGCCTGGACGCGGCGGCGATCGCGCGGATGACCGGCGGCGATGCGGCCGAGGTCGAGACCCTGCTTTGCGAGCTGGAGACGGCGGGGGTGTTCTCGCGCGACCGGCAGGGCCGGATCTACAGCCGGCGCATCACCCAGGACGCCCGCAAGGCCGCCACGGCGCGCGCCAACGGCCTCAGGGGCGGCAACCCAAGCCTTTGCCCGACTTCGACAAATCCCCCGTCGGATAACCCCGCGCCACAACCGCGCGCCAACCCCCATGAGCCAGAAGCCAGAACCAGGGTGGGAACGCCTTCCGGCGTTCCTAACCCTGGTTGCGGGCGTCGCGCCAAGGCCGCGGCCGGCAGGACGGTCGACGGCGAGCGCGCCGATGGCTCGCCGCCGCCCGTCCCCGCGACAGGCTCGACGGGGTGGCGCGGGCCGGCGGAGATCTGGGCCCTGGCGGCCGGCCGCTTCGGCCCCGAGTACGCCGCCTCCTGGCTGGCCCCCTGCGCCTGGCAGGCCGAACCCGAGCGCGCCATCCTGGCGCGCACGGCCCTGGCGGCCGAGCGCCTGCGGCGCGACTTCCGGCGCGAGCTCGGCGAGATGGGCGTGGCCGTGGCCGTCGCCCGGCGCGCGGCGTGAGGGCGGCGGCGATGACCAGCAAAGCCCCCTTGCCCGCGCCCGCCGCCCCGCCGACCCTCCCGCTCGCGCCGCCGCCAGCCCCGCCGCCGGCGCTGCGGGTGGCCTTCATCGACTGGTTCGGCCTCAGCCCGTGCGAGGCGGACGTGCTGGCGGTGCTGTTCGCCGCCCGCGGCGCCTGCCTGAACGCCCCGCGCCTGGCCGCGGCGGCGGGCAGCACGCCTGGGGCCATCTCGGTGCATCTGGTGCAGGTCCGCCGGGCGCTGGAGGCCGAGGCGGTGGACCATGTGCCGGGCGCCGGCTACTGCCTGACGCCGGAGGGCCTGGCCGAGTGCCGCGACGCGGTGCGCGCCGTGGCCGAGGAGCTGGGCGCGGCGGCGGAGGCGTCGTGAGCCCGGCCGCCGACGCCCCCCTGGCCAACGCGCGCCACGAAGCCTTCGCCCAGGCCCTGGCCCGCGGCGTGACCCCCAACGCCGCCTATGCCGCCGCCGGCTATACCCCCGGCAACCGCAACGGCGCCCGGCTGAAGACCCAGCCGGCGATCGCGGCGCGGGTGGCGGCGTTGCAGGCGGAGGCAAGCGGCGCGGGCCCCCTCCACCCCCTTCGGGGGTCCCCCTCCCCCAGAGGGGGAGGAGAACCGTTCTCTTCCCCCACAGGGGGAAGTACCGGCGAAGCCGGGGATGGGGGCTCCAGCGGAGAGCCGGCGCCCGCCCTCACCCTCGCGCGGGTCACCGAGGCGCTGCTGCGGCTGGCGGCCAAGAACGAGGCGCTGGAGTCGGCCGCCGGCTATTCGGCGGCGCGGGCGGCGCTGATGGATGCGGCGCGGCTGAATGGCCTCCTGGTGGAGCGGGCGGAGGCCGATCTCAGCCTGCGCCTGATCAGCGACCGGCCGCTGACGGCGGAGGAATGGAGCGCCCTGCACGCGCCGCCGGCCGTCGCGCCCGCCGGGCTGGACGACGACGGCGAACGGGATCCATGAGCCGCCCGCTCACCGACGCTCCGGGGCCGCACCCGGTGGTCGCCTGGGCCCCGCAGCCGGGGCCGCAGACCGCCTATGTCACCAGCCCGATCTTCGAGACCGTCTATGGCGGCGCACGGGGCGGGGGCAAGACCGACGGCAGCCTGGGCGACTGGGCGATCCACGCCGCGCGCTACGGCCCGGACGCGATCGGCCTGTTCGTGCGCCGCACGCGGGTGGCGCTCGAGCCGACCATCGAGCGCGCGCGCCAGCTGTTCCGCGGCCTGGGGACCTATCAGGAGCAGAAGTCGCGCTTCGTGATGGCCAGTGGCGCGGTGCTGTACTTCCGCCACCTGGACCGCGACGCCGACGCCGACGCCTTCCAGGGCCACAGCTACACCCGGGTCTACGTCGAGGAGCTGACCCAGTTCCGCGATCCCAGGCCGGTGGAGAAGCTGAAGGCTGCGCTGCGCTCTGCCGCCGGCGTGCCGGTGGGGTTCCGCGCCACCTGCAACCCGGGCGGCCCCGGTCACACCTGGGTCAAGGCGCGCTACATCGATCCCGGCCCGTGGCGGCGGGTGGACGAGCGCTTCCGCGACCCGTTCACCGGCGCGCAGACGGTGACCAGCCGGGTGTTCATCCCCGCGCGCCTGTCCGACAACCCGCAGCTGCTGCACAGCGACCCCGGCTATGTCGGGCGCCTGTACCTGGCCGGATCGGCGGCCCTGGTGAAGGCCTGGCTGGAGGGGGACTGGGACGTGATCGAGGGCGCGTTCTTCGACGGCTGGTCGGCGGCGCGCAACAGCTGCCGCCCGTTCGCCGTACCGGAGGGCTGGACCCGGTTCCGCAGCTTCGACTGGGGTTCGGCCAGGCCGTTCAGCGTCGGCTGGTGGGCGATCGCGCCCGACCCGATGGTCACCGCCGAGGGGGTGCGCATCCCGCGCGGCGCCCTGCTGCGCTACCGCGAGTGGTACGGCCTGGGCGGGCGGCCGAACGAGGGGCTGAAGCTGACCGCCGAACAGGTGGCGCAGGGCATCCTGGCCCGCGAGCAGCCGGGCGAGGCGATCGCCTATTCGGTGGCCGACCCGGCGATCTTCGCCGAGGACGGCGGCCCGTCGATCGCCGAGCGGATGTGGAAACAGGGCGTCGCCTTCCGCCGCGCCGACAACGCCCGCGTCGCCCAGGGCGGCGCCGTCGGCGGCTGGGACCAGATGCGCGCCCGCATCCAGGGCTGGGCGCCGCTGCCGCAGACCCAGGCCGCCGCCGCGGTCGCGGCCGCCGCGGAACCCGCCGTCGCCCTGGCCCACGCGGCCCAGGCGGCGGCGCTCGACGAAGGCGCCATGCTGCTGGTGTTCGACACCTGCCGCGACTTCATCCGCACCGTGCCGGTGCTGCAGCACGACCCCGCCCGCCCCGAGGACCTCGACACCGAGGCCGAGGATCACGTCGCCGACGAGACCCGCTATGCCTGCATGTCCCGCCCCTGGTCGCGCCGTATCGACCCACCGGCCCGGACCCGCGCCCCCAAGACCCTGGCCCAGATGACCGGCGACGACTTCCACGCCCTGATGGACCGGCGGACGGAGACGTGGGGGTGAGGCGTGGCGCCGGCGCATCCTGCGGCGCCTTCGATCCAGGGCGCTGGCCTGGCGGCGCCAATCGTGGTTTCAACGCCGGGTGGCGCCGCCTGGCGCAGACGTGCAGGTGTCGGGGGCGTGGCGGTGCAACTGGAGACGCAGATCCGGGTTGGCGAGGCGGCCAGGGCCGGGACGATGGTCGCCCGGCGATGGGGCGGCGGTGGCGCGGCGGCGATCCTGGTCTCGCTATGCGTCGCCGTGGTCGGCATGTCGGCCGCCAACATGGCGGTGCGCGCTGCTGGCGCCGGCCTGGGCCTGTCGCATGACCACCTCAACCTGGCGGCGCTGATCGGCTCCCTGGTTGTGGGTCTGGGCGTGGCCCTGCCCATCTCGACGCGGATCCTGCGCGCCGTCGCCAAGTGGCGGATGGCGCGCGGAGGCGTGGTCGGGCCCTTCCCCGCCCGCTACGAGCTGACGGACGACGCCTTCATCTACACCCTGGGCGAGATCACCCGCACGGTGCCCTGGCGCGTGACGTCCGAGCTGCTGCTGGCCCGGGGCTGGTGGGTGCTGATGGCCCAGGCCGAGCCCCTGTACCTGCCGCGGCGCGCCTTCGCCGACCCGGCGGCCGAACAGGCCTTCGTCGGCGAGATCCTGCGACGTCTGCCGCCGGCCGCACGCGCCCGCAGCGCCCGGGCCATGGCGGCGCTCGGCGCCCCGACGCGGTGACGCCCCGATGTTCCGACTGAGTTGCAGCCGTGACGATTCCTGCCCTAGGATTGCACGATCATCGTGCCACGGGGAGGCGCACGGGTGCTGATCGCACACGGAATAAACACGCGCCGGGGATGGCCGCCTAGCCGGGCTTTCGGGCTTTCGACCGGGGCGCTCCGATCCTAGTGTCCGATGGTGAGCCGCCCTGGCCGTGGCAGGCCGAGCCCCGAAGGTCGCCGCCAACGCTGGCAGGGAACCCCGAGGCTGCCGTCGCTTTCGGTCTGGCGGACGACCTCGACGGCCTGATGGACCTCACCCGTATGATCGCCGCCGTGATCCCGGACGACATCGACTGCACGGCGACCTGGACCGTGCCGTCCAGGGGGCGTTGCGTGCTGGCGATCGACCTTCCCGAATGGAAGCTGCAGCAGACCTTCCACCGCCTGCCGCACGGCCTGGAGGTGGAGTTCGATATGCTGGTGCTGGCGGCGACCTCGCGGCGCCGCGGCTTCACCAAGCGGCTGATCCGCAACCTGGCGATCGCCTACGCCCGTCTGCGGGTCGCGTACATCAAGGTGCTCGCCAACCACATCGACGGCGCGCTCGTCTGGGCCAGGCTCGGCGCCCAGCCGCTCGACGCGGAATATGAGCGCACCCGGCTGCTGGAACGCCTGGTCAACGACCACGAAACTCTGGGCATCGCGGTCGAGTATCTGGAAGACCTGTACCGCACGATCGAGCGGACGCCGGCGCCGTCCTTGATGCGCCAAGTGGCCGCATTCGAGGGCGAAAAGGGTGAACCCCTGGGTGAAATGCTGCTAAGAAACCACGCTTGGCAGGCGTATTGGGATCCGCGCGACCCCGACCTCTACAACCATCTCAAGGACGTCGTCGGATGAGCCACAAGATCCTGCGCCCCAGCAAGACCGCGACTCCCGTCGGCTTTGTCGATGCCCTCGGCGCGGACCAGGCCTCCCTCAAGGTCGAGGCGGTCGTGATCAAGGCGAAGGCCATGTCGGCCCGCGAGGCGGCGGCCCTGAAGAAGCGGTTGCGCGACCGGCTGATGGCCACGGCAGGCAAGTAGGCGGTCAGAGGCCCGGCGATCGCCGCGGTCAGTCGGCCGGCGGCCTGGACGCCCCTTCCCGCCGTCGCTGCCGAAGGCGGTCGGCGAGCGCCTTCAGATCACCCGCGCGCCCGGCGACGATGCGAACGGGCTCGACGGCAAGCGACCGGTGGTCGGCGCCCAGGGCGTCGACGAACCCTTCCGGAACGGCATGCAAGGTCGGACGCAGACGGTTTCTGTTCATCGCAAACAAATCCTGGCCGCTCATTGCGATCCGGCGCGACCCTCCAGGCAGCGCTGCAGCTATCCGAAGGAAATTTCAGGCCCTAGACCTTGGGCCTGCTTCCGGATGTCCGGATCCGTCGGCGCTTCTGCACTGGTCGGGACGTGGGGGCGCGAGCCCATGGCGACAAGGATAGTTGCGATGATTTAATGGGCGGCTAATCGCTCAGACCGCCCGGAGGCGGGCGCCGTCCCCTTCAGGTCAGCAGCCGGCCGCCGTCCACCACCATCACCTGGCCGGTCGTGTAGGTGCCGCGCATCAGGTAGAGGTAGGCCTGGGCGACCTCGTGCGGCTGGGCGCCGCGGGGGATCAGCTGGCGCTGGGCGAGCTGGGCCAGCAACTCGGGGCGCGGGTTGGCCCAGCGCTCGGTCAGGGTCAGGCCCGGGCAGACGGCGTTGACGCGCACCGGGGCCAGGTCGACGGCGAGGCCGCGGGCCAGGTGCTCCAGGGCGCCGGCGAAGGCGCTGGTGATCGCCCCGCCCTTGTTCGGCCGGTGCGCCAGCACCCCGTCGGTGAGGGTGATCGAGCCGCCCTCGGGGATGTGCGGCGCGGCGTGCTTGATCACCCGCAGCGCGCCCCAGAACCGCACCCCCAGCGCCGCCGCCAGGGCGTCCAGGTCGGTCTCGGCCAGCGGCCGCGGGGCCATGAACGCGCCCCAGTCGCCGGCGGTGAACACCAGGTGGTCGAGGGCGCCCAGCCGCTCGAACAGGGCGGCGCAGGCGACCTCGTCGCGCACGTCCAGCACCGCGCCGGCGACCTGCCCCTGGCCGGCGGCGGCGCCCAGCGCGCTCACGGCCGCCTCGACGTTGCCCGCCTGGCTGGACACCACGGTCACCCGCGCCCCGTCCTCCAGCGCCGCCTCGGCGACGGCCAGGCCGATGCCGGCGCTGCCGCCGACCACGACGACGTGCTGGCCCTTCAGGGTCGGGGTGGGCATGGGCATTCCTCTCTCGCGTTGCAGCGCGACAAGGATGCGCCCGCCCGCGGGCCGGGAAAAGCCGGGGCCTCTTACCGGTATGGCGACTAACAGGCTGCGGGGGACGCCCGCCTCCCGGGGCGGCGATGCCCGCTGACGCTTCAAGTACAGCCGGGCCGGCGCGGCCCCTCACCCTCCCACGCCCTGACGGGCGCGGGCCCCTTCCTCTCCCTGAAGGGAGAGGAGTCTCTGTGGGAAGGCCGCGACGTTGCTTTTCCTCTCCCTCGAGGGAGAGGAAGGGGCCCGATCGCGCAGCGGTTGGGAAGGTGAGGGGCCGCGCCGGCCTCGACACCCACCCACCATGTTGCTATTTTGTTCCCTCAACATCCCACCCGACGGCCATGCCCATCCTCAAGCCGCGAACCCGCCGCGCCAGGGCCCTGCGCCGCAATTCGACCGACGCCGAGCACCGGCTGTGGGCGGCGCTGCGCAACCGGCAGCTGGGCGGGTTCAAGTTCCGGCGGCAGGTTCCGATCGACCGCTATTTCGCCGACTTCGCCTGCGTGGAAGCCCGGCTGGTGGTGGAGGTAGACGGCGGCCAGCACGCGGCGCAGACGGCTTACGATGCGGCGCGCACGGCGCGGATGCAAGCGCTGGGCTGGCGGGTGATCCGCTTCGGCACGCCGGAAACCTTCCACAACGTCGAGGGCGTGGCGCTGGTGATCCTGGCGGTCCTGTTCCCGGACGGGCCCGAGGCGAAGAGCGGCGCGGCCCCTCACCCTCCCACGCCCTGACGGGCGCGGGCCCCTTCCTCTCCCTGAAGGGAGAGGAAAAGATCGACGGCGGTTACACGGGTGAATCCTCTCCCTCGAGGGAGAGGAAGGGGCCCGACCGCGAAGCGGTTGGGAAGGTGAGGGGCTGCGCCGCCCCCTACCCCGCGAGGTAGGCGTCGGTGTCGATGTCGGCCAGGAGGCCCGGCCCCGTCGGAGTCCAATCCAGGGCGGCGCGGGTGTGGGCGCTGCTGGCGGGGGCGTCCATGCTGGCGAACAGGGTGAACCAGTCGAAGTGGGCCGGTGCCTCCTCCGGGGTGCGGGAGACGACGGGCAGGCCCAGGCGCCGGCCGATCACTGCGGCGATGTCGGCCATCGGCACGCCCTCCTCGGCCACCGCGTGCCAGCGGTCGCCGGCGGCGCCCTTCTCCAGCGCCAGGCGATAGACCTTGGCCGCGTCGTCGCGGTGCACGGCCGACCAGCGGTTGGCGCCGTCGCCGACATAGGCCGCCGCGCCGGCCGCGCGGGCGAAGTCGATCAGCCGCGGCACGAAGCCGTGGTCGCCGGCCCCGTGCACCGAGGGCGGCAGGCGCACGACCTGGGCCCGCACCCCGGCCTCGACCTGGGCCATCGCGGTGGCCTCGGAGGCGCGCGGGTAAATCGGCGAGACCGGCGGCGGGCTGTCGGCCTCGGTGGCCGCGCGGCCCGGCGCCAGCAGCGCCACGCCGGAGGTGGCGATCAGCGGCCGGCCGGAGCCCTTCAGCGCCGCGCCGATGGCCATGATCGCCTGGCGTTCGTCCTCGCTGTTCTGGGCGAACTTCGAGAAGTCGTGGTTGAAGGCGGTGTGCACCACGCCGTCGCAGACGGCGGCGCCGGCCGCCAGGCTGGGCAGGTCCTCCAGGCTGCCGGCGTGCGGCTCGGCGCCGAGGGCGCGCAGCTGGTCCGCCCCGGCTTCGGAGCGGGTCAGGCCCAGGACCCGGTGGCCGTGGGCGATCAGGTCGCGGGTGACGGCCGAGCCGACCCAGCCGGTGGCGCCGGTGACGAAGATACGCATGCGAAATCTCTCTGGATGGGGGGATGGCGAGCCGGCGAGGCGGCCCGATGCGGATCAGGTTAGGCGCCGCGCCCCGAACGATCTATGCTTGCACGTCCGCTTTTTCTTCGCGATCGTTCGGCCGTTATGGATCCCCTGTCCGACATCCTCGCCCTGCTGAAGGTGCGCTCGTTCGTCTCCGGCCGGCTGGAGATCGGCGGGCGCTGGTCGTTCGGCTTCGGCCCGCACGAGGGCATCAAGTTCCAGGCGATCACCCGCGGCGAGGGCTGGCTGGTGGTGCAGGGCGAGGCCCCGGTGCGCATCCGCGCGGGCGACTGCTTCCTGCTGCCGCGCGGGCGACCGTTCCACATGACCTGCGACCTGGACCTGCCGCCGGTGGACGCCATGAGCCTGATCCCGGCCAACCGCGACGCCAGCGGCCTGACCCGGATGCAGGGCGGCGACGACTTCCACTCGTTCGGCGGCTATTTCGACCTGGACGGCGACCACGCCGGCCTGCTGCTGGCCGAGCTGCCGGCGGTGGTGCACGTGCGCGGCGAGGCCGACCGCGCCGACCTGCGCTGGTGCCTGGAGCGCATGCGCCGCGAGATGATCCAGGCGCAGCCCGGCGGCGCCCTGGTGGGCCAGCAGCTGGCGATGATGGTGCTGGTGCAGGCGCTGCGGCTGCACCTGGAGGACCGCATCGCCCAGGCGAAGGCCCGCGGCGCAGGGTCCGGGGCCGGGGCCGGCGCCGCAGGCGACGCGCCCGGCTGGCTGACCGCCCTGGCCGACCCGCAGGTGGCCGCCGCCCTGGGCGCCCTGCACGCCGAGCCGGCCCGCCGCTGGACGCTGGAGGCGCTGGCCGCCCAGGCGGCGATGTCGCGCACCGTGCTGGCGACCCGTTTCAAGGCCCTGGTGGGGGCCGCGCCGATGGCCTACCTGGCGCGCTGGCGCATGACCCTGGCCGCCAGCCGCCTGGCCGACGGGGCCGAGAGCGTGGGGGCCATCGCCCTCTCCCTCGGCTACGAGTCGGAGAGCGCCTTTTCCACCGCCTTCAAGCGCCACATGGGCCGCGCCCCGCGCGCCTGGGCGCGTGGCCGGGCGCTGGCGGCGTGAGCCTGGCCGCCGGGACGACGACGCCATTGCAAGGGAGCCGACCATGCGCCTGATCGACCTGCTGGCCCGCCCGGACCTGCTCGACGACGACGACGGGGCGATCTACGTCGCCCGGCCCTGGCGGCCGGAGGCCGAGGCCCTGGTGGTCAGCCCGGCGCCCGACGGGACCGAACCGATCAGCCTGGAGGGGACGCCGCTGGAGTACTTCCTGGAGACCTACCTGGCGCACGAGTTCCTGGAGGACTTCGCCGAGAGCGACGCCGGCGCCGGCGCCGATCCGCGCCAGGCCTGCGAGCGCCTGATCCGCTACGCCCAGGCCGACGCCTGAGGCCGGGCAGCTGGGGCCGCGCAGCTGCGGCCAGCTGGGGACATGATACCTATCCCCTCGCAACCGCTGCCACGCCCCCTCCGGGGATAGGTATCGTGTCCCCAGCATCCCCAGCATCCGGGCCGGTTCCCTCCATGCAGTTCTTCGTCCCTGGCATCACGGATCGGCAGGAGGCCGAGGCCTTCTATCTCATCCTCAGGCGCCTCGCCGTCGAGGCGCACGGCCGCATGACGGAGCGCCGGATCCGCAGCCTGTCCTTCACGCAACGCGGCGCCTTGCGCACCATCAGCGTCGGCGAAACCGACCCGGCCACGGGCGAGCCCTGCGTGGCGATCTTCGAAGGCGCGGGAAGCCCGCTGTATTTCGTCTATGTCGAGGGCCCGATCAGAGGAAACGGCAAGCTGGTCACCTCGCCCTACCTCGTCGAGGTGTTCGCGACCTAGGCTGTGAGGATGCCTGGAACACCGCTGGCCGATGCCGAGAACCTGGACGTCGCCGATGTCCGCGTTGGGTGGAAAGTGGACGTTCGTCCGACTACGATTGATAGCCCGACCGGGTTTTGCCTGTTTCAAGTAGCTGGCTCGTTGCACCCCCACACCGTCCATAACACACCGTTGACTGAGCGAGTGCCGATGTGAAATCGCCGCGACTCACTATGTTTCAGAGTCTTCTGCTAATCACGTCAGCCATATTACTGATCGGGGTGACGGCGGCGTACTCTTACAATCAACTGCGGCGAGGCAATCTCTGCCTGGACGGTCCGGAGCAGTTGAATGACCGAAAGAAGATGGAAATTGCCGCAGACTATTTGGCTCATCGAACCAGCATACAGATCATTACAGATGAACCTTCCCGCGTACGCCTTGAATCGGATCGCGCGACTCCATACGCGTCCGGGCGAGCGCTGATGAGTCAAAATCCCAATTGCTGCCAGGTTGGAAGCAGTGAAGACTTTGACTTTCCAAAGGTTGAGGGCGCCTCCTACTTTAGGATTGCGTATCGTGTGGAATATTTCGATGATGCCGGCATTCGCCGCCAGGCGGACACAGTGGAAACCGTAGCAGTTACGCGCTGCGGCACTGTAGTCAGCAATCACTAAACGGTTTGGAGTGACCTGCTGACCCGCGGGAATTGTCTCTGCTTTTCGGGTCGCCAAGTCGGCGCCGCCCTCATGACGTCCGCAACGGGGTCGTTTGCCGCCGCGGGCTAGGGTCCAGGAATCGGACCTAGTGCAGCGTCTGCTTTGAGCGCACGTCCTATGGGCGACAATCGACCCAAGTCAGACCTCAGCTCTGCGCGCGAGCGGCGTGGCTGGCAGGCACGATAGACGTCGGCACGTCGCTGATCGACTGGAGCGCCATGTTTGAGGCACGTCTGACCACCTCTTCGTCGGAAAGCGCTTCGTCGGACTCCGCGATGAGCCGATACGCTCCTAACGGGTCAGGGCAACCCGCACAAAAGTCAGTGACCTTCTGCTCTAGCCCCTCTTGGGTGAGACCGTGCTGCTTTGGGTGCGAGATTATCGCCATGAGGTTCAGCAACTCCGGCACACTCAACAATCTATCCGCCATGTTCCCATGCCCACAGTGTCGATGCGGAGGCACACTTTGACCGCGCCTTTGCTGCTGGCGCAACGGCGCCTTTCCACCCTTCGCTGACGCTCGCCAGGTCCGCTTGTGGCGGGTGCGACGGCCAACCGGCTGAACGTCCGCTTGTCGCGTCGGCTCCATGGGCGATAACCGACCCGTTGCGGACTCTCGCGCGGGACGCGATAAGCGCCAAACGCCACCACCCGGCGAACCTCAAAAGCACTTATGCCCTTTACAGTCATCCTGCTGCCCGGCGACATCGAGGCCTCTTTCCCAGCCTATACGGTCGCGGTCGAAGAGTCGGTGCGGGCGACTGGCGGGCGCATGGGCCCCGGAGGGGTCGTGCGCCTACCCGATGGCGGAACGTTTGTCTTCGAGAACGATGACTTTCAGCTGACGGCGCTCAGTCCAGACCTCTGTCGGGTCATTTTCGACACCGCTGTTCGCACCAATACCTTCATCACAAATGGCGGCGGCGGCGCCGACCTTGCGCCGCTCAACGTCACGGGGTCGACGCCGAAGACTCCGACCGACTTGGGACGGACCGTTCCCATAGCCGGCCCTGCCGCACTCTGTTCAGTCTTGCAAGGTCGCTTGGCGCGGTGGGACCGATGGATGACCCGTGCGCGCAAGGACAGAATCATCGGACTGGATGACCAGTACTTTGAGCCGCCGCCCAGCCCCGGCGACGAACCCCGGCTCCCGAGCGATACATCAGGTGTCGCCGCCCGCTGCGAGAGCCAGGGCCGTGAGATGGCTGCCCGGCTCGGTTGGAAGTTCGTCCGCAGTATCGTCACGCGCAATGATGACTGGGGCGTCGTCTGGCGTGCGGACGTCGCGCCGGAGGCGGACCCTTCGACTTGGATCCGAGAATCCTGTTGGCTTCGCCACGGTCCAGGCGGCCAAACGAGTTACGGCGTTTCCAGCCGTCCTCTGCGGATGGTCGATCAGTCGCAGTCAATAGGGCCGTTGCCGACAAACTAGGTTGGGCGCGCGCGCCTGCCTTCTGTCGTGCATGCGACCACCGCCTCGGTCGGTTCTCGCCCTCTGGGATGGCGCCACAAACAGACGTCCGGCAAAGTGCTCGCCTCAGCTTGAGCCGAAAGTCCGGGGCGCAGTCTGCGTGCGACATCTTGGGGGGATTGATGCGCTATCGGCACCTCTAACTTGATGTGGTCGAACTCTGGCGATCCGGCACGCGGCCTACAATCCGATGCTGTCTGGGGGGCTGCCAGGAGCGACCAATATCAGAACCAATTCTGACCCAACCTACGGCGGCGTGTTTATAAACAGGCGCTTCGTTCGGAGTAGGCATTGATCGATCTGCACCACCCCATTTGCGGCACCTCAGCCCCCCTGAAGCATCCGCGAGGCTCTTGGGCTCTTCATCGGAAGATGCAGGCATGCGTTGGCCTTGTTGTGATTGTTGGCATGTTGGCGTGCAGCACTTCCAATGCGGAAGCGCAGTGCCCCGCCTCTCTCCCGCGGCTTGGTTTGTATCCTGCGCGCCTCGGATGGAGCGCCAGGAAGTACGCACAGGTTCGAAGGCTCGATGTCAGATGCCCTGAATACAATCCAGCATTTTGCTGGTCTCAGGATGGGAGCGACCACCTCTACGGATTCGGAGTCCAGGGCCAGGATATTCCACGGCTCAGCTTCGAAATGGTCAAAGGCAAGCTGGGTGACGATGCAGGCTTCGGCGCAAGCTTTGGTGATCCGCGAAACAGGGTAGAGCAGCTGATCGCCGCGCAGGTCGTAAAACACGCCGACATCCACGGCAGATCGACTTGGATCGGGGTTCGTTGTCGGCAAAATGGTTTGAAATATTTGTTCGTTCTGGCCTTCGACGCAAGCGGTGTTCTGACTGACGTGGGCTTCTCCGATATTTCCAAGTTGCTAGAAGCAGAACAAACACGTCCGACTGCCGGTCCGTTCTAGGGACCAGGCTGCCTTCTGCTGCTGTGGCGAATGTCTGAGGTAGACGACCACGGGCGTTCGCGAGGCGATCAAGTTCCCGGTGGTCATGAGCGCACCGACGAAGTTGAATGCGATTGCGGCGAGGTCATTGACCACAGCGACCCCAAAGATAGTTCCCCGCACGCCGCGGGTGAGTTCGAAGCTTCGCCTAAGTGCTTCCAGGGGACCGAGGCCTTCAGATACCAGCGCGGGAACAGCCACCGCGCTGGCGAGGCCGAAGATCACCCCCGGCACAATGAGCAGGAGCAGCCCAAGGCTGGACGCGGTCGCCGACAGCAGGGCCAGCAAACACAGTGGAACGGTGCGCCGCAGCCAGCGCAAATCGGATGAACGGCCCGACGCTTCGCCTTTCAACTCGTCCAACAGCACCCCGCACATCCAGCCGGTCGCCAAGAACCAAACGAGTTGCGGGACCAACGCGGCGGGCAGGTCGATTGCCAATCTCGCGATGGTGTCTGATGGGGGTGGCTGGTTGAAAATCCAGCTATAGATCGATGAGCGCTCAAGGCCGATCCAACCGAGGAGCGCGTTTGGAAACCCACCGCAAACAACGGCGACCAACGCGAACGCTGGAAGGTGCGGCGTCAGCGCGTTCACGGCCCGTCGGATCGTAGGGCCAACTTCAAACGTCGCCGCTTCGATAGTGGTCATCCGCTCCCCCGCGCGGCTCGTTCAACCACAGGTATCGGAGGCCAGCCGTGGCTGACGGTCCCCATGATCAGGTATCGCGTCCCGAGATTCCCTTGGAATCCCCCAGCCTCCCGGAGGCTTCGCCTATCCCGCCCAGCCCCAGGCCTTGACCAACCCGGCCATGGCCGCCTTCCACGCCGGCGAGAAGTATAGCACCGAGGCGATGGCCTCGCCGCTCCACAGCACCGCCGCGCCCAGCAGGGTCGAGCGCAGCACTCGCCGGCGCGTGATCAGGTCCCAGGCCAGCATGGCGATCAGGAGCAGCGCGGTCCCCCAGTAGTAGGTCGCCCAGACCGCGAGCGGATTGGGCGGCGTGGCGCTGACGAGGTTGGTGGCGATGCGGCCGGGCCCGACGTCGGCCAGGGCGACGGCCGCCAGCACCATGAAACGGCTGTGGTCGGCGCGGTTCCGGCGCGTCGCCACCCCCAGGGCCGTGCAGACCGCGAAGGCGAAGACGTCCTGGAACTCCTCGCCCAGGAACTGCGGCGCATAGTCGGGGTGGCCCACCTGCCGCGCCATGTCCACCATGGCGGCGACCACCCCGAGGGGGACCATCGCCACCGACACCGCCACCACCGCCCACCCCAGCCGGCGGTGAAGCCGCACGTTCGACGTCTCGGCCAGGTAGACCTGCATCGACACCAGGCCCAGCCACGCGACGCTGACCGCGCCGTGCAGCGCCAGGGCGAGCGGCGGCGCCGGCTGTTCGTGCATGAAGCGCCCGAAGTCGGCCCCGAATCCAAACAACGCGAAGGTCCAGATCCCCAGGATCCAGACGAGCGTGACCTTGCGATCGGCCACGGCGGGCATAGTTGCGGCAGACATGGTTCCCCCCACATGCCTTCGACTTCGCGGCGACCCGAAGTCGACCTCTCCCCAGCCGGCGGACATGCCCGCCGCCGGCAAGCTTGAGACTAGGCAGGTATTGGATGGGGTGGAAGGCGCAATTGGCAGGGCGCGGCGGGCAAGCTCGGCGGGGACACGATACCTATCCCCTGGCCGGGGCGGGCGGCGCGCCCGGGGGCGGTTCGGGGGATAGGTATCGTGTCCCCTCTCCCCCGCGCCCTCCCCGCGGCGCCGCTGCTAGTCGTCGAAGCCGACGAACACGGTGGCCTCGGCCACCGACTTGCGTTCGGAGACCACCGCGTTGGCCGGGAAGCTGTCGTCCGGCCAGCCCAGGGCGATGCTCTTCATGATCACCTGATCCTCGGCGATGCCGGCGCATTCGCGCACCACCGGCGACTGCATGATGCCCTGGCTGTTGATCACCGCGCCCAGGCCGCGCGACCAGGCTGCGTTGACCAGGGCGGTGGCCACCGCGCCGCAGTCGAACGGCGCGTCGTCGCTGCCGTGCAGCACGCGGTCGTAGGTGACGATGATGCAGACCGGCGCATCGAACTGGCGAAACCCCCGCAGCACCCAGTCCTGGCGCGCCTCCTTGTCGTCGCGGGCGATGCCCATGGCGCCGAACAGCTGCTTGGCCACGCCGATCTGCCGCTCGCGGTGCTGGCCGGTGAAGGCCTCGCCGATGCGGAACTCGCGCGAGTGCGGCACGCCGGCCAGGTTGCGCTCGGTGTTGCCGGCGCGGATGCGGTCCAGCGGCTCGCCCGAGATGATGTAGAAGTTCCAGGGCTGGGTGTTCATCGACGACGGCGCGCGCATCGCCAGGCCGATGATCTCCTCGATCAGCGCCCGGGGCACGGGATCGGGCTTGTAGCCGCGGATGCTGCGGCGCCCGAGGATGACGTCGTCGAACTGCATGAAGGACCTCCCGGATCGCTCTTGGCGTTTTCAAACACCTGTTAGCCGCCAGCGAGACAGGAATCCACCGCCGCGGGGCTGGCGGGGACACGATACCTATCCCCGAGCGCGGCCGCCGCCGCTCCTTATGGCGAACCAGGGGATAGGTATCATGTCCCCGTCCCTCACCCGCACGCCGCGTCGATCAGCATCGCCGCCACGGGCCTGGCCTTCAGCGCCGCGTCGGTCAGGCCCCGGACCTGAGCGCTGACGATGGCGCCTTCCTTCAGCAGGGCCAGCTGTTCGGCCAGGGCGTCCGGGTCGGCGGCGCCGGCCTGGGCGGCCAGGGTCTTCAGATAGTCGACGATCAGCCGCTTGTGCTCGGCGCTGGCGCGGTGCGCGGGGTGGTCGGCGGCGTCGAACTCGGCGGCGGCCTTGATGAAGGCGCAGCCGTGGAAGCCCAGCGCGGCCATGGCGCGGCCGTTGAACCAGTCGTCCAGGGCGTCGAACATCGCCAGCAGCCGCCCGCGCGGGTCCGGCGCGGCGCGCTCCATCGCCGCCATCAGCCAGTTGCGGAACACCTCGTCGCGGCGGCGCAGCGCGGCCAGCACCAGCTCGTCCTTGGAGCGGAAGTGCTTGTACAGCGTCATCTTCGCCACCCCGGCCTCGGCCAGGATGCGGTCGATGCCGGTGGCGTGGAAGCCCTCGGTGTAGAACAGGCGCAGCGCGGTCTCGACCAGGTCGTCACGGCGGGATGGGGCGGGCATGGCAGCCTCATAAGACAGAACGGTATGTACATTTAGCGACGCTGGCGCAGGGGTCAAGGGCGCGGTAACGGCGGCGCTCCGCTGGAGCCCCCTCCACCCCCTTCGGGGGTCCCCCTCCCCCAGTGGGGGAGGAGATCGATTGCTCATCTTCAACGAAAAGGCACGCCAGGAAGGTTTCTCTTCCCCCTCTGGGGGAAGTCCCGGCGAAGCCGGGGATGGGGGCGGCCGCCCCAAAATAGTCGATTGACCAAGACAGACCGGTCTGTCTATATTCCCGTCATCGACACCGCCTCACGCCAGCCGGAGCCCCCCCATGACCGACACCGCCCCCGCCCCCACCGTCCTTCGCCCGCCGTTCACCCGCGAGACCGCCCTGGCCAAGGTGCAGGCCGCCGAGGACGCCTGGAACTCGCGCGATCCGGAGCGGATCGCCCTGGCCTATACGCCCGACACCCGCTGGCGGAACCGCAGCGAGTTCCTCACCGGCCGCGAGGCGGTGAAGGCGTTCCTGAAGCGCAAATTCGCCCACGAGCTGGACTACCGTCTCGCCAAGGAGCTGTGGGCCTTCGGCGGCGCCCGCATCTCGGTGCGCTTCGAATACGAATGGCGCGACGGCGCCGGCCAGTGGTGGCGCAGCCACGGCAACGAACAGTGGGAGTTCGCCGACGACGGCCTGATGGCCCGGCGCGACGCCTCCATCAACGACGTGCCGATCCGGGCCGACGAGCGCCGCCTCGGCGTCTCGCCCCCCTGACCCGCCCGGCCGGCGGACACAAGCCCCCCGGCCGCACCCCACCTCGATCTCCCGCCGAGCGGCCCCGATCCCCAACGGGCCGAGCGAGCGGCGGCGCGCGCCCTGCGGTCCGGCCAGGCGCGTCCGCTCCCCCCCCCAAGGCCGGACCCGAAAAAGGAGCCACCCCATGACGCTCGCCACCCCGAAGGCGCCGCCCGGACGCGCCAACCCGCCGCCTCGGCGCCGCCGCGCCGCGGCCCGCCTCTCCACCGCCCTCGCCAGCCTCCTCACCCTGACCTTCGGAGCCACCGCCATGACCACCCCCGCCCTCGCCCAGACCGCCAACGCCGCCAGCGCCAACGCCACCGCCGACGCCCCGCAGGACCCGGCCACCGACACCCGCCTGTCGCCCGTCGTCCGCGCCTTCGTCAGCCAGCTGAACAAGGATCCCAGCCCGTTCTGGACCCTGCCGGGGCCGCAGGTGCGCGCGGTGCTGACCGGCCTGCAGAACCAGACGCCCGTGGACGTCTCCGGCGTCAGCATCACCGAAAAGGTCATCTCGCAGGACGGCCGCAGCGTGAAGCTCTACGTCGTGCGCCCTGACGCCGCCGAGGCCCGCCCGCCGGTGGTGCTGTTCATCCACGGCGGCGTGTGGATCGCCGGCGACTTCGAGAACCACAAGCGCCTGGCCCGCGACATCGCGGTGGGCTCCGGCGCGGCGGTGGTGTTCGTCGAATACACCCCGATCCCCGACGCGGTGTTCCCCACCCAGCTGGAGGAAAGCTACGCCGCCGCCAAGTGGGTGGCCGCGCACGGCGACCAGATCGGCGTCGACGGCTCGCGCATGGCGGTGGCCGGCAACTCGGTGGGCGGCGACATGTCCGCGGCCCTGGCGATCATGGCCCGCGACCGCGGCGGCCCGGCCTTCCGCTTCCAGGCCCTGCTGATCCCGGCCACCGACGCCAGCGTCGACTCGGGCTCGTACCACGCCTACGCGACCGGCCGGTTCCTGGCCCGCGACTTCATGAAGTTCGGCTGGGACATCTACGCCCCGGACGCCGCCCAGCGGAACAACCCGTACGTCTCGCCGCTGCGCGCCACCCCGGCGCAGCTGCAGGGCTTGCCCCCGGCGCTGATCGTCACCGCCGAGAACGACCCGCTGCGCGACGAGGGCGAAGCCTATGCGCACAAGCTGGCCGACGCCGGCGTGCCGGTGACCGCCACCCGCTACGGCGGCACGATCCATGACTTCGTGCTGCTCAACGCCCTGCGCCAGGAACCGGCCACCCGCGCCGCCCTGCAGCAGATCGGCGACGAACTGCGCGCCCACCTGGCGAAGTAGATCGCCGGCTGACGCCGCCGCAAGTCCGTGGACCTCGCCCCCTCAACGGAGCGGGGTCCTTGGCGTTCCGGGGGGCCATGGCGCACTGGGGGCCCGCCAAGGGATGGAACACGGCCGCCGCACGGGCAAGATGCACAGATGCCGACGTCCGGGGCCGCTGGCCAACAACCACAGAGGGTCTAAGCTCGCGGGGCAAGGACACCGCCCAGGGAGGACAACAGATGCCAAAGCGTGGCGCGAGGCGCCGGGTCGCGATGGCGGCGGGCATGGCCTGCCTGATGCTTGCGACGGGCGCGGCGATGGCGGGGGACCAGCCGACCGGTCCGGCGCCTGCGCCCGCGATCAGCGCGGACGAGCAGGATGTCTATGAGGCCGTGCTGGCCGGCTGGCTGGGCAAGGAGACCCAGCGCCAGCAGGTCAATGAGCAGCTCAGCCCGCCGCCCGCGGCGCCGGACGACGACCTGGCCGATTGCACCAAGGGGCTGGACTTTCCGCCGCCCGCCCAGCCTCCGGCCCCGGAGAAGTCGCTGGCCGGCGTCGCCTTCAGGCTGCCTGGCGTGGTGCTCGTCGACGGCTCGCGGTGGCGCGCCGACGATCCGGGCGATGCGATCGCCGGCGGCAAGTCCGTCGACGCCGCGGTGACCCAGGGGATCAGCCACTCGCTGATCTCGTTCTCGCAGATCGCCTTCAGCCGCGACCACAAGGACGCCCTGGTCCGCTTCGGCATGGTGTGCGGCCGGCTCTGCGGCACGGGCTCGGTGATGCACCTGCGCCGGACCGGCGCGCGATGGAAGACGCTGGGCGACTGCGGCGGCCGGTGGATCTCGTAGGCCCCCACCACGCCCCCGCCCCGCCCGCCTCACCCGTCACCCCGGCCGTAGCGAAGCGAAGCGCCGGGGCCAGCCGGGCCGCGGTCTCAGAAGGGCGAGTCCGGGCGCGGATGGAGCTGCGCTTCGCCTGAGATCGCCTCGGTGGCGGAGCGGCCGGCCCCGGATCGGCGCGCTGCGCGCTTGTCCGGGGTGACGAGGGAAACGGCTGTTCGCCTGTTCGGGACACGATACCTATCCCCTACGCAACCGCGGCCGACGCCTCCGCCGGAGACAGGTGCATGTCCCGAGTCGCGGCTACTGCGGTGGGGCGGGCATGCCTTCGAACACGGCCACGCCTTCGGGGACATGGTCCCAGGCGCGGCGGCGCTTGCCGTAGATCAGCATCGACGGCTCCAGCGGGGCGTCGGGCTCCATCGTGCCCACGGCGATCATCACCACGTTCGGCATCACCGAGGCGCGGGTGAACAGGCGCGAGCCGCAGGTGGGGCAGAACTCGTGGGTGGTCGGCTGGCCGCTGTCGCCGACGCCCTGGTAGGACGTGGTCGTCCCGCGGATCGTCACCTGCGGCTCGGGATAGGCCGCGACGGTGGAGTGGCTGGCGCCCGTGCTGCGCTGGCAGTTCTGACACGCGCAGTGGCCGACGAAGATCGGCTCGCCCTCGACCGTATAGCTCACCGCGCCGCACAGGCATCCGCCGTTGATCGTCGCCATCGCTTCACGCTCCCGATTTGTGGCGTTGGATGCGCCGAGGCTAGGCCCGGGTCGGGGCCGGGTCGAGTGAAAGGCGCGTGACGGGGCCACGCTGCTGACAGCATCGGTTCTGGCGCCTGGGGTCGGAGGGCAGGCCCTCACTGGCAGGTGATGGTGGTCCCGGCAGGGTCGCCGAGTTGGAAGTCGGCCAGGTCGATCTCCACCAGCGGCCCCTGCCAGTTCTCCATGGAAAACACCCCGGGCAGCACCGGGCAGGTGCTGGTGTGACGTTCGTCCCCGCCCTTGGACAGCAGGAAGGCCTTGTACAGCAGGGGGCGCGCATAGCCGTTGCGCACCGTCAGGTTGGTCAAGGTCGAGCCGTCCATCTGGGCGAACTCCACCTCGACCATGTCCTTCAGCGTCCCGCCGGGCCGGGGCGGGTCGCTGGCCTGGCCGTGGGCGACGACGGTCAGCGGCGGCTCGCCGGGGCCGCCGACGCGCAGGTCCACCCGCTCGCCCAGCACCAGCCACAGGCGCTGATGGCCGCCGATCTGGCGCAGGAACGGCATGTTGCGGTTGAGCGCGGGGGTCTTGACGCCCTGGTCGGTGCGCAAGGTCACGGCGCCGACGAAACGGCAGTCCGGCCGCGACACGCAGCCCGGGTCCGGCGTCTCCGCGACCGCGCCCGCCGCGCTCAGGACGGTGACGGCGATCGCGGCCAGGCCGCCGACCGCCCGCAGACGTGTGACCATGCGTGTTTCCCCCCTGGGATGCGTCCTCTGTAGCACGGGCGCGCGGGCGCGGAAGCGGCCAGCCTGCGCCGCGAACCCCCTGGCCCCCTCCCCGGCCCGGACCGAGACTGGTCGGCGGGGCGGCGGGGAGGAGAGATTCGCATGGGACCACTGGCAGCGCCGGAACCGTGGCTGGACCAGCACTATGCCGCGCCACAGACGCTGGTCAGGATCGGCCGGCGACGGCGGCTGAACCTGATGCTCGCCGGCGAGGGCGGGCCGGCGGTGATCCTCGCCCCCGGCCTGATCAACACCACCCTGGAGTGGTGGCGCGTGCAGCGTGAGCTGGCTCGGGAGGTACGCACCGTCGCCTTCGACAAGGCCGGCCTCGGCTTCAGCGACCCCGGCCCCCTGCCCCGCACCGCCGGCGCGGTGGTCGAGGACCTGCGCGCGGCGCTGCAGGCGCTGGACCTTGCCCCGCCCTATGTGCTGGTCGGCTGGTCCGCCGGCGGGCTGGCCATGCAGCTGTTCGCCCTGCGCCACCCCCACGAGATCGCCGGCCTGGTGGCGGTGGACAGCGCCAGCGCGCATCAGGACCGGCGGCTCGACGCGGTGCGCGGCGATCGGCAGAGCGAGGACCGGCGACGCCAGATGCTCGCCGACTATGGCCGGCTCGACCGTCTGGCGCGCGCCGGCGCCTTGGTCCCCGGAACGCCCGACCACGCCCGCGCCGTCGGCGCCCCGCCGTCCTGGCTGACGCCGGCGCTATGCGCCGCCCGCGAAGCCCAGCGCACCGCGCCGGGGTGGTGGCGGGCGCTGCGCTCGGAGTCGGCGGCGACGGGCGGCGCCAGTTCGGATCAGGTCGTCGCCGCGCGCCAGGCGCTCGCCGCCAGCCGGCCGCCGGGCGCGCCGCCGCTGGGCGACATGCCGCTGATCGTGCTCACCGCGGCCGGCAACGCCCTGCCGCGGCCGGGCGAGAGCGCCGCCGAGGCTGCCGCGCGCCACCAGGCGTGGCGCGCCATGCACGACGAGATCGCCGCCCTCTCCGCCCGCGGCGAGCGCCGCCTCGTCGATGCCGGCCACGGCATCCCGCTGGAACGTCCGGAGGCTGTGGTCACCGCCGTCGCTCAGGTGCTGGCGCAAGCGCGCTGAAGCAGGCGCCCGTCCCCCCTTGCGCGCCTCACCCCCTGGCCAGCACCCGCGCCGGGTTGCCGACCACCGTCGTCCCCTCGGCGACATCGCGCACCACCACCGCGCCGGCCCCCACGGTGGCGCGGGGGCCCACGGTGACGCCGTTGATGATCAGCGCGCCCAGGCCGATGAAGCTGCCCTCCAGCACCGTCACCCGCCCGGCGGTATGCGAGCCCGGCCCGAACGAGACGTAGTCGCCGACCACATTGTCGTGGTCCACGCTGCAGGCGGTGTTCAGCACGCAGAACCGTCCGACCCGGGCGTCGGACTGCACGATCGCGCCGGCCGACAGCACCGTGCCGGCCCCGATCACGGCCGTGGCCGAGACCACCGCCGACGGATGGCGCACGACCGGCAGACCCGCGCCGATCCCCAGCAGCCGCTCGCACAGCATGCGCCGCGCCGGCCCTTGTACGGCCACCGCCAGGTCGAAGGCCGCCAGGAACGCCGGGTCCTGCAGCCGCTCCTCGTCCCCCAGCCGCGTCAGCGGCGTCGCCGGGGCCGGCGGCTGCGGCCCGACGTCCAGGTAGCCCGCCAGCGGCGCGCCGCCGGCCGCCGCCGCCTCGGCGATGATCCGCGGCAGCGCCGCCTGACCCGCGCCCACCATCACCAGAGGCTTCATCCGTCCGCTCCCCGCACGTCCCGCCGCACGGTCGCGCACGCTGCCCTGTTCGGCGAGGCGAAGGAAGCGGGCTCATCGGCGCCGGGCATTCCGCGCCGCGGCGCGCCAGCAGTTGTTTCGGTCCGCCAGCGCACGAACGCCCTCAGGCCGCGGGCTGCGGATCCGCCGCCAGGTTGCGCGCCGCCGGCGCCGTGATGCGGCACCGGCAGCCGGCCGGCTCGAAGGTCAGGGTCGCGGCGCCGCCCAGCGAGCGGGCGCCGGCCTCGATCACCAGGGAGCCGAACCCCTTGCGCCGCTGCGGGGCGACCGGCGGTCCGCCGGTTTCGATCCACTCGAACGCCAGCCGGTCCTCGGCGCGCGCCAGCGACCAGCGGATGTCGAGCCGGCCGCGAGCGTCGCTGAGCGAGCCGTACTTGACGGCGTTGGTCGCCAGCTCATGCACGATCATCGACAGGTTCTCCGCCGCCGCGGCGTTGAGCTCGAGGTCGGGCCCCTGCAGCGAGATGCGGTCGGCGGCCTCGCCATAGGGCCGCAGCTCGAACGCCACCAGCTCGCGCAGCGACCTGGAGGTCCAGCCCTGGCGGGCAAGCTCGACCTGGGCCGCGCCGAAGGCCGAGACCCGCGCCAGCAGGGCGTCGCGGTAGGTCGCGACGTCGGGCTGCGATCGCGCCGTCGCCTGAACCAGAGAGCCGATCACCGCGAACATGTTGTTGATCCGGTGGCGCAGCTCGCGCACGACCAGTTCGCGCTGCGCCGCCTGCTGGCGCTGGGTCTCGACGAGCTTGCGCGCGGTGACGTCGCGCAGCAGGCCCGTGAAATAACGGGTCTCGCCGTCGCGCCACTCGGCGACGGCCAGGTCGACGGTCAGCAGGGCGCCGTCCTTGCGCAGCGCCTCGACCTCCCGGCCCGACCGCTGGATCCGACCCTCGCCGCCGGCCAGATACGCGGCCAGATAGCCTGCGTGGGCCGAGCGGTGCGGCTCGGGCATCAGCATCGTCACGTTTTCGCCCAGGAGCTCGTCGGCGGCCCAGCCGAACATCGCCGCCGCCGCCGGGTTCGACGACTGGATGACGCCGGTCTCGTCGATCACCAGGATGGCGTCCGTGGCGGTCTCGACGATGGCCCTGAGCCGGGCCTGCGCCGCCGCCAGCTGCTGGTTCGCCTGGCCCCTGAGGCGCTCGGCCCGCACGTGGGCGTACGCCAGCAGCGCCAGGCCGCCCAGCAGGGCCACGGCGATCAGGAACCCGCCCGTCGCCGTCACGGCCCGAAGCAGACCCGTCCCCGGGGCGCCATCGCCGCCGCGTCGCGCAGGTCCCTGCCGCCCATCCGCCGTCTCCGCCGCGCCGTTCGAAGGAAGGGCGCGCGGGCACATTGGACCGCCGCCGCCGGGCGACTTTGCGCGACATCAATGCGCCGGCGGATTTCGTCCTCGCGGCGGCGCCCGCGCCTCGCCCCCTAGCCCGGGTGCAGGCCGGGCGCTTCCTGGCCGGTGCGGGCGACGTATTCGCTATAGCCGCCGCCGTACTGGTGGACGCCCTCGGGGGTCAGCTCCAGCACCCGGTTCGACAGGGCCGACAGGAAGTGGCGGTCGTGCGAGACGAACAGCATGGTGCCCTCGAAGTCGGCGAGGGCCGCCACCAGCATCTCCTTGGTGACCATGTCGAGGTGGTTGGTCGGCTCGTCCAGCACCAGCAGGTTCGGCGGATCGAACAGCATCTTGGCCATCACCAGCCGCGCCTTCTCGCCGCCGGACAGCACCCGGCAGGGCTTTTCGACATCGTCGCCGGAGAAGCCGAAGCATCCCGCCAGGGTGCGCAGCGCCCCCTGCCCCGCCTGCGGGAACGACCCGTCCAGCGACTCGAAGATCGTCTCCTCGCCGTCCAGCAAATCCATCGAGTGCTGGGCGAAATAGCCCATCCGGACGCTGGCGCCGAGGCTGACCGCCCCGCGGTCGGGCGCGGTGGCGCCGGCCACCAGCTTCAGCAGCGTCGACTTGCCCGCGCCATTGGCGCCCAGCACGCACCAGCGCTCCTTGCGCCGCACCAGGAAGTCCAGCCCCTGGTAGATCGGCTGGTCGCCATAGCCCTTGTGCACGTCGCGCAGGCTGATCACGTCGTCGCCCGACCGGGGCGGGCTCCTGAACTCGAACTGCACCGACTGGCGGCGGCGCGGCGGCTCGACCCGCTCGATCTTGTCGAGCTTCTTGACCCGGCTCTGCACCTGGGCGGCGTGCGAGGCGCGCGCCTTGAACCGCTCGATGAACTTCACTTCCTTGGCCAGCATGGCCTGCTGGCGCTCATACTGCGCCTGGCGCTGCTGTTCGCTGAGCGCGCGCTGCTGGTCGTAGAAGTCGAGGTCGCCGGAATAGGTCACCAGAGACCCGGCGTCGATCTCCACCACCTTGCCGATGATGCGGTTCATGAAGGCGCGGTCGTGCGAGGTGATCAGCAGGGCGCCGTCGTAGGCCTTGAGGAAGGCCTCCAGCCAGATCAGGCTTTCCAGGTCCAGGTGGTTGCTGGGCTCGTCCAGCAGCATGCCGTCGGGCCGCATCAGCAGGATGCGCGCCAGGGCCACGCGCATCTTCCAGCCCCCGGACAGCTGGCCGACGTCGCCGTCCATCCGCTCCTGGCTGAAGCTCAGGCCCGCCAGCACCTCGCGCGCCCGCGCCTCCAGCGCATAGCCGTCCAGCTCCTCGAAGCGCGCCTGCACGTCGCCATAGCGCTCGATGATCGCCTCCAGTTGGTCGGCCTGGTCCGGGTCGACCATCGCCGCCTCGAGCCGCGCCATCTCGGCGGCCAGTTCGCTGACCGGGCCGACGCCGTCCATCACCGCGGCGACCGCGCTCTGGCCCGACATCTCGCCGACGTCCTGGCTGAAATAGCCGAGCCTCATCCCGGCATCGATCGCCACCAGGCCGTCGTCGGGCGGCTCCTGGCCGGTGATCATGCGAAACAGCGTCGTCTTGCCCGCGCCGTTGGGGCCGACCAGCCCGACCTTCTCGCCCTTCAGGATGTTCATCGAGGCCTCGATGAACAGGATCTGGTGGCCGTTCTGCTTGGAGATGTTGTCGAGGCGGATCATGCGGCGGTCTGCTAGCGCGGGCGCCGGCGGAACGCCACCCTCGGACGGCGGGGGCCGGCGTCGGCCAAGCCCTGGGCGGTCGCGCCCGCCGGCCTCGGCGCTCAGGTTTCCGCCATCGCCAGCCGAAGTGTTCAGGCCGAAAGACCGCGGATTTCGCGGCCGCTTTTCACGGTTAAGCTGAAACGTATCCAGTCTTCAGCCGTTGCAGGCGGACGCCAACCCGGATCGCTTGTCGCCTTGACCAGGGCGCCGATCGTCGAGGTCGGCGACCCGCGTTGCCATTGCAGGAGAAGACCTATGCTTCGCCACACCATTCTCGCGACCTTGCTTGCGTCGAGCGCCCTGACCCTTGCCGTGGCGTCCCCGGCGGCCGCGTACGACAAGACCGACCGCGCCCGCGAAGCCCTCGCCGCCGCGGAGGCCAAGATCCACACCGCCGAGACCCTGGGCAGCGCGACCGAGGCCCCGCGCGACACGGCCGAGGCCCGCGCCCAACTCGCCAGCGCCCGGGAAGACTTCGCCGACGGCCACAAGGACCTGGCGATCCAGGAGGCGATCCGCGCCTCGGCCCTGGCCGACACGGCCATCGGCGTCTCGCAGCAGCACAAGGACGCCGCCCTGGCCTCCGCCCGCGAGGCCGAGCGGGCAAACGCCGACGCCGCCCGCGACCAGGTCGCCGCCGCCCAGAACCAGGCCGCCGACGCCGCCGCGAACGCCCAGGACCAGGTGGCCGCCGCCCGCCAGCAGGCGGCTGACGCCCAGCAGCAGGCCGCCGACGCCAACGCCCGCGCCGAGGCCGCCGAGAAGTCCGCCGCCGCCTCGGCCGACGCCGCCGCCAATGCGCGCGACGCCGCGGCCATCGCCGCCGCCCAGACGCCGCCTCCGGCCCCGCAGGTCGAGACCACGACCACCACCACCCGGCATCGCGCCGGCCACGCCACCACCCACACCCGGGTGACCCACCACACCACGACGGGCGCGGCAGCCCCCGCCAGCGACCAGGTGACCACGACGACGCGAGTGACCCCGCAATAGCGGTTCCCCGCAGGAGGCGTCGGCTGGACGTCGCCGCCCTTGCGGGGACCTCCGGTCCGGCGCCCGTGTGAACCAGCCGCGGCGCCAGGAGGAGACGAAGCGCCGGGATGGTCGAACATCCGCTGCGAATAGCGCACCCTGTCGCCAGCCGCCCCGCCCGCAGATCCTGCGGGCGGGGCGAACCGCTATGTATGGCCAGACCTTGATCCGCACGGCTGCGCCACCTGCCGGCCCAGCCGGGCGTCGCCGCGACCTCGTGGCCGGGGCCGCCGGCGGATGGGTCTTGCTATCGTGGCGATGGTCGGGGGCGCGGTTGGCGCTCCCGGTCAGCCCTGGTCACCGTTCTGCGCCGGAACCTGCCGTGCGCCGAGCGCGCCTGCAGACTGTCGGCCGAACGTGGGGCCGGTTTCGCCGCCTGAGAATGAAGGCCTCCGCCGGCTCGGACGCCGCCGCGTCCAAGGGGCGATACGGTTGCCCTGGCGCTCGGCGGCGATGGTCTGGAGCTGCAGGAGGCGTTCGGCTTGGCCGCCCCCTCGGCGCACCCGTCGTTCCGGTCATGATGCAAAGCACACGGGGCTTCTACCGTCCCAGAAACGCAGAAGGAGGCCCGGAACCGGTCCGGACCTCCTCCAGGGCGGCGCCGCGGCCGAGGGCCGCTGACGCCGATATCGTGGCTTGCGGACCTAGTGGTCCGGGGTGGTGGCCGCGCCGACCGCGGCGCCCGTGCCGCCGCCCACCGCCGCGCCCACCGCCGCGCCCGGGGCGCAACCGATCGGCAGGGTCACGATGCAGCCGATGGCCGCGCCGACGCCGGCGCCCTTGGCGCCGCCCACCAGGGCGCGCGCGCCCGGATCGTCGTGCCAGCTGCCGTCGCGCTCATAGTAGCCGCGGTCGCTGACCGGGTCGGGGCGCCAATGGACGTGCTCGTCGTTCTGGTGGGCGTCGTACCAATCGGAATTGTAATAGGTGATCGGCGCATCACGACCGTAAGCATAGCGCTGGTGCACGCGCCAGCAATCACCGTATTGGTTGCAGGCGACATAGGTCTTCTCGACCGTGTCGGCGTTGGCCGTCGTCGGAATCATCGAACCCGCACTGACCGTGGCGAGCAACGAACTCATCGCGAACGCAGCTGTAAGGATTTTCATAGCATCACCTCTTCTGGCGAAGGCCAAAGGCCCGCCGGCTGTTCCGTTCGACTACAAACGAGAAGTGAAACAGCTTGGTTCCAGCTCTGAACTGATCAGGTATAGTCGCGCTTATCACCACACCCTGTACGCCGACCTCCGCGGGCGAGTTTTTCCCCACGTTTGCAAAGGGTCGCGAGCGGTGGCCCGAACGGTTCACGAAGTTAGCGCCGCAAGCCCCCTCTCACCCGGGCAGCAGCGGAACCAAGCGCCGCGTCAATCCTGCGGCGCCCCCTCGGGGTCGGGAACGAAACCATCCGGGCCGCGGATGAAGGCCGACCCGATCGGCGCGTCCAGGAGCGGTATGATCTCCGGATCGTAGTTCGCGATCGTGTTCACGTCGTAGATGGCGTGCCGGGTCGCGTCTTCCATGTACGCCTCGTCCTCGTCGCCCGCGAGGAACGCCCAGCCGCTGTCGTGCGGATTGCTTGGCGCGGTCCTGTACATGTAACCGACGGGCATGCCGTCGACCGGAATTCTGTCGCTGGCGATGGCCCCGCCCCGACCGGGCGCAAGGGGGCGGATCTGGTCGGCTCTCAGGCGAAACGCTTTCACGGTCTCGGATCCTAGCGGCTGCGGACGGACTCGGTGATCGCCCGATTTTCCCGCTGAGTCCAATGCCGCAGACGCAAGCGCCTGTTGTGCCCCCGGCGCTCGCGCTGGCGTAGTCCGGCTCCATGCGCCGCCACTACGCCGGGTCGCGCCGGCGGGAAAGCTTCCCGGTCGCCCGACCGCCGGCGTGGATCGGCGGGCAGCCGCGGGAAGGGGTCATGGGGATTAGGTATCCTGTCCCGGCGGAGTCTGGGGTATGGCGGCGGGATTCGAACGTGAGACCAGGGGAGCAGGCATGAGCGCCATCACGAGGACCGGACATCGTTATCGCGACACGGCGTCGGGCAAGACGCTGGACGTCTGGTTCCCGCAGGGTGACGAGCGCATCGCGCGCCATTGCCTGGCCGAGACGCTGGGGCTGATCGCGGGCGACTTCGTCACCGTCACGCTCTCGTCGCCGGATGCGGCGCCGGCGAGCGCCGAGGACGTGTATCTGCGGCTGCACCTGTTGTCCGAGCTGGCCTTCCGGCCGAACACCCTGAACCTGGAGGGCGCCTTCGGCCTGCTGAACAACGTCGCCTGGACCTCGGCCGGTCCGGTGCTGCCCGCGCGGGTGCAGGCGCTGCGCGCGCAGCTGCAGGACCAGGCGCACGTCCTGCAGATCCCCTGCATCGACAAGTTCCCGCGCATGACCGACTACGTCATCCCCGAGGGCGTGCGCATCGCCGACGCCGACCGGGTGCGGCTGGGCGCGCACCTGTCGCCGGGCACCACGGTGATGCACGAGGGGTTCTGCAACTTCAACGCCGGCACCCTGGGCGCCTCGATGGTCGAGGGGCGGATCAGCGCCGGCGTGGTGGTCGGCGACGGCTCCGACATCGGTGGCAGCGCCTCGATCATGGGCACCCTGTCGGGCGGCGGGCGCGAGGTGATCCGCATCGGCGAACGGTGCCTGCTGGGGGCCAACGCCGGGATCGGTATCTCGCTGGGCGACAACTGCATCGTCGAGGCGGGCTGCTACGTCACCGCCGGCTCGCGCGTGACCTTCCCGGACGGGAAGGTGGTCAAGGCGCTGGAGCTGTCGGGCGCCTCCAACCTGCTCTACCGCCGCAACTCGCAGACCGGCGCCCTGGAAGTCGTGCCCCGCAACGCCGCCTGGTCCGGCCTGAACGCCGCGCTGCACAAGAACTGACCGCGGCGCGGGAATGGCGGGGGCGCGCCCCCGCCTGAACGTCCCCGAACGCCCGGGCCGCTACTGACTGACCAGCACCGGGTGCAGCAGCGTCGTCGACTTGTCCCGCAGGTCGGCGAGCATGGACTTTTCGATGGCCTTGGCGTGGTCCGCCGCGACGAAGTTGTTGCCGAGCTTTCCGGTGGCCGTGGCCAGCGCCGTGTCGAGGAGGACGGTGGCGCCCTTGGCGTCGACCACCTTCCACTGCACGACGATCGTCTCGACGAACGGGGCGAAGGTGGTCAGCCCCTTGTTGTGCTGTTCGAAGCGCTGGATGGTGGGCACCAGGACGTAGCTCACGCCCGTCAGCTTCTGCGCCTCATCGGGCGAGTCGACCACGCGCACGTCCAGCGCCATCGCCTTCAGCGTATCCTCCAGCGTGGCGGCTGTCGCGACGCCGAGGTTGTTGACGTCTCCCAGCTGGTACATCGGGCGAAACAGCTCCGAGGTGTGCGTCCAGACCACCGCCTTGAACTCGGGCGTGATGACCAGGGCCACGGGGATGTGCGCCTGCGCGCCGGCGGCGGCGGCGGCCGGCGCGGAAGACGGCGCCGCCGCCGGCGAGGTCGGCGCGGTCCCGGCGGCGCCGGCCGGCGCTGCGGGCGCCGACGGACCTGCGGGCGCCGACGGACCTGCGGGCGCAGTCGATGCGGGCGGGGTCGATGAGGCGGGCGCGGATGCGGCCGGGGCGGATGCGGACGGGGCTGCGGCCGGCGAAGACGACGCATCGACCGTCGGCGCGCTCGCGGCGCCGGCGGCCTGGGCGGACGCCAGACCGGGCGGGAGCAGCACGGCCGTCGTCAGCGCCAGGCCGAGAATCCTAGGGAATTTGCTCATGGGGGTCCTTCAGGGGGTTGAGGGCGCGCTGGGCGCCTGGAGGGCCAGGGCCGTCTGGAACACCGTGCCGGCGGCGCCGGGCGGCGCCGGAACGGGCCTCACGCGGAGGCTGAGCCGCAGCTGGCTCAGGTCCACGGACGTCTTTGCGACCTTGCAGTAGACGAAGCCGGCGGCCGACTGGCCCGGTGCGAGCGTCTTCGAATAGAGCTGCCGGACCATCAGATTGCGTCGCACGTCGTCCTGCCGCGCGATCTGGTTGCCGGACATCATCAGTATCGGCAGGGAGACGGCCAGGCCGATCGGACCGGCGGCCATGCCGACGGCGGCGACGTTCTCGACCACCGCGCCGCCGGTGTCGTCGACCGTGCTGCGCGAGCGCTCGGCCGCCTGGACCGGCGCCTGCCCGTAGGCCAGCCTGATGTCGTCGGCGTCCAGCAGGTAGCGCGTGGTCGACGAGCGGTTGCTGATGGACAGCCAGATCGGCAGCACGCCCGCCGCGCCCAGGTCGAGGCCGAAATACAGCTTCTGATCCTGCGGGCTGGTCAGCGGATAGGCCGAGATCGCCAGGTCGTCGCCACCGAACGCGATGAGCTTTTCGGCGCCGGGGGCGATGAAATCCGGGAACGTCGCGGCCGCCGCCAGGGCCATGCGTGGGCAGACGACAACCGCCGCCGCCGCGAACACGCCGCGGCGAGAAACAACGCCTCGCATTAGCCCCCCCAAAGCGGCTCAACCCCAAAGCCAAGCTTACCATGCCGCCAGGCCCGGCTTAGCGTCAAGGTTGCTGGGCGGTACGGGAAAGCGGAGGCGCAATCCCCGCCGCCCCGGCTCTCCGGACGACGAAAGTGGGCGCGCGGCCTGGGGGGTCAGGTATGCTGACCGCCCAATGGCAGGCGCAACACGAGGTGAGGGCATGAGAAGGCCTCTGGCGATGCTGATCGGGCTGGCCATCGCCCTGCCCGGCGCGGCGGCGGCGCAGGAGGAGCATCACCACCACCCGGCGCCCGAGCACCTGGGCCAGGTCCGCTTCGCAACCACGTGCGCGCCGGCCGTCGCCGCGGCCTTCGACCGCGCGGTGGCGTTGCTGCATTCCTTCGCCTACGAGGACGCCGACAAGGCCTTCGCCGATGTCGCCGCGCGCGACCCGGCCTGTGCCATGGCCCACTGGGGCCGGGCGATGACCCACTACCACCAGCTGTGGGACACGCCGGCCGGCGCCGGGCTGGCGGCGGGCCAGGCCGAGATCCGCCTGGCGCAGGCGGGGGCGGCGTCCGGGCCAGTCAGCTCGCGCGAGCGCGCGCTGATCGACGCCCTGGCCAGCTACTATGCAGACGCCGACAGCGTCCCGCCCGCCGCGCGCGCCCTGCGCTATTCAGGCGCCATGGCCGCGGCGGCCCGCGCCTGGCCGGCGGACGACGAGATCGCCGCCTTCTACGCCCTGTCGCTGATCGCCACCGCCTCGCCCGGCGACCGCACCCACGCGCGCCAGGCGATGGCCGCCGACATCCTGGAGCCGATCTGGCGGCGTCATCCCGATCACCCCGGCGCGCCGCACTATCTGATCCACGCCTACGACAGCGCCGCCCTGGCCCAGCGCGGCCTGCCCGCCGCCCGGGCCTATGCGAAGATCGCCCCCTCGGCGCCGCACGCCCTGCACATGCCCTCGCACATCTTCACCCGGCTGGGCCTGTGGGACGACTCGATCGCCTCCAACATCGCCGCGCGGGACGCCGCGCGCGCCCAGGGCGACGTCGGCGAGGCGCTGCACGCCATGGACTACCTGACCTACGCCTACCTGCAGCGCGGCCGGGTCGAGGAGGCCCGCCGGCAGGTCGCCGAGCTCGCCACCCTGCCCGGGCTGTCGGGCGGCGGCTTCAAGATCGGCTATGCCGGCAACGCCATGCCGGTGCGCCTGGCCGTGGAGACCGGCGACTGGGCCGGCGCCGCGCGACTGACGCCGATGGCCGGCTCGTCGCCGCAGGTGGCCGCGCTGGTCTGGTGGGCCCGCGCGCTGGGCCAGGTGCGCGGCGCGACCCCGGCGCCGCAGGCCGCCGACGCCGACATCGCCCAGCTTCAGGCATGCCGCGACGCCCTGGTCGCCCAGCACGACGCCTACTGGGCGGCTCAGACCGACGTGCTGCTGAAGTCGGCCCAGGCCTGGCGCGCCGCCGCCCTGGGCCAGGGCGAGGCCGCCGTCGCCGATCTGACCGCCGCCGCCGACGAGGAGGACGCCCTGGAGAAGCTGCCGCTGACCCCCGGCCCCATCGTACCGGCCCGCGAGCAGCTGGGCGAGCTGCTGGCCCGCCTCGGCCGCCCCCGCGAAGCCGTCGCCGCCTTCGACGCCGCCCTCGCCCTGGCCCCCGGCCGCCTGGGCGCCGAACGCGGCCGCGCCGCCGCGCTGCAGGCGGCGCGCTGACACGATACCTGTTCCCCAGTGGCATTCCCGGCCCGGCTCGACCTCAGCGCCGTCGAGGCGCCACCGGGCTGGAGGGCGGGCGGCTCTTGCCGCTGCGGGGTGGCGCGCTCATCTTTGCAGGGCAAGGGATGGATGCCATGAGCGACGCTGTCGGCCCCGGTGACCTGGTTCTGTGCGTCAACGCCGCCCCGAACCACGCCACGGGACGGCCGGTTCCGCTTCGCGCCGGGGAGACCTACCGGGTGGTCGCGGTGATGGAGTTCGCCTGCCCGTGCGGCCGGTCCGACGCCCTGCTGGACGTGGGCGTCGACTTCGCCTGGTGCCAGACGCGCTTCCGGCTGCTGCCCAAGCCGAAGGCCCAGGCCCGGACCCGCCGCGTGTCGGCCCCCCGGGAGAAGGAGACGGTGCGCTGAGCCACCGGTCTCAGCCCCCGTGGAAACCCGCAAGCGCCGCCAGCACGCGCTCGGCCACCGGCGGGGCGGGTTGCGGCGGGTCGAACGGGCGGCCGGTGATGCGCTCGTGCGCCTCGACGTAGGTCAGGGCGGTCTTCCAGATCAGCTCCGGCGGGATCTCCGGAACCTCGTCCGCATAGGGATCGCAGCGTTCGGCGACCCAGGCGCGGATCACGTCCTTGTCGAAGCTGTCGGGCGCCTCGCCGGCGGCCAGCCGCTGGGCGTAGCTGTCGGCGCGCCAGTAGCGGCTGGAGTCGGGGGTATGGATCTCGTCGGCCAGCCGCAGGGTCCCCTCGGCGTCGACGCCGAACTCGTACTTGGTGTCGGCCAGGATCAGGCCGCGCTCGGCGGCCAGCGCCTGGCCGCGGGCGAACAGGGCCAGGGCGGTCTGGCTGACCTGCCGCCACTGGTCGGGGCTCAAGAGGCCGCGCGCCAGGATCTCGTCCTCGGTCAGCGGCTCGTCGTGCGCGCCGTCGGCGGCCTTGCTGGTGGGGGTGATGATCGGCGCCGCCAGCGCCTGGTTGGGGACCAGGCCGTCGGGCAGGCTGTGGCCGTACATCTGCCGCCGGCCGGCGCGGTACTGGGTCAGGATCGAGGTGCTGGTGGTCCCCGCCAGATAGCCGCGCACGACGATCTCCACCGGCAGGATCTGCAGCCGCCGGCCGACGACGATGTTCGGGTCGGGATAGTCCAGCACGTGGTTGGGGCACAGGTCCGCGGTCTGCTCGAAGGCCCACCGGGCGACGCCGTTCAGCACCTGGCCCTTGAAGGGCACGCAGCACAGCACCCGGTCGAACGCCGACAGCCGGTCGGAGGTGACCAGGATGCGCCGCCCGTCCGGCAGGTCGTAGTTGTCGCGCACCTTGCCGCGGTAGAGGCCGGGCAGGCGCGGGTCGATGGCCTCGCGCAGCACCTGGTGAGCGCTGGCGGCGAGGCGGGCTTCGTCGATCGTGGACATGGTGGTCTCCCTGGCAAGGTCGATGAGGTCGTCCAGGGAGAGCCGTCTGTCACGCGCGATCTTGCCGCGGGCGGCCTGCACCGCCCGGCGTGCGCGCTGCAGGTCGCCGATCCGCGCGGTCAGCACCTCCTCCTGCAGGGCGAGCAGGGCCGAGAGATCGGCCACCCGCCCGTCCAGCAGCTGGGTGATGCGCGCCAGCGACAGCCCGAGCGACTTCAGCGTCAGCACCTGGTGCAGGCGCTCGATCTGCTCGGGCCCATACACCCGCCAGCCGGCCTGGGTGCGCCCCGGGCGCACCAGCCCGCGCCGCTCGTAGAGCCGCAGCGCCCGCACGCCGACGCCGAGGCGCCGCGCCGTCTCGCTGGGGCTCAGGTACCGCTCGCTCATCCGATTCCGGCGTCTCCATGGGACACGCCCTTCTATGGGGCCGGACCCAGGTTCCGGCTCAAGCGGTTTTTCATTCCCCAACCTCGTCACCCCGGGCGAAGCGCAGCGCAGACCCGGGGCCGACCGGGCCAGGGTCCAGAAGAGCCTGATGGCGCGCCGCCATTGCCGCGCCGTCCTGGAGATCGTCTCGGTGGCGGCCCGGCTGGCCCCGGACAAGGGCGCTGCCAGCGCCCTTGTCCGGGGTGACGAGAGAAGGGGTTCGGTGGGTTCTGGGTTTAGATATCCAGCCCCCGCCCCGCCCTCCCGGCGCATCGTGCTAGGGTCGACGGATGAGCGCCTTCGCCACCCTCCCCCTGCTGCTGGCGCTCGCCGTCACCGGCGTCCTGGCCTTCGGTTTCCTGCGCTGGCAGCGCGACCGGCTGGCGCCGCCCGGCCAGGGGGTGAGCGTCGGCGCCGACGGGGTGATCGTCGTGCCGATCCTGGCGGCGGAGATCCGGGGCGGCATGCTGGGCGGGCGGGCGCACAACAGCCTGGGGCCGAAGCTGTCGCTGGACGCCCAGGGCCTGGCCTTCAAGGTGCTGAAGACCGACCGCTGGACCTACGACCAGCTGACCGGCGTGCGGCTGGCCCGGGGCCTGCTCGGCCCGGCGCTGGAGTTCCGCACCGCCCGCGCCCACCTCACCGTCACCCTGCGCGACCTGGCCACCGCCCGCCAGGTGCTGGCCGCCCTGCCCCGCGCCGCGCCGCTGAGCCCCGAGGCCGCGGCGCTGCGCGATCACGGGGAGATCTGACGCCCCCCCAAGGGGACGCCCCGCGCAAGGCGAGGCCCGTCCGGCGGGTCGATTTATCCGCCCCGGACGGCGAAATGTCGGCCGCGGCGGTTGCCTGCGCCCGGGCGATATGCTGGCCTGTCGCCGTACCGGAATTGGCGTTCGCAGGGGGCGGCGCGGGCCTTTGCAGGGCTCGCGCGGGTCGTCCCAGTGACAGGCGCTTCGCCTGAAGTCCTGATGAGGGAGGGAAGACTCCAATGGCCGCGAAATACATCAAGTCCACCACGACCCTGACGCCGAAGAACGTCTGGGACAAGCTCAACGCCGGCGAGTGGTCCTTCGACGACTGCCCGTGGGTGATCGTCGGCGATGTCTATGCGGCGGTGAACTTCACCGGCGACGGCTCCTGGCAGGAGATCGTCGTCGACCTGTTCAAGAAGGGGCAGCGCAACTTCGCCGTGCTGGCCGGCCGCCACGGCGACCAGCTGGGCACCCAGGTCGACACCAAGACCGGCAAGTTCATCAAGCGCGATCCCGGCGACAGCGCCATCAACCCGGCCGACGACCAGAAGGTGGCCGACCGGCTGCAGGTGTCGCTGAAGGGCTGCAACATCGTGGTGCGCGACGTCGGCAACGGGGCGCACGACACGGTCGAACTGCTGACCCAGGAGATCCGGACCCAGCTGGCCGCCAACCGCATCGTCATCCTGGCGTGGTGCTATTCGCTGTACGCCATGAAGCCGGGCTGGGACAGCAACGTGAAGAACGCCTGGCCGCAGGTGTTCAGCGGCCCGAACATGACGCCGATCTCGTGGATCGCCAAGGACTGGGACTGGGCCGCCGCCCTCGGCAAAAGCCCCGCCACCACCGCCGCCGACCTGCAGGCCGTCGCCTGAGGTTCCGCCGGCGGGGCCCGTAACCCCTCACCCTCCCAACCGCTCCGCGGTCGGGCCCCTCCCTCTCCCTCTGGGAGAGGGGGACACTTCGGCCGCTCTTCGAACACCTCTCCCAAAGGGAGAGGGAGGGGCCCATGGCGCAGCCATGGGAGGGTGAGGGGTTACGCCGCCCGCCGCCCCCTCACGGACGAGCGATCCGCAATACCTCCAGGATCGCCAGCACGAGGCCGTCCGTCTCCAGCAGCGCTCCCGCGTTGTCGAAGCGCAGCACCTGCCACCCGGCCGCTTCCAGATCGCGCGTGCGTGCGGCGTCGTAGACCGCCTGGGCCTCATGGTGGCTGCCGTCGAGCTCGACGATCAGCCGCGCCTCACGGCAGGCAAAGTCGGCGACGTAGCGCCCCACGGGGACCTGCCGCCGGAACTTGAAGCCCTCCAGCTGTCGGTTGCACAGCGCCGACCAGACCTTGCGCTCCGCATCGGTGGCGCTGCGGCGCAGGGCGCGGGCGCGCCGGGTTCGCGGCTTGAGGTTGGCGCGCGGCATGGACGCAGCTTATGCGCGATTGCACCCGGAACAAAGCAGAAACATCTTAACCCCTCACCCTCCCATGGCTATCGCCATGGGCCCCTCCCTCTCCCTGTGGGAGAGGTGGATCGAGGGAGCTGCGCGGCCCCTTAAATGCCTGAAACCACGAGGAAAAAATACCTCTCCCATAGGGAGAGGGAGGGGCCCGACCGCGGAGCGGTTGGGAGGGTGAGGGGTTCCGCCAGCCGCCGGGCGCCCTCAGGCCGCCGGCGCCAGGGAGACGTCGACCATCACCTCGGCGGAGATCGCCTCCAGCGCCGCCTGGGCTCGGTCCACCGACAGGCCGGGCGGGAGGCGCAGCTGGGCGTGCATGTTGAACAGCGGCGCGCCGGAGTGGGCCTCGGCGCTGATCCAGGTGCGGAAGCTCTCGATGTTGGCGCCCAGGCCGCTCAGCACGGCGGTGACCTGGTTGACGATGCCCGGCCGGTCCTGGCCGACCAGGCTGAACTGCAGCGCCTCGCCCTCGGCGGGCGCGGCGGCGACGTCCAGGGCGGGGGCGATGCGCACCTGCAGCCCGTGGGCGTCCACCGCGCCGACCGCCGCGCGCAGCCCCTCGACGTCCTCGGCGGCCAGGTCCACCAGCACCGAGCCGACGTAGAGCCCGCCCAGCCGGCTGAGATGGCTCTCCAGCCAGTTGCCGCCGGCCGACAGCACCGCCGCCGCCAGCGCCTGGGTCAGCCCGGGCCGGTCGCTGCCGACCACGCTGAGGACGAAGTGGGCCATGGGAAGATCTCGCCGTTGCGGGCCGCGCCGGGCCAGGAGCGGGCATTGATATTACGCGCCGGCGACGGAGGCCATGCGCCAGGCGGTGACAGGCCGACCGCGGCCCGCCCCCTCCCCGTGCGATCCGCCGCGGTCACAGGGGCGCGATTTCGCCGATGGCGGGGCCGGCCCGGCTTGACACCAGCGCGCCCGAGGGAAAGACTAACTGAAATTTCGAAACAGTGTTCCGCTCATCGGAACAGCGGGCGGTGAGATGAAAGTGGCGTGCTGGGAGAGTATTGGCGCGGCGGCCATTGCCAACGAGGCGGCCGTTCACGCGACCGGCGCGCGGCTTTGCCTGGATGTTTCGAGCATTTCCAAAGATGTCTTCTGTAATGCCGAAGCTTTCGGCGGTTTGGCGATGGCCGGTTGCCTGACGCCGCCGGCGGGATCGCTGGCCGGCGCGGGGATCACCTGCCGCGCTGTGCTTGCGGCGATGGCCCAGTGAGCGTGGCGGCGCAGGACACGGGCGACGGCGCCCCGCTCGCCCCCACGGCCGAAGCCGCGGTCGCCAACTCCGGGCGCACCCTGCGCGTGGTCCCACGGGCGGCGCAGCCGGTGATCCGCAACCGCTGGGCGGCGTTCGCGGCCCTGTCGCTGATCTTCTTCGTGGTGTCGGCCGGGGCGTTCTCGTCGATCGGCGTGGTGCTGCCGTCGATGGTCAAGGAGATGAACTGGACCTGGCAGGAGGCCGGCATCGGCTTCACCGTGCTGGGCGTCGCCTGCGGCTTCGCCAGCGTCGTGCCGGCGGTGCTGATCCGCTCGATCGGCGTGCGCGCCACGGTGGGCATCGGCGCCCTGGTGCTGGTGGGCGGCTTCTGGCTGGAGGCGACCACCCATTCGGTGACCAGCTACCTGGCGGGCACCACCCTGATCGGCCTGGCCTTCGCCCTGGTGAGCACGGTGCCGGGCTCGCACGTGCTGACCGGCCTCTTCAAGCGCCGCTCGACGGTGCTGGGGACCTATTTCACCATCGGCGCCCTGGGCGGCGTGGCCGGCCCGCAGGTGTATGTGGTGGTCAACGCCGTCACCCACGGCTGGCGCGGCTACTGGCTGGTGTTCGCCGCCGCGGCGGTGGCGAGCGGGGTGATGGCCGTGCTGACCACGCCCGGGCGCGGCGGCGAGGCGCCGCACGAGGACGAGCCGCCCGAGCAGCTGGGCCCGACGAAGATGTTCCGCGAGATGAGCACGCCGGCCGTGCGCCGCGCGCTGCTGTCGCCGCAGTACTATGTGATCGTCGGGGCCTACACGACCTATCTGCTGATCAACACCACCGCGCACGGCTTCGCCATCGAGCACCTGATCGAACGCGGCGTCTCCAAGACCGCCGCCGCGGCGATGTTCTCGGTGGAGGCGCTGATCGGGGCGGCGGTGTCGTCGATCGGCGGCCTGGTGGGCGAGAAGGCCCCGCCCAAGACCCTGCTGCTGGTGGCGCTGATCGGCACAACGGTGGGCATGATCGGCCTGGCCGAGGCGCGCGGCTTCTGGATGATGTCGGTGTTCGCCCTGGGCCTGGGGGTCGGCTTCGGCCTGTCGTTCGTCGCCTCGACCATGCTGCTGCTGCGCTATTTCGGGCCGCGGCCGTACCTGGAGCTCTATTCGATCATGTGCCTGCTCTCGACGGCCGCGGCGCTGGGCCCGGCCTATGGTGGCCACGTGCGCGACGTGCTGGGCGGCTTTTCCGAGGTGTTCTGGGCCTGCGCCGGGATCACCGCGGTGATGCTGGTCCTGACCCTGTTCCTGAAGCCGCCGCGCCACGAGGCCGCCGCGGCGATCGATGCCGCCGTCGTGCCGGAGTCCCAAGCGTGAGCGAGACCTTGATCCCCAACCCGGCGCAGGCGCCCGCCTGGATCCGCGCCGACCTGCTGATCGCCGGCGCCACCGTGCTGACCCTCAACGCGCGGCGCGAGGTGATCCTCGACGGCGCCATCGCCATCGCCGGCGACCGCATCGTCGCGGTGGGAAAGCGCGCCGACCTGGAGCGGTCGGTGGACGCCGCGCGCACCCTGGACGGCCGGCGCTTCGTCGCCACCCCCGGCTTCGTCGACGGCCATATCCACATCACCGGCGATCCCATCACCCGCGGCTTCGCCCGCGGCGGCCCGGACGACAACTGGTCCGACAAGCTGATGAAGTGGGTGATCCCGATCTTCCGCACCCAGACGCCGCAGGACGAGGCGCTGGCCGCCCAGTGCGCCGCCCTGGCCATGATCCGCTACGGCACGACCACCTTCATGGAGGCCGGCACCGTCAGCCACCTGGACGCCACGATGGAGGGCCTGGCCGCCACCGGCATCCGCGGGCGCGTCGGCGAATGGGTGGAGGGCCGCTATGGCCCCAATGCCGAGGCCGAGGCGATCGCCGTGCTGCAGAGCGAGGTCGAGCGCTATCCGGACCAGGCGGGCGAGGCCCTGCTGGCCGCCTGGCCGGTGCTGGTCGGCCATTCCACCAACACCGACGCCGTCTGGCAGGCCGCCAAGGCGCTGGCCGATCAGCACGGCATCCGCGTCTCGGCGCACATGAGCCCGCGCGCCGGCGACCCCGAGTGGTACCTGGCCAACACCGGCAAGCGCCCGGTCGAACACCTGGAGGCGATCGGCGCCCTGGGGCCGAACGTCTGCCTGACCCACCTGGCCGACGTCTCCATGGGCGAGGTCGAGGCGCTGAAGCGCAACGGCGTGCACGCCATCCATTGCGCCCACGCAGCCTTCCAGGGCGGCTTTGGCCTGTCGCGCATCGGCCTCTATCCGGAGATGATCGACGCCGGGGTCAACGTCATGCTGGGCACCGACGGCGTGGCCGCCGACATCCTGTCGTCGGCGCGGCTGATGGGCAGCGTGTTCCGCGACGCGCGCGTGGACCAGGACCTGTTCCCGCCGGGCCTGATGCTGGAGATGGCCACCCTCAACGGCGCCGTCGGCATGGGGCTGGACGGACTGATCGGCTCGCTGGAAGCCGGCAAGAAGGCCGACCTGGTGCTGCACGACACCGACCTGCCCGAATGGGGCCCGGTGTTCGACGCCCCCGCGCAGCTGGCGATGAGCGCGCCGCCGCACGGGGTGCACAGCGTGTGGGTGGACGGGGTCCAGCTGCTGGACGCCGGGTGCTCGACCCGCCTGGACGAAGACAAGTTGCTGGCCGACGCGCGCCAGGCGGGTCTGGGCGTGATCGCCCGCACCGGCCTGCCCAACCGCACCAGCTGGCCGGTGCTGTGATGGCCAATGCTGTGATGGCGGTGCTTTGATGATCGAGACCACCGTGAGCCTCCGCCCCGAACCCGCGTCGCCGACCGCCCCCGCCCGCGCGCCCACGCCCGCCGAGTGGCGCCAGGCCATGGGCTGCTTCCCCACCGGCGTGACCATCGTCACCACCTGGGACGACGTCGGCGACGCCCTCGGGGCGGACGTAGAGGGCGGCGCGCGGCCGCTGGGCCGCCCCGAGCCGGTCGGCTCGACGATCAACGCCTTCTGCTCGGTCTCGCTGGATCCGCCGCTGCTGCTGATCTGCCTGGACCTGAACAACCCGATCCGCCGGGCGCTGGAGCGCACGCGGGTGTTCGGCGTCAACATCCTGTGCAGCGACAGCCACGGCATGGCGATGCGCTTCGCCACCGACCCGCTGACCGACCGCTTCACCGCCTTCGACTGGGGCCACGCCGAGGGCGGCGCGCCGCAGCTGAAGGCAGCGCCAGTGTTCGTCGACTGCCAGGTGCAGGACATCCACACCGCCGGCGATCACCTGGTGATCATCGGCCGCGGGGTCGGCGCGCACGTCGACCCGGCCCCCACGCCCCTGCTCTACCACCGCGGCGCCTTCCCGAAGCTGGGAGCCTGACCATGGCCGCCAGGAACGCCGCACTCACCACCCCGAAGCTCCAGAGGACCTAGCCATGGCCACCGCTCCCGCCCACTCTGTCGGCCCCCGCCGCTCGACCTGGACCCACATCGCGCTGTGCGTGAAGGACATCGACGCCTCGATCGCCTGGTACGAGCGCCACACGCACCTGAAGCTGCTGACCCGCGGCGAGGACAACGACGGCAAGAACGCCTGGCTGGGCGACGACACCCAGGCCGACTCGCCGTTCATCCTGGTGCTGGGCCAGTTCTACGAGGGGCACGACCCGTTCGCCCCGGCGCCGCACCACCCCATGGGCCCGTTCGCCCACATCGGCATGGAGCTGCCCAGCAAGGAAGCCGTCGACGAGATGGCCGAGCGCGGCAAGGCGGAAGGCTGCCTGGCGTTCGGACCGGTGCAGATGCCCAAGGCGATCGGATACCTGTGTTTTCTGAGAGACCCTGACGGCAACACGGTCGAATACTCGTTCGACCAGGGCGTCTACGAAAAGGCCCGGGAAGTCTGGGGCAAGGCCAAGGCCTCCGCCTGAGATCCTCGGCCTGACAGCAAGCGCCCCCTGGATTTTCAGTTCAGGGGGCGTTATTCCAAGTATATTCCGCTGAACGGAACATGTCCGTTTAGTAAGACCCCGCACATTGTGAGTGAAATTTACACCTTCACAGGGTCCGCGCCGCCTGATGACAATTCCAGGCTGCAAATTGCGCTGAAAATGTCACACATCGTGTGAAATGTCTCGCGCCTCTTCTCGACACGATTTGACAATCTTGACCGTTCGGTGACTAAATTCCGGGCAAATGGCCAGGGATGCGCGCCGGCGGCTTGCTGCAGGGGGGCGCCGACGGCCCAGGCCGGATAGAGACCGGACGCGTTTTTGGTTCACCTCGGCAAGTCGCCGAAAGAAGAAGAAGTTGGGGACATGAGACCTTCTAAGCTGCGCCTGCGACACAAGCTGATCGCGTCCACCTATCTCCTGGCCGCGGGCGCGGCCGCCCCCGGCCTGGCCCACGCCGCCGACGCGGCCGCCGCCGCCACCGCGGCCAACGACAGCACGGTCGAACAGATCGTGGTCACGGCCGAGCGCCGCAGCGTCGACATCCAGAAGTCGGCCCTGGCGGTGACGGCGGTGACCTCCGCGGCGCTGGACAAGTCGGCGACGATGAACATCTCCGGCCTGAACGCAGTGGTCCCCAGCCTGGAGATCACCAAGGCCTCGGGCTTCGAGAACCTGGTCACCATCCGCGGCGTCGGCTCGGCCACGCCGGAGAACTCGCTGACCACCACGCCGGGCGTCTCGTTCTTCATGGACGGGGTCTACATCGCCAACACCGTCTCGCTGGACCAGTCGCTGTTCGACGTGGACCAGATCGAGGTGCTGCGCGGCCCGCAGGGCGCCCTGTACGGCCAGAGCTCGATCGGCGGGGCGATCATCCTCAACACCAAGCAGCCCAAGCTGCACACCTTCGACGCCTCGGGCGACTTCAGCGCCGGCACCTACGGCCTGTTCCGCGAGCGCGCCGAGGTCAACATCCCGCTGGGCGACCAGTTCGCCGCGCGCCTGTCGGTGCAGAAGTTCGACCATTCGGGCTTCACCCGCGACGTGGCGATCCCCGGCTTCTACCTGGACGCGGCGCACGACGTCAGCGGCAAGGCGGCGCTGCTGTGGAAGCCGCGCGACGACTTCCAGGTCACCTTCACCGGCCAGTGGTACCACTCCAGCCAGGCCGGCGACGCGCAGAAGAACATCCTCGACCCGAACCCCGATCCGCGGGCCGTGTCGCAGGACTATCCGGGCCACTTCCAGCTGAACACCCAGCTGTACCACGTCAACGCCCAGTGGGATCTGCCGTGGTTCCAGGTGCGCTCGGTCACCGCCTACCAGGTGCTGGACCACGTGCAGCAGGAGGACGGCGACCGCTCGACCTACGCCATCCTCGGCCGCTATGACCACATCGCCGCCTGGAACACCTGGGTCGGCAACTTCACCCAGGAAATCGACCTGGTGTCCAAGCCGGGCGGCAAGCTCGACTGGGTGGTCGGCGGCTTCTACCTGAACCAGCGCAGCCACCAGTTCGTCGCCGAATACGGCGCCTTCGCGCCGCCGCCGGTGCTGACCATCCCGTCCAACATAGAATCCAGCCCGCCGTCCAACCTCAGCTACGGCAACGACAGCCACGCGGTGCACCAGTCCTACGCCGGCTTCGCGCAGGGCACCTACCACGTCTCCGACCGCTTCCGCCTGACGGCCGGGGTGCGGGTCAACGCCGACTACAACAAGGACCCGAGCTTCAACTTCTCGGCCTTCGGCACCAGCCACGTCGAGAACAAGTCCTGGGACGTGGTGCCCACCTGGCGCGCCGTGGCCGAGTACGACGTGACGCCGACCAACATGGTCTACGGCAGCGTGTCGAAGGGCTACAAGCCGGGCGGCGTCAACGGCAGCTACAACCAGCAGGTCATCCCGACCGTGTTCAAGCCGGAGACCAACACCTCGTTCGAGATCGGCTCGAAGAACACCTTCTTCGACCACGCCCTGCGGCTGAACGCGACGGCGTTCTACTATATCCACAAGAACTTCCAGTACATCGAGACCGACCCGGTGCCGTTCGACGGCGGCATCGCCAACATCCCGGAAGTGCACGACTACGGCGCCGAATTCGAAGCCTCGTATGTGGGCATGGAAGGCCGCTTCCACCTCGACGCCAGCCTGGCGCTTGAGAAGGGCACGGTCTCCAGCCACTACAAGTCGATCGACTCCACGGTCGCGGACTCGCTGGAAGGCCCGAACTTCACGGGCGCCAATTCGCAGCCGTTCTTCGGTCCCTGCTCGTTCTACGGGGCCTACGGCAACCCCGCCTGCTGGGCGGCGGTTGAGGCGGCGGCCATCGACCTGAAGGGCCACGAGGCGCCGGCGATGCCGAACGTCTCCGGCTCGATCTCGGCCTCCTACCGCTTCGACATGTTCGGCGGCGACTTCACCCCGCGCGCCGAGCTGGTCTACCGCGGCAAGGAATGGGCCCGGTTCTTCAACGAACCCGGCCTGGACCGCGTGCCGGCCTACACCATCGTCAACCTGAACTTCGAGTACGTGCCCAAGGGTAACGACCACATCAAGTTCCAGCTGGCCGTGACCAACGTCGGCGACAAGGCGGGCATCAACTCGCGCTACACCGACCCCTACGGCGTGTTCCAGACCAGCGACCAGTACATCCCGCCGCGCCAGGTGATCGGCACCGTGGCCTACAAGTGGTAGGTCTTTCGGGGGGTTCCGTTTTCGCAGCCGCGCGCGGCGAGGACGGAGCCCCTCACCTTCCCATGGCTGCGCCATGGGCCCCTCCCTCTCCCAACGGGAGAGGTGTTTTGTTTTTTGAGACAGGCGTTTAGAGCCACAGCTTCGCCGCCTTCCTCACCTCTCCCACAGGGAGAGGGAGGGGCCCGCGGGCCTTGCGAACGCAAGGGGCGTGGGAGGGTGAGGGGTTCCGCCATCGCCGCGTAAAGCCCGACGCTCATGACCGACTTCGCCCGCCTGAACCTGATCGACATCGCCGCCGAGGTGAGCGCGCGTCGCCGCAGCGCAGAGGCGGTGGCGCGCGAGGCGCTGGACCGCATCGCCGCCTATGACCGCATCCAGCCGGCGGTATGGATCTCCCGCGCGCCGGCCGAGGCGGTGCTGGCCGCGGCCCGCGCCGTCGACGCCCGCATCGCGGCGGGCGAGACCCTGCCGCTGGCGGGGGTTCCATTCGCGGTGAAGGACAACATCGATGTGGCCGGCCTGGCCACCACGGCCGCCTGCCCGGCCTTCGCCTACCGGCCGGCCGAGACCGCGCCGGTGGTCCAGCGGCTGATCGACGCCGGCGCGGTGGTGCTGGGCAAGACCAACCTCGACCAGTTCGCCACCGGCCTGGTGGGCGCGCGCAGCCCCTATGGCGCGCCGGGGGCCGTCTATAACCGCGACTACGTCTCCGGCGGCTCGTCGTCCGGATCGGCGGTGGCGGTGGCCGCCGGCCTGGCGGCGTTCGCGCTGGGCACGGACACCGCGGGCTCCGGCCGCGTGCCGGCGGCCTTCAACCACCTGGTCGGCTTCAAGCCCAGCAAGGGCCGCTGGAGCACGCGCGGCCTGGTTCCCGCCTGCCGCACCCTGGACTGCATCACCGTCTTCGCCGGCACGGCCGACGAGGCCCTGGCGGTGGACCGGGCGGTCGCCGGCTTCGACGCGGCCGATCCCTATTCCCGCCGCGCCCCGGCCGAGGTCCCGGCGCCGGTCGGCGCGCGTTTCCGCTTCGGCGTGGCGCGGCCGGAGCAGCTGAATTGGCTGGGCGATCTGCAGTCCCCCGGCCTCTACGACGCCGCCGTGCGCCGGCTGCAGGCCGCCGGCGGCGAGGCGGTGGTCGTCGACATCGCGCCGCTGCGCGCCGCCGCCGACCTGCTCTACCAGGGCGCCTGGGTGGCCGAGCGCACCGCGGCGGTGGAAGACCTGCTGCGCGACAGGCCCGCCGCCATCGAGCCCACCGTGCGCGCCATCCTGCAGGGCGGCCTTGCCCTCACCGCCGTCGAGGCGTTCCGCGCCGAATACCAGCTGCGCGGCTTCGCCCGGCAGGCCGAGGCCATCTGGGACGCCGTCGACGTGCTGCTGCTGCCCACGGCGGCCACCACCTGGCGGATCCGCGAGGTGAAGGCCGAGCCCTTCGCCCTCAACGCCGGCCTCGGCCTCTACACCAACTTCGTCAACCTGCTGGACATGAGCGCGGTCGCCGTGCCCGCCGGCTTTCGCGACAACGCCACCGGCTTCGGCGTGACCCTGATCGGCCCGGCCTGGGCCGACGAGGCCCTGCTGGCGCTGGCCCGCCGCTACGAGGAGATCGCCCCCATGCCCGACACCCCGCCCCTCGACCTGGCCGGCGCCCCGGCCCGCATCCGCCTGGCCGTGGTCGGCGCGCACCTGGCCGCCATGCCGCTGCACTGGCAGCTGACCTCGCGCGACGCCACCCTGGTGGCGCGCACCACCACCGCCCCGGCCTATCGCCTGTACGCCATGGCCGAGAGCACCCCGCCCAAACCGGCGCTCGTGCACGTCGGCGACGGCGGCGCGGCCATCGAGGTGGAGGTCTATGAACTGGACGTCGCCCACTTCGGCAGCTTCGTCGCCGAGGTGCCGCCGCCGCTGGCGATCGGCACGGTGACCCTGGCCGACGGCGCGCTGGTCAAGGGCTTCGTCGCCGAACCCCGCGCCCTCGACGGCGCCGCCGACATCACCCACCTGGGCGGCTGGCGCGCGTACATCGCGGGGCTGTAGGCCCCCCTTCCCCTGACCGCGGCGCCAGCGCCTGGATGATGTCGGTCGTGTTACGGCGAAAGCCATTGAATGGACACAGCAATGGGCGCATGGGCTGAAGCCATGTTCGCACGACGCCAGTTCCTGGTTCTCGGCGGCCTGGGCGCGCTGGGCCTGGCCTGGGGAGCGCGCGCGGCCGAGCCGACCGCCACCGTCCAGCTTCCCGCCTATCCGCCGGCAGGGCCTTCGGCTGCCGACTATCAGGCGCAGGCCAGACGGCTCGCCGAACTGGCGGCGGAGGCGGCGCGGCAGCGGCCGAACAGCGTGCTGAACTTCACGCCCGAAAGCCTGCGCATCGTCGACGACATGCTCGCCGAAGCCGCCGCCCACGCCCCGCCCCTCACCGACGAGCGCAAGCGCGAAGTGGTGCAGGCCTTCGGCTGCTACGTCCTGGAAGTCGCGCGGCGCGAGTTCGGCGGCGCCTATCAGTGGTCCGATGGCGACAGGGGACCGATGCTGGTGGTCGGCGATCCGGACTTCCAGATCAGCCTCGTCACCTGGCCGCGGATCGCCAAGCGCCTGGGCGGCGACCCCGCCGCCAGCCTGTCGGCCGTCTACCAGGGCTTCGCCGACCGCGCCCGCGCCGCCGCGCCTGGCGACAAGGCGGCGTTCGGCTAGGCGGCGGCGGAACCCCTCACCCTCCCATGGCTGCGCCATGGGCCCCTCCCTCTCCCTGTGGGAGAGGTGCATTTGGGTGGCGGCTTCAGTTCCACATCCCTCTGAAATTATAGAAAAAACACCTCTCCCATAGGGAGAGGGAGGGGCCCGACCGCGGAGCGGTTGGGAGGGTGAGGGGTTACGCCGCTCCAGCCGCTCATCTGACGTTTTCGTCAACTCGCTTGCCTCACACCCGCCTCACCGCTACAACTTGACCAAATCGTCAACTAAGGGAGGACGGCGTGGCGATCATCAGGGTCGAGGACGTGGCCTATGTGCGCTTCCGGGCGCCGGACCTGGGGGCCATGCAGGGCTTCCTGGAGGACTTCGGGCTGGCGGTGGTCGAGGCCGGCGAGCGGCGGCTGGTGGCGCGCGGGGCCGGCGCGGCGCCGGTGGCGCACGTGACCGAACCGGGCGAGCCGGGGTTCGCGAGCCTGGCCCTGCGGGCGGCCTCGCTGGCCGACCTCGAGACCCTGGCCGCGGCCGAGGGCGTGTCGGTCGAGCCGCTTGACCTGCCCGGCGGCGGCCAGGTGGCGCGCCTGCGCGATCCCGATGGCCACGTCGTCGAGGTGGTCGCGGGCCAGGCCGAGGCGGCGCCCCTGCCGCTGCCCCAGGCGCAGGCCTGGAACCGCATCGGCGCGCACCCCAGGCTGCGCGCCACCAAGCGGGTGGCGGCCGGCCCGGCGCACGTGGCGCGGCTGGGCCATGTGGTGCTGAACGTCTCCGACTTCCGCGCCGCCGAGGCCTGGTACAAGGACCGCTTCGGCTTCATCACCTCCGACGAGATCCGCCTGACGCCGGAGTTCGCCCTGGGGGCCTTCCTGCGCTGCGACCGCGGCGCGGCGCCCACCGACCACCACACCCTGTTCCTGATCCAGAGCCCAAAGGGCCCCGGCTTCAACCACGCCGCCTTCGAGGTGGCCGACCTGGACGACCTGATGCTGGGCCACCAGCGGCTGCAGGACGCCGGGCGCCACGCCGAATGGGGCGTCGGCCGGCATATCCTGGGCAGCCAGGTGTTCGACTATTGGCGCGACCCGTGGGGCCACACCCTGGAGCACTGGACCGACGGCGACCTGTTCACCGCCGCCGATGGCTCCAACGTCGCCACCCTGCAGGACCTGCTGGGCGTGCAGTGGGGCCCGGCCGCCCCGCCGACCATGGGCTGAGCCGGAGACACACCCGATGAAACTCGCGACCTTCGACGCCGGCGCCGGCGCCCAGCTGGGCGTGGTGACCGGCCAGACCATCGTCCCGCTGAACGCGGCCGCGCCGGGGCTGCCCGGCGAGATGACCGCCCTGATCGCCGCCTGGCCGCAGGTGGAGGGCGAGGTGCGCCGCGTCGCCCAGGCCGGCGCCGGCGCCCTGCCGCTGGATGGGGTGCGGCTGAAGGCGCCGATCCGCCGGCCGGGCAAGATCATGGCCATCGGCCTGAACTACGCCGACCACATCGCCGAGAGCGGGCTGGGCACGCCCGAGCACCAGGTGTGGTTCTGCAAGGTCTCCTCCGCGGCCAACGGGCCGTACGACGCCATCCAGGTGCCGCGCGTGTCGCAGGCGCTGGACTACGAGGCCGAGCTGGTGGCGGTGGTCGGCGCCGGCGGGCGGCACATCGGCCGGGCCGAGGCGCCCGCGGCGGTGTTCGGCTACTGCTGCGGCAACGACGCCACCGAGCGGGCCTGGCAGCACCGCACGCCGCAGTGGGTGGTGGGCAAGTCGTTCGACACCCACGCCCCGTTCGGCCCGTGGATCACCACCGCCGACGAGGTCGCCGACCCGCACGCGCTGGAGATCCGCTGCCAGGTCAACGGCGAGACGCGCCAGCACTCCAACACCCGGCATCTGGTGTTCGACCTGTGGGCGCAGATCGAGCATCTGAGCCAGGCCATGACCCTGGAGCCGGGCGACCTGATCTTCACCGGCACCCCCGGCGGGATCGGCGCGGCGATGAAGCCGATGCGCTTCCTGAAGGACGGCGACCGGGTGCGGGTGGAGATCGAGGGCCTGGGCGCGCTCGACAACCCCTGCCAGGCCGAGCCGTGAGCGCCGTGGCGGACGGCGCTTTCGACGCCGACGTGCTGGTGGTCGGCCTGGGACCGGTGGGCGCGGCCCTGGCCGCGCTGCTGGTGCGCCAGGGGGTGCGGGTGATCGCCGTCGACCGCGACACGCGCGTCTATCCGATGCCGCGCGCGGTGCACTTCGACCACGAGATCATGCGCCTGTTCCAGCAGCTGGGCGTCGCCGAGGCGGTGGGCCGCCAGGCGCGCCCCGTGCCGGCCTACGAGTTCCGCAACGGCGAGGGCCGGCTGCTGATGCGGCTGCCGCCGGCGCCGGCGACGCCGTCGGGCTGGGCCTCGGGCTACATGTTCCACCAGCCCAGCCTGGAGACGGCGCTGCGCGAGATGCTGGCCGCCTCGCCCCTGGCCGACGTGCGGCTGGGCGTGACGCTGACCGGCCTGGCGCAGGACGCCGAGGGCGTGAGCGCCGACCTGGCCGGGCCGGACGGCGCGGCGACGGTGCGGGCCCGCTGGCTGATCGGCTGCGACGGCGCGTCCAGCGCGGTGCGCGAGGCGATCGGCGGGCGGCTCAGCGACTACCAGTTCGACGAGCCCTGGCTGGTGGTCGACGTGCACGCCGAACCTGGCGCGCGCCTGCCGGAGGTCAACCTGCAGGTCTGCGATCCGAGGCGCCCCACCACCTGCGTGCTGGGCGGCCCCGGCCGCCACCGCTGGGAATTCATGCTGCTGCCGGGAGAGACCCCGGAGGCGATGCTGGACGAGGCAGTGGTGCAGGCGCTGATCGCTCCCTGGGACTGCGGGCCGGTGACCCTGGAGCGCATGGCGGTGTACCGCTTCCACGGCCTGGTCGCCGACCGCTGGCGCGACGGCCGCGTGCTGCTGGCCGGGGACTCCGCGCACCAGACGCCGCCCTTCGCCGGCCAGGGCATGTGCTCGGGCCTGCGCGACGCGGCCAACCTGGCCTGGAAGCTGGCGGCGGTGCTGCGCGGCGCGGCCGGACCGGCCCTGCTGGACAGCTACCAGGCCGAGCGCGAGCCCAACGTGCGCGGCTATATCGAGCTGGCCATCGGCATGGGCCGGATGGTCTGCACCCTGGACCCCACCGCCGCCGCCGAACGCGACGCCCAGATGCTGGCGCGGCTGGACGCCGGCGCCCCGCCCCTGCCGCCGCTGCGGCCCGCGCCCATGGCGGCGGGCTGCGTGATGGCCGGCGCGCCAGGAGCCGGGGAGCTGTTCCCGCAGCCGGTCTCGGACGGGCTGCGCCTGGACGATGTGCTGGAGGCGTTGGCCCCAAACGCCGCCTGGCTGATCAGCCGCGAGGCGCAGATCCCGGCGCCGACCGGCGTTCTGGCCCTGAGGCTGGACGGTGAAGCTCTGGCCCTGAGGCTGGACGGTGAAGCTCTGGCGCCGTTCCGCGCCGAGCTCTCGACATGGCTGGATGCGCACGAGGCCGAGGCGGTGCTGGTCCGCCCGGACCGGCATGTGTTCGGGACGGGCGCGCCGTCAGATCTGGTGCTCGCCTGGGCCCGGATGCTGGCCGCGCCCGAGCCAGCCCCCCAACTGTGATCACAGCGCGCTTGCACAATCGCGCGCGGCCGGCCAGGAACGCGGCATGAGCGAGTCCCGGCCCAACCCCCGCGCCGAGCGCACCCGCGCCGCCCTGCTGGGCGCGGCGCGGCGGCTGCTGGCCGAGCGGCCGGTGGACGCGGTGACCGTGGACGACATGGTGCAGGCCGCCGGCGTCGGAAAGGGCAGCTTCTACAACCACTTCGAGGGGCGCGAGGGGCTGGTGGCGGCGCTCTCCGGCGAGATCCGCGCCGGCGTCGAGGCGGCCGTCGCCAGGGTCAACGCCGCCGAGACCGACCCCGGGCGACGGATGATCCGCGCGGTCTGCACCTACCTGCGCTACGCCGTCGACGAACCGGAGCGCACGCGGCTGCTGGTGCGGCTGCACGGCGGCCACGCGGCACTGGGCTCGCCGCTGAACCGCGGCCTCAGGGCCGACATCGAGCAGGGCCTGGCCGCCGGCCGCTTCACCGTGCCCGACGTCGACGCCGGCGTGCTGTTCGTGCTGGGCCTGGCGCAGATCACCATGGTGCGCGTGGCCGTCGAGCCGCAGCCCGAGCCCGCCGCCCGGCTGGCCCAGGACCTGGGGACGATGCTGCTGCGCGGCCTGGGCCTGGCCTCGCCGCAGGCCGACCAGCTGGCCGCGGAGGCCGCCGACGAGATCGTCCGGCGCGGCGCCTTCGCCCAACCTTCCCCCGCCGGAGCCGCCGCATGAGCCCCCGCCCGCTGAGCCCCCGCCCGCTGACCCCGTTCGAGGGCATGGATATCCGCAGCCTGGTGGACGAGCAGGCCGCCCGCCGCGGCGACCATCCGTTCCTGATCTGGGAGCCGTTTGCCAGGGACGACGAGGCGGGCGAAGGCGAGACCTGGAGCTACGCCCGGTTCGCCGACACCCTGCGCCGGTTCGCCGCCGGCCTGGTCGCCCGCGGGGTGAAGCCGGGCGAGCGGGTGCTGGTGCATCTCGACAACTGCCCCCACTCGGTGATCGCCTGGCTGGGCTGCGCCTACGCCGGGGCGGTGGCGGTGACCACCAACGCCCGCTCGGCGCGCGACGAGCTGGCCTATTTCGCCAGCCACTCGGGCGCCGTGGGGGCGATCACCCAGCCGAGGTTCGCCGACCTGCTGGCCGCCGCCGCGCCGGACCTGCCGTGGCGCGCCGTGACGGCCGACGACAACGGCGAGCCGCCGGCCCCCTTCGCCGCGGCGTTCGAGCCGGTGGCGGCGATCGACGCCGACCCGGCCACCCTGCCCGACCGACCGCACGACCCGTGGGCGCCGTTCGCCATCCAGTACACCTCCGGCACCACGGCGCGGCCCAAGGCGGTGCTGTGGACGCACGCCAACGCCCTGTGGGGCGGACGGATGTGCGCCCAGCACGAGGATCTGGGCCCCGACGACGTCCACCTGACCCACCTGCCGATGTTCCACACCAACGCCCAGGCCTATTCCGTGCTGGCGGCGCTGTGGGCGGGGGCGACGGTGGTGCTGCAACCGCGCTTCTCGGCCTCGCGGTTCTGGCCGGTGTCGCTGAAGCACGGCGCCACCTGGAGCTCGATGGTGCCGTTCTGCGCCAAGGCGCTGATGAGCCAGCCCGTGCCCGAGCGGCACGGCTACCGCTTCTGGGGCAACGGGATCTGCGAGCCGGGCTGGGACCGCCACTTCCGGGTCAAGACCATCGGCTGGTGGGGCATGACCGAGACCATCACCCACGGGGTGGTGGGCAGCGCGCACCGCCGCGACGCGCCGATGTCGATGGGCCGCCCGGCCCCCGGCTACGAGATCCATGTGCTGGACGCCGCCGGCGCCCCGGTGGCCCCCGGCGGGGTCGGCGATCTCTATGTGCGCGGCCTGCCGGGCGTGTCGCTGTTCCTGGAGTACGCCGGCGATCCGGCCGCCACCGCGGCCGCCTATACCGCCGACGGCCTGTTCATTACCGGCGACCGGGTGCGCGTGGGCGAGGACGGCTATCTGTATTTTGCCGACCGGGTCAAGGACATGCTCAAGGTCGGCGGCGAGAACGTCGCCGCCTCTGAGATCGAGCGGGTGATCGCCGCCGTGCCCGGGGTGTCGGAGGTGGCGGTGGTCGCCATGCGCCACCCGATGCTGGACGAGGCGCCCGCCGCCTTCGTCATCCCCCTGCCCGGCCACGCCGAGGACCTGGCCGAGCGGATCGCCGCCGCCTGCGACGACGCCCTGGCCGGCTTCAAGCGCCCCCACCTGATCCGCCTGGTCGACGCCCTGCCCCGCGCCACCCTGGAAAAGGTCGCCAAGGCCGAGCTGCGGGCGATGCTGGCCGCGGAGGGGTAGGCGGGCGCCGGCGTCTGCCCCCCGCGTTCAGGTCAGGGCCCCCGTTCAGCCGTTCTCGGTCAGCAGGCGGTTGGCGGTCAGGGGTTGGACCTGGCTGCTGGCGCGGTCGACACCGTCGATGGTGATCGCCAGCAGCCCGTCCTCGCGCCGCGAGATCCAGCGCTTTTCCTTCAGGTACCAGAGATGGAAGTCCAGGTGCTCGGGCGGGCAGTCGAGCAGGTCGGACAGCTCCGCGTCGCCGATCCCCGGGTCGCGGATGTTCTTGCGGCACTTGACGTAGAACAGCGACAGCAGCCGGTTCTGGATCAGCACATCGTGGTCGATGCCCTCGCGGTCGCCAGCTTCCTCGATCAACTGCAGGCGCAGGCGCGCATGGTCGCGGTGTTCGAGGTCGTATCGCGCCCGCTTGGCGGGATCCTTCAAAGTATTGTTGGCGTCGAGCACCAGCTCGAAGCGCGATCTGTCCCCTGTATCCGGGTTGTCCGGGTGATATCGCTGAGCCAGATAGCGGAAAACGCGCTCGATCGTCTCCGAATTGGCGTTCGGGCTGATTTCCAGCACTTCGTAGTAATCGACGAAACTCAAACGATCGGCTCCATCCGCGGTAGCAGCCTGGCAGTATTCTACGGAACGCGGCGCAGGTGCAACCAGGACGCAAGCCAAATCCGCACCTTCGCGCCCAGCGCCGCAACCCGCGCCGTCCGGCCGGCGGCGGTCGACCTCACACGTTCATCCGCGCCGCCAGGGCGCGCAACTGCGGCGGGGTCTGTTCCCGGGGGCCGCCGAGGCGCTGGGCGAGATCGCCGAATTCGCGCTGCGCTGAGGCGGGGGGCGATACCGAAACACCTCTCCCATCGGGAGAGGGAGGGGCCCGACCGCGCAGCGGTTGGGAGGGTGAGGGGCTACGCCGTTCCGGCGAACTCACGGACGGGCGACCCGCAACGCCTCCATGACGGCCAGGGCGACATCGGCAACAAGGCGGAGAGGTGGTGGCCCCTCACCCTCCCATGGCTGCGCCATGGGCCCCTCCCTCTCCCTGTGGCAGAGGTGGATCAGGGCCGTCAGGCGCAGCGGCGCTCCAGCCAGGCCTTGGCCTCGTCCAGGTCGGCCCAGCCGAACGCCTGCTCGCTGGGGCCGTGGGCGCGGTAGTGATCGAGACGGGCCTTGGCCTCGTCCAGGGTGGGGATGTGGCCGGGCTCGACCCACCACAGCACGAAGCTGGGGCGGTCCGGCGCCTCGAAGAAGTCGTGCTTGCGGGCATAGATGTTGCGGTGGACGGTCTGGAACACGAACCGGCCCAGCGCCTCGGCGCTCTCCCACACCGACATGTTGACGCTCATGGTCGGGTCGCCCGGCCAGTGCAGCGCCATGGCGCTGTCGCCAGTGTCGTCCTGCAGCCGCCAGACGAAGCCCGGCATCCGCTCGGCCAGGGCGTTGACCCGCGCCAGGTTGCCGTAGAAGTCCGCCATCCGCGGGTCGTCCGGGCCGCCCAGCACCCGCCCGATGTTCACTTCCGCCAGATGCATGCGGCCCTCCGGGTTGCGGGCCGACCCTAGCACCGCGCGCCCGCAAGCCAAGCTAGCAAGCGCCGCTGCCGCCGATCCGGAGCTAGCGTTCCGCCGAGCGCTCGAAATCGCTGCGGCCGTCGAAGCCGTGTGTCAGGTGCATGGGCGTGGCGGGGCCGCCGCAGCCGCGCGCTTCGCCAAGCCCCTTCAGATAGGCGCGGCGCGCGTCGCCGGACATGATCGCGTCGAGCACCAGCTTGTCGTGCTGCTCGGCGCCCGACAGCTTGCGCACGAAGCCGGAGAACGGCAGCAGGGCCTCGGAGCCGGCGTGCAGCCCCTCCCGGGCGGTGCGCGCGCGGCGGGCGTCCCGGCTGGTGTCCTCCTGGACCACGGCGTCGAAGTCGTCACCCAGCGCGACGTTGAGGGCGCTGACCTGCGAGGCCAGGGCGGCGCAGTCGAGCGAGGCGGGGCGGGCGTAGGGATCGGCCATCACCGCAATCAGCAGCGGCGGGATCTTCTGGCTCATCAGGTTCATGTCGTGCATCGGCGCGGCGGCGGCGATGCCGGCGCTGGCCTGGCCGGCCACGTCCGGCGGCTGCAGCGGCTGCGGCCGAGGCTGCTGCGGATCGGCGTGGGTCAGGCCCGGCGCCAGCAGGGCCAGGGCGCCGAGGGCGGAGACGGTGAGGCGGCGCATCGGGGAGGCCTTCGTTGCAAAGGTGAGCCTGATGACACAACCGTTGCCGAGCCTGGCCGTTCCCCGGCGGACCGCCGGCGGCTCTCCGCTGGAGCCCGCATCCCGGCCTTCGACCCTTCGCGCGGCGCCCGGACGCGCTATCATCGGCTTCGCGGCCAGGACCACGGGAGAGTCGGCCGCCGCCGGCGCAGGGGTGGCGTCGGCGCACGCCATCCAGGACCGGCCATGCAAGATCTCGAGAAGATGCAGCACGAGCTCCACGCGCATGAAGTGAACCTGCTGAAGGAACTGCGCCTGATCCGCCGCGGCCTGCGACGGGCGACGGAGGGGCGCGCGACCCCCGAGCTGACCACGGGCCAGAAGATCGCCGACGCGGTGGCGGCGACCATGGGCTCGTGGCCGTTCATCATCGTCCAGACCACCATCCTGGCCTTCTGGATCGCCGCCAACGTCACCGCCTGGATCAACCACTGGGACCCCTATCCCTTCATCCTCTTGAACCTGGCGCTGTCGTTCCAGGCGGCCTATGCGGCGCCCTTCATCATGATGGCGCAGAACCGCCAGCAGGACATCGACCGGATGGCGGCCGAGACCGACCACCAGGTCAACGTCAAGGCCGAGCTGGAGATCGAGCTGCTGCACCAGAAGATCGACGAGCTGCGCGAGAAGGAGGTGCTGGCCCTGACCGAGGCGATCGCGGTGCTGTCCCGGCACCTCGAGGCCCACGGCCTGACCCCGCCCAAGGCGCCGACCGAGGTCTGAAGTCGCAGGTGGCGAGCCGTCCGGGCCTGTGCTTCTTCAGGCGGGGCGCGCGGCGCCTGGGCAGGGAGATTCGAATGCGACGATCGGGACTGGCAGCCATCGCCTGGGCCATGGCGTCGACATCGGTGAGCGCCGCGGCGTTGCCGCCCCCGATCGCCCCGGCGGCCGAGGGACGGCTGCAATGCTACGCTCCCAACCGCGCCGCCCGATCGTGCCAGTCGCTGGCCAGCTATGCGCCAGCGCCGGGCGGCGGGATCGACAATCCCTCCACGGTGCTGATCTCGCCCTCGCCCGTGGTCACCATGCGGACGACGACGCCGGTGACGGTCAAGGCGGGCCAGGTCTGCGGCTTCATTCGCCCCGAAGACATCCAGTCGGCCACGTTCGAGATCGCCGGCGCGCCGGCGACGCCCGCCCAGGCGACGATGCTCAGGCAGAAGATGACGGCGGCGCAGCAGGGCGTCTTCGGTCACGAGATCTGCACCGCCTACGTCCCGGACGGCGATGCGATGATCGCCAAGGCGTCGATCGACGGCGTCGCCCAGCCCGCGATGGACCAGACGGTGATCTGGGTCTCGCCCGCAGACGGCTTCAAGGTCGCCCCCTAGGCTCGCCCCCTCCGGGTCCATTCAAAGGCGGCGTGATCCAGGGGGGATCTCCGGCAGGCGACGGCGCGCGCAGTCCCTCGAGCAGCAGGGCGATCATCCGCCGCCCGACGCCGGCGTCGCGGCTGCGGGCCATGGACTGGTCCGCGGCCTGAGGTCGGCGCCTCGCCTACGTCAGGTCGTCCGCGCCGCCGCCAGCCGCCGCACCGCCGCGCGCAGCAGGGCCGGGGCGTACACCCGGTGGAAGGGGACCAGGGCGCGAAAGCCGAGGCCGAGGCCAGGAGCGCCCCGGCGCGGGACCAGCGCCGTGCCGAACCGCAGGGTGGTGGCCGACGCGTCGCCGGCGGCGGCGGCCGGCGCGCTCATCAGCCACGAGCGCGACGCCCCCAGGAAGTCGCAGAGCAGGATCTGGTCGGCCGTGCGCGCCTCAACCGTCCAGGCGGCGAACCGCTCGGCCTGCCCGGCCGCCAGCCGCCGCGCCTGCGCGTCGCTGGAGGGGCGCGCCAGCAGCACCGCCAGGACCAGCCGCTCCAGCTTGAACAGGGCCGTGGTGTAGAAGGCCTCGACGAAGGCCGCCTGGGTGACGTGGCCGGGAACCCGGACCACCAGGCAGTCGGCATAGCCCCCCTGCCCCGCATAGCGGCCCAGCAGCGCCCCCGCCGGCAGGTCGGCGGCCTCGATCGTCACCGGCATCGGCGGCCAGCGCACGACGCCGCCGGCCAGCAGCGACCACCAGACCAGCACCGGCTGAAACGCCAGCCGCGGGCCGTGGTACCACCAGCTGTCGGGCAGCGGCGGCGCATGCACCCGCCCGAAGGCGTGGTACAGGTTGGCCGGGAACACGCAGACGCAATAGGCGGCCAGCAGTATCCCCGCCAGCCGCCGGGTGCGGGGCAGCAGGAGCCCAGCCGCGCCGGCGATCTCGCAGGCGCCGGTGAAAAGCACCACCTCGCGCGGCCACGGGATAGCCGGCGGCATGATCCGCACGAAGCCGCCCGGCGCCGCCAGGTGCAGCGCCCCGGCCGCCAGGAACAGCGCCGCCAGCACGAGGCGCGAGACCTGATCCAGGACCGGGTGATGGCGGGTGGCGCTCATCGCCGCACAAGCGCCCGGCGGGGGCGCGCCGTCAATCGTCGCGGCCGCCTGGGCGGCGCGGCCCTACCGCTCGAACGGCGCGGGGCCCTGGTCGTACTGCCGGGCCATGCGCACCAGGTCGCTGTCGCTGTGGCCATCGCGTTCGGCGATGCGGAAGCTGGCGGAATAGGTCCGGGCCGAGGGGATGAACACCTGGCGTACGCCCCGCTGGCGGCCGCCGACGAAGATCGCCACGGGCTTCAGCGTATGGGTCTGGGCGTCGTTGGGGGCGACGTCGCCTTCGCCGTAGAAGGCCTTCAGCGGGGTGGTCAGCCGCACGGCGGTGACCAGGCCCAGATGCCCCGCGTCGTTGCCGTCCCAGTCCCAGCGCACCGCCAGGGTCGCCTGCAGGATGCCCTTGCCGATGTTGCGCCCCTCGCCGAACGCCGGCCCGCCGCGGCCGAAATAGTCGATCACCGTCTGCATCTCGTGCGGGGTGGTCCACCAGTCGCCCAGCCACCGGGCCGGGTCGCGGTAGGTCCGGAGCAGCACCTGCCCGGCCGCGAGGTCGACCACCACCGGGTCCTTCAGCCCGCCGCTGCGCCGCCCCTGCACCGAAAAGCCGCGGGCGGCCAGATAGGCCCCTCGCACCTGGGGCTCGCGGAACAGGGCGGCATTGGCGGCGCTCATCGCGCCAGCCTGCCTCCATCGAGGCCGGGCGGCAAGATCGCCGCACGGCGGCGGCGGCGGCCCCCTCCACCGCC